>JABSRP010000001.1 GCA_013215145.1 Pseudobacteriovorax sp.
GCAAATTGAGCTTGCAAAGATGGCTTAATCTATGTCAAGAGATTGGCGGGAAGTTGGGTTTCCGGGTTGGCAATACACGACGATTACGGGCACGTCGACCCTAAGTATACGTCGCATAGAGATTTCAAATAGTACCAATAATAAATGAAATAATTACACTCGAACTCCGTCTACCTAAGGTACCTTTAACTATGATAAGTGATGATTGAACTACATTTCGAAATCAATTTACAACAGTCTCTACAACGCTGATAATATAAGAATAAAAGCCCAGACGGCATCTAACTGGATTTATTAGCTTCTGAACCAATTATAATTAGAGTTATATATGAAACTCAGAAATATAATCGCCCTTACTGTTTGCATGATTACGTTCCTAACGATTGGTCCGGCAGTCTTCTTGAGTACTGAAAATATAAAAAGGACTTTGAGTGCATCATCTGAGAATGAAATGAACCTAGTCCTTAAGATCTTCTCCGAGTCTATCAAGCAAGATTTATTAATTGGTCAATATGCTGAGATTTTTAGAAAATGTGATATGTTAAAACAAAATCCAAAAATCGACTCGGTGATCATAGAGACAGAAAATGACAACATATGCGACACAATTATCGCGGTAAAAAAAGACCAACAAAAAAAAGAGTATTTTCTTTACTTTGACAAGAACCTTAATAATAAGGCTGCTTCCGTAACTTTGATCCATAACACTATCGAATACTCAATAACAAAGGAAGAGAGTATTCGTTTTATAATCGTAGCGTTCGGTATGTGCTTAGCCATAATGCTTCCAATGATTTTTTTCTCCCTTAGATACTTTACAAGACCACTATCAAAACTTGCAGAGTCCTTTGCTGCAGGTAAACTCGAATATCAGTCCCTAGAGCAAACTAATGTTTCGGAACATGCCCTCCTAGCAAAAGGCATAAAATCACTAAAAGAAAAAATGAAAACCTATCAAAATGATCTGTTGGTCGCTGAAAAATCTAAATCTATAGCACAAACGTGCGCAAATGCTTGCACATGACGTCAGAAAACCCTTTACTATGCTAGAAGCCTTGACAAATATGGTTCTTGATACAAAAAATGACAAAGAAGCGAAAGAAATCTTGATATCAAATATCCCTTCTATCTCCAGAGCTGTCACCAGCGTCAATGGGATGATTAAAGATGTCATGGAGGTCGGTGCCGACTCTAAACCAAAGTCCGAACCTACGAATTTAAGATCTTTCACTAATTCTTGCCTAAAAACCATTTTTGAGTTTAGGGAAGATGTAGATTTCTCTATTAAAACAGAAATCGAAAAAAATATCGCAATCTTCATCGATGACTCTAAGTATTCGAGAGTATTCAATAACATCATTGGGAATGCGGTCGAGACAGCAGGGCCGCAAGGAAATCTTTGGATAATCACCAGAATAATAGACAATACATTGCTAGAAATCACCCTAGGTAACTCTGGCTCGTTTATCCCTTCAGAGGACATCAATAATCTTTTTGAAACTTTCTATACCAAAAATAAGAAGGGAGGAACCGGACTAGGTCTAGCGATAGCAAAAAAAGTCGTGGAAGCTCACGGTGGGACAATATCCTGTCGTTCCGACAAAGAATTGGGAACGGAGTTTTTAATCACAGTCCCTTATCATCTGGACTCGGAGTCCAGTACGATCTCAATTGCAACGAACTCAAACGAATACCTATTTTCGAATACACATTCTTCACATAAAAACGATTATGTAGTCGATACAGAATTCGATCAACTCAAAAAAAGCGATTTAGTAATCTGGTGCTTAGATGACGAGGGAATATACCTTGATAATATTAAGTCCCAACTAGTTAGTATCTCAGAATTCTTGTCTTATCGAAAATTTTTAAATCCTGAAGACTTTGTATCGGAGTTCAAAAGAAACACTAGAATCGACTGTATCATACTCGATATCGATTTGGGTAGAGGACAACTCTCTGGACTAAATGTTTGCAAAACGCTAAGGGAGTTTGGATACCGAGGGATCATATGTATCCATAGCAATAGAAGCGAAGCAGATTTCGCTACACAGGCCATGGAAGCAGGCGCTAGTTTGTTCGTTCCAAAGCCCATGAGCATGAAAAGATTAACGGAGTTATTGAGTCTAGTTTCTGAGAACACGAAAAATCTACCCGTGTCTAACGATAGATTTCTACTTTTTGAAGACGAATCAATCTACCAAAGGCAATGGAAACGTGTCATCGAAAGTGATAATATAGATATCTTTTCTTCATTAAAGGAATTCAAAGAGAAACATGGTGAAGCCGTTTCGATAGATAAATATTCCTACATTGTAATTGACTATTACCTAGCCGGTAATGAAACAGGTATCGACGTAGCTAAAAGGCTAAGAGAAATCGGATGGATAGGCGCCATTTATCTTAGCTCAAATCTCACAGAGATACCTGATCAAGCAATAGATATTTTTACCAAACTGGTCCCAAAAGATCCGAAGCTTGCATTAAAAGTGATACATGAATAGCAAATAAATCTTCCAGGTAGACCTGAAAAAATAAGTCTTCCTATTTTATGAAATATATCCGAACCCCAATCGTTTGTATTCTGTCGAACCTAAATAATAAGATTAGTCTCGACACCAATACTAAAATATTAGAAAATCTAACGTAACTTATATATTTCGGGGTTTTCATGTTCGTTAGTCACTTTTTTTCATTGTTTTTTACTTTAACAGTCTTATTTTCCTTAAGCCTTTCAGGGCAAACAAAATCCGATGGTTGTCTCGAAAGCCTAAGAATAGCGGTAACGAAGATACCAAAGTCCCTGGACCCACTAGAGCCCCTTATGTTCACCGAGGTAAGCTTAGTAAAACTGGTAACAAGAACATTAGTTAGTATCGATGAATCTGGCTCTATAAACTCAGAGTTAGCAAAATCATGGAGTATAGCGAACGAAGGAAGAACCTATACGTTCAAAGTTGCCAAAGCAAAGTTTAGCAATGGAGATACAGTCACTGCCCACGATATAGCTTTAAGTCTTTCTCGAAGACTAACTTTCAGAAGACACAAAAAAAGTGGTAATAATTTGCTGCAGCAGATTATTACGGGTGCTGATAAGACAACATCAGGAAGGATTCCTGTCGGCATAAAAGTCCTAAACAGCAACACCTTAGAAATAAATCTAAACAGAGCCTATCAACCATTTTTAGAAGAATTGTCGTACCCTCTCTGGGGTATTGTTAAGGTACTACCTAACAAAACTATCGTAACGACTGGTGACTATATTTATCGTCAAAATGAGGAGGAGGGATATTTTCAAAAAATTAATCAGGCATCCTCGTGTAAACCAAAAAGAATAGTTTTGTCAAAGTATAATCTGACCACAGAGGTAGTCAAATCACTACAAGATGGAGTTATTGACATTGCTATTGGCTACCACACACAAAAGGAACCTGACAAACGATATAGGCAATTAAATATTAGCGGATTTGGCTTTGTCCACTATTTTTTCAATAGAAACAGCTGGATTTCAAAACATCCTAAACTGAGAATCGATTTAAAAAAAGCCTTGAGACAGTTCAACTCCAATTTTAAATACTCCGTCACATCAATGAGTGATATCGAAGGTTTCTTCCCACCTGGTATCGTTCCGTTTGACAAAAAAAAGACGTCTCGAACCAAATATATGGATGCCAGAGAATTCAAAGAACGATGGGCATCTATAATAAAATCAAGAAAGCTCCACTTCATTGGACTGCCATTCTTCAATGATAAACTCTATCCTAAAAAGCTAACAAAATTTTTAAGAGAATTAGGTTTTGACGATGCCGAAGTAGAATATTACCGAGACCCCGTAAAAAGCGAGAATACGGGCAAATATGATCTAATTGGACTCGTTTATTCTGGAACCTCACCAGACCCAGAATCGTATTTGCACCCACTTATAAACGATTCAAGCTTTAAATATATCATGACGCTAGATTTGAAAAACAGTATTGATAAAATCCGGTGGGAGGATAACAAGTATATTAGACTTAGTGGATATCGAGACGCACTCGATAAGTTCTATTCTAGGGGTGGTTTTATCCCAATAGCCAAAATCAAAGCCCCCATATTGTTACGAAACGGGCTCCATATCGACTCTAATGACTTTATGTATGAAATTGACCTTTCTTCAATTAGAACAGGTCAATAGAAACTATTTCCAGTAGTAAAGCTCCTCAACCAAATCCCGCCCCCCCAATCTCCTCAACCTTATCACCACCCAACCTTCCACCCTGAGCCCTGTAAAAAGCCACAGTAGGGTTATCAGCCAAGACCCAAAGGTAAAATGTACCCATAGACCTCTCACGCAGACCTTCCATGGTTGATTGAAACATGGCTTTACCTATCCCTAGACCCTGAAACTGCTTACGCAGATAAATCGCATAGACCTCGCCCTCATAGGCAAGGTCTTTGTCTCTGGCTCTGCCGCAGCTAACAAAGCCGACGATTTGATCATCGGCTACCGCAACCTTCACAAAACTATCAGGCTTTGGCTGCCCGATAATCGTTGTCCACATCTTCTGGCTGTTTTCTTTGGATAACGTTGCCAGATGGGTCTCAGGAACGATACCAGTATAGGTCTCTCTCCAGGAATCGATGTGGACACTTCCTATCCCGGTAGCATCTGCGGTAACGGCATACCTTATCTTAAACTCCATGCACAGACTCCATTAATGCATCGGAAAACCGAAAGCATCATCCTATGAATAAGGCTTTCTCAAACCTAAATCTAAACCCCAAATTTAGGCAGAACAGCGCTGTCAGAGGCAAAAATCTCCTAGAAACCATCATACGTCATTTTAGCTCATACTGATTTCATTGACCTTTCCCTTGGTATTAATTTTGCTCAGCAACTCTCGTTTTGTAAACCTCGTCAAGGAGAAACATCGTGAGACGACTCGCAACCAACGCTGCTCTGCTTTCTATGATGATCGCATCAGTACCCGCTCAAGCGCGGACCACCATTGCTCAAGATTGGAGGAACTCCACCACTCTTGAACCATTCCAACCCGGAACCCTGCAGCCCAACAGACCAGGCTCAGGCAGACCAGGAAATACCACTATACTAAACCCCGATACGGATAACACCCCTGTATCGCCAGGCAGTGGCTGGGATATCGTAATCCCAGATGACCCAGGCATAACCACACCACCTCAGTTCGATCGGCCCGTGCGCCCCAATCCGATCAATCTACCATCCAATCTGCTGGATACCAGCGGCGCCGAACGAGCCTGTGACTTTGAAGATCTCAATGGCAGAAAGCCTATCCCTTACGATTTTGCCGGTAGCTTCTTTGATACAGAGTTTGAGATGAGGTCGCTGTCTAATAAGTATCTTCGTAACCAGCAGACCGATATTCGGATTGGACCAAACTCGATTGTCATCGAGAGCCTAAATCATACGTCTAGAAAAGTGAAAGCGCCTCTTATTAGCGAGCAAGAGGCACAGAATGTCTGTACTATCGGAAAGAGATCGCTAGAATTCTGCGCCGACCTGCTATTAGCCGCAACCACAAGCGCCGAGCAGGCCATGTATGGCGTGACAAACGATCACATCGATGTCCAACTCGCCTACTGGGAGTATATGGACGCTATTGAAAAAGAGACGGATGATATCGAAGCCATAACTAGTCTCAAAAACTTTTATAGTGATGATCCTGAACTGAAAGAAATCATAAAGCTACCAGCATTCCAAGCCGCCGAAGAGCTCAATAGCATCAAGGTCGCCCGTGCCTCTAACCTTTCCTACAGTGAAAGGAAAAAGGCAAAAGAAGCCGAGTTTGCATCCAGGGTTGGCCTTAGCAATGATCTTGTTGGAATTGTAGACTTTAAACTTGCCTTCAACAAATCCATAACAAATGAGATAAGCTTGATCAAAGCGGTCAATCCATCTCTATATGAAGCGTTGAGATGTTTTCTGACTCGCTCAAAGCAATTCGAAAAGGCCTTTGACCCCATTACGAACACACTTAATCTAGCGAGACTCGATAACAGGCTCACGGCTGTTGGTCCGTTTTCTGGAATCGTCTATTCCGAAGACTCATCGGAATCTGGTGTTTTTATCGCCCTAACAGCTATCGTCGGGCTTATGACTCTTGGCTACAATATGATCAAAACAGGGTATGAATTACGCCAAGCAGATCAAGCTCATGAATTAGCAACAGCTAAGTTCGACCATCAAAGACGTGTTGATGAGGCTCGGTTTGGAGCTGGCGCTGGTCGTCCGCCTTTATATCCCGAAAACGGAAATAACGGGAATAACGGGAATAACGGGAATAACGGGAATAACGGGAATAACGGGAATAACGGAAATAGCGGAAATAGTGGAAATAGTGGAAATAGTGGAAATAGTGGAAATAGTGGAAATAGTGGAAATAGCGGAAACAACGGAAATAGTGGCAACAGCGGTAACAGTGGTGGTAGCAGCAGTAGCGGAAGCAGTGGAAATAGTGGTAGCACAGGAAATACTGGTGACACCGGAAATTCAGGAGGGGCCTCCACTGATACCGATACCGCGGATACTTCCGGCTCTGCTGACGATTACTCTCTACAACCTACGACACATTTTCTCCAACCTAATGGGGAGGTTTACGTTCAAGACTCTATCATTGGCAGGACCAACACACGCCCACTAAATATCACCATGGATATATACGGAATCCATCATGTTCCGAGCTTCAAAATGAAATCTTGTCTAGATTCTCTAAAGCAAGCATCTGTGGTAAGGTTTGTTCAAGACGTAAATCAGGAAGTCGGAGACGATCTAGGTAAGGTCATAGAATTTAACAATCCAAAGCACATGATGAAGCGAAATTTGCTTAAGGCTGAGGATGATAAAGTTCTTTGTCATGCTCAAAATTTTTTAGATTAGTTGGTTTTTCATGTATCATTATGAGCAATATTTTCTCATATTGAAGAGCATCCATTGGGAGAAAAAATGTCAAAATACATTAGTTTAATTGTACTGGTAGTAGCTATTTCCATGACGAAATCTGGTATCTCATGGGCAACTAAAAATGGGTTAACAGACCTAGATCCGATAACAGGTACGTTTTACAGTCTAACGGTTGGTATATTGCTGGCATGCTATGTTGAGATTGTAGCCATTTCAACTAAGATTGGAAAATAGTAATTGTCTGTCTTTCTCCTGAATGAGACTCGATTTCGATAGATATCAGTAATCGATCTAAAAAAGGGAATGGATCATCCTCTTATCCCCAAAGGGGTGATCCATTTCAGCAGCTATCCATCATGATAACAACGAATCAAAGAAACAAAGGAGAACAAAATGGCTAAATATTCAGGCCTGCTAATGGGTCTAGCAGTGACCATCTTGTTTATGGCGTTTGCCATAGCGGCAAAACTGACAGATCGCACAGAGATTGATATGATTCCGGCTGTGTTTTATGCGGTTGCTCTTGGTTACTTATCAACTATCATGGTGACCTGTTTCCAGATTTTGAACAAACTGAAGTAGAATCTCTAGATGATCCTAGCCACTCCTTGTGAGTGGTTAGTCCTTCCTCAAAAAGCATCAAATAAATATCTCTTAAATAGACGGATCAAATACAGACTTCCTGTGTCTCGTAGGGACTATTGCAGTCTTTTTTTGCGTTAATTGAATATCTATTTTTTATCATTTCTTGAGTCACAAATCTGAAATATTCGCCTCATAATTCCGTCTAATTTACGTAAACAAAATATTGGAAACCTAAACCAGGAAGAGAAGACATTATGAAAAAACTATTACTAACTATCGGTCTACTATCGACCCTATCCAGTTCAGCATTCTCTGCTGCACCGGGACTAAGATACCCCCACTCTTGGGGCGCTGAGTATCCCACTTGGCTACTACCTGAGACTGTAGAAGCTGAAGCTAAAGCCGAATGCTACGATATGGCCCGCGCCAATAACCTTATCCGCAGCAGCATGAGCTTCGGCGCTCAGCGTCTACCTTGGGTGGAAGTGGAGAATGTTCAAGTCGTCCAAAAAACACCTAAGTTCTCTGGCAACAACATAGTCAGCGTCTATCATCACGTCTCATCAGTCTGCGTCGTATACAGCGGTTGGTAGTCTCAAACACAAAACAGAAAGGAAGATGCTTTATGTTAGCATTCAAATATATCGTAAATTCGATACTTACAGTTGGCCTACTCTATAGCTCGGCGAGCAACGCAGCGAGCTGTTTTTTAGATGGACAGCTAAGTATTAGCCCACTTGTTGGTCCTCCAGTATACGGAACCCTTGATCATGGCGATTACCTTCAGTGGGATCAGACAGAAAACAAAATCTTTCGTTCGGGAGACCTCGAAGGCTCATTATATACCGTCCAACAAGGCCCTCCAGCTAAACTAGATATTCACGGGACGAGCCCATTTTCGGTCATCTCTCATGGCTCCATCAACGCTAGACGCGAAGGGGACCTGGCATCAGTAAAGACCACCGTAGTCATAGGGATTCGGCAGACACCGGCATCACCGTCCAACTCCTTTACCATTACTATGTCAACGGTCTCTCCGAGCCGGCACTATGAGTTTATCGTAAAGGATCTTCCCCAGACGACTAACGGCTATATTAGGCTACCAAGGCTAATCTGCGATCAGTCCATAATCGGCTACGAGGTGGAGCTTAAAAACTTTAAGGCCACGCGAACTCAGATCACCTACACCAGTATGCTCCATGCGACCGCAACTGGGTATTAATATGAGACGCATCACACGATGCGCGTATTCTGTGACGCTCGCTATCGAATCGATTGTAGCGATCACTTTTTCCATAAGTCATTTGCAAAGGAAGTTTGGATCGGCTAGATCTAAGCGCCCTTTCGTCAATAAATACTATAAAGGAGAGTCAAATGGATAAGGCATTAGCTTTTTTTAAAAAATTTCCCATACTAGGTCTAGTCGTCTGCCTAGGCGTTCTAATTGGAGTGACGGGACCCAAGTTTATCAACGAAGCTCAGATGAGCGGCTGGCTACCAGGAGGCGAGGTCTTCGAAGGCGAAATCCAGCGCAAATATACCGACACCTACCGCCGCAAAATGCGAGAGCGCACAGCCTGCAAAGCCGAGGTCATGCACGAGCAATCCATCTATAATGTAAGGATGGACTGCGACGAATGGAACAGCACCGAAGTGGGTGACCTCATCGGCTTGTTTCGCGATACAAATGGCAAGATCTCGTCCACCACCTTTAGTGCCGGCAATGTCTGGTTTGATCTAGGCCTAGGACTCGTACTTATCTTTGGTTCGCTCTACTATGGGTTTGCCACTCTAGCCCGTTTTAAATCAGCCTAACTAAGGTCCATTAAGATCGCCCTTGGCGATCTTCTCCCGCCATCTGTCTCCTAATTAAATCTATTCGCTAGATTACAAATCCTGGAATACAACAGATTAAACATTAGCAAATCGGGTTTAAAACATATCTCCATGACTTAGAATCCAATCCTAAAACCACAGAAAACGGCGACACGACCTGGGAGCAGAGGACAGAAAAAATAGAACTAGCCATTGTTATCGAAGAGCTCAATGCCTATAAGACAGTGGCCGAAGAAAAGCTTAGCCGCAACTTTGATAAGGTAAGGATGGCGGTTCCTCTCGATACTCTTGAGGAACTAACGATTCTTCTTCGTGACCTTAACGAGCATCCCTCAAGTAGTAACGATATGATCGTCAACGCCCTACATCTTGTTGAGCCATTCTATTTTAATCCACTTAAGCCGATCCTGGACGAGGTTTTTGCCGGGGCGAATCGCACCGCTCAGGATCTGTCAAAGCCAGCACCGGTCATCAACCTTGATCTCAAGAATTTTGCCGTAAACCCCAAGGCCGAAGAAACTCTGAAAAATATCTTCGTCCACCTCATGCGAAACAGCCTCGCCCACGGGATCGAGCTGCCGAAAGTCCGCAAGGAGTATAACAAAACTGACGAGGGTCATATCTTTGTAGAGGCAAACCAGCTGCGATTGGGAGATGATTTATGGCTAGAGATTCTTCATTTTGACGATGGCCAGGGCTTAAATCTTCATGCCATCAAAGACAAATTGAAAGCTGCAGGACATCATGACTGTGATACGTGGCCCATCGCAAAGGTAGCCAATCATATCTTCACCTCGGGTGTCTCCACCGCTAAAGAGGTGTCGGATATCTCCGGACGTGGAGTCGGTATGGATGCGATCAAGAACTTTATCGAGACCGCTGGCGGTAGGCTCGAGCTCATGATATCCGACAAGCAGGTGCGAGCCGACTACTGCCAATTCAAAATCAGAATCCTACTACCAGCCAATATGTATACCCAGCGCATCGGTGAGCAAGTGTTTGAGCTGGCGAGTTAGGAATCAAGTGCTTGGCTCCTGCCCCAAGTCTTTGCTTATGGATTGACACCAAGAGCCGCCTTCCCCCATACTACGCGCGATCGCATCGCTTATGGGACATAGGACGGCTCTTCATGCAAAACATCCTTTTTGATTTAGACGGCACTCTGATCGATCCCCACGATGGCATTACCAAATCTATCCAGTACGCCTTAGGTAGACTCGAAATCCCGACACCCGACGATCTTAGCTGGTGCATTGGCCTGCCGCTTACCGACTCCTTTGCCAAGTTGCTAGGGACATCCGATGCGCAAACCGTAACCAAAGCCATCGGTATCTATCGCGAGCGCTACGCAAAAAAAGGCCTGTACGAAAACAAGGTCTATCCCGGCATAGAAAGCTGTCTCAGCCAGCTCCAGTCTCGTGGTAAAAGCCTATTTTTAGCCACTTCAAAACCAAAGGTTTTTGCAAAGACCATCATTGAGGGGTTTAACCTTAGCCGCTACTTTAAAGGCATCTATGGATCGGAGCTTGATGGCAGCCTGAGTCAAAAAACCGATCTGATCGGGTATATCATCGAGCAGGAAACCCTAAGAAAAGACGAGACGATTATGGTGGGTGATCGGAAGTTTGACCTCATAGGAGCTAACGGCCAAGGTATAAGGAGTATTGGCATCACCTGGGGGTATGGCAGCAAAGAGGAAATCTTAGCTCACAATCCCACGATGGTCTGCGAGAGCCCGGACGCACTACAAGAACTTATCAGTCAATCGGAGACCTCTTGATAAGTCGGTGTTCCTGTATTATGACTCAAGACTCAATCGTCCTCGACTAGATCCACCATCCTTAACAGATTCTGCCGGCTGTTCTCCATAGCCCGCAGCGAGTCGCGCAGCCTTTCCTCAGAATCCGACAGGGTTAACTGCGACTGCCAGTCCAGACGCTTAGATTGCCAAATAAGGCCTCTAACCAATTGACATACATTACCTTTGGTTTTCACGGTTTGATCCACCCAAACTAACATATTAGAAAAATAAAGCTGTGATATGGAACGCTCTCATAAAGATTCGCACAAATGAGTCAGAGGTTACAGCGAATAAATAAGCAAATAGATATAAATTTCAACATCCCATAAGCCTCTGTGATAGCGAACCTTCGCCCACTTCCCGGCTTAAAGGTTTATCTAAAATCACTGCCACAAAATAATTCGTCTCGCTTATAGAAATTCCTTGTAGTTCCTGGTACCAGGAACTTTTAGCAAATATTTTCTGTGTGCAGGCGAGTTGGGGCATGCCAAAAAACTTAGATTACATCTCAGAGATGACCCGAAAAACAATCGATGCAACGCGATCGAAAGAGAATCAATCCCAAAAGATTCTAAAAGAAACCGACGGCCTTATTCACAAAACCCTAAATTCCATTGCATCAAGCCGCGAAAATTTAAGTATGCAAGCGAGCGAAGCCGAACCCCTTACTTAGGTTGGTTACGATGTTCGTTTCTTAATGGCATCAATCTGATTCTGGGAGGCGATGAGCTGGTAGTACAGCCCCTGTGCAGATTCGTCATCGGGGACCGATACATATTCATCTAGGGCAAAGTACTCAAAATCGGTTTGACGCATCCGACTCATGGCTTCAAAAACACTCTGTTGAACAATCAAAGAATGGTGATTGATGGCAGGAAACAGCTCTTTTCTCATGGATTCATAGCGGGTCGCCAAGATGATAGGTCGCCCGAATAGATCATACTCTTTCGTGCCGAATTTCGGATAATAGCCGTGCAGCTCTCCCATAGCAATGCCAATACCACAGTATGCCGGGCTATTTAAACCATAGTGCTGCACCTGTGCCTCAAAGTTTTGAATAAACTTATGAGAGAGCTCGATAGCTAAATCCACTGCATGCCTTCCGTTAGGAGTGGCAAAGGGATAACCCACCGAACAGATAAATCCATCCCCCATCTCCTTAATCCGATAGCCATTGGAAGACATCTGCTCCTCAGAGTAGTTTTCAGAGAGGATCTTTACGCAACCATAAATCGAATCCTCAAGGAACTCTCTTAGTCTTGGGTTCTTTATGCGAGAGGATCTGACGATATCAAAAGAGATGACCACACCAAAACCCTCGTCTGTGTTCATCGTATTCTCGAGGTGAGATCCCGACTGGATCTGCGAGATTTGATGGGGGTAAAACACTTTCGACAATTGCTGATAGGAATGATCAAGGTCAGTATAGAGCTTTTCCATAGTTTTATAGGCCAAGGAGAATTTCTTCGCGATATAGAGAATGAGACAGATAATAAAGGAATTCATGCCCCAAACACCAAAGAATGACCAATTCTTCAAGATACCGATACCGATCAGTAGATCGTTGACGGTGCCGACCAAAAGGAGGAAAAAACCTAGAGCAAACAAACGAGAACCAACTAGATTCTGTTTATAGGCTCTCACAGTCGTCACTGTAATCACTGAGTAGGATAGTAGAATGGAAAGATCAGTGGGGATGACGGTATAGTCTAGGTAGTGAATTGGCAATAACAATGCCGAGAGCCCCACCGCAACAGCCAAAAATTTGAGAGACTGGATCATTCTTGGGTGGATCGCTTCGCGGTATAGAAACCGGGCAAAGATAGCGATACTAAGTGAACAAATCGGCACCGTACCAAACTCTAGCCGACGTTGTACCTGATAGATAAAATAGCTGGCATCAGGAAAGATGTAATCGAATAAAAATCCACTGGTTGCCGAGACCCTTAGCAGCAAAAACACACAGAAAATACTGAACCAAAAGTTTTCTCGTTCCTGAGCACGCTGAACGTAGATACAAATATTGTAAAACGTTAGGATAAAAAGGATGCCGAAGGCAAAAAACTCAAGGATTAAGTCAGCCTTCCACGAACGATAACCAGTAGTGTAGTTGGCAATGGTAGGGATTTGCCAGATGAGCCCATCGTGGTAGTCGAAGTTTTGCACCTGAATGATAAGGTGATAATCACCGGCAATAGAAACCGGCAGCCTATGATACCGTGCTGCGATCTTAGGCACATGGCCCTCTGGAAGTGCAACCACACCGATTTCATCGATGACTCGCGGGACACTACCCTCGCGGTAAAATATCACCTTAGAGGCTGAATCTGCGCGAAACTTCATCCCTAGATCACTCTTAAGTTGTTTCAACTCGATATGAAACGTCATACTGCCAAAGCCACCAGATTCGGGATCCGTCTCTAGAAAGCTTGCTGGCATAGAGGCAGGTGACCAAGATCCTGTATCCCTCGATTCGTGTAAACCGAGAGAGACCTTCCAGTGATTCTTGAGCGTAAAGGGCGAGCCTTTCCACTTGGAAAAGTCATAGCTATCCACCTCAGCAGCCTGACTTAGACTACTAAAGAAAAAAAGGATAACAAAAATGTGAGAGAGTTTCTCCACAGCCAACCTTTAAAACGCTACGATACCAGGCGTATATCGGAACATATTATGGCCACGACGGGGAAAAAACACTCAAGCAAGAACTGCCTATTAGATCGCAGATTGTTTCCTAACATCTTCCCATGGGATCCAGCCGGCATGGTAAAATACGGTTTAAAGGGATCCCTACGCAACACGGTAGATCTTGCTCCCTTATTTGATAGGGATCGAAAGATATACCTCAGGAGATACTATGGTTAAGTGGCTGCTAATTGCGTCCTTTTTTCTGATTCTTTCTTGTAAAACCACCGACCCTCAGGAAAGCCGGATAAAAGAGATTACGGCATCTGATATCCAACGACTCAATGATTTTTCTCGCTGTATGGCTTCCCCACAGGAAACGGACGATAGCTGCCGTCAACACTGCCCTGAGTGTTTCGATCACCTGACAAAAGATGGTGAAAACCTAAATATCTTCGCACAAGCCAGGGAAGACTTCAAAAGGCGTCAGAATTTTGACTTAGACCATAATACAAGTCTGAGTGCCTTTATCGATATTAGGTTGAACGCTTTAAAAGCGAAGGAGTGTTTTCCAGTGGCCGAAAACACGAAGGCCTATCAGGAGCAGATCTTAGCAATTGCCAAGCAAATATTTATCGCTAACTATTGGGTCAAAGAATTCTTGGTGGCTAACTTTCCTCATTTTCCAAAACGGATACCACTATTGCCCAAAGTACTTGAGGTCTGCTCAGTGGTGAGTCGCAACAGCAACCGGCAGCTTTTATCTTACGATCAATCAAGCGACTCTCTTGTGATCCATATGGACGGATCCCTAAGAGAAAGAATCCTCAACAAAACCTACACGAAAGAAATAGGGCTGTCTCAAATCCAGAAAGAGTGGAGCAATGGCAATCACTTTCTCTCAGGCGGCTGGCCTAAATGGTTAAAGGCATCCCTGGGGCAGCAGTCATTCGTCGAGAAGCACTGGAAAGACCTGCTCAACCCATCAAGCACCCTGCGTCGCGAGATACGATTCGGTTTTACACGCATCGCCGCCAGTCTAAAAACAAGAGTGCAATCGGCCAATCAAATCGGGATCGAAACCATTCTGAGTGATCATCAACTCGACTCCTGGGTGGGTCAAGCTCAATCCGCAGACCTGACAAGCCTCAAACAAAAATGGGTAGAGGTACTAGACGAGGGTTTTGATGTCGACCAACTGCTGTTCGACCTGCAATCCACCAGCACCTGTCAGGCCAACAATCAAGAAAACAAGGTATCCACCGGCATTATTATCGTGGAAAACAATCACTCCATTAACGTCTGTTTCGGAGGAATGCCCCTTGATAGTACCTGCCAGCGCGATGTGAAAAATTTTGGTCTATTACTCACCGTTTCCACGTCTGATTGTGTTAACGTATCTGCTTTTGGACAGATATCAAGAGTTCTCGAAAGGATTTTGGTCGAAAGAAGCTTTCAAAAGGCGATCACAACCTTATGAAGGCTCAGGCAGCCTTCGATAAGAGATCAGCTAGGCTTTCCATATAGGCGATCACATCGTCTTTGTGATTGCGTCTCAGATAGCGAAAGCCACCAGGTAGATTTTGCAAAACCTTACGATCAGAAAGATTCTCCAGATGGATGACATCCTGACTCTGAAATCCATACTGCCGCAACGTGTCAAAGATATCATCAATCTTGTTATGAGTCACAGGACAGAGCCCACTGGCATAATCCGTCCATTCGATTAATTGCTCATCCACACTTTCGATAATCTCGGTATCCTTCATCCCAGTGATCGCCTGAACCAGATGCCCGACATTGCACTGACTCATATGCCCCCACTGATATCGCGAAGTCTCGTCAGTAAGGCTTTCCACAGCCTTTAGGATAAAACCTGCTAAATGCTTTCTGTTTGACATAATACCATCCTCCAAAAACTCAGTATCAGCTGCTTCGGTCGGAAGCTTATACACAATAAGTTTATAGTATGGGGCGGCAAATACGAAACGAATTTTTATGGCACTATCTCAAAAATCATATAACCTTATCGAAAATTTTTATTTTGAAGGAGATAAATATCATGGTTTTTCTTATTGAAACCAGAACATTGATTTACAAAATCAATCATCCATCCGGGCAACACGATCTAAACCTTTTGGTGATTCTACCGATACCTCAATTGGACGGGAGTCACGGAGGTATCCCATCACAGAGTTATTTGAACAATTTGCCCTTTTATCCCAAGATCTGTATCTCGTCATAGGTTTAGATGGAAAGATACAATCTGCCATGGGCGTTTGGCTTGAGCTCACGGGTTACGATGAGAAGGATCTTTGCGGGTCTAACATAAGAGATTACATTCACGATACCCATAGTTCTTGCTTTCAAATAGACGAATCGGCAGACAGTGCGCCACCTCCTACGGAATTTCTATGTGGTTTTTATACTAAAAACAAGACTAGGCTGCTCCTTCAGTGGCAACTCAAACAACATCAGCAAGTGATTTACGCCATTGCCCGACCAGACTCAGGGACCCTCAGCTTTCCCAGTTTGCTCGAAAGAGGGTTGGATCTGGCTGACATGGGACGCTGGGTTGTAGATGTCCTCGACCAAGAGATCTACTGGTGTCCCATTACCTGTAAGATACATGGAGTCGATTCCAGCTTCAGGACTAATCTCCAAGATGCGATCAATTTTTACGTGCCCGAAGATCGCCCGAAGATTGGGTCAGCTGTGGAAAAAGCTATCGCCACGGGCGCTCCCTGGGATGGTGAGTTTCAGATCCTAACCGTCAGAGGGGAAAGGCGATGGGTTCGCGCTATCGGATGGCCAGTAACTGTCGGTGGCAACCTTGTGAGACTCGAGGGAGCCTTTCACGATATCCATGAACGTAAGCTTCAAGAGCTCGAACTCTTGTCCAAACACAAAAAATTATTGTCCTACGAAACAGCTCTCGACAAAAATTCCATCATTTCCCGCACAGATGCAGCTGGGGTTATCTCACATGTAAATGATAATTTTTGTACGATATCCGGCTATAGTCGCGGTGAGCTTATTGGAAACACACACAAAATGTTGAACTCTGGGACTCATCAACCGGAATTTTTCAAAAACCTTTGGAGATCGATAAGCATGATGGGATCTTGGCTAGGAGAGATCTGCAATCGCGCAAAAGATGGATCACTTTACTGGTTAGATAGCACAATAACGGCGATTCACGATGAAAAAGGCCGCATTATCGAGTACATTGCTATTCGAAACGATATCACTCAACGTAAAATTGTTGAACAAAAATTCCAGGAAGAGAAAGAAAAAACCGCAGCCGCCAATCGATCTAAGGCCGAATTCCTTGCAACCATGAGTCATGAAATTAGGACACCAATGAATGGTGTCATTGGTATGGCTGAATTACTATACGACGATCTTTCTGACCCAGAACAAAAACAGCAGATCAAAACCATTATGGATTGTGGTGACACTCTCATCTCACTTATTAACGATATCTTAGATTACTCCAAGGTAGAAGCTGGCAAGATGGAAGTCGATGACACCGACTTCAAACCATCGGCACTACTAAACCAGATATCCGATATCATGAAACCCAAGGCCGAAGAAAACAGCGTAATCTTTTCTATCACGTTCGAGAACCTTCCGGAGATGATCCGCACTGATAAGCGAAAGGTTGGGCAGGTACTCTTTAACCTCATAGGCAATGCCATCAAATTCTCCAAGCATTCCAGTGTGCATGTCAAGGCATCTGGCGACCAGGATAACTCCCAGCTGATTTTCCAAGTTAAAGATCGTGGCATTGGTATGACGGATGATCTTATCGACAAGCTATTTTCCCCATTTCAGGAAGGAAAAGCTGGCCGCGAAGCAGGGGGGACGGGTTTGGGATTAGCCATCTGCAAGAAAATAGCCGATCTTCTAAACGGAAGTATTTCCGTGACCAGTATACCTGGAGAAGGCAGCATCTTTACCTTTCAAATACCCTATAATGTCCCGGAAACAGAATCAAAATCTAAAGAGTTCTCAAGACCAATAGAAAACGAAGGCAGACTTTTGGTCGGAAAAAAGGTGCTCGTGGCCGAAGATAATTCGGTTAACAGAATCATCGCCCGTAGGCTTTTAGAAAAACTTGGTTGCACCATCGATTTTGCCTTCGATGGCGACGAGGCCATCGCGCAACTTGAAAAAAACTCTTATGATTTAGCTTTGATTGATATCCACATGCCGGGACACACGGGACTAGAGGTAGCGACGATGGCTCGCGAACAACTCAACATTAGGTTTCCTCTCATTGCCCTGACAGCAGGGGTTTTGGATGAAGAGCAACAGGCCTGCTATGACGCAGGCATGGATGGCTTTTTGAGAAAGCCCATTCGTTTGGATGAGTTGCGAGCAGCCCTGATTCAACAGTTAGAACGGACTGCCGCCTAGCAGGTACGGATACAGATCACTTTCTGACAAATAATAGCCCCGTCATCGAGCCGATACTTGCCCTTGAGCCACCAGCCCAACTATTTAACCTAACAGAACCATCGAAATCTTGTGCCAAACAGACCTCAAATTCGTAGCGCAGCTCTTCATAGCAACCAGCCTGAAGATCCTTCGCACGAAAGTCAAACTCATGCCAGTTGTCCGATTTATTAAGGATCACAAAGGCATCATTTCCACGCGACCAGGTAAGGATATCGCGACTGCAGTTTTGACAAAATAGTTCCAAAGATTCAAAATTGGATTCTGCCTGGCGTGTTCGTTTGCGAAACTCCAAGGACACCAACACTTCGGGAATCGTCATATCCCGATTGTAAAGGAACGGAACCCCACCAACTCCCCCGAGCACATAGATATAGCCTAAAGCTGCGTGCTGAATGGATTGAAAATTGAAGAAACCAGGATTAAAATCAGCATCATGGTTTCTAACGAAGCTAATGCGCTTGTCGGGGTTAAGAGCATCAGAAAGTATCGATGGCTTGAGATTTTGGATATCACCTTGACTCGAGATATGACGCGTCATCTGAATTAATAAGCGGAAATCGGTTGATTTCATAATGTCTGTATACAGCTGTACCTCTTCCAAACTCGTTCCAACCACTTCACCAAATTGGAAGATGTCCTCACCTAACTGAGGCAAAAGCCAACGAAAATAGTCCACCTCTATATTGACGGCAGCATCCCAGCGAAAGCCTCTAATCCCTAGATCGATCAGTTTTTTGAGATAGGTCAGGTGAATCGAGCGGACATAATCCGAACTCGTGTTAAGGTCTGGAAGATCAGCCCGGAAGTCACATAGCCAATAGTTAGTGGCCTGAAATCGATCAGAGTAATCAAAGATACATGGCCTTTGCTCAGCAAAATGAAAGTCCTGGGGACCAAACTGAGGAAACCTCAGATCTGGAAACTCTCCTATATCGGCCATGTGATTGAGGACGGTATCAGCCACGATAGCAATCTCGTAATTGTTTGCCGCCTCGATCAGTTCCACCAATTCAGATTCGTTACCCAAAGGTCCGTCGATGAAGCGGTAGTCCACAGGCTGGTAGCGAGCCCACCATTCCGATCGATCAAGGCTTTTCTGTGGTGGAGAGATTAGAACATGACTCACGCCCCAGTCTTTCAACTGTTCTAGCTGTCCAATAATATCGACAAATCTCTCGTTAAAGGCCTGATAAATCATAGCATCTTGAGAATAAAGTCGAACAGGAATAAACATTAAGACGAGTACTAGGCTTTTGAAAAAACGCATGAATCTATCTCTCCAGTTAAAGAGGGGAAGACGATGCGCTTCCCCTAGTGATTGTGCTTAGTAAGGGTTAGCGCACTTACCCTCATACCGATTGGCATTGAATAAAAAGTTTGAGCTTCCATTGCTCGCTTTGAGCCACTCACCATCAACGACAACCGCAACTTCGTTGAAGCGCTCGCCACTAAACTGACCACTGATTTGTAGTCCAAGCGGGCCTTTTGCCGAGAATTGCTTTACATCTTCATAGTAAGTAGCATCATACTCTTGAGTGTCTGTAAGGTTACCTGTTGAATTGAAGCTCAACAGTACAAAGCGTACAGCCTCATCGCCAGATAGAGTCTCATCGATAAGATTGAGCCAAACATTTGATCGGAATGTGATCGTGCCGTCAAAGCGAGAAAATGAGCTGGACACTTCGTTATCGATGCGAACTTCTGCGCCTGATTGGCTAAAGGCTGACTCGTGACACCATGCAGCACTGGCAACACTAGAAGCAGCAAAATTGAGCCCGATCATCGCAAATAAAGGTAAAATTGTCTTCATTAGAAAAATCCTTCCTAGTTGATGTGTTTATATCCGTTGCCTGTATAAAACATGACAGCTAGTCTATGCCAAGGGACAGGGGGCTTGAACCGGAAAATAAGCTAGGTGATCCGCAATATGTCAATAAGACCTTAAGCCAGCTGAATGAGTCCCTTAGTCAAACGCAATTTTTTCGCAATCTCGTGCTATAATACGGGTTTTTGTGGGTATGCGAAAGGTTTTTACTTTGTCTCAATCGCTAGAAGTCACTGTTAATCGTTCCATTGAGGAGTCATATCGCACTGAATACGGAAGGCTGCTTGCTGTCCTCACAAAGGTCTTTGGAACACAGAACTTCCCCCTTGCCGAAGACGTGCTTCAGCAAGCCTTCTCAAAAGCCCTAAGCACCTGGTGCAAACAAGGGATGCCACAAAATCCACAGGCTTGGATTATGACAACGGCAAAAAATGGAGCGGTAGATGCCATCCGAAAATACCGGACAAAAGTTTCGTTTGCCTCCGAGCTGTCCTATTTTTTAGAGAGTGAGTGGTCACTATCCTCAACCATTGATGCGCAGTTTTCCAACGATAACATCCGCGACGAACAGCTCAGAATGTTTTTTCTAGTTTGCCACGATGATATTTCTCCGGAGAATCGCCTGCCGTTTCTGCTTAAAAACATATGCGGGTTTAGAATCACTGCCATTAGTCGTGCGCTACTCATCCCTGAAGCAACGGTCAAAAAAAGACTGCAGCGAGCTAAAGCTAAGCTGCAAGGTATAGATTTAATCTGGCCAAAATCACATGAAATGGTCACTAGGATGGATTCTGTCCATACCATGATATACCTTCTATTTAACGAGGGCTTTCACAGCACCGATGATAAATCTCCGACAAAAAAAGAGCTCTGCCAGGAGGCCATCGGCTTAGCCCAGCATTTGACTGAGGAGCCCAGGGCTTGTAACAGTGATACACTAGGACTTCTTGCCCTGATGAACTGCCACTTCGCAAGATTTGATTCCAAGGTACATCCAGAAGGATCTTACATCCCCCTTGATCAGCAAGACAGACGTTCCTGGGATCAAAAGCTCATTAGCAATGCTTCGAAGTTTATCGATCTTGCGAAAGGCATCCCAAAAGGAGTCAATGGACGGTATCTTATCGAGGCCTCAATCGCTCACGAGCATTGTAAAGCGGTCAGCTTTGAGCAGACTAATTGGAATCAGATCGTCACTCTCTATCAAGAACTAGTAGCATTGACTGAGTCTCCAGTTGCGGAACTCAATATGGCGATTGCAATAGGCTATCAAGGGGATCACGAGAAAGCTATCCAACTTGCTGAAAAGGCTGTCTCCCACAAAGCATTAGCCAATTCCTTTGTCTCTTACGCGAGCCTAGCTCACCTATATGCCATCACTAAGGAATCTGATAAAGCCAAGGCCTTAGCCGCAGAGGCCGCTAAAAGGCCTGCTACAGCTCAAGAGATTATATCCATGCAAAAGCAAATCGATAGAATACTAAAACAGTCTTAACCTACATTTGGTGGATGGGGCGTCTCTCGACGGTGATGTTTGGATACTGAAATATAGGGCAATCTTTAGCTATACTCACAGCCTGATCAAAATCTTCTGCTCTGATGATTGAGTAGCCCGTCACCAGTTCTTTGATTTCCGAGGCTGTGATATCGGTAATCACTCCGTCTTTTGTTAGGTTTTTCCCAGTATACTCCAGGGGGCTGCCACCAGTCACAAGCTGATCTTTTTCTGTTAAAGCCTGCATCCACTGTCCCCAGCGCTGCATGGCAGCTTCCATCTCCGCTTTTGGAGTTTTGGTTGCCCAGTCTTTGTCGCCACCTTTGTAAATCAACTTGAAACCTCCCTCCACTAAGCATTCGCTATAGTGGGGGATTCTTATCCAGACCTAAGTCCATCAAAGCATTATGGACGGTTGCACCAGCCGCCCGTTCTAGAATATTTCTTGCCGCATTGGTATCGGCATTGTCTTCATATCTACATTCAACGCAGCGAAACAGCTCCTGAAAAATACGATTAGCCGAGGATTTATGAGAGCAGGCGGAGCAGATGATTGAAGTATTATGTGGGGCAACTTCAATGATCCTTGCGTCATGTTTTTCAGCTTGCCACTTTAGCTTAACTGAAAAATCATACCACCCCTGTCTCAGTATCGCTCGATTCAGCCCAGACTTCTGCGCTACTTTCCTACCTGGATTGTCAATAGATCCTTTCGCAGATTTGGTCATCCGTTGTATTCCCAGGTCTTCAATTCCAATCATGCCGTGGTTTTTGGTGAGATTGTGAGCTGATTTCCAGAGGAAGTCTTTGCGAATATTGGTAATCCGATGATGGACTCTATTGATTTTCTTGTTTTGTTTCATCCAGTTTGCCGAAAACTTTTTCTTTTTGGCAAGTCTAGCCTGAAGCTTTGCGATCTTGTCTTCTAATAACTTAATTCTTTCTGTGGGCATATCTAAGAATTCACCGTTGCTTATGGCTAATGTATGGACAACGCCTCTATCTATACCAACTGCTGAACCAGACGTGTTTCCCACAACTTTTAAATCTTGATCAATACCGAAAGATACGAAAAAATCCATACCTTGTTTGGTAAGGGTTACATTCTTAACTTTCCCTGAAAAGGGTCTCGAAGAGACAAAGCGGAGCCTTCCAATTTTAGGAAGAGTGACCCAGGCTTTTCTCCTTGAGTGCTTATCATACTCAATGGCTCCTTCTTTTAGAGTGGGAAATCTGATGCCGGCTTCTCGCTTTCCTTTTTTCTTTGGTTTGGGAAAATCAGCCTGCTTCTTAAAGAATCTTCTGAAAGCTCTATCTAGTTGTATCAAACACTGCTGAAGAGACTAGGAGGGAAGATCTTTAAAAAAGGGATACTCATCCTTCAAAGCTTTGAGCTGTTTTTCCTGATAGTTATAGTTAACCGAAGAAAAGTTACCTGCTATGGTCTCACGAAACTTGAATTCTTTGTGTTCTATCATTTCTCTTTGAGACAGTGCAAGGTTCCAAAGTAAGCGGTTTGCACCAATCCACTGATTGAGACGATCTTTGGTCCTCCAATTCAGTCTAAGCTTGTATTTGTACCCAATCTGAGCCACAGGAATCATCCTTGATTACAAAGTGTTGGGTGGATATTGCTAGACAATTGTATGGTTGTCAAGAATAGATTGCTCACCTCGCTTTCGCTCGGATCACATTAGCCTATCCATCTCCCATTAAGCCTCGACAACCTTCGGTCGTCTCTATTCTAGTGAGAGTATTCCATAAATTCTTTCATTCGTTTTTTCCTTTCCGTCATTCTGGTCGATTATCTTCGACCTATTTGGTGATTCATATTAGTGACGTTCGAACAAGAAAAAGGGAGACATCACAAACGAAAAAATATCAAAAATAATTTCATCTGTAATATCAGGTTACTAAATCACACTCTAGACCACGCTCACCTTTATTGGCCGAAATCTTTCTGAGATATGTAGTAGCCACCGATGACGGAATCCTTCTCGGGATCGCTCCCCTTTGGGATATAGTTACACTTAACCCCGCCACCAGGCGCCTTAAGCCAGCCCGTTTTCATAAGATTCCGGCCAATCTTTTGGCAGCGCTTCACCAGAGTCTCTTTATTCATTTCCTTTTCAATACCTACCCTTACAAATAGTCCAAGCCCCTCAGGGTGCAAGGCCGAGGCACCATAAACGATATCGGTATCAGCTCCATCTCGTGCGAGCGCTTGAACAAAAGCTTGATCAGTCATGATATTTGTACGATCACGGGAGATCTCCGGGCCGCGTAAATAACGAACAAAGTCGCCACCACGCAGCATCTTTTCAGAGACTGTGTAAGCTAAGTAGGCGGCTTTTTTATCGCCATTTTTCTGGTGGTGCTGCCCTAGCTCCATCCAGGCCTGCCAATCCTTGCCTTGAAAGCTCCACTGCTGCATATGGAATCCCACAATAGCCAACTGACCAGCTCGATCGGGTGCGACTACAATAAATATCCGTCCCAATTCCTTTTGGCCCAAAATCTGAATGGTAACAAAATACTGTTCGGCAAATCCGTATCGACTGACAATATCCTCAAAATCGGTATAGGGGCAGCGATAGGGTTGCTTTCGTTTTTCTGAATCCGCAAGAGACCAAACGCGATAGATACTAAAATTTGGGAGCTGATACCGATTCTCGACAAGAACCTGCACCCTTTCGCCAAACCCCGTATGCCTTCTGGATTTTTTGTGTAGATAGCGTCGTAAACTCTTCCACTTCTTTGCAGATAAGTCACCTAAAAAATCTCCAAGAAAAGACTGCAAACCTGGATTGTGAGCTTTGACATCCACACCCGGCCCCCGCGATAATATCTGGCACCCTTGCTCCAGGGGCTTAGTGGGGGCATGACGATAAGAATTGTCTGCTAATAATACCGAGGGTCCGAAAAAAATGACAAAAACACTCAATAATTTCCAGTAGATCTTAGCCAAGGTCATAAGCGTGACGCCCCTATATTTTTTTAGCTAAGTATAGCATTTAGATCTAATATGGAACAAACTGAAGACAAAAAAGGAAGATCACAGACATGAGTATCTTAAAACTTTGCCATCGGATTCTGTTGATTCAGCTAGGCATTGCCATATGCGGACTTTTATACCGGTCAACACTCTACTGGATATTTCCAGTCGCTGAGGGTGAGCCCTATGGATGGGGAGACATGATTGATTTGGGATTTTATCTGAGCTTACTTGGTATTATGCTCATACTAATTGGATTAGCCCTCGTCATCACACTTAAAAAGCGCTACCACCAAGCGGTGAAAATTAATATTTTGGCTATTGTGATTCCTCTAGGATTTTACTTAATGCACCCACTAGTTCCTCAGTTAATGGGTTAGACCGTTGACCGAGTGAGCATTGGAGTTATCGTTGGCAAGTAATTTTTAGTACAGGAAAGCCAATGAGATAGGAAGCTTACGCAAGCATCCCCCACTCTGATCGAGAGATAGGGGATGTATTATCAATTAGAATTAGGGGCAAGGAATCGCGTATAGCTCAAATTCTGGGATGCTAATCACGCGAACTTCAGAGTCACTACCGGCATCTTGCAGAAGGGCTGCGACCTTAATGTTAACTTGAACGGAGCTTGTGTTCACAACACCAACTCGACCTCGTGAACAAACAGAGGCGATCGACTTATCCGCTCTTCTAAATCGCGGGATCGTAACATTTGAGGGATCGATTGCGCTCACAACATTATCTATCCTAACGGAGCGGTCGGTGTTTCCTTCGAAAGATTCGTAGATTCCTGGAAGAGTACTAAGACCGCTTTCGCTACCTGTAAGAGAGTAAGAAATATCGACATTAGTCTCAACACCAGAACCCGTATTCACGTCAAATGCAGCAGCGACACGATTGGTAGGAACCAGCAGTGCGTAGTGATTCAATGGGACAGTTAGGTCAAAAACAGCCTCGCAAAATCTTCTGGTATTTCCGCCTTGTCCAACAATGGAAAGCTCAGGAGCATCTAATCCAACGATTCCATCTTGGTAGAAGCCTTTCGTCTCGCCTTCGTTAAATCCATCACATCCCGGTGTATTCCCGCGGACCTGAAGGTCATTTACCTGAAGTAAAACGGAACTGCCAGGACGATTACCATCGTTCTGACCAGGTTCTTCGTTCTGACCTGGGTCTTTATCGGGGTCAGGATCTTTGTTGGGACCTTCGTCATCATCGTCGTCGGTAGTGTTGCCGCCAAGTGATGTCCCTTGTTCGTTTGGTAAATCGTTATTATCACTATCGTCTTTGCTACAAGACACAAGACTCAAAGAGCCTATAAGGAATAGTGATAACAAATTCTTGCTAATTAGTTCAATTTGCATGGTTCTGCCTTCAAAAAATATGTGCGTTGTATATATAAAAAGTCTAAGTCCCTTACTCCTGCTGTTATCAAATATTATTCAGTTTCGCAATCGATCTCTGGCATTCCATTTCATCTTTCAATCATCAGATAAACAAAGATTTGAACTAAGTCTGCGGCATAGCAAAACACAGAAAATCGGTTCTTACAACCCATAGTATTTATTAATTTTAATTTTAGATTTTAGCAAACTCTCAAGTGTCTTTAAGAAACAACCGATAAACCCAGCTGGGAACCAACATTAGAGACAGGAATACCAATGACAAGACTTATGCTCTTAGTAGGGCTATCGTTCGTGTTTTTTGCAGGTGGCTGCACAAAGTCCGGACTTTTTAAGCCTCAAAAATCTACTGAAACAGCCGATTTAAAGACGGAAAAACCGAAAGAACAAGGAAAAACTAATCCTGAAGCTACCGCTGAACCAGAGCCAATCGAGCTGACGCCGACTCAAAAAGCCACGACAGATCACGATTTTATCTATGCCGCTGAGCTACTAGAGGGTGCTGAGCAGACGGCTGCGATTTGTAAACGTCTTGAAGGAAAGCCAGCCACTCATCCCATCAAACGGACATTTTGTGATCCCAACAACGATCCTGTCCTACCAACCAGTCTGCAAATGATGCAAGACCGGATGGGATTACGGGTTCCTGTGATCAATAACCGAAACCAAAATGGTGCTGCACCAAACCCTGGTTTTGCTGTCCAAGGTCATTCAAGTTCCCTTGTTGGACAATTTGTTTCATCAATCAATCCACGTGTCATTATCTTTAACGCGGTAGAACCCAGTGCCAACCAAGACTTCGATACGAGAGCGTTCGTTGCTATGGGTTTTGTTCGTGGTGAGCAGTTCGCCGAAATTATCGTGGGACAAAACGATTCTGATCCCAACACGTTTGATCCGAACGAAGATCCAGAATTTTTCTTAGTCGCGTTTAAGCAAGCTTGTAACGATGCACCTGGTGGTTGTACCCCGGGAGATCTTTTGACTCCAGCAGTCGAGAGTAACTGGACGTCGGTTACCGTTTATGAGGACGAAGATATCAAAAATACCATCGTCGATTGTAAGCACTGCCATCAGCCTGAAGGTGTTAATACTCCGAAATTTGGTCGCATGCAGGAATTAGCAGATCCTTGGACTCACTTCATGCGTGATAACCGATCCGGCCAAGAAATCACCGCCGATTACTACGCAGCCCATGGAACCGCAGAAACTTACGGCGGTATCCCAGGACAATCGATTGAGTTTTCAGATCCTGCAAACCTTGAGGATCTAGTTAGAACAAACGGATTTAATATCTTACAAGTTGAACCCATTGAGTTTGCCACACAAGACATTCAAGATGAGATTGAAGGCGCTAACAATGCTCAGCCCGCAGACAATACCACTCCTGGTGTCAGTAATACTTGGGAGCAGTTGTTTCAGCTATCAGCACAGGGTAGAGTCGATATCAATAACGATCCGAACAACCCTGATTTCCGCAATATCATTCCGATACCTTACCACGACGTTAAGGTTACAGAGCCAGCGCTTCTTGAGAAGTTCACAAGGCAATACCAGGATTTCTTAGCTGGGACGATAACTCCAGCTCAGATGGAAGACCATCGATATATTTTCCGTACGTCGCAGCAAGAACAAGCCGATATGGGTTTTGCTATAAGGGAGAATACTCCTCCTGAGACGATTCTCATCCAAGCTTGTTTTCAGTGTCACAACTCACAGCTTGATCAGTCTTTGACACGTGCCAAGTTCAACGTTGATCTTGCAGCCATGGGAGCCAACGCTAAGGCTGAGATCGATATTGCTATCGAACGACTGAAGTTAGGTTATACCGAAGCTAGATTAGCTCAGGAAGAAATCAAGTTTTTCGATGAAAAAACTATGGAAGAGAAAAAGCTTGAAAAAGGAGAGCATATTCTAACTATGCCTCCTAGAAGATTTAAGTCTTTGACCGACTCACAGATCGATTCTGTCATTGAATACTTAAAGACCGAACAAGCCAAACTACCTTAAAAAAAGATAGAGCATAAAAGATAAGGCCTACTCGCTTATTTGAGTAGGCCTTCTTTTCAAACTAAAATTGATGACTGTTAAAGTCTATATCGCAAACCCAATAGCACCGATCCATACTGATTTATAGGCTTAAAACCCTCAGAATGAAATACCAATGGCGGAACTTCTGAATCAAGCAAACTCCACTGCAGTAATCCAGAATATCGTTCGCCCAATGTCATAGACAAGCCAAAATCCAATGTCATGCGCAAGGCAGTTGGTGGATAATAAGAGGGCGAGTATTGTTCAGGCAATTGGTAAAACAAATCATCAGAGGTACCAAAAATCATCGATAAGCCCAGATAGGGACTCATCACAATATTCTCGCTTATTGCATAGTCAGGTAGAAATAAGAATCTGTTTTGCAAAAATCCATTGAAAATATCCTGCCCCGTCACCGACGATGGTGAGTACCCAACACCGATAGAGCCACTATACCAACTGCTGAAATCAGCAGACAAACCCACTGCTACAGTCCCCTGGAAACCAAAACTCTGGACTTGACCGTAATAAGGAGTCTCTAATTCACTACCTGGCGCAAGAGCATACATGCTTTCAGATGCAAATGATATCGTTGAGACAAGAGATAATAGTAAAACAAATAGCTTCATCTACTCAACCTCCTCAGGGCATTTGCCAGTACACTCTAGGATGTTGATCTCTCTTTCACTATCGATCGTCACAATAGCAAATCGCTCTCCACGATTTCTTGCTACAACATAATAGGGGGTTTCATCAGTTTCCCAATAAAACGAGTTTTTGCCGCCTCTGTGCCCGTGTAAGGATCCTAAAATTTGCTTATCACGATTAATGGCAAGCCACTCATCCAACTGCTCCGCATTATGCATATCTTGAACGGGAGGAACATGAGAAGCAACAATAGTATTTTCGTCAAGATTGTTCTTTAACCATTCAAAGTTTGTAACACCAAACTCATAAAGGTTATTGTTCCACATGGCAAATCGAAATCCTGCATACTCGATTACGTAGTCTAACGGCCCAAACATATCTGTGTAGATGTCTTTGCCATGAGAAATAGCATCATGATTTCCGATCACAGTCAGTACAGGAACACTAGATTCCACAATAACCTGCGCTGCCCACTCATATTCATGCAGGAGACCATAATCTGTCATATCTCCCAGGATAAGAATAAAATTGACATTATCATGGCGATTGATTTCATCAATAGCAGCTTTAAAATCTGCTGGGGTCCCCTGTGGGTCACCAACAATGGCAAATGTGAAATCACCATCATCATTGACGATAGGATCTCTTGCGTACAGGGCATCAAGATGTTTCCGAGTTAGGTCTTGATACTCGGCGTCAACGTTAACATCCCATGGAGACGATTCCATCGAGCAGGCATTGATAAAGATAGAACATAAAGAAATAATAAGGACGTACCCTAACGGATACTTCAATAGCGTATTCACGACACCACTCCACATCAGAATATACAGCAACAAAATAAGGGTCGTTTTGAGGCAAGGGCCTCGGCAACATACTGTGCAGAAGCTATTCCATTAGAATACCAATGTATTTTCCGCGTGTTTTCAGAATGTTAGGTCGATACGAGTGGGTTGAAAATATGGCAGTAGCTTAGGTGACTGTCAAAAAGTTTGACAGTCACGCCTTCCAAGAGTCAAAGTTACTTGACGATAGCTTAACTTGCCAGGCGATCCTCAATGGAACCTATAGGAGAGAAATGAGGAGGAGGCAGTATCATGACCACCTCAAAATTAATGAAATGATTTTCCTGGTTTTCACCTGTGAGTTTTAACTCGACACTACCATCATGGTCTTCGATAAATTTCTGAATCGCATCCATACCGACGCCACGACCAGAAATATCATTTTCGATTTTGGCAGTGGTAATTCCGGGGGTAAAGATAAGATTAGCCAATTCTTGTTTGCTAGCCAACTCGCTAACCTCTATCCCAAGTCCAGCGGCTTTACTTTTAATGCTATCTATATCCAAACCCTGACCATCGTCTCGATAGATAATCTGCATATTGGGTCCAACCAGCTGAAAATCTACAGAGATCAATCCGCTAGATGATTTACCTTTGGAGCTTCTCACCTCGGGGTCTTCGATACCGTGAAACATTGAGTTGCGCAACAGGTGAACGAAAACCCTTTTAAACAGTTCCTCGTAGGTTTCATTAATGCCAAACATACATTTATTGATGCGAATATCCGGCTTATTTTTGTTCAAATCAACCGCAAGTCGATCACTGCCCTTAAATATTTCGGAAAGCACATCTTTGGCAGGTGTGTAGTACATGGATTTGATTTTTTGCTCTAATCTAGCCTTAGCAAGATTGGCAACGTTACTATTTGTCGAGTTAATATCATTAATATTTTCTAGCAGTTCTTCGATTTCTTCCATTTCCACAATAACCTGACGATCCTTAGAGATCCGACCCAGCTTATTGACGTTAATGTCCTCATAGTATTCGATGACGCGCATGATCTCGTTTAAGTCTTTGACGATCGTAGTCAAATCCCAGACCGCCTCGCGGTTTCTCATCTGAACATAAGACTGCTCTGTGTCATGAATGAGGGTGGTTAGATGCCGGAAACCATAACCCCTAGACGTTCCTTTCAAGGTGTGCATATTAAGGAAAAGAACTTTGAGGATCTCAGGATCAAAATTTCGGATGCCATCAACAAGCCTCAGGTTTTCGTTAACGAACTCCTTCGCTCCTTTGATAAACTTGGCAAAGGTAATTTCTTGGACACTTAGGATCTCTCCGATATACTCAAGCTCTCTTTGCCGTTCCATATTGAGTTTTTCCAACTCTTTTAATTCGGTTACATCTCTTACACAAACCAATACCCTTTCCACCTCGTCTTCAGCGTTGGTGATGGGATCCCAATCAAGTTCAATAATTCTTTCGTCTCCAGGCCCTTTTTCATAGGTAACCTCGGTTTTCAATAGATCTGCATTCCCCTCGAAGGTAAAAATATCAGAACCTATACCAAGATCGAGACTGCTTCGAATCTGCGATTTTTCATCCGAAGTAAACTTACACGAGGTCAAAAACACTTCGTCTAAGGACTTGCCTTTGACTGTTTTCATCCCGATCATATCGAGCAGATAGTCAGAGCATTCCTCGTCGGTTGTTAAATTCTCACCCACGGAAAAAATACCTTGTCTGATATTTTTAAGTATGGATCTAATCTTAGTTGTTTTTTCTGCAACAATTTGCTCGACGTTTTCAATGTGTAATTGGAGACTATTGTTTGCCACCTGTAACTGCTTCTTCAACTCATCTAATTTGTTCGCCATGGCTAGTGACAAAAGGACGACTTCAATTGTCGAGCCTATCTGCTGACCATATTCAGAGAAAATGGATTTGGGAATAATACCATATCGACTGAGAGCCAGAGCAATCGTTCCAAACAAAAAAGCCGTCCAAGCTAAGGTAAAGATTCTAGCACTCGTGTGACCTTTTAGTGTTTGAATCGTACCTATCACAATTACGGGAATAGGCGATAGAAGTGCTAGTGGGGTCGTGAATCTCACGGCAACATTATCGGGAAGTACCAGTGACATCACAGCAAATATCATCGATATAATGGATATTCCCCACACGACTCGATAAGATATCTTACTAACTTTTTTTAACTGCAGAAAATCTATACAAAACAGAGATCCAAACAACGCAGTAAAACAGACAAATAGAGTTACCCCCTTTGCATTGATCCAGTCAAGTCCGCCCCAAAAATACTTGTAACCAAATCCATGAAGCGTCCCTTGGAAGATCGTAATACTGAGTACGAAAAGAGCGTAAAAAAGATAGCTCCGGTGCTTGATAGCTAGAAAAACGAAAATGTTATAGGCCACCATCACCAGCATACTTCCGAAGTACAATCCCTGCACCATAGTAGCTAAATCGTCAGTATAGGAAAACTCATCAGGGTCCCAAAGCGTGAAGGGCACAAACAAAGCACTCTTCGAATGGATTCGAAAAAAAAGCACTTGTTCGGTATCGGCTGGTATTTCTAAGGGAAATACGAAGTTGCGAGTATTGAGAGGACGATTTTCAAAAGGAACCGTATCACCAGTATGATAGGACTGAATCCGCTCTCCATTTTCGAATACGTACAAATCTACGAGGTCCAGAACCGGATACCCCAGTTCCAAATGCTTGCGAAGGAGCTCTGTACCTTCGTTGCGCACCTTGATGCGTAGCCATATATCGTCATTAGAGTATCCAAAGGAGATTTTTCCACCGGGCGGCGGTTGAAACTTCCCTTGACTGTCCTCTTCGAAAAACTCCTGAGGGTCCAGATCAAGTTCACTAGTCTGGTAGAATTTAAGATACCGTGATAGATCTACTTTTTTGTCAGATTCAAGAGCCAGATGCGAGTCTGTCAAGGATGCAAGACTAACCTGGCTGAAGCCCGCAAGTATACTGAGTAAAATTAATGATCTCAAAAGCATGAATCTTTCCCCTTTGATTACGCTTTTCTATCGAACTAGTAGAAGAAAACATTGAGTCGAGGATTTTGGTAATTAGAATAAAAAACAGAAAAATCGATCAAATACGGAAGATTTTGTTAAGCAGGTTTCTTAGATTCTTTTACTTTTGCTAGCCTCTCGATCACGACCATCGTAATGTCATCATCAAGTTCTTCAAGATTCCAAACCCCTTCACTCAGAGCATTGACTCTCTTTACAACATCTTCTGCAGTCACAGACTCACTCATCGCTCGTACCAATTGTTTACGTTTTATGGCAGTTTCCTCACCTTTATTCTCAAGAACACCATCAGTGTAGGTCATGATTTTTACCCCCTCAGAAAAATCAAAGGTTTTGATTCCAAATTTGTTTTCTTCATCAAACCCAAGTATGTTTCCCTTCGGAAAGATTGGTACAGTTAAATCCTCATGACCTCTATTGCGATAGCAGGCTAGGTGTCCTGCATTCAGTAAGTAGCCCAAGTCTTGTTCCAAATCCAAAACAAAAATATTTGCCGACATCAATCGACCGTGCTGGCGACCCGTGTGACAGATAACCGAGTTTAGCCGACTGGCTATGGTCTTAAGGGTCTCTTCAGGGCTTAAATTATCGATTTCAGCCCAGTCAATGGAAGTCTCTACCGAACCCCTAACCACACCGGTAATAATCGCCGAACCGACTCCATGCCCAGTGACATCACCGACCACCATGTAGATGCGGTGCTTTGTCTTAGATTTAGTAATATACAACCAGTCTCCGCCAGTCTCCTCAGCCAAAAGATAAATCATTTGAACATCGATTTCAGGTATGTCTTGACCGCCCTGAATAATCGATTTTTGTATCGTCTTGGCAACATCTAGCTTCGCGCTGGTTACCTCTGCCACAATCAGTTTTTTCCGCAGTTGGTGAACTTTATAGGCGAGAGCAAAAGAAATAAGGATAGCTTCATGGACGCTTCCCACGAGTAGCGCCCACTTAGTCACAACATTATGAGGCAATAAACCTAGATAATAGGTCACGGTAAAGAGATCCGCTAGCGCTAGGACACCCCAGGCAATAATATAGATATGAATCAAGACGTCGTCTTTTTTAAATCTGGCCACACACAAATAGAGAACCCAGCAAACCAAAAGAATATCCGAAAAAGCGATTAAGTGAATCGCTATTTGATAATCAAAAATCTGAACAATCAGTGCCACAAGCAGACTTATACTAACCCAGGTACCAACTTTAAAGTCACGGGAGTCTCTTTCGAGATGTAAAAACTCTTTGGAGAATTTCACAACAAAATGAATACAGATGGCTCCTGCTGTCAGTAGACCATGCCCCCAAAGGTAAGTTCTATCCAAGCCAAGGGTGAAAAAATAACCCGAGTGAAAGCACTGAAAGGTGAGAAAGGCGGCCACATAAATACTGTAGTAAAGATAGGATCGGTCCCTCAAAACCAAAAACACACAAAAGTTATAGGCGGTCATAACGAACAGACTACCCAGTATGATCCCCAAAAAGCTATTCTCTTTATGAAACGTCGCTAGGAAAGTATCAGGATGATACACTCGAAACCGAATTCCCGGCAGATCGATACTCTGATACCTGATATAGATGCGGTTGAGACCCGGCCTTAGATCCGGTTCGAAAATAGGATATCGGTTTTGGTAGATGCGGTTCTCTATGGACTGAAAGGTACCATCAGAATGAGTGTAAATAATATCGTTATCATGTTCTACGTACAGATCCATGGAATAGGTAATTGCCCATTGTTCTTCTACGATCAATCGTTTCGTTTCCTGACTGTCATTAAAAACCTCAAATAGGACCCAGTATTCCTTCGCATATAAGTCCTGCGGCCAAATATTTTTCTCCCAGTCTTCAAATCCTGTCATTTGCTCGATAGATTGCGTTTGTTTGAATTTTTTGTAGACGTAGTCAGGAGTGTCGCCATGAGAAATGGAAGAGTAGACGGCCGTTTTAGGCAATGCGACGCCATGGGCATGCGAGCAGAGCATTACCAGTAAGATCAAGTAAATAAATCTACCAATTTTCATCCAATTTCCTCAGACTGGTCATCGGAATTTGCCGCAAACATTCAAACAAAGACAATGATTTTCTTCTGATAGATGTTATCAATGCTATGATATTGACTTAGGAATTTATCAAAGCTTCAAGCTTTTCCGCTGTACTGTCGCCTGGTTGATTTTCTAGTTCTGAGATCTGCTTATCTATCGCCTCTTTGAGACTTGGGTCACCGACAATGTCGCCACCGTTTGCCAGTGTTTCCAACACGGCATCCGCTTTGGCCACTAATTCCTCCTGGGTGAGCGTTCCATCTGATAAGCTATTAGAAAAGTCTTGTTTCTGCATCTCAACGAGAAACGCCGTGAAAATTGCCCCAATAAGAGAAATATCCTTGGCATAGTACACCGATTCGGCGCTACTCTCTGTACGGTACTTCGCCGGGAAGGCATTTAACAGAGCGACAGCTCGCGTTAGTTGGGTAATAGCAAGTGTTAATTGCCCAGATTCCGTCAATGACCTTACCTGCGCACTAAAATCAAAGCTCGACTCCTCCTCACTCTCGCTTCCTTCATTTGAGTCATCATCGCTACCAAGAGTGCTCAGAAGTCCAGATCCCGCGAGACCGTATTTACCCCCGTAACTGCCTGCCCACTGCAGGAGGTACTCATAGTCCTCTGCCGGCTTATCTTGCGCAGGACTTTCTTCAAATCCACCATTTTCGAAGCAGGTAATCGCATCGTCCCATGCCTCTTCGAGCACAGAGGCATAACAATCGCCCTCAGCACTCTCAGTCTCTTCTGTCGAGCATGCAACTATCAAAAACAATCCTAAAAAAAAGCAGAAACCTCTCATCAAAAACCCATAGTGGTAGTAAAAGTTAATTCTTGCCGAGCAAAGCTATCGTCTCCGATACCAACGATTCTGTGGCTATAGGACAAACCCATTTTGAAAATATAGGCATCCATAGCAAGGCCAAAGGTGGGAAATCCGTTGTTATAGCCAGCCGACAAGCCAAGGATTTGCCAAAGCAAGACCCGCATACCAAACTTCAGTCTTCGATTGAGCAAGGTTTCTGATTTAGCTTCGATGTCATGAAGCTCTAGGCTAAAGTCGATGACATTGGTTTCCGTATGCAGCGCAAGCCCCAAACCGATATTTTTTCGTTGATTGAGTTTTGGGTGCGTGTTGTCCGAAAACTCGACAGGGACTAGATTAGCGATGGTAAGACCAAGGGAATAGTCAACATTAAATCCTTGAAAAAATAGAATCGAACCTACATCAGTACTCTGTCCGATTCCGGCACCGTTGATGTTTTGTAATTCGCCCAAGGATTCGGTGGAGTTTGTGGGAGTTACAACCACATCCTTATAAATACCGTACAGTTGCTTATGATTAACACCGATTGACCACCATCGCACCGGCGCATAGGCTAGCGCAAGAGCAGCCCCTCCCATGCCTTCAAGGATTCCGCGCGCGCCGGGAATTCCGGTATTTCCAAATTGGTTGTACAAAAAGTAGGCAGAGACATCTGCAAATGAGGCAAGTGCCACGTACTGATTCAGTAAACCAATGGAAACTTCGCTTCCGATGCCAAAGTCAAGTGCTGAAAGTATACTCTGGAGATTACTTTCCGAATTGCCTTCGTCCTCATTTTGTAGATTGTTAATGTTGCTCTGGACAGTTTCGATCTCACCAGAGGGTTTCATAGTGACTTGCAATCCCATCCATCTAACCCAGGCACCACCCAGCGTTAGCAGTGCAGGATTACCGTAGACCATGCCCTCACGGGTAGCCCGTGTCAAAACAGTAGAGCCGGCCCCGCGATCAAATGGGTCAACATAAACTGGCTCACTCATATTCCTGGCAAAACTAACGTCGCCAATCATTAATAATACCAATGTAGAGCAGATAGCCTTCACCTCGCCTCCCTTCTCCGGTATCGGCAGAAGGTCTTTGATTACTTAGTTTCACTAAGTTGATGTCATAAGCGGGTTGCAGTTCGCGTAGATGCAATCTAGATGAGAGACTTAGTCGAAACATTGCATTGGATCTTTGTGAATCTTTGACAATCCTTCATAGTCTCATTGCAAGGGGGCGTTCGGTTTGTGAGCTTACAGAACACATATTTCTGGAAGCGCATATAAAAGACTATTTTACTAGGGTTTCTTTAAAAAAAATAAATTTTTAAAACTTGGCACGAACTCTGCTTAGTAGTGGGCAACACTATCTTACTGATTTTCAGAAAAGGAAATAACAATGAAACTAAACGTAAAAAAAGGTTTTCTAGCTGTTAGTGGCCTATTACTTTCAAGCAGCCTATTTGCTAGCGTTCCATCTAGCGAAATCTCAATCGTTGATATCAATCACAACGGTAGCGGCTGCCCTCTCGGAACTGTTGCTGAAAATGTATCTGACGACAAGCAAGCATTCACTGTTACTTTCTCTGACTACATTGCAGAAGCTGGTCCTGGACTAACTCCAAGAGACGGCCGTAAAAACTGCCAATTGACTTTGACTCTAAACGTTCCTCAAGGCTGGCAATTCTCAATCGCCTCTTTTGATTACCGTGGATTTGCATTCCTAGACCGCGGCGTTAAAGCTGACTACCGCACTAGCTACTACTTCCAAGGTGACAGAGCGACAGAAACTGTTACAAGAACTGCTTGGGGCTACTACGACGACAACTTCCAATTCCGTGAAGAGCTTGGACTTGCTAGCGCAGTATGGTCACCTTGTGGAGCCGAAAGAGCTCTTAACATCAACACTGCTATCTCTGTCCGTAACACTAACAAAAGAAGAAACCCAGACGCAGAAGGCGTTATCGGAACTGACTCTATCGATGGTCAGATCCAGCAAATCTGGGGAATCTCTTGGAGACGCTGTCGATAATCGACCAGCTTGATCCTGAGTACCAATGATAGAAGAGCCCGCAGGTCGGGCTCTTTTTTTATTTCCCCGATGATGTAGCTAGCACCTGTCTGAGCGTATCAAGGTGGAAAGGCGTTCTAAACCAGCCCAAAATTCTTTCGCCGTTTGTGTGTGCACTCGGGTCCTCATCAGAATCCGTAACAATCACAAAGCCTCCCCTGAAGCCCAGCCTCTTCAGCCGTCTTATCATCTCGAAACCATCTATGATTGGCAATTCTACGTGAGACACAACCAAGGTCACGCCCCGATGAGCCCAGAAAACATCGATCCCCTCGGCTCCGTTTGAAGCAGTGTGAACACGCCAACCGAGGCTCTCTAGCATGTGTTTCAGCTGACGAGCTGACTCTTCCGAGTTATCAACGACTAAAACCTCGCGAGACATGTAGTGGCTACCACCCTATTCTGACCATCCAAAAGAACAGCTTTAGTTTAGCATACGCGAATATTTCCAAACTATGTCAAAAAATAGTTGCTCAAATGCATCATTTACCCTATAACTCGTCGATTGGAGAAAAATCATGGCACGAAATCTATCAAATCCATCAGAGATCAAAAATCGCCTCGAGAAGTTCAAAAAGCAACTCGAGAGACTTAACGACGTGAAAAAACTACTAATTTCCGAAGGCATCCCCCCAGACGCCGACGATAAGGAAAAGGAAAGCCGCCTGATCCAAAAGATTATGGGGCTTGAAAAGGACCTAAAACGACTATCGAGGTCGCAGTCGAAGAGTCAGGATAAGTCCGCCCAAAAACCTACAAAGCAGCCCTTTGCGAAAGCCAAGGGCAATGCTCAGAAACGAATGGCTAGCAACTAAGCTGCCAAGCCCCCAACCGTGCTATACTCAAGAGCATGGGATGTTTCATAAAGATAGCTAGGGTTTTATGCATTTCGGTACTTTACCTAGTACCGTGGCAAAGTCATGCACAGATAACTGGTCTACAGTACTGCGGAATTGATCACGGAACCCGTGAGGAGAGGTGCTTCGATCATCTCAAGCGATGCTTTAATCTTGCCTTACGCAACACCTGCACCCCGTTTTTAAGCCTTCCGACAGAGGAAAGGCCTTCATGCGTCTATCTAAAAAACGGACTTCTCATAGGCTGCTATAAAAATCAGTCTTTCTGTCAGAAGAAATGGAAGCAAGACCCGAGAAAAACCTGTATTCCTGTAAGGCCTTACAGAATCACAAAATAATTTTACATGAGAGACTGTGGCAACGGCTCAGTGATGGTTTCATCCATCTTTTCGTAGGCTTTATCCCAGATTTTTTTCCGAAGCAAGCAAGTTTGAATCCCGTAAGACAAGGCCTCATTGTAAGCTTTCGCGCTTCCCATACAAGCGTAGTGCAGCAGCTGAAATGACGAGGGTACCCTACCATCTCTTTGTCTTGGTTCATGCAAGCTCAGATAATGCCTTAGCGTTGGAGCAAGTTCTCCCCAGCTACTATGATCCAACTGATGGGCAATAGGACGAAGTAGATGAGGGACGATCCGTTCCCGCCCAAAATAATAGACCCCAGCAATAATATGAAGAGGATAGCTCGTGGCGATATTCACATTAAACTGAATAAACTCTTTGATTGGATTCTCTAATAAATCGTAATCAATGTCCTTTAGGAATTTTTTAATGGGTTTTGTATCGCAATACAACTCTTCCATAGCGCGAACATAGAGGCTGAAGTGATCACATGGTCTGTTGTGCTGGTCGTATCCCGATTCCTCATCAAGCACGAGTCGGTTCACAAATTGAATCAATTCCTTTGGATACGTACTGGGCTTCCAGGGAACTAAAGTACAACTCACGCGATTTTGCAGCGATTTGATCAAGCTCATAGAATCCCACACTGTGAAAACATGGTACCCCATGAAGATCCTAAGATTATGCTTATTAAATATCTTAGTATACACCTCGTGGTTCACTAACTCTTTATGAATCGATATGAGTTTTCGCTCCAAAATTTCTGACTTATTGTTGCGATCTTCCCGCGAAACATCCATAGATACTGAGTCTCCCTAATGATTCACTATAACCTATCGGCTCTTGATAGGATTTTTCAATTCGCTACAAAAAAAGTGTTCGGCATGGTTCTACGAATTCTTTCCCGTGGACATCGATCCATCGGGGGGATACGAAATCGAGTTGCGAAAGGAGGCGTAACGTTCTTGGTTAAAATCAGGAAAAGGTAAATTGCCGTCCTCGCGCTGCTTATCGATAGTTTTTTCTTTTTGTGCCTGGATCTCCAGATCATGGGGCTGAGAGGTTGCTGCATAAACTGTACGGGAGGGGAAGGCAAACGATGCTCCTGCCTCCTCGATACATTCCATCATCCTTAACAGCAGGTCTTCTCGAATAGCCAGATAATCATACCAACGCACGGTTCCGATATGACAGAAGACATTAATATCCAAAGAGTAGTCGCCAAATCTAGAAAACCGCACCCGAAGACGGTCATCATGAAGGACCATCGGATGGGAGATCAACAGCTTTCTCATCTCGCCCAGAAGATACCGTAACTGGTCGGCACTAGTCTCGTATCTGACTCCGATATCACACTCGAATTTCATTTTGTCTCGTTTAGAAAGATTTTCTAGAGTCATCTGTGAGAACTCTCGGTTAGGGACAGTCAAAACACTCCGATTCATGGTACGAATGCGCGTTGACCTAAGACCGATGTCTTCAACTTTCCCAAGCTGTCCATTGAACTGACAAATATCTCCCACTCTCACTGGTTGATCCGTAATAAGAGCGATTCCCGAAAACAAGTTTTCTAGGGACTTTTGCGCTGCCAAAGCCACCGCGATACCACCCACGCCAAGACCGGCAAGAAGTGCCGTAATATTCACACTATAAACATGTAGTAAGGCTAGTAGTGTGATGACTAATAGCAGTATTTTTACAAAACGCCCTCCTAGGGGAACCATGGAACTAGCGGTATAAAGACCTTTTTTTTCCAATCGATAAGAGAAAATCTGAATGAATACATCCACAGACCGCAGAAGCAACCAGGTCATACCAACGACAATAATGGTTCCCAAAGAAGCATTAAGAATCTCTTTCGCTGCAAGAGTGAGATTCAGAAAAAGAGATAGCAGAAAAAAAAGAAAGCTACTCATGAACAAGAAAATAGGTGTTTGAAGCCTTGGTAAGCGCTTCCGTCCTGGATCATCTTCTGTCAGTGAGAAAATTCTAGGTAAAATAAGAATGATGCGATGCGCCGTAAATCGGGCCATCACAAGCGCAATGGGAGCAAACAACAAAAGGAAAAGCCATTGCCAAAGTTGGAGGGTTAAAAACTGCTGCTCAAATAGAAAGGGGGGTAGGAATTTTCTGAGTTTACCGTGATCGTACAAGCGATGCATTTGATCGAGCTGACGGATGGTGGAGCGAGAAAACTTCCAAACTTGTGTTTTCTTCCCCCACATCCTATCTAAAAATATCGAATACTTCTCACCGTTTTTATTCACCACCACGACCAAATCTCGCGACTCTGATAGGCCATCTCCTGCCAACCCTTTAGGAATGTTAGCAAGGCTCATCTCATCAAATTCTGGAACCCGATCGAGAATAAATTTGAGTTTTCGTGCTAGGTCTTCTCCTAGTTTGTCTTTATTGCGTCCCCCTAAACCTCGAAGATCTAAATACTCGACTGCTTTTTCATAATCATCCATATCGACCGCAGAGATAAAACCGAGAACGCTACCTCGCGGGGTATCGCGCTCTAGTTCATCCTTGAAGTTATAAACAACTTCTTCCGCAATATCGTCAGCAGACAAATTAGGACTTAAAAAAATGGCTGCCACGATCAGCAGGCATAGTCGGATTATCATGAGAATCATCTATTTCCAGTCATTGCCATCATCTTCTATGATAAAGGGTTATGATGGAGTGGATTTGGCAAATCTTACCTATAACTTATATCGGGAACCCTGTAACTGACCCTTCAAAACCCTTTAGTTACGTTTTGCTTTGGCTTTGAAAACAATCCTTCTGGCCTTGTCTTTGGCCCCAGGTAGGTATGGCTCGTCTATGGGTTCAATCTCGCCCATACCGATGGCTATCACACGATCGGGATCGAATTCTAGTTCATCGATCAAATGCTGTCGGATCGTAATGGCTCTCTTGTAGGACTCGATCTGATTAGTATCTTTATCGCCATCAGCATCCGTGTGGGCCTCCACGATTAATAAAGGTAGTTTAGGCGATAGGAATGGTTGAATGGCTTTTTCTATCGCTTTTTTACCATTTAAGGTCAGCTCGAAGGTATTGGGAAACGCATATGGATCAGCAAAAACCCTGTTATAGGGGATCACTTTGGTGGGAGAGATAAATATGGTACGATCGATTTCTTTTCGTCGAGGTATCGCACGATCACCCACCATAATGTTTGGGTAGTCAGGAATCATCCGTTTCGAGTTATCGGTCCCATCGACTTTCACCTTGGCGACATAACGTCCGCGAGTCTGACTTATAATCTTTGCCGAGCCAACCAGCACGCTCATACGCTGCTTTTCGCGATAGACGTCAAGCAGGGTTCCCACCAAAAGCTTCGGGTTTTCACCCTTCTCAAAAACCAGATAAGAGCCATCCTTGTCCTCTGAAGAGTCTACGACGGTCAAATAGGGATGCTCCGACGAGGTCGGTGACAAGAAGTTTTTTCCTTGGAACTTGTCTTTTTGGTAGACAAAATTGGCCATACTATGGTTTGTAGAGACGACAAAACACAAGATGAACGGTGGTACCCGTAGCAGTTTTTGAAGAACCATGATGTAAAACCTTTTAAGATCCAAATTTGGCAGCCTATCGCTGATCCAAGTCAAGGTAAAAGGAACCAGGCGTGAACGCTTCAAGTATTGATAAGTACAAGCTTAATCGGACAAGTCGCAACTATAGTCTGTCCGTGGGCGGCACCCATCATGCCTGATTTTCACGACTTTGTATTCGACTCCCTCCCTCCCGAGGAGATCTCCAAGCAAAAGCTGCTACCGATTCTAAAAAAAATATTTGAAAACAATCAGTTAAATAAAAAACTCTGTCTCGCATCGGTACTAGAGTCGGCTCAGGTGATTTCAGAGGTCAATTCGGCCGACATACTACAGACGTCTGTCTTCCACCCAGCCTCAGAAAGCAAGCTAGGTATTCTGCGAGTGCCCGATCTCGATCAGTTTCTTCTTCAGGGAAAAGAAATCCTATCCCGAGACCTGCGGACAAAAACCATTTTGTCTCTAGCCAACTTCAGTGAGGTCGCGCTGTATCAACTCCGCCTTCTAGGATACACCGGATTTCTACTGGAGTCGGGCGGCAATTTTGACCCATCTAAATGCCAGTATTTCTGTGAGATCCTGACAGATTTGGAAGCCAACGGGATTATTCAGATCGGTGACCGCCGCAACCTAGATGATGTCGCTAAGCTGGATTGCCCGTACATTGCAGTTTCTGATCGTCTTGGAGCTGAAAGCCTGTTGACCATTCCCTCAACGCGCACGCTCCTCATTCATTTAAGCAGTTTGGAACATGTGGAAGTGTTCGGATCCCTACCACATCGTTTTGGATTTATAGCAAATCACTCAACATTGAATCTCAAGGATAAAGGTTAGAACCCATGGCAAACGAAAAGAATTTATATAAAGAGGCGGGAGTTGATGTTGCTAAAGGTGATCAGCTAGTAGGCTGGCTACAACAAGACAAACATTCAATAAAGCATGAATTAGGTTCTGTAGTATCAGGAATCGGTGGCTTTGCGGGACTGTTTCGGCCCGACTTTACAGGTATTGATGATCCTATCATGGTGGCAGGGACCGATGGAGTAGGGACAAAAGTGCTGCTCGGTATCGAACAGAATCAGGTCGAAGGACTTGGCGTTGATCTTGTTGCCATGTGCGTCAACGACCTATATACCATCGGCGCAAAACCGATGTTTTTTCTCGATTACTATGCCACAGGTGAGCTTGAAGACGATCAGTTTAAAGGTATCCTAAAAGGAATTAAAGACGGACTAAATCAATCAAATACATTACTATTAGGGGGAGAAACGGCCGAACTTCCTGGACTCTATGAAAAAGGTCATTTCGATTTAGCAGGCTTCGTCGTGGGGGTTGTCGATGGTAAAAAATTATTAGGTCCTGAAAAGGTCCGCCATGGAGATAAATTGGTCTCGTTCGCCAGTAATGGATTTCATAGTAATGGTTACTCTCTACTTAGAAAATGGCACAACGATCAGCCAATGAATCAAGACGATCTGCAAAGACTACTCAACCCAACTAAAATTTACGGCCAGATACCTAAACTCTTAAGCGAGTTGCCGGAAGACGCCTTCCACGCCCTTGCAAACATTACTGGCGGAGGAATTTCTGGTAACCTACCAAGGGTATTGCCTAAGGACTGCAAGGCAGTCATCAAAGAAGATCTCGTACCAACACCAGATTGGATGACAAATCTTTGCAGTAAACATGGTGCCACGTTTAGGGATGTCGAGCCTGTACTCAATATGGGCGTTGGTATGATTGCTGTTGTGGAAGATAAGCACTTTGCTGAATTTATGACACTAGCAACAAAGTACGATCTGGATCCGGTAGAGATTGGCGACATTCAAAGTCATGATGGCGACGCCATAGTCGAATATAAGTGAGGTAGCTTCGATGCATTTAGACGATAGACCATTCCACGTACTAGAGTCATCTCAGTTTGATCGTCCGTTTCTGGATTATATTTGCTTACTCACCGATACCATCCGACGGTTTGATAAGTCAAAAGAAGGGCTCATGTATCTAAGAGGCTTGCTAGCTCATAAAAGAGCCATGCTTTACTTTACTCAACCTTCCACGCGAACGTTTTTGTCCTTTCAATCTGCCTGCCATATATTAGGCATGCCCACGAGTGAGATACGAGATTCCTCTACCAGTTCAGAGAGAAAAGGTGAATCGATTGAAGATTCACTTCAGACCTTTTCGTCCTATGTAGATATCATTATTATGAGAACCCAGGTACCTGGATTGTGCAATCAAATCGCCAACCATTTGGACAATACAGATCGCCCTGTACCCATCATTAATGCCGGAAGTGGTCCAGACGAGCACCCGACTCAGGCCCTATTAGATATTTATACCCTCAACCGCAGCTTTATTCGAAGAGGGGGGATCCCTGGAAAAACCATAACTCTTGTCGGTGATTTAAAGCGTGGCCGTACGGTGAGATCGTTAAGTCTTCTTCTGGCAAATTATGAAGATATTAAAATACGATTTGTCTCCCCAAAGGAATATCGTATCGAGGATGATCTTAGGCTGCAACTCACGAAAAAAGGAGTTCAGTTCGAGGAAACCTCAGATTTTATCGGTGCCTTGGACGGAACTGATGCCGTCTATATGACCAGAGTCCAAGATGAGTACGATGCGAACAACGAGTCGGCGGCGATCAATATCGACAACTACAGCCTTAAATATGAAGACTTATGTCACTTGAAGAAAGAGGCCGTGATCATGCACCCACTTCCGCGGCGGACAGAACTAGATACCCGAATCGATAAGGATCCAAGGGCCAAGTATTGGAGGCAGGAACGTAACGGCATGTGGACAAGAGTCGCCCTACTAACTATGATTCTAGGTGTACACCGCAATATTGTATTACCGGATTTATAAGTCATGGAAGAGCTTAAAGTAGCCGCTATAAGCATGAATAGCGGCATAGACAAAGCGGAGAATGTTGCCAAAGCCATTGAAATGGTGAAACAAGCAGCATCTCAAGGGGCTGATTGGATTCAGCTTCCCGAAGTGTTCACCTATATCGGACCTTATAGCCGGCTTCATCAGAACAGTGATGGTGAGGGCGATGAGCTCATCGAGACTTTAGGTCAGTTATCCAAGTCACTTGGGATTATTCTATTCGCAGGTAGTATCCCCGAGACGAGTCATACATCTGATAATAAAGTTTATAACACCAGCTTTGTCTTTAATAGAGATGGCTCTGTCATCGGCAAATATAGGAAGATTCACCTCTTCAACCTTATAGGTGACGATCAAAAGCCAATCTATCAAGAATCTTCAGGGTTTCTAGCGGGAGATAGCCTAGTTAGTATCGATATAGACGGCTGGCAAGTTGCCTTGGCTACTTGCTATGATTTGCGATTTCCTGAACTTTTTCTAAAATTAACCCAACGAGCTAAGGTTGATATTTTCAGTTTGCCTTCAGCATTTACCTACGAAACAGGAAACGCTCATTGGGAGATTCTTCTTCGGTCTCGGGCCATCGAATCTCTGTCCTATGTATTTGCCGCTAACCAGTGTGGTTGGAAGGCTGACCGGAAGCGTTGCTATGGGCATTCCATGATTGTCGATCCATGGGGTTCAATTCTGGATGAAACCGGCTCAGATGAGCCCGCCATAGCGATAACGACGATCAAAAAATCTGAGATTAAGAAAGCTAGATCGAAACTACCTATTTATCACGATCGCGAATCAGCGGTTTACTCATGAGTAACCCACTAACTTATAGCTACAGCTTCGTCAACGGAGTGTTTGGCGACCCAGTCATGGAAGTCGTGAACAAACTCAATGGAAGCATTTACCTCTTCGATCTTGGTGATCTAAAACATTACAATGCGAAATCCTTCAATAAAGTCGAATTTGTTTTTGTCTCCCATACCCATATGGATCACTTTTGTGGTTTCGACCATCTACTCAGAGCTAGAATTTCTAGCAAAAAAAGCCTAACATTTGTCGGACCTAAGGGATTGGCCCAGCAAATTCAGAGTAAAATCTTGGGTTATACCTGGAACCTTATCGAGCCAGAGCAGCTATCATTCATCGTCTATGAGATTGAAGATCACCATGCCACTCGTATGGCCAGATTTTCCAAAGCTAGCGAATTTTCTTTCGATTACGAAACAATCCACCTAGAAAGCCTGGATGTCGACGCCAATACTAAGGTTGAGTTTGTCGCCTTAGATCATAACGGTATCGATTCCATCGCATATTATGTTAGTTTCCCTGATCGCATTAATTTGATTCAAGATAAATTTGAAACCTCAGGACTCGCGCAAGGACCTTGGATGTCTGAGCTTCAAAAGCGCTACTTTAATGGAGAGCTAACGTCCCAAATCACGATAGACGAAAACGTTTACGAGGCTGACAAATTATTTACCGAGCTTTTTTCCGTCAAAAAAGAAAACTTCATATACGTGACAGACATTGGTTTTACTAAGGAAAATATCCAAAAAATATCAGCTCGATTTAGCCAAACCTTGGTGTTGTTTTGCGAAACTAATTTTTTGAGTGGAGACTCTGATCGAGCCAAAAACAAAGCCCATTTAACGACAAAATACGCTTGCCTGCTAGGAAGATATCTTCAGGCAGAGCAGTTAATCAGTTTTCATTACTCTTCGATATATAGAGAAAAATCAGATATTCAAAATGAAATCGACGAATATTGGAACAAATTTTCCAAACTTTCGCCGCAAAAACTTAAAGAACTAATAGAGCGCGAGTCTTACGCTAACTGAGAGTCATCTCTGCCATCAATGCAGAGACGTCTTTTTAAGTGTATCATCAGTCTCTTCTGTTTCGTCTTGTTCGGGTAAGGCTTCTTTTAGCCGATAAAACTCCGTAATAAGATCGAAGCTTTCTGAATCAAGCTGACCTTTCTCTTCCAGTAGTGACCTCAAATTTTTAATGACATCTTGAAGAGTTCCCTGTGATTGAAGAACACTGTTTAACTCTTGCTTAAGACGAAAAACTTGTGAGCCCAATTCCATAACAGTATATTCGAGTTGGTCAACTCTATTCGACATATTTGCTCCTCTATGACGTGTTGATAAAGAACCATTCGACCTAAAACGCCAATTACTTAAGGGTATAAAATTCCCAATAAAAAAAAAGCGAGGACTAAGCCTCGCTATTCCATGGAAAATATATCGAAGATCAGCTAGATCCACGCTTCTCTAAGCCATATTTATTAACCTTAGTGATCAACCCTGCTCGACTGATTCCAAGCTCTTTTGCAAGCCTAGACTTATTCCAGCCTGTCCTATCCAAACCCTCGAGAATCATCTGCTTTTCTAAAGACTCCAAGGAATCTTTTAAATTACCGTTAACTCGCAATCCAGGATATTTCTTGGTAGTAGCTTCCTTGATTCTTGGGGACAAGTAGTCCTCGTTAAGGTCAGTACTCTCTCCAGCGAGGACACAAAGCCTCTCAACTTCATTTTCCAGCTCCCGGACATTACCAGGCCATTCATGGTCCATAAGCTTTTCTAAGCAGGATTTCGATAATATTTTCTTTGGCGTCTTTGATGTCTTGGCATATTTTTCAAGAAAATGATCTACCAAGAGTACAATATCTTCTTTTCTATCTTTGAGCATCGGTACGAGAACGTTAATCACGTTTAGTCGATAGTATAAATCTTCTCGAAACTCCCCGGTTTTCACCATCTCACCAAGGTTCTTGTTCGTCGCTGCCAGGACTCGCACACTACTTTTCCGGACTTCTGTACTCCCTACGGGGGTAAACGTTCCTTCCTGCAAGACACGCAATAGCTTTACCTGCATCTGCATAGAAGTATCACCAATCTCATCGAGAAATAGAGTCCCGCCATCGGCTGCTTCGAAAAGTCCTTTTTTATCTTTGACAGCTCCCGTAAATGCCCCCTTCACATGTCCGAACAACTCTGATTCAAGAAGATTTTCGTTGAAGGCACCACAGTTAACAACAAGAAACTTTTTGTTTTTACGCTTTGAATTGTAGTGAAGAGCTTTGGCGATTAGCTCCTTACCAGTACCATTGGAGCCCTGAACAAGTACCGTAGCATCCGAATCGCAAATACGTTCTAGCAATCGATATAGATTTTGCATCGGTAACGATTTACCGATCATCTGATCGAAACCGTATCTGACTCCTAGTTCTTTTGAGAGCTCATTGACCCGCGACTTTTCATCATCGAGGAATTTATGCATGACTAATATCTCATCCACAACCAGCGTCACAAGCTCGGTTAGGTATCTCAGCTCCTTTTCGGAAAGCACAGGTAGGCTATCGATCCGATCAAGAAGATCCTTGCGATCAGGAAAATCCCGTTCCAAATAGGAACGGATGATCGCTTTTTGCTCGGCGGCACTATCGACAGCAATAAATCCATCACCAAACACGGTACCCATAAAAATACCGTTCACTTGAATCGGCAGGGATATGATCGAGAAACCAGTCGCATCTCGCGTGATCCGAGGCTTCTTGCTGCTCATGGATTCCACTGTGGTTTGTCTTGCTGTCGCGACTCTCTTGGCAAACCCTTTGTCATCGGCGACGATCGCTTGGCAAATCGGATTCAGGGGGTTAAAAAACTTTCCTTCCGGGACGCCTCTCAAAAAGCCTTTTTTGTCTGTAAAGTTGATTTGGACCTGCCACCAGTTGCCAATGATTTCTTTTAGCTTTCTGATGACATGAATTTTATCGAAGTCTTCCCACCGAACTTTTTCGTTAGCCATGATTTCCTCAACGCCCTTCGTGATAACCAAACCTTTGACGGTTGTAGGGTTTATCGGCGCTGTCGCCCAAAAACTTTACAGTAAAAAAGGTAAAAAAAATGGCATCTTATAAAAAATGCCAAAGAAGACTACATCTAGCTGCCTAAATAGTTGTCAGCCGTGGTTGCGGACCTTAAACTTCCCTTTTCTCGAAAAACTAAATATTTCCAAACTGTTAGGAGTGAATTTTGGATTTTTGAAACCAAACTTTGTGTAATTACCATCAAGATACTCAATTTTTATCATACTCACAAATTTTTTTGCCTCGTTGATCCCCACTTCGATACTGCGAATATCAGTCCCGGGAGCCTTAGGTTTCAAGGTAATCGTCGGCTGTGTTTTTCCCTTGGCTTTTTCGCTTGGAATAACGTCATATCGTTTGTATAGCGTCTGAGGCTGCAGCACCAGATTAACCACTTCGTTAAGCTCTTTTGCCAGTCCGATATTGGTGTTGTAATTCGTAACGGTTTTTTCGGCCTCTCGAAAATGGGTCAGTACTTTTCCATTGTAATAAAATTCCTCATTCCCAAGTTTTGCGCTGGTGAAGTTCCACCGAAACATATTGGGTTTGGAAAAATGTGCCGTGCCGTTTCGATCTAAAGACCGATTACGGAGCTTCTTGTATACCGTTTGGGTAAAATCCAAACTTACGTGGTCAATTCCTCTAAATAGCTCTTCATGCTTCTTTTTCAAATCATCTGCAAAAACTGACGACGCAGACAGAAAAAACAAACAAAGAATAAAATGTTTCAATTGATACGACTCCTTCTACTTTTGAATCAACTTGACCAAAGTCATTAAACCCTTCAGCACAATTTCGGAACGATTGGCTAAGCGATCTCCAGTCAACCGGTGCTCCTGCACGAGTAGCTCTCCAGTTTTCGCAGCGCAACCCAAATAGATCAAGCCTACAGGCTTTTTGACTGTCCCTCCACCAGGGCCCGCAACCCCTGTGACACTTATAGCATAGTCACTATGAAAGAGCTCTAAGGTACGGTTGGCCATAGCGGAACAAACCTCCTCTGACACTGCACCAAAGCTGCTAATAATATTCATATCTACTCCAAGAATACCACTTTTTACCTCGTTACTGTACGCAGAGATACCACCTAGATAAGTCCGCGATGATCCAGCAAAATGAGTAAAAAGTGTCGCTAGTATTCCACCAGTACAACTCTCGGCAGTGGCGATGGTCCTAGATTTTTCGTCGAGTCTAGTCTGAATTTGTTGCACAAGGTTCAAACATGACTGCTGATTGGTTAGTATATCCATTTAAGCCTCGCCCATAGTGTTTTATGTCGCAATTCTGACAAGAATGACGTAAGTTCACTGGATGATTATTTTGCTTTTTAATCTCACTAATACATGTAACTAAGGAGCTTGTGCAATGAGTCACAGCTGGCTGCAACAATACCCCGCAAACGTGAACCACGAAATAGAAATTCCTGAAGACACAGATATAGCTGGACACATCGAGGCAACATGCCGTCAGTATGCCCATAAAACAGCGCTTACCTGTATGGGAGCTGACATTACCTACCGACAGCTTGATCGTATGGCTACCGACTTTGCAGCCTATCTGCAGAATAATGCAGGTATCGAAAAAGGCGACCGCGTCGCCATCATGCTACCCAATGTGATCCAATTCCCTATTAGTTTGATTGGCGCACAGAAAATTGGTGGTATCTGTGTCAACACAAACCCACTTTATACGCCAAGAGAAATGAAACACCAGTTTAAAGACAGTGGTGCAAAGGTTATCGTGATCATGGACCTTTTCTTGGATAAACTGGAAGAGATCATAGGTGATACCGACATTAAGCATGTGATCGTGACTAGTATCGGTGACCAGCTACCTGCTTGGAAAGGCTTGCTCATTGGTACCGTTCTCAAGATTAAAGGATTGATCCCCAAGCACGGCCTAACCGTACATAAGTTCAAAGACACTCTGCAAATTGGTTCGACAAAAACCTTTAAACGAGTGGTCTCGCAACTTGATGACATTGCCGTACTCCAGTACACAGGCGGTACTACAGGTGTTTCAAAAGGCGCCATGCTAACACAACGAAATGTTATTGCGAACGTATTGCAAATTCAGGAATGGGCTAAACCCTATATCCTGCGCGGTGATGAGATCATTCTCACTGCTCTGCCCCTATATCACATCTTTGCTTTGACTGTTAACTTCTTGGCATTTTTGACCTTGGGTGGTCGTATGGTTCTCTTGCCGAAACCCGTCCCCATTGAAAACACAGTCAAAGCCTTTAAAAAGTATAGGATCACCGTCATGACTGGTGTGAATACCTTATTCAACGCCCTCAACAATAACGAAGAATTCCAAAAGCTGGCACCTCGAGATCTAAAAGTAGCGCTAGCAGGCGGCATGGCCCTACAAAGCAAAGTCGGCAAAGACTTTCAAAGCATAACAGGTCAGCCGGTAACCGAAGGCTTTGGTCTAACGGAAGCCTCTCCTGTTACCCACTGTAACCCATTGCATGTGACTCCTCCGCCCAATTCCATTGGCCTTCCTTTACCATCTACAGAATCTAAGGTCGTCGATCCAGATGGCAATGAGGTTGAGATGGGAGAAGTTGGAGAGCTGATCGTTAAGGGACCCCAAGTCATGAAAGGCTATTGGAAACGTGAGGACGAGACCGCTAAGACCATTAAGGATGGTTGGCTCTGGACAGGCGACATGGCCAAAGCAGATAGCTCAGGATACTTCTATATCGTCGACCGAAAGAAGGATATGATTTTAGTTTCTGGGTTTAATGTCTATCCTAATGAGGTGGAAGATGTTCTCGCCTCTCACCCCAAGGTGTTGGAAGCCGCCGTTATCGGAGTCGAAAGCAGCAGTAGCGGGGAATCGGTAAAGGCATTCATCGTCAAAAAGGATGAGAGCTTAACGGAGGACGAACTCAAGGAATACTGTACCAATAATCTAGCAGGGTACAAACGTCCCAAATTCTATGCCTTCGAAAAAGAGTTACCCAAAAGCAACGTGGGCAAAATTCTGCGAAGGGAACTTCGAGAAAACATCAAAAAAGAGGCCTAATAGCAGGCCTCTCATGTTCAAGATAACGTAAAGTCAGCTTTTAAAGCTGACTTTTTTTGTTCTGATTTCTAGTTTATTTTAATGATCAATTCATGAGGCTGGTTCTGTCTTAGGTAGTTAAAGCTAGCGTTTGCAGCAGTCTTGAGGGATCTGAGAGCCCTAATTGCCAGTCCAGCATCATTGATAGGTTGCTCATTGATATGAGTGATCACGTCACCGTTTTGGAATCCAGCAACTTCGTAAATGCTACCACTGTCGATCTCTAGCAACTTAAAGCCAACCAGCCGACCCTCTTTCATATGCGGGACCGCAGCAGCCTGCATCAAAATCTTGTTTAGGTTATTGTTCACAAGCTCATCTTTCAGCTCGCGATTCACAGTTAGAGTCGATCCTACTTTCTGGAAACCATTGGAAGCTACCAGACCAGAAGCAACGGGAGCACTATTGCTAGGCTGAGGACTGTTTTTGTAAGACGCTTCGTCATCTCCAACCTTCATAGATAGCGTTTTGCCATTCTGATCGAAGTCTACATTCTTTCGGTATATACGAATGATTTTCAAATTTTTCTTGACGATAGAACCTTCACGGTAAGCAGAAACTTTATTGGTTTTTTTGTTTTTAAGTAGAGCAACCCCGGCCTTACCTTTGGAGCTAGCGATCACGCCTAGCACTGTAAATCCGATATCGCTTGCGATAGCTACATGCGAAAACAAAAACATCGTCAATACAAAGCAGATTTTCATAACTCGATTCAACATCTATACTCTCCTAACAGCAATAACAGCGGGCTACGTTAGATAGGATGCAACTGTTATGCCACACTGTGTCAGGCGTAAGCTCTTAAAATATCTCAAAAAAAATGATAAAAAAATAAGTAAGGATAGTTAGATAGTTGGCACGTGTTGTAAAACTGACAGAAAGTATGTAAGTCATCTGATTCAAGGACATTTCAGGGATGACGAATCCCATTAAGCATCTAATATAATTATATTTTTCTCAATCAGCTAACATTAATATTGTCTTTGGAGGCCTGTGAGGGAAACATTCCAACCTACAGGGCTTAAGGAGCGCTAGATCTTAACTAGCAGAGGAAATCCTTCTTTTTTCTATTTCGCACGAATCCCTAGTGTCCAGAAAAGATATTCATGATCTCTGGAGTGTATTTGCTCAAAAGTCTCTGTCCAAATAATTTTTCCTAAATTGAAGTAATCTGCTATAGGAATCACTTCAGTCCCACTGATATAGCGACTAAAAAACTGGCGATAGTCAAAACCTGTCGTTTCCTTCAAACCAGCTATAATATCGCCTATAGTATAGAGTTTTTTTGATCGAACAAAGTTCTTGTAAAGCCACTTCATAAGTGAGTCCAGACTCTGTTTGTTATTACTATCTTTTCTTACTCGATAATCGAGCACCATAGCTGCCACCCATCCACCATGATAGATTAGAAAGTAATGATCAAACTTAGATTTATTATCTTTTCCGGCATCTCGCATCGAGATTTTTCCGAGTCCTTTGGCCGACGAATAATATCCAATGGGATATAGAGCTATATTGAGGGCTTGTTTTGGAGTGAGAAGTTTCAACTTGGTGAGAACCTGATAAGTATAGAACTCGGTAAATCCTTCGTTGAACCATTGATCAAGGCCTGATTTATACCGAATTGTTTCTGCATTCCACAGGTGAAATAACTCATGCAAAACAATGGCCTTCCAACCGGCAAAGCCAAATAACACATCTTCAGATAGAGTAAGCTGAATGACTCCCGGGTCAGCTTCTCCTCCAATGTACTCTCCTTGTTTTACATTGACCTTAATTTTCCGATATGGCTTGTCATTTAAGTCTCTAGGAAGACCACCAAAAATGGATACGTACTCGGGAAACGCTTTGTTAATTAGCTGCGAAATCTCCCTTTTTTTACCAAATGAGTATTCATCTTGAAAGATATACTCCAGGACTACGTGCTTTAGTTTGGTTGTTTCACTGTAGGGGTAACTCTTCCCCAATAAAGAACCAGAAAACATTGTCATCGTAGTCATTAAAAATACTACTAAACATTTAAGCATAATTTCTGTCTCTCTAAAGTTAACTAAATCGATACTCGCTAGCTAAGTACGAAACCATACCTACCACAATAAAACATCTAACTAAAGAGATTATTATCAAAAGACTAAAAGGAAGGGGTTTGGAGCCAAAAAGCTCCAAACAATTCGTCAGTTATCGAAGCATCTGCAAGACAATCTCAGGCTGAGTGTTAGCGTGGGTAAGAACAGAAGCACCAGCCGTAGTTAAGATCTTAGCCTGTGTAAACTTCGCCGTCTCACTAGCAAAATCCACATCTCTGATCCGGCTGTTCGCAGCATTCAAGTTTTCGTTGGAAACCTCAATATTTTGAATGGCACTGTTGAGCCGTGACTGAACCGAGCCCAGGGTCGAGCGATAGCCCGCAACCTCGTTCAAAGCGGTATCCAATACATTGAAAAGGGAATCGGTACCGTCAGGACCAAGATCTGCCGCCCCGCCATCGTCATCTCCCGGAACAACAGCCAGCTCTCCTTCCACGACGTCCGTTAGAGCATCATTCAAGGTCGCAAGCTCCTCGAGGTCTATAGTGATAACATCCGAGTCCTGCTCTGGGTCAATTTCGGGAGCTTCGCCATCAATACTCGCACGGTTAGAGGCCCCGACAAAGATCCTCATGGATTGACTGCCGTCCTCAGCATCAAGGACTTTACGGCCATTAAACTCGGTAGACTCGGCGATTCGACCAATCTCCTGAGACAGCTGCTGAAATTCCTTATCCAGAAACTTTCTTTCACGATTTCCAATCGTATCGGACGCAGCCTGTGACCCTAATTGTCTCATCCTCACTAGGATGTTTGTGATTTCGTTCAATCCACCCTCTGCTACCTGAATGTAACTGATACCATCGTTGGCATTACGCTTTGCTACATCCAAACTTGCAATCCTAGACCGAATTCTTTCCGATACAGCTAGTCCGGCAGCATCATCAGCTGACTTGTTAATCCTTTGACCCGAGGCTAACTTCTCAATCGAACTTGTCATATCCCTGCGATTGTCTGATAGCTTCTTTTGTGCAATCAACGATTCCACATTGGTTTTAATTCGAACACCCATTTTAAGAACCTCCTTGTTATTCGTAAAAAACTACCGAAGTAGCTGTAGTGCCATGTCTGGATTTTGATTTGCTTGCATCAGTACAGATAGCGACGACTGCTGTAACACACGATTCTGTGTCAAGCGTGACGACTCTTCAGCGAAGTCAACATCCCTGATTCGACTATTCGCTGTCTGAAGATTTTCATTTTGGATTGATAGGTTATTTACCGCAGTATTGAGGCGACTCTGTACGGAACCCAAAGTTGCTCTCTCGCTGGAAACACGATTGATCGCTTCATCGATAGTATTGAGTTTCTCAACAACTGTATCGCGGTCGATGGAACCATCGATTTCTAATGGACCAATTTCTGCTTCTTTACCCAGAGCTAAACCCTCGGTATTCAGAGTCTTCAATCCCTCGAGATTTAACGTTATGGTATCTTCGTTATCTTCAACCGCACTGCCATTAACACCAACTTGAATGACCAGTTGATCTTTTTGCTCTGAATCAAATAGCTTTAACGAGTTGAATTCCGTGGTTGCTGAGATCCGATCGACTTCGTCCACCAACTGGGTGTATTCACGATTAAGATAACTACGCTCTTGATCACCAATTGTGTCAGAGGCAGATTGGATGGTAAGCTCTCTCATACGAACAAAAATATTGCCTATTTCGTTGAGGGAGCCTTCTGCAACTTGGATCATAGAGACAGCATCATTCGCATTGCGTTTGGCCTGATTAAGCCCTCGCACTTTCGCTCTGATGCTCTCAGAAATCGCTAGTCCTGCTGCATCATCTGCAGACTTATTGATGCGGTAGCCTGAAGATAAGCGCTCGAGGCTTTGCTGCATTTCGTTAGAATTGTTTTGTGCAAATCGTTGCGCGGTGAGAGATGAAACGTTCGTTCTAATACGTAAACCCATGAGATTCCTCCTTGAAATCATCCGTATGGACAGTCAGCAAACCTTCGCCGACTTCTGCCTGCAACCATGCCAGCAGCAATTGATTTCTCGTTGTTTTTGTCAAAAACTTAAGATTTTTTTTAAAAAATATACAAAAATGAGCAAAATCTCAGTGATTACCGCAGTTCGAAAATTAACATAAATATTTGATATTATTGAAATATATGGGTGATACTAGAATAAAACCGGGGATTTATTGCGAGTCCAGTTTTTTCGCAGTTATTCGAGGAAAACTTCGGCCTCTCATCTCTATTCTTTTTGATAAAGCTTTGCTAGATTACCGTTCAGGAAGGTAGAGACTAATAGAATGATCGATCTAAACGTAATAAACAGCAGAATCCGCCGGATCGTGGAATCCAATGGAAGAATTTACATCGGTTGTTCCGGAGGAAGAGACTCGGTGGCCCTAGCTCACATAGTGGCCGCTAGCGCATCCCGAAAAAACCTCAACTGTACTTTGGCTCATGTCAACTACGGCTTGAGGGGTGCCGAGTCGGATGAAGATCATCTATTTGTCCAACGTTTAGCAGGAAAGCTCGGCTTCGATTTTCAGCTGTTAGACTTGAGAGCCTTCCCCAAGCCTTCAACTGGAGTCCAAGCCTGGGCCCGTGAGTCCAGATTTCGATGGTTTCGCGAGCTTTTGAATCAAAATGACATCATAGCTCTAGGCCATCATGGGGGCGATTTGGCTGAGAATGTGCTTCTTAGGATGGCGCGAGGGAGCTTAAGTTCGCTATCCGGAATGTCCGTTGAGAAGGACCAAGTTTGGCGGCCGCTACTACTTAGTAGCTCAGCAGATATCTCTCGGTTGGTATCTAGGCAGAAAATTCTTTATCGAGACGATTCTTCCAATGATAAGCTTGACTATAGCCGTAATAAGATTCGTTGGAAGGTAATGCCAGTCTTGCAGGGTTTTGCGCCACGGGCAGAATGTAAAATAGGCCGAGTTGCTTTTGAGATCGATGAGATCATCCGGGAGGTGGACGAATCGAACCGAGCGTTGTGGGCAACTGAGACTCTGGACCTTTTAAAAATTAAAGACTTAAGTCCAGCTATCGGCCGTAGGGTCATCCAACGCTTTTTTAAACATAACGGCAGCGACGGAGAAGTTCCGTCCACCACCTTCGCGCGTGTTTGGCAAGCAGTCCGCACCCAATCAACGGGAGACTTCGAATTACCCGGAGATCGAAAGCTGGCTTTACGCAACGGTAAAGGGACCTTGGAACAAAAAGATGCGTTCTTAACCAGAAGGTCTCAATTTGACGGTTTTTTTTCTAAGCACATGAGGTATATCATGGGCTCAGATGCTACGGCTTTGATCTCACTTCAAGACGACGTAGCATCCATTAGTAACTCTACGAAGAAGCCAAAAACAGGGTATGTTTAGCTTCTTACCGGTTTCTCACTGAAAAGAAACCACAATGTCAGGTTTGAAGTGGCCTGGCGAGAAAAATTTAACGAATATTGGTAGTATAATATTTATCAGCGCACTTTGCTAAAATGACAAGTCTCAGTTGGAGAACGATTTATGTCGAAACCAAAAAAATCTAATCAGCAGGTAAAATTCTCGCTCATGTTTGCGGGTATTCTGATGCTGTTTTTTATGTTTAATATCCTGTCGACGTCTAAAGAAGAAACCAAAGCTATCACCTATTCCCAGTTTCTTTCTATGGTTGAAGAGGGGCAGGTGACTCAGGTAGACATCGGACCAAACGCTGCGACGGTGACTAAATCAGATGGCCTCGTGGAAACCGTCAGCGTTCCGGTTGATGTCATCAAAGCAGACGAACTAACGAGCAAGGGTATCCAAGTCTCCTATAAAGAGCCCGAGGAAGAAAGCATTTGGACCGGTATTTTAATAAACTTTTTACCCTTCGTGCTCATCATCTTTTTCGCGATTCTTCTTATCAGACAACTTAACGTTGGCGGCGGCAAAGCCATGTCATTCGGAAAAAGCCGCGCAAAAATGCTAAATGAAAACAATTCCAGACTGACGTTTAAAGACGTGGCTGGCATCGAAGAGGCCAAAAACGAACTCGAAGAGATCGTCGACTTCCTTAAAGACCCTAAAAAATTCACTAGACTTGGGGGCAGGATTCCAAAGGGTGTCTTGCTAGTTGGACCTCCGGGAACCGGTAAAACTATCTTAGCCAAGGCCATCGCTGGTGAAGCTGGAGTACCCTTCTTTAGCATTTCTGGTTCGGACTTTGTCGAGATGTTTGTGGGAGTTGGTGCAAGTCGCGTACGAGACCTTTTTGAACAAGCCAAGAAACAAGCTCCTTGTATTATATTCATCGACGAAATCGATGCTGTCGGCCGTCAGCGTGGCGCCGGCTTGGGTGGCGGTCACGACGAGCGGGAGCAAACTCTTAACCAGCTACTTGTCGAGATGGACGGTTTCGAGACCAACGAAGGAGTGATCCTCATAGCGGCTACCAACCGAGCCGATGTCCTTGACCCTGCGCTATTAAGACCAGGTCGATTTGATCGTCGCGTCTACGTACCAAAACCAGACGTCCGCGGTCGTCGTGGAATTCTTGCTGTCCACACGCGGAAAACTCCACTAAAAACAGACGTTGACCTAGATATTCTGGCACAAGGAACCTCTGGGTTCTCCGGTGCCGACCTCGAGAACTTGGTTAACGAAGCTGCTTTGATCGCCGCAAGAAGAGACTGCAAAGAAGTTACCATGTCTCATTTTGAAACGGCAAAAGACAAGGTCATGATGGGGCCAGAGCGCAAAAGTATGATCATTAGCGAAGACGAAAAGCGCAACACCGCATATCACGAGGCAGGGCACTGCATAGTAGCCAAGATGGTTCCAGGCGCAGACCCTGTTCACAAAATCACGATCATACCTCGCGGGCAGGCATTGGGTGTGACAATTTTACTCCCAACGGAAGATCGCCTTTCGATGTCTAAAGAATACGCTGAAGGGATGATTGCTTACGCAATGGGCGGAAGAGCAGCCGAGGAGATCGTATTTGGGCACACCACAACGGGGGCTGGTAACGATATTCAAAAAGCGACGGATATTGCCCGGAAGATGGTTTGCAATTGGGGTATGAGTGACAAGCTGGGACCTATTGCTCTTGGTGCCGGAGATGGCGACCCATTCTTAGGGCGTGAGCTGGGAAGCCACGACCGTTACTCGCAGAATGTCCTCAACGATATTGACTCTGAAATAAAAGACTTATTGACCACTGCTTACGATAAAGCGGTCAATATCTTAACAGAAAAGCGGGAAATCCTGACCGAGATGTCTGAGTCACTTCTCATCCGAGAGACCTTGGAATCGAAGGATATCGACGCCATCATGAAAGGCGAAAAAATAGTCACCGAAGACGAGAAGGTGGCCTATCAAGAACGGTTAGCTAAAGAAAAAGAAGAGGCACAGGCGGCAGCTTCCGAGGATACCTCTGCAGAACGATCGAGCGAACCGGAAACACCTTCTGGAGTGGAACCATTACCTCAAGGAAGTTAACAGAAACAGGCCTCATAATGGGTGTTGTAAATGTGACGCCCGATTCTTTTTCGGATGGCGGAGCATTTTTAAAGGCCGATGAGGCTCTAAAACAAGCCGAAAAACTGTTGAAAGATGGGGCCGATATTCTTGATATCGGAGCCGAATCCACTAGACCTGGATCAAAACGAGTGGACTCGCAAACGGAATGGGCGCGATTGAGACCCGTCGTCGAACACCTAAACCGCCAGGGACTTAGTCACCTTGTTAGCATCGACACTCGCAACCACGAAACGATGCTCCGATCTCTCGACCACGGCGTTGCCATCATCAACGATGTGTCTGCATCTGCAAACGCTGACCTTATCAAGAGGTTTGATCGGCAAGAGACCATTTACTTGGCCATGCATATGCACGGGGAGCCAGGTACGATGCAAGATTGCCCTCTTGTGGGCATGCAAGCCGTCGATGACATGATTTCCTTTCGGCGGAACTGGGATGAGCGATTTGCTTCATTAAACGCCTCAACCGAACGACTATGGATAGATCCCGGAATTGGGTTTGGAAAAGACGATACAGCAAATCTTAGGCTCATCAATTGGTCCATGGATTTCGCCTACCGCGACAGATTAGTCGTAGGTATTTCAAGAAAGTCTTTTATGGGCCGACTTCTCGGTATACAAAACCCCATTGAGCGCGATCCTCCAGCGAAGATGATGGAGCTAGCACTCATCATGCGGGGAGTTAAAGCGATAAGGACCCATGATGTGGCAACACTTAGCAGGCTACGGGATACCTTAAACCAATGAGATGATGGGAGAGATTAAAGAATGGATTTAATACAAAAGCTAGGACCATGGGCTTTTGTCGATCTGTTCATTATCACAGCCATTATCTATCGCTTACTACTGCTTTTAAGAGGCACCAGGGCCATGCAAATGGTACTTGGCATCCTACTCTTGGCTGGATTTGTCTTTTTCCTCTCTTACGTCTACCCGCTGACTACACTGAAATGGTTGATGGATAAATTCTATTCGTCCATATTCATTGTGATAGTGATCCTTTTCCAAGAAGATATTCGACGTGTACTGAGTCGGGTCGGAAAAAAAACCGTATTTCAATCGGCAGAAACCATCTCGTCCCAACAAATGCTGGATGAGCTGATGAGAGCGGCCACTGCACTGACCACGAAAAAATTCGGAGCTCTTATTGTCATCGAAAGAGATATCATACTGACGCGATATGTTGATATTGGCATTCTTATTGATGGCCGCATAACCAAAGAATTGTTGGTATCAATTTTCCACCCTAGCTCCCCCATCCACGACGGAGCAGTCATCGTCCAGCAAGGGCGCATTGCTGCCGCAGGTTGCTTTTTACCCCTAACCCGGGATGATTCGGTGGACCCAGAGCTAGGCACAAGGCATCGAGCAGCTATAGGCGTCAGTCAGGAGACTGACGCGCTTGTCTTAGTGATTTCAGAAGAAAATCAAGCCATTTCATTGGTAGTCGACGGCAACGTCTCCCGAAACCTCGGACCAAGAGAACTCAGAAAAGTCTTGCGAAATCTTCTTAGCCAAAAGACTAATAAACCTAGCAACACTAAAAAGAAAAAGAAAAAATCGTCAAACAGTAATTGGAATCAAGTCATCGAGAGGATGAAGATCTTTCGTTCAGGAGGATCCAAATAGATGCTGAGAAAAATCCTTACTATTATTTCGCGTAATTTCTTGTATAAACTTGCAGCTTTTGGCCTGGCGATACTTGTTTGGGCCATCATTCAAGGCGAACAGATTGAAGAGAGGTCCATCGATATCAAGGTGAATATCCAAGTTCCGCCTGGTTTTGCTATTCGTGGAGATTTAGTGCAGACAAAATCTGCCCGAATTAGAGGGCCAAGAGTATGGATGATCGATAGCCCTAAAGTATTAGAGACAGATTTTGTTATCCCCATGGGCAAACGAGGGAGATTTCGCGGCCGCTTAGAAAAGGAACGCATCAAAAAACTCAACCAACGATTCGAGTTAGTCATTCACGACCCTTACATCGAGGTCTACGTGGATAGGCAAATTGAAAGAACCGTCTCAGTCAAGGAGATCTTGCAGGGCACCCCTGCTGAAGGCTATCTTATCGAAAAAGTAACTCTAGAGCCGCGCGTTGTCACACTTCAAGGACTCAGAGAAGATCTACTTAAAATTCGACAGGTAGTGACAGAGCCGATTGATATAGCAGATATTAAATCCAATCGCACGAAAGAGGTCAAAATCATATCGCCAAATACCGGCGTCAAAAATATGGGTGTAACGTCTGTTCAAGTCAATCTAAAGGTTGGGGATAGTAAGATAAACAAGCGTTTTGGTAGTATTCCCATTGAGGTTTTAGGCAGCAATTCTAAAGTTAAGGTCAGGCCAGCATATGTTTCTATCATGGTCCAAGGAACCCCGGGCATTCTGAATTTTGTAAAGCGACCCGATTTTCGCGCATTTATTGAAGCACAGGGACTGAAACCAGGCCGATACGAACAAGACATAAAAGTGAAGATTCCTTCAGATACCGTCCTGATCGAAACCTTTCCAGAAAAAGGGATTGTGACTATTTTACCTCCAGATGATCCCTTGACAATTGAATAGAAAAATCGAATTAGACACGTTATCGTACGAGACCGTACATTTAGAAATGAGGTAGTATTTTGGGTAAATACTTTGGAACAGATGGCATCAGAGGCAAGGCAAATGTACACCCTATGTCGCCAGACTTTGTCTTAAAACTCGGACAGGCTATTGGGCTTCACTTCAAGAAAACCTATGCTAACCCTCGCATTCTGATTGGAAAAGATACTCGCCGTAGTGGATACATGCTCGAACAAGCGCTTTGTTCAGGAATATGCAGTGTCGGCGTTGATGTCAGTTTTTTAGGTCCCTTACCAACACCTGGTATCGCTTATCTTACTCGCGGAATGCGCGCTTGCGCCGGCATTGTTATCTCGGCCTCCCATAATCCATACTACGATAACGGCATTAAGATTTTTTCGGGCAATGGATTTAAACTTCCCGATGCCATCGAAGACGAATTGGAAGAGATCGTTGCTAAATCGCCGATTTTGGAAGAGTTTCCGGTAGACTTCAAGATCGGTCGCGCTAAAAGAATAGATGACGCTATCGGTCAGTACGCAGTGTTTTTAAAGGAGCAATTCCCCAAACACCTGACACTCGAAGGCCTTAGAATTGTTCTGGATTGTGCAAATGGTGCTTCTTATAAAGTAGCTCCAAAGGTTTTCTCGGAGCTAGGCGCCGAGCTTTTCGTCGTCGGTAACGAGCCAAATGGGAAAAATATCAATGATCAATGCGGTGCGCTCTATCCCGAAAAAGTTAAAAACCTAGTAAGTCTTTACAAAGCCGATATAGGACTCGCCTTCGATGGCGATGCTGACAGGCTCATCGTCGTAGATGACGAAGGAAACATCGTTGATGGTGATCAAATTATGGCAATTTCAGCACTTTACTACAAAAAACGAGAGCGCTTGAACAAGTCTACTGTGGTCGCGACAGTTATGAGCAACATGGGCCTTGATATTGCCATGAAAAAAGCCGGTGTTAAGGTTGTTAGGACCAAAGTTGGTGACCGCTACGTCGTTGATGAAATGAGACGAAACGGATACAACCTAGGTGGAGAGCAATCAGGCCATCTCATTTATTCAGATTCGAGCACCACTGGTGATGGCATTCTCGCTGCACTACATTTACTAGAGGCCATCTGCGAGCAAGGCAGGCCAATTTCCGAACTAAGAAAGTGCATGGAAGTCCTGCCTCAAGTTCTAAAAAATGTTCCCGTAAAAGAAAAACTTCCCTTAGAAAAAATGCCCCTAGTTCAGGCAAAAATCTCAGAATGCGAAAAAGCACTTGGGACGAAGGGAAGAGTCCTTTTCAGGTATTCGGGCACTGAAAATTTAGCCCGTGTGATGCTTGAAGGTGAAGATAGCGGAGAAATAGAAACATTGGCAAACTCCATTTGCCACGCTCTGAAGAAAAGCTTCAGTCAGGAGGATCCTCATGATTAGACTAGGAGTCAACTTAGATCACGTCGCAACTATTCGAAACGCCCGTGGTGAACCATACCCCAACCCAGTGCAGGCTGCGCTATGCGCTGAGCTTGGCGGCGCTTCAAATATCACCTGTCATTTGCGGGAAGATCGTCGCCATATCCGAGATCGCGATGTCGAATTACTTAAAGAGGTCATTACGATTCCTTTAAATTTTGAAATCGCCGCAACACCGGAAATGATTGATTTCGCTTGTAGGCTAAGGCCACACGCAGTGACTTTAGTCCCAGAAAAACGAGAAGAGTTGACCACCGAAGGCGGTCTTGATCCCAAGAGTTATCGAGATTTGAAAGGCATCGTCAACAAACTCAAAGGGGAGGGGATGCTAGTCTCTCTCTTTGTCGAACCGGATAAGGGCGTTGTTGAGCAATGCAAAGAGGTCGGCGCTCATGCCATAGAAGTACATACAGGCGATTTCTGTCATAAAATGGACAAAGCGCACACAACCCGAGAGCAATGGCAACTGGTAAAACCATTCATCGATATCGCTCGCTATGCCCACGGACTCGACCTACAGGTTCATTTTGGTCATGGCTTACATTATAACAACGCTTTTTGGATGCAAGTCATCCCCTTTTGTGAGGAGGCGAATATAGGTCATGCAATTATCTCAAGGTCTATTTTTGTCGGGCTCGAGACTGCCGTAAAAGAGATGCATGATTTGCTGAATGACCCGAAGTTTTCGCCTGTGACGCGAGGCTCATAGATGATCAGCGGAGTGTACAAAGAAAGTCAGCTACCCGAATTTTTCGATAAGATTGCTCCTCTCTTAGAGCGCCCCTATATTGTTTGGTTAAATGCCGAGATGGGAGCTGGTAAAACTACGTTTGTCCGTGAGTTTCTGAGATACAAAGGCCTCAGCAACCAGACACCAGTAGTTTCTCCGACTTACACAATCCTAAACGAATACCTCATTGAAGGTAGTTGGTACGCTCACCTGGACTTATATAGAGCTGAAGAAAACTTCAGCCTCGAGGAAGTGGGTGTTCAAGATCGCAGTTACGAGGGGGTTTTTGTCGAGTGGCCAGAGGCGGCCCCAAGACATGAAGTACTGAACCCCACTCACTCCTTGAGCATTCAATACAATGAGACTTTGGACGATCGTAGTTATTCTTTTGATCAGCTTTGAGCGTTTCAGGCTGTCAAGGTGCCTTGAATAACTGTAAATCGTCTTTCACGGTAACGACCCAACCAGGCTTTCGTTTCTCAAAAAAACTCGATAGCCCTTCCTGACCGCTATCGCTGGCGCGGACATTTGCAATGGCTTCGGCAGTGTAGTGACCTTGCATACAATTATTGCGATCTATTTCCAGTTGAAGATGCTTATAGCTTTTCTGTGCCTCAGGACTGGAGGACAAGAGGTGATTGATTTCAGTCCGCAATTCAGATTCCATGTCCTGCGTTGGAATCACCCTTTGAACCAATCCTGCACCTAGGGCTTCATGCGAAGGGACGACCTGCCCCGATAAGGTCCATCGCTTCAAAATACCTAAGGGGATCTTACGGCTTAGATACGGTAGGATAACCGCTGGCAAAAGACCAACATTGGTTTCGCTAAGGCAAAATCTTGCTGTCTCTGTCGCCAAGGTATAGTCGCAAACCGCTGCTAACCCAACAGCTCCTCCATAAGCGGCCCCTTTGCAGACGGCAACGGTGGGCACTTCTAGATGATTCAAACTCTCAAACATACTAGTTAGCTTAGCCGCCTCGTCTAGATTTTTTTCATAGCCCGCAACAGCGGATTCTTTCATCCAGCCAAGATCAGCTCCTGCAGAAAAATGCTTGCCAACGCTCTGCAGCAAAAGAACCCGAATGCTAGTGTCCTGCTTCACATCATGAATTTTTTTCGTCATTTCCACCAGAATGTCACCGCTGAAGGCATTGGCAGATTCTGGTCTATTGATGGAAAGGCAAGCAATACGGTCGGAACTGATGGACCCGTTCTGACCAACTAATGGTATATACTCAAGTAGAACTGACTCACTCATGTTTTTTTCTTTCTCTGCTACAGTTCGAATTTGATTCCTTGTGCTAAAGGAAGCTCGGAACTGTAATTGATAGTGTTGGTTTGCCGTCGCATATAGCCTTTCCATGCATCAGAGCCGGACTCACGACCTCCACCAGTTTCTTTTTCTCCCCCAAACGCCCCACCAATCTCTGCACCGGATGTTCCGATATTGACGTTTGCAATACCGCAATCGGAGCCAGCGTGAGAAAGAAATGCCTCAGCCTCTCGTAGACTATCGGTAAATACAGCTGAACTTAAGCCTTGTTTGACACCATTCTGGACCGAAATTGCCTCGTCCACATGTCCCTTGTACTTCAAAAGGTAAAGGATCGGTGCAAAGGTTTCTTCGCCAACAATCTCCATATCCGCCTTTGCTTCCACAATAGCCGGAGTCACATAACATCCAGACTGGTAGGCGTCACCTTCTAAAACCTCACCCCCAAATATAACAGTACCGCCAGAGTTTTTCGCCACACCTAAGGCGTTTTGCATAGCTCTTACTGCATCGGTGTCAATCAAAGGTCCCACATGGTTCGCTTCATCAAGAGGTGAACCAATCTTAAGTCCGGAGTAGGCTTTGACGAGCATCTCCTTTACCTGATCGTAAATGGACTCATGAATAATCAATCGACGCGTCGAGGTACATCTTTGTCCACAGGTTCCAACAGCGCCAAAGACGATACCGGGTGCAGCCAGTTTAAGGTCAGCATTTTCAGTTAATATGATGGCATTGTTCCCCCCCAATTCGAGAATGGAACGGCCCAGTCGCCCTCCGACGACTTCACCCACTCTCTTACCCATTCTGGTGGAGCCAGTGGCAGATATGAGCGGAAGTCTGTGATCATGAATCATAGGCTCACCAACCGAAGCGACATCCCCAATAATCAAGGAAAATATCCCTTCTTCCAAACCGTTACTTTCGAGAACAGTCTTCATGATGTTCTGACAAGCGATGGCGGAGAGTGGTGATTTTTCTGAAGGTTTCCATATAGACACATCACCGCATACTGCAGCGATCATAGAGTTCCATGCCCAAACAGCGACTGGAAAATTAAACGCAGAAATAATGCCAACCAAGCCTATAGGATGCCACTGCTCGTACATCCGATGGCTAGGGCGCTCCGAGTGCATGGTTAGGCCATGTAATTGACGTGACAAACCTACAGCAAAGTCGCAGATATCGATCATCTCTTGAACTTCCCCAAGGCCCTCCTGCAAAGACTTCCCCATTTCGTAGGCAACTAGTTTGCCCAATGGTTCCTTTTTTTCTCTTAAGGCATTTCCAATTTGACGAACAATTTCACCCCTTTTTGGTGCGGGCATCGTGCGCCAAGACTTAAAAGCTTTTTGGGCCTGCTGAACGATAGCCTCGTAATCTTCCGTAGAAGCTTTATGAACCGATGCTATTTTTTGTCCATCAACGGGTGAAATCGAATCGTAGTCTCCTTGTGTGGTTGATCCATGCCAATTAACACCTGTTGAAGCACCACTATTAACCGGCTTAATCCCCAAGTCCTTCAGAAACCCTAAGTCTATTGAAGTTGTCATACCCGCCTTACCCCTTATGAGTCAGAATTGCGCCAAAAAAATTCCCTACCAAGCTATCACAAGGTACAGATCAAAAAAACATGTGGTTTTATTCGCGACAGTTAACTTAGCGTTTTTTGCCAAAGCTACTTCTATGAAACGTTAAAATCTCTTTCTCTTTCGTTGATGGCAACATATTGATAACATGTCGTTATAACTAATCGAGGTGACTATGACAGTGAAAGTATTCAAATTCGGTGGTTCATCCTTAGCAGACACAGACAGCTTCGCTGCGGTAATGAGGATTTGTGAGCAGGATGTGGACACAAAAGTCATCGTTGTATCGGCAATTGGCGGAACAACAGATATTTTGGAATTCCTGGCCAGTCAAGCCGCCCAAGACCAGAGGCAGGACGAGGCGGAGCAACTTGATCGTCTCAAGGACAAGCACCGATCAATCATAGAGGCATTTGTTCCCAGTGAGCAAATAGAGACTATGCTGAGCGAATTCGAATCAGATTTTACCCATCTAAAGGCTATTTTGAACAGCCTTGCGGTCTTAAAAGAGTTAACACCTCGCATACTTGCTCAGGTGGTAAGCTTAGGTGAGCAATTCGCGGCCAAAATACTAACCGCCTCGCTACAGAGTAAAAAAGACAATGTCGTTTACCTAAATTCAACAAAGGTTTTGAAATTAAAAAACGACAATGGTCAACAATCACCCGACGATGACCGATCAAAAAGACAAATTGATCTGTTACTACGCCCGCTCCTATCAGAGAAAAAAACGGTCATCATGCCTGGCTTTATTGCCAGCGATCCAGATGGCGACGTAACGACCCTTGGACGTGGAGGATCGGACTACTCAGCAACACTTATCGCTTCCTATCTGAGAGCGTCATCCGTTTACCTTTACAAAGAGGTTGATGGTTTGCTAACGGCAGATCCCAAACTTGTCAATAATACCAGAGTGGTTCCTGAGCTGCACTACCGTGAAGCCACCGAGCTAGCTTTCTATGGTGCAAATATTCTTCACCCTAGGTCTATTATTCCACTGCTCGAGCACAGCATTCCGCTCTATATTAAGAATACATTCAAACCCGAGCTATCTGGGACAAAAATTGCCCAAGATGTATCACCTGGTGCTTATCCTGTAAAAGCACTGACAGCTATCCAGCATCAAGTTATGATCTCCGTAGAAGGAAAAGGCATGCTAGGCGTTCCAGGCATCGCCGCCCGAACCTTTACTGCATTAGCCAGCAAAAACATTTCCGTTTCTTTGATCACCCAGGCATCCAGTGAATCAAGCATATGCTTTACAGTGCCCCAAAAGCAGGCCATCGAAGCTCGAGAACTGTTAGCCTCCGCATTTAAATATGAGATATCTAATCACCTCATCGACGATATCAAAGCGCTCTCAGACCAAACGGTTATAGCTATTGTTGGTTTGGGTATGAGTGGTACACACGGTATCGCGGCAAGAGCCTTTGAGGCTGTGAGAGAGTCTAAGGTCAATGTCAATGCCATTGCTCAGGGATCGTCTGAGCTAAATATTTCTCTTGTCATTGACAGCATTCAAATCTCTGAAGCATTACAATCTCTGCATGACGAATATCGGCTCGATCGCATCAAGGCTCTACCGCAAAAAAACAGTAGCGAAGTTAATTTGCTGTTTCATGGATTTGGTCAAATCGGCCAAACCCTTGCTGGTCAAATCCAAAGTCAACATGAGTACTTCGACAGAAAGCTTCAAATCAAAGTACCAATCGTTGGGGTTTCGGATTCAAAAGGATATGTATTCGCCGAATCAGGGTTTTCGCAAAATCAAATTTCTGGATTTATCGACAGAAAGCAAAAAAAGGAATCACTCCAGGGAAGTCCTAATCATAAGACCCAGAGTCTTGCAGCTGTCTTAGAAAACAGCACCTTCCATAAAGGCATTTTAGTTGATATTACATCTGAAGATACGAGCCAAGAAATTTTTGATGCATTAAATCACTCTTATCACGTGGTATTAGCCAATAAAAAACCCCTGTCTATACCCTACGAAACCTATCTCGAGATGTTTGCGCTCGCAGAGAAGAAAAAACTTATGATCCGTTACGAGGCCACCGTAGGCGCCGGCCTCCCTGTACTTGATACTCTCGAAAAACTTCTCGGTGCCGGCGATAAGATTCTTGAGATCAAAGGCTGCCTTTCGGGAACACTTGGCTACATCATGAGTTCCCTCGAACAAGGCAGTAGTTTTTCCGGTGCAGTCAAGACTGCTTTTGAGAAGGGCTTTACCGAACCTGATCCTAGAGACGATCTGTCAGGAATTGATGTCGCACGAAAGGCCCTCATCCTCGCAAGGCACCTAGGTATTCAGGTCAACATGGAAGATATTGCTCTCGATCCACTTTTTTACGCGGAACAAGACGATGATGATCCAGTGAAATTTTTGAAGAATTTGGAAACTTTGGATGAGGCTATTTTTGATCGTACCAAAAAAGCGAAAGACGCTAATTGTGTCTTGAGGTACGTGGCAAAGCTATCGGAAAGCGGGGTGACTGTCGGTATCGAGGATGTTCCCAAAGAATCCTCTCTTGGCCAACTTTCAGGGACAGCAAATCAAGTCTGCATTCAGTCTCATAGATACAGCGATAACCCACTAATTGTGACTGGCCCAGGGGCTGGCGCAGATGTCACTGCTGCAGGCGTATTAAATGATATTATCGCTATTGCTGCCAGCCACGACCGAGGGTTTTAAAGATGGATTTCGAAATTTTCTCACCGGGAACAATCGGCAACTTCGGTTCTGGATTTGATATTCTTGGTGCCTGCCTAGAAGGGATTGGAGATAGGTTCACATTTCAGCAAGCGGATGCTTACCGCATTAGTATTAAAGGTCTCGATGCCTCACTGATTCCTACCGATATTGCGAGCAACACAGTTACGATTGCTGCTCGAAAGCTTTATGAGTTAACTGGTCATGACAAACCATTTGAGGTAACGATTCATAGAGAGCTCCCGTCTTCTGGAGGACTTGGGTCCAGCGCGGCTTCCAGCGTAGCAGGAGCCATGGCAGCAGCCAAGTTTTGCGGCCTAGAGAGGGATTTTCCCCTAATCATAGAAGCTGCATTGACAGCTGAAGCATCGGTTTCGGGTCGGCATTTGGATAATATTCTGCCTTGCTTATTCGGTGGCATTTGCCTTCAAAAAGCCCCAGATTCACTTGAGTACTATCAAATCCCATTGGGAATGGATCTTCAAACCATTCTTATTTTACCGAATACTAAGATCAAAACCGCCGACTCTCGCCTTGCTCTTCCTCCTCATTTATTGCAATCAGAGTGGATTAAAGAGATGGCCAGTTGCTCGCTATTGATATCTGGCATTTTACAAGGCGACCGCAAACAGATCAGCTCGGCTCTAGATAGCCCCTATAGTGAGCGTTACCGGCATCACTTGCTTCCGGGCTTTTCTCAGCTAAAATCTCAATTACTAGATCGTGACGACGTCTATGGATTTTCACTTAGCGGTGCGGGGCCCACATGTTTTGCTTTAGTCAACGAAGACTGTGACTTCCAAGCCATCAAAGACAAGGCCTATCAAGCATTCGGCCAAAACACTAAATTCATCCGATCAAAAGTCAGCCAACAAGGAGCTCGCTTCTTATGAGTGAATATTTAAAATGTATCGCATGCGGAGCTGAGTATTCACTCAACGAGCTTCGCTATCAGTGTGATTGCGGGGGACTGTTATCTGTCGAACGAGACATGAAACAGCTTCAATCTATTTCGACCAAAGACTTAGACCAGCGTTTACTCAGTCGAAAAGCTCATGATATAAGTGGAGTATGGAGGTTTCGAGAGGGAATAATTCCTTTTGATGAGGATAAACTAGTGTCTCAGCCGGAAGGACAAACAAGACTATACCGGCGCAAAGGGATTTCTAGTTGGGCCAACATCGATCGGTTTTTTCTAAAACATGAAGGTGAGAATCCTAGCGGATCATTCAAAGATCGCGGCATGACGACAGCTATCACTCAGGCCAAAAAATTGGGAGCAGATACCGTTGCCTGCGCTTCTACAGGCAACACCAGCGCATCTCTTGCCATGTATGCCGCTCATGCAGGCATGAATGCCATCGTCTTCCTACCAGACGGAAAGGTTGCCAGCGGAAAGCTGGCCCAAGCACTGGCCTATGGAGCCAAGTGTTTGGCAATAAAGGGTGACTTTGACCAGGCTATGGCGTTCGTAAAACGTCTTGCCATGGATGGTAAAGTCTACTTAGCGAACTCCTTAAACCCATTTCGCGTAGAAGGTCAAAAGTCCATTATCTGGGAAATCTTTCAAAACCTTGAATGGAAAGCTCCCGACTGGATTGTTGTGCCAGGGGGTAACCTGGGCAATACATCTGCCTTTGGCAAAGCCATAAGAGAAGCCTATGAAGCAGGTTGGATTCAAAAAAAACCGAGATTGGCAACCATCCAAGCTGGGGGAGCTAATCCTTTTTTTCAGGCCTATCAAAACAATTTCGAAAAACTAACAGCTATGGAAGCCGAAACGGTCGCTACAGCTATTCGTATCGGCAACCCAGTAAACTATGAGAAAGCAAAACGGGAGATTCAAGAGCTCGATGGCATCGTAATCTCGGTGAGCGATGAAGAGATTCTTGCAGCCAAAAAAATTATCGATTCGCAAGGAATTGGGTGTGAACCAGCATCGGCCTGCTCGCTAGCTGGAGCAAAAAACCTTGTCCAAGGAGGCATCATAAAACCCTCCGAAACCGTCGTCGGAATACTAACGGGTCACCTTTTAAAAGATACAGATAATATTGATAAAGAGAATCAACCTATTCCCGTTGATGGCAACTATCAAGACATCCTAAAGGCTATTAGCAGCTAAATCTTGCTGCTTTGCACCTTCAACTGGCAAACTATGACGTGACACCTTATCTAGTACGGCGTTTACGAAAGATCCGGAGTCCGCTGTACCATATTTTTTTGCCAATTCGATAGCTTCGTTGATTACGACTTTTGTAGGGGCATCGGTATGCAGCAACTCATAAGTAGCAACTCTCAAAACACATCTATCTGTGGTGGGCATCCGTACAAGAGACCAATTACGAGAGTGCTGTTCAATGGTTTCATTTAGTTGGGGAAGGGCGTCGAATACGCCCGAAATAAATTTCCTCATTAGCCCAACGACTTCTAAACTCACATCAAAACTATTCACAAAGAAAGAAAAGTGTCCTTCCGAAAAGTGAAATAGCTTTTCTACTTCACATTGATATAGGAATTGCAGTGAGCAATCACGAGCAAGTGAATTCGGGTGGACTCGTTTTTCGTCCTTGGTTTTTACTCCTAACTCCATTCTGAAACCTTTCTCAAAGTGTCTATCATAGTCAGAGCTGTACTCGCTGCTTCAGCACCTTTATTACCAAGTTTTAGGCCGGCACGATTCAATGCTTGCTCTACAGTATTTGTTGTCAGAACACCAAAAATGATTGGTACCTCAGTTTCAACGCTTACAGACATAAGACCCGAGGCAACCGGTCCAGCGACATATTCAAAGTGCGCTGTTTCTCCTTTAATCACCGCACCCAAACAGATAACAGCATCAAAAGCCTTCCCTCGCGCAGCCTTTGCTGCCACTACTGGGATCTCATAGGCTCCTGGAACCCAAGCTAGTTTCACATCATCTTCAGCAAGACCGGCATCAGATAACGTTTGTTTTGCACTATCTACCAAAGATCGAGATATCATCTCATTAAATCTACCGGCTACAATCAAAACCTTAGCCATAGTATCCACTCCCTACCTGTTTGGAAAAATTTGCTCTTCGACTATTTCCAGACCAAAACCAGACAACCCCTTAAGAGCCAACTTAGAAGTGGTATGAATCCGCATTTTCTTAACGCCCAGCGCGCGTATCATCTGAGCTCCGGTTCCATGCATCCTCACGTCCATTTCGCCAGCAGCTAAGCCAGAACTCTTCTCTGTTTTTTTCTGTTTTTGTGCGAGGGCTTTGATCTCTTTAGCAAAGCTCTGGCTAGGCTGAGTCAAGTATATTAGGACACCTCGGTCCGACTTATCGAGCATATCGAGACCATATCCGAGGCGGAAACCAGGGCCTGTATCATCACGCGCCCCAAACACATCAGCCAAAAGCTTTTGATTATGAACGCGCACATCGACCACATTCTCGGCAAAGTCCGCTCCCTTGATAATGGCAAGGTGTTCTGATTGGTCAACGGTATTGCGAAATACCACCAATTCGAACTTACCTTTTTCGGTCTCAATTTGATCGCGTTCGATCTCCTCAACCATAGACTCGTTTAGTAGTCGGTATTGGATGAGATCTGCAATCGCAACAATGGGAATGTTGTGCTCAGCGGCAAAAGACTTAAGATCCGTCATACGAGCCATCGAGCCATCGTCATTCATAATTTCACAGATCACCCCTGAGCCGCTGAATCCTGCAAGTTTGGCAATATCAACAGAACCTTCCGTGTGGCCTGCCCTTTCTAGAACGCCACCAGGTCTAGCTTTTAGTGGGAATATATGTCCAGGAATCACGATGTCTTCAGGTTTAGCCAAGGGGTTTACAGCGGCTTTAATCGTTTGCGACCTATCTGCTGCTGATATGCCTGTGGTGACGCCATCACGCGCCTCGATACTAACTGTAAAAGCAGTACCTTGAGAGGGAACTCGCTTCGTTCCATCGCCCATCATAGGGAGCTTCAACCGTTCGACCATTTCAGGTTCGAGTGTCAGGCAAATTAAGCCTCGGGCATATTTTGCCATAAAATTAATATGTTCGGGTGTTACTGCATCTGCGGCTAGGACAAGGTCACCTTCGTTTTCACGGTCTTCATCATCGACCATGATAACCATGCCACCTGCTTTGATAGTGTTGATCGCTTCTGCGACCTGAGACAACATTCGTTTCTGATCTGCTAGGTTAATCATTAAAAAACCTTATAATTATAGAATGTTAGATACAGCAATTTCAAAGAACTCGATTAGAGCCGGATTGTAGTATGAATAAGTCAAATAAGCAAGGAGCAATTAAACCGGGAAATAGTCTAGTTTTTCAGCTGGCGTGCAGCAAACTTTGCGATCATATCGAACTCTAAATTAACCTTCCGACCCGCCGAGTAATCGTCAATGGTGGTCTCTTTGAGTGTAGTGGGGATAATCATAAGCTCGATATGAGATACCTCGTCTTCATCGATAACGCGATTAATCGTTAGGCTAACCCCATCGATACAGATAGATCCCTTATGTATGACCAAATGCGACCAGTCACCTGGAAAGGTAATTTTAAGTAGCCAGCCATCGCTACGTTCATCAACTAGGCTAACAGTCCCCATTCCATCAATATGCCCCGATACCAAGTGTCCGCCTAGACGATCACCTAAAGCCATAGCGCGCTCAAGATTAACTTGATCGCCCTCTTTAAGGTCACCCAATGAAGTCAAAGCTAAGGTTTCCGAGCTTACCTCAAACCCATAACTACTTTCGTTCTTTTCCATGACAGTGAGACAGCAGCCATTAACAGCAATGCTAGCGCCCAACTGCTGATCCAGTAATGTGTGATTTTTCGGGGATATGACAATTTTATGGATGTCGCCAGAGGCTTCGATGGATGTGATGTCACCAAGGGACTCAACAAGACCCGTAAACACTAGTTCTGCTCCCTTAAGACTCTTAACTCGTTTAACTCTTTCAAGAACTCTTCAGGATCCTTAAAGTCCTTGTATATCGAGGCAAAACGTACATAGGCAACGTGATCGGTCTGCCGCAAGCGGAGCATAACCTCATCGCCTATCTCTTTACTAGTTATCATCCTTTGACCACGGCCACGAAGTGAGGCTTCAATACTTGCGACAATCGATTCAATTTGATCAATCGATATATTTCTTTTTCGGCATGCCATGGATAATGCACTGATGACTTTCTCGCGATTAAACACATCGAAGGTGCCATCTCGCTTCTTAACTTGAAGAGTCACCATCTCTTCTTTTTCATATGTCGTAAAGCGGTGAGGGCACTTGGTACAAGTACGCCGACGACGGACACTACGCCCGTCATTACTGAGTCGGCTTTCTATAACTTTGGTATCACCCTCGCCACACTTTGGACATCTCACTTGCTGACACTCCAATTTGGATATAAGGGGAAGCGCGCACTTAGCTCGTTCACCTTACGTCCGATCTCAGCTAGTTTTGATTGATCATCAACGGAATCGAAGGCTTCTTTGATCCAATCAGCCACCATCACCATCTCTTCGGTTCCCATAGCTCTAGTCGTCAAAGCCGCTGTTCCTAGACGAATTCCACTAGTGACAAACGGGCTTCTTTTTTCCTTTGGTACTGTGTTTTTATTCACAGTGATATGACAGACTCCTAGCGCTTCTTCAAGAGCTTTTCCACTGACTTCTGTTTCCGAAAGATCTAGGAGAACAAGATGATTTTGGGTGCCGCCAGAAACGATTTTCATTCCATTTTCTTTTAGGCGATCCGATAGGGCCAAGGCATTCTTCTTTACATTTTGCTGATAGATCTTGAATTCGGGCTCGAGAGCTTCTTTAAAGCACACGGCTTTCGCCGCAATGATATGCTCAAGAGGGCCACCTTGAGTTCCCGGAAAAACAGCTTTGTTTATTTTTAGATCTTTGTCATTCCAAAGGATCAAGCCACCCCTGGGACCCCTAAGGGTTTTGTGGGTGGTAGTGGTCACGACATGAGCATGAGGAATGGGGCTCGGGTGCTCACCTGCCGCTACCAATCCAGCGATATGAGCCATATCAACAAGCAAATAAGCACCCACCTTATCAGCAATATCGCGGAACCGCTTAAAGTCGATCACCTGAGAGTAGGCACTAGCGCCAGCAATGATCATTTTCGGCTTTAATTCGATCGCCATGTTTTCCAAAGCATCGTAATTGATGGCTTCCGTTTCAGGGTCGAGGCCGTAAAAATGAGGCTCGTAATTGATCCCTGAAAAATTCACTTTTGAGCCATGGGTTAGGTGCCCGCCATGAGACAAGTCCATTCCCAATACACGATCACCAGGCTGAAGAAGAGCCAGATAAACCGCCGCATTTGCCTGCGCACCCGAATGGGGCTGAACGTTGGCAAAATTAGCTCCGAACAACTGCTTAGCCCTATCAATGGCTATTTGTTCAATCTCATCGACTTTCTCACAGCCACCATAGTATCGTTTACCAGGTAAACCCTCAGCGTATTTGTTGGTCAGGACACTAGCTGCGGTTGCAATCACACGCTGAGAGGCAAAGTTTTCGGAGGCTATGAGCTCCAAACCCGTCTCTTGTCGCACCAGTTCGTCTTCAATCAAACCAAATATTGCTGGATCGTATTCAGCCAAAGCTTGCCAGGGTTTGTTCATGTAGGTCTCCATCTATTTGTCGGATTTCTAGCTCTCAAGTTGTTTAATTTTATCTAACCTTCGAAGGTGTCGGCTACCTTCAAACTCCGACTGCAACCAAAGGTTCACAAAGGTAACAGCACGGTCGTGGTTGATGACTCGCTCCCCCAAACAAAGAACGTTAGCGTCATTGTGTTGTCTCGCCATTTTCGCGGTAAACTCATCCCAGACGAGAGCAGCTCTCACGCCAGGAACTTTGTTTGCCGCAATAGACATGCCAATACCGGTTCCACAAACCAATATTCCACGATTGGTTTCACCATTGGTGACACTGTGGGCCACTTTCGCTGCTAGATCGGGATAATCGACAGAGGTTGCGTCGTCAAAGGGGACTCCAAAATCTCGGACGCTTATGCCTGAGTCCTGGAGGGCTTCGATAATTTTTTGCTTAAGTATGCGCCCACCATGATCGGAGGCGACGGCTATTGTTTGTTCCACGTCGGTACGCTCTTTTCCACCTTGAATGAACGATTCGGAACACGAACTCGGCTAAGATTAGCTAAGTTCCTGAGTCTTTTTGATGTATGACACTGCATCATCGACAGTGCGGATGCTTTCAGCTTCCTCATCAGGAATATCAACACCAAAAGCTTCTTCCATGGCCATAACTAGCTCAACGATATCGAGCGAGTCAGCCCCAAGGTCTTCGATAAACTTCGCTTTGCTCACAACCGCAGCTTCTTCTACGCCAAGTTGATTAACAACGATTTGCTTTAATTTTCCTTCGATATCTGTAGACATACCTAGTAATCCTCCAAGATGGCATATTTTAGCCGAATGTAACCCTAAAAAAACAAAATCCTAGGTGGAATGCAAGCAAAAATAATTGCTGACACAATGATAGTCATTATTGAAGAGTACAAAGTGCTATATTAATGATTTAGTTACAGGTAAAAGAAGCAAATTTGCAAGGCCTATTATTAACAGGCCTGAAAATTACCACAAGAGAGGAGCGGTCGTCCGTGACAGCACAATCTACACAATTGGTTGCCGTATCAGATATTCATATTCATTCCCCTGATGACCAGAGAGCTCAAACTCTGCTAGCACTTATCGATAAATTAATGGACCAACCTCCCGTTTACTTTGTGCTAATTGGTGATATTTTTGATATTTGCTTAGGCAATCACAAGTTTTTTCAGAAGCGATTTAGCGAAATCGGGAAGTCTCTAGAAAGACTCGCATCCTCAGGGACCAAGGTATTTTTTGTCGAAGGAAATCACGAGTTTAGAATCGAAAAGATGCCATGGAAAGGCATCCATTTCGTTACACAACCAGATATCATGTTACCCTTAGACGATAGGATTTCGATCAAAATAGCCCATGGCGATTTAATTTATTCACATAATCGATACAAACGATTTAGAAAATTTATCAAGTCGCCAGTGGTGACAGGGCTCCTTTCATGGTTTCCCGGAAAACTGCTCAATTACCTAGCCACAGGCTCTGCCCAGATATCGCGAGCGCAAGACGAGTACCGAGACATTAGCCACGAGAAAATCCTCGGCGCTGCTAACGCCTGGCTGTCTAGCAGCTCGGCAACCTTCGGAATGTTTGGTCACTTTCATGTTCCCTATGCCGAGCCTCGAAAAGATGGAAGGACCGGCCAACTTTTGAGTATGAAGAGTTGGGATGAACCCAACGCATTAGTATTTAAAGACAATGCATTCTATCGTTGGAACCTTCAAAATGGGGTCGACGGAGAGCTAGACCTAGCTGTACCGCTACTGAGCAATAACTGACGTACCTAGCAGAATCCTGTTTTTGGTAAAATAGGGCATGTTCAACAAAGAGACCCGATCATGCTCATATACTCTTGGCGATTTTTTCTTTGTCTTTTTCTGACTATTGCCATTTGTCTATTTTTCTGGCTTGGTTCCCGATATCCAGACCTTGACGCCAAGGCTATGATGGCAAATCAAGGTTCGATCGCTGACACAATTTCTATGTGGCCGATCTTTGAAATCTCACCAGACGATCCCATCTTAATAAAAATTCTATATACAACGATTAACTGGACCAACGATAACAAAAAAGGGATGCTTTTTGGGATTATTTTAGGCGGATTGTTCCTCTCTTTGCTTACCTATTTTCGGATTACCCAAAAATCTTCACGATTTTTAGATACGGTTTATGGATTTATATTGGGTACACCCATCGGAGTTTGTGTAAACTGCGCAGCACCGGTATTCAAAGGCATCCTTCAGTCAAAGCGCGCTGAACTCGCTTTCGCCATGATGTTGAGCTCACCAACCATGAATATTATCGTTTTAACCATGGTGTTTACTTTGTTTCCACTGTACATGGGACTCGTCAAAGTCCTGTTTACCCTAGTCGTGATATTTATCGGTATTCCTGTTATTTCCAAACTACTAGGAGCTGATCATATTCTCAAAGATACTGTATCAGTCGATGCCAAACACAGCTTTATCGGAAACAACTGTGATATTGCTGTGGTGGAAACCATTGGGGATGCGATCAAAGGACTACTTGCCGATATTGCAAAAAACATCTGGTACATTGCCTCCCGCACCGCTCCTTTGATGCTTGTGGCAGGGCTTTTAGGAGCTATTGTTTCTCATTTATTACCCTTCGATGCTCTTGTCAGCGCAGAAGGCAAACTAGCCATCATCATAGTGGCGACAGTTGGCCTTTTCCTGCCGGTACCAATTGCCTTTGACGTCATACTTGCAAATGCCTTATTTATGGCTGGGCTGTCACCAAGCTTTATCCTCGTGCTTTTATGTTGTCTAGGTATCTTTAGCATCTATTCCTTTATGATCGTTTGGAAAAGTGCCTCGGCCCAATGGGCTATCAGCATTGCCTCCACTGCTTTGGTCATTGCCATCATGATTGGATTCTCAGGAAATATTATGCACAAAATATTTTATGTTGACTCCAATATAAGAGCCTATAACGCAGCAACCGCAAATCACAAGTTCGCGGCCAAAGTAAACCCCAGTCAAGAGATGAGTCATAGCCAAACAACTTCCACTCCCTCAGAGAACCGGGCAGTAAAAGACTCGTTTAAAGTCATTGAAGAGACCGACACCTACATCATATCTTTCCAGGCATATGAACAAAGTAACCGAAACATCACGGGTGACTTTTATCAGCTAGAAGGCCAAACCATTGGTATCGACCGTGGCTTTCTCTACGGAATTCGCGATTATCCGGACCCTTTTTGGATTGGCAGAGGTACCGCTAGTGGAGACTTCGACAATGACACATGGGTCGATATAGCTCTTGGAAGTGACGAAGGTGTCTTGCTCTACAGGAATCATAGAGGAACATTTGAAAACATTCCCTTACCGCAAACGAATAAATACCAGGTATATGCTGTAGCCTTTGTAGACTTCAATGATGATGGCTGGCTTGACCTTTTTATAACTACCTTTCATAAGGGAAACTATATTTTCGTCAACAACAACGGGGTATTTGCAAAGGAAGGGATCTCCATTCCTAATAACGAGGGGGTATTAACCGTAGCGCCCGGAATAGCTGACATCAATGCCGATGGATATCTAGATATTTTCAATGGAAATATGGCATTAGGTGTTGTCACGGGGTTTCATAAGTTTGGTAAAGGGAGAGCCAATTCCATCACCTGGGGTGATGAAAATTTTAATTTTAAAGATCAAAGTATATTCTCTGACCCTGACGGCGAAACGATGGCGTCCTTACTTGCAGACTTCAACGATGACGGTGCCATAGATATTTACGCCGGCAACGATTTTATTGTTCCAGATCGTCTATATTTTGGTGAAAACTCGAAAGAGGTCACAGAGGCTTCCGCTATTTTAGGCGGGAGTATTAAAACACCCTTTTTCTCAATGGGCGTAGACACTGGTGACTTCAACAATGACCTGAGAACTGATTTCATCATCACCGGCACCACACAGCCCAGCCCAAAGATCGGCAATGATCCCATTGATGGGAAAAGCCCTAAAGATTATCGCAACCCTTATGACAAAACTGAGGATTGTCTTGATATCAGCAATGGGGAATATCGAAATTCCTGTTTGATTAATCGCAAAACCAATCATCTCATACCGTTTTATTCCAGCAATAACCTAAGCATCAGCGACTGTGATAAAGCCAAGAATACCATTGCAAAAGAGGACTGTTTGCTGTCGGTTATGTGGATGATCATGACACAAAATCAAGTCATCGACGACTGCCCGGGCACGTTTCCCCATGATGAAAAGATTAGAATCGTCTGTGAGGTGATGCTACGCCGAGAGGGGACTTACGATAAAAATAAGCTGACAGGATTGGCCCAAGAGAATCGCGCACAACTCATCATGGGTCTGGGGCAAAACAGGTTTATAAATCTCACTGATGAAACCTCGAAATTTGATCACCCTGGTGGATGGACCTGGAATACAAAGGTCGTAGACCTAGATAACGATGGCTGGGTGGATATAGTAAATGCCGAAGGTGCCATCAGACAGGGGCAGTTTGGCTTTAATACCGTTTTGAAAAATGAAAGAGAAAAAGGTTTTAGCCAAAAGCAGTTTTCATGGAAACTAGCGCAAAAGTTCCCACTATTCTCGTTCACATCTATCGATTTTGATAAGGATGGTGATCTCGATATCATTGGCAACTCATCTCTAGGGCCCGTGCAGGTGTATCGCAACCAACTAACTGCGCACAACATGATATCGTTCCAATTTCAGAGATCTTCATCTAATCGCTCGATGATTGGAGCTAAGTTAATGATCATCGATGATCAGGAGAGTAGGCAAGTCAAGCAGCTCAAAATGGGAGGGGGCTATCAGTCGTTTGATGCTCCCGAATTACATTTCGGATTAGGCAACAGTAGTTCGGTCAAACAAATATTCCTTACAACACCAGAGGGCAAAGAGTTATCCTTGGTGCGAGATTTTCCACCAGGTCGCTACATCATAAAGCTGAAAGGAAGTTAATCTGCTGCTAGAACCTAAGTCGCAATACAGCACCCACATAAAAACTATCGAAGGTCAGGGAGTCAGCCTCTAGGGTGAACGTTCGACGATTATATCTAAATACACCGCCCCACTCCCATTCTCCCTGAGATCTTTTTGCCATTACTGATAATTCTGCCATTATCGCAAACACACCAGAAATCGCTCTATCTGTTCCGCCAATTCCCGTTTGTCCAAATGCAAGAAAATCTAATCCAATCGCCCCTGCTATATCCATAGTTTGCGCTTCATTTATCTTATGATGACGCCCAATAATATGGGCTATGACTCCGATTTGACCAACGTCCATTCCGCCAAACGGCTCGCTAGATACCTGAAGGGTTTCCAACTTTAAGGAAGGCCCAACATAAATATTATCCAAAAATGGTAGGTCAGCATTTGATCCAAAAACTCTTAAAACATAGTCGGCTGAAAGTCCAAAGCCAAAGTAGCTTCCATTGCTCGTTGAGCCTCCAGCGAGGTGAGTCTGAAAACGCAGCATTTGATCTTCAGAAAGTCGACTTTGAGCGATACCTTCTAAGCGATTTAATAGCCAAGGAGCGATAGCAGAATTGGTACTAACCGTCCCACCTGCATTCCAAGCTTCTACACCAAAAGTCCCACCGATAAGACTAAAGTTTTCTGCAAAAAACTTAGCCATAGACTCACCAAAACCCGGACCATCATCTGCTGGTTCTTCTTGATTGACTTCGGAAGGTGGTATCTCTTCCACATCCTCTTGGGTCATTGCCTGCTCGGTTTCGTCGGCAGAAGCCTCAGCCACTTCTGGTTTTTTTTCGGGGACCTCGACTATGTCGGTAAACTCAGGCTCAGGCTGTTCTATGGGGGGAGTCTTTTCCTCAGGGGTCGGTGGCACTTCAGAAGAAGCCACCGGCGGAGTCAAGGGAGTCCCATCATCAAGATATTGGTCAGGTTTTACTGCGACGACACGAGGCTCTTTTTGCTCTAGAGCAGCCGATTCTTCGTTACGTTTGCGCCACTCGGAAAACATGCGACGAGAATCTATTCGGCTTACTTTTGCCGCAGAATTTACTTGAATAGCTCCCTCGTATTGAAGACTTTTTAACTGAGCTATTGAAGAGTGAACTTTCGAGTCTATGACAGTAGCCCTACCGAGATATTTATAGTCGAATGTTAGCCAACTGCCGTTAATAGGATGAGTCTGCCTTACAGACACCTCATAAAAATCTAGCTCATCACCTTCATACACCTTTTGCGTCTGCCCGCCCGAAAGAGTGATAAAAGGTCCTTGCAACGAAGTAACAAAAACATCCACTGGATAGCGATTGACGAGGCGAAAAACCAATTCTTTGAGTCGGGTATTTAACTGTTGATCGCTAGATTTAGATAACCAAGATTTCAGAATCCGATCGGATTCCACCAAATAATTTGTAAGCTGCGGACTCATTAACCTGACGGTGAGGACTAGCAGGTCATCCTGTTCTGCAAGCGTTAAGCTCATCAGGGCTTGTAGTTCAAACTCCTCAACCATCGAACGCCGACCATCTGGCGAGCTCCAGTTATTCGAAACGATGGTATCATTTAGAATCTGAAAGCGTTTTGCATCGCGAACGATTTCGGAAAAACCACTTTCTATTAATGCGCGCTGCCGCGCATAGGGAGACATGGCACCAGCCTCTCCCTTCCATATAACCGGAACGACTCCGACGTTTCGAATCCTTGGTAGAATTGACTGGCCAAGGCTAGTGCTTGAGGTTAAATCTAGTCCTAACAACAAGGTCGCAATTACGAATACTGTTCGAACTAGCTTTTTCATGAAACCTAACTCTGCACTTTTTCGACACTATGGTTTGTCCCATCGAAGGAAACACGCCTCGGTGCATCTTCAATAATCGTTTGCACATGCACAGGCCTCTTCCAAACCCTATATAAATTACGAAGGCACTCTAAGGTAAAATCATGCTTTAGGTCGACTCCGTCATGCCGGTGTTCCAAGAGCAGCTCATTGCGGTTTTTAAAATTGGCATCCACAACCGCAATCACAGGCTGTCCAAAGTTAGTGAGCTGACCGAGTAACTGCTGTTTGACATCCTCAAATTTTCGGCTAGAGATCACGTACTGATTGTTACGCCGATCGTAATCATAAATAAAGAGTTTGTGTTCATGACAAAAGTCCTCATCCAGGTAGGCATCGATAAATGAAATATCGTTATGAATGCGTCTGACTTCGAAGATTTTCTCTTCGCCCAAGCCTGCCTGTGTGTCCCATTCTGATCTCTTTTTCGGGTCATCACAATTGAGATATTCGACCCCAAATTGCCCCCGATCCCAACGCTTTTTTATATGTCTGAGAAGCTCAATCCCCAGTTTATAAGGGTTGATTTGACCCGGCTGAGTCGCAACGATCCCCGAATGCTGATCACAATAGTCCACGATCTCTGCATCATTCAGAGGATGAAGCTCTGTCATCATCCTACTATGCCAAAAAGACGCCCAACCCTCATTGATAATTTTAGTTTGCCCTTGGGGAGCAAAGTAATAGGCCTCATCTCGTATCATATTTAAGATACGCTTTTCCCAAGAGGATAAAGGGGCATTGTCGATCAAAAACTTAAGAACATCTTTTTGTGCTTCTTCTGGAAATTTTTTCTTTCTTGCTGCTTTTTCTTCCTGGCGCTTTCGCTGCTCTTCCAAAAACTCCTGAGGGTTTACATAGCTATCCATATACTTTTTGGACTGAAGCTTGTGTATCGGATCAGAGCGATAGTGCTCAGCCTCCTCCTTATCCTTATCAGCTGATTCCGCAAAGAATGGACTGTAAATATCAATTAAGTTCTCGAGAGATAGACAGCAATCAATGAAAGACTCCACTTCATCGTGTCCAATGTCTTCGATAAATCGTCGGACGATTGAGGCATGGTTTGCCATTTGGTCCAACATTTTACGATTGGTCTTTGAAAACCAGTAGTTATGCTTGAAGAAGTCACAGTGCCCGTAAACGTGAGCGATGACGGTTTTCTGAGAGACCATATTATTGGCCCGAAGTAGGTAGGCATAGCAAGGGTCGTTATTGATCACCATCTCATAAATGACAGAAAGACCATAAGTGTAGCTTTTGGATAGTCTTTCGTAATCCATACCAAATTTCCAGTGTGGATATCTAGTAGGAAACCCTCCATAGGCAGCGATCTCATTGAGCTGTTTATAGTCAACAAGTTCGAATATTGTCCGAAAGAAGTCTAATCCATACTCGCGAGCAGTATCGGCTATTGAGTGAGTTAAATCCATCAACTCAGGAGTCAGCTGGGTACTAGCGCTCATTTCGTCACCTGCCTTTACCTAAAAATTCTTTCAATGCATCCATGATGGCATCTCGATCCTTGATCTGAGTGGTCGTAATCTTTTTATTATCCTCGCCAAAGTGTTTATGCAGATCGCGAAGGAATTGACCAGACCCGTACCTAGACTCGACCTGACCGTAACAGAAAAGATTCGACATAGGTATGAGGCTGTTATCAAGCAACTTCATACAGTCGGCGGTATCATTTCCCGACCAATTATCGCCATCGGAAAAGTGAAATAGATAAATATTCCATTCCGAAGGACTGAAATTCTCTTCTACTAGCTTTAGTGCTAACTTGTAAGCCGAACTAATCAGAGTTCCGCCAGACTCTTTGGTCCTATAAAACGTATCGGCGTCAACTTCACGAGCCGTAGCATCATGAATAATAAATCGTCTCTCCAAACCATTGTATTGAGTCGCCAACCAAGTATCTAGCCAAAAACTTGTGAGTCGAACGATCTCTTTTTGCTCGTCTCCCATCGATCCAGAAACATCCATCATATAAATAATGACCGCATTGGCTACTGGCTCATTAATGGTTTTGTAAGAACGAAATCTCTTGTCTTCTTTAATGGGGACAATGATCGGATCAGCTGCATCATAAACACCTGTAGATATCGTACGCTTAAGTGCCTCTTTATAAGTCCGCTTAAAGTGTCGTAGTGATTCAGGTCCTTGTTTTTGGATGCCAGTGAACTTATGCTTTTTGTCCTCAATGGTATCCTTACCCTTATCTTCGATATTGGGTAGTTCCAGTTCTTCACCTAAAATCTGCGCCAACTCTTCCAGAGTAACGTCGACTTCAAGACTGTGTTCCCCTTCACCATCACCCGCCTCGCCTTCACCAGGTTGTGGCTCACCTTGTTGATCGATAGGATCCCCGACGTCTCCATCACCTTGACCAACACCACCCTGCTCCTGAGAACCAAATCGAAACTTTGGAATATCAATCCTAGGTAGTGGAATGGTGACTTTCTTGTTGCCCTGACGGGCAACAAGATCACCGCTAGAAATAAAGCGACGAAGTTCTTTTTTGATTTTTCCGCGAACAATTTTACGGAACCGATTTAAATCGGATTCCATTTTCATCGGCATAGTAGTTCCTTTGACTTCGTGTTACTTCTTATCTTTAGTAACGATATCGCCTCTGGCAAATACACTAGAGACAAATCCAAGAGCATCGTTGGCACAAATTTCACAATAACCGTAGTTTTTGATCAGACGATTCTTAACGACGTCGATTTTTGCCTGAGCCTCTTTATCAACAATGTTTGAGACCAGACTAGTCAGCTTGATCGTATCCTTCTGATCCTCGAATAACTTCAGTTCGAGTGCTTTATGTAGCCTTTCATTGGTTCGGAAATCAAAAGGCTTACCTTCAAGGGCAAGCGCACCAATGTAGTTCATAATCTCTCGTCGGAAATCATCTTTGCGACTCTCAGGAATGTCAATTTTTTCTTCTATTGACCTCATGAGTCTTTCATCTGGCTCTTCATTTTCTCCAGTGTAAGGATTCTTCACTTTCTCCTTTTGAGTATAAGCTTTCACGTTATCGATGTAGTTTCCACATAGTTTGTCTATGGCACTTTCATCGGCGGAGATGGCTCTTTGTACTTCGTGCTTTACGATATCTTCGTATTCCATTTTCACCAGACTTAACAGTTCGCGATATCGTTTTTTCGTTTCTTCATCTCGTATCAATGAATGAGTCTTCAGCCCTGACTCTAACTCATTGAGAATGATGAATGGATTGATACAACCATCGCCCTTATCTGTTACAAGAGCATTCGAGATTTTATCTTGGATGTAACGAGGAGAGATACCGTCCATTCCCTCTCTTGTCGTTTCTTTTCTTAACTCTTTAATATTGTCTTCGGTAAATCCAGGGATAGACTTGCCATTGTAGAGCTTTAGTTTTTGCATGATAGTGAGATTGGCTTTTTTCGGCTCCTCGAGCCGCGTTAGAACCGCCCACATAGCTGCCATATCGATGGTATGTGGGGCAATGTGGATGTGAGGCACAGTCTCAGCGTTGAAATCCTTATGATAGATTTCGGTTTCTCGGGTAAGCCTTGTGATATACGGGATGTCAATTTTTACCGTTCGATCTCTTAAGGCCTCCATAAACTCGTTATTTTGAAGCTTTCGATATTCGGGCTCGTTCGTGTGACCTATGATAACCTCGTCAATATCGGTCTGAGCAAACTTTTTTGGTTTAATCTTATGTTCCTGACTTGCTGTCAACAAATCGTATAAGAACGCGACATCTAACTTTAGAACCTCTACAAATTCGATAATTCCCCTATTAGCAACATTAAACTCACCGTCAAAATTAAATGCTCTCGGATCTGAATCCGATCCATACTGAGCGATTTTTCGGTAGTTGATATCACCTGTCAATTCTGTCGAGTCTTGATTTTTTTCATCCTTGGGCTGAAAGGTGCCAATACCGACCCGATCTTGCTCGGATAGGATGAGTCTTCGTACCTCGATATGGTTAGTGACCATTTTTTCCCAGTCACCCTTGTACTCTTCCATGAGTGCACTATAGACATAGCGACAAGCCGGATTGAGATCGCCTCTGATATGAACAAGGTCTGATCTCTCTTTATTTTTATTGATCATATCCAGGACAGCAGCGCGCCTATTGTTAGGGATGAGATGCAGGGGATCCTCATGCATAGGGCACGGCATCTCGTTCTCCATTTTTAGAACCTCACCTATATTGACCCATTTATAGGTATATAGAGCACCTTCAGGTTTCGTTGAGTATAGTTCTAAGCCTTTCTTCAATAGACGAGCGATCGTCGACTTTGCCGACCCCACCGGGCCATGTAACAAAATGACTCGCTTTTCTGTTCCGTATTGCTGGGCCGCTGCCTTAAAGACATTGACAAGCTTGTTTAAATGAATGTCCAAGCCAAATATGGCATCTTTACCATTGTCGATTGGGTCATCAAAAAATTTCCAATGGTAGATTTCCTTTTTGTATTCAACGTATTTTTCAAATCCGTAGGAGTTGATCATGTCGTAGACTCGCTGAAAGGCCGTCCGTGCAACTCCTGGCTGCTCAATGACTATATTGAGATAGTCTTGAAAACTTCCTGTCCAGTTCAGCTCTTTGTATTGCTGATTGAATTCTGTTTCTGTAATGCTGCCGATTATTTTGCTCGCGTCCATGCCTGCTCCTTCGCGCCCAATTCGCCGATCGTGCTAAAGATTCAATTATTGAACTTATAGAATTTTGCTATCTTAATTAAGAATATCTGGGAAGATAGGTAGTGTCAAAATATAAGGAATGTTTCTGCATGAGATAATTGCGCCGGGACTTAACTGCCCCGGTCAAGATTCTATTGGCTGGCAGGATCGAAGGCCTTAGATAAAAACTCGTTGATAAACCTTTCGATATCACCGTCGAGGACATCATCGGGGCTATGGTATTCCAAGTTGGTTCTGTGGTCCTTTACCATCTTGTAGGGGTGAAGAACGTAGCTTCGGATCTGAGACCCCCAGCCGATGTCGGATTTTGCTCCCTCAGCTTCCTCTTGGGACTTTCGGCGCTCTTCCAATTCTTTTTCGTACAACCTGGACTTCAATAGCTTGTAACACTGATCTCGGTTTTGATGCTGAGACCTTTGAGTTTGGCACTGGACAACAATACCCGTTGGGATATGGGTGATGCGCACCGCAGAGTCCGTTTTATTAATGTGCTGGCCTCCAGCCCCACTGGCGCGGTATGTATCAATCCGGAGGTCGCTCTCAACAATTTCTATGTCAATATCATCATCGACAACAGGGGACACAAATATCGACGCAAAAGAGGTATGCCTTCTTGCATTTGAGTCAAATGGACTTATTCGAACTAATCGATGAACCCCTGATTCGGCCTTCATCATTCCGAAAGCAAACATCCCTTTGATCTCAAAGGTCGCACTTTTTATACCAGCTTCATCACCGTCCTGAACATCGTAGAGTTCGGTTTTCCAACCCTTTCGCTCAGCGTACCTGATGTACATGCGAAAAAGCATCGATGCCCAATCACAGGATTCCGTTCCTCCTGCTCCCGCATTCAGAGTTAATACAGCGTCATTTTGATCTAACTCTCCTCCTAAGAGGCTTTCGACCTCGAGACTCTTTAACTCGCCTTCCAAAGCAGTTACTAATCGGTCGGCTTCCTCTAAGTAGTCTTCTTCACCTTCGGCTGCCAATTCTAAAGCCGCCAACAAATCATCTCGATTTTGTTCAAGAGTTTTAGCGCGTTCTAGTGTTTGTTCGAGGGCTCTCTTCTTTTTCAATACTGGTGCTGAGGCTTCAGGGTTTGTCCAAAAGTCAGGTCGAGATTCAATTTCTACTTCAATATCAGCCAGCTGTTTTGTTTTCGCAGCGACGTCAAAGAAACCTCCATACCTGGTCGAATTTGCTTTGAATTGACTTTGCCTGATCTTGAAGCGTATCGAGTTGCATTCATTTCCCCTCATCGGTTGATCTAAAACATGCGGAAACGTATCATAACATCCAGCGTCAAGTCACCGATAATTGTGGAGAGGCTGGTAACGATGATTATGCTTACAAAGTTAGACAACAATAAAATTTTAGTGAGTCTTGAAACCATCAAATATCTCGAGCAAGTCCCCGATACCATCGTTTTCTTTACCAATGGCGAATCTGTATTTATTAAAGAAACTCTCGAAGAAGTCGAAAAAGCTGTTGAGGAGCACAGTCGCCGCATCAACGGAGCGACAGCAACATGAATACGGCAAACTATGAAAAGACGCCTCATCACTACAGTTCTCTTCTTAGGGCTATCAACGGAAGCTCATAGCGCATCTCTGTTTGAAAAAGATATTGATACTATAGTAAAAAACTACACAATCATTGGCGATTTCAACATGAAGCCAGAGATTCGAGATAATTCTAAGGAAATTTTCTGGCGATATCCAGTCAAACTACCAAGAGTCAACTTTCCCTTCGTCTTCCCAGATTTAGAGTCGGAACAAGGTCGAGCCGAGTTTCCTAGAACCGATGGAGGAGGTCGCCAGTACCAACACCTTAACCTTGGTCGTCAGTATTTTCTTTCTCAAGACTTCGAAAACGCGCGAAAAACCTGGCTTGGTGCCAAAGCCCGCTACGGAAAATCCTACAAATACCATCGTCGCGCTGACTACTTTATCGCGAGCTCGTTTTTCAAACTGGGTCAACAGGCTCTTGAAAAACACAGACAAGACTACGAAAACGTTGAAGTCCGCGAAAAATTCGTGAATGCATCCACCTTCTTCTCGTGGTCATATAGCGTCAAAAAAGACATTCCAGATCCTCTTTTGGATCGCCTGGCACCGCGATATTTTTACAACTTAGCAGCCATCTACTTTCGCTATGAGAGGTGGGGTGGAGCCTTTGGAACAGTGCAAGACGGCCTCGAATTCCTTCGATTTACGGGACGGACAGAATATCGCTCTCAACTTAGACGCATGCAAGCAGAGATGTATATCAGAAACCGAGATTATTTAAACGCCGCTCAAGAGCTGGATATTGCTCTCCAACAAGACGCTGACCATCAAGAGGCTGGAGAAATTTTTGCAAGGCTTGCTGATATATATTTCGATTTAAATAACTTCGAGCTAGCTGAAGAAATGTACGCTCTTGCCATCAGGGTCGATAAAGAACAGAAAACCATGAAACCTTGGCATTACATCCTTAGAGGTGAATCTCTATTTTGGCTCGGAAAATTTGATCAATCCCAAAAAATGATGAACTATGGACTCGCTCTTGCTTCCTCACTTGATGTCGTCGGCTACCTATCAAACGAACTACAAGCACTGGCAAGTATTCGCATCGCCGACTCTTATTTGGCATTGGGCCACACTGATAAAGCGCGATTAGCTTACTTCCAACATTACGATCAATTTCGTAACCACGAAACATCTCGCGTTGCCAGACTTAGAGAAGCATGCCTAGAACTACCCTATTATGAAGGAAATAATATTAAGCATTCCCGCAATCTTTTAGTTGAGTTAAAAAAAGACGCCGCACTACTACCACCGGTTGCACAAGAGCTTATCTGGACATGTGAACTAGCTTCTTTCACTAAACACGATCGCAATCCTGAACTTGTGGAAAGGGTTAGACAATTCTATGAAAGATATCCTCGATCCGATTTTTTAGCTTCGGTTCTAGAGCCACTGAGAGAAGTACAGGCCAAGAAAATCGACAATTACTGGTCTGCCGGAGATCAACACGGTGCCTTGGATTTTTTCGAAAAAACAAGAAATATTCTATTCGAAAACATTGACGAGAGATTAAGGAGAAAACTGTTTTCAGCATACACAGATGCATTTCAGTCGGCTAAGGCAATGGAATTTGTTACTTCTGCTCCAAACCGAACAGATGAGGACATTATACGTCTAGCAACGGTAATCTCAGAATATAAGTCGGACGATCCGAAAATTCACGATAAAAATATGAAATTGGCCGCAAGCCTTAGTAACAAAACATGGAATGCGCCGCTAAATGATGGCAACCGGCTGTTAGTGGATAGAATTATTTCCTCCGAAAATGGCCCTCTTCACCTCAACTGGATCTATCGTCTTGGAGAATCATGGGTAGAACAAGATTTTTCCGTAACATGTAATATACTTTACCCCGCACTCCAAAGACTGGCGCCAAAGGCGAGCAAGCAACCTACCTATCAGAAAAAGGTATTGTTATTTGTAGATAGCTATCTAGAAGACCTATTCAGGTACGAAACCAACTGTGCTTACTCAGTACTCGAGTTTGAACTCAATCTACTTAGAGAAAACGGGAAATTATTGGGCAATCGATACCTAAAAAGGGAGTTTATTCCAATCAATAAAGTTACCGGAAACCTTTTCTATTCCGTGGCTGAAATCAACAATTCGCAAAACAACTCCTTCTATGCTGAGGAAATCTGGAAGTATATCGTCCGAAATGCCAATGATGATATTCCAGAGAAACGCTATTCGAGGCTCCGCCTAAGTAAACAACGAAACGAAACTGAACGCCTTTGGGATTAACTCAAATAAAAGTAAAAAGGCCCTGAAATCTTAGATCCTTCAATCATTCATAAAGACACAAAATTTCTTAATAGTTTGCCTGGATCATCAAGTATTCCCAATATTTGTCGACAACCCTAAAGAATAAGATCCTGAACTAAAGGTGATGTTATGTCGAAAATTCTTCGCGACCCAATACTCATGGGTGGACTGGGAGCCATACCTGCGGCAGCCATTGCCCTATCTCCCTACGTCGAAAGTCTAGTTTCGTTTTTGCCCTTCCTTGGATTTGTTTTGTGGACGGCGATGCTAGCAACGGTGTCTGCAGCAAAATCTCAGCATACCCCTGAAGAGCCTGTCAAAACAGAAAGCCAATCAGATGTAGACTTCGAGAAAAAATTCGAGGACTTCAAAAAAGACGAAACGCGATCCTACGAGAAAAAACTTGCCATTGCTGTAGAAAACTGCAAAAAAGAGTATGAAGTGCAAAATGCGAAGCTTCAAGGATTGGCCAAGGATCTCGAGCAGAAAAACAAAGCTCTTGAGGACTCTACACGCAGTAAAGAGTCGGAGATCATAGATCTTCATAACAAACTAAAGTCTCTGCAAGAAGCAGAGGCACGTGTCAGACATAGCGCCGAAAGCGGAATCGGAAACCAAAAAGAAATTTCCATTATCTCCGAACGCGGACGTCAATTACAGTCTCAACTCGCTGAGCGTGATGAACACATGGTGGCTCAGGAAAAACTACTAAGACATATATTGGAATTAATTCCTAAGATTCATAAGCAGATGACGGCGGTCATTGATCATACTGAAACTTCTGCGATAGAGATTGGTGACAAAGTCAGGTACATCTATGAAAAAGCGCAAGAGCACTTAGAAGAATCAAATGAGATTAACAAGCAGTTTTCAGGCAATAATAGTTCAGAAGATGATGAGAGTCTATCACTATCTGGCGTAATTTCTGTAGCACTAAAGTTACTACAAGACATGACGGATATGCTCGAAGAGAATGGGAAATTAAACCTAGAATACTCTGTTTCTATAGAAGCTATTCTAGAGAATACAGCCACCATCAACAAAATCACGGAAGATATTCAATATATCTCCGATCAAACCAACCTACTCGCACTAAATGCCGCGATTGAGGCGGCTCGCGCAGGAGAGCATGGTCGTGGATTTAGTGTCGTCGCTGAAGAGGTACGAAAGCTATCAGATCGGACTAATCAAGCTTCTAACGATATTACCCAGATAGTTGGTAAAGTTAATGCTTCTGTAGAAGCGATTTCAAAGTCACTAAACGACAACCGAGAGAAGACAGAAAGCAAAAAACAAAGTGTCAATCAAGCCGTCAAAACACTGCTAGAGACCGCAAGGGAGTCGACAGAGGTGTTCTCAAAACTTGTCGATTCATCTGTGATATCTTCCGAAAGCGTTGCACAGAGTATTGATCAAATTATTCTTAGTTTACAGTTTCAAGATATTACTAGACAGGAAATCGAAGCCGCTGTCATTCCTATCAAACGAATATCAGGATTAGCTGAAGAAATGGTGACAAAAATGAGTCTTCTCCACAACTCTTCCGCTGGTCAACCCGTGCAGGAGTATAAGAAGGCTGCAGGAGATGGGATCGAACCCATGGCTCCATCTGTACAGTCAGGTAGTGCGGCATCACCTTCAAAGTCTTCGGGATCTTCATCTGGACCTATGGATACACCAACTGCTGCTCCTGCAGCTAAGGAACCTGCATCAGTTTCAAAATCAGGAGATGTCTTGGAGTTCGACACTCCAGACGACGCTACTGCAAACACTGAGGCTAAACCGGAAGAACCGTCACCGGAAGAGTCCGCAGATGACGTCGACGATCCCAATGCCAATCGGGGAGATGTCCTCCTTTTTTGATCTTGAGTTTGGAGTTCTTGTTGGTAAAAACAAAAAAAGATCGAGAACTAGTCCAAAGGAGATCACATTGAATACCCTAAATAAAGCTTACATTGAATCCTGGCTCAAGGGCGCGGAAACACTTAGTAACCATCTAATTTTACTGTCTGAAAAACAAAATAACCCATTGTCGATGGACCCAGAAGGTGCGACACAGGCAAACGAAATCGAGCTGATTAACGACACCTTAAAAGTGGGAAATATCATCTTACCATTGGGGGAACGCCCCAAGACAGCAACCCTTGTTCGAGCGTTTTGGGACAAGTCCGAACACTTTATGGGAAGCCACGAACTACTCCAAACAGTCTACAAAACTCCAGATAGTGCTAGCCAACGCCTTTACTTGTCTGACAAAGCAAAACTGACCAAGCTTATGAGCAGAACACGTAGTTTTCTCACTATTGCGTGTCAAGCGCAGTACTACTCGAGTCAAATTAGGTGGCTAGATTTTGACAAAGAAAAACAAGGATATTATCTGTACCGACGTGTTACGCCTTAAAAAGTTTAGCAGTCATCGCTTGAAATGCATCCCTCATAGTCTCAGAGCTAGCCTTAAAATATAGGCTATCTCCAAAATCTTGGCTGCTATGAGGATGCATCACATACTTATAAGTTTCCGATGCCAAAAGCTGACCTAGCATGAGACTATATATCCCGCTAGCGTTGCGATCTTTTTCGACAACGCTTCCATGCATCCGATGGCTACCCCGAATAAATCGATAATAAGTTTTTACAACGTAGCGAAGAGCATCTCTATAGACCCTATCTCCATCGGTTAATCTTTTTCTTGCGAGTTTTGATAGATTACTTTCAAATTGATAGATATCTGGCGACTTATAACGAGGATTCAAGATCTTAGTTGCAAACAAACCAGAGCTAATCATCATAGTCCTATGAAAGAAGTAATCTTCCTCGCTCATCTCTGGACTTATGGGGTGAATCATATTAAATAGAATTTGACCGGAAACTTCGGCTATATGATTAAGTGACACTTTATTTAGTAATACTATTTTTTTTTCGGGAATAAAAAACATCTTATCTATTTTTAACCGACTATCCACAATATCTTTCGTATACGACGACACCTCTTTGTTCTGATAGAAACTAGAAATATCTAAACCTTCCAAATTCCAATAGCTATGGAAATTAGACAATTCAATCTCGCGGAAATTAAGATTCAAAAACTCTGTAAGATGCATCAGTACAGACATAATCTGACAATCGATATCGAAAGAGGCAAAGGTATGAAACTCTTCGAATTCCTGATCTCTCTCAGCAGCTTTCATTTCTTCCCAAAGGGAGTATGATTGCCATTTAATCCAAGGAGGAGAGTTTAGCAGACAATACAAACCTTCCTTTAACAACAGATAATCATTATTTGAGTAATCTGTCATCGCTCGCCGGGCAAAATAGAATTGATCAATATTAGTTAGTATACGAGTCACTTTTAGGTCAAATGCCTTTAGTTTGTCTGGCAAATGATTGTCTCCTAGGTGAAACTCTCCAATAAGACAAATACAAAGCGATTCGGGATAAGATTCAACTAATTCATTAAGAACGGAAGCGGCAAATACGTCTCTCCGTTTGAGAGAGTCTCGACCTGCTTTATCACTATTTATGCCCACAAGCTGAATCCCATTATCTTTGGCAAAATCCACGATAGCTTTGTAGTTTTCCCAGGGAAACCCCCAGATCATTTCATAATCGGTTTTTTTAAGTAAGATATCTTCCGAGATTTCTTCTCTTAGATATTGGTTGAGGATTTCCTGATCAGCGGCCCGAAACATCTCCACTGCTAGAACGATCTCCCTTTCCGGATGAAGGGTGATGTAACTCTCAAGAATTCTAATGAGACCTTTCTGTGTTTGCCAGTGGGTATGAAAATCGCCATAAAGAAGGACATCCGACAATTCGAGTTCGGTCAAAACTGAGTTTAAATCTGAGTCTTTGAATGACTTTGGTAGGGATTTATAAAAATCGTCTGCATACTGCAGGATCGTTGGTGAGCCTATAGAGCCGTAGTCGTTTGCGACATTTAATGCTTTTTCATAGAGGTTTTTGTGAAACTCAAAAAGCTTAAGGTTATTCCTTCTACTCAAGGAAACTCTCCAGAATGCCAATAAGAAATCATCGGTGATTCTATGATATCGTTTTCGACATCACTCCAGGAGTAGCAATTTCTGCCTAGGGGTTTTTAAAGAGTTGATTTTGTTAAGTCTTCTGCCGAAATGTAGTAGCCGCCTATGATTGAGTCTTTTTTTGGATCTGTCCCCTTAGGAATAAAGTTGCATTTTACCCCACCAGTCTTAGAGTATATTAGTTGACTCTGCTTTAACTGCCTTCCAATATCTTTGCAACGATTGATCAGGTCTTCCGAGTTCAGTTCTTTTTCTAAGGCAACCCGAACGAATAAACCAGTGCCTTTTTTATGCAGCAACCGACTAGCATAGACGATATCTGTTCGTTTGGAATCATCGATAACTTTTCGTAAAAATTCCTCTTCGGAATAAATTTTTTGTTTTTCACGAATGATATCCTGCTTAAGTTGATGACTGATAAAATCTCCTGACATGAGGAGCAGTTCAGCCGTATCATAGGCCATGTACGCCCTGTAATTCTGATTCGATGCGAGATACTGATTACCCAACTGAGTCCAGTATTGCCAATCGAACCCTAGATGAGTCCATTGCTGAATATGAAAGCCAATAATTTTGAGTTCTGAGTTTTTATTGGGTGCGACGGAAACAAGCAAGCGACCCAGCTCATTCTGTCCCATAACTTGGAAAATAGCAAAGTACTGATCCTTGTAACCGAATCGGCTAACGATTCCGGCAACAGGGCTTAAAGGGCATTCGAAAACCATTTTTCGAGCCTGTTCATCTTGCAGCTTCCATAACCTAAAAAGCGTGATATCCCAGGGTTTTTCATAGCGGTTGCGGAGTATCGCATCTATTTGATTACCAATGTCTTTTCTCGCCTGAGATCTTTCGTGAAAATACGAGCGAAAGGAATACCAACGCTTCGCTTTGAGATCTTTTTTAAATTCATTTAGAAAGGTAAATAATCTCGGAGGTAAATGAGATTCGATAATATTGGGGCCGCGGGATAGTAGTTCACAACTTGGGGTTATATCTTTAGCAAAAGCGGTGGAATTAGACCCAAGACTACAAATTCCACAAAAAAAAATAGTACTACTTAGCAACACATGAGCCACAACCACTCTTTGTTTCATGGACATCACGCAACTCCCAAGTTCCAAATTCTTCATTGATCAAATCAATTGCCGCCTGAACATCATCATGTTCGACAGTTACCAATTCTTTCATGATCTTCGTCTCGAGGCAATAGGCGTTGTATAAAAAGCGATCATGGTTCGGGTCGTAAATGACGCTGATTCCAGCTTGACGATCGCGAAATTGATAGACTTTATCCATATAGTTTTCGTCAGTAATTCTGCTAAGACTCATAACAACAGTCTCCTATTCTAATCTTTTGTAACAAGCTCATGAAGGGTGGAAGGTAGAAGCTCGCACTCCAACTCAAATACCTTAGAGGCAATCTCTTCGGCTTGTTTTAGGCCTTCAATTGATATCTTTTTCTGGGCAATGATATCACCTTCGTCATATTTTTCGCTTACAAAATGGATCGTTGCACCAGACTCAGAATCGCCCTCAGAAAGAACTCTTCGATGCACATGCATCCCATACATCCCTTTGCCTCCATATTTGGGAAGGAGTGAGGGGTGAATGTTTATGACCTTTTTATTGTACTGGCTGAGAATCGGAAATGGTTTTAAAAAACCTGCCAAAACAATCCAATCAATCTCATTTTCCGCCAAAAATCTAGCGACATCGTCGGCCACTAATTGATTTTTAACAAAATCAGCAATTAGTACAGGGAGGTTGAATGTCTCAGCCACCTGTAAACCACCACATGTATGACTCGACGAGATAACTGCTTTTATTTGATAACCAAAGTCGTTTGATCGCAGGCAGAGGTTTTCCAAACTGCGGCCTCCACCTGAAATAGCCACTGCCACATTAGCTTTCACCAAAAACTCCTTTGTCTTTGCCTTGAGATTTGAGTTTGTTGATGAAGGCTGCTGCTTCCATAGACTTTGTCCCTTCTGGTTTCAGTGTTTTGATGCCCAAATAACCGTCTGCTGTCGCAACAACCATGGCTTTCAGTTTTTTAGAGAAGCAAAATTGACCAGAGGACATGGATCGATCAAAAGACCCATGTTCAGCTTCTTTCACAACAAAGGCAGAATCGATAACTATTCGCTTCGACTCAAAAAACGTATAAGTTCCGGGCCACGGATAAAATGCTCTAAAGCGATTATAGATGTCCCTTGTAGGTTGCGTCCAATCCACCAGTCCATCATCTTTTTTAAATTTGGTGCAGTGAGTGATTTGAGTGGAATCTTGTGGGGTTCCACTAAAATCTGAATCTGCTAAGAGAGTCAAGCATTCTTCAAGCATGTCAGCCGACGCCTCGAAGCATGAGAAAAGCAAGTCTTGACCCAATTCGTCACCGTTTAGGGGGAAAGGTTTTTGAAGAATAATGTTTCCTGCATCAAGAGCTTTTACGGTAAAAAGTATGGAAACACCTGTTTCTGTGTCGCCATGAAACAAAGTAGACTGAACAGGTGTGGCACCCCGGTATTTGGGTAGCATTGAAGGATGGATATTTATAGTACCCCTTTTCGGCATATCCAAAAAATCTTGCGACAGAATTTGACCATAAGCAGCCGTCACAACAAGATCCGGCTTCAACGACTTCAGCTCGTCTAAAGACTCGCGACTACTAACTTTTTCGGGCTGGAGGACCTTAAGCTTTTGGTCCTTCCCAAACTTGGCCACTGGTGGATCTGTCAAGACCCTTTTGCGACCCGCAGGTTTCGCTGCCTGAGTGACGATCGCAACTAGATCGATGACTTTTTTATCCGACAACTCGATCAATCTCTTAAGAGGACTTATCACCTCTTCCGGCGTTCCCATGAATATGACTCTCAAAACACAGCCCTCCCTTTCTTCCGAGGTAACCTATGCTCTTTCGTCTTAGGAATCAAGCCGTTAGAGCCTAGCGCGGTGGCATGAACCAACAGAGTCTGTTCTGGTTCAAGCTCATGAGTCTCCAGAAATTTGTTTATAAAGCTCTTGAGTCCAGATTTTATTAGGATTTTCCACCTGAAAGGCATTAGCTTTGGTCAGAAACTTATCTTTTCCAACGTAGAGATCACTTATCCAGTTTTCGAGATCTTGCGTCCCCTCAGGTACCTCATCAATCGGTGTCCTCTTTACGTGAAAAACAACCTGATCAACTTGGCCTGCCATAAATTGCCAGAGGCTAGGAATACCTTCCGGGTAAAAAAGAGTCACACTGTAAACAGCCGAAATATGGGAACGCAAGGATTCGATCGAAGCGATAAACCCTTTGGTCCTGGGTGCCATCACAAAGTTTGTATGAGGCAATCCTCGGCGCTTCATGAAGGACTGACTTTTACTAAGCTTTTCAGGAGTCATACGTGTGCCTTCTAGAAATGATACTAACCAGAAGGGAATGCGATTCTTTTTGAGATTTTCAAAAGTCTGCTCGATTCTTGCCTTATCGGCTAACCAGTTTCTCTTGAGAAAGATACAGTCCAAAAACAGCATTCCCCAACCAGGCCCTGGAATATATTTCAAAACATCTTTCACAAAAAATTTAAGATCCCCAAGCCGTTTTCTTTGCCAGGCCAATACCATCATGATGGGAATATCAGCTATATTTTGGTGATTAGATTCGATGAGTACAGTTTCTTTTTCGGGGATATCATCGCCAACTATTGAGACCTTAATGCGACCAATATAGCTCAAACAAAAGACTAGCAGTGCCCAGTAGTAATTTGCAAAAAAACGATTTGTAGCGCGAAAAATTTTCGGCGAAAACGGTTTCACAACAATCGAAGCTACCTGTAAAAAATTTATAATCAAAAGTGGTATAAAAATGACAAGCGCCTGAACCCCCGTCAAAAGATTTACAACTAGCTTACTGACCAAAGATTGGCCTTTGTCGTCATCTGATAAATAGCGAACTTCGTTCATTTTTCCCTCTGCCATAGACATAATTCCCTTAGTTCTAATAGAAAACCCAAGAATGATCTACATTCTTGGGTATGAATTATCAATTTTGACATAAAAATTACCGATTTGGCGTAGGTTCAGTTTTACAGACTTCAAACTCCTTACGAAGGGCAGAGTTAATTTCCGTCAGTAGTTCATACTCCTTAGCAGATTTAATACGACCGTAATATTCGGTTAGTTCGATAGAACGATCAGGGTTCATAAGAGATAAGATCTGCATAGTCTGTTTATCGGGTATTTCCTTAAACAAGGACACGACCAAATCTTTATCCATCTTTTCGAAGACTGGTGCGGCCTTTTTGGGCGACATTTTTTCATAAAATTTAACAAGATGTTTGAGGCGATCCTCTTGAATTTTCTTTTCGTTTTGTACTGTTTGCTTAAAGAACATCATTTCATTGTCGAGCTTTTCAAGCTTATCATCGATACTATTTTCTAAAGAGGTCAACTGTTTCTGCCTCACCTCAAGGACTTTTATGCGATCTTCCACTTGTCTGGATTTTCGTTCGATTATAGAAAAATATTTAGCCAACTCCGTCTTTTTATAGTCTTCGGAGCTAATTTTAGGCAGTTTGAGAAGCTCTTCGATAAAACTCTTCTTAGTCTCATCAACAGGCTCATTGTCGTCAACATAATCGCTTTCAGAGGATGGATCCAAGGAAACATCTTCTTGAGCCGAAATATCTTTTTCCCCTAATGTGAACAAATTAGTCTGACTAATCAAAATGTAAGTTATAACCATAATCTTACAAATGAAAACTAATTTAAGTCCCTGACTAGAGAGAAAATTCATCTATCGCTGTCTCCTACTAAAGGATTGACCAGCGAGCTCATCTTGCTCTTTTTGTTCAATTTTTCTTTTTAGGTTTGCCAGATTTTGTTCTTCTTTTTCCTGCATGATTTCGATAGACCTCAATTTTGTGCGGGCATCGAGTACCATATTGATCTGCTTTTTTTCTTTCTCTTCTACTTCTTTTAGCTCGGACAAACACTGGTACCACTGATCCTTTGAGCGATCAATGCTAGCTTCTAGAGTTGCTAGGCGTTGTCTTTGCGAGGACTGTCTTTCGTTATTTAGTAAATCAACTCCATCCAAATACTGCTTCTGAAAGGTTTTCAGCCTGTTAACCAAATCGATTTTCACAGACCGAATATCCTTCAGCTTTAGCGCTTCTTGATTCAGTAGATTAGTCCTTACAGAAATAAGAAGTTCATTACGTTGAATTTTCTCTTTTATTTTATTCATCTACACCTGCCTGATCACTCGTTAATGGGTTCAACATTAAAAATAGGTAAACAGTTGATGGCTCTATTCATCTGATCCAAAATATGTTTCAGCTGTGAAATATCGCCCTTGGCTTGCTTTAGAAACTGATTGATAAATGGCATTGCTTGTATGGCCTGATCCAGCAGCGGATTAGAGCCTTCCTGATAAACACCCATTTGAACGATATCGAAGTTTTCGCGATAAGTACTTAATAGCTCCTTTACCTTACGGGCAAGACTTTGATGCTCTTGACTAGTGATATCGTTCATTACCCGCGACGCGCTAGTCTCAACTTCAATAGCCGGAAAGTGGCCTTTAGCAGCTAAATCTCTGGAGAGATTAATATGCCCGTCTAAAATCGATCGCACACTATCTGCGATAGGATCATTGAAATCATCACCGTCGACTAGAACGGTATATATACCACTGATTGTACCCATACCCTTTTTCTGAGGACCAGCTCTTTCAAGAAGTTTAGGCAACAATGAGAAAACGGAGGGGGTATAACCTTTGGTTGTTGGAGGTTCGCCGATAGCGTTACCAATTTCCCTTTGCGCCATTGCCACCCTGGTAAGACTATCAAGGATCAACATGACATTTTTTCCCTGATCCGAAAAGTACTCGGCAATAGCTGTGGCAACTTTAGCCCCACGAATTCTCATCAGAGGGGACTGATCAGAAGTCACAGACACTACAACAGAATTTTTTAGTCCTTCGGGCCCAAGATCACGTTCTATAAATTCTCTAACTTCTCTACCACGCTCTCCAATCAAAGCTATGACATTGACATCTGCTTCGCTGTTTTGTGAGATCATTCCTATCAAAACACTTTTTCCAACGCCTGAACCAGCCATTATTCCAATCCTTTGACCTTGGCCAAAGGTCAGTAACCCATCAATTGCTCTAATGCCTAAACCAAGGATTTTTTCAATCCTGTTACGGCTCATTGGATTGGGTGGCTCCCGGTCTATATCGTACTGCATGGCATTTTCGGGTGTCTCAAATCCACCTTCGGAAATCGGTTGCAAAAAAGCATCTACAACGTGCCCCAATAGATGATCGCCAACCGGTATGTGAGAGAATATTTTTTTTGGATGAATCGAGCAACCAGGAGCGACTCCAGAAATTTGACTGTAGGGAAGAAGCAGAACTTTCGATTTTCGAAAACCGACAACCTCAGCTAGGATCCTTTTATTATCGCCACATTCAATCTCTACGATTGATCCAAGAGCGGAATTCGGCAGTAACGCTTCTATGATGGTTCCAACTATTTCGCTCACCTGCCCATAGTAAGTCCAACGCACCTTTTTAAATGACTTTTGTAATTCGCCCTTTTTAAATGGTTTTATTGAGATAGGTTGATTCATATTATCCTACTTTATCGTCCTCGTCCTGAAATAAAGCTAAGTCAGCCTGCTCAAGTAAATCAGTAATCATCTGACGAATATTTCCATCAACAACAGATAACTGGGATTCAATTTTGAAATTATGATCATCTAGTTCTTGATCAACCTTAATTTTCTGCAGAAGATCCTCCGGAATATGAGATTTAAGCCTCTCGTAGCTATCTTGGCTAACAAGTATTTTAAATTCATCATCGGGCACAGCTTCTGCGATAGCCTTTTGTATAACCTTTGTGAAAGAGTCGGGATTCATTTCAAACTCTTTCTGTAACAGAGACTCTAATAGACTTTGACAGACCGTTTGAAAATTCTCCTGCGTGCTTGCCAGAATATTACCTTTCAGCCCCTCGAATTCTTTTACAACGTTGGCTAACTCAGATAAGATCATAGATACTTTCTCTTCTACTACCAACATGGCTTTTTCTTCACCGTATCTATATCCATCCTCAAAACCATCTGAACGTGCTTTTTGATATATATTCTCTTTATCTATTTCTACTTTTGGATCAATTGACTGATTCTGGTTTGGTTGCTCCTGGGGAATTGGCGGTGCACTGTTCTGAGGAGGAAAATCACGATCGCGTGTCATCAATGGCTCCTGAATGATTTGATCTTGTTGAATAGGCACATTAGGATCAATACTTCTCTCTGGAGTTTGTTCTGCAGTTTCTATAGCCTCAGCGCCAATATCATTAGGGTCATCTAGTGCATTTAGCTCATCTTTTGGAACTGGTTTATTTTCACGGTCACTTGGTTGGGTCAATGGAGCTAGGTCGTTAAATTGTTCCAATGTATCCGAATCTATATCTGAAACAAAATCTAATTGTTCACCAATTTTTTTGGTTTCATTAGCTTCGGAATTTTTACTTTTCTTGTCGCTATCAGAATTGAATTTCTTTCGTAGTTTTCTAGCGATACTTTCCATCTCGATATCGATCTCGTCATCTTCATCGTGACGCGAGTGACGGCTATGAAGTCGCTTTTTTTGTTTTATCCATTCTTGAGTAAAATCAAGGGGTTTAATCACGGGACGAAACTCAGCCGGTTCGAAGATCGTCTCAATTTCCACAGATGCCCTAATACTTTCATTGATATCTTGAGTAGGATGAAGGCGGTTGTGTATGATATTGCTGTTTATATTATCGGCATATGTGATCGTGGCATCACAGATTTCCATCAAATTAAAGTCTGTAATAGAGAGGGATTTTTTAAGGGGGTCTGATTTTTTAATAAAACGACCTCGTATGTTTCTAACATGCGACTCTTCAGACATGGATACCTACCGATTAGCTTGATGTGGATTCAATAGAATGCGTATGGCTTCAGTGGTTCTAGCCGGCTCATTTTTGGCAAGAAATAGAATCTGTTCTTGGGGACTAAGTTTTTCGAAAGGAACGTCCTCTTTCACCTGCACGTTATTCATACCGCCCATTTCTAGATCAGGTTTGAATTCTTCAACAATAGACTCTTTTTTCTTTCTTTCAGGATCATAAGACAGCCATCGGAAGTAGGGCCTAACGACGAATGCAAAGAAAAAGACCAAGGCAAGAGCAATGACAGACGACACGATAAGTGTAGAGATATACTGCCTGTTTTCTTTCTTTTTCTCTTTCAAAGCCTCTACTTGAAGTGGTGCAAGTTCGAATAGGACATTATGGACAGTAACTATATCACCTCGATCTTCTTTATAACCAATAGCTGACTTAACTAAATCAGATATCTTATCCATTTCTTCCTGTGTGCGGGGTTCAAAGACAGGCGCACTACCATCGGCTGGATAGATTTGACTACCGTCAACGATCACAGCAGCGGAAATTCGTTTTATGTTTCCTACCGGAAGTATCCGTCTACGTTTTTCTTTCTTAATTTCGTAGTTGAGTCTTTCGCTATTTCTTTTACTAGCAGTTTGATTCGAATTTAGAGATAGCTCTTCCTGCTCACCAGGTACATTTGATTTAGCGCCAGGAATTCCTGTGGGGTTCAATCCGGAGCCACTCATCTCTTGATTTGTAGTATTGGAGGACAATACTACAACCCTATCAGGATCAATATCTGAAATCGTCTGTTCTTCTCTTGTGAAATCGACTTCAACATCAATCTTGGCTTCCACTCTCTCCGCCCCAACAATCCTAGCAACTAAAGCTTTTACCTTAGCGGAGAGTTCTTTTTCGATGGTCCGTCTGTAGGCTAACATTTCGTTTGTCATTTTTGTTGTTGGATCATCGCTTTCTTCTTTCGTCAGCATCCGTCCATCTTGGTTGATAATTGCAATTTTTTCCGACCGGAGACCTGGTACAGACTTGGCAACTAGGTGTGTGATTCCTCTAATCTGTCTTGTCGATAGGGAATTGTTACGAAACGTTTTGACATAAACTGCAGCAGTAGGCTCTTCTTCATCTTCCTTGAAGAGTGATTTTTCAGGCATAACGATATGAACGCGAGCCCCAACAATACCGTTGATAGATTTTATGGTTCGTTCGAGTTCGCCTTGTGTAGCTCTTAGTTTGTTAACATTTTGCTCAAATTCAGTTTTTGTAAAGTCTTGAGTATCAAATTTTTCCCAGCCTATGTTCCCGTGTGCGGGAAGGCCTTCTTGTGCGAGTTTTAGGCGAAGCGGCATGACTTGAGTCACAGGTACTTTGATACCCTTGTCATCGATGATAAAGTCAGTAAACTGCTGATTTTTTAGCTCCTGAGAGATTAACTGCAAATCAGCTTGATCTATATTTTCATATAGGTATGTCATCCCAGTCTCTTCCTGCTGGATGACAATAGTAATAAGACCAGCTACGACTAGCAAAACCACACCAACGGTCGCTGCTTTTTGAATTGTGGAGATATCTCCCCAAAACTTCTTTAACTGCTCTACTAACCTACTAAAAAAGTTACCCGACTTTTCCAAAAACTACCCCATTGACTTAAACTGGCATTCTCATCACTTCCTGATAGGCTTCCAACGCTTTATTTCTCATCTGAACCATTAAGTTAAAAGTGATCTCAGCTTGGGAGGCTGTCAGCATGGTTTCATGAATATTTTGTTTTTTCCCCGTCGCTAGATCAGTGGCAGCTTTATCTGCTAGTTTTTGATGATCATTCACAGCTTTAATACTATTTTCAACATGATCCATGAAACTAGGTCCCGATGGCTTTTTGGATTGACTTGCCTTCTCATTGAGACCAGAACTTTGATTCATGTCTCTGAGCTCGGACAACAATTGTTGACCAAAACTAATTCGATTATTACCTGTTCCAATTGAAGTCATCGCGTACTCCTATTTTAGCGGCCGATTTCTAGCGCTTTCATAGCCATAGATTTCGCTGCATTCATAGCCGTGGTATTCGCTTCATAAGCTCTTGTTGCGGCGATCATATTGACCATCTCACTCATAACTTGAATGTTTGGCATATCAACAAACCCTTTAGAATCAGAGTCTGGGTGATTAGGATCAAACACACGTCTCGGCGCTTTTGTATCTTGGTGGATATCCACAACCTTAACTTTTTTCAGTTGCGTTCCCCAACTTTCATCCAGAAAATCTTCAAACGGGTTTCCCTTTGGAACTGCTGAAAAAACGACATCCTGTCTTTTATAGGGGCCTCCTTCCGGAGTCCGGGTTGTGTTTGCGTTGGCTAGATTTGCGCTCAATACATTCATACGAACACGTTGAGCGGCAAGTCCAGTAGAGCTAATATCCATCGCCTTAAAAAAGCTCATTATCTACCTCCTGAGCTAACTGCATATTTTAGAGTCCCTATTTTCTTATTCAATAGCTCCACCGTAGCTCGATATAGGATTTGGTTGCGAGACAAGTCTGCCATCTCCTTGTCTATATCGACGGTATTGCCATCGTTGCTAACACTCTCGCTGGGACGTACGAAGACGTCCACTTGGAAAGAACCATCTGCCTCAGTATGCCCATTGAGAAAGTGTTTGGGATTAGAAGCTTTCATGGGAAATGGCTCTCCACCATCAGCAATAGCCTGCAATTGCTTCTCAAAGTCATATCCCAAGGCGCGATATCCAGGGGTTTCGCTATTCGAAATATTACTTGTGAGTACATGCTGCCTTTCAAGCCGTTGATTCAGAGACTCCATCTTCAAGGCATCTGACTTATTGAAGACACTAGAGATTCCACTCATAAGGGCTTACCTGACGTCGGTTGAGGCACCTCAAAGCCTTCTATAATAAACTCGTTGATCTTATTCCTCAGCGTTCGCAAACTGATACCTAGAGTCTTAGCCGAATGTGTACGGTTACCATTATGGCTTTTTAACGTCTCTAGGATGAAATGAGTTTCCACCTCTCTCATTTTATGCCCAATGGGGAGATGTTTAATCCACTCCTGAGTCTCATCAATCTTTTTAGGCTCTAGAATAAACTCATCAGCAGTTATCATCGAGGAGTTACTCATCAAAACAGCCCGTTGGATGACATTCTGCAATTCTCGAACATTACCAGGCCATGAATACTTCACAAGCTTTTGCATAGCATCTGCAGTGATCGTAGCTGGCTGTCCCTTAAACTGAATACTAAAGTTCTTTAGAAAGTATCTAGCTAATACTTCTATATCTTTTCTTCGCTCTCTCAGTGGTGGTATTTCCAGATGAATGACGTATAGTCGATAGAAAAGATCCTGACGAAACTTCCCTTCTGTGACAGTATGAGCTATGTCTTTGTTGGTGGTCGCAATAATACGTGTATTGATTTTCACAAGATCCTTTGATTTAGGATTCTCTATTTCGGAGTCCTGCAAAACTCTTAAAAGCTTACTCTGGATATTTTTATCAGTTTCTGTCACATCATCAAGAAGTACTGTACCTCCTTCGGCAGTCAGCAATTTGCTTTCCGCACTACCGTTTTGATCACCAAACAACTCTACCTCTAGCTGATCTGAGGGCATTGAGGCACAATTGATTCCCATAAATGGTTTATCTCTTCGATTCGAGCTAGCATGAATCATTCGTGCTACTACTTCTTTTCCAGTCCCCGACTCTCCTGATATTAAAACCGGTACATTTGCATTTGCCACCTGATGGATAACTTCACGGATCTTTAACATCTTTTCATCTGCAAAGATAAATTCCTTAGCCGTTCTCTGTTTTTCCTTCTTTTGTTGCTCCTGTACATAGTTCAAATACTCAGCGGAACCAGGCTTTGCCTTGGTGTCATGTGCGATAGCACCATTTTCTGCACCGTAACGATTCATTCATGTCTCCTTATTCGTTAAGTTGCTCAAGTCTTTTTCTTGCAAGCTCTGCATACAACAGATTATTTCCATCATTTGCAGCACCTTCAAAGGCTTTGAGGGCCTCTTCTCGTCTTCCTGACCTATATAACAATAAACCTCCTTTATAGAGGGCCTCAGCTCTTTTTTCCCAGTTCTCGCTTTTCAAACCGGTCAACGCATAGATTCTTCCAGCGTCTAAATAGTCGTTGTTTTTTCTATAAGTTTCTGCAAGACTAGTTAGCTCTTCTGCCCAAAGATCCTTAGAACGTTTCGTTTTAAAATCTTGGGGAGAGAGTTGTCGGAGAAGTCCTTTAGTTTCATTGGATTTCTTGACGTTTCCAATATCTAGGAATTTTTGTGACAGCTTACTAATTCTATAGATATCCTCTTCCGAGCTAGAAAAAGCTGTCTTCCATTCATCTGGTTTTTCTGCATCATTATTGAGAGATTTGTTCCAAGTCCAAAGTAACATTTCGGGATGACTCTTTGTTAGTAGGTCCGAGTCAATAATTCTACGGATCTCGTCCTTTAGATTTCTTGTAACTCTGAATTTCGTACTATCTTTGAGCTCTCGCCAGGTTCTTAGTAAATCGGAATCTGCAACATTTAGCGAACGTCTAAGTCTATTGGCTAGCCCAACCTTTTTTTCCGAAAGAGCTGTTGTGAGAGAGTAATGAATGGCATTGAGATGGCGAAATTGAGATACAAATTTTTCTTCTTCTGTTCGAGCTAACGAGACTGACTGTTTATAGAATTGGATGGAATTGTAGTGACTTTCAATAACCCGATAGGATTCAGCCACAATCCATGTCAATTCATAGGAGCTCTTGATCACGTTAAGACTAGGTGGAATATTTTCGACCAATCGGATGACATCAATGGGTTTATTTTCCTTACTAAATGCCATCACCTTCTGATTAAAGTTATTTTTTGCTCGGGAAACAATGATCGATCGGTAAGGTTCCGAAGAGGCTCCCTTATACTCGTTTAGATAGTTTTTCACATCTGCTGCTAGGGCATTATCCCATTTACTATTCTTCAGAGCGGCGGCGATTTGCATCGTGCGAATTAGAAACAGGGACTTCGGGTGCTCTGCTTGATCTCTTGAGGAATTCAGGTAAGCAATAGTCTCTGCATTAGGAATTGGAATATCACCATATTTTTGATCATATAAGTCCTTAATTCGTTCTGTCGTTTGACCCCAGTAAGATTTTCTAATCGCAACTTGAGCTGCTAGTTCAGGGCTTTTATTGGTCACGATAAGATTTAGATTATCAGAGTGTTTACTAAAATCGACCCACTTATTGGATTCCGTCGATCTTTGAGCTGCAATATCTAAAATGCGAAGTTTGGAAAAACCTGACAATGGACTATCAGGATGCTTATCAATCAGACTTTCGTAATAGCCTTTTGCCAAAGTTAAATTTCCTTGCCCAAGGTGTATTTCGGCAAGATTCCAAATGTGCTTGGCGTTCTTCTCAAACACCAGTGGTGCGTCGTACAGGACCTTCTGATAAACCAAGAGGGATTTTAACTCGTGTCCAAATGTATAAAGTTGACCAGCATAGTCTGCAAGAGCCTCACCCGAGCTCATGGCTCGACCGGCATTCTTCTTTAACCACGACTTATAGTTTTTCCCAGTTTTTAAAGTATCCGTTTGAAATCGATAAATATAAGGAGGATAAAGCTTCCACTTTGGTCCAATTCCTCCCCCAACTCGATCCAATGCAACAATCATTTCCTCTGGATTTGTAAAATCTTTAGGTTTTGGTTGTAGGAGTTTTCTTTCCGCGACAAGCTCAGAGTTACCATTGCTAGGGTACGAAGTTTCTTGGGGGGATGAGTCGACAAACTGTCTTCTGGTAGGAAGCGACCTATCATTTTCAACTAATCTCGGACGAGTGACACGACTTCTTTCAGTCAGTCGACTATCTCGATAATCTGAAGAGTTCTCAGGATGACCAGATGCGGGATTTCTCATTTCGCGATAATTTTGCGAAAACAAATCGATGACAATGCGAAATGGTTCTTCAAAGGAGTACACAGCTACCCGCGTACCCCGTCCTCGTAAGTGAAAAATGATATCGACATCACGGCTGGAAAGTTCTTTGAATATCACGCGATTTACCAATTGACTATCATAGGAATATAGAGGTGATAGTTCTTCCGGTTGGGTATTTTGAATGGACAATCGCAAGGTGTTTTCCGATTCGTTAAAGGCATATTCAAAACTTTTCTGTTCCGGAAACGGGACTACAAGCTGGCTGAAACTTTTGGAAAGCGCCAATGATCCAAAGCTGAGGCTTAGGATCCATAAGTTTATGACGTGTAGGCACATGCGATGCATAATTGATTCTCAATAGAGACTATCCTTGGGTCAACTACTAGGAAGCAAAGACTATGCCATATGTATCTAGCTATAAATGTAAAGGCCTGCCGATTTGTCGCCAAAATACTGCCATAATCCATGAGTCAAGGAAGTGACATAATTTAGGTTTGCGTCATATTCTTGACTTGCAAACTCCGTCAATTTAGGGGATTAATTAGGATGAAGGATGTAACTGAAATCAAATAGGCTTACTTTATTAGGCTAATTCATTTACATTATCTTTTCTCGTAAAAAATTGATAGAGGGATCTCCATTTTGGGACAAGATATAAATACTGGCTTGCTACCTTGGGAAAATAAACAGGTTTCCGTATTAGTTGTGGGAGATTTGATACTTGACGAGTACTTAGATGGTCAGGTTAATCGCATCTCCCCAGAGGCACCGGTTCCTGTCCATCGGGTCGGAAAAACCCACGTAACAGCTGGCGGTGCGGCAAATGTCGCTAGGAATATCCAGCTTGTTGGCGGGAAGTGTCATATTGTCGGCATAGCTGGCCATGACGGTGCAGGTGACCAGTTACGTCAAATCTTAAAGGCTGATGGTATTGACATTCAGAGCATTACCGCAGACCCGAATCGGCCGACCACGCGAAAAACAAGGATAACATCCAACCATCAACAACTTGTAAGAATAGATTGGGAAGACGTTAAACCCATACAGGAATCAACTCAGGCACAACTATTCGAACGTATCAAACAATCAAAACCTGATACTATTCTTATCAGCGATTACGGCAAAGGTTGCCTGACACCACAGTTTCTCGCAAAAATTATCAAGTACGGACAGTCTAATAATATTTGTATTGTTGTAGACCCAAAGGGTCACGATTATACGATGTATCAGGGCGCTGACCTCATTACGCCTAATTGGAAAGAAGCTTGTGAGGCTCTTGGTTTAGATACCAACACCAGCGTGAGTCCCAATACAATTGCAACTCGAATCTCCGAAAAGTTTTCGATTAAGAATGTACTTGTTACCCTAGGCTCGGAAGGAATGCTAGGAAGGAACCAACAAGGAGAGTTCTTTAAACTTGACGCACAAACCCGAGAGGTATTCGATGTTTCTGGTGCCGGTGACACCGTCGTGGCTCTGATGGCTTTGTCTTTAGCGACGGGTCTTGATCTGCCTTCAGGCATGAATATCGCAAACTCAGGAGCGGGTAAGGTAGTTGAAAAATGGGGCACTCAACCGCTGAGTATCGAGGAGTTGAAAGAAGCCATCGCCTTCAATTCTACTTCTTTGTTTGGTTGGTCTTCTACACGGAAAAAAATCGCGAAAAAACAAGATATCATACGCAACACAATTAGCCTTCAGGCCTCGGGTAAGTCCATAGTCTTTACAAACGGCTGCTTTGATCTTCTCCATGCCGGACATCTTTCTTATTTAGAAGAAGCTCGTTCACTTGGTCATGTATTGATTGTAGCAGTTAACTCAGACGAATCGGTCCGTAAGCTCAAGGGAAACAGTCGGCCACTTATTCCCTGCGAGCAACGCATGAGCTTGCTAGCCGGCTTAGAGTGTGTCGATTATGTTGTAGAATTCTCCGAAGAAACCCCCGAGAGTATCATTAAAGACATATCACCAGATATTCTGGTCAAGGGTGCTGATTACGAAGTTAAAGACATTGTAGGAGCGGATTTTGTTTTGTCTAAGGGCGGACGGGTAGAGCGAATTGCTTTTGTTGATGGCCTATCTACCTCAAAGATTATAGAAAGAGCTAAAACAGGAGCTGGTGTCAACCTTCCGATGTGAATCTGAGCCCCCACTCAAGGTCAGCCAACCAACAGTGGGAGTCTCTTCTATTCGTGGTTTAGAAGTCTTCGTTAAAGCTAACTTCTCCACTAACACCTGTTTGATAAGCAGCCACTCGCCTTTCAAAGAAGTTTGTTAGCTCTTGAACATCTTGTAGTTCCATAAAAGAAAATGGATTAGACGTATGATAAACAGAGCTTAATCCTAAAGATACCAGCCGTTGATCTGCGACATACTGTAAGTACTGCCTCATTTCTCCAGTTGATAACCCAGCGACTCCCAGACTCAAAACATCCGTCGCGAAAACCATTTCACATTCAACAGCTTCGTCGAGCATGATGTATATTGACTTTTTCAAATCCTCATCAAAAATATCAGGTTCTTCTTCCCTAACTTTTTTAATGACTTCAAAAGCAAAGTTCATATGACAGCTTTCATCTCGAAACACCCAATTTGTCCCAGAGGCTAGACCATGAAGGAGGCCCTTGGATCTGAGAAAGTAGACGTAAGCAAAAGCAGCAAAGAAAAATAGTCCTTCGATACAGGTCGCAAAGCAAATCAAGTTTAAAAGAAATTTTCGACGATCGTCCTTAGTTTCCAAAACCTGCAGACCATTAATCGAATCAATCCATTTGAAACAAAAATCTCCCTTGGCCTTGATAGATGGAATATTCTCAATCGCTGTAAAGGCTTCTTTCCGATCCTCTTCGTTTGGAAGATAGGTATCCAAAAGCGTCAGATAAAATTGAACATGTAGGGCTTCTTCATAAAGCTGACGGGAAAGATACATTCTAGCTTCGGGAGCATTGATGTGACTATAAAGATTCAATACCAAGTTGTTTGATACAATCGAATCGCCAGTCGCAAAGAAAGCTACAAGACGCTTTATCAGATGCCTTTCCGATTCCGAAAGTTTTTCTCTTAAATCTGTAATATCAGACGAAAAATCAACTTCATCTACGGTCCAGGTATTTTTGATAGCATCCTTATACATTTCGTAGAAAGCAGGATACCGCATAGGTCTAAGTGTTAGATCCAGACCCGGATCTAATAGCAAAGTATTATTACTCATTATTGGCAGGCCTCACAATGCTCGGGATTTTCCAATGAGCAAGCAACAGCTGACTGATCGCTTACTGTAGTTTTGTTAATTCTAGTTGCTGCCCTTGATCGCAAATAATAGGTGGTTTTAAGACCTTTTTTCCAGGCATAGTTATACATGGAAGATAGTTTTCCAATAGTCGGGCTTTCACTAAAAAGATTCAAAGACTGACTCTGATCAATAAAGGCTCCTCTATCTGCAGCCATGTCGATCAAGCTTCGCATGGGGACCTCCCATGCTGTACGGAATACCGCCTTCACCGACTCTGGGATTTCTTCGACACCTTGGACAGAACCCTCTGCTAGCTTGATCTTGGTTTTGACATCGTGGTTCCAAATACCTAGATCTTTTAGCTTCTGAACCAAGTAGTTGTTGATCTGAATAAATTCTCCGGAAAGCGTTTCTCTTTTAAACAGATTTGAGACTTGCGGCTCGATACATTCATAAGAACCACAGATTGACGCTATCGTTGCTGTAGGAGCTATAGCGATCAAAAGCGAGTTTCTAAGGCCGTATTTTCTAATATCCGCTTTTAGTAAGTCCCAGCGCTGTTTGTTCTTAGGTGATACGCCCCAAAGATCGAACTGCAGTAGTCCTTTAGCTGCTCGAGTACCGCTAAATGCATCGTGGCTACCATACTCTTTGGCCAGCTCACAGCTAGTTTTGAGAGCATGAAAATATATCTCTTCCTGGACAGTACGAGAGATGTCTCGCGCCTTCTCACTATCGAAAGGTAAATCTAACTTAAAGAAGGCATCCTGTAGCCCCATAAGGCCAAGTCCCACCGGGCGCCACTTTGAATTGGATTGCTTAGCTTGATCGATAGGATAGAAGTTTATATCAATCACTCTATCAAGATATTTAACGGCAATGGCTACGTTTTTCGAAAGCTTATCATAGTCAATACTTCCTGATTCGACATACCGTGAAAGATTAATAGACCCTAGATTACAAACCGCAGTCTCTTTGTCTGAAGTCACCTCAATAATTTCTGTGCAAAGATTGGAAAGGTGAACTACGTTTTCTTTTCCTTCTCCAACTTGATTGCATTTTTCGTTTGATGAATCTTTAAAGGTCATCCAACCGTTTCCAGTTTGAGCGAGAGACTTCATCATAGCGGCGTATAACTCTCTAGCATTGATTTGCTGCCGCGAAAGCCCCTTTTCTTCTGCCTCTAAGTAAGCATTCCGAAATTCTTTGCCATATAAATCTGGTAGATCAGGAACATCACTTGGGTCAAATAAAGACCAAACCTCGTCTTTTTCGACTCGCTCCATAAAAAGATCGGGAACCCAATTGGCGATATTAAGGTTATGAGTCCGTCTGGATTCGTCACCTGTATTCTCTCTCAACTGCAAAAAGTCTAGTATATCAGCATGCCAAGTTTCTAAGTAAATGCAGGCTGCACCTTTTCGTTTTCCACCCTGATTGACCGCAGCAACAGACGAGTCTAACGTTTTTAAAAAGGGGATCACACCATTTGATTTACCGTTTGTTCCCTTGATAAGGGAGCCATGAGAGCGTATTTTATGGTAAGCCAAACCAATTCCACCAGCAAACTTTGACAGCATAGCTACGTCGCGGTACTTATCATAAATTGATTCAAGACTATCCTGTGGAGAGTCTAATAGGTAGCATGACGACATTTGCGGTCGATTTGTCGCTGAGTTGAAAAGAGTTGGTGTGCTTGGCATATACTCAAACGATGAAATAAGTCCGTAAAACTCGATAGCTTCCTCGACATTGTTTGCCAGCCCACAAGCCACCCTAAGAAAAAAATATTGATCTGTTTCAATAACAGTTCGTTTAACCGGGTCTTTTAAAAGGTATCTGTCATAAACTGTTCGTAAACCGAAGTACTCAAATAGATTCGAGCGCCCATTTAGAATAGCTTGATCTAAAGGTTTTTGATTAGCATTAACGAAATCAAAAACATCTTTGGAAATAATTCCCGCCTGAAATCCGTGAGATATACTATCAGAGAACGATAAAATATTTTGCTTAGCAACCTCGTCGGCTAAGGCAGATTTGAGCAATCTTGCAGCTAGTCTTGAATACTGAGGTTCATCACTGATTTGCATAGCTGCATGCTGAATCAAAAGCTTATCAATCTCACTTGTCAGAACACCATCAAACAGTCCCCTCACAGCCTTATTCACGATCTTTTCAGGATCAACATCAGGCAAGTCGGAACAATGAACCGTTACCGCGGCCATGAGCAGATCTTTGTCAAACTCTTGCCGCGATCCATCTCGCTTTGTAACAGATAGTTCTGTCGATAAAGCTTTACCCAGTCCTGCATCATCAAAATTGTCCGAAGGGGTCGTGTGGAGACTCATGCAATGTCCTCGTAATTGTTATCCAACGATTCGTAAGAATCAGGTAATAAAAACCAATGCCAACCCAAAGTGAGTTGAAAATGCAAACTAAAGAATTTTAAAGTAATCTTGGCCTTGCCTAGCGGCTAGCGTGTTTGAAACCAGGGTTAGAGTAAGGTTTTCTTCTAGACAGCCAAATGAAACTCAACACTATTAAGAATCCTCTACACAAATACATCAAGCGAATTAAGCAACTGCAACAATCGGGTCCAGATTTATCAATATGGGAAAACCTCTACCTGAGATAAGCATATATAGTGTGGCTCGCAGGTGTCAACCGCTAAATATGGGGGTAACCTGTGAATAACTTGTGTAAAAGTAGGTGAAAGTCTAAGGGTGTTCAACACTTGTCAGAAACCGCGGTCATATGAAAAAAATTTTATCCACAAGCCCTCGAAAAAACTGACGGATTGCAAAGATCCACAGGTGGTCATGTTTGTATCTCTTGGACTGATCATGCAGTCGTACTTTGAGACCCTAAAGAATCCTGAAACAAAACCTGCTAGCAAGAAAGGCATAAGAGTATGCCTTTCAAGCTGCCACATAACTACCGAGTCTATTCTTTCTTAGCTCCTTGGTTGTTTAAGACGGATTCCCACTCTAGACCAGTTAGCTGCTTGATACCTTTTAGTAGCTTCATCATCAGATATACGACAATAATCATAGATGGCAAAACGATCACCGGATAGCTCATGATAGTCATCTGACCGAGCTCTTCGTTAAATGCTTCCGTTCCAGGCTGACTCACCAGAATGACCTTGGCTAGCACGTAGTTCAATACTGAAGAAAGAAAAAAAGACGCTGCAAACAAATAGGATGATCGATTCAATAAATCATTGAACTCTTCCATGTTCCCTTTTTCCGTCAGCTTTTCCTCAACTAGTTTGATGTTCATGATGGAATCATTAAAAATCATCTTTCTCACCAGGGGAAAATTCGTTTTCATGGAACCTAAAATAGCTAGCCCAATGATCCCAGGCACAGCCGCTTCTTTTATGGCAATATACTCGGGAGGAAACTCGTTTAAGGTGAAAAAACCGGTCAGGCCTGCACTGATAAGACCTAAAACAGATATGAAATTTAAGGTTTTTCTCTGGATGAAGTCATAAATGCCGTAAATAATCGGAAATGATAGAGCACTCACTACACCAACCACTGGTCCTAATCGGTCGGGTCCGCTAAACTTCATAAGAATGATCGATGGTATTACAATATTCAACGCTAGACTCAATAGCGGATTTTCTTGCTTTTTTGTCATGGAACCCTCTTAGTGACTACGTGTGTAATTTGGCAATTCCCAATTTATGGGAACCTTCCCATGTTTGAGAAGGTACTGATTTGCCTGTGAAAACGGCTTTGTCCCGAAGAAACCTCTATGAGCAGAAAGTGGAGAGGGGTGAGGCGACTCCAAGACAAGGTGTTTCTCTCGATCTATGACTTTTCCTTTCTTTTGAGCGTAGGAACCCCATAGGATAAAGACAACATTCTCTCTTCGAGCACTTAACTCGGCAATAACAGCATCAGTGAACATTTCCCAACCTCTCTTTTGGTGAGAGCCTGCTTTTCCTCGTTCTACAGTCAAAACCGAATTTAGCAATAGAACACCTTGCTCAGCCCAGCGTTTTAAATGCCCATGAGAAGCTGGTTCGATTGCCAAATCTGTCTTCAATTCCTTGTAAATGTTCAAAAGAGACGGAGGGACAGGGACCCCAACAGGAACAGAAAACGATAGTCCGTGAGCCTGGCCATCCCCGTGGTAAGGGTCCTGACCTAAAATTACAACTTTGACACCTTCAAACAAAGATAGTTCAAAAGAACTAAAGTACTCCGCCGAAGGAGGGAAAATCGTCTTTCCTGATTTCAATTGCTCCACAAGAAACGTTCTAAGCTCTGCCATATAAGGCTGCTCGAACTGTTCTTTTAGGACTTGTTTCCAACAATCAGGCATCTTTACCGAATCAATACGCAAATCTTACTCCTAAAATATGCCCAGCAGGCAATATCCTTTCCTACTCAATACATCTTGGCAATGTGAAAATCAGCAGAAACCTGAACCCAAAGCCGAACTTTGGACAAATATACCAAACATAACTACCTGTTATTACATAATTATTTTCAATAATTTAATAATCGAAGTAAAAACCGGATAAGAATTATAGGCACTCCATAGGGTAGACATCGTTATATTAATATATGGTGAGGTGACTCATGTCTAATGGCGCAGAAAAATGTTTGATCATTGATGACAGCTACGAGTTTGGTCAGCTTTTGACCCAACTTCTTCAAGACAGGTTTGATACTAGCTACGCACCTGATGTGTTTACCGCGCAATCACTTATCAAAAAACACAGATTCTCCGTGATTCTTTGCGATGTTCATATGCCCATCATGGGAGGGTTTGATTTCTCGATGGAGTTAAGAAAGCAGCATATAGACACTCCTATCATCTATATTACCGGAGATATCACTCCAGAGATCTCTAAAAAAGCACTGTCTTGTGGAGGAGCCAACTTATTGGCAAAACCTATCGACTTTGACCAATTGCTAGAAAAAATAAATCTAGCCATCGAACACAGTGGGGATCAATCCAGAAACTCGCTGAGTGAACAGGACCTAGCATATATCTACAATCAAATAAAAACTTACTACTTTGACATCGATCAAATGCTTGCTCTTATCGAAAGCCATAATATTCCTTTCGATGTCGTCTACCAAGAGCTCGAAAAAAAGCGAGACTTTGGTAAGTGTCTTCTCGATCAATTGGAGGGTATCAAGTCCATAGCCCATGTTGCCTAAAACTTTCTATTTTCCCTCTGTTCCAAATGTCAGGCAGAACGTGCTAAAATTTTGTTAAGTTTATTGATCTAAGTTCTGATGACATTGGAATAAAATATGAATAATAAAGACGAAATGAAGCGTTCTTTCAAAAAAGCCATACTCAAGCTTAAGAATGGTAGTGCTTCTTCCGAGCAGATTGCCAAAGAATTTGCAGATGCGGTAGAGCTATTCGTCAAAAGCGAAAACTTGGAAAAAATGCCTAAGTCTTCCTAAAAGGCATAAGAATGACCCCCAAAAGAGTCGAATTTTGAGCCGGATCAACCCATTCTTCCAGCCCTATGTCTATTCCACGATTCCCAGATTTTGCCTGTTTGGTATAAGATCCGAATATCCGATCCCATAATGATAGATTAAATCCAAAATTTGAGTCGGTTTCTACATTTACTTTTGAGTGATGGATCCTATGCATATCAGGAGTTACTAAGAATTTGCGCACGATCTTCTCCCAAAGGAGGGGCAAGGAATAGTTCCCATGATTGAACAAAGCCATGGAACTTAGAATTATTTCGAACAAAAGAATCGCTGTCACTGAAGGACCGATCATCAAAATACAAAAGCATTTGATTAACATAGATAAGAGTATTTCAATAGGATGAAACCGAAACCCTGTGGTGACATCAAAACCAGGATCACTATGGTGAACTCGGTGTAGTCTCCACAAAATTGGTATGCGATGAAATAATCGATGCTGCCAGTAAATAATCAAATCAAATAGCAAAACACAAAGAATAATCACAAATAAGTGATCCGAAATATCAAGCAGGTTAAACAAACCCATTTCATTCAAATAGGCCCAATGAGCAACTCCGACAGCAGCAGAGCTAAAAACCAATCTCAATACAAAACCATTAATAATCGTTAAGCCGACGTTAGTTATCCATCTTTGTGACGTCTTTGCGGCAAATTGATAAAATTTAAACCTTCGCTCTAGCACCCCGAATATAATTAAACATCCAAGGAAAATAGACAGACGCAGCGTTCCTTCGTTTTCCACAATCCAAGTCATAGACAGGCCCTCGAAACAATATTCCAAGATAAATTATATATGCGAAATGTTTAGCAATTCAAGGAGGCAAAGGTGGCACTCGCTGCAGGAACAAAGACCCTCTGCTGAAAGCCTAGAAAAACTAGAGCGGTTTGCTTTTTTCAAACCCATCAGCTATCAAGCCAGAAGGCAACATCATATATAGGAATTTCCAACATGTTATTACGCTTCCCTACCCTACTGATCACCCTACTCGGATTGAGCCATACACCAGTTATGGCTTCAGAGATCGCCGATCAAATCTTTTTCAACGCCCATATCATATCCGATAGCAAGTCCCAGAAAACCTCAGAAGCTCTGGCCATCAAAGGCCAAAGGATCTTGGCTGTGGGAAGCCAAAAATCGATGGAAGCTTTAAAAGGCAAAAACACCAAAATGACTGACTTAAATGGCAGAACCGTTTTTCCCGGTCTTCATGAAGGCCACGGCCATTTACTTCGAATTGGTCAAAAAATCACTGAAGTTGATTTAAGTGGCCTACGAAGTAAAGATCTGATTTTGAAGCGTCTCAAAGACAGGGAAAAAAAACTAGCGAAGGGGCAATGGCTTATTGGTACTGGATGGGATCAAAATCTTTGGGAAAATAAATCATTTCCTTCTATAGATGATCTCAAAAGTATCAATCAAGAAAGACCAATCTATTTAAGAAGGGTTGACGGGCACGCAATCTGGGTCAACCAAAAAGCATTGGACCTTGCTGGAATAACAAAGCAAACCACCATTCCCCTTGGAGGAATCATACATCGCAATCCAAACGGCTCTCCAAACGGAATCCTCATTGACAATGCTATGCTGCTTGTGGAAAACGTCATGCCAAAAATGAACAGAGATGAAAAAATCAAAGCTATCAAAGCAGCTATAACACTAGCTAACAGCCTAGGTCTAACGGCCTTTCATGACGCAGGAACAGATCGAGAGACCATCGACATATACGAATCTCTCCACAAGAAGGGCGAACTAAACATCCGACTCAATGTGATGGTTGACGGACACGATCCTAGTTTGGTTCAAATGTGGTGGAAACGCGGCCCACTTTCGACTAAAGATGACATGCTCTTAATTCGCTCTTTTAAACTATCATTAGATGGAGCACTTGGATCTCGCGGCGCCCACTTACTTGAAGACTATTCTGATAAACCAGGACAACGCGGATTAAGTCTAATCCCTCCAAATAAAGTCAAAGACATAGTCGAAGGATCCATAAAAACAGGCTTTCAACTGGCCATTCATGCCATCGGTGATAAGGCAAATAGAGACGTTCTAAACATTTACGAGGAAGCCTTACGTAAGCACCCGCAACTTGACCACAGGTTTCGCATTGAACATGCTCAAATTTTGGATGAAAAGGACATTCATCGCTTTGCCAAACTAAATATTATTGCATCTATGCAAGGGACACATTGTACTTCCGATTCGCCATGGGTTCCTATTCGTATTGGTCAACAAAGAACCAATGAAGGGGCTTATGTTTGGCAGAAGCTATTGAAGTCTGGAGCCAAATTAGTTGGTGGATCTGATGCTCCCGTAGAAAGTCTAAACCCGTATTGGGGCATCTATAGTTCGATGACTCGGCAAAATCACTCGGGCCAGCCTCTCCAAGGGTGGAATGCTTCTCAGAGAATGAGTTTTTCTGAAGCCTTAACGACCTACACTCAAGCGGCATCATATGCTATGTTTCTAGATCAAAGGTCAGGGACTCTGAGCAAAGGCATGCTAGCTGATTTCACAGTAATAGACAAAAAAAATTTTGATGGATCAAATCCCAAGGAACTTATTCATGTGAAGACTCATATGACAGTAGTAGCTGGCAGAACTGTATTTAAATCATCACAAACGAAAAAGAGCGAGCTCAGTCACTAGGAGGCTATAGCGAGGCGTCAAAGGCCTCGCAAACCGATTACTAAAAGCTTATTCGGAAAACGGTCCAAAATGGGTTTCGCAGTCGGTTTCGTAAAGGATTCTTCTGTTTTCAACGGCACAAGAATCATTTAGGCCATCATCTTTCAGTCCATTGCAATATGATTCCAAACTATCAAAGCTTTGTTTCGTAACACAGGCCTCACCATCTACAACATCCTCAAAATCGTAATTATAATCTTCTTTGATATTTGATTCTTTTTTGGACGAAGAATCACTTGTTACAGATTCTGTAGTGGTACCTGGCGTTCCTAAATCCACTTCACTATTCGTAGAATTTGTCTTAGGGGCAGGAGCTGATGCATTACGACCAGTTTGTTGGGCACTTTCTCCGCAAGACATAACGAAAAAACTCAGCATCCCTAGCAACATCAATATTCTCATCTTTCTATACCTCAGCTTGTTTATAAAACGATCAACAACCGTCGACCGCTAGGCCCCAGCTCTATAACTCTGTAACTAGGGCCTCGAATTCCCGCTTGATCTAAAATATCTAAAACCGCAATACCATTGACGCCTAATCCCCAAGAGATTACGGCATATCCTGGCTTGTCATACTCTAAAACCACAGACTCATTGGTTTGTAGCAAATTCCTCTGCTCAAACGTAAGAGATGGTCTACTGACATCCTTTTTATTGGCAAACAAATGATTTGTTTGGTCGTGAGTTTCACTAAATCGGGTAATACGCTCAATACCAACTAATTGGCAACGGCTATCAAAGGCACCTTGCAATTGAGCAGCACTACCCTCACCGAAATACTGACTTAGAATAACCAACCCCGAATCAGCATAATCAAGCCTTGCCGACCCTGATACTGTGATCTCGTTAATATTTTCCGCGGATTCACAAATGGGACCATCAGCATTAATATTAGCTGCTGAGAGGCCTACAGGGTCACTGACACCAGCACTACACCCCATGTTCAGGCATCCAGAAAAGAGCCAAAGCGCGCCGACAAAAATATACGGATTTCGTCTCAACCATCCCATCATGTGACCCCATATCCTCATGATAGTCCGCTCATTATAATAGTATCGACGAGTATTTAGTTCTTAATTCATCTTCCGTCGGAACTTGCTGACAATTGGTCACCCATTCTTCTTGAACCGAACAAGAATATATCAAGTCCTCTAATTCACCAATAGCCTCTGTACAAGCACGACTATCGGCAGTTGGCAACGAACAGGTCGAGCGAATTTCTTCCAATAAGTAGAACATATCATTGACCGCGTTTACTCTTGATTCGAACTCCGGTTCCGCAGATTTTAGAGCACTACGAGCCTGATTATATACCGATAGACCAACTGACAGCCTTGCTCTAGTATCTGTACTGGCATCTAGGCCTTGAGCAAATAGGTTGCGGGCATTTCGAAATTTCTCAGTCACCTCTGCAATCAGGTCGTCTTGAGAGAAATCTACACCAAATTCTGTACAGATCGAGCTATCAACAGAGCCCTCTGAAATACAATAAGTATCAAAATCATAAGCCTCTAGCATTTCGCAGGCCTCTCTCCTTCGATTCAACTCTGCGTCAATTGTTCCGTCACTCACACCGCCCGTCGTACCGCCCGTCGTCGCAGTTTCACAAGTTGACTGCAATAAATTCAAGGTTGGAGCTCCTGCATTATTATTCCCGGCCATGACATCATTAAGAATCAACTCCAAATTAAGACCTAATTCATCCACAGACCGGTTAGTCTCGTTTTTAGCAGTGGCTTTAACAACGAGTAGTAATCTAGAACCAAAAACAGCCTCGGAAACATACCGATCACCACAATTATCACGAAACTCAAAGTAATCTGAGCCATCTTGAATAATCGATTGACTATCAGTATTCAAATCTGGAGCTGTAGTATTAACCCTGGCGATACGGTCACGATACACAAGCTCGGTAACGGCAACCAATTCATCAGTACTTACAGTCATTTCATTAATTTTTTTAGAAGTCAAATCAGCGTTAAACTCGTACTTGCTTTCTGGTCCAGTAAACCCTACACCCAATGACAAAGAGCTCTCAAGTCTCGTAATGAGGTCTCGTTTTGTTTTTACAATATCAATTGTACTTTCGGTCTGGTTCATAGGAGATATGGTGATTTTATCCTGGGGAATCGTCAAACAGTTGCCTCTAGGATTTCCCGTAAAAATATCATAACCATCACCCACCATTGCCAAAGCGCCAGTAGCACCAGGAGTTCCAGTATTCGCTCCAATTTGATTACTTTGTGTTGAGTTACTTTCGACAGTGATTGGTCTCGATTCTTTTTTACAAGACCACAAGGTCACCGACATCAGCAATGCAATTCCTGTTTCCTTACTCAATAACTTCGTCATGTCTACTTTCCTCTAGAATATATGTACTTGTTCCACAATAATGTTAAATCTAATCCTCAGTGCGCCTTAGCTCAAATTCTGACACTTCATTTTCAAGTATCCCATCACCCAGCTCGCTGATATTTCCTTTCGTATTTCCCGTCAATCTAATGACGCGACCACCACGATCGATGTCTTCGTACAAGATTAATTCCCATTTAGGCTTAAGATTGACTTCTATACTACTAAGCCGGTCATTAAACTGATATCGGTCGCTTCCAAGAAAGTAATTCTGATCTAGGTTGTACTCCGCATATTCTGTAAAAAGATTGCTATAATTAATCTCTATTGGAGTTCCTTGGAAATCTGTCTCCTCGAACAACTTTACGGTCCCAGCATTTCGAAGATCTAATACTTCAGCATATTTGGTCCTAAGAGTTTGCTCGTCCGGAACATTTGGACAATTCGCAGTCCATTCTGATTGTTTTGAACAGGAATATATTGTATTATTGATATCTTCTATGGCTTCTCCGCAGTCTTTCGAACCAAAGGAAAGATCGGCACATTCTGCTTTCATCTCTTCTGAGAGTTCAAACATGCTATTTACTTTATTAACTCTCTCTTCGAACTCACTGCCACTCTTAGCTTCAAGCGCTTTCGCTGCTGTATAGTCGCCAAAATCAATATCAAGCCTGACGTGCTTATCTTCAGCATTGACCACACTTGATGCAAATTTTTCTCTCGCCTCTCGAAACTGAGCACTAACCTCTGCCATCAATGCATCGTTGCTAAAGTCAATGTTATAGTTACCACAAATCGATGCCGGAGCTGCACCTTCTGTGACACAATAAGCCTCAAAATTAAGAGTACTCAAAATATCGCGGTTTTCCTGAGCATTCGAGTTACCCACGGAGCCATTGACTCCGAACCCAAAGAGACTGGATATTCCAAAATTCAGAGCATTCGAAACTTCACGACTACTATACTCATTACTATAGTTAGAAGATGCCTTAACAAATAACAGCATGCGCGAGCCATAGACAGCCTCCTTCACATACATATCTCCACACTGATCACGGAAACCAAAAAGGTCACCGTTTTCTTCTAGTGTTTCTGTCGGCTTACTTTTCAGACTTGGATCCTGTGGTTTTAGTCGTAAAACCCGGTCCCGATAGACCAACTCAGTAACAGCAACGAAATCTCGCGTTTTCATCTCGATTTCGTTCACAGTAGCAGTCGACCTAGAAACGCCAAAATTGAATATGCTATAGGAAACACCCAGCCCTATAGAGTTCGATTTTGCGACTTTTCGCATCAACTCGGTTTTTTTGTCGACAATGTCTAAGGTACTTTCAGTTTGCCTTAAAGGAGTAACTTCCACATCTTTAGCATCCAGAAAAAGGCAGTTTTCTTTTGGTGAGCCGGTAAATCGATCGTAACCTTCCCCAACGAATCTAAGGATCTCCGCTGTGGAATGCTCGCTACCCGAAGAATTAGACACGCGGCCGTTTTTCGACTTTTCACAAGAGACCAACCCGGTAACTATAGCTATACAGCTCAAAATTCTGACAACTTTCATTTCATAAACTCCGCCTGATTTGAAGAACCTATCGGAATAGTTTATGGGTAAAATTAGATATCTCTATAATCAACTGTATATATTCATATTTTTCTGATATATTTTAGAAAAATCAGTGCTTTTAGGCCTCGATTTCAAAATTTTTTTGCACTTTTATACCTCATTTGGCTAAGCTATTGCTTTGACAGGCGTGATTAAAAGATTTGCACGCTGTTGATAATTCCAACATCCGACGAACAAAAGGAAAGGATCTGATGAAACACTCTGCGGAGATCCCTGGTCAGGGTGAATTTAGCCTATTAAAAAGCATCAGGAAAATTGGTCAGTCCTTTGTCAATTCCTCTAGGGACGATACTCGTGACCTGTTAAATAAAAACTTGGCCTACATTCCCGTAAGAATTCACACGACTCTACCAGAGCATCGTAAGCAGCCAACGGTAAAGCAAAGTCACCTGATTTCTGAAACAATCCTCTACTGCTATTTTGGACAAATCTATAGCCCACACGGAATTGTACCCGATCTTAGGCAATCAAGTTTTTTTCAAAAATATCACGAAATATACTGGAATCCGAGAAATCTAGTTTATAGTTTTGAGGACCAATTTCGTACAGGAATTATAGCCGTATATAAAGGTATTTTCGAAAAGTCAGACTCTTGTATTCGGGAAGGATTGTACATGATGTTTCCAAATCTATCTACCGAAGCCAGCGAATTTCTGTTGAACTTGATCAAACAACATACTGAAATCATTTTTTCCTCCAAAGAGGGTCAAGACCCTTCAAACTTGTGGGCCATCTCCCTAGAAATGCTCAAAAACCTCAAGGTAATCAACATTCCCGTAAATCCTGATTTAGCAGTATTTATAGGATTTGCGCATCAGGCAAATAGCTGTATAAAACAGCTCACTGAATACTCCCATATCACAGAGATCTATCATCACGTCAGAAACCATTGCCAGTCACTCTTCGATCAATAAAGTTTTTTTAAAAAAATCCTTACATTACCTTTACCTTTTGTTCTTTACTTTATGATCTCATTCAACAGCAGAGATGTCTCACAGGTAAAAGATCTTAAAAATACTAGTATTTGATTACCCATGATCAATTGGATTTGGGACTAAAAAAAAAGGGGGTCACATGCCTACTTCGTTATCTTTCGGTATCATTGCCCTATGGACTGTTTTTCTAAATTTGAGCTGCAGTCTACTCCTGGTTTACCCTGAAGATATCAGCTTTGAGGAGCGAATGGATTCGTTGCCAGTGGGACATGCTCCCATCGACAAACCAATAAAAATATACTGGCATGAAAAGGGTATTCCCTTTATTGAAGCCCAATCAGACTTGGATGGATCCTTTGCCCTTGGACTCGTTACGGCTCATTTGAGACTTGGTCAACTCGAAATTTTTCGGCTCGTTAGTCAAGGTAGACTATCAGAAGTTGCAGGACCCATTCCCCAAGTTGCCACAATTGATCATGGCCTTCGCATGCTCGCCTTCTCCGCCGCAGCTAAAAAACCCTTATTCACTTACCTTTAGAAACCAAAAATTGGTTGAAGCGATTCACAGAAGGAATTAACTGGTATATAGGACAAATAAAAGAAAAGCACTTGGAGCATCGTTTTTTTGATTTATCACTCGAGCCCTTTACTGTCTTAGATATCATGACCATGGGAAAACTTGCCAGTGCAGATCTCAATTGGGGAGTTTACGCCAAATTTCTTAAAATGGCTGAATCCCCGGGCTGGGAAAAAGCATTTGAAGTTTTGGTAAAAAAACGTCAGACCGACTCCTACAGTGCAGAGAATGAAGCCTCTCCCCAACTTTTTGAGATGATAAAGAACTTGACAAAATCAGGAAGTAATTCCCTCGTGGTGCATCAAAATCGGTCTCAAACAGGTTCTGCTTTAATTGCAAATGATCCTCATGTAGGAATATTTTTACCAAATCTTTGGTTATTAGCTGGTTTCAAGTCACCGTCTTACCACATGGTGGGGCTCATGATTCCTGGAATACCGTTCTTTGCCCTCGGCCGAAACACGTCCATCAGTTGGGGTGGAACAAATATGAGAGGCATCAGCTCACATCTATTTGATGTATCAAACCTTGACAAAAATAGAGTTATCAAAAGAGACGAAATCATAAAACGTCGATGGTGGTTCGACAAGAAAGTAACGATTCGTGAAACACCTTTTGGGCCAATTTTCACCGATCTTGACTATTTTGATCGCAATAAACAGCCATTTACAGCAGCACTATATTGGATCGGCCGGGAGCCATCAGATGAAATTGGGGCTTTCCTGAGAGCTAATCGAGCCAAAAACTGGAAGGAGTTTGTGACTGCCTTTCAGGACTACCGCGTATCCGCTATGAACATTGTTTATGCTGATAGGTTGGGTCATATTGGGATGATTCCCGCTTACGGTCAACCAATTCTCAAAAACCCAGACCAAACACTCAAGCTTGTAAAATCAAAGGATAACCCTATCGTCGGCATCATTAAACCGACACAACTACCAAATGCCTATAACCCAAAATCAGGGTTTATTGCTTCGGCAAACAACAAGCCCTTTCAAAACCTATCTGTTCCATTTGCCTATGGCTTTGCCAACAATGACAGATACGAGCGTATGACCAGCCTTATTGAAAATACCGACAAAGTCGGTATCAAGGAGTTAATGGATCTACAAAAAGACGTTTTTTCTAAGACAGCCTATAACTTAAAAAACACTGTGATGAACAAAGTCAAAAGTTATGGCAAAATCTCTTCCCCTATCTGGGATAGTTTTGCAAGCTGGCAAGGTTTCTATGAGGCCAAGGAAAAGGGAGCAGTCGCTTTTGAAATCCTCATGTACTTCGGCTGGCGTGACTATATCACATCCAACCATACAGACTTGACTCTCCAAAAATACTATCAAGGGTTTGATGGGTGGAAACCCATCATGAGACATTGGATAGAACAGCTACAAGGTAGATTGGTCTATGCAAAATTACAAAGCTGGATCAAGAATAGCGAGGCTTATTGGAATAACAATATGGTTTGGGGAGATTTCCATCGACAAATCATACAACACCCCATGGGATCTATTCCGTTTCTTGGTAGACGTTTCAAAATCCTGGAATATGGTGAAAACGGAGGCAACGATACCCTATTTAAAACTGGCCGACGATTTAGTCCTGAAGTGCAAAAAGTCAGCTATGGTGCAAGTGCCCGTCATATTAGTGATATGAGCCATATCGATGAAAACTACTTTGTTTTAAAAGGTGGTCAAGATGGATGGATGACAACTAAAAATCTTTCTGACCAAATCAAACTCTGGCGACAGGGTAGATATATAAAAATCCCTCTTAGCCTTAAGAAAATAAAAAATGAATTCACAGCAAATCTTACTGTTCTTACTCCTAATAACACAAATTAGTTAATGGGCAGATTATTCCTAGATAGCAAATAAATATTTTCGCAATTCGTTCCGACGGCCCCTTTAGTCTAACAGTCAATAAAGGGGTTATTCCTTGAATACCTATATTCTCAGCATCCTAGCGATAATCTATTTTACCTTGGCATGTAGCAAGGCAGAGTATGTACCGAAACGCGACGATGTTTCTAAAATCAGCTCCGACCAAGTTGGTGGAGAGCCCGACAAAAAACCAGAAAGTAAAGATGCTAAGGGAAACGTAGACGAACTCGACAACTCGGTAAGTAACGGTGAGCAAACACTTGACTTTGATAACACCGCCCCTGATGCAAAAGGTAAATCAATCATCGACTGGGGAGAGACTCTAGATTTTTCATGGAATTTACCAAGCTGCACAGAAGCAAAACTTGAAATTCAAGATCTGGAAGGAACCACGATTCAGACTATCACTGTTGCAAAATTCCCAGAAGGAAATGTAACGATACCTACAAATAGTGCCAGTGCATTCATACCTCCGGGTCTATACCAAGGAGTACTTGTTGCCACCAAATCCGACGGATCAACCGTAACCATCACGTTACCATTCATAATCAGACCAGTTGTGAAAATCACTACAGCAACATCAAAAATAAAAGAAGGAAAAGACTTAGATGTTGTCTTGGAAGTTCCTTCGGGAGGAACAAAGCTCGAGGTATTCAGCAACGAATCCATACAGCCGGTTATCGTTTTGACTGATATTAACCCTGGAAATCACCCTGGAATCATTCCGACGCCACTAGCCGGCACAAATATCTACACGGCAGTGGTGCAGCAGGATCAGATCATCGGCCTGCCATCCCGAGTCAGTGTTGACGTCGAGCCCGAAGCTCCAAAACCAAAACCTAAAGTCGAATTATCAAAGTATGATGATACAAAGTACCCGATCAAAGAAAAGCCCTACGATCTCAGAGTCAACTTAGATTTGGACGTGGATAAGCTCACGATAATTGATATAGAGACCAAGGATAAGTATTTTGAAGGCGACGATCTATTAGCAGGTGATACGAAAATATCTATTACTTTTCCAAACAAAAAAAAGGTAACTCTTCAGGCGATAGCTATTAAAGAGAATATCGAAGGCAAGAGTAATGAATTAAAGCTCAAAGCAAAGAAATGTGCGTCAAAAAAAGAATGTCGTAAACTTCGTCACCTTAAACGCTGCGAAAAGAAAGAAAAAAAGACCTACGAAGTTAGCATACGTCCGATGAAACAATGTGAATGGTCAGTGGATGATAATCTGGATAAACGCGATAGATATTTAACAGCTCGGATAGAAGACGATTACTCGGTGAAGATTTCGGAACACAATGTATTTTGTGGCGTCGAATCCATAAAATCCGCACCTGGCCAAAAAATCAGATATGACGATCACATCATCCTAGCTTTCAACGACATCGTGTTACTAAGTTCTTTTGAGAGTTTCAGCAAAAACCTCGTGAAAAAAGGTGAATTTTTTCTCTATGATTGGATAAAAATAAGAGGTCAATACGGTCATGATCTCAGCTCTAATTTCAACTCTAGCCCATACTGCATTGCCAACGAAGAGGATAGCCGTTGTTCATTTCCAAGTCATGACAAAAAAGGACCTTTTGACTTTTATGCAGAATCTGATTTAGCCCTTCGGATCGCAACAGCAAATTCATCACATAAAAAAAGATACCACAAATTAAAAGTCGTTACATTTGGCGATAATGACAAAGGTGATTGTGAACTCTATATCTCTGATAAAAAAGATCTAAAACTTAATATAACACTGTGGGAAGCTCCAAAGAATCCACGACAAAAATAAGGCTAGATTCTAATGATCCGTGTCCCAATCAAATTGTTTATTTTCATTGGTCTATTTCTGCAACATAGAACTGCCCTAGCAAATGCTGTTGGTTCAGATTTTCAAAATTTTAATCCGACATCCAATGGAATTGATTTTGTAACAGTACAGTCCAGCGAAACATTAGAGCCTGGCTTTTTCAATCTAGGGCTTTTTCTTAACTACGCAATCAATCCATTACCTGAATTTGGTGATCAAGAAAAAGAAAGAGGAGAGCTTCGCAATAGCCTGCTCGGTCTTGATCTCAATCTAGGACTTGGTATAGCAAAAGACTGGGATATTGGAGTCAATCTTCCTTTTACAGCGAGTCAGTCCATAGAAGAAGAAAATGAAAGGATCCAATTACAGGATCGTGGTTTGAATGAAGTTAGACTCAATGTCAAATATCGGATAGCAGGAAGCGATCGCGGAGGAGTCGCGGTAGTCGGAACGGTAAACCTAAACACAATTGAAAACAATCCATATTCGGGCCAGGATCCTGGTCCGATTGCCAATATCGAGTTAGTGGGAGACATGATTTTGTCAGGTTTCACTGTCGGCGCAAATGTTGGATATCGAGCTAGGAGCGAAGGAGAGGCTATTGAAGATGTCCCCGTTGAACCACTCGGAGACCAATGGCTGTACAGCTTAGCTGTCGCCAAACTTTTAGCCAATATAGACACTCAAATCATTGGTGAAATCTATGGAACAGTTCCCGCATCCAATGATGTCGGTAGCGACGCCAGGCGCAATATGAACTCATCTGAAGTTCTAATCGGGGCTAAGTTTCTAGTTTCCGACAGCATCGCTATCCACGGCGGAGTGGCTACATACCTTAGCCAAAACGCAAATTCACCAGACTATAGGATCTATAGCGGCATCAATTGGACATTTGGTCCAGCTTGGGGCAAAAAGCAGTCAAAGGTATTAAAACGTAAACCAAGTATTGTTTTACCGCCCCCTCCTCCCGAGGCTCCGACCTATCCAGAGGTTGATCCACTCCCCGCTCCGATTGTCTATGTGCTTGAAAATGTAGAATTTGGATTCAATTCAGCCAACAAATTAAGACCAGGATCACTAGCTGAGATCCATAAGCTTGGTCAGATTCTGGTCCGCAGCACCTACTCAAAGGTGAAGATTATTGGACATACTGACTCCTTGGGAAGTACTGAGTACAATCTAAAACTTAGCCAGCAAAGAGCTAATACGATCAAAAACTACTTGCTCAAGAACTTCAAAATTAATCCAAAGCTTATCGAGGCTGTGGGAATGGGAGAGTCTCAACCCATCGCTGAGAATAATACTCTCCAAGGTAGGCAAAAAAATCGTAGAGTCGAATTCAAAATCTACAAGTAGGCGATTATTCGAACATGCCTTTCTTCGGAAGGGCATCGGCAAAATCTGAAAATAATTCTTTCAAGACCTTGCGTTGACTAGGAGCCTTTGGGTAGAAGCTCCGGACTTTGACGATATCTTTGTTATCACTTTTTCCTGAGATGGCCTTAGCGATACTTCCCACCATATTGATTGTCTCTGAGTCTTTTTTCGTCTCCTGCATCCTTTCGTACTCTGCAGGACTGTAGGTTTTGGACTTACTCAATCGTTTATTGACATCACCTGACCAAACCATTTTTTTGCTTTTCAGATCGTACACCCGAAAGGCGACAGTCATAAGCCTTTCAGTACTGTATACATAGCCGGTGATCTGATCTTTGTCGTTCTTATTTTCACTGTTACTACTTTGAGTGTCATCACTTATAATTGAAGCATAAACCACGTAGGGTTTTACATCTCCAGGAAGGCTATTGATGGCTTCCTGGGATAATTCGTTGGTGCTTCGTATTTGTTTTAGAATGGCTCTACTATTCAAACGATCGTCCTTGCCATGCACCTTGATATCCTTACGCTCGTCACGAATCTCAGTACCAAGAAGGCTTAATAGTTGCCCGCCAGTTACTCTCTTAGCCGTTACTGTATCGGAAATTTGTACGGGAGTTAGCTTGACCCCTCGCTTACCTAGCGCTTGATAAGTAAAACTACTATCAACATGCTCACCATCCACAGACACACAAGAGGCCAAAAAAGCAAAACAAATTAAAAAAAGTGGGAAAAATCTCATTTTATAACAGCTCCAAAAGACGTTTTTAATCGGTATTGTTACAAAGACGGTACTCTCTAGAATATATTGCAGACAAAGAAAAAAAAAGGCTCACCACGAAGACCCATGGACTTAGCCTAATCGTTTCTTTTCACAGAAGGCAAGAATCGAAGGCGACATTTTGAGTCTCGGATAGGCCAGACAAACACTCAGAGACAAAAGCGAAATGGGGTCCAAATAAAAAACCCAGGACTTAGCTATCAACTAAAACCCTGGGCTATTTGCCAACAAACACGAGTGGTGGGAATGGATGGACTCGAACCATCGACCTCACGCTTATCAGCGCGTAACGCTAACCGCGTTTATCCTAGTCACTCCGAGGACTTAGCTACTCGTAAAACCACTTTCTTCATTTGTCAACACTTAATATCACCATTGAACATTAATAGTCACAAAATAATAGTCGTTAAAAGCTATCTATGGAACAGCTTAAGCTTCGGGTTAATTGGTGGGGGTGGAGTTTTTTTCTGAGTCGAATTATGCTGGTGTAATCAAAGGCTGTTGATGGAAGCAGGTGCTCGAACACCCGCCTCCGCGAACTAGGAGCCTAGCAATCTACGACAAAAGTAGACACCGTCGTTCAATGAACGATCATAATGCCTTATTGTCTGCTTTTCAATGGTGCTAGTAGCTCCCTCTAAAAAAAGAGGGAAATCATGTCAAACGTACACTCACTTTACTCATCGTATCCCCCAGATCATCCAGTTTTTCAAGGTGGCAGATACCTATCCGCATTTGCCTCGCTAGATGATATTGACTATTACGAATTGTCGATCCTCCAATATCTCGCCTCAAAGATGCCCTTCGACAAAGGATTTGTTGGCGAAGTGGCATTCCCTTCCATTGCGACAATATCGAACTCAACCAAGATCCCTGAATCGACCGTTAGAAAGAAAATCAAGTCACTTGTAAGCAAGGGTTATGTGATCAAGCAAGAAAGGCGGATCATGAATGAACGTGGACATTGGCAGCAACTGACCAACGACTACTACTTAACTGAAAAAGCTTTTCAAGTATACGAATCGGTAATGCAGACAAAAAGAGAGATTGCCAACACAAGAAGAAGAGTCGTCGGCGAGCCTTTCTACGACAACACTGCCCCCTCTCACCCAGACAGCCCCCCTTCTTGCACCCAGGTTAGCGGTACTTACCACAGCGAGATGGACCCCATCCAAGTGGTAGCTACTAATTCCTCCTCTATCTCCCCAGAAGAAGATCCCAATCTACCTCCCAATTCTTGCAACCAGCACAATGCAAAAAAGCGAAAATCGGAGATAGACGAGATTATACTCTGCTGGGAAGAACTTATAAAAAAGGCTGTTAACTCTTTTGAAAGGAAACGCTTTTACAGCGAATACGTTAGGAAAAGATGCAATCCACTCCTACTTGCAGAAAAGCTCAAACAGATCGAAAGCGATCCATACCTTTTTTCGAGGGCCAAGAGTATGAATTGGCTGTTTTCTGGATTTGATATGGCCGTAAAGAACAGGGGTGAGATCGTTAAAATAGGCCGTAGAGCCATTCAAAATGCAAGGACCAAGGAAGAGTTAGCGGAGATAGAATATCAACTCCCTGGCCTAATAGAGCGAAATGCCGACGGTTTTATTGAGGTGACTTCCGCTATTGTTGATAGCCTTTTTGGTGACGCAATCGCAGAGGCAAAACTTAGACTTGGAGCTATGCCAAAAAGGCAAGGTCTAGAATTACAAATACAGACCAACTGATAAGTGAAATTGAAGGAAAGCTTGCCGAAGGACAAACCGCAGAAGTGGCATCGAGGCTGAGATCGATCCTTGATATGACCACGTCCACCTCCTTCGCGACAATCTTAGACTTATACGCAAAAACGGAGGTTCAGTAGTGACTGCCGAGGAAAAAAGGGAAAGAAACCGCGAGTATTACGAGAAGAGAAAAGAGGAGCTCAGGAAAAAGGCTCGAGAACGCTACCGAAAACTAAAGCTCGTCGAAGAATTGCCGGAAGAAAAGGCTGAGTCAATTGTCCCGGCTCCCCCACCAATTCTCGAAATCTGTGAACCTAAGAAAAAGCGGAAGCAAAATGTATCCCTGGTCCGCAAGACAATCCGCCCAATATCGATAAAGCCACAAAGGCTGGCTAGGGACTTTCAGTCATTGGATTCTGAAAAACTGAAAAATGAGATTGCAAAGGCTTCTGAAAAAAAACTTTCAGACTATGGACCTAGATTTTTCAGCACGAAATTCCAACTTTCAGATGGAGAATTACTGGTGGCTACGAACTTTAAGCAGCAGCAGGTAGCTTTGGTATCAATGGATTCCGAGGGTAAGTCTGAAAATAAGCCTGAAAAAACCAAGAAGCATAATTTTTCAGTTTCATACTTTCAGTTTTTCAGTCAATTTTTCAGAATCGTGTTTGGCGCTGGATTGACTTGGCTTCTTATTTTACTCCAAGTGGAATTTTACGAATCACACGATCCTAGCAAGTACTCGGTAGCTTTGGCCATCGCCTGCGAGCTTTCACTTATTGCTTTATCGATGACCAAGTTTAGATGCTGGTTGACACAATGGATAAAACAACTCACCTATTTCGCAGTTTTTTGCTATATTGTAGGTTCACTTGGCTTTGCTTCCTACCATAGCCAAAGAGAAATTCTCAAACAGGCTACTCCTATAGGCCAAAATAAAGAGCATTTAATCAGCTCACTTAGGCAAGCAGAAGAATCCCTAGCACAGGCAACTAAGCATAGATCCTGGGATAATATGAAGCTTTTCGGATCTCAGGTAGAAGAGCTTAGAAAAGAAATCAAAGAATTCAAACCTCCCAAGCCAATGGGTTTTTCAAACGAAGAAATTGCTTTGTTTACTGCCCTCCTATTTATTATGCTACGAGCAGGATTTGTGATTGTTAATAGTTTGAATGCTGTGAAGATCAAAGAGGAGTTTGAGGAATGGGTGAAGTTAAAAGGCTGTCAACCACTGAACACCTAAATATTAGAGAACAGAGTTGGGCAAGGAAACGAATTGGCCTTAAGCCGATTAAGGTTGTCATTCGAAACTGCCGCATATGTGACGTTTTGTTTGAAACAGTGAGCGAGCGAACATGCGAGGATTGCAAGAAAAGAATAGATCGGTCAACCGTAGCGGCATTGCAGGGATTTGAGGTGATATAGCGTGAGGATAATACTACTCTCCGGCTTGGTTTCGCTGCTTGTTTCTTGCGAGTACCCCAGGCAGGTTCCTTTGGCAGACAGTCCTCAATCAATTTACGCCAGAAATATCAAATCGGTATGGGAAGTGTCTGATATCTACTTTGAAGCTGACGGAACCAAAATAAAAGAAGGTGAGATCTGGTATCGGAAATCTGGCCCAATATTGATTGCAGCTCCACATGAACCGAGCGACAGATTTACCGGCGACATTGTCTTTGAGATATGCCGGATAAATCCTGAATTTAGTTGCCTAGTTGCCAAAAATTTCAGATCGGATCGCGATGGCAGGCTTCGATACAATGTGAACAGACCGACAATTACAAACGGCAGTGATTCATGTGATCGACCGAATAGATTTGCCTACCGCATTTTTCAAAATTTTCGTGAATATCTGGAGAGATCGAGCGTGAGGCTTTACGTAGAAATCCATGGAAATAGCCGACCCCTGTCTCAAAATGCGATCGAAATTGCTCACGAAGGAATTAACGCCATAAGAATTGAACAGGCGTTTTCGGGGCTTCCAGTAAAGATAGAAGGTTTGAGCTTTATTCATTTTAGGGCAAGAGAAGCAAAAGCCTGCGGCACTCTTGATGTCATGCCGTCTAGTATACACCTGGAACTTCCCTTTGATTTTCGAGATCCAGATAAGCCCGTCGGCAAAAATATCGCAGCAAATCTGAATAACGCTATAAAAAGGCTGGATTTGGTCAGTTTCGGAAGCTAAATTAGCTATTTGCCTTTATTGTAGATATCTAGGGAAGAGCTAACTATTGCTAAGCGTTGTTTGCAGAGTTTTGAATTTCAGCTAACCGGCCCCAAACCTGTCGTCCCACTATTCCGTCAACTATCAGATTTTGATTCCGCTGAAACTGGATGACAGCTCCTTCTGTTATTGGCCCAAATACCCCATCTATACTCAAGGAAAAATCCGCCAGTAAATTTAGATTGTATTGCAGAACACTAACAAGCCTTCCTACGTCACCCTTACGAATAACGCTAAATTGCGGTTTTATTGTCACATTCTCTATAGGTATTGTTTTACCTTCATTGAAATCTAATCCATAATTCTCTTCAAGTGACTTGATACTTGCCGCTACGCCGACTTGCTGGCTCACTGCGTTCTCATCGAAACGGCCATCAGATACGTATTTTCCTTTTTGATATTGGTTGGTCATGCTCCAAAGATAAGGCGATCGTTTGGGAGGAGTAGTGCGTCGGCCTGCTCCCGTTTCATATCCAAATCCATTGTATGCTTGGCAGTAGTGCAGAATTTTTTCAATAGAGTCTAATTTGCCACCTAGCTCTCTCAGAATTCCCCTTTTTAAATTTAGAGCGTCAATGGCCGATTCTTCAAAGGTGTACCGAGTGCCGTTATTAGGTGGATCTTTTGGCCTTCCTCTTGGGACTCGAACTGTCCGCTTCGAGAGTGAATCGCCGTTATGAAGGTGTTTTTTAAAGCTGGAGCTGCTTTCTAAGCTATGAATTGCTCCGATAACAAACCAAGGAATATCTGTGTGCTTTTGGATTTTTTGATATCGATTTTTGTTTTTATATATTGTATTTGCTACGTTTTTGACAATAGATGCTGTTGAAGGATTAATTTCAACACTTTGCCATAGTGAGCTATATTTTGCTTTAAGGTCATAAAAATTTATCATAGGTGACTTTCTTCTTTTTTTAATTGGATATCTGAGGTTCCTGTTAGGATTTGGGTTTTGTTAGGCAGGTATCGAGTTGACGATTTGATGAGGGAATTGCGATGCTACAGGCACCGCATTGTAGGATGTTTATTTTCTACAGCAGACTGAATAGGCTGTGAGCCTAGCCCCTTGATTGCTGGTTGATGGGGAAATTGCACTGCAAAAGTATTCTCTACTCGAAGTTGTTGGATGAGAATCAACCAAGCTAGCCCCGGTTGCGCTACATCCTCCTCCAGTTAAAATCTCCTGACTTTCACACGCTGCCCTAGATCTAAGGTTTCTAAATCCTGGGATTGGTCCCGTCACAACCCTCCTAGTCAGACAGCTCGAAAGACCTCCGGCAGGTCCTGTATCACCTTTTTCACCTTTTTCACCTCTGGGGCCTTCATCGCCGGTATCGCCTTTATCACCTTTGTCGCCTTTGACACCTTGCTGTCCTTCGATCCCTTGCGGTCCTCGATCTCCTTTCAAATCAACCTTAGAACCTAGCCATTTACCTTCAACAAAATCGATGAGCTTTCTACCGTCGGCGTCATAAAGAGCGCCGGAGTCTAGGAGAATACTAGAGTCTATATACAACTCTCCCACATTGACCTTTCCAGAAAGATCATGTTTCGAATTTAAGCCGTCGACGCAGTAAAGAGGGATCTTCTCATTCGTGGCGTTGAATCTAAAAATACAAAAGTTTTGTTGGTTTACAGGCTCAATCCTGTCCGCAAACTGCGGTGTTCCTCCTCTGTCCGGCTCGACAAATTGGCTGTAAGTGAGAGTTGATAAAAAAAGTGATAGGATAAAGAAAAGAGATTTAAGCATAGATGCTCCTTATAAAATTGTGGCCAGGACGGCCTGAAAGACTTATTTTGGGATGGGTCTGAAAAATTAGGTTCCGCACATACCTTCACACTCGTTTACGATGCCGTCTTTTTCACCGTCAGAATCAATATCCAGAACCGCCTCACCTAGAGGCTTGCAGCTACGGTGCAGATAATTTTCATGATGAAGCTTGGGTAGGTTTCTGATGAACTTATCGAAGCTTACCGCCTTCTCAAAGTCTTTTGGGCTGGCATCCTTAAGTTCCAGCCAGCTCTCGTTCGAGCGATATGGGCAAAGCCAACACGCAGATTTAGGCGGGAGCCGTTTACCTATACTTTTAATAAATTCGAGGCAATCGGTCCTGCTGAAGTTGCCGTCGATTAAAGGGTAAGAATTAGAAATCCATTTTACCCTGCTTTCTTTCATTCTTTCGATCTCATCTGTCGATATACCTAGAATGACTTCGATCTTATGTTTCATGTGTTTTCTTGGCTTGTACCCCAACACATCTCTAATCTTGCTTTGGACAGCTTTGATTTTGTAGTCGCCGGTGCATTGTCTGAGCCCCATTCCAATTTTTCCATTTGGTTTTTTTATGAAAAATGGAGGCGTAGCAAATCTAGAGTTTAGAATGGTGTCGAGTGCGATATTACCCTTGGATGTGGTATAGATGGGAAATGATTTGATATTGGCTTGTAAATATTCCAGATACTTATAGACGCTCTCCGGCTCTGCTCCCGTATCCGCAAAAATTGCGAAATCGGGCAAATTTTCTAACTTTTCAGTTTCATACAGCCATGCAAGACAGCTAGACTGAACTCCAGCACCTAGCGACAAAACCCTAACTTTTCGCTCCAACGGATATTTATTAGTATTCATGTCGGCATTCTCTTTCTATTTGACCCAGTAGGAAGGCTTTGATCTTGAGTCGAGGTGTAGGTATCCAGAGTAGATCCCGATACCCTTAAATCCGTATTTAAATGCAAGAAGTAAAAGCTCAAATTGCTCGGACATCGAGTAGTGCCACAGCCTAAAATCTGTGGCGTTGCCTTTGATATGCTCACTATTATCTGAGCTACCAGGCAACGTCTTATTGTACTGCTTACATCTATGCCAGCTATTCACAATCATTGGTTTTCCAAACTCATAGCGAAGAGACTGTACTCGAATTAGATGTTCTTGATTAACCATTGGCTTGCACTTATCACAAGGACAGCGGATCTCGTCTAATTTAAAATGCTCGGTTTCTAGTATCAAAGGGTTCGGTACTCAAATTTAATATGGGCGAGTTTTACTTTTTCAATTGCAGATTTGATGCTCTCAAGCTCACTTGGCGGGATTTCTGAAATGCGATAAACTGCTGGTGTGCCTTGTATTTGTTCTAAGATGAGCCTAAAGTCGGAGATCTCTAGTAAATAGTTAAAATACGATTCGAAAGTGTGATCCGGAAGAACTGGACCGATGAAGTCTTGGACGGATGAGAAAAAGCTGTCTCCGAGACTAGACTCTATATAACTTTCTGCCCGTACGAATACAAGTGAAATTCCAAGTAGCAAATTCTCTAGCTTTTCGTTTTGCCAGATTTTTCCGGTGGGAAGCAATAATTTTAGAGCCAAAGAAAACTTATTCAACGAAGTCTACTCCTACCACCACAGCAAGCTGACCGAACACTACCTCAATATTCTCAGTAGGCTCTAAAAGCTCATTGTCTATCTCACCCTCTGCTAGCGATATGGCTTCTCGAATCTGAGAGATAAGGATTGTTCCTCTATTAGTCGCTCCGTCTCCGACCTCAGCGTTCCTAAAAAAGAAGTCTCTAAGTTCCTGCTCAATCTCAAACCTAACTTTCGGCGTATCTGGCCTGACTCTAATTCTAGGTCTTACTTCAAATTCAATCGGAACAAATAGGTTGACCTCAGCTCCAATTGGCGCTCTTTGCTTAAGGTAGAAATGCACTTCTTTGAATTTTTCAGAGTCTTCGATAGGTATGATATCATCTTGATTATCAAGGACAAAAGTTACGCCAACAGCGTTAGATCTTCCCTGGTAATTTGAAAATGCCCAAGCTCTTGTGACTCCTGGCACTTCCAGCGCCCAAAACTCATAGTCTCTAATTGATCCACCTCTGGGAGGGTTTTTGATTCTATCAAGGATTCTCACTCTGAATTCATCATCTGATTCTACATCGGAGGCTCCTGTTAATCCGGCTCCCCCTACTTCGATACTAGAATTAATTCCAGCTATGGGGTTAACGAGCGTGAGAATTGTACCTGGAGGCTGATTCTTATTTCTTCCTGTTTCAACCGATTCCACCTTAACGGGTTTGGTTTCTTGACCTAGTATTTGACGTTCGGTCGTGGCGTACTGATTTCCAAAATCATCTTGCATCAGTGTGCCTTTTACTACCTGCGTGAACTGAGTCGATTCGATGAACACTTCACCTGACGCTATCGATGCTCTTTTTCTACTTACTCCAAAAATTGCAGCCCATCTTTCAAGAACAACTGACTTTGCGGAATCTGGCAATAGAGCGCTAGCAAGGTTGTCTGCGTAGATGTAAAGACTTAGTATCGTTGCTGCGATTGCATTTGATATGATTCTTGTGACTGAAAAACGAGGCTTTTTCTGAGGACTGGTCTGGGAGGAAATAAGCTCGAATGACTGGGATCTTAGATCATTAAGTGATGGTCTCACGAAGTAGGTCAACCTCCTTTTTAACGGGGCTAATTTGAACTATGGTTGATTCGTCTCTATATTCTGCCGAAACTGCGAGACTTTCTAGCCAGCCATCATCAACCAACCACTCAAGAGCGTCAGTTGCATACTGCTCGGCTAAGACGAGGTTTTGAGGCGTTTTCTTTTCTCGAACTAGGGTGTAGAGTTTCGAGCCGAAATCAGGATCTTCCCAGTATGGATCTTGCTCACTTTGATCAGAAAAAAGTGATATGGCAATTAGAGTGTCAATAATGTCATCTAAAGTTTCTGGATTGAAAATCGATATATCTAGCATTTTATTCCCATAAGAATTTCAAAAGCAAGTTTTGCCTGCATTGGCACGACGGCGTTTCCTAAACACTTATTTCTGTGTATCCGATTGGAAAGCCCATAAGCCACTCGACTAACTGCGGGTTGAGTGGACCAGTAATCTGGCCAGATTTTATAGGCTTCATTCTTTTTGGCCAGAGATTTCTTGTTGCCATTGAATCTAGGGATGGTCGAAATTTTCCTCCAGGCTTTTGAAAGCCGCTGCCTTCCGAGGCCATGGGAGTAGGCAAGTAAAAAGAATCTTTCGCGTAGGTGCGGCGCACCAATCGAGGCAGCGGATACAATGTGCCAGCGGCAGTCATACCCTGCGCCGGAAAGTCTTTCAACGATGACACGCAGTCCTCTTTTTCTGATTGCAGGCACATTTTCAAGGAATATGAACGGGGATCTCGCTTTAAAGGCCAATTCACAGATTTTAAGACCAAGCGAGCTTCTCTCTCCTTCCAATCCCTTGCCTTTTCCAGCAATGCTGATGTCTTGGCAGGGAAAACCCGCGCAAATAATGTCAATTTCTCCATCAAATAACTCTAAAGGTAGCGTGTTAACATCTGGGAATATAGGCGCTTTTGGTAGGTATCCATCGTCAATCCTAGCCCTTAACACTTTTCTTGGGTAATCAGCGATTTCGCAGTATGCTAGAGGTTTAGCGTAGTCTTCAAGTCCCAACGCGATCCCACCAATTCCTGTGCAAAGATCTAAACTATTTAATTTTTCCGGCACTTGTAGTCTGCCCTGTCTGCGCCGAAGCTGATCCAGTTGTTGATACCGGAATACCTGCTGTGACTTCAGCATTGTCTGTGATGTGTTTGACGATGGCTTTAGCTATAGCATCCCATAACTTAGCATGATCCGATTTGTTTGCGACGGCATCGACCGCGGCCTTAAGCTCAGATCCAAGACTTGCTCCGTTCATCATAGCTTAAATTTCTCCAGTTTTTGCTTTAATGCAGGAAAACCGGCTCCTAAGAGTTTCATAGGTCCTAGCATGGTGTTCGTTGTTGCTTTTATGACTTCATCCATCCAGTCGGTAAGTGTTGCNACNATATCTGNNNTNCCATCGNNNACNCGAAACTTTTTNGCNGTAATNTCNCANTNNTCACAGTCNAGNTTNAAAGNTTTGGTTTTGATCTTAATAACGTTATTTCTTGACAGAATGATCGAGTCGCCTTCGTCTGTGTATATAGCGACCTCACCTTCTTTCAATCCCTTAAGCCGAAAACGCCGATCATCGATGGCAATGGCAATCCCGCTAGATCTATCACCATCGTTAAATACCGTAATGGCTTCTGCGCCTATCCTTGGATTTGATGTGAATCCGTAATTTTGGTATCTAGGCGTGGAATCAATTACTTCATTATCAAACACAGATAGCTGAAGTTTTTGGACGCCTTCTTCATCTTTTACCTGCGATATCAAGCATCTTGCTAATATGCGCTTAAGTTTGTGTCTAATTGAAATTACCTGGTAATTCATATGGCTTGTTCAAATAATGGTTGCGGTAAATACGCATTAGGTAGCGTGAGATCTATTGTAGAAAGTGTCCCTTGCCGGAGCGACTTTGAGAACCTGACACCTTTTATAAATAAATTAGCGTTGATCGAAAGTCTAGGAGAAATCACTCTTACTAAACTGCCAACATCCCATAGCTTTCCAGAAGCATCGCGCCAGTCTGGAGTTTCGATAGTAAGAGAAAACGATCTAGCTGCCCTCACAGCGGCTTCCCATTCTGCTAGGGTGTTTGCTTGGTCACTACTTATTTGCTCGCCAGAAATGATTGTTAAGGGCCTATAGCGGCCTATTTTGTCCCTTGAACTTGCCTCAACGTTTGCTTTTTCTTCGTTAAAGCTCTGGGATTTCACCATGTAGTCTGAAAACCTATCCGATCCGTCAATAGTAAGGCTTGCGTTTAGGATGTTTCGTCCCTCAATTAATGCAGAATCCGAGATACTTTCCCCGATCCTTGCAGCAATAAGATTTCCAAGCCCATCTGGCCTAAAGAATACTCCTTGGTATTTTGCGGCGCGATCGAGGGCTTCAAATGCCTTTTCGCCTGGGTTAATTTTAAACTTGGCTATTTTTGTGGGTAACTCAGCCTTGACAGGAACACCAAGGGGATTACAAATAGCGCTTGCTATCTGCTGAAGAGACTGATCTAAAAACTCATCTCTCTCGGCCACAGCCGAACAATCAACTAATGTGGCTGTATTGTCACGACCTGCAATCATTATGTTTTGTGTATCCTTGGAGTAACTAAGATCAAGACTATCAATAAACCCTGATATCACAGCCTCGTTTTCTATTTCTATGACTGCAGGATCGTTTATTGATATCGGAAACTTAGAAAGATCCTGGCCAGAGGCCTCAGATATGGAAAGACTAAAAGAGCTGGCTATGGTCTCGATGTGCTTTGTGATCTCGACCGTCTGCCAGTAGGGATAAATGTCTGCCCCGATTTTCAAGTTAACTCTGGGTGATAAACTCAATTTTTGTTCCTGGCTTAATAATTGATGGGTTTAGTATTTGGTTTCGCTCTAGCAACTCCTCAAATCTGTCAGAAGATCCATATAGCTTTGCTGCCAAATTATAGGGTGTTGTTGGTCTTTCTAAGGTGACGGTATTAGAATTTGCAAGATTGATGGCATCTGGGATAGTTTTTAGAAGGCTTGCTTTAAGTTTGAGCCTCGTTTGATATCCGTCTTGCAACTCCGTCAATTCTAAAAGCCTATCCAAACTTGCTACTATTTCATCTCTAAGCCTAATGGCATCTTCGCTGCTAATAACTCGTGGCTCACTATCGATATTTGATAATACTTCGGCTAGTCTGATAGTTGCAGCATAGACTGAAGCGGTATTCTTAATAAACTCCAGGCTTTTAAGATTTTCCTTTTCTCTTTTTCTACTACCTGTCTGAAAGGGAGACGGTTTTTCAATTTGGAGTTCAGCCCTTGAAGCCCTGAGAACTGCCCTTATTCCATCTGGGCCAGATCTAAATGATTCTGCTAAGTTTTCGAATGAAGAAACAATCGCATCTGCTAGCTCTTTTGGAGAGTCAAAAAGCTGTTTGGCCTCGTTTTTAAAATCATCTACTGAACCAGCAAGATCACCTAGTGTTGTTCCAATAACTCCTAATCCGTTTTGTGAAACAATAGCATCGCCAATCTGATCTATTAGTCCAGTTGCAGAATCAATAATGTACCCTGGTGCTTTGATAACAGAAAAAATCTCTTGAAAGGCTAGGATCTGATCGAGAAGAAAATCTCTAGCTGTATCAATCAATGCTAGAGTCTCATCAATTAGAGAAACGCCAAAGCTGGCTGTTCCCGTCTCGACGAACTCAAACGATAAAATAGCCATTGAGCCTTCATCAAAGGATTCTGTTAGCTTGAGATTTAGGCACTCGACTGATTTAATACCTAAAAATGGATGCACCAACTCGCCTGGCCCGATCTCTTCAGCAGCTTTGATAAGAAGATCCCGAGTAAAGTTATAATCGTCACCAATTACAAACCCCTCGATTGGGTATCGTCTTGCTTTTTTTCCCATATCTTCGATGTAAGGGTCTATGGCGCTTGGAAATTCATGGACGATTTTATGTCTTCCAAACTCTGCAGGTGAGGCTGTGACGTAAAATTTTATTCCTCGAAACGAGGCTTCTAGGTATCTGTCTCGCCAGGTCATATTTGATTCTTTCGATACTTCTTTGGCCCTGAAAGGCTATATGGTATTATCTTGACGAACCTACAAGATTTCTCTGCGGCTGATTAAAACTCTCTTAGAGACAGGGAAATCATTCAGTGTCAACCTACTTTTTTATGTGTGCCGGATCTTCCTTGATGGTCCGGCACGAATTTATTGTTCGCCTCAAAGTTATTCATCTATACGTTTTCCAATTATGGCATATTGTCAGCATAGTTTTACTCCTTGCCTTATAAATTGTTTTGACTAGACTTGTAGAGTGAAACACCTTCTTCGATCCAAGAGGTTTCTTCGCCTATAGTCAAATTAACCCTAGAGACATGGGTTTTGACCAAATTTGACTTAGAGGTTCTATTTGCTGGGTCATTTTCTTGGCCCAGCAATTTTCAATGATTTATTGATCACCTCATTGCCCATCCAAGATTCAAATCTAATGGCGTCCTTTGGGACTCGGTTTTAACCTGGGTACCTCTTGGGATATTTGAGAAGTTTACATCAATGGAGACCTTTTCTTGCTTGGTTGTTGAATTCTCTGATCCAAATGGTTTTGAAGTATCAACCTTCTGAATGTTGGGCCTTACAAGTGGAATGATATTGTTTGGAAGTCTTGAATTTATTTCACCGAATTGGCCTCTTTGAAAAAGTGATAGAGGTTGTGAGATTTGGCTACTTTTTTCTATTTTTTTAAGGGCAGGCGGTGGCTTTATTGATAATTCTGGCACCTTTATGTTCTTTCCTAGCTTCTCCTCGTCTATCAGCTCTTTCTCATCGATCTTGAATATTGGATTGGCAAACGCATCATATACCGTCGAGCCAAGACCTTCCATCCAGTCAGGAATCCAGTTGATTGAATTATCTATTAAGGATTCATCTGCCCGAAAGCTCGGCTTTCTATCAAAATTTGGTAGATCATTGATCGGACCAACGTCTAGTGAAAGCTTCCGGTTTAGCTCAGCATTTTGAATAGAGGGAAAACCCTCTTCGGTGATCGACACCGATCTTTGAAGACCATATTTTTTGTCGCCTCGAAACTCTACAAACCAGTCGCCAAGATCTCTTAGTTTATCAAGGACATAGTCAATCCAGCCTCCAATGGCATCAAAGATTTTATTCCAGTTGTCATAGAGCCACCAACCTGCATAGACAAGCCCTCCTATGACGGAGCCAATAATTAGTGCTTTTAAGGCAATAGCCGCAAATGCTGCGCCAACAGTCGTCCCCATCAGCGCTAGGATGGCCGTAAGTAGTTTGAAATTGATAATGGCTCCAGCAATAGTCGCAACAAGGCCAGCAAGTCCTAAAGTGAAGGGACCGACAATGGCTGTTATACCTAGGATAATGGTTGCCAGGCGAATCATGGCAGGGTTAGCTTCCGATAACCTTTGAATATAGCTTGTGACTCCATTGGTTAGGTCTGTGAAATCACTTAGAAGGCCACTTTCACCGATTGAAATTTGCACAGCCTCTACTGCAGATCTAAAGGCATACATTGCACCCGTTGCTCCAGACTGGAACGCCTTGGCAAACTCGGCTGTCTTTCCTGTGGATGATTCTATATTGCGTTGCAACTCTCTAACAGAACTACTCATCCCTCGAAGATTTAAAAGGTAGCGGCCAGCTTCTTGTCCGAAGATGGCAAGAAAGTCGTCTGATCCGGCACCTGCTTTCTCCAGCCTCTCAATGAGACCAACGAAGGATCCCAGCTTCCCATTAGAATCTACAAGCTCGCTTGCATCTATTTTGAGTAGCTTTTTGATCCGATCACTTACTTCTTTGACGGGCTTAATTAGCCGAGCTGCCCCGCCTGCGATCGCTGTACCGACTGACGAGGCATCGATACCCGCATCCCGAAGCTTACCTATGATAGCCAGGGTCTCCGAGAACTCCACACCAATTTGAGACATCAATGGTCCTGCTTTGGTAAGTGACTCCCCTAAGGTAGAAAGATCCATCTTCGCCGATGCGAATGCTCCGGTCATCATGTCGGTCATTTGCTCGATTTCTGATACTGGCAGATTGTATCCGCGCATAACTGAAGTCACGACATCGGCTGCGGTGGCTAGATCAGTAGTGGCTGCGGTCGCTAGGTTAAGTGTGCTTGGCATTGCCTTGTAAGTTTCTAATGCCCTGAAACCAGCCATACTAAAAAAGACCATAGCATCTGCGGCGCTAGAGGCAGAATGCATGGTGGTAGCACCAAATTCCCTTGCTTGAGATTTAAGCTCATCGAACATATCTCCACCCGTCAAAGTTTCAACCTTTTTCATCGATTGCTCAAAATCTGCCGCGGTCTTTATTGAGGTGGCTCCAACTGCTGCGATAGGAAGCGTGAGACCAATAGTTGCAGCTTTTCCAACATCCTCAAGCTTGTCCTTAAGTCTGTCTAAGGTCTTCGTGTATTTCTTGGTAGATTTATCCACCCTGTCGTACAGCTTTTCCATTTTGCGAAGCGGAGCCGTTGATTTCTCAAGACTCCGAGTCACTTTATTTATGACTGCGGTTGCCCTGTCAACTGCCCTGACACTAAAGCTTACTTCACGTTTTGCCATCAAATATCTTCTTAGTTTTCTTAGCAATTTCAAGCCAGAAAGTAAGATCTGACTCGGTCATAGATAGTAGCTCGGAGGGTTGGATGTGGTTTTGGTGAGTTAGAATAGCAAATGCGTATTCGTAGTCTAGACGCCACCTCCTAGCGCGTTTCCCACGTATTCAACCACCGCATTAGCATCTTCTGCTTTTAACCTATTTATTACAGACTTAGGTTGTCCCGATAGTTTTCCCGCAATATCAAGTAATTCTCCCATGCTCATTCCAGGCTTGATTCCCCTCATCTCAAGAGCCGTCACTTCCTTAAATGTCAGCTCCTCGATAGTAGAGTTTCCGAACTCGATTGGACTTTTGAGTGTTAGAGTAAATTCTTCCATGTCTTCTCCTACGCTGTAAATTCTTCTGAATCGGTCCCTTCAAATCTGACCGAGTAATTACCGTCTTCCGTCTGAATGTTACCGTCACCTGCCCAGTGAGCATTGATAAGTACAAACACTTTCCCGTTGGCAAGCTCCAAAATGATTTCGCCGCCTTGGATTGCTTGGAGGGCCTTCGAGTCGATGCCTGGCGTGTAAATAAGCTCACCCTCTATAAATGGGACTGTTCCCATAGACTTAAAACCCGCAACTTTCCCATCCCCAGAAATTTTGGCTTCATTTCGAATGCCGCCATGGTTAAAAGTAAAACTCCCGCCTGCGGTAACAAGAGTCCCGTTTATTCTTAAATTAAATATTCCTGATAAGATCATTTTTTACCTATAGAATGTATGAGATCTGTGCGCCGATAACGCGAAGTTGGTTTATAAGGTTAGGAGTCATTAAAAACTCTAGGCGGTTAGGATCTGTGGGGGAGATCTGGACGACGATCTCAGTTTTGAACTGATCAATATCTTCAACTAGGCCAGCAAGCTCCCACTGTCTAAAAAGCGCCACAGCTTCAGCTTTTGCTGATTTGGGAGTGAGTACAGCCTGACCAGGGCCAATTCTTTCATCTGACATCGCAAGCTTGTGTCTAGGATAACGGCTTGCAAAAAGCCTTCTAAAATCCCACCTTAGAAAAGAAAGTGTCTGTTTGACTGCAAGATCGCGGTAAGATGGGTCAAGTGATCCAATAGCGTTTCTTGTGTAAGTTGTGACAAGCCTTTCAATATAGACTTTGCCGCTTTGCGCTGTGGTTGTGGAAACACCAGCTTTTAATAGCTGATCTCTAACTTCTCTTTTCTTTGGAGCTTTAGGAGGAAGAACTCCTCTAACTTCAAGTGTTTGCTGCGGACGCGCCGGATCTATGGATGCGAACCTGGAATTAAGACCTGCTACGGCTGCAGCAAACAGATGGGCTGGGACGGGAAAATTACCCGCATCCAGCATAGTAATTTGCCTTGAATTTAATGACTCTGCAATCTCTATTTGTCTTTCTGGATTTTCCCCGCTTCCAATGAACATATGCCCATCAAGTGGGTTTTCTGGTCCCCATCTATCCTCTAAAAATGTATCCAAAGTTCTTAGATTTTCCTGATCAGTGTAAGGCATGATGATAACGTTAAACTGTATTTCATCAAGACTTCCTATGACTTCAGAAATATCAGGATTGCGGCCGCTAGATCCCATTGGAGTGATTTCTGCCCCTTCAAGACCTTGAGGAAAGAAGTCGAACTCGTTGTAATTGAATCCAATTGGGATATCAAGACCGATTGCGCCCGCCTGTTTTGCAGTTAAGTTAATATCATTATTGCCACTTAGCTCGGCTGCTACAAAAGACAAAGGATTCTCGTTTATCTCGGAGACAAGCTGCGGAGCGATATCACTTGCCCTATCGCCCGTCTTTACTTGAACCTGATAGGATAGACCCCCAATGTAAACGGAGAAAAAGCCATCACCTGTAGCCACATCTTTCATATCAATTTGACCAGTGGCTCTTCCATCTTGCGCTTCTGCGAGCGAAAGAGGGCCACTAGTTTCAGCCTTCCAATCCTCAGCAAGCTTTAATTTTAGCGTTTCATCCCTGAGCGTCACTATACCAATTGCTTCAGAATCTCGAAGCTGTCCAAGCAAGCCATTTATGATTTCTTCTGTTGTGGGATCGTTATCACTTGAAAAGCTGATCGTTTCTGTTTGAGATCCCTTGGTAAGTGTTAGACCATACTCTGTCTCTGCGGCTGCTTCGGTGATAGTTAGAAGTCTTTCGCTGCCTGGTTCTGGTAATGCTATGGCCCAGGCTTCATTGACTCTGTTGTTTCTTTTGAGGTTTACAAAAATATGGTGCAGCATCGATGACGGGCCAAACAGCCTTTCAGCTGATCCCTCATCTAAGACGCGGTAAAGTTTGCCAGTTTCTGCAATTCCACTGTCAAGCTTTTGGCCGAATACTAGGATCTTATAGGGCTGCGACCCCTGCAGGTTTCTAGTGGCGTTAGTATTGTCAAATTCCACGAACGTAAAAGGTGTTAGTACGTTTTGCGGAATCTCATTAAATGAAATAGACACGTTATCTCCTAAATTGAACTATAGGTGAGCTAGTTTCTGAGGTGGGTTTTTGCGGAGTCTCTTCTGTGTGATAAGTGATTTGATAGACAAGTAGCTGGCTAGATAGGGGCTGTTTTCCATCTCCATTGGTCTCAAAAGAGGAATTCACTAGAACAGTGTCTGTTACAAGCCTAGTTAGGGTTAGATCCAGATTGATTTGGTTTTCAACAAGCCTTGCAAGCTCCTCGACTTTATGAGCAAAATTCACCCCTTGAACTACGATTTCAATTGCTGCCATAGCCATTCGCTTTAAGATGCGAGGCGTTTCGGCAAACTTTTCTGCCTTCTCGTCAGGAATAGAAATGTGGATGACAGGGGTGTTTTTTTCCCAGATTTCATTAGCCCTGTCTGTCATAATGTTTGACTTAGCTAGTATGGGATCTAAGGCAATAGCCGAAGCCAAAGCCTTTTTAATTTCAATTCTCTTGTGCGCCAACTTTGAAAAGCTCCAATATTAGATTGCCATAGCCGTCTTGGTCGGTGTCTTTGATACGGTAGATATCTTCTCTGATTAAAAGGCGATCCGTTGGGCTGAGCTCTTCCGCCAAGTCCGACTCGCGGATTAATAGCCTTGGCTCAGAGGATGAGATGATCACATGCTCATTCTCAAGCTCCTGACCCTCATCACAGAAAACCCCGCGAACTTGATCGAGAAAAAGACCATCACGCTGGATCTCAATATCTTCTTCTTCACCGAGCACCTCGAAAATTCGATCCATTGCAGGATCAATCAATTCACGCATTTTCTTCCTCTTCTATTGGAATCGGTGACGGCTCTGGTTCCGGCTGGTCATCAGATTCAGGGCCAAAACCACCGATTGGATCTAAGATGTGGTCATTTTCCGTAAGAAGGGAAGATGGCGTGATTCTAGTGGGATCGGGTGCTGGCTGATTGTCACCTGGAATCACCGTTGGAAGAATCTTAGCAGCAACTAGAATTTGATCCTCTACGGCATCCTCAATAGCTACCGCCACAATGGGGCCTGTAGAGATATCGTTTGTTAGCCTACCGCTATCAACAGAAAGCTGCTGACCAGTGGTGATAACTTCCGACCTATTCTTTCTAAACCAAAACACACCTTCAATTTGAAGGACTAGGTTTCCCCCTTCTTCTACATCAGCTACAGAAACGCCGAAGATGGAGCCGATAAGTATTTGATCACCAGAGCTTGCGGCAACTGGACTATTTTTAATCGTCAGGGCATGGCCTGGTTGGATAAAGTTTTTCATTAAGATTCCTCTCCTTCAGTGACCGGCGCTCCTTCGTTTTTATATACGCCCCGATAATCGATGGCTTTTGCGCCGACATCGATGCTTGCTCTAATCTCTGTTCCGAACCTGTCAAAAGATTCTCTTGATTCCACCATTGGCGATCTGACACCATCAAGGTAGGCCATCTCAACGATATCAACACCTTGATCTGGATCTGCAGCCATATACCAAGATGTGCGCGATTCGTTGTTTAATAGTGGCTCGGAGATAATCTCGAATTCTCCCATAAAAGGATTGGTTTCCCCTACGTTGGTTGGCATGGTAGGCAGCATCACCTGCTTTTTAGCCTGGGTTTTAAGGGTTGTTGGTACGATCAAATATCGAGGCATGATGTTAAGGCGATCCCTGCTATCAAGGCCGGTTTGTTCCGACATTGCTAGCTCGGCTGCAGATAGTGATTCCTCGCTTATTGGTGAACCAGGAGAGGCAAGGTTTCCATGCTGGGCTGAGAACAGCCTTCTGCCGTCTGACATTTGAGGATTTTCAGTAAAAATTGACCAGAAAAGAATATTCTCTAGTCTTGCAGCAGCTATACCCCACTTGGCTGGCATTTCGGTAAAGGCATTTAGATCATCGTTGATAATTGTTTCGCGGGTTAGTGCGAATTTTCGAGCGTAGGTCGCAATGCGATACTCTTCGAAGTTTTCTGATACCGTACCACTTTGAATCTCGGCACCTTCGGGAACTAGTTTCAGTGAAGGAATATCTCCGAGCCTAACTTTTCGCATAGGCTTAAAGTCGGTTGCCTCTGTTATTCTGACCAACGGTTGCCAGGTTTGATTTTGGATAAGTCGATCATAGGAATCTAAAAGAGATGTTCTTGCAACGTTTGCTAGAATTTCAGGAAAATCCGATGTGGAATGAAAAGCCCGACTTGCAAGCTCTCGTTTACCGAGCCCCTCGGCGTCTTTGCCCAGAGAGTAGCGGACCATTTCAGAAAGTGACATACCTCGATACTTTCGTCCTTGGTCGTCAATTTTAAATTTTGTGGGAGCATAACGGTGTAAAAGCGCACTTGCCATTGCTCCTCTGCGCACTGAGATCTCATCGTAATCACCAGCTTGGACTCGAATTTGTCCATTTGTTTTAGGCTCAGTTTCTACCATTTTTTCAAACACACGTTTTCTGGCTTCTTCGACAGGGACTCCAGCATCGATCAATGACCTGGACATATCCGGCAGTTTTGCCTGTTTGCACAGATTCTCAATAGCCGCCGATCTTTCTCGTTCAGCTTTGATAGCTGCCTCTTTTATCTCGGTTTCATTCAAAGCAGTTTTGCTTTCAACTTGTGATTCTGGAGAGTTACGTTTTTCAGATTCACTGCCGGTAAAAGTTCGGTTAGTTAATGGTTCTGGCTGGTTACGAGAATCGGCACTGGCGTTAATATTAACTTCAGTTTGTGATTCTGATGGGTTAGGCGAGTTTTCACTACCTCCTCGTTGTTCACTTCCACATTTTGCAGGTTGAGGTGGTGATTCGTCACCGGCTCCGGACCTAGTTTGAGTTTTTGGATTTCCTTTGTTCTTGGTAGTCACTTCAGGAAGACTCCTTATATTGGTGGGCGTAGAAAGGTTGGATGTTCTTGTTTGAGCGCCAACGTCTGCGGGGATTGAAACCATGGAGATTTCAAAAGGCTCCCAATCTGTGGCGCGATAGGTCGAATATTTGCCGTCTGATTCTTTTGTCTCAGTTAACTCGTGGATGTGATAGCCAACTGAGATATTGCGAATGATTCCGTCTTTTACATCCTCCCAGATTTCAAGGGATTCTGGATTAGAGCGAAATTGAACCGTAGCGTAACCCTTGCCGTCCGCAATCCATGCTCTAGATACAGATCCAATTTGATCTTTGAGCCTGTTTGCTATGTGAGAATCAAGGAGTGGACCGGTGTCATTAAGTCTTTGAAGTCTCACGGATTGTTCATCAACCGCTAGCTCTTCAAAGTATGGATCATCAAACCATGGGGTTCGTAGAACTCTTGCCCCTGTTGTCCAAGTGACATCTATAGTCCGATTATTAATGTCTACACTTGAAGGTAGGAAGGTGGCAGCTCTGTAGACGGGAGCCGTATTAATCTGATTGTTCTTTAGTGTCATTAGTTTCCTTTACTCGTGGGTCAGAGTCTAAAGTAATTCTCTTGGAATCAAGGGTTTGAAGTAGGGCAGCGTATTCTTCGAGAAGCTCGTCTGGATCTTCACCAGATTTTCTTATCTCTGCGGCTAGAGTTGTAAGTCCTGCTCTAATTGACATGATCTGTGCTTTGATTTCTTTTATCGGGTCCACGTACTCACGTTTGGGAAGGCCCCAATTTACTGTTGCGGTGCCTGGGCTTATACCACCAAACGCTGCAAGCTCGGTTGCCCAGTTGAATATGGGATTGCAGATTTGCGATACCATGATGTGCTCTTGCCAATGCTCGACGGTTTTGTAAAACTCAAGAAAAGCCATGCGGGAGGACGAAAAATTAACCTTTTCATAATCACTTGTTAGTACCTCATAAGGGACCTGAAGCCCTGAAGCTATGCCGTGAAGCATCGCCGATAAATATTCACCGTAGCCCTGTAATACTGGAGGATTGTTAAAGGTGACTGTTTTTCCTGGCGGCAGGATCTCCCAGGAACCTGGTGTAAAAGTAGACCAGTCCTCGTCTTTCATTTTTCCAGCCGGTTCGTCCATCTCCATGTCATGGATGACACCGACTAGACACGAGGCAATCTTCTGCCTTACAAGCTGTGCATCTTCGTAATCGTCAAGATCTTTGAGCCTAATAATCACAGGAGTAAGCCAAGGTAGGCCGCGCTGTTGACCAGGCCGTAGAAGTTCAAAAGCGTGGATGATTTCGTCTGCGGGAATTCGCACACTATCAACACGCCGCATTGTTCTTGGATCTTCTCTATAAACCCAATAAGCTAGCCGCTGTCCGTCTTCCGAATATTCAATTCCCTTCTTAGTTCCAGGTTTGTTGGTGTCTAGAAAATCAGGCTCTAAAACTTGTAGCTTTAGGGGTATGTCTTGGTTCCCCTGATCTCCTAGCCTTTTGCGAATTAACACCTCTCCGCTTTCGGCGATGGTTTTCATGGCAAGCCACTGGAGACCGTAAAATGTGCATCTACCTTCAAAATCACATTTAGTTGATGCTGCCCAAGACCGAAATGCCTTTTCGAATCTTCTATTACTCGAAATATTAGGCGTGATCCCTCTTCGCACTACATGGGATGGGATTGCATTTAGTCCGCGCTTAGCGTAAGCGTTGTTAGCAGCCAGGTAGCGAGACCTATCGACTATAGTGTGCAGTACGGTCGAGGGATCACTGAAATTCTTCGTGGTTTTCCAGTTTTCTGTTCGTCTTCCTTTGCTTGCGGCTTCAAAATTACGAGAGTTAAGTCCAAGCATATGCCTTGCTTTAGCTCTTTTTAACTGCCACTGCGGCGCAAAGTATTCAATTGTTTGATCGAGTAAATTCAACAAAGACCTTTATCAAAGCTTGATACAATGCGTGAAGAGTTAGGATTGTTTTTGGCTAGATAGCCGAGAATCGTTTGTCGTGCCTTTAGCATTTCCGTAGTGGTCTGATAGGTGACTTCTTTATCTGAGAACTTTACCTTGAGAGTGCCGGAAGAGATGGCTTTTTCCAGGCGCTGAAGATCTTTTTGGGTCCACATATATGGTCCTCCTGACTTGCTAGAGGCACCATAACAGCTTCATGTTCAGATGTCGGTGGGGTTTACTTCATGTTTGGTGGATTTATATAACGAGTTCCAGATCAAAAGGTTTATCAAGGAACCTGTCGGCTCCTGCCTTTAGGCACTCCCCTGATTTTTCGGTGTCAGTCGACATTGCAATTATTTTTTGGATTCTAAATTTGGACGAAGCTTGCCCAATTATGTGCAAACCTTCTGCTTTTTGAGCCTTGGTCAGATGGATATCGGTTAGGACAATATCAAATTCGAAGGTGCAAAGTTGATACATGGCTTCCGAAAAACTCGCTGCTACACTTATGTTGAACCTAGCTTTTAACCGTTTATGGTAGTTTCTTCTTAAAATTGGGTCATCTTCGACCAATAATAGGCGTTTCATTGCTTTTTCTCAAACTTTCTATTTATACGTTTGTGCTTTTTATGGTTGAAATAATATCGAGATTTCTAACCGATTGGTTGGGAGCAATTTTTGTGCCTGTTTCTAGTTATGATATCTGACTTAATATCTCACACTTCGATAGGAAAGCATCTAGGCAGAAATTTTTTCTATTTTTTCAATTAGAGACTCTATTGAAAACGGTTTCTTTAAATAATGTCTGGTTCTATTTTCTATGGAGAGCGATTGTTCGAAGCCAGAAATAAATATTACTGGCGTATTTGGGGCAATCCTATCCACGAGTTCAAGACCTTCTAATTTTGGCATCACGACATCACAAATTATGAGATCGAATTCGAAGTAGTCTAAAAGTTTTGCTGCTGTATCCGGTTCATTAGCAGTGATGGGTAAGTATTTAGTGTTTTGAAGTGCTGAACCTATGAACGAAGTAATTTCTTTGTCGTCGTCTACTACTAATATAAATATGCGTTTTTTATATTCGGCCCTAGTCCCTAGGATACCGACAAAATTAGTTGGACATTGATATTTTTTCATATTTAGGTTGCCAACCTATAGTCTCTGCGTGTTTACGGAATCGAGCATTTGGAATAAAGTAGTTTGATTATTTGGTTTGAATTGAATCGTTCCCGGGAGTCCAAAAAGCGCTTTTTCTGTTTCTAAATATGAAGAACAGAAAACATAGTTTTGTTTTCGACCTAAAGCATTGACGACATCAGTAGCGTTCTCATTTCCTAGATTAAAGTCGACTACTATCAAATCGAGATTTATCTGCATGTTAATTTTTTTGGCGTCGAGGCTGTTGGTTGCAACATATACTCTAAAATCTGCCTCGTATAGAACTCTTAGTACTATATCTAGATAGATCGGGTCGTCGTCTACAATCATTATCTTTTTCATGACTATCCTCCCAGGGTCTTTTCGGAAATAAGATGGTGTAAATTAGAAACTGGTCCTATTAATTGTTGATAAGATTGATGTAAGACTGTAAGCTATTAAAATATTTAAAGATAAATATTCATACGACCTGGGCTAAGTAATCTTCCAAATCAGACCGCCTTGTGTCAATGAGATCTTAACGTCTCAAAAGACGAAATTATTTGGGCACTGTAGTCATGTCGACTAGTATCCACAATTAATGGGACCAGTTTATGTAAATTACTTACCTCCCAGGGTCTTTTCGGAAATAAGATGGTGTAAATTACTTACTTATCGGTAACTGAAGAATGTCATTTTTCACAATTACATTCGCATTGTGAAGAGACTTTTTTTGTAGTTAAAGTAATTGTTTACCGATAAATATTTCACTCCTGTAATATAGTCCATACTTTACAAAATGAAAGTAAACGAAGCTTAAGATCAAAAAAATAAGTGTTTAGAGTAAGGCAGGTTAAAATGATTCTGAAATCGTATCCTTAAAAATAGATAGAAAATGTCAAAATATCTGACTAGATAGCATAAACTATAGAATCTATCTTTTTGATGCCACTATTTGATACACGATTCTAACCTTCGGTTTCCGAATCTCCCGGAATACACAACGGGAGGTTTCATGAGAAACATTTTTACACTGGTTACAGTAGCTCTATTACTTGATGGGGGGACTATTTTTGCAGCTGGAAATTCGAATCATCATGGTGCAGTATTCGTAGGCAATACTACTACCGACAAAAGTAAGAGTGCTTTCACAATTGGACTCGACTATGAATATCTACTCCCAACTGAGAAAAAACAGCTAAGTGGTCTTGTGATCCTTGATTATGCGACTTTCGATGACCCAGTTTTCATAGCAGCAGCCGGCGTTGTTTGGCGACCAAAGGGTGGAGTTAAATTCTTGTCTGCGATTGGGCATGAGTGGGTTTCAAGTCACTCCGCGTCGATGTATCGGCTAGGTGTAGGCTACGATATTCATTTGAGTAAAGTATCGATTACACCTGTATTCAACTACGATCGTATCGGGAGTCACTACGCAAACGTGTATGGTGTAGATATTGGTTTTGGTTTTTGAAAATTGGCCGATAGACTAATATTACTTATAGACCAAGATAGATTAGTATCAATAGCAGTATCAAATTTAAGGAAGATTAGCAGAATATGACAATAAAAAAACGACTATCATTACTCGTTGGTGTGCCTCTTCTGGCGCTGTTTTTATCAGTTTCGTGGCAACTATTCAAAGTAGCTGCCGAGTACAATCGGTTTGGAGTTTCTTTAAAGGAACTGGAAGTTATAACTAAAGGAAGTGAACTGATTGATGAGATTCAAAAAGAAAGGAGTCTCATGTCACGTCTGGTCGGTGATGAAAGCCAATCTTCTCGCAAAGCTGATCAAATCAAGGCAACTAACCTATTCCTCGAAGAGTTTGTGAAGATTCTTGCAGATTCCGATTTCGGTATGCAGGTTACTGAAACTACGAAGGTAATTGTTAGTAATAGCCTCATATCGGCGCGGAGTCTCGGTAAATCTCCCGATACGATTGATGATTCTATACTAGAGTACCGCAAGGCAGTATTGGAAATTGCAGGACTGGCAAAGATAGCTTCTAAACATACGATTCCATCGTTTTCGAAAGACTATATGACGGTGTTAGGTCTAGAATACGCACGTGAGGGTTTTAGAAGTCTGGGCGTTAAACTTGGAGTTGCTCTTAAAGCACAAAGGGAGCTTTCGCAAGAGAGACTTACCTCGATTGTCGAAACCTACGCAAAAGCCAAAAATAATACTTTTTCTCCACAGCTCGGGCTTGAAAAAAGCTTGTTAGATTCTCGAGATAGTTTGAAAAAAAGCGAGAACTGGAAAAGTACTGCTAAAGTCTTTTTAGATGTCGTTAAAGGGTCAAAAACGGGAAATTATAGCTTTGACCACGAAGAGAGTTATCAATTCACAAAGTCTCTCGCGGAAGAAATTAAAAAAATCAAAGCTAACCACCAACGTTTCATGAAGGAAAATCTGGAGGCTGGCCAATCAACGGACTTTTACATCATGATAGCTTTTATTTGTGTGTTCGGATCCATGGTCTTAGGAATGACTCGATTTGCCAAAAAGTCTATGAACAATATCACAGCTCCATTGAGAGAAACAGAATCTGTTTTAGGCTTTATTGCAGCCGGTAATTTGAATTGCAAAGTTAAATATAAAGGAAAAGATGAGATCGGTTCTATGGCAGTGAGTCTAAATAAATGTATCGCAACCCTTGAAGCCCAAAATATTAAAGTGGAGGATTCCCTGAAGCGAGCCGAAAAAGGTGAAAAAGAGGCAAATGCTGCCAAAAAAGATGCGATGGAAAAAATGAAGAAAGCAGTGCAAGCTGAGAAAGAAGCTGCTAATAGCGCTGAAGAAGCCAGGTTGGCCCTGGTTGAAGCTGAAGAGGCAAAATCCCTGTCTGAGCAAGAATCTCAAAAAGCATTGTTAGCTTCAGAGGAGGCGGAACGTGAAAAAGCTAAAGCAGAGCAAGCAGCCAAACTCGCTTCAAATGAGGCAGAGAAAGCGCAAAGAGCTATGGAAGAAGCAAAACTACAGAAGGAAAAAGCGTTGAATTCAGCAAAAGATGCCGAGGCAGAAAAAGAGTTCGCGCAAAAAGCACTAGAAGAGGCTGAGCAAGCGAAAGCTGTGGCGAACGAGGAGAAGAAGAAGGCGGAAAAAGCATCCGAAAGCGTACTAGCCGGGAAAAAAGACCTTGAAAAGGCATTGAATAGTGCGAAAGAACTCGAGGCTAAAGCAATTGAAGCGGAGAGGCATGCTAAAGAGGCAGAAAAAGAGCAAAGAGAACATAAATTGAAACTTGAAGCCTCAGTTGAAAAAACCCTTTCAGTGGTGAAAGCAGTAAAAGATGGAGATTTGACCAAACGTTTTGATTTTAAAGCAGAGGGATTAATTGGAGATGTGGTATCTGCACTAGACGAGCTATTTCTGGAATTTAGAATGAAACTACAGAAAATTGAAGAGCTGAGTCAAAAAGTTAATCAATCTACGATAATACTACAAGATTCGGGACAATCAATGAGTCAAAACTCTACTGATACACGGACTAGGTCTGAAAACGTGATGAATCTTGTCGAATCTGTCAATACGAGTATGGCCGGATTAGATATTGGTTCAGAGCAGTCTAGTTTGGCGATAGCTGAAATAAGTAAGAATTCGCAAGAAGCCTCAAACTTAATCGATCAGTCGGCAAAGATTGCCAGTAATACGCTTAATCAAATTCAGAGCCTGAGTGATCAAAGTAATGAAATTAGTGACTTTGCAAAAATTATTAATACGATTGCTGAACAGACTAACCTTTTAGCTCTTAATGCATCCATTGAATCCGCAAGAGCAGGAGATCATGGCAAAGGCTTTTCTGTTGTAGCAACAGAAGTAAAAGAGCTTGCGAATCAGACCGCAGGGGCAACAGAAGAGATCGTTGCGACAACCAAAAAAATACAAGAGAGTATTTCCTCTAATATTAAGGCTGTAAATGATATCGTAGAATCTATTTCAACGGTAAACGAACTAAGTACATCGATTGCTGCAGCGATCGAAGAGCAGACTGCGACACTTTCTGAGTCAAGTAAAGATATCTCTGGAGCTAGTAAAGCTTCAGAAGAGATTCAAAAAGAGATTGTGCAAGTTAACAATGCAGCCGAGATAACTAAAAATATGGCACAAGAATCAGTTTCTTCAATTCAAGCTCTTGTCGATGTGAGTGCTAGTCTCAAAGAGATCGTTGATCGATTTACTCTAAGAGAAGAAGAAGCTAGTGAGGATTTTGATGCAGCCGCCTAAATCTGATTTAAAATATTGCATTAGTGTATAGATAAGGTGTTTCAATACTAATTGTTTTATAGGGAGGATTTCACTAGGTATTTTGTTCATCCAAAATTCGATCTTTTCAGGAGCCTTCATCCGTCTCTTTATTTTGAAGGCTTCTGACTTTCTAAATATCACTCTAAACTTCATTCCTCATTCGATAAATAAATATTCTAGTTCCAAAAAATTTTTCATCTGATCAGAAAATGTTAACTATCATCAATAGGAAGGTATTTTATTGGATCGATAAAATCTCCTGATTTCAGAAAGTTTTTTAGGATTTCAAGCCGCAGTAATATTAAGTGTTCTTTTTTAGGTTGGTTGTTAGATCTGATTTCAGTAAGTAGCTTGCAAATCTGATCAAATACCATATCGATCTTTGAGTCATTTATATCAACAGAATACCAACTTGAGAAAAGAGAGTTGGTTTTCCTGGGCATAAAGTGAAATGATTCGATTGTATGCCTTTTGTCCATTGATATCACCTTCCACAGATTAACGATAGGAAGGAGTTCGCCTTCTAGGTACTGTACAATACGATTTTGTTTCAGAAGAATACAGCCGTTTACCTCTAATTCAAAATTCATTAAGGCGGCTAATTGAATAATATCAAAAACGTCGATTTGCTGAAGATTCGATGCTAGAACACTTGAGTATATAAGACTACTTACTATGGTCGCCTACCCTGCTTGGTCAGCTGATCCTATCATATTGCCGTCATCGAGACTAGATAGTAAGGATAACCATCGAGAGGGTTTCCATTTGTTCGCGCCAATAATGTAGTATGCCCCTATCGCATAGATAAAGCAGTCAAGCGCATGATTTTCTCGGTATCTTACTTCCCACTCATATTTGATTCTGCCCGATCTCGTCTTATTGGTAACGCAAACCTCCGAGGTTAGCTGACGAAAATACTCCTCGTCAATTTGAGGAAAATGAATGTATTCCTTGGGATATCCCTTTTCTTTGACTCTCTCTGCGGACGGCCTATCAAGATTGAGTCTTGCGTAAAGCTCAGATTTCAGGACTGATACACCGACGTTCCAAAGTTGCACACCAAGCTTGGACCTTTTACCTCTGGTATTAACATCAACGATCTTGGGCGCGGAGATAGGGACATCAAGGTTATCTCGACCCTTGATTGCAAATACGCGCCTTTTACTTTTGGATCTCGCCCATTGGTATACTTTTGTGGTTCGGTAGCCTGAGTCAATGCAAAGTCCACGAATTCTCAAATTTTCGCCTGACGGATGCTCGATCTCCTGATCAAGTAGCTCGCTAAGATCATCCCACACCTCATCTTGCGAGGTATCACCTGGTAAACGTAAGTGATCGACAAGCCAAGCTTCTTTTCTATTCCATCCCACGATCGACACCTCGAGACGGTCTTTTTGCACATCCACTCCAGCGTTAAGTAAAAGCACACGCTCCTGAAGCTCGCCCTCGCACCAAAGCTCTCTTCGGTTGTGAAGTCTTTGCCAATCTGGCTGATCTCCAGTCTGTGATTGAAAAGATAGGCCAAGTGAAGTGTTCACCCAGACCTTGTAAAGCTCCAGGTCATCTTTTGCTTCGAGGTAGTCTTCGACCACTTCCACAAATGTTTTCCAAGGACTATAGAGTTCGGAAAGATGAAAGCCAGCGATTCCCTTAGAGATTGAATGGGCTTTCCAGTATCCCTTTTTGAGCATCCTAGATTTGTGATGGTCACGAATTTTTCCTTCGCACTTTTTACACTCGATATATGCAGTATCTGGTTTATCTTGCTCCTCGGCTCGGTCCCACTTGACTTGTTCCCATTCTAGGGTTTGCTCATGTCCACAATGAGGGCAGGGAATATAATAGTAGCGTTGATCAGAACGTAAAAAGGCAAGCTCGATCCTAGAGCCGCCCTCCCCTGCGACATATTTGTGTCCAGGCGTGGAACTCAGGATGATCTTGCGATTATGAAAGGTTGCCGTTCTCTTTTTGGCAATATTTAGGGGATCACCTTCTTTGCCTGCCGATGCTGGCCATCGATCTATTTCATCACACAGTAGAATCCGAGTCGGCCTCGATGCCAAGGAAGCGGGAGAATTGGCACCGGCAAGGGTGACATGACCTCCCTCGAATTTCTTGTGGAATATTGTGTTTTCACCACTACGAGTTTTCCCGGCAACTTTTTCTTTGATTGATGGGGTGTCGCGAATCATCGGAGTAAGTCTATCTTTACTGAATGCTTCCGCCATTTTGATTGTTGGTTGCACAACCATTATTGGTGCAGGATCATAGTCTATGTAATACCCCAGCGTATTTAGGTGTTTTTCGGTCTTGCCTACCTGCGAGGAAGTCATGTCGACGATGGTGTGTATACCTGGTTCGTTTAGGGCATCCATCATTCCCTTTTGATAAGGCGCGCGACTAGTTTGCCACTTACCAGGTTGGGCGGACGATTCTGGTGACAGGATTCTGTATTCATCTGCCCATTCGGTTAGCGTCAACTTTGGTGGTGGTTTAAAGTTTGAAAATATATCGTTTATAATATCTTGTATCACGTTTTGGTTTCCTTTCAGTCTTTGCTAGATGCAATTTCTGCTAGTGATTCATGTATTAAATCGGTGGCGAAATCTTCTAGTTGAAGAGATGATTCTATAGTGGGGTATTGAGCGGCGAGGGTTTTAGGAATCCGAAGTAGTTTAGCTTTAGCTGCAATGATCTCTTTTTTGAATGCTTCAGCCAATTCGTTGGCATCCACTAGAGTGCCTTTGAGTTTGCTTGATTCTAGTTCTACCTTTTCAGTTTGGGCCTTTGCTAGCTTTGCTCGTTCCTGGTCAAGGTTAAGTCTGCCTTCGCTTTCAGCCTTAAATAATAGAGGTATTGCATCTCTGGACTCGTAGAAGATAGAGTTACCTTTACGGCGAATTGGGGCTAAATTCTCAAGACGCTTTTTGATTGTTTTATAGGAAAAACCAGAGATCTTTTCTATTTCTGCTATCGAAAGTTCCATTATTCTTACCGTATAGAATTGAGCTACTTTAGGGAGGTTATCATCGAAGGAAGGGTGATGATTTTATAAGTCACTATATTTACTAGATTATTCGGACCTTGTTGGAGGCCCTAGAGAAAATCAGTAGCTAAAAAAAGGGTGAGGTCTTGCGCCGCAAGTTACTGATATTATAGGAAGAACCTAGGAAATTTACAAAGTTATCAACAGGGTTATCCACAGGCTGAAGCGACGAAAGATAGGGCATTAACATGTTGTAATCAAAATGAAACTTCAATACTACCAACAGAAGTTAAAAGAACAGGTGCGGGAGGCCCCAATGATCGAAGCCTTATTAGCCATCGCGATGGTAGCATGCCTGGCATCAGCATTCCAAGTACTTTCATAAAGATCAATTGAGCCATACGCTGCTGATTCGCGATGAAAAGAATCAGCCAATCAATCTTCTAATCAATGAACTAAAATCTCGTCGCAGAGAAAATTTTCCAGAAGCTAGGTTACATGAACAGAAAGACAATATTCTACTTGGTGCAACCTAAACAACACCAAGCAGAATATAGATAGAGATGAGACTCCTTCCTAGGCAGCATTTAAAAGACAAAAAGCATCTGAGTTTAGAGCCGATTATTCCGGATCGTAAAGACTGTCGATAAACTCTTGAAAAGAATTTGCGATCAATCCAAGATCTTCTATCGTTGAATTTTCATCATTTTCTTCGAGGTTCCAAAAATAAACCTTTTCCTTGGCCTTACCCTTTACTCCGAGGCAAATTAAATCACCGAATGGTGTTTCTGCGACAGGGATTAAATCGCGAGAGATTCTTTTTTCAAGGATTTGCAAATTGATTATTGTGCTTTCAATTCGACATGGACCTTTTGGAATAACCTTCAAGAAACTATCAACAATGCTTGGTCGCTCAGAACCGTCTTTATAAGTTGCAATGAATTCTTGAGGTTTTAAGCGTCCGCCATTGTAAGTTATCATGAACTCTCTATAGTCGTTTGGAAGATTGAAATCATACTTTTTTTCAAGGTCGTCCAATTCAGCATTTTCGATTTTTTCTCCGGGTTTATGTATTTTCATCATCTTAAGTATTTTACTCCTGACATTGCGACCACCCGTACGAGTAAATGGTCCATGAAGATTGGTATCGATCAATTGCATCTTGCCAATCTTCTCATTATGATGCCGAGTGAATCAGTCAGGTTTTACTGAGAATCCTGACTATTCACTGGCAGCTTTCTGAGTTTAGAGTCTATTATTCCGGATCGTAAAGACTATCGATAAACTCTTGGAATGAATTTGCTATCAATCCAAGATCTTCTACCGGTGCATTGTCCTCATCATCTTCAAGATTCCAAAAGAATACCTTTCCAGCCGCTTTACCCTTTACTCCGAGGCAGATTAAATCTCCGAAAGGAGTATTCGCAATTGGAATAACATCCCTCGAAATTCTCTGGTCTAGTACCTGTAAATTATTTATTGTACTATCAATTATATAAGGCCCTTTCGTACCAACTTCAAAAAAATAGTCGATAATACTTTCTCGTTCTGAACCATCATTATACCTTGCTGAAAAAGCCTCGGGAGTTGGGTGCCCACCATTATTAGTTCTAAGAAAGTTTCTATATTCCTCGGGAAGACTGAACTGATATTTTCTTTCAAGATCGTCAAGCTCAACATTTCCAATTTTCTTTCCAGTATCTGTCATATTTTTCATTTTTTGTAATCTACCCCAGTTATTGTCTCCCACACCTTACGACCGCCTGTGTGAGAAAATGCTTCGTGAATTTTTGTATTGATCAACTGCATTTTACCCATCTTTTCATTATGATGCCATGAGTACCCTTTTGGTTTGCTGGGGAATCCAGCCCTTTCATTAGCTGCCTTAAAATCATAATAATCGCTGCCACGAAGCCATTCTATATTACGTTCTTCGACAACATGTTCTCCAAATACAGGATAACCATGCTTGTTATACTCTATGGTAATTTCCCTGAACTCTCCATCTCCGAAATCAATTTTTTTCTTATAGAAACGAGAACCATCCGGAGATAACTTTACACTACCGTCTGCATTTCTTACAAGAAATCGATCGCTAGGCTTTTTGGGCTTAAATTTCCCCTTTATTGCCGCGTAGTAATCTTCACCCTGTAGCTTGGAGAGTTTACTCAGTGTTTCGTTTGCTTCTTGTGTAACTTGGCCTAATACCTTCTCATTACAATCAGCTGCGTACGCTGTATCTATAAGAAATAGCCGGGCGAACTTAGTCAGCGGGCTGGGTTTGTGAAAGGCAAAACAGTCCCTAGCCTTTTTGACATTATCATCGGACTTCTTAATAAGTCCTTTTAGTTTCTTAGCGATTTCAACAATTTTCCCGGGTTTGCTCGCTACCTTGTTGATTGCTTTAGCAGCTTTTACGAGGGTTTTTGCTGATCCCGCAAAAATAGATGGTACAAAGAATGTGCCTATCATTATAGTTCTCTCGAACTCTGAAACTGCTTCTCCGGTAACCGGGTTGACTCCAGTCAGTATAGTAATGCCATCTTTCACTAAGCTTACACCTGGTACAAAGTCGACTACGCCGTCTACAATCAGAGTGGCTGTCTTGATAAAGCCGTCACCTGATTCGATGTCACCATTTGCATAGGAGGCATCAGCCATATTAACACCTACGTCAGCAAGGTCTAATAGATCCTCTTTGGTCTTCTGGTGTGTTCCGCCTTCGATGATGACTTTTGCGCGAACGTTGTCTATTCGTGATTTAGTGTGATTTAGTTTTGGGTAGTGTTGCGATCCCTTAGAGGTTGAAAATCCATAGTCTTTCTGATTTTGTGCTGCCTCGATCCACTGCTCAGTCGTTAATTGATTTTCTTCGATTAAATTATCAATATTTGACTGTTCAACCAGACCTGTCATTCCCTCGTTTGAATCATCAACGAAATCTGCTACTGCCCCTTTTGATCTCTCACTCTGTCTATCAAGGTCACCAGGTCTCTTGGAAAGTTTAGACTCTTCTCCCTTACCTTTCGCAATGGACGATCCCTTTTGTTGCTCTAGTCCGTCAATTTCACTTTGCTTGTCTTTTTGGACCTTTATTAAGCGATTTTGTTCGTCTTTGTTTTTATCCCTTTCGAATTTTGCATCAGATTTTTGCTGCCTCCAATGATGTTCATATACTTTGGCTCTGTTTAAGTTATCAGCTTCAGCGTTTCTACGATCAATAGCATCATTAATATCGTCCTGTTTCTGTTTGACTTGATGAGTCAATGTTGAAAGCTCGTTGTTGAGTTCTTTGAGCTGTCTTTGCAGTCTTTTGATTTCTTCTTTTTCGGCTGAAGTTCCTCCTCCAGATCCTCCAGATCCTCCACTTACTTTTGTGGTATTGGATCCAACAGATCGTCCAATAGACCCTACCGGATCTTCACCTCGCTCATCCACACACTTAGTGTGACAAATAGTAATAACTATTCCTTCTTTGCCTGCGCTATCTTGCACCCACTGACTATAAGAGTAGTCATCAAGCGCAGCGTCATCGGCACCTTCGGAATAGATCTCCGCTGATCCCTCGGAAGAATTTACACCGGTTACTTCTCCTATTGTTGAGTCATCTACTAATCCGCTATCTGCAGATAGTGAAAAAGAAATGAAAACAAAAACCATAAATAGCAGGTAATTTTTATACTTATTTTTCATCGTTAGCACTCCCCCTTGTATTTTAGGAAAAGCAACTCACTTTCTAGGTTCGGTTCAGTTCTTGAAATAATATCCCTAGCTATCTGTTTACATTCATTTGTAGCTGTATCTTGTTTCCTTCGACTGACAGCTCTGGTCCACCGTATTCTTTCTCTGTGATACCTGTCTAAACTTGCCATCATTTCGTCAATTTGAGCTTTTCTTGATTGTGTTGCAGACTTGTAGTCGATTAAGAGAGCGTCGATTTCATCTCTCATGCTTCTTGAAAGGCTAATATTGGTAATGGCAAAACCTATCTTATCGATAAAATCGAACTCTCCGATTAATAGCTGATTAGCAGAAATAGGGGCTAGGTTTGACCTTATACCTTCCAGATCGGCCTTACCTTTACTTGTTCTAGATTTAATCGCGGCATATATATCGGGGCTGTTTAGGATGTTGTTTATTTCTACTACGATATCCGCCAGATCTTCTATATTTACAACGTGTAGTTTAGCTCTGGCAATTTCAAGCCACGCGTAGATTACCTTGAATATAAAATCTGATCTTACGATACGAGCTAATTTTGTAGCCTCTCGGATTCGGCTGATTTCATAGTGAAACACTCTATTTCTATCATCGGTATCCTTAAATATTCTTATTATATTATCGTTCGTAAAGTTTCTGTAAGTCGCAAGCTCGATACTTTCGCTCATCTCACGGACGATTCCTTGATGCGTTTCAATTAGACTGCTGATACTACTAAAAAGTCTAACGATGTCGTTTTCAACAAGGATAAGCTCGGTAGATTTAGGAACCTCACCCCAGGCTTTCATAAGTGATCTATAGACGTCATCGTAACTATCTTTGTCATCAATTTGATCAAAATCTGGTACTTTGTCGCGTATGAAGCTACGTGTTTCGAAGATCCAATTTTTGTGAAGTGTCTGATAATGATTGAACTTTTCATTTAGCTGTATCGATAGTCTATCAATATCTTTTCCTAATTCATCGATAGCTACAAACTTATTATAAGTTCCATTTAAATTCTTAACCTGATAATTTAGTAGAGCAATCTCCTTATTCTGTTTCTGAATTTTGGGTCCAAGATTTCCCTCTATGTCTTCAACGATAAGATCATTCTCTTTTGTAAGTGAATCGAATTCGAGTTTCTGACTAGCCGCTTCACTGTTTTTTAAGCTAGTCTGGAACTTAAGATCTAAGGTTTCATTGTTACGTCTTAAAATTTCACTGTCTGCATTTCTTATATAAGACTTCGCCTTATCAACTCTTTCTTGAGCTGCGGTAATAGCATATCTTAAGTTTGTTATGGTATCTGACTTCGCTGTACTGCCTAAAGTCAGAAGAGTAATCAAGTAGAATATTCTCATGGCAAATTATCCTTTCTTTGTCTTTAGAAGTTCGCGTAGAAACGGGGGTCATTCTCTGGCCATAGGATATCTAAGTCTTCTTCAAGACCAATTTTGCTTACCTCGATCAATGCTAAAGATGTGGCTAGCAGTTTCTTTAGATTTTCTCTTTCTTCAAAAAATCTCTTGGCGTTATTATAGCCTTGCTGATTAATAATATTGCCATTGCTTAAAAACTCCTCGATATTGACCGTATAATCTCGATTGCCATCACAAGATGTTTGGATAAGACTGCTATTAGATAGGTAGTGATTCCATAGATTTTCCTCATCTATGCCAGCAAAATTGCCTAGGTTTTTGGCTTCTATCAGTGCCGTTTTGAGGGCATCTATGGAGGATAGACTTAATAAATCTGAAGAGTCACTATCGGTAAGAAATTCTGCATTTCTGAGACTATTCTCTAACCTAGATATGGAACATTTTGCCCCATTTCGAGAATCGATTATCATGCCGTGAACAATAGCTGATTTAGTAAGAAAATCTGACTTTGCGAGGCTCAATTGTTTCAGAAATTTAGAAGTTTGGTTAATTTTAATTGGATCATACCCAATTTCGAAAGAACTAAAGTTTAATTTGCATGAACTAGGAATTCTTTCTTGCGGCAGTGGTAGTTCTGATGAGAAATCAAAGTCAATGGGGGCGACTGCGACAGTCAATTCTACAGTATTCCCTGTTACTGAGTGTGTGAATGGACTTTGGTTTTCATTCAAGTACTGATCCATATATATTTCGTAATTAGTAGTGCCACTGCCAATTTGCCCAAGCGAAGTATTTTCCCCATCAGACTTTAGGACTTGCATATGTATATTATGTTGCCATAGCCCATTTCTGACGCATTCTGCCTCGTTAGACCATTTTGTGGAGTATGAAATCGTAGGAAGAACTCCGGGAAGTTCAAGCTGATCTTCATTTAGCTCAATTGATCCCGAGGTTAGAATTGGCTCTATATTAAAGGTTTCATTGAATGCCGTGACTTCGGTTTTAATCTCTACGGATGCTTGAAAAGCTTTGGAATCTATATAGCAAAATTGCCTGGTTCTTGGATTCTCACGATGACATTTGACGAGATCAACAGCAAGCGCTGCGTTGCTGAATAGTAATGAAACAGCTATTAGCCAAAGTTTCTTGTTAATAGGCTTCGTATTTTTAGGCAAATCTATCGGTATTTTATGAATAGTCATTTGTTTTGTTCCTTTAGGTTTTGGTCAATGATTTGGTGCCTATGTAAATCCCCTGGTAAGGCAACCTTTGACAGAGGATTGAAAGAGTATAGAAATCAGATTAGCGAACTATTGTTCACTGCGATCTCGATTCGATCCAAGGTATTTGATTGAAAGTCAGGTGATAGAGATCTATAGCCACTGTAGTACTTGACTCTTTCGCTGCCTCTTTTCCCATTGTATTTTTGGATGTAGCCATGTGCTTTAGTTAGATCATCGTAGCCACAACTAATTTCATAGTTACTATTGAAGATGCACTGAACTACACCTGCAAAATGGTAGTGTCTAAGGTCTTCGAATCTATTTGATGAGATACGATCATGACGATAAACATAAGAGAATTGTACCGAGAACGATGTTTCTTCGAATTCATCTAATCCACAATAAACATCGAAGTCTTCATCGTTTTCATGACCAATATTTTGCCAAGTTACCGGGCCTGAAAAAGACGGGCTAACTGGTGAATAAGATGTGATCAAGTCGATGTCAGTATCCATCGATTGAGAAATAGTTTTACAGACGAGTCTTCTTAAATCACTTTCGACGTTCGCAAATGCTGTGCCTGTATGAAATATGGCTATAGCTGATGAGATTTTAAGCAGGTTGGAAATGTTTTTTCCTGAAAAAAATGAGCTTATTTGATTCTTTAAAGTATTTGACATTGTTTATGTTCCTTTTATTTTGGCTAAATCTAGCGTTGATTTAAAATTGGGTTTCATAAATCAAATTAAAAGTATGATTGATTTAAATGAATTTGATTTAGGGATAGATTGTTTTAATACACTCGATTTTCGTAGATTAATTTTTCTATCCCATAGACTTTTTTTATTTCACCTGTTCATTACTCAATGACCCTAAACATCGAATTCGGTAATATTTGTTGATATTCTTTGTCCCCTCCCGTTGTGCTTCATAATAAGTAGTTCTGCATATGCGATACTTAAAAAGTTGATGTAGTAATTCATAGCGCCTCTTCGAAGCGCAAAGCATATCGGCTTGACACTTTGATGAAGCATCGAGAATGTTATCTGATCTCTAATAAACCCCAAGGCTAACTCTTTGCCTTGCTAGGTACCAACGTTGTATTAAGTAGACTTTTCAGAAGAGATATTATTTCAAGAAATTTTAGAGAAAATATAGACCGGATACATCATGGATTTATTCGTTGAGAATTTGAATTTTGCTTTTGCTTCGATACGAACTTTCTCCAATTTGGTAACACGAAAAAAGCAATATATTGATTTAAGACACTAGGGTGATAGTCAAACATAATGTTCAACGTAATCAAAACTAAGTGTATTGTTTGTTATGCGATTTTATATGGGTTTTGTTTTTTTAAATTGATGGAAGGATCATAGACTAAAGTCGTTTGACTGACCGCTTGAATATATATAATTCGCTTTTAATTTTAATTCTTTTATTCAGAGTTACCCTAATACTAAAACTAGAAAAAAAGATTCTGCCTCGTTATCGAATCAGAAACAGCTGGCCTGACTGCATAGTAAAAAGATCTGCTGAACTGAAAACTAACGATGTTCAGGGGAAAAATATTTTCCTACTATGATCTAGGATTTAGTTTTATGTATAGAGACCTTGCCCAATATGGATACAAGTTGTCGGTGTTTGGTAAAAAGCGAAGACTCCAATCCATGGTGGCAATACTGATTCAATACTAGTCTTTCTCCAAGATCTAATTTATTCACAGTAAGTATAAGAGCAATATCAATACCAAAAAATTTGTTAGTAATTTCAGTATGGGTAAATCAGGCATGCGATGGACTTTGGGAATTTTTCTCCTTAGATTACGCAGCACCGTCTAATTATAGGCACCATTGCGCAGATCTATATTGAGAATCCTAGTTGGTTTCTCCATTTTTTCTAACGAGGACTTTACTTTCAAACGGCTTTGGCTTTTTGTTGACGTCTTCAAGGAATATGTCAAACAGGGTCTTTATGTCGATATCATCTTTTTTTCTTTGCATAACGGTTCCGTAATTCAACCCTAAAGACTGGCAAGCATTTCGGATCGAAGGATATTCGACTCCTTTATATACTAGCTTCCTTGAGTTGCCCGGATTGGAAATCTTTGTTTTCTCTGGTCTCGGTATTTCGTGAATTGGAGTTCTTTTTTTAGGGATGCTGGATTCTGTTTTGGTAGTCTCAGTTTTTCTTTTTTCCACCTTTGATATTTCATAACCGTAAGGAGTCAAGCGCTCTGAGAGTTGTTCTATAAATTTTGAGACGAGATCGTCTTGCTGGTTTTTCGTCAAAAGATCCCAAAAAGGGCTTTCGATGATTGGTTTGTTATTTGACATAGTTGCCCATTCCGACTTGATTTGACCCTAGCTTGCTGGTTTGTTTGATCCACTTCATCGGAGCGAAGCGACGTAGCTCA
>JABSRP010000099.1 GCA_013215145.1 Pseudobacteriovorax sp.
TTCATGAACTAAAGGAACTGAGATCTACCCTGGAACCCGATGCCAGGGTTCACGCTGACAAGATTCTAGAAAAGCTATCCTTTCACCTATTTCAGGCCTTATGAGCTTTCTTCTAGCGTTTTTTTTGCTGCTTCCTCATTTAGCAGGTACAGCCCTCCATGCGGCAACAGTTAGTTCATGGTTCGCAGCTGACGGACCGACGAGAGCGACCATCCTGCTATCCGATTCTGAGCATGTCCAAGTTATGATGAGTTACGACGGTTTTCTGTATGAGTGCCCTCCGCCTTCCTATAACGGGACTCGAGTGACAGCAGTTTTCGTGTTCCGCAACGCTACAGACGAGCGGATCATCGAGCGAAGAATGACTCCCTGGTGTACGACTCCCTGGAGTTACATGCTTCCAACAGAAGCTGCTATGGGTCTCCACCAAGGCTACGATTCCAACGAGGACGAACTTTGGAGCGCTTTTCGAGAGTTCATTATCGAAGAAGGGGGAGTTCTCGAGCTGGCCTTCCGCGATGACGATGGTCAGTGGGATAGTCGCTATGGACAGAATTATCGTCTGTATTTCAGCAGAACCGACCACAGCGACTAGGCTTAGAAAGGCTCACTTGCTTTGACGTCCCTCGATTGACAAGCTCCCATCTCGCTGATCAAGCGGCAAAAGTTTGTTTTTGACATCTGTCCCAATTCGGTGAATCTTAAACGGACGAACTGAATTGGGACTTTTTTTATGCAGCAGGGTAAGTTTACACGCGGTCGCATTCGTCAGCACCTCCTGACGATGACCATGTCGTCCAGTATTGGTCTGGTGGCCATGTTCTTCGTCGATCTGGTGGATATGTACTTTATCAGCCTGCTGGGTGAAAGTGAGCTGGCTGCGGCCGTGGGGTATGCCGGGACCGTGCTGTTTTTTACCCTGTCCTTCTCCATTGGTCTTTCGATCGCTTCAGGGGCGATGTGCTCTCGTGCCCTCGGTGGCGAAAGCGAAGGGGTTGCGAAACGAATCATCACCCATACCTGGATGTTTCCAACTTTGATCATGGTGCCGGTTGCTCTCGTCATCTGGGCGACAAGTCATGGCCTGTTGCAGATGCTAGGAGCGGAAGGTCAGACTCTTTTCTATGCGCAGCAGTATCTGGACATCATTCTACCATCAACTCCACTCGTCACCATTGCCATGGTTGGGGCCACGGTTCTGAGATCGGAAGGCGAGGCCCAAAAAGCGATGTGGGTGACTCTCACCGGCGGGATTTTTAATGCCATCTTCGATCCCATATTCATTTTCGCACTCGATCTTCGTATCGAGGGTGCGGCCATAGCTTCAGTTCTAAGTCGATTTTGCATGGTGATCTACGTCGTTTATCAACTCGTGTTACAGAAAAAAGTTCTGGTTCCCATCAATTTGCTCAAACTTGGGCAAGATCTCAGAGATTATCTCCGTATTGCCTTTCCCGCTGTTCTCACGAACCTCTCGACCCCGATTGGTGTGGCCTACGTTACACGCGCCATCGCCGATTTTGGTGACAGCGCGGTCGCAGGCAATGCGATCGTCAGCAAACTGCAGCCTGTCGCCTTTGCTGCAATCTTCGCCTTATCTGGGAGCGTCGGTCCGATAATTGGCCAGAACTATGGGGCCAAGAACTTTGCGAGAGTTCGAGAGACGCTCCGAGAATCGATGCGTTTTGTGCTTCTCTACTGCTTGCTGCTGTGCGCTATCCTTTGGCTGGTTCGTGACTTTCTCATCTGGGCCTTTCAAGCCGAGAACGAGGCCAAGGTCGTCATTCAGCTTTACTGCAACGGTCTCAGCACGATGTTTGTCTTCAACGGTATCATTTTCTATACAAATGCAGCCTTCAACAATCTCGGCTTTGCTCACTTTTCAACCTTGATCAACTTCTTCAAAGCGACAGCCGGTACGATTCCTTTTGTCTTTTACGGAGCTCTCTGGGGTGGGCTCGAAGGACTCTGGTATGGCATGTATCTCGGCCTGATGCTCACCGCGATTTTAAGTTGGGGTCTCTGTCGGTATAGCCTTCGACAGCGGGAAGAAGCCTGAGTGTTCGGGATCCGGCATTCTCATTTCAATCCATAAATACAAACTGTTAGAGGGATGAGGAGAGTTTTTTTAGATTTTTTTTAGAAAAAAGAATGCGGCCTGTCGAAAATCCTATCCGCCGTTCGTCGGTTTCATATATGTGAGCCCATGGGGGCTCTCCTCTAAAAACAGGAGTGTTTATGCAATACTTACTACTGATTTACTCAAATGAAGCCGATGATCCTCAACCCGGTACACCGGCATTCGACGAAATGATCGCTGGATTTGAAGCCTTTGACAAAGCACTGGAAGCCAAGGATGCAATGCGAGGCGGAAATGCTCTCAAACCTGTCAGCACCGCGACGACGGTGAAGGTGCGCAATGGCAAAACGGTCACCACGGATGGTCCCTTTGCAGAAACAAAAGAAGTGTTGGGCGGCTACTATGTGATCGAAGCCGATAACCTCGATACAGCTCTCGAATTTGCTGCTAAAATACCCTGCGTGACCTGGGGGTCGGTGGAAGTGCGTCCTATCATGACTTACGATTAAGGGCCTCTCCGAAGACCCACGGAGACAGAGCGCTAAGCAGCGAGGAGTAGCAGTTTGCTGCGGTAAATAAGCACCGCAGGGACGAAAGCAACGCGCTATCCGAGGGTTTTCGGGTAGGTACCAATTGTGAAAGGCAGCGATACGGATCAGCCCACTAAAATGATGATCGCTCAAGCAGCCAGAGAGGACTGGGGGGTCGTTGTCGCTGCTTTGACCAAAACCCTCGGCGATCTGCAGCTTGCTGAAGATGTACTGCAGGACAGCTTGCTCAAGGCTATGGAATTATGGCCCACTGAGGGAATTCCGTCCCGTCCGGCCGCTTGGTTGTACACAACAGCCAAGCGGAAAGCCATCGACCAGCTGCGTCGTAGTTCGAACTTTCGCAAGAAACAGCAGGATATTCTTGCAACACTTGTAGAAAACCAATCCAGCGACGGCGATTCAACCGATGACATTCCGGACGAGAGGTTGCGGCTGGTCTTTACCTGCTGTCATCCCTCACTTTCAAACGAGGCCCAGGTTGCCCTTACCCTGAAAACTCTGGCTGGTTTTTCCACAGAAATCATCGCCAAGGCATTTTTAGTATCAGAAACAACCATGGCTCAGAGGATTGTCCGAGCGAAGAAGAAAATTCGTGAGGCGGGTATACCTTATTCCATCCCTTCTAAGTCAGATTGGTCTGATCGTTTAGCCGCGGTTTTGGGAGTGGTCTATTTCATTTTTAACGAATCTTATAGCCAAACAGGAAGTTCAGATGCTTCAGCAGAGGGTTTGTCGACGGAAGCCATGCGACTCGGATCGATCCTGCTACGGCTCATCCCCAATGAGCCCGAAATCAAGGGACTCTGTGCTCTCATGCTGCTCCACGAAGCCAGGAAACCTGCTCGCTGTGATGCGAACGGTTGCTCCGTGACCCTTGAAAAGCAGGATCGACGTCTTTGGTGCCAGTCAAAAATCCGTGAGGGCGATGCCCTGCTGCGAGATGCCTTGGTGATGGGGCAGGTCGGTCCTTATCAAATTCAAGCGGCAATCAGCGCCATTCATGCCACCTCACAGTCCTTTGCATCAACCGATTGGCTTCAGATTCAGATGCTCTATGATCGACTCTACGAAATGCAGCCGACACCGGTGATAGAACTGAACCGGATCGTCGCCATGAGCTTTGCTCAGTCTCCAGCTGTCGCTCTTGCTGAACTACAAAGCATGGAAGCTTCATCCTTAGAGACCTACCAACCCTTTCAGGCTGTAAAGGCAGACCTCCTGCGACGGACGGGTGATCTTGTCGGAGCGCGTCTGGCCTACGATTGCGCCATCGATTTAAGTCGAAACCAATCTGAGATTCAATTTCTCAAAGCGATGAGGCTCTCCATCGCAACATAGCCCTGCCAGGGTCCAAGCTGAGCGTCTATCCTTGCATCAGAAGTGGCTGAATATCTTTAAGCAGGGCATGAAAAGAATCCTCAAGGATGGCACTTTTGTCTCAATCGCTGAAAATTACTACGGCAAAGGTCGAGTTCCCAATAAGGCTCTCTACGGACCAGGGAAATTGGGTTATGTCGATAGCAAAAGCTTTTCAAAGTAGCCCCCGCTTCAGTTGGGTCCATATTACCCTTTGAAAACACTGTTTGCGCCGGACACAGCTCTTTCTCCATTCCCCCTTGCTGAGAATAGCCGTGTGACTTATCCGACCCAGTCGGCATGGGCCTGATGCACTACTTGTGAGTCCCAAAGAACACGTCAAAAAATCTGACAGTTCCATCACAAGGCAAAACATTTTAATGAGTTAAGAAAGCCACAAAGGTCCTAGGTACTTACGGGTCCTCCCTGGGAAAGCTTTGAGAACACCGCCCCTTTTCTCTGTCCGCAAATATGGACTCCCCTTTGCAAATAGAAAAGCAGAATTCAACAACACAGCATCGAGAGAGAGATAGAAAACACCACGACACTATCTCTCCCAAGGTCAAAACTCATTTTAATAGAGGGGAACCTATGAAGAAGCTTTCATTACTGTCAGTCTGTGTCCTATTCACTTCGTGTGGATTGAAGCTTGGCCCAGACGCTACAAACAGCAACAATCAACGTACTAACAATCCCAACATACACCAGGAAAGTAGCCTCGAGAGCATGATCGACCCATCATCCAAAGACGATGAAGCGGTCTTCGATCAGGTTCCTGCAAATTACTCCAGTTTCGTGTTGCAATCAGGATACATCACGCGAGTAGGCCCCGTGAAAAACAGTCGCTTCCACGGTTTCGACTATCGCTGGGTTACTGTTGAGCTAACTGGTGGCGAGACAAAAAGTGTTTTTGTTTGTCAAAGCACTCAATGTAAGAGATTCGGAAAGGGCGCGGATCCTGAAATTCTTAAGGTTTATCGAAAAATCTCCTTCAAAGGAAGGCCTTTTTCGCGCTTTTACTTCGGCACCTCGGATTTTAAACCGAGCCTGCAAGCATCGATTGATATTAATCTCGATGGCGTGATCGACACGAGAGATTACGGCCTCATCAGCTTTTTCTACTCAAACCTCGATGAAAGTGAGATCTCGTTCATCATTGAAAATAACAGAAACGAATACTTGAGTGCCGAATCAAGAAGAAGTGACGGAGCTTCAATATATCTGTATATGCAGGCAATCAAGACCCATTTGGATTTGGATAAAAATGGTAGGATCGAGATTCAAGATAGCAACTTATTTGACTTGTTGAAGGAAGGGCTGGATGAAAGGGAGTTGGATGTTATCATCTCTCAGTACAGGAATGAGTATATCGGTGCCGGGGCAGCCTTCAGCACTTCACTTCAAATTATAAGACACTATCACTCTATCAACCCATAATGAATGTGTGGTGAGACCCTCTCACCACTCATCACATAAAAAGGCTTTCCCAGCGAATCACCATTGCGGAGACCAAGCTGAACCTCCATTTCCACAACCAATATCGCAGGTAGAGGGAAACTTCCACTTTGTTTACGTGATTGAGTTCAGTTTTAACTTTAAAATACTGCAGACGAGATTTAACTTATTCTGTCGGCGCTCCTCCCAGGCTGCATTAAGCTCCTCCTTGGTAAGGCCCTGGCCCTTTTGCTCTCTAAAAAAGCGAACGCGAGCATTGGTCTGCTTTGAGGAAAACTCTCCGCCATCCTTCCGACGTTGATACTCCGACTGCCAGAAGCGTGCAAACTCTTCCCAGGTCGGAGAATGACCCTCGGCCCATCGGTCGCGAATCCAATCCATGCCGTAGGTGGTGAAGTGAAAGTGATCACCAATGATCTTCTTTAGTTTCTTTCTCGATGCGGGGCCATTAGTGTAAGTCCCCTGAATTATATACACTTCAGGGTTTGCGGCAGGCTGGGCTTTCTTGTTCGGTTTTGGGGCAGGAGGCTTGGGGACGGTGCCTAATTGATAAAAACGGAGAATACCGTCGATGAGTTGCTGCTTCCTACCATGCACGTGAAGGCCTAAGTGGGAAGCGATCTGCACGAGCTCATCAACTTTCAGGTAGTAAATCCCGTCCACCAGTTGATCCCACCTCTTTTTGCTCAAAGTTACCGGTTTACTCAAGGAAGTCTCGCCCATAGTCAGGTTAACTTACTTTCAGAATCTTACAACTGATCAGAATCAACCGTCTACCCCCAAGATAAGGATGTTTTTTCTGGACCTGACTGGAGGCAGGCTCTTTTGATTGGCTATGGTCCCATATCAGTATACGTAGAATTTGACAATCTTAGTCAATCCGGATTCGATAATTCGCAGAAGCCGGTGGTGCAGCTCACCTACCGGGAATGGTTGCAGCTCATACTATGGCACAGGCGAGTTTGACTAAAAATGATCGTTTGCCTAGCTTTTAGTCGGTTTTAGGAATAGGAAACTCGGCAATTTTTAAAGGGGCTGCGCATAAACCTAAAAAAACCATATCAAGAACCGGTTCGGTTGAGTAACTCGCTCCTCTAGCCCAACTTGCCATACGATCATCTAGGGTTGTCTGTAACTCCTTTTTAAATGAATCGATGCCAGACAGAGGGATTTTACACTGTAGGCTGACATCAAAACCATGCTGATTGCTCTCAGAGAACACGCTCTGCTTCACTTGGGAAAACATTTGATCGTATAAAAAGCTAGATAAGATTGGTCCCAGTACGAGTTGCTCTGATTTGATATGCGTTCGGACTCGATTGTTCTTCCTTTGAAAATAGAAACCCTTTGACGCAGGAAACTTTATTCGATCTTCTTGGCGCCTTTGAACAAAGGGTATTTTCCACGATAAAATCCACATTTCTTTCTTTTGAAGATGAAAGTAGACGATTGGCAAAAGCTCTTGGAAAGCATGCCCCTGTTCTGGAGTTTGAAGGCGACGACCATATTCTGCCACAGGTGATACACGACGCTTTATCGAGTGTGTTGATTCATCTGATCCGCAATACGATGGACCATGGTTTGGAGGATATCAAGACGAGACGAACTGCTAAAAAAGATGTCCAGGGCGTCATTCATCTAGAGGTAGAAACGACTCCCGAAGAGCTGATACTGAAATTCTCAGATGATGGCAAAGGCTTAGATCTCAATATCATCTTTCAGAAGGCTAGGGCGGCTAACATCATAGGGGCGCAGGAGCCGCTAACCTACGAGGTCATTAGTAAGATTTTGTTCTAGAACTGCCAGATAAACCCATCATGACTTTCGTTTCATGGGACCTCCAGAGACGTGACGGGTATAATATGCCACATTTACTTAACTTAGTCACTGGTCCGGTTTTGGGGGTCCATTTCACATACTTTCTCCAAAGATACCAAGTTTGATAGAATGGCAGTCTTAAGTTCACATTTGATCGCATTGAATAAAAAGATGCAAAAGAAGTTCAGAGCATTTTTACTTATTCAGGAAAGGTGACCATATTGAAGACTGAAAAAGCTGACTGGGAAGGAAAAAGAGGAGATAAATGGAACGATAGCTTAAGTCAAATGGAGGCTATGTTGCGTCCAATAAACAAACCTTTGATTGAGCTTCTAAATCTGAAACACTCATGTTCTGTGGCTGATATCGGTTGCGGTGGTGGACAAACAGCCCTTGAGGTTTATAGTCATGCGCCTGAAGGAACTAAAGTCTATGGGTTTGATATTTCTTCAAAACTCATTGAATCTGCTAATTCTAATTTAGCGCATAAATCTGAACACTTGGTCTATACGGTCTGTGATGTTGCCAAATCAATGCCAAAGCCAAATGCATTCGATAAACTGTACTCGAGATTTGGTGTCATGTTTTTTGCTCAACCCGAACAAGCTTTTTTAAACTTATCAGAGTGGTTGGTACCGGGAGGAGAGGTCGTTTTTGCCGTCTGGGATTCACCTCAACGAAATCCATGGATAAGAATAGTAAAAGAAGTAGTTGGACAATTAGTAAATATCCCAACTATGGATCCAGACTTACCTGGTCCATTTAGATACTCCAACAAGGAGGTTTTTTTTAAAATTTTGTCCAAAAGTGGATTTAGAAAATTGCAAGTGAAAGATTGGACAGAATCAATTCAGATTGGTGGCGGGTTAAATGCAAAAAACGCATCAGAATTTGCGATTGCATCTTTTGGTATTGCTGAGCATCTTTTTGAGTCTGGAAATGAAGCTGTTAATGAGGGAAAATTGCGACTAGAGAAAGAATTTCAGAAATACGAAAAGGCCGGCAAAGTTACTTTAAAAGCTTCAGTATTGTTTTTTACTGGAATAGTCTAGCAGGATGCCCTTACGACACCAGTGATGAAACATAAATTTTCAAAGAGCCAGGCATCCTAGCTGGCTTCCTTTTGGGGGTCTAAGGATTCGATCGTAGACTCGTAATTCCAAGGAAGCCAGCAATCAGGGCTCTCCTTCACTAGTTTGCTATATGTAGAGGCCTGATAACATAATCGCCCCGACCTGATAATATCCGCTATTTTCGGCCCGATAACATAAATCACCGACCCACATTATTTTGATAATAAGACCACATTGACTGATAACGAGGACCAGATTAATTGATAATATCGAGGTGGCTGGCCCACTTTAAATTATAATGGGACCAGATTATTTGATAATGAGACCGATAACATAATCTTCGGCCCACATTATTTGAGAATATCCTCACGA
>JABSRP010000100.1 GCA_013215145.1 Pseudobacteriovorax sp.
AGATTTCAATCGATTGCATGCAGTCTATTATAAAATACTATCTCTATTATCATACTAAATACTTAGAATATCCACCTAAGGCTCTTCTTTTGAAAGTGACCGAAACCCTTGGTTCACCAATTTGGGCACCTGATGATGGTTTGATAGACCTAAAGCCCAATGAGGAGCTAAATTTAGGCAAAAAAGATATGATACCAGACTCATGGTTTTACTCACCTGAATGTATGGAAAGTGCTTCTTTAGGCAAGGGGTCAAAAACAGCCAAAATTAAAAATATATTCACTCACCTTTCTGAAAAAGAAAGACTCACCTGGATAGAGAACTTTAGGATCGCAAGCATACTGTCCTTTCATTGCCCTGAGATAAAACTGCCTTCACCGCAAACGCTTCTCAATTCAATGAGCGCTTTAGAAAAAGATGTGCCAGCATCGGAGATACCCATCATGAGAAAAATAGCTGAGCAGACCGTTGACGTTGCTTCGTACCATTAGAGAAAGATATCGCGGGTCAAGGGCTACTGAAGTCCGGCCCGCCATTTCTAGGTAATCACAACATTAATTACAAAATTACAGCCACTTAAGCTGTTCTATTTGCACAGCCGGCAACCGAAAGGTAGAGTACGGCTGCACCCTAATACCTATTAATGGAAAGGTCTATGGCTAAGATATCGAGAAATGCTCCATGCCCATGTGGATCAGGTAAGAAATATAAGCACTGCTGCAATAATATTGTGCCATTTCCTTTGAATGGAGTTTCTTCCAGTGAGAATTCAAATGGCTCACCAGCTCAAAACAAACTAGATGAATTTAAAGAAAGTGTTCAAGGGCAGGAATTCAGTTCTATAGATGAACTTAACGCCAAACTAAGCTCATTTTTCCAGGCACAAAATGATCGAGGGATTGACTCTTTCTTGGGTTTATCACCAAACCAAATGCAAGAAATAGTATACGGGCAGTTTCAATTAAACAATCACATTTTTGATTTGAATTTTGATACGTCGCTGTTTTCAGATGCTCCGCTATACAAGCAATCTCTTTTTTTTCTCAAGAAACTGCAAAATTGTGAGTTTTTAAAGGCTACACAAAAAGGAAATCTTCCCAGAAGTTTTGTGATTGAATTTTATGAAAAATTTTATTCTAACAGTCGTTTTCCGGTACCTAACAAAGAAACTGACCTTTTTGACTTAACTGCGCTCAAGCATGTTCTTGACCTATCAGGCTTAATAAAAAAATCTAAGAATAAGTTTTCTTTGACCAAAAAAGGAACGTCATTACTCAACAAAGAAAAAAGTATAGAAATATATAAAACAGTCTTCCTTTGCTATTTAACAAAATTTAACTGGGGTTTTCGAGATCACTACGCTAAGCTATCTTTGATCCAACACTCCGCTATTTTTGGCTTGTACTTGATCAGTACCAAATGCGATGAATGGACCTTGGATAGCGAAGTTTCCCAAATTTTTCTCGATGCTTTTCCTGACCTCATGCTTGAGTGCGAACCTAAAACATATTCTACACCTGAACAACAAGTTTTGAAGACTTTTAGTCTTAGATTCTTGGCTAGGTTTTGCGTTCCTTGGGGCTTTCTTGAAGAGAAAACTGAAGGAGAAAAATATTTAGATAGAAAGATTTACTACAGGAAAACTGAGTTTTTCAAGAAGTCTTTTTCTCTAAAAATATAGAGTGATTAGTAAAAATATTTTCTTATCTGCTCTAACAAAGTTGGCTTCTTAAACATAGAGAATTTATCGCAACCTGGACAGTACTCCACCCTATCTAAATGAGGATGTGTTCTCCACACAATCCTCCAAAAGTCTTCCGTAACATTGAAGTCAGACTCTCTTGTAAACAGACCTTTAATCTTAGAGTAATGGGCTCCAGATTTTAGCGCTACCAACTCTAAACTTTTAACAGCAAGACTATGAAACGGGTGATCATGCATATACGAACTCCGAGTTTTTTATCACAATTCTATCATAACTCTGGAAAACCTAGCGGAAGTTTGGCGTGAATTCTTGAAGCTTCTGGAAGTGCTCTCCAAACATGGCGGCATGCTCTAGCATGCGCTAATGCTCGATGCCCAACATCATCCCCCCAATCATAATCCAGCGCATGCGCAGCTACAATGAGTCGGTGCCAGCTTTTCTCACCCCCTTTGTTAAAGAACTCTGCAAATGCGTGCATAGCACAGCTAATATTGGCTGGCTGAAGCGATGGCAAAAAACTCATATCAAAGGCTGCATTGTAGATGACGAGATGCTTCCCCTCGCAGACCTCTTCTAGCTCCTCGATAACTTCTTCCAGCAAAGGTGCATAGGCTACATCGTCATCTCTAACCCCGTTTATCGCCGTTATATTCTTTGGAATTTTTTGGCTGGGATTTACAAGGGATTCAAACAAAATATCGCCATCATCATATATAAGCGCGATATCCACTATTTTATCTTGCTCTGGACATAATCCCGTCGTTTCAATATCCAAATATACGGTATCCATTATTTCGGCCCTCATCTTTTTTACCTCTGCTTGAGGTAAGTGTTAGTTCGAGAGAGGATTCATTGTACTCCAAACCAGAGAAAGGGGCTCTGAAACATACCAAACTAAACTCATGAACCAAAGCAAAACAGTCTTCGATATAAAAAATTAGATATAATAGCTACTTGAATGCCAAGTACAGATTAAAGACAGAGAAGAGGTCTAAGATTGGTTTCAGTTATTATTGCAGAAAAACCATCTGTTGCCAGAGATATAGCTTCGGCTTTGAATGTAAGCACAAAGAAAAAAGAATTCTTTGAGGATGATCGATTCATTATAACCTGGGCTATTGGCCATCTTGTTTCTTTGCAGGAACCACATGAAATGAATCCTAGCTGGAAGAGCTGGAATATGGGCCTACTGCCAATAATCCCCCAGCATTGGCCATTAAAGGTTCTTCCTAACACTGTTCAGCAGTATAAAATTGTCGCTAAGAAGCTTAATGACCCTAACGTCAACGAGGTTATTTGTGCTACTGATGCAGGTCGAGAAGGTGAGTTAATATTTAGATATATATACGAAATATCAGGCTGCAAAAAACCTATCAAGAGATTATGGATCTCATCGTTAACACCTGCTGCGATCAAACATGGGCTTCATAGGTTAAGATCTGGCAATGACTATTTAAACTTGTTTCACTGTGCCAAAGGAAGATCTCAAGCTGACTGGCTTGTAGGTATGAATATGTCTCGACTATTTTCTATCAAATATGGTGAAACATTTTCTATTGGGAGGGTGCAAACACCTACATTATCTTTGCTGGTAAAACGAGAGTTAGAGATTAGAAACTTTAAGCCGGAAGAGTATAAAGAAGTAAAAGCTACCTTTGACACTAACCTTTCTCATTCTGAACGCGATGCCAAAACAAAATCACTTTTAAAGAGTCAGTATGAATCCTGGTATGTAAAAGAGAGATTTTTAAAAAAGTCCATTCCAATAGGACAGAATGAGAAAGAGAATGAAAAGCATGAGTCTTCTTATAAGCGATTGCCAGCAGATGGAAAATTAGCAAAAGAAATCACCAAAAGAATAAAATCTGGAAAAGCACGGATTCATTCTATAAAAGAAAAAAATATTACATGGCGACCATTACAATTTTATGATCTTACAGAGCTTCAAAAGCATGCTAATCGTCTGTATGGATTTACCTCAAAAAAGACTCTTGATATTGCTCAATCTTTATACGAAAGAAAAAAATGTATTAGCTACCCCCGGACAGACAGCCGCTTTTTGAGCAACGAAGAAGCAAGGCAGCTCCCTGGTATCCTGAATACCATCACAGAAAAATATTCAGACATCATAGACCAAGATCATGGCCGTGATGAAAACAAGCCTCTCGGTAAACGCTTTGTTGACGGCTCGAAGGTATCCGATCATCACGCAATTATACCTACCAACATATCTCCAAAAGGTTTGAGCAGTGAGCAGCAAAAAATTTATGACCTTATCTGCCGAAGATTACTAGCAGCCTGGTCACAGGACCATATTACCGCCAACACCCGACTCATTACCGTAGTCGAGAATGCTGCTCAAAAAATATCAGATTATTTTCTTTCGAAGGGCGTTAGGACAGTTCAGCTTGGATGGAAAATCTTTGACCTTAAAGCCACAAAAAACGAAAAATCTAAAATTCCAAAAACCAAAGAAGTTTTTCTCCCAGATGGTTTGAAAGAAAACCTAAGTGTCAAAGCTTTAAAGTCAGAAATAAAAAATGGAGTAACCAAACCACCTCCACCAATGACCGACGCTAGTCTTTTAACTGGTATGGAAACAGCCGGAAAATCACTCGATGACAAAGAGCTGTCGGATGCAATGAAGGGACGTGGACTAGGGACTCCTGCCACAAGGGCCAGTATCATCGAAAGCCTTAAGAAAAGAGGCTATGTTGCTCAGGAGACTAAGGCTCTGAGGGCAACGGACAAAGGTATTCGATTGATAGACTTAGTATCAGATGAAATAAAAAGCCCAAAGATGACTGGAGAGTGGGAGGCTCGCTTATCAAAAATAGAAAAAGGAGTTGTTCATCTTACTGATTTTATGTCTGAAATAGAGGAATACGTTAAACAACAAGTCTTCAAAATTAAAGGTTCAAGTTCAAGTTATGCAAACAATGAACTACCCCTTCCTAGCCCTATTGTCCAGCCCCATGCTGAAGCCTTACGGACTAGTGAGGTGTTTTATCAAAGTCCTGTAGCACTCGAAAAAATCACAAATGTTGATGAGGCTCTTAACAAAAGGTTCGGTTTACCGTCTTTTCGCCCCCACCAAAGGGAGGTATGCGAATCGGTAATCAAAGGTGAAAATGCTCTCCTAGTGATGCCTACAGGGGCCGGCAAGTCATTATGTTTCCAGCTTCCAGGATATGTTAGGGAAGGCACTGCGCTTGTCATTAGCCCTTTAATTGCCTTGATTGAGGACCAAGTGCAAAAGTTGAAATCCAAAGGGCTTAGTGCAGAAAGAATCCATTCTGGGATGCTAAGAGATGAATCGAGAGCAGTTTGCCGAGAATACCTGCGAGGAAATTTAGACTTTCTATTTATCGCTCCAGAGAGATTTAATTTACCAGGGTTCTTAAACTTGATTCTAAAAAAGCAGGCTTCCTTAATCGCAATAGATGAAGCGCACTGCATTTCCCAGTGGGGTCATGACTTTCGCCCAGCTTATAGATTTCTAAAAAATACATTGGCTTCATTTGAAGATGTTCCAAAAATTGCTGTCACGGCAACAGCAACAAAAAATGTTCAAGAAGACATTGTTAAGCAGCTGGGATTCAAAAAATATAATAAATACATTCATGGTTTTCGTAGAGAAAATATAGCGATTAATATCGAGCAGATTCAAAAAAAAGATCGACCCTCACAATGCGTAAACCTGCTTAGTGATTCTGGACGACTACCAGCGATCATTTATACACCAACAAGAAAGGAAGCTGAGTCTACAGCCAGACTTATTTCAACAAGATTCAAAGCGGCAGCATACCATGCAGGGTTTACTCCTGAAGATCGCAGTCAAATTCAAGACCTTTTCACATCTTCAAAACTCGACGTTGTTGTTGCTACTGTTGCATTTGGTATGGGTATAGACAAGGCTGATATTAGAACTGTTATACATACTTCACTTCCCTCTTCTATAGAAGGCTACTATCAGGAAATAGGTCGGGCTGGGCGAGATGGTAATCCTTCTAAGGCATATTTAATGCATAGCTATGGAGATAAAAAGATCCACGAGTATATCCTCAAGAACAATTATCCCCCAGTCGAAGATCTAAAATCTGTTTTGGATTGTATTCCTAAAAATGGCATCACAAGTGAAGACCTTGCTACAAAAACTCGCTATTTGGGAGATAACGCAAATGAATACCTGGAGAAGATTATGATTCACGGTGGTATTCGAGTGGAAGATGAATCAAGAATATTTAAAACAAGAAAAAGGTGGGAATCATCATACCTTGCTCAGGTTCAACACAAAGTTAATCAACTTGACGATGTTCTTACCTTTGTAAACTCAAGATCATGCAGAATGATTCATCTCATAAGTTATTTTAACGATAAATCTGACCAAAAAAGGAAATGTGGTATCTGCGATCTATGCTCAAAAAATTCGAGAAAAACTTACAGTAAAAGAAGATCATCATTGCCTCCTGCACTGCAAAAGCAAAGACAGTTGGCTAACTCTTCATCTTTATCAAAAGGACAAATCGTAGAGCACTCACATTTTGGCAAAGGTGAAATTGTTGAAATTGATAATGCTGGATCAAATGAAAAACTTATAGTTTCTTTCAAAGTAGGGCTAAGAAAAATTAGCCCTTCCATCGTTAGTGTAATTCAATAACTCCCAGGTCTTAGTTTCACCCTTCCTTAACCCAAGATGCAGTATATTACGATAATTCATGTTTGAGCTGATGTGTGATAAATATACCTTTACCACGCAAATGCGTGGTAAAGGTACGTTTTGCATAAGTGGCCATCATAGTTTATGCTAAAGGGTGGATTATCACACACCTTGGAGGCTAAATATTAAGCAATATATTTACTCACGGGTCAGTACCGGTGAGCAATCAACTGATCCACAAATTATGTCCTTGAAAGAGAAATTCCCATCGGCACAAGTTGTAGAGGAAATTGCGTCGGGAGCCAAAAAAAGGCCAATACTTGAAACTTTGGTAAACAATCTTAATCGAGGCGACATGTTGATAGTTGCAGCTTTGGACAGAATAGGACGAAAAACTGCCGAAGTACTCAGTTTAATTGAGCAGCTAAATGATAAGGGAATCATACTGATCTCAGATCGAGAGGGAGTAGATTACAGTACACCAACAGGCAGGCTTGTGACTCAGATTTTGGTTTCTGTTTCTGAAATGGAGCGAAACCTCATTAGTGAACGAACGAAAGCCGGTATGAAAGCAGCTAAAGAGAGAGGAAAAGTGATAGGACGCAAGCCTTATATTCCTAATGAAGTTAAGCAAAAAGCTATCGATCTTGTTTTGGTTAATCGTGAGTCTGTTAGGTCAGCAGCACTAAAATGTGGAATTAATAATAGCTATCTTGCAAGTTTAATTAGAAATTATAAAAATCGTGTTGATGAGATATCTGAGTAGGGTTGTAACTCCAACTAATTGATTGGTTTTTTTCTCTGTTGACATCATGTCGTCCTATCTTGCCCTAGTTTTAGGGTATTAAACTATATGCAAGAAGTGTCTCACTGATGCCTGGCACGTAGGATGCTGATAAATAGCTGAGATCGCTGATCAACCGATAATTAAAAACGTTCATTAATAAATTTAAAGGAGAAAAAATGAATAAAACGTTTAATTTTATTGAGATTTTGATGGTCGAAGAATGGAATTTATTTTTTGTAGTTTTAACATTTTTAGTGGTTGGTGTTTATGGTTACATTCTTTCGCCTATTTGGCTGGTACTATTTAGTCGCTGTAGCGAAATGTAATCGCCAATCCCCCAAATATTCGCTTTAGCACGTTTTGGCTGGATTTTTTCTGCAGATTCATGTGAAATCTTTGCAGAATTGCAGAAGAAGAAACAATATGCCGAGATTAAAAACCAATGCTAAATCTATCCGGTTGCGATCAACAGGTCAAAGGCAGAACTGTATCTATACATGTCTCGCAGAATCACCCTCTTATAAAACTAGCCCTTGCTATTCCATGGGAGAAGTTGGCCGAAATTGTTTTGGACGATCTCAAGAAAACAACTACCAAAGGCTACTGGTGGCTGGGCAGGAATCTATATATCAGGACCCATTTAGGTGCTTATTTATTGCAAAAAATGCTCAACAAAAAAGACCGCGAGATTGCCCAGGATCTATCAGAAAATGCTGCATTCCGCGTTTTTGCCGGGGAAGGATTGTTCAAGGAATGGTCAGCCCCCCACAGCACGAAGATCGAGGAATTTCGAAATCGCTTATCCCCAGAAACTCATTTGAGGGTATCAAATCTCTACGCTCAAATAGCTGTAAAAATGGGATTTGCACAGGCACAGCATGTAGATATGGATTCGACGGTACAAGAACCGGGTATGACATACCCCTCCGACGCCAAACTAATGACTCAGTTGGTGGAACGTTGTCTAAAGGTAACCAATTGGGTAAAAAGGAAGACGAAAAGTATTGTTGGAAAGGACTTCTTCGTCAATCTAAAGGAAGTAAAGTCAAAAGCGAAGGGCTACTTTTTTCTAGCAAAAAACGCTACAAAGGACGCAAAACAAAAGTGTTTTGCAGAGATTCACAGGGTAGCCAAAAGAGAAATATACAATTGTTTAGATATTTTTTCTCAGTTAGGGAGCAAGAAAATCGAAGAAATGCCCTGGAATATCCGTCGTTCTTACGATCAGATTGCATCCCAAGCGAAGAGGTATATGCTAGATGTTGCGCATTTCATAAGAACAGGCAGCATAAAACCAGGGAAAACTCTAAGTTTTCACTTAAACGATGTAGCCTGTATTGTAAACAGAAGTTTCCATCAAAAAATGTCGTTTAGGTTATGATGATCCTTGTAATATGGGACTTTTTAGTAA
>JABSRP010000101.1 GCA_013215145.1 Pseudobacteriovorax sp.
ATTGAGCTTGCAAAGATGGCTTAATCTATGTCAAGAGATTGGCGGGAAGTTGGGTTTCCGGGTTGGCAATACACTAGCTCGGTCAAAACTCCAATTTTTTAGAATAGAGTTGCTGCTAATTTGGGCAGATGTTGCACCTTAGCATCTGATTTTCCTTTATTCTCTGTCTCATCGCGGCTTTGTCTCTGTTGTTTAACTCTATTTGCTGTTGGTCGTTCCATGACCCGGTGAATACCACGTAAGGTGTTGCCCCGTTCAAAGCTTGCAGGGGTATGATATTGTTGCGCTGATTGACAAAGAGCTCTACCTGTCTTTCGACTTGTTGAGGTGAGTCTAGATTTACAAAGTAGAGATAACAATTGTTTAGTTTCCTAAAAAATGATTCCACCATTGAGTATGAGAAATTGATACCGATCTGAGCGATGATGTGATCTTTTAGGATAATGCTTACCGAGCGGACATGATCGTTGATATTTTCGGATCCTTTGTCAGACATAAGAATTATTTTTTCGGTTAATCCCAGACTCTTGGCATTTTGCGCAGTCAATAGCAAAAGATCCCTGGTCCATGAGCCATCGTAATCGAGAGCCGTTTTAGTAGCTAATACCAACATGCTCATGTTATCGACGACGAACTGTATATAGACTTTGGTACCATCTTTCAGCTTTATAATAGTTCGATCTGTCTGCCAAAGGCTTGTTTGGTGATGATGCTCTGATTCCAAGTAGTGGCTGGTAGGATATATTCTTCTTGCCGTGCTTTCGATCAGTGAGAATTAACTATTTTTCTTCGAATTTTCGGTTCTTGTCGATTTTCGGGATGTTCAATTTACAAAATAAAGATCACTAAAGGGATGAAATTTGACCGCAGGTTCTTTGGATTTTTACTTCAATGATTCTAGGTGGATAAAATTTGGTACGGTTGCAAGCATTTTTGATCAGCTTCTTGTGGTCTAGATCAGGCGTTTACACATAGCAGAGATAGTCATGTGGATTTAGACCATTATCACGAGCCGTATGGATGACACTGTACAGAGTTGCACTAGCGTGAGCACCTTCCGGACTTTGAGCGCAGCCAGGTCTTTCGTCCAATGACAAACTTACGAATTCGTTGTTCCACATAGTTATTATGGGCCGGCAGACGTGGGTCATCCAAGAAACGAGTTAGGTATTCCCACTGTCCCAAACTATAGCCTATGGCTTTGCCAGTAAGTGATTTTGCTGGTATGCGGCTAGAATTGTCATCAAGTAATTTTCTATATTCTAACATCAAGGGGATTGATTTATTTTTTCGCATGCCTCGTATTTGATCTAAGGATAGACCTTTGATATCGGCTTCGATCTTAAAAATCTTTTTAAGTATTTCAAGTGTACTTTTTGCAACACTGGCCCGATTCCTTTTACCTTTGACCGCTTCAGCGAATTTTCGGCGAGCGGGAGCAAGACATCCGCCATGGTTTATGTGCTCATTATTTGAAGTTAGATTTTGATATACTAACAATCCATCCGAAACCATTGCTCCCTTAAACCCCGCAATGTAAGGAGCAATAACGTTGGCAGCTCTTGATTTTTCATAGTTATAAATAACAATATTCTTACCAGGCGGACCTTCACGAGCTTGAACAAGCATAAAACTTTTTTGATCAGGTCTTCGTCCCCTGCAGCAAATCAGTTGAAATTACCAGGAACCCCACGAAACTTCGTTCACTACCCTCTATAAGCCACTGATTCACAGCAGTGGAATACTCGATAGCATTGTTACTTGGCATGGAATGTGAGAATTGGTGATTTTTTGAGTCCGCCTATTTTTAGAATTTAAATAAATCCTTCAGCAGCTTGCTCTTGTCTCGAGAAACTTCAACTTTGCAGCCATTGCTCATGGTCAGAGTCGTCCTGCCTTTTTCGCTCGTCAGTGATTTAACTTCATGAATATTGACTAAGCAGTTTCGATGTATTCTCGTAAATATCTTCGGATCTAGACGTTCTTCTAGAAGTCTCAATGGAATTTCGCAGGCATAGTCCAAAGAGCTAGTGTACAGCTTTACCATCTGCAATTCAGCCTTGAAATAGAGGATTTCGCTAACAGGAATGATCTTTAAGGTATTGCCGACCTTGACTGAAATCTTCTCGAGATGAAATCCCCAACCTGAGAGATTTGTTGCAACAGAACTCTTTTTTTCTGTCTTCAAGGAATCAATGGCTTTGTAGAAAGCCTTGTCGAACCTTTCTTTCGTAAATGGCTTTAGAATATAGTCGATGGCGTCCTCTTCAAAAGCCTTGACGGCGTATTCATTATAGGCCGTTTGGAATACAACTTTAAAGCTACGATCTTCAAATTGATATAGAACATCAAAGCCAGATACCTCTGGCATCTCAATATCTAGAAAAATGATTTGGGGTTTAAATACCTTAATGATGCTGATAGCTTCGATGCCATTTCGAGCTTCAACGATTTCCACGATTTCCCTCGTTTCAGCGATATATTGCTTTAGTATATCTCTGGCATCGTCTTCATCATCAACTAGAAGCAGTTTTAAAGTCATAACGCTCCCCCGAAATCCAAAATTTTACGATCGTCCCCTGCTCGAATTGCTCAACCCTCAATGAGGCTTCTTCACCGTATATCTTATGTAACCTTTCATTAGTATTCTTTAGACCGGTACCTGTGAAATCTAGCGAATCTGGTTTTCTCTCTCCCTCATCCTTAATAGTCACTTGATATCCGTTACCTTTCTTATGGATACCAACCTCGACAGAACCGCCATTTATGTTCTTGTCGATGCAGTGTTTAATAGAGTTTTCAGCCAGGGTTTGTATGATCATTGTTGGGCAATAAATCTGGGTGAGGTCTTCCACCGCGATGTCATACCTAACCTTGAGTCGATACCCATAGCGACTCTTTTGCAATGTTAGGTGATCTTCCACAACTGACAATTCGTCTTTTAGAGACCAAGTATATTTTTCTGAACCACTCAGTATCTGCCGATAAAGATCTGAGAGTCGATGAATTGATGAAACTGCACCCTCAGGCGATTTGAAAACCTGGTTTGAGATCGAGTTGAGACAATTAAACAAAAAATGAGGCTGCATCTGTCGATTAAGAGTTTGTATTCTCATATCGGTGTGAATCTTCTCTAGCTCAGAAATCTTCTCATACTTCTTCAATCTATCTCGCTCCGTATCAAACACTTTATATCCTATTGCAATCATCATGAAAATGTTTTCCAATGCTCCTGCGAGATAGAATTTGATAGGACTGTAATCTCTCTCCAAAATCCCTAAATTATATAAACCTGTGAACACAGCTGATAAAAAGAAGGGGGCAAACGCGGCGATATAGAAATAGGCATGATAGCGTTTCTTATTAAGGTCTTCTCGACTCACCTTCAAAGCGCAATAGATCAATGAAGGCGTCAGAATACAACCAACAAGAATATTGAGAGGCATGGCGATACCTGAAGAAAACATCCCAATAATGATTCCCAAAAAGCAGAGAGCAACAAGCCCTTGGTAGAACCTGTACCAATTCCAATATGGCTCACGTCTCAGGCCTAGAAACTCTATAGAAAACAGAAGAAGAAAGAACATCAAACCGAAATTGAGTGAAGGTCCGGCATATTCCCGAAAAGGGAAATGAAAGTCAGAAAAGCCCCAGATTAGTACCATTCCCCAATTCACTAAATACATGAGATAGAAGAAATAAGACTTTTGCCTAAAGGCTAGCAAAATCATAAAATTGACAAGAAAACTTAACCCTGCAACGGTAAGAAAGATTCCATTCCATATCTTGGCACCTATATAAAAATCTTCGACTTTCTCCTTTGTGAACCATAAAATAGGTCGAAACAAGGGTTGGATCCCATTGGCCTTGACATAGAAAGTTGAATCTTCATTTTCAGTCAGATTGAGTGTGACATAGAGCTCCTTTAGCTTCATTTTTGGATGAAGTTTTTTGACTAGGGAATCGCCTTGGTAGATCTCTGCATTACGGGGAAGAAACGCCAAATGGACTGTTCTTAGATGTTCCGATGAATTTCGAATAGATAGTTTTGACCAGTATTCCCTAACATCAAAGGTATGGATAGTGGTTGGGCTCTTACTAGTGAAATTAGACTGGAATTCTGTACTGGAAACCACTTCAATGGATTCACTTCCTTGGTAATAAAGTATCCCAGTCATGATAGGCGTGCCTTCTCTGTACTTATTTAAGTCAATATATACAGATGATTCCACCGCTGTACTCGCCAGTAAGGTGAAAAGGATTGCCAAGAATTTACTCATTTAATCGTTCCTATTGCTTAGGTAGCTTATCGAGATCACTAGCAATTTTTCTTATGGTCAATTTTTGCCGACGACGCTCTCTTTTTCTTTGTTTTGATAAACAGTTTCGCCTTCTAGAGTGACTGTTCCCTAAACTGTATCCATCCTTTTTAGCTCGACCTTATTGTCATTAAACTTGTAAGAGATCTTACCTTGAGCAGCTGCGCCGATAATCTCGTAACTTAGTTCAAAAACGAAAGCATTGACCCACCTTCCCTTACACGCAATCTTTTCGCCCTGAACATCGTTAATTATATATTCCCCGGCGAGGCCAACGACCAGCTTATATTCTACGTCTTTCAGAGCCGGCTGCCCCTTAACTATGGCAACTGAAGAGTTATTCTTAAATAAGAGCTGGCTATAACCCTTTTTTCCAAGGTAGGAAGTCTTATGTTTGTAGAGCTTTCCAGACACCTCAGCAGCTTTTTTTGGCAGTAAATTTTTGGGCTTTTGTTTCGCTGATATCGAATTTGAATCGAGGAGTGATAACCTTGCTAAGCGATCTTTTCCAAAATTGTTTTCTGGTAATGGAATTGGATTTATTGCCGGGTGAATGTATTCCTTAATAAGGTGATGAATGAATCCGGAATTCTTTTTGCTTATACGCCCTGTAAAGGCGATGACTACACCTTCATCTGGAAGAACAACAATAGATTGCCCTCCTGTGCCCCGAGCCGCATACATCCCTAACTGCTTGTCAATCCACCATTGATATCCGTAGCCATCAAAGCTGCTGTATTGTCGATTGAGTGACCACAACTATATTGATTTTAGGAAGCGAATCCCTCCGTCTTTGTTTCGGATATTCTTCCAATCGTTTGGCGAAGAATAGGGAGTGGTTGCATCTTTAATGTAGGGTGCTCCAACAATTTGCTGATTACCCCACCTTCCCTGATTGAGATAGAGCAAACCAATCTTTGCCATATCGTGGGGTTTAAGCCATAAGCCTTCGTGTCCCTTTGGAATACCTTGCGGATTCTTTTCCCAACGATAGTCCGTGATCCCAAGTGGATCAAACAAATTTGTTTTTGCAAACTCAAGGAGTCCGTTTTTAGTAACTCTTTGAAGAATAGCTCCCAATAAAAAGGAACTTAGGTTGCTATACTCATAGCTTTTGCCCGGATCTTCGTCCATCGGCAAATCAAGTATCTGGAGAGCCCAATCTTCTTGCTGCGCTAGGCCGGTAATCCCCTCCCAACGGTAGACCTAACTATCTCTGGTTCTCATCCCGCTAGTCATGGTAAGAAGGTGTTTTAGAGTGAGTGATTTCTTTCGATCGTTTAACCTTTGGATGGATTCTTTTTTGAAAAATGATGAAACAGGCTGATCAACACTCTCGATCAACTTTTGATCAAGGGCAATCCCTATCAAGGTTGCAATAATGCTCTTTGTGCAGGAATAAATTGCATGTTTCCTGTTCGGCTTATAGAGAGGATTAAAGTAGGCATCGGAGATTAGGAATCAATTACGGATAATAGTTATACTTTCCAAACCTTTATCCTGCTTTTTCACATATGTGATCATTTCTGCTAGTTGATTTGAATCAATCCCTTGCGCTTCAGGTGTTGAATGTCTCCATGTTTTTGATGGCATTTCTTCAATTTGTTGAAGAGGTGTGACAATTGAGTTGAAATCCTTGCCCTCTGTCGATTCGCAGGAACTCATCGGCAAGCACATGATAACGATTGAATACGTAAGTACGCGACAGATGGTTAGTAGAGAAACGAGTTTCATTTTTAATCCCTATTCAGTCTATTTCTTCAGCAAATACACTATCGGGACAATTGAAAAGAAGCCGAGTGTTTACCCTGTGAACGGTAATATAGTGACAGTGAACCGTTACAAGGAAGGGAGTCTGTTTGTGGTTACCATCCGTAAGTTTTTGCGGTGTTTTTAACGTAATAATATTAGTTAGTTAGCAGCGTTTAACTCTTTGGCTTATAAGAAGCTTTCGCCTATAAGTCATGGTTATCAGATCAAACTAGTGCGTCCAGGGCTTCTGAAGTCTTCAAAGAACAATAGAGGTCCTTCGGCCTATTGTTAGGCAGGACCCCGTGAACTATATTTTACATTTTTTTTCGCTCGCCTTTATTCATAAATCATAGGATTGATTAAGACACTCCAAAATCTGTAAAAGTCCATTGCATCAGGGAAAGTAAAGGTTGCCATTATTCTTCTTATGATCAGGTATTCATATCTGTTATGAAAATCGTTCTTCAGCTAGATTTGAATAGCGTGGTGTATGCCACAGACAGAAGGTGATAGAATATTAAAAAATTTGTGAGTTAAAATGTTTCCAAAATTCTCTCGTAATCTTTGGCTTCTTTGGTTTGGAACGATTGTTTCTGCAATCGGAAACGAGCTCAATGCTATTGCTTTCTCTGTCTATGTTCTTCAGCGATACGACTCCATATATTTGATGTCGCTCACTATGGCTTTTTCTCATCTTCCACGTGCAATAGGAGGAATGATTGCAGGACCCATCGTTGATCATTTCCCAAAGGTGCCAATTCTAGTTATTTGCGATGTGGTGCGCGGCCTAAATCTTATTGTAATGGCGGTGTCCGCTTACTTTTTTGATCTTGCCCTTTGGGTTGTGTGGGCCGTGGCTGTCACTAATAGTTTTCTAGACGCGTTTTTCGATACGGCGTCACAAACCGTCATTCCAAAAGTTACAAATGAGGGTGAACTTGTGAAAACCTACTCACTGTTCACTACTAGCAATCAGATAGTAGAAATAGGGATGAAAGCTGCTTCGGGCCTGCTACTGGCTTTTTTTGGCCCCTTGCCTCTGTTTATATTCGACGGAGTAAGCTTTGTGCTATCAGGAATCAGTGAAGCATTTATCAAAATCAAAGAAAATACTGATAGCAGAGCCCCGCTTCGATTCACCACCAAGTTCAAAGAAGGGATCCTCTATTTGAGAGAGAAGCGCGATCTATTTCGTCTTCTAACAGTTCTCGGACTAAGCAATGTGTTTGCGATTGGAGGTTTTGTCGGGCTGCTTCCCTATTGCAAGGGCATTGAACACTATGGACTTGAGTATTATGGCTACTTTCTAAGCATTGGTGGTTTCGGCTACCTTGTTGGGGCGCTGGCTACCGCGAAGATACCTCCATCAAAGTATTATCTAATTTTTTGTGTGAGCTTTCTCGTTCATAATCTGCACTGGCTTCTATTTCTTAGCCATGAGCTTGCAATGATTTCCTTCGTACAATTCTTTGTAAATGGACTTTTCATGTCTTCAGTAAGCATCATTGTGCAAACAAAAGTCGTTGAAAGTACAGATGAGCAATATTTAGGGCGAGTTATGGCTCTTTTGGGTGTTATTTTGACTGCTCTTTCTCCATTAAGTATGGTACTTGTTGGCTATAGCGCGGATATTTTCGGTGCTAAAGAAACTATGATAGCTACCTATACTTCTTCTCTAGGATTTTCCCTTTTAGTTGTGGCAACATCTTATGTTAGATCCTCTTTTAGCACCGAGAGTAATTGATCAAAAAAGACTCTAATTCCTGACGGCTTGCTAAGACTTGGCGTCACCTTGGAAATCTGGATATGTGACGATGGTCCGTGCTCACTGGGGGTATGCAGCCTTTTTTTTGGAGCTGCCACGAATAACGATACGAGTAAAGATAAATAGTCTTTTAAGTTGCTCTAATAGCATTAATTTTATAATGGGATCTAACAGGGAGAAGATAGAGATTTAGGTCCATTCTAAATCTTCTCTTAAAAAGTTTTGAAGTTGTCTCCTGCAATCTTTCATTTGTCTTGCCGCACTCTTTTTAAAAAAGTGAAAAAGACAACTTTTTTTATAGCAGAAGACCTCTAGCTAGTTTTTTCCTAGAAGGTCTATCTATATGATTTTTTTCTAGGAAAAACTGTTTTATGAAAACTACTTTTTAGTTTTCATGGCCGCAGTTATCACAAATCTTTTTAACCTTAGCGCCTGGCATCCCCCGTGCCATAAAAGGATTATCAGGATAAGCCTTAATCCATTCGTCCTCAGATTTATAATCATTAAAGCTATCTTGTATTGCTTCCCCTGAAAGCGCACTCAGCATATGTTAGAGTGTAAGGAAGGATCTTATAGATTTGGGAGAATAACC
>JABSRP010000102.1 GCA_013215145.1 Pseudobacteriovorax sp.
GACGCAAGGTGACATCGATATTAGCCCGTCGGAAAAGGTATCATTACCTGATTCTTTCGGGTACACGAAGCTTGATATACTGGCTATCAACAAGAGTGTTGACTCTGTTTTAGATTTAACCGAAGCTCATGATACTAAAGCTCTCCCTCAAGTTGTCGGCGCGAAAGCCAGTAACTATGCAAGGCTGCTTCATTTGCCATTATTGAAAGACCATACCCCGCCGGCTATTGCGATCCCTTTCAGTTACTATTCCCATCGTGTTGTCGAATCAGGGGTTCATAATCGCATACGATCACTGCTTGAAGATCCCGCTGCTTTAGGAAGTACTGAGTTATGGGAGGACTTAAAAGATCTCAGAAAGCAGGTAAAAAAGATGGCGAAGGACTCTGTTCTTCTTAATTCTGACTGGCTTAAAGATTTGGAGCGTCAGCTTTGGAAGCTTGCCAATAAAACACAAAACCATGGGATAATAGAAAACTGGAGTGTCCATCGACCCTGTTTTCGCCTCCGTAGTTCGACTAATACCGAAGATTTACTAGGTTTTACTGGAGCTGGTCTATATAAGAGTAAGACAGTCTGTTTGAAGCCTGGTAGCGATAAAAAAAATAGGAAACGTCTCTTGAAGGCTATGACAAAGGTATGGGCTAGTCTTTGGTCCTACCGGGCATTTCAGGAGCGTAGTATTCAGGGTATTAACCATGAAGATGTTGGGATGGCAATATTGATTCATCGTAACTTTAAACATGAAGCAAACAGCGGGGTTCTTATCACTGGTTCGGAACTCGATCCAAACTATCTTATTACAGTGAATCGTCAGGATCAATTAGTGACCAATCCAAATACTGATGGCGGTCAAATGCTGGAATTTACCGCCACCAAAGGAAAACAAGGATGGATGTTGCCGCACAATCCAACATTGGGGTCTGAGTTCCAATTCCAAAAAGAAAGTCAAATGAAACTACTTGATTTGGTTGTGTCTCTTAAGTCCAAATTCCAAAAAGACTATAAAGACTCCTCGTTATATCCCATTCTTCGCTACGATGTTGAATTTAAGACCCTAGTGGAGAATCAACGAACAAGACTGATTATCAAGCAAATTAGACCATTCACGAGCCATGTTCAGAATTAAATCGATAGGACTAAAATGAAAAAACTTGGGATTCTACCGACCGGGATTGTTTTCTTTCTTTCTATTTCTTTGGAAGCCAAACCCTGGGATAAATACAATGATCCTACGATAGTTCCTGGCATGGAACTAAGGTTTGATCAGTTACCGCTATCGGGTCAAACTCCAAGAAAGCCGTGGAGTGGTTGGAGCTGGAAAGAATATGATGGTGGCATTGCCTATCGTTGGCAGTTGGAGTCCAAAGTCTGGGACTATCGCTTCTTGACAGATTCTGAGCTAAAGCGGATGCCTAAAAATCAACGAGATACTCTATCCCCTGCCGAAAAACTAGACTTGATTCGCTCAGATAGCACCTTTTCTGTGAGTAGAGATGAGAGCCGACGCAATCAAGCCAATGCTCAAAACTGGTTTGGTCTTTGTCACGGTTGGTCAGCTGCCTCCCTGTCCTTCAAAGTGCCTAGGACCAAAACCATCACCCTAGAAACCTATGGTGATATCACATTGTATAGCCATGATATCAAAGCCATATTGAGCTACTATGCCGGTGAGATATCAACGGCACCAGTAACCACATTCGGTAGGCGTTGCTATCAAGAATCTGTTGGTACAGAAGCCTGTCGTGATATCAATGCAGGTACGTTTCATGTTGTCCTTGCCAATCGCTTGGGTCGTGACCGGAAAGGTCTCATTATGGAGCGCGATGGTGGCATCGAAATTTGGAATAAACCATTGCATAAGTTCCATAGCAGAGTGATATCTAAAAATAAAGTTAGGCTAAATGAGTATGGCGACAAGCCTGTCAATCGTTTGAAGATCTCAACAGATCTTGTTTTTGCTGAGAGGATCGATCTTGATCAGGATCTTTCCTATAAGGAAGGCAAAGCCAGCTATCAATACTATCTAGATACTGATGAAAATGGATTTATCCTTGGTGGTAAATTCATTAGTCGTAATTTCCCAGATTTCCTTTGGTATAAGGACGTCTCGTTGCAAGAGCTCGAGGCACGAGATCTACGGGATGTATTTGGCGATCTTGACTATAATGATGGCGCTAGTAGCGATGATCATTTAGAGTCATACTCTTGCCCTAAAGAGAGTGTCTTTGAAGATGTCGAGGGCAGTAAGATCTGTAGGAATCAGGACAAAGGGATTATTTTGGGACCCATTACAGACTACATGAAACAGTTATGCGCTATTAGCTATGATGCTGTGAAAGTTTGTAGCCAATCAGAATGGGTGGAAACCGTCTATTGGGATTTATACTCTCAAGATGAATGCCCAGCGGGATCCAAAAAAGACTTAGATTTGAATGTCTGTATGGATCTGAACTCTGTTTATGGACCATTTAAAGAAAGCGAAACAAAGATTTGTGTAGAGACCTTAAACCACATTAAGTGCAAGCAACTTAAATGGCCCGTCGATTTATATCGACGAGTCATTAATCAGAGCTGATATCAGTCTTGCTGTTCGCAGACAGAGTAACCCAAAACAACTTTTCCTGATTGCGTGCGTGAGGACTCCATCCAAGTGTCGGCCCTAAGTGCAGCATTACTTAGGCCATTCTTCACGTCAAAAATAAAGGCATCTGGATCGATGACCCACTCGTCGATCAGATCACCGCTGGCAGAAATCCTGATATCAAACTCAATAGGATCGTAGGGTACGACCCAAAGATCGGTTTCACCTTGTTGGCTACCGATATATCGATGACCCTCTTTCACAATAGCGCCAGTAGTTATAACGTCGCGTCGTCCTCTATCTCGTTTGAATGTATTCTCTACTGTCAGAATGCCAGCGATTGAGGTGAACTTACGTGTATAAACGGTATTCACAGAGACGTTCTCAATGGCGTTAAACAGAATACATGACCATGTTTTGCCAGGTTTCAACTGACTCGCATGGCTAAGTTTTTTCTGACTTCTATATTGATTTGCAATAGCTGCCACGGCAGCATCTTCGGATGCTAAGCCTTTAAGCGAGCTTTGTGTTTGATAATCGTTGCCACAACTCACAGTAAATATGGTCAGACATGCGGTGGATATAGTTTTAAGCAATGTTGATTGTCGCATTTTAAAGGTCCTTTTTAGTTAGATGGGTGAATAATGGGGCTAGTATTATCATTTCCACCGCCTTCTGTTGGCTCGTCAGGATCTAGTATCGTAGGGTCTAAATCTCGTTGATCACATTCAAAGCCAAGTGTTTGTTGCATAATTGTCGTGTAGAAGAGAATTAAGGCTTGTTGAGTGGGAGTCAATACCGGTGCAGGATTACCGTCAGCGCCAGATATTGATCGCATAATCGTTTGGATGGCATTGAAGGTATCGCGGGGAACCGTGACATCCTTAGAGCAGGTATCGCCTGCTCGTGAGACAACGGAGTTATACTCGTTTGCATACGAGTTGGCATAGACGATATGTGAGCGTTTCACGGTAAGAGGAGATTCAAGATAACTATCCATATGGATATTGATAGAAAATACAACACAATAGTCACTGACACAACGTCCGTCGTGTAAGTGTGATGTAATGGTTGATTGAGCCATACTTAGAGTACTTACAATAGAGGCCAGACACAGGGAAAGAAAAACTTTCATATAATCTCCTTTATGAATGAAAAAACTGGCGTCAGTGTCCTAAAACTTGAGAACCAGTGTTTGAGTCGACAATATCTAAAAGAATACGCTGTGCTTCGATATATCGAGACAGATATGATTTGTTTTCGATTTCCCGCTTACTTAAGAGAAAGAAATACCAGTAGAATTTCGCGAAATGCTCGTCTCTCTCAATATGAGATAGCTGTGAAAAGATCTTTAGCGCATCGCTGTCTAAATTCAAAGATGCCGCTAACAAGACCCTAAAATCGTCAATAAGAGGATCTGTTGGAAAAGCGTCTGCGACATCTTTGTAAAAGCTATTCGCATCCTGAGACTCCAAATTTGCGGGTGCATGAATCACATGATGTAAATCTTTAGAAAGCTTATGATGTTGTACCCATCTTAGTCGTTCTGTTGGTTTATCAGTAAGAGCAAAATACTGGTTGATGGAGCCGATTAATCTCTCAAAAGATGCGCGGTAGTCGTTGGCGGAAGACTCATCCAGCTTACTTAAGAACTCTCTGATTTGACCTGGATGACCAATTTGAACATTATTATGAATGTCATGAGCCAGTCCGGAAAACGTGGGAACATCCATACCGAGACCCGTACTATGCTTTCGTATTGCCTCAGCCAGTTTCGTCAGATCGGTGTAGGATCTTACGGTTAGACTAGCGCTGTCATAGAATTCAAGATACTGTAGCATTGTGCGCCGATCGAGATCTCCCCCTCGGAAACGTTTTACTAACGCTTCTATATGTGCGGCTTCATCCTGCCTATTCTCGATATCGCGGTTATTTGAGATCAGTAAGCGATCATAGTGTCGCCGGATTTGGGCTAATATGACAGAATCAATTAAGGCAGCTTTCAGATTTTCCGGCTCCCCTATATCGATCCAATTGTCTAGCTCTTTTTGTTTGTGGCGAAAATTTATGCCGAGTTGACGAGCTAGTGCAACCTCTTCGGTATATCCATTGCGGTGTAACTGGAGTTGTGAGTTCCGTTTGAATGGCTCCAGAACTGTTTTTATAGAAAATTCGTCGGGTAGTCCTTGAGTCCAAGCCGTCAGTCTTTTTTATGAGTTCTCCCTGGCATGAATGGCGAGCTATGATGAGATAAGATATGAGAAGCCTTGCATCAGTATTTTTGCCTAGTGTGGGACTAAAGGTCTTAAAGAATTCTTGGAGTTTTTTGCAGGAGATGCTTTTTGCCATCTCTGAATAGCTGGTCTTACTGATTACCGAGCTTTCGCTGGATAGAATAGAGTATAGTTGAGGATCCTCGAATTCGATAAACAAACTTGGAAAATCCCTAGCATTCGTTTCAAATAGTATAGGCCAATGTGTGATGATTTGGCTGTGAGTCTTAAGAATCTGAAAAGCCGTCCGACGGTCTGAGAGGTTTTCCTGGTAATTTGAGGACTTTTTATGTTGGATTTCCATCAACCAAAATGGAAAACAATGATCTTTCTCAGGAAAAACCTTGGCAATGGGGCAATGTTTATGAAAAATTTGACGACCAAATTCGATGGTTGCCGTTTCTAGGATTCTACTTGGCCTGATGGACTTGTGTTCTCCGTCAATAAGTTTGGAAGGGAGAATATTGACGATTTGCTGCCATTCTGAAAGTTGAGTGGCTAGCCTTCGATTCAGTTTGAAAATATCTAAAAAGTATTGATGTAGATCTTTTAGTGCCATATCACAGTTACGTCCCAGGATTCTCAATAGGTTTCTGGTACTGATAAAAGCAAATGACCTGAGATCCTTATTATTTTTAAACAGACTCAGATACTCGTCCCAGTTGGACTGTAGACTCGCACACATTTCGGACATCTCGCTTGACTTAAGGGATGAGGTGTCCAATTTAGAGAGCTTTGCGAGGGATTTAACAGAGTCGCTCTTGGATATATCAAGGGATAAAACACCATTACCTAGGCAAATACTTGGACTAAGTAAAAGGTATAGAAAAATCAATTTGATGAATAGATTTCCAGAATTCAATATAGACTCCCTATTCGCAGACGACTTCAGGTAGTTTTGAGTCATCCGTGGTCTGGTTTCCCCAAACGTTGGACTCGCGGATGACCTTAGTATTTGTCAAAGTCATTTTTTCCCACTCTGTTTTTTCCACAACACCAAAATCGAGGGTGAAATTGAGTTTGGCTTTGCCATCTAAAACGGTGCGGCAATTACCATGATCATGATCACAAACCTCTTCAATGAATGGCGGCCACTCGGGAAACTTAATCATCTGATTAAATGTTATCAGTGGTTTGGTAAGCCCTGTCCCAATATTTAGGCGGCCGTTTGATAAGTCAGGTAGAGGTTGGATTACTGGTAAACGAGAGCCTGATCCCTCAATACCGTTCAGTGGGTCAAATACCGGTAGCGGACTAGTTACGCTTGAAGGTCTCAGTGAGGAAAAATGCGACACATCGAGTAAAAACTGCTCGAATCCCTCGACAGCTAAGTTATAAAACATGGTTACGTAGTCAAGACTAATGTCTACCTGAAAGCGTCCCCCCGGTCTGAGAAATGGATACGGTAATACCCGTGACGTTGGTATAAATCCTTGCCACTTACCTGGAGCAACGCCAGCAGCATACCAAAGATCTAAAAACTGTCGTTGTCCATTTGGTAATACCTCATACAAGGTGAGTTGGGCTCCAATGGGGCTGCGAAAGTCACAAGGACTAATACAAAGTCCACTTTTGCAGACTTTTTCGCAGCTATTATTAAATAGAATCGGAATTTCAACTGTGGAACCTACCGTACCATCATCTGGACCCGATATGATATGAGGTTTGCCTATAGCAGCATCAACATGATTTGTGACAGGAAATCTTGGTATAAATGATCCTAGATCAGCAGACAAGGTAAGCGGTCCTTCTGTTGGTTCATATATTGTCCTTAGGTCGACGCTATCGATGGGGGTCAAATCAAGACTTGTACCAGAGGCATTACCGGCTAGATAGAAACCTGAAAAATTGATGATTTCTGAGTAAGGAATGCGATTCCAATTGACATACTGAGGGTCAGCGCACTCTGTCCTAATATGATAGGATAGGGTGAAATAGCTGTCTAAATTCATGTTTAAGAAGCAGAATCCGCCTTGAAGCTCTGCACTATTGCTGCCCAGACGCTTAATATTGCAATTAACTTGCCTTCGCGGGAAGCGCAAGCCGCGACTTGAACTGTCAGTCACTTTCATATAAACACATTTTTGTGTCAGATCAGTTTGCTCTTGATACGTTTTCAGTGCTTTTTCATAAGACCAATCAAATGATTTCGGTGCATTTTTTAAGCGGCAGCCATCGTCGAAAATATAGCCCGTAAATGATGATCCCGACTGGTATAAAAGATCAGTGTACTGTGGTCCCATGGAAACCATAAAGACTTTTCGAAGTTCCTGTGCCTTTATATCTCCAACGGTTACCGTATTTTTGCTAGGGTATTTTACTTGCTTCTGCCGACTGGATGCAAAAATAGTGATACCTTCCTTAGGAGTACTCACACGAATAGCTTGGGCGGAATTCGTTACCAAGATGGACATCAATAGGAAACCAACAATATGTTTCATAAGGCATTCACTCAAGTAGCTAGATAGGTAAGTAACCCACAAATGAATCATTTGTGGGTCAGTAATCTATTTTTGGTTATGATTTTTATTGCGTATCTTCTTCTACCTTCCACTTAAGGACGAATCGGGCATCATGTAATTGCCATGCTCTTTCTCTCTTTAGCTTATCGTCGTTTTCCTTCTCTTTGAAGTAGTAGCGAGCTTTGCAGTATCGAGGAGCTTCTTTTTTGTCCCTAGACATTTGCCAGCCCTTCCACATATTCTTTTGAGCTGTTGTGACTTTAGAGTAATTACCAGAGCTCTTATACTTACCTGATCCGGCGCTTGGCTTAAGATGACCAACCCATTTCTTGGCGCCTGGAATCCTTTCGCCTTCATCTTTAATTCTAACCAAATTGTTGTCGAAATCTGACTCATCTGGTGCTCCGACACCAGCATCCTGATAGTCACACGCGATTTCTGCCTGTGAGTCTGGTTTTGCCATATCTAGGTAACTTCGATTAGTATGTAAGCCATCGCTTACCTGAACCCAACTGCTTGAAGACCAACTTGTCAAGATTTCGGCTTCATAAAAAGGAATCTGTGGTGCTCTGTAGCATAGATCGACGAAATAATGACTGCCGTATAGTTCGGAACTTAGATAAAACGTAACTTCTTCGAGTTGAGTTTTAAATTCATTACCGATGTTTCTAGGGCCACCGCCCCAAACATCGTCAACAACTGTATGTGCTCGTTGAGCAGCGTTAACTCCTGCGGGATTTCCATAAACTACACCAAGAATAGTTTCGTCATCCCAACCAATATCACCGTTACTTGGATCCCACTCTCCGCCACCAGTCCATTTGTGGACTTTATAACGTGCAGCATCGACAACAGCGCCACCGGTTTTACCGGTACAGATACAGGCATGCTTTGAGTGTGCTTCATCGTCGTTGGGAATAGGAATCCCATCATAAGTTTGTGTGACCCAATCAGGTAATGGTTTACCTTCTTGAGCGGGCTCACATGATTCTGTCCTGCCCCCTTAAAAAAGGAACCTCCGTCTGTTAAAATGGTATACATAGGAGGAAACCTCAATGAGCAAACGA
>JABSRP010000103.1 GCA_013215145.1 Pseudobacteriovorax sp.
TTTAAACCTTCCTGCTGAAGCTCCGAATGAATCTTCAGTACTCGCTGTCCTCCAGTTCCTCTAACTCGATACTTTTTTTTAACACCCTAATCTGAAGAGCTTGCTCGCCAATCACCTGTTGGAGTTCGTTGACCTGCTTTCTATGCTCGGCCCGAGACGCCTTTGGGTTAGTCTTTAAGCTATCTGTTCCACCTTTGACGAAATCATCCATCCATTTCTCGACGTCAGATTGGCTAAGGTCATTGGCACGGCAGAAATCAACTATTGTGCAACGTCCTTTAATGATTTCGAGAACTGCTTCCGCTTTCTTCTTACCAGTCCATCTTTTTACATCTGACATATTTAAAACCTCGTTCACTGCCATGGTTACCTCCGTTATTTAGCAGTAAATTTGGTTTGCTTCAAATTGGGGACACTATAAACAGACCTTATTGTTTTAGAGGTTGAGGTCGTTTCCCCCTACGAAGTGGGAGACGATCACATTACGATCAAAAAACGTGATCAAGACTCTAGAATCTGCAGATTTAAAGGCTACAACATTGAATGCGAAGCAGAGTTGTTTGCTGGCGATATTTTTAGCTTCGTATTTAAAGATCAAGGCCGCACTCTTTCTCTTCTTGACGATAATAGACTTGAAAGCGGAACGATGGCTCGGACTTCAGGAGAGCTAGAAGAACTGAGAGGAACTTGGACATACACCAAGAGTGCTTCCGGATCTGGATTTTTCAACGTCACCAATACCACAGTTACATTTACACTCGATACGATTCACATAAAGAAAGAATGTATTTTCCGTTGATTACTATACATGTGTTTCTATTTCTCATTTTTTTCGATATTTGGGGTCGAGTTCTTTACTTAACCGACATTTCAGGCGGCTTTACGTGGAATAAATGCGATGTACCATTTTTCAACCGCCCAACTCAGGCTAGGCTGCAAGATCATGCCTTTCCGAATGCTCAGTCGCATACTCTTCTAAATCGTTTAGTTGAGTTAAGCAGTTTTGATAGTAACAATAGAAAACGGAAGATAAAACTAAACCATAAAAGGTTGAGAGAATAGCAACAGAAATTCCAGGTCCAATCGGATAAGGTCCGTAACCATTAGCGGTCAAAATAACCGCAGCAAGAACCGAATGCATAATTCCACTAAATGTCGCGTAAATCATCAATCCTTTAAAAAAAATCCGTCGTCTATTTAGAACCCTTAAATCGCTCGTGGTCGAGAGAGTGAGAGCATCACTTAACTCACTATATTTAGAAAATGGTTTTGCTATCAAATAGTAAACAGCTAAAGAGGTCGAAATTGATATTAGGGTAAACAAGTCCCAAAACATAACTTGTCCGCCAGTAAGCATAATACACATTATGATCACTACGGAAAATAGAAGAAGGCCAGCTGTGAGTCTCATGTTACTCCTCCTCGAACTTATGAGTTTAACCCGTATTCTGTAAAGGTATCGGGGAGATTTGAGAAAAATCAAATAAAAGTAAATAACCCCAATGATAGTTGGTTAGTTAGGAAGATCAGAACCAATCCTCTATGAGCAAAAATACTAGTAGTTATCTTCGAATTTACTTGAGAGTATTTATGCAGTACAGCAAATCAGCTGAAGTAAACCAAAATCAAACGAAACTTCGTACGCTATTCTCCAAAAGCTAGGCTATGAGGAAAGGTACAATGAGATCAGAGGCACCGAGGAATCCGAAGAAAAATCTGATCACGACGGCATTTATCAATAGATAACGCCGAATTCACTGACAAATATCTTACCACTTAGTGGCTTAACAAGGCCGCTCCTTATGATCAATGAGTCTTGCCGTGCGCTAAACCAATGATTTTTTCAGTGTGAACCACTGCGAAACCCTCTCGACTATTTTAGCTAAAATATCTTGTTTCACGTACATCATGTGACCTGCTTCAAACAAGTCGAGTTTGATGTTCTTACGCAACCCGCTACTAATGGGGAGGCGATTTATGTCGTATTCAATGCCAGAAGCTGTGACGGCTAGATCGTAGTGTCCCCCAATAAAGTAGCTCTTCATTGTTGGGTTTTGTTTCATAGCTGCTCCCAATGATGTCAGGGCAGATTCGTAAAACGGGTCCTTAAAGGTCCAAAGCTCCATCACGCTACTTGATAATCCTTCGAATCGGATTTTAGACTGGAAGGAAAAGTCTCGGCTCAGGTACTCCAGGTATTTGTAGGTTATGGATCGGCCTATGGCACTAAGCGCAGGGTCTACGTAACTTGGAGCGTATGAGAGCGGATGCTCAGAAAGAAAGCGACTGTCCAATCTCCCTGGGTATTGGGCCTCGCCGGGGAACAACTCCTTGGAAAAGTCCAGTACATGAAACATCCCCTGGTTTTCGCGCAGAACCTCGGGTAATACCCCAATGAGTGCACCGTAGGCCTTCAGCAATATTTCATCAATTTCAGAAATTGGTTTTTCTAACAGTGCAGGTAGCCATTCGGTTCTGATAAAATCCTTCGCTTGCTGAAAAGTGTCTTTGATGGACTTGGCTTTGATACTTGACTTGCCGTGATACCAAGCCGAAATTGCATAAGACACCGCGAAGTTACCCTGAGCAATTATGTTGCTTGGCTTTTCTTCGATGGAAACCCCGGAAAGAAACGGAGCCACAAATAGCAGGCCCTTAGGATAGATGCTGTAACGATCGATGAGAGTTTTAGCAAGAAGGGAAATTCGAAACCCACCGTAGCTTTCTCCCACTAGAAAAACGGGGCGACCCCAGCAGCGTTCCTGGTCGAGGTACCGATAAATAAATTCAGCCAGGGAAGTAGCGTCATCCCCCTCATTCATGAATTTCTTTTGCTCCTCCTCAGATTTTACCTCAGAGAAGCCCGTACCGACAGGATCAACGAATACTAGATCGCCGTAGGGCAATAGAGAGTTCTCGTTATTGATAATAGCCTGTCCATGGTGGTAGTTTTCAACATCTAAATTGTTAACGATTTTAGGTCCAAAGGCCCCAACGTGAAGCCATACCGATGCAGCACCTGGTCCGCCATTAAAACAAAAAAATAGCGGCCGATCGTCTCCTGAGGAGGTGTAAGCATGGTAACTAACTTTGGCTATGTTTTTTTCTTTTCCGTTTGGGGCATCTAGGAGAATTTGCGCAATTTTGCTTTCATACTCAAGTTTCCCTGTGCCTGTTCCTGTGCTCAGGCTGTCTTTCCGGGAAAATGTAAAGCAGTGTTGGTCCCAGTGCTCTTGGTCTTTGTTTTCTTTTTTGGTTTCTTCTGGGGTCATATAGCAGTCCTTTCATTAGCGCAAAATCTCAAGAGGTAAGCGCCAAATACCAACTAAACCTAACCGGCCCTTCACTATTTGACGAGTCTACCTATCGGGCTTTATTGTATGCTATCCTAGCAAGATTTAAAAAATATCTTTGCCTCCTATAACGCTTATCTGTTGACGCTTTAAGAAATTATAAATTCGATCGACTCACCCGCAGATATAAAAGCTACTGATTCATTGCTGCGACGTTATTAAGGCATCTGTCGCTACAAGGGTAAAATGCAAGCCGCTAAATCCATATAGCCTAGAATAAAGATATCCATCAATTGACTATACTTCTTCGATCGACACCAATTCCAAAGTGCAAATTACTCACTAACATTGATAAATCTTTGCCACTTCTTACATTCGATGAGCGAATGCTCGTCCTAAAAAAACTACTCTGTCCTGACACGAAGCAGTGGACCAAAGATCAGTAACTAACGAAAAATCGATATTTAATTTATTGATTTCAATGTTTTAAACAGTGGATTAGAAGACGGTAATCCTGGAATTTATGGGTATTAGGTGTTCAGTGCCAGACCTAAATATTTTAATAAATTAAATAGTCAATTTAATTGATACCTATTCACAAGAATTCGGAAATGTCGATAAAGTCATTAACAAGCAGTGAGGCTTCCTCCTGCACGTACACCATAAAAAACATCAGGAATAAAAATATGGATTCTGAAATTGTCTTTATTACCGGAGCCACCAGGGGATTAGGCCTAGGTACAGAGAAGGAACTTCTCAAGCAGGGATTCAAAGTAATTATGACCGGAAGAAACAAACTTGATTTGCAGGATTCCAGGGAAGCATTGAGATCCGATGGCCTCGAACCGCATATTTTACAACTAGACGTCTCCAATGAAGAGGATATCGAAAACGCCAGGAATCATGTTCAGCAGAAATTTGGGAAGATTGACTGCTTTATTAACAACGCAGGTATCATTATTGAAAACGATTTTTCTTTTTCAGACTTACCAAAACAAAAAATATTCAAAACTATAGAAACTAATGCTCTGGGTCCTTTAGGCTTGATGCAAAGCTTCGCTGATCTTCTTGCTACCAGCAAAAATCCTCGTATCGTCAACGTTAACTCAGGTATGGGCTCGGTAACCGAGATGGTCTCTCGAATATTTGGGCCACAAAAACGAAGTCTGACGCCCCCCTCCAAGGAAGGATTCTTTAGGGATGGATTAAAATTTCCTTGGTAGCACGTTAGTCATAAGCTCGCTGGAAACCTTTTAGATTAAGGAGGATTGCTATATAGAATTATCAATTGACTCGGGAAAGTATTCATCAACATATGTTTTTTTTAATCAGAAACCCAACTGGGGAGAAAGTTTATGAAATTACTTAGTCTAAAAGTCTTAACCTTCGTTTTAGGTACAATACTTCCGTTCCAGGCAAGTCAGGCCCAGGTTCCTTTCAAAGTTCATATATAGAGCAACTCAGAAGCCAGTATATATGAAAACGGATATCTTATTGAAACAGATAAAGGTGTCATTGCTATCGATTCAGCGCTCCTTGAAACAGGAGCAAAAGGGTTGCGATCGAAACTAGATGCCTTGAAAAAACCACTTTTAGCAGTTTTGCTAACTCACGGACATCCCGACCACTACAACGGTTTAACCACGTTGACGAAAGGCCTTGATGTACCCATTATTGCGACCAAGTCCGTTAATGACGTAATCGTAAAAAATGATGCAGCAAAATACAAGCAGTGGGGGCCAGTCTTTGGCGATGAATGGCCCAAAAAGCGTACATTTCCCAACCGGGTTGTAGATAGTAAATATAAGGTGAAATTTGGTGACCTTACATTCCAAGTCTTTGATCTGGGGCCAGCAGAATCTGACGCCGACTCGTACTGGAAGATGACCTACAAAAACAAGACCTATGGATTTATTGGCGATATTGTTAAAAACCGGATTCATGCCTACCTTGCAGACGGGCATAGCAAAAAGTGGCTCGCGGTTATCAAACGCCTCAAGAAAGATCTCCGTGATGCTACCATGGTTTTCCCGGGTCACGGTGGTCCCGGTTCTCTCGAAATGCTAGATTGGCAAGCTAGCTATATCCGCAAGTATCGCGTCACGGTAGATCGTCTTCTAGGGAAAAAGACCCAGTTGTCCAATGCTGACAAGGATCGTCTGCACGCCGAAATGATGGCATTTTTGCCATCAACTCACCTTGAGTTTCTTATCAAATTGGGTGCTGACTCCGTCGCAGAAGAGTTGAAGGATCGTTAGGCTATGCCTAGGTTTTTTACAGTGATTTTCATTCATCTTTAAGAGTCGTCACGATTGGACCAGAAATCTTCTGAGTCCTTGCAAAGCTACAAAGCGAGGATATCCTCGCTTTTTTTTATCAATCTCGAATCTTTTTCAAAAGAAGTAAGATTTTTGGTTTTTAAAAATTCCGGAAGAAACACACGGTCAATGACATTAAAGAAACCAACGCTTCGAATCAGTGGCCATTAACCAAAATCACACGAACTTTCCTCATCAAATTTGACCAAATGACTTCTCTGACCTACTAATGACCCTCATTTTTTGAGGAAGAAATGGATGCCAACTCATCCTGCCTCGATACCGTTAGTCTGAGTCTAGCACGCTACAATCACTGTCTCAGAAGCATTCAAAAATGCAAAATCCCCGAAGCTGACCTTTGCCCAAGAAAACACCCCTTGGACCTTACCACCACTGCGTTAGTAAAGATCAAAGAATACGTCTCATCAAAGAGGTTCGCACACTTCAGAATTTCCTCTCCGGCAATCTTCGCAAAGCTAAGGGGAGACCTCTTCCCATCACCTGCTACGTGGTACAGAGTCGTCAGACAACTTCTGACTAAGGCGGCCAATTATAGGGACCTTCTCGATAAGTTGTTTTTGTGTCCTATAAATATCCAATATTATGTAAGTAACCTAGGTTTTTGGCGAGTTATCTACAGGCAAGCATCTCTGTAAGGCACTGTAATCTAGCCTATTCATTTTACGCTTGCCAAGTAGTTTTTATTAGATGGGTTTCTCAGCGCAGCTAGGTATCAAATCATTCTGGAATCAGGGTATGAGCATCTAATTTATAAATTTTATTCCTGTAAATCAAATATGTTACTGATGAAATTTCATTTCCCTGAAGAAATCTGGCAATAAATTTCAAACTTCATTCTCTTGTTTCTGTTAACAAAATGAATTTAAAAACAGGAAAAAAAATGAAAACTATCCTCAAACTGTCAATTTTGGGACTACTATCCTTGAGTTCATTCACTTATGGGCAGGATGTAACTAAGGGAAACGCGCGCGACAGGGTGATTGATGAGCTCTACTGCTATAATACAAATTCATGTTTCGTTGTATTTAATGAATTCCTGGATAAAAAAGCAGGCTGCGCTGGAAACGGGGGTTTGTCTCGCAGGGCTTTGACCGTCGATATTAGTACAGATTCAGGTAAATCAATTTATTCGACAGCATTAGCTGCCTTTATGGGAGCAAAGAAGATTTCGATTTATGGAGATGGGACCTGTGCTGGTAGAGGGAATTATGCCGTTGAAAATGTTTTTTATATTCAGATGAAGCGTTAAACCTTTTGCTATGAAAATAGCGGAAAAGAAAAACGAAAACCGGAGATTCAAAAATGTCTAATCAGCTTCTATTCTGTTCACTTTTTGTTTTTGGAGTTGGATGTGGAATCCAAGAACCGAATGATAACTCATCCATCAAGGTGACAAATGGTTCGAGCATTAATCTTTCCCAGTACTCGAATGTTGTCAGCCTTAGGAGCACCTTCCAAGACGGAACGAACCCTTCAATCAATCTATCAACAATTTGTACGGGTACACTGGTCAATCCCACGACAATTATCACGGCCGCTCACTGTATTGATGGCGACAATTCAGATATTAATGACGATGGTTCCGTGGATATTTTTCAGTCCACAGCATTTCGATTTGAATCTGAAGCTTTCCAGAACGGGACTTTGCTACCCAACCCAGAATGGAGCGATTTTGATAACAACGGCGTCAACGGGAACGACGCAGGTATCCTTTTTTCTGCAGCACCTAGCCCGACAAGTGGCACTCCACTCTGTGACAGCGAAGCACTCGAAGGTGATGCTTTCACGATTGTTGGTTTCGGTTGCAACGATTACAATGCTACAGGTGATGACTGCAATGGCTCGGGTACCTTTAATAAACGAACCGGCTCCAACACTATTGCAGGAGTTGGAGACTTGATTACCTTCAATGGTAATTCAAATAACGTTGCAGGCGACGGGACAAATGTAGCGTCCGGCAGTGGTGACTCAGGTGGTCCCCTGCTCATTTCTCAAAATGGAGTCGAGTGTATTGCTGGAATCACCTCAGGAGGATTCACATTTGATACAGATGGTGACTCTCAACACGATTCAAAGCAAAGCAGCTACGTTAATATTCACAATGCCAGCACACAAGCCTTCTTCTCTGAAAATCTTCCAGGAACTGACTGTGATATCTACGAAACGAATTGCCCAACTCGAGTCGATGATCTGGTCTCACGGATTTGGGGCCCGTTTGAATCTGAGTTCCCGGCACCCAAATCATCATATATATATGATTTAACTACAGATGCCGCAAAACTGAAAGATATTGAGGATCGAGAAATCCTGCGTTACGGTCGGGACATTGTTGCTCCGCGAATCATTCCGATGCTCTCTCTCCTGATATGACCTACAAAGATAGCGGCGCAGCAAACCAGTAGATATAAGCTTAGATCAAACGAAACTTTGTTTATTATCGTCTAAAAGCGACTGATTCACTGCTGCGCAGCCCAGAAAACTCGCCAAAACCTGATTGTTCGTGCTCAAAATATGAGGCGAATTTCTTATTTTTCCCGCCAGGCTTCGGGTGTGCGAAAAAACATTTTTAATGATTTTTGGGCGTAATATCCGGATAAAACACGAGAGGTTTACAGTGCAGTGAATCAGTAGCAATTAGCTAAAATCAAACGAAATTTCGCTATCAACTTGATCATATAACCTTATTGGCAT
>JABSRP010000104.1 GCA_013215145.1 Pseudobacteriovorax sp.
ATGAACAATTACTGATGACTGGAAGCTAATATTTGAGAGCCGCTAAGTGTGCGCTTGCAAAGCGGGGCAAGACACAAAGTCCTCGATAAGATCTATGGCTTTCCCATAGGCTTTTGCGAGGGTAAGTTTTCGAGATCTGATGATGGTCATGCGACTCGACCAAAAAGAATCGTCATATTGTGATGCGATTTTTTGAATTTCTGGAAGCGTCTTTTGAATAGCCTCCGAGGATCTCAGCAGTTTGATCTGCAGCCATATGTTTCCGTAATCGAGGAGATCCTTGAACTCTTTGTTGGTCTGATGAGACTCGCTACGATTTATCAAATCTCTCATTTTTTGATACTGATGTTTTTGAATAATCTCTTTGACATCATCAACAGTAACAGCCAACAGAGATCCCTCCCCAAACATGAGGATACAAACGAACAAAAAACTCCACATATAAGTACCGATAAGGATCTCCATAATCAGGCAATGACTCAACATCCTTATCGGATTGATCATAGATAGGCGAAGTTATGGTATTTGGTAAACGAAAAAAAAGGAAAAAATCTAACAGAAAAATTAGACTTATACCTAATTAAACTTAAATCAAATAGGTATGAATAGATAAGGTTTATTCGTCTTTACCCTTCAAAAAATCCAATCAAGTGAGCGAGGACTGTTTCCTCACCAATTAACTTAGCTAAAAAAGCTGTTTAAAGGTGAGAGATCAAGGCGCAAGGAAGAAAACGACCGCAGCTTACATAAGGTAAGTGAGGATCGTTTGCTGAAGAAGCAAAAAAATTCACAGGATCGTTTATAGACGCAAGATCAAGGCGCGAGGATGAAAACATCCGCAGCTTACATGAGGTAAGTGAGGAATGTTTTCTGACGAAGCAACGAAGAGATTGCGTCTATAAACCGGCGTATTCTATGTTCCAGTCTTTTTTAGACATACACTTGTCAAACTTAGCATTTTTAAAAACAACATCTTGTTTTGCAGCAGCTTCACGCATCACAGCGTTTTTACAGGCTGTGTAGTCCTCGTCAAACTTTTGATCAATCGGCTTTGCCGTAATATTAAGCGGGCCTTCGTAGTGGTAGCTGATTTCATTAGGGTTTTTTGTGACACATGCGTTCAACATAACCAGAGAACATGCTATTCGTATAAATCCATTCATACTTTTCTCCTAATAAAAACAATTTCAGCTAGTTACAGTGGGAGCGTATTAGTTACTGTATATGAAGCAAGATATATTCCACTATTTCAATAATAATAATGGTTAATTAATCATATTTACTGCGCAAAAACCTTAGTCGATGGCTTGGTCGTAGACAGTTATGGTAACATTCGCGATTCTTCTCACAACATTTGTTCGAAGTTACTTTTTTTTGTGGGGTAAACAACTGGTTATGGTAAGTAACTGGTCATAACAATTGCTGATAAATTAGGGTTGGTCGATCTTTTCCTTCAACCCGCTGATTGTGAAAATGCACATATATGTAGACTAAATACTCAAACATTTTGATCTTTTTGACAGTGCACCATGTCTTACGGGTCAGACACTTTACTTTATCTCTGATCATGGCGTAGGTGTGATTGAGAAAGAACAAATCATCATAGCCTCCCTTTTTCATTTCTCCCTGCCCTGTTACCGCAGCTCGGCGTCCTTTTGAAACTTTATGGACAGCTTTTCCCTTCCAGCCTTTTGCGATAAGTTTAGGATAGTGATGAGATCGATCTGTTTTAATAGTCGGATTCGTCGTGCAGCAAAGCCGCAATTCACTGATTAGTTTTTTCAAGAGTTCTTTTCTTTGGCATGGTCTTGGACCATATTTTTTTCTGGAGATTTTAGCTAAATGACCTTTTGCAGCAATAGTCCCTACAGAAAAGCTAAGGATCTTTCGTGTTTTCTCTTCCACAGCGATTGGCATAGTTAGTGGTTTACACTTGGTATGCTCAAAGGTCTCCATTTCATCGAAGAGCACAAGGTCAGATTTTGGCATTTGTTCTCTATAGAGTTTCAGTTTGGCCTTAGCATATTTTCCATACCTAATAACTCTGGAGGCAACCGAATTTCGACAGATACCTACAGTCCGTGCAATCTCTCTTTGGGCCATACCACCTGCCAGGAGCCGAAAAATAAGAAGATTAAGATCGCGTTGCTTCAATCTGTAATCAGGCTTAAATGTCTGTTCCGAAAAATTTCGTTTGCAGTTTCTGCACTGAAACCTCTGAAATTTTCGATTATCGGATTTGCGACGATAATTTCCATTTTTTACGAAGCGATGGGAATGACAATGATTATATTTTGTTTCTGACATAGTTAATCTCTTCAGTCACTTATTGAAGGAATTAATATGCCTTTAGTAGATGGGGAATTCGAAGGACATCTTATGAAATCAACAATTAGCAAGACCAGTTTAAATAAATTGCAGGATCAACGACAACTTGGTATCCAACCAAAAGCCAAACCAACAAATCTGACTATTTTTATGATGTCAGAAGTGCATCCGCATGAAGGAATAAGGCATCAACTATGAGCAAAACTGTGGGGGGAATTTGTATGGTAACTGAATTCTTTAGAACTCTAGAACGTAGAAAGCGCTTCCTGATTGGAGCAGTCATCTCTACGATTGCTGTCCAGAGTCAGCTGTTCGCTTCGGATTGTATGGAAGCCGAACTGCCTTTACAAAACAAAGAATCTTTTAATCTTGGTGAAACATTTTATCTGCCAAAACAGGTTAAATTTGACAATTCCTGTTCAGGAACACTGGCATGGAGCCTGAGCCAGGTGCCAGGCGGTAGTACCAATAAAGTCTATATGAATGGCGCTCCCCAACCACGATTTACACCGGATATTCCTGGAACCTACGTTTTTCGCAATAACTTGGATCAAAATCAAACGGTGACATTACAGGTCGTCCAAAAGACAGCTTCAGATCGCTTTCAAAATCATTACCTGCCTCCCTACCAAGGCATTGCGATGGTGAATGGTGAGATTTGGTCAGCCAACGGGCAGTCCTACACAATCACACGGTTGGTCAAATCAGCACAAAATAACTGGATAAAAGCGGGTGAGATACCTGTGGGCTCTTGGCCTGGGGCCGTCGCTTGGCAGCAGGGATTAGATGTAGCATTAGTGGCAATGCGTGGTAGCGACAGTTTAGGATTTATTAGGACGAAAGATTTTGTCCAGGAAGACGCTCTTTGGGTCGGTGACGAACCGACGGAAATAGCTCTGACTAAAGACGGACGATTTGCCTACGTTTCGTTACCCAACACAAGACAAGTTGCTAAAGTGAATGTGGCCAATCGAACCGTCGAGTCCTATATATCTGTTGGTTTTGACCCTAGGGCTATTGAGCTCAGTGACGATGATGCTCATCTGTTTGTAGCCTCTTACCGGTCAGGAGATCGCAATGCAGACGCCAGAGGGGTCTACGGTCCTGAGGACGATATCGATCTTTGGATCATCGATACTACATCAAATACGACTGTGAAAAAAGTCAGCCAACTATTTGCCGTCAATCGTAGCCTTCACTTTGATGCTACGACCAAAAAACTTTACCTTGTGGGAACCTTGGGAGAGCCGGAAATCAGTCAAGCAGATTACTCTCCTAAAGACGGAATTATACCCTTTAACCATCAGATTCTCGAAATCAATGGCGATCCTACCCTTGATAGTTTTGGGGTCTTGAGTCGTAGGATGAGTCTCGCGAATCAGCCAAGCTCTAAGGGATTTTTTGTGAGCCCCTCTGGAATTGCAAGTCGTGATGGACTGATCTGGGTGACCTCTGTTTCCTCTAATACAGTGATTGCCTTAGATGCTTTCAGCCTCGAGGAGAAAATTCGTGTCCCGGTTGGTAAAGGTCCTCGAGATATTGATATTCTTGACAATGGCGAGATCATTGTCCATTGCTACCAAAGTCTCGAACTCTACAGACTTAGTAACAAGGGCGATATCTTACAAGTCGTTTCTTTGACCGATGATCCTAGGCCAGCTCCCATCGCATTAGGCGAATCTATTTTCTATTCTCCAGGCAATGCTTATGCAAAGGAACATGCTTGCGACAGTTGTCATATAGAGGGTCAAAATGAAGGAATGGTCTGGCGATTTGGAGCTGGAGTTTGGGCCAATGTTCGTCCCATTCAGTTGATGGCGGCAACTCCTCCTCAGCACTGGACAGGATATGTTTCTACCTCGTCAACGGATGCCTATGCTGCGCCAGCATCCATTGTGGTGAATCCTCTTTCTCCCGATGAAGCTGCCGGGATGGAAGCGTTCTTAGAAAGTCTCATTGGTGCACCAAGAGCCAACAGTCATACCCGACTAGACGGTAGCTTTAGTGAAGCTGCGAAACGCGGTGAGCAAGTTTTCTTGCGGGCTGGTTGTGTGGGCTGTCATACTCCTCCCCTATATACCAATCAGCGCCAGGTCATGGGAAAAACAGGGATGATTGCTGATGTCCCTAGTCTATTAGGTATCTACCGCCACGGTGTCTATCTTGTAGACGGCCGCGCTCGATCACTTGAGCAAGCAGTGGAAGAGATCAAAACCGTATTTAACCTATCGCTTTCTGATAACGATAGCTCCGATCTTGTGCGTTTCTTAAAGGAGCTAACACCTAAAGGAGCGGCTCCGGGACGAATGTTTCCTGATATTATGGAGAATCAATCCGTCTACCCTGAGGTCCGCCCCTATGTCGAATTTTTTGAGTCCATTGATGGTGACAGTGCTACCCAACAACAATTAGCAACTCAGTCCGTTAAACTAAGAGATTCCAACGGCAATGATGTCGCTGGTCAGGTGGCAATCAATGGTAAACGACTTACCTTCATCCCCAATCAAAAGCTAATGCTAGGGGCGTCCTACGTCTTTATGGTGGAAAAAGGCCTTCGATTTGAAAACGGGGGGATTCTACCTGCCAGTAAATTCAAGCGTTTCACCGTAGCTGAAAACCCTTTGCAAGAGCTTTATAGTGAAATGACCATGTCTATGGCGATTCAGGTAGGCCCCGTGACTCAAGACGCAAACTTTACGTTATCCGATATTACCCTTGAAGACGCAGGCTTCGGCTTTACCATGATTCCTCTCAATGCTGGCACCCAGCAACGGGAAAAACTTTGGCTCCGAATTGATGGCGATCGCTTCACCATGAGACCATTTGCCTTACCTCTATCTAGATTTTCTCCAAAATGGGGACCTACTCAAGCCGTAGGTAATGCAACAGATGTCGTGGGTGAGATTTTGGAAAGAGATGTCCAGGGTCGACCCACACTCATTAAAGGAACGCTTCGATTCACGACACCAGACCTTGAAATACCACTACCCTTTGAGATCAAGCCGTAAAAGAGATCATACGTGGGGGTTAACTCGTCATCAAGACGAGTGACTCGCACGATCATCGAGCTCTGTTGTTTATCTTCTGCTTTGCTGTTAGGGTATTACTCAGCTGCTGAAACGATCGAAGGGTCACTCCCACTATAGAAACTAGAATCGACGATGTTCTTTATCTTACCCATAGCGGTACCGCCATTGGCTTGAAAGTACTTTCTTGCAGCAGCCAAACTACCCTACCTTATCATCCGGGGCTTTATAACAAATCCTTGTTCGACCAACGCATCTGCCAACTCAGTACCAATCATAGCCGCTGGCGTGCCCACCCCATATCGCTGGGATTCATGACTAGATGATAGGACAATGGCAGCTTCCGCCTGCATAATCGCGGTGGCTCCATAGCCTGGGTCTTTAAAGCCTTTAAAGGTCACTGCTGCCATCGCATCGGTATCGGTTTTCTTCCGATAAGCTAAGATTTCCACATGAAAAAAGCCTTTTTCGATAGACTTACGTGAAGGACCTTCGCCCACATCGGGCATTAGAAGGGAAATAGCCTTGCGTGAAGGTTTTGACAAGGAAGCAGCGACTAAGGTACCCATGAACAATCGAAGGCCTTGCCCAGCGAGAAAACCCTTGGCCCCTCGAGGCATTTGCGCAGTTTCCGTATATTCAAATTCAGAAGAGTAGGGACAACCCATCAAGAAATGGCTCCGCCTGACGATTCTTGTATTGACCGTCTCCATCAAAAAAGGAGCCGTCCAACGATCAAGTCCCTTATGGAACTTTACCGACATTTGATCACGCCCCCTAATCTCGCCAAGCTCCGTTAAACAATTGGCATTACGCAGATATCGCCTTACGTCTGGATCTTTACCAGCTAGTGACACAACGTCCATCAAACTCTCAAGTGTCCCTCTAGACAAGGAACCAGAGGCACTACTTAGCACATACTCTAGTTTCTCGGCATAGTCACCTGTTTCAGATTTGAGGTAGTTTTGCAGAACCAAGGCACCAATGTCCGATGGTATCGAATCGAATCCACAGCAATGCACAATCTTTACCGACTGCTCAGCAGCGCTATGATGATACTTGGCAATCATGTTATAAATAAAAGGCACTTCTCCAGTGAGGTCACAGTAATGAGTTTCTTGTTCGATACATGCCTTCACAAGGGGCTCGCCATATCGCAAATAAGGCCCAACTGTGGTCAATACCACCCGGGTTCTCGCAGCCATGGAAAGTAACGATGTGTCATCCCTGGAATCAGCGATAATAATCCCAGCATCCAGAGACAGCGCTTCCGATAGTGCCTTTAGTTTATCAAGACTGCGACCTGCAATGGCCCAACTCACCCTATCTTTTACATGATCTCTAAAATACTCACATAGGAGTTTACCGACAAACCCAGTTGCACCAAAAATAACAACATCGTAATCCCGAGCACCCAAAACAGACCTCCCCGTCAGTCTAGAAAAGGCAATGATTGTCATGTGCCTCAATCGGAACCCAGGTTAGCTAGAAAACTGTCAGATGACAATGTCGATGATGGATTTTGAAGAAATTCGCCTCAGCGCCAGATGATGATTCACATGGATAGGTCTTGGTCAAACGGGTAGTAAAACGAGTGGCAAGCAGTCGTTTTACTACCGCCAACGATCCTAGAGTAAACCCGAACTCCAGGGACCTGTGATCGCAAAGGTAACCCCTGGAGACTGGATATTGACAAACAACCAATCGCCATAGAACGTGGCTCCAGCCCATTCCTTATCAGTAAAGGAGTCTGCTTTATTGTCGGAAGACAGCTCATCCCAAAAGTTGGCTTGAGTACCAGGAAAAATCCTATCAATTCCTGCCAAATCATTACGGCTAAGAGACATATTATTCCGGGCAAACTCAAAGGTTGAGCCAGCTTGATCAAGTCCCACTAAACGCTTCGGATCGGAATCACCGTCTTCACAGAGTATGATTCCTCCTCGTGAACTAATCGCAATATTATCGGGTCCGTCAACATCATTTGCATCGTTAGATTCGTAGACCAATGTCAACTGCTCAGAGACCGGATCGTAGGCCCACACCTGTCCTAGCCCTGCGTCACCGCCATCTGTTGATACAAAATAGATTTTTCCAGCATCATACCAGCAACCTTCCCCTCGAGATATAACGGCAGCATCAGGAGCCGAATCAAAGGCGTGCCCTTGAATTCCCTCAGGGTCTTCGACCAATTGCCAGCTAACATCGAATGTGGTTCCCATAGGGAAGCTTTGAGTCAAATCAAATCGAGAGCTGCCGCGGATCACCATAGCAAACAACTCACCACCATCAGCCAATTGATTTGGTTTTAGGCGCGTCCCAACGCCAGCTCCCGGTTGGACATATTTGTAAAATCCAGCCTCCTTCGTATCTTCGGTCTCATATACTATCGCTGTCAAGGGATCGACAGCGACGGCCTCATGACTGAAGCGACCGGCTGCTCTAATGGGCTGCCCTGTTGAAATACCAAAACCTGGGACCTCAAAAATATACCCATGACGGAATCCGTCAACGCGCTCATTCCATTCGTGAAAGGTTTCTTCGCAAGAAATCCAACTATTCCAAGGAGTCGGGCCACCTGCACAATTACGGATGGTTCCCCCTAACGATACGTAAGACTTTTCAAAGCGTTGAGTCTTCAGATTAAAGATAAGGTTTGTGGTTCCCCCCCACTCATTGGGATTGTATTCTCCACCTGGGACGGTACAACGCGGCCCTTCATCGGCTGTTAGCTCGTGATTACGCACCAAGCAGATGCGGTCTCCCTGCCGAGCTACGACGGCCATTCCATCATGATCGGTTGGTGCAGGCAGACCATCTGACATAATTTGTCCGGTCCAGCCATAGGTCTGGTCAAGTACCTCCACCTAAAGGAGGAGGCTTCCAGTCGGCAATCACCTTGCGGTGATTACCTCATGGCATTTAACCG
>JABSRP010000105.1 GCA_013215145.1 Pseudobacteriovorax sp.
GGGTGGGTCAAACAAAACCGGTAAGGGTGGTCCTCGGATTCCGGTTAGGGTGGGTCAATGATTGTCGTGACGGGCAACAAGAAAGCGATCAAAAAGGACTATCTTCGAAAAATAATTTGGAGAAAAAGATGAAAATATTGATTGCTTCAATTGGTCTCTTCTCAAGTCTTTTTGCTACGGCTCATAGCAAATATCAAAAAGCTTTTGTCAATGGCGTCGAAATGGAGATTGCCTCCGATTCCCCAGGTCGCTACGAGATCAGAACTCCCACCGGGGCATTAGTAATGGTTGACGCAGAAGGAAATGTTCGCTCGCCAGGATGGAGTTATTTTGATAGCGAAGACTGTTCTGGTTCTCCATTTATTCCCATATTCGGACTTGAGACTGAAAGACCTATAGGCAAACCTTACAAGAATCCAAATATCGAACCTAAGGTTAGGGTTGTGTCAAAAGATGGAGCTCTGTTTTTCTATAATGAAAAAGAAATTGTGAGGCTACATTTTCAGGCTGGCTCGTTTGAGCTTTCGCATTCTTGTAGCACCTCATATAAAGGCACTGTTGCTGCCTACAGAACATACAAAAATGATCCTAGCATTACAGGTATTGAGAAAAACAAACTTATTATTTCAGGAATAGGGGAAAGCTTTTCTTTGAGCGAAGAAATTGGTGTTGAAAAAAGGCCAAACAAACGAAAAGTCTATGCAAATGGTATTGAAATTGGAACAGCCTTTTGGCCAGAAGGTTTAGAAGATGACATCTATGTAAATTTACATGATTTTCCAGGTCAACCAATTACTCTTAAAAAAGATGGAAGCTACACCGGACTAGCTGTAAGAAGTTTTGATCTGTATTATTTGGATCCAGGTTGCAAAGGTAGCCCCTATGTTAAGGTACTTGAAGATGCAGATAAGCTTTGGTGGGACAAAGACTATGCTCTAAAAGCTGTGATAGAGAACAACAACAGCTATTATAGTTTATCTACTACTGTTTTCAAAATGAGCGCCGGAGCTAAAAGCAAGAGATCATCATATGATGGTTCGTGTAGGAAAGTTACTGAAGAGCTCGAGAAAAATGGCTATAAGAGGGCTAGCCGAACCAACAAACCTGATCTTCCAAGGTTTTCTCCTCCAATTACAATAGAAGGCTACAAAGAGCCTACCCAATACGACGAGCTACCAGAAGCAACTTAAGTAACTGCAAATTAAACTCGCTCTAGATTAAGTTCAGTAAGATTGATTTAGATTAAGACGGGTCCTAGTCTAAAGCCTAGGACCCGCATAATGAGGTTTATGCCCATAGTTTTTATAAAAACAAGGCTAGCTAGATAGACTAAAGGTAAAAAAGACTGATACTAGGAAATGATTTCTAGATGGTTAAATTCACTTTGGTAAACGTGGACAAACTCTATATCTTCGGCAGTACGCACTTTACTGTCTTTTCCAAGATCGATCTTGATATAGTCTCCGCTATTTTTAAGCTCTGAGATATCGATTCCGCCTTCGATGATAACGATACTACTTGACTCATTTAGCTTAGCCTTGGAGGCGACTATGTGCCTTCGAAGTTTTGCAAGATTTGCATTTCTAGCAATGCTCTTATAGTCAAAATCATATTTTCTAACGCTGTGAGAGCTCCAGCTTCCCCTCATATCTTTTGCATCTGTTATCACCGATGCTATTGCGCAGATATTATTTGGAAAGGCTTTTTTTAAGCGACCTACCATGATCTCAGATAGCTTTTCTTGAAGATGCATCGCTGAAGAAAGAAGCGTATAACCCTCTGGAACTGGAAAAGGATACCCTATAGTAATTCTAAGTGCATCGCCCATTTCCTCATGCAAGTGACCAAGACTAGAGGGCATGCCGTGGTTAAGAACATTTTTTAGATCATACTTTGAATCTAGCTCTTTGTAGCACTCTTGAAACATTTCACGCCTGATCAATTCCCAGGTTTCTTTTTCAAGCTCTCCAGACTTTATTACATCCATTTCTAGAATCATTCCATGCCCAGGTTGCGTGGGCATAGTCGAGACCAGCTCTTCGAAAACATCGATCATTTTTAGCTGATGAGGGTAAAATGCCTTATCAATTTGAGAAGAAAAGTGCCTACTTTGCTTTTGAAACTTAAATTTCTGATCGGAAATGATCACAATCGAGGTCGCTACTAGGATAAACCCTTTGGTGATACCAAAGCTCGCAAGTAGATTTATCACAAAAGAATTTGAAATATAGATTACATTTTTTGTAAACTCCTCGCCCTCGTGAGCAAGAAAAGTGGTTGCAAGACACACGCAATAAATCGATGCAGCTCTATAAATCGAATATTTCACTTGGCTTGAAAAAGAAAACATTGTGGCAAACATCAGCAAATAGGGAAGAAAGTTGTTTGGATCTTTACCGTTCACGTATGCATAAAGATAGCCTATGCAAAAACTTCCATTCACAGAAAGCGCAAGGTAACTAATAACTCTTTCCACGTCGTATCTTTTGGAAAAAAATGGCCAAAATAAAAGAAGCGTAAGAGGAGCCGAGTAAACAATAACGCTATACTGAAACTTTGCATAATTTACAAAGCAAAAAGCAATAAGGCTTATGGCAAGTCCAAATCGAAACGCCTTTGACCTGGACGCCACGTAAAGAAATCTTTTTATCTCTCGGTTTATTCTATCGTTGCCTTTTGCTTGGCTAGATAGCTTTTTTATTTGAGTATAGTAGTCCTCTAACTCCAAGCGCTGCTCCAAGGCTGGATCGTCTAACTATACCTTTAAGAATAGCATAAACAGCAGGTTTTATTTCGACTGCCTGGATACATAGAGAGCCGTGTGTGCCAGATTGATTTTGCAGATTTGTAGAGTCACCTCTATACAAAGTGGCTGGATTGCACTGTGAGTAAAGGTTTGCCAATTTTTCTTCTTTAGTATTAAACCCAAATATAACATGCGATTTTCTGGCTGCCACTAGCCTTCTAGCCATATGGGACCACATAATCGTTGAGTGCTTTTTACTTGTGCGAATCGATCCGTCAAGCCAGACACCGGTGACTTCAACTATTTTGGAGTCCTTAACATCTCCAATTAGATCAAGAGATGATCTTTCAGTTTCGCTGAAAAAGTTTAAACATCGCATTTTGGTATCGTAGACGAGTGAGTATCCACCTACTAGCTCGCCTCTCACATAAACTCCCCATGTTTCAGCGCTTGCAAGGTATCCTTCGGGAAGCTTGAAGCCAACAATGGCTGCTGCTTTTTCAGCAAATTCGTGAATGACTTTGTCGCATGTGATTCTTTTAAACTTCATCATCTAAGATCTCCAGTTTGCGAGTTAAGAATTGATTTTTGATTCTACCCTTTGGTTTGCAAGTTATTTGCCATATAAGAGGTCATCAAAAACCAGTTTAATTAGCTGTTTTTATTGGGTGTTTTAACGTTTGTATTAAGCAAAGGCTGTCTAATGTTAAACCGCTGTCCAAAAGCTCTCCGAAACCTCCCTTTAAAACTAAGTTTTTTAGAGAGGCGTGCCAAAATCACTTGTATTTTTGGTAAGAAAGAGCTCAAAGATCGTTACCATAAGGCATAAAATACTAGCCGTGCGAAGCTCGCACCCATGCAAACGCTAAGAGCGAGCTTTTATCAAATCAAGCGTTGATAAAAGCTGCTCCGAATAGGTGGACTTTTAGTGATTATGAGGGTAATTACCTATAAAACCAGTAAAGTAAGGACGAGCTGCTAAATCGAGATATGACTTAAAGGGCTTCTAACCAATATTCTATCAACATCTTCTTTTGATCTTTTAGCTAGAGCTCCCCCCAGGATTTTCTCGAGCTGACTCATAACCCTTTCAGTCTCCTCATAGGCCTCAGATAGAGAGCCTTTGACGGTCATGATTTCGCCAAAATAATCACAATTTGACGAGATAACCTTAATATCTTTTGCTTCCTTGTAGAAGGTCACTTTGGTATCGGTAGAGTGATCAAGTCCTGATACAATCTGTTTTAGGTCAATATTAGTATTTTTGATCTTTTCTTTCGCAGCCAGAAACACGTTCATAGAGACCTTATCTTTTAGCTTTGGCGCTTCGCCAAGCTCTCTACCAAGATAACAGTTAACCACCTCAGGAATAAGGCTCCTGCCAGACACGTTTTCATATAGCCTGTGGATGTTGCCGCCGCCAAGCCTTGGATTTAGGTCGATAAGATAGCCCCTACCCTTGTGCAAAATAAATTCTGCGTGGCAAAACGAGTTATCAAGACCAATCAGCTTTGAAATTTTTTCAAGATTCTTCTTTAAATGATCTTTAAAGTCATCGCCAATGGCAGGAGGCATAATGCCCCCAAGCTCTATAATCTCGTTAAAACTAGATCTTGTTCGCTGACAAATATCAAAAACTTCTAATCTTCCATTGGAGATCCCTGCCTCAAGAGATACTAGACTGCCGCTAAGGTATTCCTCTGCTATAAACTCTTGCGATTTAAGTTCTAAGGCTTTTTCAAGCTTCTCATGAGCAAAGGCGTTGATCTCATCAATGTTTTCAACTCTTACGACGTCAATACTAGCTGCCCCTGAATTGGGCTTAATAATAAGGGGAAATTCCAAACCGGATACATCTGGATCATTTAGATCGATTACCTTGGATTTTGCATAGGGCAAGTCATGCTCTCTGCATAGTTTACTGATATAGTGCTTATCCTTGGCGGCAGATATGACATCAGGCTTAGTAAACCTTATGCCAAGCTCATGACATTTTTTAGAGAAAAACTCGATCACAAACGTAAGGCTTGTAATGCCGTGTGTGAACTTATATCTTTCATGAAGACCATCTATCTGGTTAGACATTGCCTCAAAATTATAGCAGCCTTCTACAAAATGATACTCTGCTGAAGCCTTTTTGATTTTATCTAGAAAAAAGTTTTCAACAAGGCCATTGTCAAAGTCTACAACTACGGCCTCATAGCCAATTTTATTCACATACTCTAGCATCTCAAGAAGGACAGAATAATTATTGGTACCTAAAAATAAAACCCTCATGGATTATTTTCTCCCTAAACGTATGAATTTGATCTCTAGAGATTTATGTCTATAGTTTGAAATCGCAGCTAGCTGCGTTAATACTCAAATTCTTCGCGGTTTTGTTCGGAATTTTGCGAATAAAACAAAAGGCGGCATCATTGCAAAATTGATATATCTCTGCTTTTACTCACCTAATCAAACCAAGAGGGATCAAAATTTCTTTGCATTTTTGTGTCCAAGTTTTCTCTTGATAATAAGCGCTCACGATTTAATGCGAAGAGCTCTTTTACTATGAGTATTATTACCCATGCGCTATTTGTAAAGATCAAGGATTTGGATACATTGCTTTTTGACTAAGAAGAAAAAAAAACTGCTAACTCTTTTTGCTCAGAAGTATCTATCTTTGTTTCTAGTTGTAATAAATACTTGGCTCATGAGCTGATCTTTTGTGGAAAGATTTTTTCGCTTTTTGAAAAGCCTTTTAAAAAAACCAGCAAGCATAAAGCAGGTGTCCTACCACTTTCTAAAATGTTTTTTACAATACTAACAAAGCCTTTACAATCCTGAAACTGACAAAATGTTCACCTTAGGCTCTTTTAAAAGAATCCACAGTCATAATGATATTTTCATCTTTAAAGACAAGAAGAGCGTCTCGTAGCGTTAGGTGCTTAAAAATATCCTGTTTTGTCATTATCCATGTTTTCTCAAGCCTGAAGTCATATCTGCAGCCAAGAAAAACAAGCCTAACAAAATACTAGCTGATTAGCGTCCAGAGATTCTAGAAAAATCTTTAAGCCTGCCTAATCAATCCGAAAAAAGAAGGCGTCATCTTTTACAAAGGTTTTAGCTAGAAAGCTGTCCTCAAAACTAGGGTCAGTTTTTATCACCTTAGAATCCATGTAGATCACAAGCTTTAAAGAAGCGTGTCCGTCCTAGTCCTATCGATTTCGAGGGCGCAACTCGCCACGGCCAGAGCATTTTCTAGCCGATTTCAGATTCAATTGTCAAAGATCAGCGAGACAGTGCGGCATGCTCAAAAATCTGAGCTCCGCCATCTGAAAACTCTTCGTTCTCGTCAAAATATACCCGGCCTTCGAGTCCTAGCTTTTTGATCAGGATTTCTGGAGGATAGTCCTGCTCGACATATTCTTCTGTGAGAGGGAGCATGGGCCTCGTCTCATCAGGCTTCCAATTCCAGGGCAAAAGGGAGTCCAAATCAGAGTTTGGGTGACCTCCCGCTAAGCGAACGAGAATATCGGAGAGATATTCGTGAGGATTAACGCTATGGAGCTCACAGGTCATAATCAGGCTGTAGAATCCTGCTAAGGCTTCACCTCCGAGGTCGGACTGGACAAACAGGTAATTCTTGAGGCCTAGTTTCACGTCATGGAAGAGGGATTCAACCCGGTTATTGTCAACCTCTATGCCGCCATCTCGGAGAAAAAGTGTGATCTCCTCCCAGCGTTCAAGGGTGTAGGCAATTGCTTTGCCAAGGGATGACCTGGGGGGTGGATTCAAGGCTTCGAGAAACTTTTTGAATTCATTCATCAGCGGAGCTGATTTTTCTTGCCTTAGCTCAAGTCGCTCCTCGGGCGAAAGGCCGCGCTGCTTGGCCTCTTTTTCGATATTATAGACCTCGATCATAAAATCAATGGCATGATCAGATTCTTCAGAAAACGAGGAAAATGACCGGAAAAACTTCTGCAACACATGGGACAAACAATTGCCATGGACTCCATCAATGCTTTTCTCTGAGTAGATGCCAAGGCCATCGGTCATGATCACGCCGCCCTCGCCAATGAATTCTTTAGCAAGTGCCTGATTTCTCTTTTCGGTCAAATTGAATACGACGGCAAGCTCTGTATGAAGGCACCACAGGTAGTACCTCTTGCTCTTTCCCTTTTTGATGCGGCATATGGGAGTCTCGTCCACATATCTGTAGTCTTGCTCACGGGCGATCTGTCGAAGTCTTTTGACGACTGGCTCAAGCTCTTTCCAGGCGTTATTAACGAGTCCATTCAGCACGTTGCGATTGATATAGATTCCAGCATCTAGAAACTGTTTTTGCTGACGGTAGACGGGAAGATGAAACTTGAACTTTGAGACGATGAGCTGACTGATAAATTCAGCGCTGTAGCACCGTTGCTCGAGGACTCTGTCTGGCCTAGGCATCTCAAAGTCGATTTCACCGCAGGCACACCTGCCGCGATGAAGAAGATACTCCCGATCGATGACTCCCATCTTCATCAGATCAATTTCTGATGCCTTATGGCCAAGTCCCACGTCTTTGATTTCGCCGTGGCAACGGCTGCACCTTAGGCCCTTGGGGATTCTACGCCTGACGGTCTGTTTTTTAGCCTTGCCCTTTGGCATGGACTTTTCAGATGGTTTGGCGGCCTCAAGTCTCTTTTTGGCTTCTTTTTCGGACCTTCGATCAGCCCCGTCCCCGCCCCCATCAAGATCACTAGACTCAGGGTCTTCTTTGTTCTTATTCTTGCCAAATAGCTCAGTCGATAGATAATCGATGCGCTCGTCTTTAATGGCCATCTCTTCAAGGAGTTCGTCGATTTTTGAGAGCAGAATGCGCGAGATCTTGATCCCTTGGATCTGATCCTCGGGGATCGTCCCGATGAGCGCCTCAAAGGGAGCGAGTTCAGATTTTATCTCAGCAAATTTCATCGCATCCGGCTTTCAAAAAAGGAAATCACAAGCGCCATAGTCATCACATTTTTTAGTTAATTCAAGTCTTTATTGGAACTTGGCTTCCACGCCTTGCCCCTCTTTATCTTCGAGGCGTCGACTCCTTCCAAAAGGAGTGCTGCATCGGTCCCTTTGAGTGAGCAAAACTCTCCATTCTCACTGAGCTTTGGGAGTTTGTATCTACCAGCTTCGAGTCTTTTCCAAATCATCACCGACCCCGTGCCGTCATAATAGATGATCTTCGCCTTGGTCATCGCTCGGTTGAAAAAAAGAAAGACGCTGCCGCTGTAGGGATCCTTTCCGGCGAGTTTTTTACATAGATTTGCTAGGCTATCAAAGCCGTAACGAAAGTCCACGGGCTTTCTACACATATAAAGCTTCATTGCATGTCCCATTGTCAGCATGATCTTGCTCCTATCCCTTGGATAACATCGGCCAGAGTC
>JABSRP010000106.1 GCA_013215145.1 Pseudobacteriovorax sp.
CAGCCTGCAAAGCATCTTTTAAACGTCCCAGCATAGTCTTTTGGCGGCGGCCGCCAGATAGGTGAATCATGGAGTCGAAGTATGTTTGTTTTTTTCACACCCTAAAACTTGCTGAGTTCTGCGAAAAAGCCTCTCTTAAAGTCGCCACCAACCCATTTTTTTCACCATTAACAAATCGAAGGAAACAGCCTTAACTTAGTGCCATTCGATATAGCCCCAACCTGCTGCGTGAACTCGGTGAACCCGATCTTTGTGATCAAGCTTGGGTCGCGGATACGACTTATCTGCGCACTGATGCGGGCCGGTGCTACCTTGCAACAGTTATGGATCTGTGTAGTCGAAGAATCATCGGTTGGAGCGTGTCTGCCTCGAACAACAGCGCTTTAATCTGCGCGGCTTTGCACTCAGCAGTGATGACACGCGGAGGTGAAATCCCCGAAGGTCTGATACATCACAGCGATCGTGGCAGCACGTGTTCGAGCTACGAATACAGTCATCTGCTGCCAAGCTTTGGCATCACTCAAAGTATGAGTCCCCAGGGAAACTGCTATGATAATGCCGCTCAAGAGTCCTTCTATGGATGATACAAGAGCTCCAGCGTCAGAGGGGTGGTCTTCAAAGACGAAGAGGCTGTCCCCAGCCATGTCTTTGAATATATCGAAGTGTTCTACAATCGCTACAGAAAGCACTCTTCGCTGGGCTATCAGAACCCCATTCAGTTCGAGGAAAAAATCGCGCCCCCATGGGGGGCAAGGGAGGATGCTTGACTGCTTGCATCCACAACAACTAATAGAAAGCAAAGCTAAAGTACCCTTTGTCCAGTAAAGTCAGGCCACTTCAATCTCAGCCTGATCGCAAAGAGTGACAAACCGTTGCTTTGCAACCTCATATAATCGCTGGTCAAGCTCTTGAGATTCTCGTATCTTCTCGATTTCCCTTTCTGAAAACTCATTAGTTCTGGGTCTGTTTCGATTTATCATTTCTGATCCGGTCATATCGATGTTTTTCAGGTTGAGGATTCGTTTAAAAAGAAGAGTCGATTCCTCGAAGTGCTCTTGTATGCCCACAAGAATCTCGCTGTTAACGGCGAACTCTGCTCTTGCGTAAGAATTTTCATCTGCGATGGACTTGTTGAACCTGAGGTATTCTTCCAGAGAAAAATTGCCCATCTCTGCTCCAAGAAGTCGAGTACTTGAGTTGTAGAATTGTGGCCAATGCTGGTTTTGAGAAAAGTCTACCACATTCATTTTCGAGACTTCATGATGTAGAGGGTGTTGGGAGAATCTCTTTATATGATAAAACGACGAAATCACTCGCTCGACCGGATCTCGGAGCAATGTGATAGATTTTGAATCATTCGCCAAGAGCCTGCCGAGGCCATGTGGGCAATGGCCGTGAATAAAGCGGTACTTTTCGTAGTCGTTCGGGAAGTCGCGAATGTTCTCAATTTTTGATCTTAGATTGTCGGTCGGTAGAGCAAGGGCATTATTTTTAAAGTTGAGTTTGATTCTTCTTACCAAAGTAGTTCCAGCTGTTTTTGGGATGTGAATGAAAATTAGGGTGCGTTTTTCGGGTAGTAATTGTTTCTTTACACGATCGAATAGAGAGCCAGAATTCGGGTTTTTAGGTATGTGTCTTGTAGTCTCAGGTAGTTCATTCATTTTTCAAAATCTAGGATCAGTGCTGGATAATATTCATGCTATCACTGGTATCGTACTAAGTTGAAGATCGAATGAAGCCTAAGCGCTCTTTTTTGATCGTCGACCCTATCTTGCGGGGTAGCCGTTTGTTTTTCACTCACCACGCCGCCGGTGCATTTTTGCCCTATGGGAAGGTTCAGGTTCTGACGCGATCTCAGGGGCTAGACTGTCATGGCGAGGCCATATTTGAGGGATCTGGAATAGAAGTCTTGAACAAACTTCTGCTTCCAGACGATTTCTGGTTTGGTCTTATACCTGAACGGGTTGTCGAGGATGTTGCGAATTTTCTTGAGAATGTTATAGAAGGGGATAGCCCGCCGTCGGGAATTTACTTTACGGGAGTTAAAGAATTTTTCCCTTTATTGTATGATGTAGTGCGTCGACGTCCGTCTTTAAAGTCGCAAATTCCGATGATTTTGGTTGATTACGATTTTGAGCATTGGTTTTCAAGGGTCGTTAACCCTCTTCCGAAGTCTTTTTTCCGAAGGGTTCGACGTCGATTTGGGTTAGGGAAGAAATATTCGAATAAGAGAAAGACCTGTATGAGCCTATTGAATTCATTTCCAAATGCTAAGTTCGGGGTTCTAGATGAGCGGGTGTTCGATGGTGACCTAGGTTTGAAAAAAAAGATGAGTTGCTGTTTGGATATTCCTGATCCAGGCCCCAAAGAATTACTTGCCAGGGTTAGCCAACCGAGTCTGGGGCGGCCGCGAGTCCGTAAGTTGAGGCTGCTGCTAGTGGGGATTCAGACACGCCGAAAAGGTCTTATCGATGTTCTCCGAGTGGTGAAGCACCCTCGGTTTCCAAGAGAATCAGTCGAGTTTGTTTTGTATGGAAGACTTGCGCAAGACACAGTCAATCTCAGGGCGCAGCTCTTGTCGTTGAGCCATTCTATTGAATGGCACGACGGGTACTTTGAAGAAAAAGTGATTCAGGAGCAGTATTCAAATGCTGATTATGTTGTCCTCCCCTATACAGCTGATTACCAGGGCTCTAGCGGAGTGTTTGCATTTTCTATGGCTTATGGGAAACCCGTTTTGGCATCTTCCCATGGTTGCATCGGGTATAGGGTTGGAAAGTTCGGTGTTGGTCTCTCTTACAAAGCCCACGATATCGGTTCGTTTGTTAACACGATCAGCTGTTTACCTGATACTGGTAGTTCTGCTTATATTGAAATGCATCGATTTGCTTTGTCTTATGCTGGTAAGAGATCGGTAGACGCACACCAAAAAACGATTTTAAAATTCTTTGGACTAAAATGATTACGATATTAGATACATCTATCGCGAGCGAAAATCTGGGCGACCAAATCATAATGGATGCCGTTAAGAAACAGCTTAGCGATATCTTTCCCCTGGAGTATTTTGTGAATGTCGCGACACATGACTACTTGGGGGTTGAATCAAAAAAAATGATAAGTAAGTCAAATTTCTCTGTTGTTGGAGGGACAAACTTGCTTTCAGCGAATATGAAGATGCCGCTAACTTGGCAGAAAGAGCTTCCCGTTTTCGAGAAAATTTATTCGGAGCCTGAGCGTAGAGTAAACCAGTGGAAGCTTGAGCCGCGTAATGCTGATGAATTGAGGAATATTATTCTGATGGCTGTCGGTTGGTGGCAGTATCAGAAAACCGCTCCTAATGAATATACCACTAATCTTCTCAAAAATATTCTGCACAAGGCTGCCTACCACTCAGTAAGAGACGGTTATACTTTGGAAAAGTTGAAAAGTGTTGGCATTTCAAATGTCTTGAACACCGGCTGTGTAACAATGTGGGGGCTTGATGCTGATCATATGGCAGAGGTCTCGAAGGAGCGCAAGGAGGAGGTTGTGACTACAATCACTTTCTACAAACCACACAAAGAGGCGGATTCAAGGATGCTCAGAATTCTCAAACAAAGATATAAAAAGACTTATTTATGGATACAGGGTGGAGGGGATTTGAAATATGCTAAATCATTAGACATTAAAGACTTCGAATTATTACCTCCCAGCTTAGCAGCGTTGGATTCCAAGCTCTCATCAGGTACAGTCGACTACGTCGGCACACGTTTGCACGCAGGAGTCCGTGCATTGCAGCATAAGTGCCTGAGCGCGATCGTAAGCGTCGATAATCGGGCGACTGAGATAGCGAAGGAGACAGGCTTGCCTGTTGTGGAGCGATTATGTTTGGAAAAGCTGAAAGGGCTGCTTGATTCACCCTACAGGCCGCAGATTGATATGCCCTGGGCTAACATTGATAAATACAAAAAATCATTGCGCGAGGCTGTCTCTTAGGAATGAAAGTTCTTACCATCAACACCGATGATGTCGTTGGAGGAGCCGGCCTTGCGGCCATGCGTCTCGCCGACGCCCTGAAGGCTGATCGGATCAGGGTTCACACTTTGGTCATGCGAAAAGCTTCTAGATTTGGTGGAGTGGAGCAGCTGCGATCTGGAAATCGTGATTCATTCTGGGAGCATACCCTGCCATATTTTATCAATTGTCAGGTAGGCATTCAGTATAGGCACCTCCCAATTCCGCAGAAGCATATACTGTCTCGCGCGAAGAGCATGAGGCCGGATATTATTCACCTTCACAATATCCATGGGGGCGATCTGGGGTTTTTCCAGATCAGTCTACTTCAAAAGTTGTCTCAATTTGCTCCCGTGGTTTGGACGCTACATGACATGTGGTCACTTACTGGGCACTGTGCATATCCTCTGAGTTGTGAGCGATGGAAGGTTGCTTGTGGTAAGTGTCCTCATTTGGATTTTTATCCGAAATTGCAACGAGATGGGACTCGTCTTAATCGTCGCTACAAGCACCGCATAATTGAGAAGTCAGGAGTTCATGCGGTTTCCCCATCGGAATGGCTAGCTAAGGTGAACGTTGAAGCAGGCACTTTCCGCAAGGAGCGGATGCATCATATTCCTAACGGTGTTGATTTGGAAATTTTCCAACCCGCCAAAGATTCAAAATACAAAGTGAATCTCGGGATTCGTAAGGATGCCGTAGTTTTACTTTTCGCAGCCGAGCGTGTGGACGGAAATCCGAGAAAAGGAGGTGCTCTTTTGATCGAGTTAGTTGAACGCTTAGTCAAATCGTCTCCAGTGAAAATAGACTTGTTGGTGCTCGGAAAGGGAGGTTTGGGCGTGGATTTTGAGTCGACGATAGTCAGAGTTATCGAGGTTGGATATGTGGATGACCACCGTATAGTAGCGAGGTATATGGGTCTATCGGATATTTTCATTTTTACTTCTATCCAGGACAATTTACCAAACACTCTCTTGGAAGCACATGCTTCGGGTCTCGCCGTTGTGGCTTTTGACGTGGGCGGTGTCCCTGAAATAGTTATCAACAAACATACTGGGTTGCTTTGTCGAAAAGGCGATGTTCAACAAATGAGCAAATCTATTATAAGTCTATGCCAAAATCAAGGTATTCTGGAAAGATATAAAAAGGAGGCTCGAACACATGTTGAAGAGAACTATTCAATTCACAAAATGAAAGAGAGCTACAAATTGTTGTATAAAAAACTTTCTGTTGAGCCTCCTAAATGAGTCTTATTATATCAGGGAACGGTCGATCAGGCACATCGAATTTATTCGATTTTTTGTATCGAGTTTTAGAGCAAGATGGTGTCCATCCATATGGGATTTATGAACCATTTTATTGGGGTAAACCGACATGGGGTAAATCCTACGAGGAATTAGGGCCTTTTCTGTCAACGATTGATAATTCCTCTCCTGCTGGTATTCTCGCAAATAAAACGATTCCTCTTTATGTTGAGTCATTGGAAGGCTTAGAGAATACATTCTGTTACCGGCACTTTAAGCAGCTAATTGGGGATTATCCTAATTTTTTAGCCAAATTTATCCGAGCTAGTTCACGCGGGCTGTTTTTGGAAGCAATTGCTCCTGATGTACAAATCATTTTCATTGTTCGTAATCCCATCCGAGTAGTCAGTTCTCTGGCTAAGACCTTTAGTCATTTTGGAGAAGGGCTGTATGCGAGTGATTTTCATCGTTTTGACAAGCAGTCGGTCGCTATTTTTGGAGAAGAGTATTTGAATTATCGTGAAAGCCTCAGAATGTTCGGTATCGTTGGGGCTCAGGTGTTGTATTGGCATTTTACAAACAGATTCAATTATGAACAGGTTGGATCTGGGTTGCTCAAAAACACATCGATTTACATCCATGAAGAATTATGCTCAGAATCAATTGAAAGCCTTAGGAATTTGGTTGGGCGGATAGGAGTTGATTGGAGAGCTAATTACGATTCAATTTTCTCTAGGCACACTGGTCATAGCTCAGGCCAATCGGAGCTCCCTTCTGGGCTTTTATCTGCCATTAAACCTTCAATTGATCTTTTTAATGAGATTGCTATGCACTTTCGGGTCTCTGAGCGTTTTGACCCCTTTAAAATTTGTCGAAACTCGACCCTTGGTGTGAAAGATGGACCGGTCTTCATCTCTAGTAGAAACGAATCTGGTGCATCTTTGATTAAGAAGAACATCATATTAGAGCAGAGACTTAAAAGGGCTTTTAGCACTACTCAGAGACAGAAGCAAAGGTATGCTACTAGGCTAAAGCAACTAGACTGCAAGATTTCTAGACTCGAAAGTGATTTAAATAAGAATGCAGCGGAGGTCTTAATTTTGCAGAGACGTAAAGAAAATTTGATTTCTAGGAACGAGCAACTGTCATCTGCATTACAAACTATGAGGGAGGAGCTGATTTGCAGTCAGCGAGCAATATCTCACAAGGATAAAAGGATTATCGAATTAGAAAGGCGTCTTAAAAAATTTAGGGACATTAAGTTTTACTTAGTGGGTTCCAAATTCCGATTGTTTTTCTTTCGAATTATTTTTGGTGAGCGACTACTTAAAAGGATTTTAAATCTATGAGCCAACATGGGGTAAGTGTGATTATTCCTTCTTTCAATCAAGGCAGATTCTTAGGATCCGCGTTACAATCTGTGAAAGATCAGGAACATCCGCTACTTGAAGTAATTATTTGTGATGCCTGTAGCAGTGACGAAACAGAGAATGTAGTTAGGCTCTTTCCGAGTTTAGATATTACATTTGTCTCGGAGAAGGATCGTGGCCAAGGAGATGCAGTCAATAAGGGAGTCTCTTTAGCCAAATATAAAATAATAGCATGGTTGAATTCTGACGATGAGTATGTCTCAGGGACTCTTAGGTTTGTTTCCGACTATTTTTCTAATGAATCGAAATCTAACCCCGCAATTTATGGGCGAACACTGAAAGTCGACGAAAATGGTTCTGTGATAGGGCAGATGCCTGTTAGACAGTGGTGTTATGATGAATTGCTGAACCATACCTATATCTGCCAACCTTCGGTTTTTTTTCTCAGAGATTTTTTCTACCAGGTTGGAGGTATAAATTCAAGGCTACACCTTTCTTTGGACTATGACCTATGGCTTCGGATGGGGCGTTACCAAGATTTTGTTTTTATTGATAAAGTTTTTTCGAAAAATCGCGATTATGTGCAGACTAAAACGAATTCTTTTAAGCTCGAAAGTCGGATTGAATTTTTGTGCTGTAGTTACGTCTACGGGGGCGGTGTATGGTCTAAGGCCTGGCTATGGCGGTTGGCGCACTTTCAGGCAATGAGTTTTGTGGGTAGAGACAGCCCGATTCAGCTAGAAGTGATAAAAAGATACATGTTCGCCGTTTACTTAATTAAGATTAATTTTAAAATTCTTCCCACTATGAGCAAGAAACTCAATTCTACACTTAAACAAATTCGATTGGGCGGCGACTTATCTTTGCATGATACAGAGTAGGTAGAGCCTGTCCCAGGTTGGTTGTTTAGCGGGTCGTTGTTCGTGAGTCGGACTCGTTCGATGTTTTCATTCATGAGAGTTTAGGCCGTTTCATAGGCGCATCCGTCACTTTGATTAAAAATGGAGGCTTTGAAGTCGTTTTCCGCTCAATCT
>JABSRP010000107.1 GCA_013215145.1 Pseudobacteriovorax sp.
GATTTTAGGCGGGCTTACGATTCCGGTTCTGGCGATGTCGATACATAGGATCTAGGAGCTGTTTTCAGCTACAGATCAAACCAATTGAGCGCTACGCTAACGCTTCGATCGAATGAGTGTTTTTCATTCAATTCGTTAGAATATGTAGACTGCCCTCGTTAGCTTGCTCGAAAGAATTGCGATCCGGGATCCGAAAAATTCGCCGCTTGCTTCGTTATGACAACTTTTCAAAATCCTCGCATCCCTTGGTACGCTGCGGTTTAGAAAAGTCGCCATGCTTTGCACCCGACGATTTTTCGAATCCCTTGAAACTCCTAAGTTCTTTTTTGAATTTTTCAGATCCGGGTTGTGATGTGAATAGGCGTGTGGAATATTTCTTGAGGATTCGAAAATTCTGTCGGAATCGATTTTCCGCCTCTGCCCAGGCTGAATGATAGGACTAAAATTGCCGGGCAGCTCAGGGGATGTAGATCGATAGGATCGGGTGTGTCTGTGGTACACTCCATGCGAGCCACTCTCGCTGCTCAATGCACCTGCCTAGAAGCTGAGCCGACCAGCGGCTCGAGAGCTAGCAGCTTGATTCATCTCCAACAGCCGATGATCAAGTGTTTGAATCTCATCTGAGATGGAGTTCAACAACTCGAAGCGTCGTGTTTCAATAGCCAGTTGGTAGGAATAGCGAAAAAGCTGCAAAGACTCTTCGGGCGCATCATGCTTCAGTCGATCGGCCCCAAGGAGTATCGCATCTAAATAGGCCTCACTTTTTGTGCCCATGATTTCTCGACACATTGTGGAGGCTTCATTTATGGTCTCGACAGCTGCTGTCGGGTCGCCGAAGGCGAGCTCGATACTGGCTTTCGTCTGCAGGATTTCAACCTTCAACCAGTGACCGCCCGCAAAAGATTCCGAAATGATTCGCTGGGCTCTGTTGATATCCTTCCTCGCCTGATGAGTCATGCCAAACTTTTCCTTTGCACTATGCTTTTGATTGCTGGATGACTCGGGAACATCCTAACAAACCATTTGCGCGATATGCAGACGATGCAATTGTCCATTGCAAGACTGAGAAGGAAGCTCAATCGTTTATGGACAGTCTAGAGACGAGGTTAAAGAACGTAAAACTTGAGCTAAATCGAGAGAAAAGCAGTATTGTCTATTGTCAAGACAGTAACAGGAAAGAAAAGCAACCAAAAGTTAAGTTCACATTTCTAGGGTTCGACTTTAAACCAAGAAGTGCTGTGAACAGGCGGGGCAACAAATTTACATCTTTCCTTCCCGGAGCAAGTCTTAAAGCGAAAGGGAGGATGATGAGTGCGATTGGTTCCTGGCGGCTAGGTAGACTTACGAGCTGTTCGATTGCAGAACTTTCAAAGAAGTTTAATCCAATCCTAAGGGGATGGATGAATTACTATGGGAAATTCGATATATCAGCTTTAAGTCATGTTTTTCAGCACTTCGATAGAGCTTTAACTAGATGCTTACGAAGGAAATTCAAGAACTTGTGGAAGCACAAAACACTGTCGTATGAACTGCTATCACAAATTCGTAAGAATAATCCTTCACTCTTCGTGCATTGGCAAAGGATACAGTTAAAAGCGCAGGATTTTAACTGTGCCGTTAGACCTAACTTTACAAACCTATTGATGACAAAACGAGAGCATTTGGCAACTCACTATTTCGTGAATTTAACCTTCACGGAGTTTTATTACCTATAACAAGTTCCCAACCGATTTATTCACTTCATCAATTGCCCAGATTGGGACTGCCGATTTGTGGGATTTTACGAGCGAGTTGAGTCGCAAAATCTACGACTTGAAAGTCATGATAATGTCTACCATGAATCTGCAGTCCAATGGGTAATCCGTCTCTAGTTAATCCCGCGGGTAAAACCGCGATAGGATGTGCACCTGCGGCAGTTGTACAGTTATAAAGGCTAGCGAGAGAGGAGTAGGGCCGCGTTTCACCTTCTACATCAACCTTCGCGCCAGTACGGCAATGGGTAAATGCACTGGATACTGCAACTGGGGTGATCCAAAAATCATATTTCATAAAAAACTCTTGCAGCTTTTTAATGATCTTTTCACGCTGATATAGAGCTTCAAAATAGTCCGGTATTGATGAAGTAGCACCTTTACCTACACTCCTACTAAAAGCTCCTCTACCAAATAGGAGAGGTAGTCCAAGCAATCGAATAAGCCATTGAGACAATTTAGTGCGCATCAAATAAGGTGTCGCAGCGTTGTATTCAAATCCTTGAATTATCCCCCAGATCTGTTGTGCGTCCTCTAAGGGAAATGGAGGTTCTACTTCTTCAACCTGAGTTCCTGTATTCTTACAGGTATCCAAACAACGGTTCAAAACCTGCCTAGTTTCGGAACAGATCTTATCCTCCCCAAAATCCCCCGTCCAAGCAATGCGGGCTTTGGCGATAGGAATGTGTTGGTTTTGGTTGTGCTTTAAAAGCTGTTCTTGCGGTCCATGTCCCTGGGTAAACAGCTTTAGGAAAAGTTTTAAGTCTTCGGGATAGCGTGCCAATGGACCCTGAGAAACCAAATGCTTCATTGTGTAAGGAGATCTTGGTATGTTTCCATGTCCCTCATATGGCAGAAGTCCTTCCGTAATTCTTAATCCAAAGACGCCGCAGCAATGAGCCGGATAGCGTATGGAACCTGCAACATCGCTACCAAGTTCCAAAGGCGTAAAACCGGCTGCAACCGCAGCAGCGCCTCCCCCTGAGCTACCGCCTGGGACTTTTGTCAGGTCCCAGGGATTATTACATCTGGGATAGAGCCCTCTGTTGTTACATTGCCAATCATAGGATGCAAATGGTAGATTTGTTTTTCCATAAATAATAGCTCCAGCATCTATAAGACGCTGAACGACTACCGCATTTTGTTGCGAGATGTTTTTCTTTAACCAGTGAACTCCGTTGGTCGTTCGCATTCCCTTGACGTCCCAGGTATCTTTTACCGTCATTGGAACGCCATGAAGCGGACCCCAGTTTTCACCTTTGTCGAGCGCTTGGTCTGCTTGAATTGCTTTCTCGCGTGCTTCCTTTTCCTTTATAGTCACCACAGCATTAATCTTTGGATTATAGCGCTTAACTCTTTCTAGATGAGCTTCCAGGATCTCAAGGGATGAAACTTTTCTTTGTTGAATGAGGTCAGCCAATTGACTTGCTGATAAATTTGTCAATTCAGTGGATTGGGCTGTGGCATTAGCATCTGTTTTTTTAGTGGACTGATCGGGAGAAGAATCGTTGTTCATATGTCCTATTTCTCCTAGGAAAGCATTTTGCAATGATAATCGGTTTTAAAGCCACTGTCGATGGCTAGATAGGAAAAATTAAAAAAGGAAGATCTGATTTCAGATCGGCGAAATCAGCATCGAAAATTCTTTGATTAAAGAGTTTGTTAAAGTGATTATCCAGAATATCCGTTGCTTCTGTTAAAGGAGTACGGGAAAAGATGCTTTAGTTCTTCAGGCTCAATGTCTAGCATCTTTTCCAATTCCTAATTATTTTTTTAGCCCTCTCATAGCGTCATGTGGCACAAAAAAGTATAATTGGAGGTATGTTGATACCTAGAGGATTTGTAATGCAGGATCCATACAAAATTCTTGTTGTTGATGATGAGAAAGAAATTTGTGAACTATTTACTGAAATTCTTAGTCTAGAGGGTTATGAAGTCAAATCTGCAAGAAGTGGATCAGAAGCCAAATTAATCTTAAAAACCTATTCACCAGATCTGATTTCGATAGATTATATGCTCCCCGATACCGTGGGAGGTCAGCTTGCAATTGAAATCGGCGATATATGTCCATATCTATTTATCAGTGGGGTTGATCCTGAGGTTCTAGATAAAGTTGAATTTTGTGGAAAATTATTGTCGAAACCAATAAATGCAGAACGTTTACTATTGGCTGCAGAAAAAGCAATTAATGACTATCGTTATAAAACGGGTGCAGTTAGCGTCTTTTGACTCCGTTTATTCAGGTTTTCTGTATGAAAAAACGAAAGGTTTCTGTTCCCTATTCGGCGAGCATGGGTGAATACTCGGACTTACTCAAATTGAAATGGCTGAACAGCTAGGTATGCCTTCAAGGCATTATCAACGTCTTGAAGCAGGAAGAGAAATCGAAACTCAAACCATGTTAGCTATCAAATACCTTCTGTACAGACACATAACCCAGATCGATATTTGGCAAGAACTCGAAAAAATTTCATAACTTGCAACGATACAAATCTCAACGGCCTGTCGGCTCTAGCTCAAAAAATCAGTTACCAAATTTCTACGAGCTAGAAAATCAAAAGCTAATTTCAGCCTTAAATCAATGAGTTTGTCTACATCTTTAAAATAGGGCGAGAAACTTTCTTCTAACATGCTGAATAGTTGGTTCACTGTTCTGTCGAAAGGCGATTCTTCAAGATACCCCATACTCCATGATTGGAACATTCTGTCTTCAGACTTTTTCATCATTCGAAAAACTTCAATCGAATGGCGCTTATCGGATAGAATAGCGTTCCAAAGAGTTTCTACTTTTGATTCGCAACCCTCGAAATATTGAATGATGCTTTGATCGCGGACAAACAAGCAGCCAGTTACTTCGTTCTCGTAATTTTTTAGCGCTGCTAACTGCACAATGTCTAACAGTTGTTGTTCATCAACGGAGTCAACGAGTGTGCTTTTGTAGATTAGGCGATGTATCAATTGAAAATTCGCTTTCCAAAATGGTTTCTCAATTCGAATTGCCTAACAAATCAAGGCCTTCGAACCATTGCTTATGACATACCATATAATCAGCTAATTCGAATGGGACAAACTGAATATTCTTACTATTGAATCTCAATTGTGACAAATCAAATTGCACAAAAAAAGCTGGAAAATCCAGCTGATTGTATTTATGTAATATTTATCGGCTAAGAAACCCAAAATTTACAATTAGAAATTTTCAGCGTTGATCCCGAGGACAACACTGGGTTTGACATCATCGGCCCATGGAAACTCATTGCCTTTTTTATTCGAAACATTCCTAATGGCTAGACTGCTGCTTAGGTCAGGAGAGTGATAGTAGGTGAGAGTTGTGTTCCATGTTGTTCTTTCAGGAATCTTTTGTGTGTTTGAGGCCGTGCTAGTACGAACAAAGTCCTGCTTTGCCATGTGGCGCGGATTGATATTTAGCACCAGCTTCTGATTCATTTGATAACGAGCTATTAGTCCTCCGTAGCGTCTTGGGGTGGATGAGTGATTCCGAACAACTGAATCGACTACTGGCCCTTCTGAGCCGACTCGATTTCCCCCAATATCTGGAAGGTTCAGGTCATCTGCAAGCAAGGTGTCTCGATCGGTGTGCTGTACGGTAAAGTGACCTTTCATTAAAAGGTCCTGCGACACTTTATAGCTTAGCGAAGTGGTGAGGCCATTTTGAGTCGCAACGGTGTCTTCATTGCGGGCAACGACATCAACATTGTATTCTTCAGCCGCCTTGCTTGAGGGTATGACAGTAAAGAATCGAACAAAATTCTTGGCACGCATCTGATATACTTCGGTATCAATGGTGATATCACCGAACTGTCCACGGTAACCAAGTTCAAATTGCTCAATCTCTGGGAGATCAAGATTCTTGTCGGCAATTACAACGACTCCAATCGGTGGAGGGAAATCCTGATTCAAAAATGCATCAAAGTAGTTAGGGAAACGGCTCGCCTTACTAGCTACGATTCTGACCAGCTGTTGCGGTAAGACTTTGTAGCTTAAAATGGCCTGGTGACTTGGTGCCGACTTGTCATTGTGACTAAAACTATCCTGTCGTATTGCGGCGATCGCTCGAAAGTCGTTAACGGTGTAGTCCAGTCGGAGTCCAAGGCCTTCGGAGCTAATCTCATATTTGTCACCTAAGAAAATCTGAGAATCGTAGGCTGCCTTGCGAGTGAAAACTCCGGGGCGTATCTCTAGTCCATCAAGAATTTCATACTTGTACTCGATACGTCCTTCAGTGACATTTAAGGTCGTGACGTTCTCGGCAGTATCAAGCAGTATCTGATCCCCTGAAATGGATGTGTACTGAATGTCAAAACCGTGAGAGCGAGCCCACAGATCCCAGTGCCTTGTTTTTGATCGGTTTGTTGTGAAAGGGCTGATGCCGTTGTCATACCAGATTCTCGAAGCCAACGACTCTTGCCAGGCTCCGGTTAGTCTAATATCGGTTTCTTCAGTCGGACGATAAAGTAGGGTACCACTATAGAAGCGACTGCTGAGTGATTTGCCAGGGTACGGGAATAGGTCTTTCCCGCGTTGAGCACCGATTGCCTGGCCACGAGGCGATTTCAATTGCTCACGATCGACTTTCTCATCACTGAAGGCTTCAAAATAGTCCGAATTCGTTCGAGATCTTTCTTGGTTACCAACAGAGAGTGAGTAGGAAACGGTTTCAGAGATATTGCCTCCAGCATGGGCAGAAATATTACTAATATCGGCTTGTGCCTTACTAAAGCTCTTGAATGTTCCCACAGTGGCATTGGCTCGATTGCCTTCTTTGTTGGTTATAATATGAATTACACCAGTCGCAGCGTTGGGGCCATAAAGAGCGGAACTAGGGCCCCGAACAACTTCGATGCGATCAACGTCGGTAATCGCTACAGGAAGAGTATCCCAAAAAGTTCCACCCTGGTACCAGTTGTAGACAATCCGATAGTCGATCATTACTAAAGAATTGAGGTTTGGAATAAAAGAGTGAAAACTATTGCGAGGCAGTCCACCAAAGCCTCGTATATGGGGATCATAGATGCCTTCCGCTTGGCTTCGATTGATAATGCCCGCTACGAGATTCAAGGCTTCAGGTATTGAGGTCACTCCAGCTTCCAGCATTTCCCTTCGTGACACAACACTGATCGAAAGCGGAGAGTCGATCAGCTTCTCTTCTTTCTTTGAGGAGGACAGAACGGATAGTTCAAAAATTGCCGAAAGACTCAGGGTTTCCTCTTTATCTTCTTCGGCTTGTATTGGTGGAGCAAATCCTAAGACAATCAATAGCACCGCTAGTAGCAGCTTCATAGCAACCTTTCCTTTATGTAATATGATTTACTTAGATGGTACTACAGTCACTGTGAACAAATGTGGTTAAGAAAAATTTATTTAGTCCTTTCTCTTCAATTTCTTAGTGTCTAAGAATCGAAAGAATTCTTCCTAAATCATAGTTCGAAATACGCACCTGTCCATTCTGACTTTCCCCAAGACACGATTATTCTCGGCCTCACGACGTCTCAAATGATATGTAATAGGGAAAAAGGTAGGTGCGCTCCTACATATTAAGGATAGGTAAAACGAATCAGGAAATTCGGATCTCAGATTTCTACAACTATTCCATTATGGCATAATTTACTAG
>JABSRP010000108.1 GCA_013215145.1 Pseudobacteriovorax sp.
AAATTATAGATCGATGGTTCTAGTTGCATGTAGCTATATTTGGTTACCGATGTGAATTGTCAACAGCCCCTAATACGATTTGGAGTAAGATTACAGCGCCGATCGCAAGCGATCCGTCACAAGCAAACTGTGATTGGCGAGACGCCAATGCTCGGGCAGATGTTTGCTTTAAGATCGAGGCAATGGTCGAATATAGACGACTATCCATCAGCCATTCCAGAAACCACGATAATACCAAAATCCATCGCGAATGGTTGCTCGAGCCCTTAGAAGCGAACAAAACAAGAATGACCATCAATGAGACCATCTCCATAGACAACCCCATAAGGAGGTTCTTATCTCAAAACCTCTTATCTCAGGACTTGTTTATCCGCCAGCAGGTCGCCAAGCTAAAAAACCAACAGGAATCTTAATGGAGTCCGACCTTTCTTTGATCAGATGATGGCGGAAAAGACGTAAGAAGGGGCAGCATCTCCTGACGGTATGGCGCTGAAGAAATCTAAAGATATTACTATCGGTTACAATTCCGAAACCAATAGTCATCAAGGGCCGCACCTTTAAAAAGCAGTCGCCATGGTTAATTTTTCGCTTCAAGTTCCGAACACTATCGAATATCAACGACGGAGACGACATGCCGCATCGCGCGAGGCAAGGCAAAAGAGCTATCATCGCTAAGCTCTTCGACAAACTATGCAACAACATGGGGATTTCCGCCGATAAATATAGCTCGGATCGTGAGTTATTTCGCGTTCGTGTCCTACTAGCCTATTCGATCCTCGCGTCTATATCCTGGTCGATTTGGGGTTTTGTGTATAGTGTCGTTCTTGTAAATCCTTTGGCCGAAAAAATCTGCATGGTAACTGCCGGTGTTACCGCCTTGACGCTATTACTTCTCAAGCTGCGAGTGCCTACGCGATTTTGCGAACTCTATATGATCGTGAGTTGCCAGGTGATGCTACTTTCGGGGGCCTTTAGCCTCGGCGGTATCAAATCAATATCCCACTACTGGCTGATGGTTGTCGTCATTGCTGCCTACCTACTATTGAAAAGACGGGGCGGTATATGGATCACGACAACCACGCTAACTGGACTCTTAATCATTTTTGCGGTCCAAGAGTTCACCGATATCCAGTCTTATTACTTTTCTTTCAACATGGATGATACCCGCTACCGAACTTATGCCATTATCAACATGGGTAGTTGCATTCTGCTCGCCTCAATATTTTTACTAGTCTTTGATCAACAGGTTAGCGAAGCGTATCAACGAGTCTCTCAAGTCAATGACATCATTAGCGAGCAAAACCGAAACATCACTGCGATACTAAGAAACATCTCAAGCGGAATTTTTTCCATCAACGAAGACGGAAAGATTCAAGCAGAGTATTCCAATTACCTAGCGGAAAAATTTCAGATATCCGATCTCCAAGACCAGAACTACCTTAAGGCAATCTTCTCGCTGAGTGACCTCAGTGATGACGAAACCTCTCAGCTGAATACGATTCTCTTAGGTTCCATCGATTGTGATCCCTTACAGTTCTACGCCAACGAATATTCGCTACCAAATGAACTAAGCTTCCAACTACCTGATAGTGAAAGTCGTCGCATCTTCGAGGTCTACTACGATACCATCGTTGCGAATGATGTAGTCAAGCGTATCCTGATTAATCTAAAAGATGTGACCCTATCCCGTGAACTTCAAAAGCGTGCCGAAGAACGAAATGCAAAACTAAAGAAAGTGTTTCAGATACTCGAGATTGGTGAAATGAAAGCTGATGTATTTTTTAGATCTGCCCATCAAATCGTAAGTCGTTGTCACGAACAAATCCGCCTATGGAACGAGAAGAGTCATATTATTGTCTTTGAGTCGTTACACACTCTTAAGGGCAATGCCCGCAATTTGGGTCTAACTGATATCTCGGCTTTGACCCACAAAGCTGAAGAGTATCTGATCACGATAGAAGACACTCCAACCGCGGTATTCTCGAATCACATTCAGTCCATCCATCAACAACTTGAAGATTACCATGAAGCCTATAAAGAGGTGTTCCATCAAAAAATGCGTGAGGCTGATCTCAGTCGCTCTGACGAGATTGCCGTACTAGCCTCGCAGCATCTAAACACCATGAATGCAAAGGGCATCCAATCAACTGCCACGTTTCATAAAATCCTCCAGCTCATCCCCGAGTTCAGCACCTCCTGCTCAGTGGATTACTTTAGCCGCTTTCAACAGGAACTGGCAGTGATCGCTAAGGACTTAAACAAACCTGCTCCCCAACTTCATGTCCGAGGAGATCAAGTTTACCTAGCCGGCTCCTGCCGGATTCATTTGCTGGAGATCATGGGTCATTTACTGCGTAATGCCATGGATCATGGTATCGAGACGGTGGAACGTCGATTGGAAACAGGGAAACCTGGAGCAGGTCAGATATATGTGACCATTAAAATTGAAGGTGACGATCTATCAATCGAAATGCATGATGATGGAGGAGGTCTCTGCCTCGCAAGTATTAAGAGAAAAGCCAAGGAAATGGGACTCATCCAGGGTGACGAAACGGAATCAGAGTTGGCAAACCTTATCCTACACGAGGGGTTTTCTACTAAAGGAACCGTTTCGGAAATCTCTGGTCGTGGCGTAGGTATGAGTGCTGTAAAGAATTTGGCAGAAAGCTTGGGGGCGAGCATGGAACTGCACCTAGTGAGTAAATTGAAAAACTCAGATAACTATAGGTTCTCTATATCCATCTTACTGCCCCATTCCCTTTGGTCTGATTTGCAATTTGGCCATGAAGAGCGTGCTTACAGGGTTTCTTAGGATTATGAAACATTTTCAAGGCTTACTGACGACATCCACTTTTAGCTAGATGCCAGCACGTCTCTTCAATAACCCATCATTGATAAACGAACACGGTTACAAAAAGCAGATCCTAAAAAGTTTTTGCTAAACCTCCCATCAGTATCACCGACAAAGCAGGCAAATTTGTTGGGAGTCGACATATCATGATTCGCAGTATCCATCGGGTATTCAGTATAGTTCTGGGACATTGTAAATTCAGTGCTGTCCTAGTTTGTTCGCTAGCCATAGTTTCCTGTGGCATAGAAGAGACAGTTACCCTCGAAAAAAGATCTCACACTGTAGATAGCAAAGACCTAGACATTCTGAGTTTATCGACGCGATCTGCTGGATTGATTTGCCCATCCAATTTTCAATACAACACCAGCACAAGACTATGCGAGACGTCCACAGAGGCGTTAGGTCCGTTTCCGGTTAAGATGATCAATCAATGCCTAAGCTACGGTGGTGGCGAAGCCTGCCGGGGAGCTATTTGGTCTCGCAGCTTTGCCAGATCGCTCCGAGGATCCGGCGTCTGTCCTAACGGGTCAACGCGAGATGCGAGCTCAGGGCTCTGTATCGATAGAAATAACGAGTCGGCCTTTGGCCCCTTTACGGAGGCTCATATTAAGAATTGCCAGGCGTCAGGCGGCGGTCGTGCTTGTGAGCAATTGCGGTGGAGTCTGAGTTTTGCCCTGGCAACCCTACCAGAGTCCGAGACCGTAGAGCCCGATTTTGTATTTCCCTTTGCAGGTCCAGCCACTGCCGACTACACCGTGCCCCCAAGAAGTTTTGGTTCTTGTCGCTCAAATTGCAGCCGACTCCATGCAGGAGCAGATTTATATGGTCCCATAGGCCGCCCCGTATACGCCGTAGCCGATGGGGTGATCACGGACTTTCATTACTTTTATCGCGGTACCTACGCCTTGGTCATCGATCACGGCGTTTTTGTCGTCAGATACGGTGAGGTCTCATTCAATCTGCCACGAGGCATTTCTGTCGGTCAACGCGTCAGGCGAGGTCAACGGATTGGATCGGTGGGCGATCTTCAAGGGCTCAATATCAATATGCTTCATTTCGAGCGCTACACAGGAGAGGCTAGAGGCCCTCTGACGACGTCAACGGGCCCTTACAAAAGGCGATGGGATCTAGTAGATCCTACAGAAGACCTCATCGCTTGGCCCTACCCACGGTAAGGCCATAGCAATTCACCATGATTTAGTCTAAGGTCAATGGAAAGCGTTCCGCGGTGAACGTGCCATCATCCTTAGCAAATCCCACATGAAGAAACGACTGTTGGGCTGGGCTCTCTGTCGTTGGCAATACACCACTTACATCAACATCGGTGATTACGTAGTCATTCACCGGCTCGAAGGTAATGAATGGCTGTAAACCTGATCTTACCGGGTAGTCGATGACATAGGGTGGTCGATACGAATTCGGAATATAGGTACCGTTAAACAGTGAGAGGGAAACCACCTTCCTCAAGCCATCTTTCGAGGTCAACGCTATCTTCAAAGGACTATGTCTTGCCCATGCGTGCTGCTCAACTAGATCGTAGCGGTGGGGATAGCAGACACTATCTTCCCTAGTACCTGTTTCTAAGGTGTATTCAAGGCTAACGTCTACGGTCCGTCGTTCGGACGAGCGATAGTAATTAGGATCATCCAACCAAACTCTAAGCCGTCCTAAGTCATAACCAACATTGGTGACGCATTTTGCTTTAGGTCCACCATAACCGTAGAATCGATTGGTATGGAAATACTGAACTTTTTTAGGATTCAAAGGCGCAGGTGCCAAATCATAAGCAAAATACAAGGTATGCTCCCAGTTTTCCTCAGCATCTGCAATCACAACGTTACCAGTAATTTCATTTTTGCCATTTGCGACGGAACCTATTAACGCCAGCATCAGCACCATGACTCTAAACATAAGATCTCCCTTTATGAAAAACAAATGATTGGCTTTCATCTTAGGGCAAGCCTTCCCAGGGGGTTAGTTTCAAAGATGCAGTTGTTTGGCCGTGCGAATCAAACAAATAATGATGTCGAAAAGACAGTCTAAGGAAAACAAATCCGTCACGCTAGGGTAGAGGCTGGCATTCAAGGAACGCAAATGAAAGGAGAAAGGGTCCCGGCACAATGAAAGGCCGGGCAAGGGATGAGTTCAGGTTACTCAGCAGCATCAATCATGTCAGGCATCGATGCTCGAAACGCAGCGATATCAAAATGAAGGAAATGCTCAGGGGCACCTTGCTCAAACTCACGTTGCATAGGCACTGCTTCTGGTGCCAACTGGTCAAGGGTGCGTGCAAGGGCTTGAGCGACGGCCGCAACTCTCGGGTTTTCTGAAGCTGCCGCTAACATTTGGTCACGATCGCTAGCATGGGATTCAAGCTCTGTCTGGTCGAGAGTTCTGCGACCGAAAAAACGGCTCCAGTTTGCACCCTTAGACCAGTAAAACAAGGTAATGCCTGGTGCACCGCCATCCCAAATCAAAACTGGCTTGTTATCGGGACTAGTGTGACAGCGACCACAGTTTTCTTCTGCAGAAAACATGGAAAATGAGTCAGACTGCACCTCGGCAAGTAGTTCCGTTTCGATCATTTCAAGTTCAACAGCGCCATCTTCTTTGGTGATAAATGTGCCTTTGGCAAACTTCTGAAGTTTCTGCCCACCTTGGTCCTGGACTTCGATCAATTCAATGATTTCTTTACAGCTAGCTCCCTCGTCCATACGAGTGGTGAAGGTCAGCCACAAGCTTGACTTGGCTCTTGGAGTTCCGCCAATATCAAAACCACCGGTCTCTTCTTTAACAGTAGCAAGCAAGAGGACCCTGGGATGATTTATAGGGTCTACATCGTCCAAACACAAGGCCCCACTGTTTCGGACAAAGGCTGCATCAGAGGCATGCTTTTCGAGATGACTAACATCTAGTTGGGTGAAGCTCGTTGGCAAACGTTCGATAAGTTCATCTACACTATTAATATTTTCCTGAGCAATGTAGCTCTCCAAATCATCGATCGTTTGCACATCTAAGCCAGCGATGGGCTGATCAGCAACCGTATCCGTGTTCTTAACGTTTGAGTCTGATGAGCTTTGACCAAAGTGACAAGCGGTAGTGAGTAGTACTAAAAGTGAAGAAGCAATCCATTTCATATTTCCATTTCCTTTCCATTCAGGGTTTTGGTCTCCGGCCTTAGCAAAGCAATCGCTATTCCAACTTTTCTTAAACCAAACCTTTTTATGCTTACGTTGTATTCGACGAGGATATATACCTTCAATAAACGCAGTCACAACAGAATCGAAACTATGAATGGCTGAGTTTAATGCCATTAAATCTTAGGAAAAAGGGACTGCCCTATTTGCTGACTCATTCAGAAACCTACAGAGCTAAGCCATCCATGGGAACGTAAAAACAGAACCCAAAAACCAGTCAAAAACCATGATAAGTAGCTAAAATCACTTGACTGACCAGCCAATTCGCGCCACTTTCTTCGACAAATGACCAATTCTTAACAGGTAAACAGCGGCTAAAGGCATACAATCTAATTATATACTCGTTTAGCACTAAAATAATTCAAAAATTCAATCACTACGGGTTTGTTTATCGATTTTCGCTGAATTGAACCACGGTTGAAATTACCGGTCAGTTTACTTAGCAGTTACCAGCAAATAGAGACGGCTCTTTATTTCTTACCTAATCAGACCGATAACCCACTGTAGTTTTTAAGGTAGTCCTTGAAAAATCAGGTTTAAGGCTATACCTTGATAATGATTACGATTATCATCTTTACCTAAATAGAGAAAGCGATTCACATGCTAGCAAAACCAATTACAGTAATGATCGCAATTACGGCGATCTCGTGTACGGACTCAGATTCAAACTCGGGAACATCGGCTTCGAGCCGGGCATCCGTGGTAGAAAACTATGCAAGTCTAGTCAAACTTAATTACGATGAGTCTCTGACAACAGCGAACGCCATGAACGACGCTGTCATCGCATTCGCAGCATCACCCACAGAAGCCGGACTCGATGCAGCAAAAGAGGCCTGGCTCGCGGCAAGGGTCCCTTACGGACAAAGTGAAGCATTCCGATTTTATGATGGAC
>JABSRP010000010.1 GCA_013215145.1 Pseudobacteriovorax sp.
GGTATTCTCTATCCGGTCTTAAGAGGTATATCTGGAGGTACTTTTCTCGTATTGCTAGCGAGTTGGTCTATCATCATCAATGCCATAAATATACATGCCGTACCAGCGTTGGCGTAGGTGATTCGTCTGACTAAAAAGTGAGCTGAAGCAATCTCGAAACCATTTCCAGCTTATCTTTGAACGAAATTTACAGAACGCAGCCCTAGTAGGTACTCTAAGCTTATCAGCAAAGCCAAACACCTCGTTTAACGCGCGTTCGGCACCGTCACGGTTAGACCCAGAAACTAAAATAATCATCACTCTGAAAAAATTTTCAGCTGTGAAAGATCTGATACGACACGCTTTGTCTTTTTCGAGCATATATTTGGGCTGGAACAACTCAGGGGTTTGGGTTATTTTTTTAAAGCCATGTTCACCTCGGTATTAGTTTTTACCTGCGAAGTAAAAAAACACAATAATACCTAGAACATGGCTTTTTCATATCCAGACAACTCCCCAGAAATATTGACCCATATAGATTACAGCCTTAAGTTAACGGCATTGGATAGACGTTCCCTAGGACTAGAATTGCATATACAGAATTTTCGGAATTAGGATAAATAAGTGTAGACAGCTTCCTCGATAATCAATATATTTCTAACTCCTTAGCGGGGGCGTAGTTAAGTTGGTTATAACGCCGGCCTGTCACGCCGGAGGCCGCGGGTTCAAGTCCCGTCGCTCCCGCCATATTCCTCCACATGACACCACCCTTTTATGCTCTTTAAATAGAATGAGTTTCACGATCTTTCGATAAAAACATCGAGCCTATAATTTACTTTTGTATGATTTTTTTACAGAGGACTAAATTTCAAAGAAGAGCCAAGCGGCATTTACTGCTCAAAGTACGGAGAAGGAAATCTAGATTAAGAACAATTGGAAATTCTGATAGACAGAGCAAAGCTCATGGAGAGAAAGTGGCGGGAGCGACGGGACTTGAACCCGCGGCCTCCGGCGTGACAGGCCGGCGTTATAACCAACTTAACTACGCCCCCAGTTGGTAGAAAGGAATATAGGCATCTGCCTGTTTTCTGTCAACGTAAAATATTTATTTTTATTTAAACTGGCTTCATCTGCATTTCTAAAGCTAGTTGGTCTTTCTTTTCTTCCTTATTGGCCCAAACGAAAAAAACAGCTGTCATAGCAATCAACATGATAAGGCCACCTGGGACCCACATAATAAGCCCCCCCAACCTTTGATCATGGAGATATCCCCATCGTTGCCAAAACTCAGGCACAGGCATCCCTTCGTAGCCATATAAGACTTCGTCGGCGAATGTTAAAAAGGCACTCAGAATTACATTCAAGGCCATAATAAATCCAAGGTAAAGAATGCGAACCGGTAGTTTGAGCCGAGACTTCATGGGAGCTGGGTCTATAATGTTACGCCACAATAACATCGCCGTAATCGCAAAACACGCATGCTCAAGTAAGTGGTAGTAGTCATTGAAGAGGGCCAAATTATAAAATCTTGGAACATGCCAAAACCAATAGTTAACCTCAAATAAGACCAGCGCCACAATGGGATTAAAGAATACTGCAGACACGAAGCGATTCAACCAGCTTCGCAGGTAGGGGAAGTATATATAGCGGCGGAACCAAAGAGGAACCCCTCTTATGACCACAAAAAACGGGACCCCAAATAACATAAGAGGCACACCCAAATGGGTAATCATCAAATGCTGCACCATATGAACCCAGAACAGGCGGTCAGCATAAGGGTCAATAGGGGGGCTAAGAGCCAAAATATTCAGGGCAATACCTGTTACGAACATCCATATCTGCCAGGGTTTAACCGGTTGCTTTTTGAAACGAGGAAGGGCCCTAAAATAAAATAGAAGCAACAGCACAAAAAAAACGAGGGCTGGGTCCCAGTCCCATTTCACCTCGAATAGATTATCAGGAAGTTCTTCGAACGCCCCATGGGCATAGGCTACTGACATGGTAATTCTCCGCAATGCTAGGAAGACTTACCATATTAGTAAATGAAAAAAGAAACAAGTCTACAAATTAGAGCATGAGGGCCAATAAACCTGCAGCTACCCCAGAGGCGAGTAGGAGGGAAAATATAAAGGTATTTTTGAGCATTTTTGGATCATCCTTCAAATGCATATACCACCCCACAACCATTACAAACTTGATCAATGAAAAGATAGAAAGTGAAACGACCAGAGAGACTTTACCAATACCCCATGGTTCTCTGTATTCAAAAACGGCCCACTCAAGGAACGTGATAACACTAAGAATGACACAGAATATCCAGTAAAGCTTTACGCCACCGCCATGGCTTGCGTGAGAATCAGACACTTTTCAACTCCGCCTTATATATAAACAAAGAGATAAACGACTGTGAATAAAATAATCCAAACAACATCGACAAAGTGCCAATAAAGTCCAGCGACCTCTATCACAGTATCATTAAACCAAGCCTCACCTTTTCGCAGGGAAGTGATGAGGATCGAGGTTATCCATAATACTCCAACCGCAACGTGTAATCCGTGGCAGCCCGTCAGCATATAAAAAGCAGATCCAAACACACTTGTGTCAAGTTTAAGGCCCAGATTCACAAAGTGATTAAACTCATACCATTGAAAGCCAAGAAAAATCGCACCACCTAATACAACAACACCCAACCACGCCTGCATTTTTCTAAGCTCTTTTGTTCGGCAATAGTGCAAGGCTAGTACCATCGCTACAGAACTCATAAGCAGATCGAACGTACTCAATGTCGTCAGGTTAATATCAAATATCTCCGGACCAGTTGGCCCCTCTAGGCCTCGGTTACGTTTCACAAAATAGTTGACGATCAGTGTACCGAACAAAAAGCACTCAGACGCGATCAAAGACCACATCGCAAACTTCCTGTTATCTACACCTGTTACGGTCTCCATATGCGCACTCATCCACGAACTCCTTCTCGATCAAGCTTCTTCAAATGACCAGCCGTAAACACTGACTACAACCACAGCAATACCTAGTAAACTCACATATAAACCAATTCCTTGGACAAAAAATCCAGATGCAGCGACTGTGATTCCTGCAGCAAGGATGATTGGCCAATAAGATGGGCCTGGCAAATGAATATCATTAGGGTCGTATTTTTCAGGCTTAGGAGGCTGTAGTTTTTTCCCATCTTCCGAGTATTTCTGATACCAGAAGTCATCTGTTCTAGTCACTGTCGGCTCAATACCGAAATTGTACTCATGCGGTGGTGAAGGGATTGTCCACTCGAGAGTACGACCATTCCAAGCATCTCCCTCAGCTTTCGCCCCCTTCTTCAAGCTCCAGAAAAAATTGATAGCAAATACGATTCCACCAACCGCTGTCGCGTAGGCACCAACAGAAGCAACCCAGTTCCAGAGATCCCAACCTTGATCCACGGCGTAGGTGTAGTTTCTTCTAGGCATACCTTGGACGCCGAGAAAGTGCATAGGGAAAAAGGTCACGTTGAAGCCGATCATGTATAACCAGAATTGAATCTTACCCATGGTCTCATCCATGAAACGCCCCGTGACCTTAGGGAACCAATAATAAATTCCGCCAAACAACGCCATCACCGCACCACCGTAGAGCACATAGTGAAAGTGAGCCACTACAAAGTAGGTATCTTGGTGTTGAGAATCGATTGGTGCCGATGAATGCATGATACCGGAAAGACCGCCAAATGTGAACATAGCGACAAAACTTAGAGCAAAAAGGTTTGCCGTAGTAAATCGAATGCGCCCACCCCAAACTGTGGAAATCCAGTTGAAGATTTTTACTCCAGTTGGGACAGCAATGAGCATCGTAGCAGCAGAGAAAAATGTTGTTGCCCAGGGTCCAAGACCTGTTGTGAACATATGGTGAGCCCAGACAGCAAAGCCAAGAAATCCGATAGCACAACTCGAATAAACCATTACGGAGTATCCAAACAGCGGCTTTTTAGAGAATGTGGTAAGAATCTCCGAAACAATTCCCATCGCAGGGAGGATAAGGATATAAACTTCAGGGTGACCAAAAACCCAAAACAGGTGCTGCCAGAGTATGACAGAACCGCCTTCGCCTGGAATAAAAAACCCTGTTCCAAAATGTCGATCAAACGTAACCATCAATAGAGCAATGGTAATTACAGGTAACGACAACATCAAAAGAACCTGAGTCACGAGATTCGTCCACATAAACATAGGCATTTTAAGAAGAGTCATTCCCTTACACCGCATGTTTAGTATTGTCACAAAGAAATTAACAGAGGCGATCAATGAGGCCAGACCAACGACCTGCAAGCCCATGGCCCAAAAGTCTACGGAAAGGTCTGGGGTATACTGCAACGAGGTCAAGTTTGCATAACCAAACCACCCTCCTCTTGGCACCTGATCGATGAAAAAGCCAAAGTTAAGGAGAATTCCACCAAAAAGAAATATCCAGAAACTTAAAGCATTTAGTCTAGGGAAAGCTACGTCCCGGGCTCCAATCATCAGTGGTGTTAAATAATTGAAAAAGGCAGCACTCAACGGCATGACAACCAAGAAAATCATGGTGGTTCCATGCATGGTGACCATACTATTAAATGTTCTTGCGGTAATAAAATCATTATTTGGGACCAAAAGCTGAGTCCGCATCAATATCGCTTCGGCACCACCAACAACCAAGAAGAAAAAAGCAGCCAATGCGTACATAATGCCAATTTTCTTATGATCGACGGTGGTGATCCAACTCCAAAGACCTGTTTGCTGTGAGTTTGCACTACTCATTTGTATTAACCTACCTCCTGGTTCAAGCAACAATTACGAGAACTAAAATGTCTTCGCTGTTGAATTATGCAAATATGCTGTCAGCGCTTTGATATCCTCTTCGGTCAACTCAAAGCCTTCTCCAAACACCATCAAACTTCCGGGCTTGACGTTTTGATAAGGAGGTTTCGCATCAACTGAGTCTCGCAACCATGTATGCATTCCCTCGGCATCATTTGGAAGAGTTCCAGCAGCCAACGTACGTCGATCTCCAAAATTAGTTAGATCTGGCCCGATCAAACCTTTAGCTGCGGTACCTTCGATAGCATGGCAGGTAAAGCAGGTTTTAGACATAAACAATTCTTGACCCTTTTTCTGAAGGGCCGTAGTGACTTTTGGTGGCGACTTCGCAACCTTAGTCCAAGTCTCGAACCGTTCCGCACTCAACACGACAGCCTCGTAACGCATCCGAGCGTGGGACAAACCACAAAGCTCAACACAATGCCCTTGGTAATAGTCGGCTTTTGCAGGGTCTTCAAGAGCTGGAGTCACATAATTAATTGTATTTACTTCGCCGGGAATATTATCAACTTTTCCACCCCAACGAGGTATCCAGAAACTATGGATCACATCAGCTGACTTTAGTTTGATAGTAACCGGCCTTTGTTCTGGAACATACATCTCGTTTGCCGTTACAATCCCGTATTCAGGATAGCGAAACTCCCACCACCATTGATGTCCGATAGCTTCGATAACCAGGGCGTCTTCAGGCGGCTCGGCATACTGCTTCATAATTAGTTTAAAAGTAGGAATGAAAATAATGATGAGCAAGATGACAGGAATCACAGTCCATAGAATCTCTAGAACATGGTTTCCCTTAACTTGCTTGGGAATCGTTTCATCACCTTCCTTTTCGCGGAACTTCCACATCGCATAGCAGAATGGTATCGACACCATAAAGAAGACAAATGTCACAACGATCGTGGTAATCAGGTAAAGCTCGTTGATGTCATTACCCCATTCGGTAACGCTGTGAACTGTCGACATCGGGAGTTTTTCGAAACAAGACGTTAAACTGAGGAACATTAGTGGGGCCAAAAGTATCTTAAGCCATCTCTTCGGAAATTCCATGGGCTAGACCGACTCCATTTTAAAGAAGTAACAATAGAACAGCATCGTAAACCTGCCGCTAACTTAACCGAACGTTGTTATAATAACTACCAGATAAGTTCAAGGCTTAACACCTTCGATTCTGAATAAAGCTTTTGAAATTCAGGCTCATACATACTGGCATGTCACAGACACAAGATACGGTTGTGTTAGTAAGCTGTCTTTGACACCTTGAGACTCTCCAGTATAAGCATTTTGAAAAATATATCTTCCCAAAAAAATCTGATCATTCTTGAAAGTTAATGCATGCCGTTCTAGACATATAAGAGAAGGGTGTTCGTTTCAGGAGGTGCCTATCAATTGACCAACAAGCTCCCGTACTATGTATTAGTCTTTATGGCCGCTTATTTTTTTATTCCTAAAGATTGGCTATTCGAGCCAACTGAGGCATTGACCTTCAATGCGGACTCACTGCGAGAGGTTGCCTTAACATTCGATCAGCGCCATTTGCCACAAACAGTTGTTAACACTGCCTACGCTGATCTTGGAAAGGCCATATTCTTTGATACTAGACTCTCGAAAAACCATCAGGTCGCCTGTGCTAGCTGCCACAATCCAGGACTCGGGTTTTCGGACGGACGTGACCGAGCTCAGGGTATCGACATCGGACCGAGGAACACGCCGACTCTTATCAATATAGCTTGGAGTGAGTGGTTGTTTTGGGATGGGCGTTCGTACTCGCTAGCCCACCAGGCTTTAGGTCCCTTGGAAAGCCCAATCGAACATGGTTTAGACCGCTTATCCTTAGCTGAGGCAGTCATACGCTACCATGAAGTCCTTTACCAAGAAGCTTTTGGCTTGGTCGAACTTAGTGAAGATTTCGGCAGCAAAATCCCTACAAGAAAACAGGAGCAAAGGTTTTCCGATATTTCCTTGGAACTAGCAACCTATGGACTAGCGACTTTAGCTAGCGAAAGCATTCAGCTTCGAACCATAAAAGACGCAAGTCGCCTTTCGATGAGCCCTCAGGAGCTTTTTCAAGCTCGCTATGGAAGACCTACTCAAACGACTATCAAGGTTCCTCATAGCGATAGTCAAAAACTAGCTACCAATCAAATTGCCATAAATGCCGCTATTGCCTTAGACCACTTCCAGAGAACGATCGTTGCTCTTTCTAGTCCCTTTGATGAGTTCATCGCCAAGCTTAGTCAATCACCCACAGCAAATGACGCCTTTTCCGATAGATTTGGCCCAAAACAATGGCAAGGATTCCAGGTCTTTATTGAAAGCGGCTGTCACAACTGCCACAGCGGACCCAGATTTACAGACGATCAGTTCCACAACATTGGCCTACCCATCCTAAACGAAAAAATCGATCTGGGTCGCGCCCTAGGTATTATGAAAATTGACCAGTCGACGATTCCTTGTTCCAATCTTGAATCCGAAACGGAGGCTTGTCGAGAGATCCCTTATCTAAACAAATCTGCCATAGAAACCATGGGAGCATTTAAGACTCCTACTCTAAGGAACCTAACAAAAACACAAGCATTTATGCATGATGGAAGATTTGATTCTATCGATCAAGTTTTGCAACATTATCTGAACGTGGTAGGTGGAGAATCCCAAGGGATTGGTCACACTTCAGAGTCACTTATTGATGTTAACTGGAGTGAGGAAGAGATCGAACACCTCAAGATGTTCCTCGACAGCCTAAACTCACCAATAACGTTTCATGAATAAGAAAAGCGCTCTTTGCTTATGCATAGAGCGCTAGTTTCTAACTTGACCAATTTGCTTAGCTTAAGACCGTGCCTGATGCCTTAGCAAATCGAACTTTTTTACCGTCTTGCAACTTATATCCGATACGAGTCGGCTTGCTTGTCTTTGGGTCGACTAGCGCTACGTTACTAATATCAAGAGGTATGACTTTATCTAGAATTCCGCCTTCTTCACTCGTTGTGCCGGGCTTGGTGTGTCTTTTTGAGATATTCACGCCACCAACAAATACTTTGCCAGACTTGCGGTCCACACGGCTAATCTTACCGGTTTCACCTTTGGATTTACCGGTTAAAACGATGACTTCATCGTCTTTTTTTAGTTTGCATTTCACTTCGTACTTCGTTAACTCAGCCATCTTGCGATCCATAAAATTTTAGGTAGTTACAGTTGTGCATTGTCTCAATACACGCAAGGGAAATTTGCTTCTACGCAAATAATCCGCTCCAGTCAAGGCCAAAGAGTCCTTTAGCTCCAGAAAGATTCTTACCGTTCTTGACAAGAGATGGTAAGCCTTCGCCATAACAAGGGGTTACAAATTTTAGAAAAATCTAATAGGGTCCGATATACATTATTGATCTTACTTCGATAACGTGAGCTCTTCGAGGAATTCATGGCTAGCCTTTTTAGATATCTATTTGTTTTTATTAATTTAATTTCCATTCCTCTCCAAAGTTCAGCTCAAATAGACTTGGGCAGCTCCGCTCCTAAGGATTTGGATATCAAACCCACTGATGTGATAATTTGGTCAGCTGTACAGGCAGATGTCTATCCCAACAATCAAATCGAGGTAGGTCTTAGGCTAGAAACGAAACAAAACTTCACGATCTATTCTCAAAAACTTTCGTTCTCCGGCCCAGAAGGGACAACCTTACTGACCATGGAGGCCCCTGACACAAGACGCCAAGCCGACCCCTTGGGAGACGAACCGGTGGATGTCTATTGGGGCGGCAATTTTCAACTGACATTCTCTGCTCTAGACAGCTTTTCCGGCGCAAGTTTTCCCGTTACAATTAAGTTTCTTGGCTGTACTGAGAGAATCTGTCTTTTTCCCTACGAGCAAACTATAGAGGTGCCTGCCTACCCAGCAGAACATACTCAAACACAGGAAACAGAGACTGAAAGCTCAAGCAATCCGACCTCTACACAAGAAGCGACTCCAGACGTTACCGTCGCCCCTAAAATCGAAAAAGCAAACCCTTCCTCCATCACCGATTTTAGCCAAGCAGGGATATCGGCTCAACTAAGTGCAGGCACGCTTCCACTTTGGATTATGTTGATTGCCGTTTTCTTAGGAGGGTTGGCAACGAATCTAACGCCTTGTGTGTTTCCCATGATACCCATTACTATTCGACTTCTCAGTCAGGAAGCAGGAAGTAAAAAGGGATCTATTCTTTATGCCTCTGGTATCGTACTCACCTACACCGCAATAGGAAGCATCGTATCTTTGACTGGTGGACTGTTTGGTGCATTGCTAGCCAACCCAATTGTCAATAGCGCTTTTGCCATACTCTTTATTCTTCTTGGTCTGAGCATGCTGGGATTTGCAAACTTTTCCAAGTTGCAGGCCATCGGAAGTCGATTAGGATCGGGTGGAAAACGAAGCTCTCTGAATACATTCCTTATGGGAGCTGGAGCTGGGCTTGTTGCGGCTCCTTGCACAGGCCCCATCTTGGGCGGACTATTGATATACTCAGCTAAATTAGACAGTCCCCAATTGTCAACTGCACTCTTTTTTCTCTATAGCTTGGGTTTTGGTATTCCCTATGTCTTTCTCGGGATGGCTGCTGGAAAAGTCAGCAGCATCAAAATCTCGCCTAAAATCCAGGTAGGAGTCAAGGTTGCCTTTGCGGCAGTCATGTTTGGGTTAGCTCTATTTTACTTGAAAACCCCAGCATACCAGGTATTAAAGCCTGTTGCTGGCCTCTGGTCTACCATAGCCTACGCGACACTGGGTGGGTTTATCGCCGTGTCTTTCATTACTGCGGTATTTCTTAAAAACTGGAGTCATAAGGGATTGCAGGTCTTACCAAGCGCCGTCCTGGGTGTTTCCATTTTTGCTTTTTCTCAGGTTATAACAGGGACGGATCTCAGCCCCGAAATCGATTGGTTAAAGTCCGAGCCAAAAGCCTACAAGCAAGCAAAAGAAACTGGAAAACCGATACTCGTTGATGGTTGGGCCGAATGGTGCGTAGTATGTAAGGAAATGGATGCTACGATCTTTCGTGACCCTAACGTTGTGGAAGAGCTAGAAAAACACTGGGTCATCCTTAAGCTAGACCTAACGGTTATCGACGATAAGAGTGAAGCCTTGGTAGAGAAGTATAAAATGCCTGGCTTACCGACGTTAGTTCTCGTACCATCGAATGGCGACTTAAGTAGCGCTAAAATTCTTCCTGGCGCTCGCTCGGCAGAGAGTCTTTTGGAAGAACTACAAGGATTCCGCTAAAGGGGTTCATTCGATGAAACAACATCTCCTATACGTGATAGCTCCTCAGAGACTCAGTGAGTTTGAAATCGCTATGAAGCGACTAAAAGCCGAGCCGAGCGAAAGCCCCAAGGGGGGTGAGAAGTCTTTTAAGATCACACACAGGCTCTTAGAAAAGCTGGAATTGAACGTATGTATCGTTACTGAAATCGATAGTATAACAGCGTTCTTGCGTCAAAATCCCGTTGACTTGCTTATATATGACGAACGAGGCCCGGGAACACTTGGTGTTGTCAAAGCTGTTCAACAAATCAAAAAGGATGTTAAGCAGCTCGAAGAGCTTTGGGGCCCTGATCTGAACTTTCCTTCCAGCCGCATAGTTGCCATACTCAAAGAAGGGCACAGTTCCGAACATACGGTTTTTGACTTGGGTCGGCTCAATGTTAGAGACATCATAGTCGCTCCCAAAAGCACAGCCCTAATGCTGCGCTGGCTCAAAAATATTCTATATCACGGTATCATCCGTGAGAACAAAACAGGTATCGCGCTTAGTGGTGGAGCCATAGAGGGGCTTTTGTATCAGATAGGCGTCCTCCACGGCCTCAACATGGCACTTTCAAACCGTAAACTTGACTCTGTAGATGTAGTTTCTGGTGTTAGTAGTGGAAGTATAGCAGGGTCCATAATTGCCGCAAAAATACCTATCCTCGATGTTCTAAGGGCGATTCACGGTTTACCGAGCAAATCCCCGCACCTAAAGCTTTCCACGTTGTTCGATTTTGCCGGGCTCCATATCTTCAGACGGTTTACTAGAGTATCGCTATCCATGCCTAAATCACAGCCCAGTCAATGGATTCCGAATCTATCGCAATCGATACCAACTGGTTTTTTTATGGGTGATCGATTTGAATCTTATTTAAGAAGCGTGTTTGAAACCCACGGAAAAACTACCAATCTCTCCGAACTCGATACGAAGTTTTACGTGGGTGTGACAGATCAAGATAACTTCAAACATGTTGTGTTGGGAAAAGCTCCCTTCGAAAATATCGATATCCCAAGCGCTGTGCGAGCATCTTCGGCCCTACCACCATTATTTACCCCCAAGCGCATAGCTGGACGAAATTATATCGACGGCCAGGTTACGAAAAGTTGCAACTTGGAAAGTGTCGTTGAAGAGGGCGCCCGGTTAATTTTCATCATCGACCCCCTAAAACCATTTAAATCAACCACAGCTGGTATTGCAGAAAAACGAGGAGGTCTTTACAGCATCCTCCAGATGGTAAAGGCATTAGTCGCCACACGTTTTGAAGCTGCGCTTTCGGCAGTAAGTCAACAATATCCTGATGTCGATTTTCTGGTTTTCCAGCCGGATGAGGAGTGCGCCAAACTCATGTCAGGCTCTCCTCTGAGATCAAAATTCAGAACGGAAATCATTGAATCAGCTTATCAAGGGACTCTAAGGACCCTAAGGGAGCGTCATCATATCTATGCGACTAAAATGGAACGATACGGTTTCAAACTGAAGTCGCCCGAAGAATTAAGAGAACTGGAATCTAATTATCATGGAATACTCGAGTCAACTTCAGAAAGCAAAACTGATTAAACGATACAAAAGATTTCTTGCAGATGTCATCTTTGAGAACGGCGAAAGAACCACTGTCCATTGCCCAAATACAGGATCAATGACCACATGCGGCTCCGCCGGCGATATCGTATTTCTAAGCGAGTCACCTAACCCTAAACGCAAGTACAAATACACCTGGGAACTAACGGTCTGCCCCCAAGGATTTATTGGCATCAATACCCATCGCCCTAACAAAATCGTTCATAAAGCAATCATCGACGGATTCATACCAGAATTGGAGGGGTACGATCAGGTAAAAGCTGAAGCCCCCTGGGGAGATAATTCACGCATTGATTTCTTACTAAATGCAAACGGCTCAAAGCAGCCATGCTATGTTGAGGTCAAAAACGTAACCCTTAAGTCCGAAAACGGTACCGCTGTTTTTCCAGATGCAAAAACTGAACGCGGTCAAAAACACTTAGTTGATTTGATGGAAACTGTGAAGGCAGGGCACAGAGCTTGCCTTTTTTTCATGATTAACAGGCCTGATGTTGATGAAATGGAGGTGAATGCAGAGATTGACCCTCGCTACCATGAATTACTGGGTCGAGCTATGGACGTTGGAGTTGAAATTTTACCTTATAGGGCTCAAAGTACCCTTCAAGACACCAAATTGGAAAAGAAGATTCCTTTTACTTTGAGGTAACCTAAGATGGCACAAAAATTTGAATTGTTTCACTATTGGCGATCTTCCTGCTCCTGGAGAGTCAGATGGGCGCTTGAAATCAAAGGTATTTCGTACTCTTCAACTGCTGTTGACTTGAAGGTAGGGGCTCAAAAAGATCATAGCTATTTGGCAAAAGCTCCTTCAGGCATGGTTCCCTGCCTGCTGATCGATGGTAACCCACTATCGGATTCCATTAGTATTATCGAATGGCTAGACGAAACTCAAAAAGGCCCAAAACTCTTACCAACGAACCCTTGGGACCGCGCTAAAGTGAGAGAGCTGACTGGAATGATTGCCTCCAACACTCAACCGGTACAAAACCTTCATGTCCTCCAAGCCATTGACAGGCTAGGTGGCGACAGGGTCCAATGGGCAAGATCAAACATTGCTAAAGGCCTAAAGTCTTACGAAGAGGCAATTAGACAGACACAGGGTAGCTTTTCTATGGGCTCGCAAATAACCCTAGCTGATCTTTGTTTGATTCCTCAGGTATACAATGCTCATAGATTCGGAGTCGATATGAGTCGCGTTCCCAACTGCGAGGCTATCTATCAGCGCGCACTTAAGATCCCGAGTTGTGAACGATCAGCGCCTCACAATCAACCAGGAGCCACCCCTTAGGCTTTGCTAAGGCGTTTAAGCGTTAGTTTCTAGGGCTAGCTTTTGCCAGCTTGACAACTTTCGGTGCAAGGTAATCCATAAAGGGGCTTTCTATGGCGATATCAGGATACCAGCGCTTGTAATAGAAGTAATTACGCATTACTAATTTAACATATGCTCTGGTCTCTCGATAAGGTATGCGTTCAATAAATGCCAATGCATCAGTTGTGTCGATGTTCTCTAACCATTTTTCAGTGGCTCGAGGATTGGCGTTATAAGAGGTTAATACATAAATGGGATTCTGATACTTGCTGTACAAGGTGTGGACATGGTGGATACCCAGAGCCAAGTTTATTTCAGCATCAAACAAACGTCGCCTTTGCCTAGAGCCAGCCTGCAAATTTTTGCGATCTTGGCCAGCTACATAGCTTCTTTCCAACCTTTTACCTTCGAGCCTGGCAGTGGCAGGCATTAGCTGCATAAGACCGGAGGCACCCACCGGCGATCTAGCCTTTGGATTAAAGACGCTTTCTTGTCTGATGATGGCATAAACGTAAGCAGGGTCTACTCCTAAGCGCTTCGCATAGCGCGAAATGATTTCCGAATAAGCGCGAGGAAAAAGCAGCCTTTCCATTCCTCGCGGCAATGAATGACGAAATGCTCGAGGCAATCGAACATACTTTTTTATTGCAGCTAACCATTCTCCAGAGGCATAAAGGTACATTGCTTTCACTAATTGTCTGTTGCTGTTGATTTTGCTACCCGCCAACTCTCGGGTTTCACAGGCGGCTTTTTTCCTTAAACCGATCTTAAGCATAGCCTCAATACGTTCGATAGATCCCGTTTCTTTTTGGTTATAGCCTTTAAAAAGCAATTCACGAGAAAAGGGAGGTACTCGTGCCGGTTGCAAAACCAAAGTTTTGCCAACAAGGGCCTCTAGCAAGTAGTGACCCATAGCTCCGTAAAAGGTAGAGTAGTATTCACTGGCAACGCGACGCCAATACTCTTGCGCCAAAACTCGATTCCCTAGATGAAGATTCAGCTTTCCGGCCCAAAACAAGGCAAGTGAGAGCAGGCCGGAATCTCTATCATCGATGGGCTTTTTAGTTTCTTGCTCCACCAAAGTCTCCGCGTAGGAAAGAGCCTTTTGATGCTCATTAGCAAGCGTATACAAAGTCACAAGTGAGGTTAGTGCATCCTCTCTGTGCTCAGATTGACCAAACTCACTGACAAAAGTCTTATAGTTTTTTCTCGCTAAATCAAGCTTCCCTTCATTTTCATCCACCCTGGCCATCGTATAAAGAGTACGTCCAAGAATTTCTTTATTATTTAGCTTTTTTGACTCTGCGAGCAGGGTATTCAACAACTTCCTCGTTTTAACAAACTCGTCTCTCGACCAATAAATGAGAGCCTTACGCCTCATTATTAGTTCTTGACCAATAAAGCCGTAACGTTTTTTTAAGTGAGACTCCATCCGACTCAGAAATCTGATTCTAGCCCGATGACCTTTTCTGCGAAAGCAAGACTCGACTTTTTGAGTTGCCGTTTCAATATGCGAGAAGTGGTCCCCTTTTTTATCCATATTGATTGCGGCCACAAGTCTCTTTTTCCCAGTATTACAGCGTTTTCGAGAGACAGCATCGGTAACTCTTTTGACCTGAAGAACCACAACATCTTCTCTTAGCTTGAGTGGATCAGATTCCTCAAACAGCCACCCTTGATCTGCAACAAGTTTGGGATATGAAGCGATAGCTTCTTTTAGATCAGACTTGATAGATTTGTGCTGCGCTTCATCAACCATTTCCAAAAGGCGTCCCAAGGCCCTTTCTTTAAATCTTTCAGAGTTATAGCTGCCTATAACATTGAGAAAAGATAAAACCTCCTGAGCTGGTAGAGTTTCTTTCTCTTCGATATCCAAACTACGCAGTAGATGATCTTTGTAGGCACAGGAGTTTGTGGGGGTTTTAGCTAGTTCAACCTCAAGAACCTTCAGCTTTTCATCGGTCAGAAGCTCCAACTCGATGACCTGGTTCAGCAACTCTCCATAAAGTGGGCTATCTTTCAATCGATTCGCAGCGTTGGCCTGATAAATTTCGTGTGAAAGTTTGCGAAGTTTCCGAATCCGTTTATTCTTGTTCAACTTATCGGCTCTTTGAAGCGATAGAATGAAGGAACTTGTTTCTGGCTGCGTTTTGAGAAATTCTAAAAACTCCTTATCCGACATGGCGTCAACTTTAGGTAGAGACTCCATCTCATCGAACCATTTAGCCAGCTCCGGATCAACGATACTTTCACCTTTCGCCAACTCCTTTAGCGCATAGGTTTGAGGGGGAGCGACCCCAAATAATTGAGTGCCAACAACTCCGACAATAGCTATCACGATGGTATTAAGCACTCCCAATGGACTCCCCTTTCCCTGATCAACCGAACGCAATCGTCTCTATATTGTAACAAATTTATGATGTGGTTTTACTTAATAAAGGACGAACTCCACCTACTGTACACCAAATTTCAGTGATGGAAAGCAACTATGCCCCACTATGAAGCGCCTGGTTGGATTATTACGTTACCCTTGAAAATACCTCTGAAAGTTCATGGTATTTGTGATTGAGAGGAGACAGCGCTTGAACATCACAACAGAGATTATAGTGGACCATTCTCGCAAGGCTAAATCGGAAAATGGGCTACTTCATCTTCTGACAGCCACCCTCGTTTTCCGGTATGTAGTTCAATTTCATACCAGGCCCCTTCTTTCCTAACGATGGAAAGCGGCTGCCCCTCTTTGACATTAAAGAGCACCACTGCGTTTTCTCGACTAGGACTTCCTAAAACAGGCGCCTCTGTTGTATCTACCGCAGCAAAATGATGTACATTACGCCATTCGTTTGCAGCGAGCCATCCAGCTAGATATATCGACAACGAGGAAAGGCATAAACCAGCGTAGAATAATACAGTTCTGGTGGGCAGTAAAAGTTTGTAAACCAAAATTAGGAGGCAAGCAGCCACCCACAAAAAAGTGGCCAGATGCGCCGTCTCACGAGGGCTCAACCAATCTGCCATACTAAGCTTCTTTTCAAGACGAAACGGAGTTAATTCTTCGTTCAAGGACAGCTCATTCGAAATGATTGCTATATTTTTTTCGAGGTTTACATCCCGTGGAATCAGCACTTTTGCCGACTGATAAGCCGCTAGAGCTTTGCCCAGGCTTTGTTGTTTATAATAGGAGTTTCCGAGGTTGAACAACAGGTAACCGTTCTTATGCCCACTATCAAATAGATCCTGATAGACAGACACAGCCGTCTCTAAATCGCCTTCTTGATAAGCTTGCGCAGCCTGGGATAACTTCTGGCTCATAGAGTCGCTATACCCTAAGGGAGCCCAAATAAGGCAGACTACGACTAAATTAACTAGTCTAGACATCATTAAGAAGACTCCTCTAATTCTTTGACAGCTTTTGATATATCATCAGCAATGCTCTCGATATTTTCGGTTGGTTTGCCGTAGCAAGCCTGATCCACAAGTTTGAGAGTTGCTTTGAACGGCGAGGTTTTTGCCCGATCTTGATAAAAAAGATCAACTAAATCAAATGCAGTAGCACCTGGACTATGATAGCCACTCTTGTTTCTAAAATAGCTGTTAACGATGGCCATCAGCTCGTGAGCTTTCTTTTTGGTTTCTGCAGATTGAGTTTTTCGCCAGGTATTCAGCTGACTATGAAAGGTTGCTAAAGCGGTTTTTTGAAGTTTTCTTCGGGCGCGTTCCTCACGATTGGGCAGCCGACTCATATAAATAAATAACAGCAGCGTAGCGATAAAAACGAGCAAGGCGAAAATCACTAGAGTGTATATTCTTTTTGTGGATAGATCTTGCTCATCGAGTATTTGACTCACGCTGGCAAATCCGACGATATCGCTACCAATGACTTCAATATCTCGACTAATTGGATTGACTGAGGAATTTTGTACCGTACCATCTCCCACTACCATCGCCTCGTCACCTTGCGCAACCGCTAGCGTTCCCAAATCCCGGGTGAGCCACTTATATGTTTCCTCAATGGGATCAAAAATTTGTAATCGTATCTCGCCGAGGGGAAAATCACCTGGGACCTGTGGTACAACCGCAAAACTAAAGCGGCGGTCTCCGATCATTCCTTTGGGATAGACCAAAGAATCATGATCTTCTGGTTTATCATCATACACTTTGAATTTTGCGCCGAGACTGGGCAGTTTTATATCAATCATACTTTGCGTATGGCCCTCACCCATGACTCGGGCAGTAATCGTTACGTTTTCGTTGGTCTTGACAGAGGCCGTACTCAGAGTGGCTTCGAGTTCAAATTGCCCAACAAGACCCGAGAATTCAGTAGACCTACCCTCTACCGGTAGTGGCTTAACTTCGATACTGGCAGCCTCACTCTTAACCCGAATCATGCGACCACGCGGCGGAAAAATCCCCCCCAGTATGCTACCAGGACTCCTCCGACCGGTAGGGTTTAACTCCAATTCCACGAGTGCAGGCGGAATGACGACTTGTCCATCCTTATTTGCGATCCCGGCATACTTTTGTTCGATAACTCGATAGGTTTTACCGTTAAGATTCCGGCTGAATTGCGGGTTTTTATCGAAAGGCATGAGCTTAACATCGGCTGGAACACTGAGAGGCGATAACCCAGGGTTTCCGGCAATAGGCCCACCAATAAAAATTCTTTCTGTAATATAAAAAACTTGACCCACGTAGACTTCTTTTGGGGATACTTCGCGTTCGACAAAGTAAGGCCTACGACGTACTTCATCGCGATTTGGTTTGGCTACGGTCAGTGTCAAAGGAAGGGTCTTCAGCACATCGCCGTCAATCTCAAGAGTTATCTCGGGAATGGTAAAGACGCCTTCACTAATGGGTTCGATAATATAATTGAGGGTCACCGAACTCGTTCTGACACCATTAATAATCTGAGTTGACTGCTGCCTGCCACCCGGGCGAATACTCAAACCGTCAATTTTAGGGACTTCGGGCAATTCACGAAAGCTTCCCTCAATTTCGATGGATAATACAAATTGATCTGTCGTTGTGCCACTATTCTGATCCAACTCGGCAACAATCTTGCCACCAAATACTGGCGCAGCAAGTAAGAGACAAAGCCCCAAAAAGGTTATCAAGGTTCTACCACTCGTTGCCATTATCAGACCTTTCTTGTACGTCTTTTCTGCGGATATGGTACCGCCCTACCCGATCGCCAACCGACCGTAATAATTTCTCAGCATCCTGAATGCGAACGTCTTTTTCCGAAACCGGCTCGCCAAAAGTCTCACTAGAGTCGCTAAGCATAGACTCCGACGAATTCTCTAGATTTTCGGCCTCAGGTTGGGATGCTTCAGCAGAGGCTTTATTGGTTTTTTCCTCATCACTTAACGGCTGAGATTCTGATTGACGTGCCATTTCCTCAGACTCTGCAGAAGCATTTTTTTCATCTTCGGAAGAATCATCTTGATTTTTCTCAGACCCACTTTTAGAGTCTTGAGTCTGTTGATCTCCCTGTTCCCCTTGATTTTCTCTCGACCCTTGATCGCTATTGTTTTCTGGCTCTGACGACTGCTCTTGTTGCTGCTGCTGTTCCTTTTGATCTCCAGAATTGTCTCCCTGATCCGATTGGGACTGATTTTGCTCTTGATTTTGACCATCTTGCTCTTCTGATTGACCTTGCTGCTGATTTTGTTTTTGACTTTCTTTTTCATTTTGTCCGTCTTTAGACTGCTGATTTTGATCGCCTTCAGACTGCTTTTGCTCATTTAGAATATCTTGCACCCACTTTAGGTTTTCTTTAATTTGCTCGTTATCTAGATCGTAAGACTGTGCCTCTTTTAAGGTCTCTTCTGCCTCAGGTAATGCGCCTAGCTTAATCTGAGCATAGGCTTCATTAAATCCAGCTTTTGCCTTACGATCTCTCCTCAAAAATTCTTGTTTTGCGAGAGCAAAGCATATTGCGGCTTGCTCGAAATTGTTTTGGTTTAAGACTTCTACACCAGCGTTGTACATAGCTATCGGACCTTTACCTGAGGCATGACATGTAGCATTGTCCTCTGCCCTCATTGGGCAGGAAAAAAGGAACGCCAGTAAACAGATAATTAGGTTACATTTTTTCACGATGGCTCCTAATTTCTAACCTAAAATCCTTATAAGCCTTTAAAAGCATCTGAACTGAGTTAGAATCCCAATTGTGGGGCCTATAAAGAAACCCTTCCAAAGAGACTAGTAAGTCTAATCCTTCCAATAGGACTGAGTCTTTTAGCTCCATATCTTTTATCTTTTGAGAGGAAGAAGACATCACACTTTTACCCAAGGAATTGCCAACATGAAGCTTTACTGCAATAGACAACATGCGAATCAAATCACGAGCAGAGTCTTCAGTGGATTTTAGTTCAAAACTATCAATCTGTCGGTCTAATTCTGTCACTCCCATTCGCGATTGCTCCGCCGTTGACGTAGGCTTTTTCCGTTTCCCTAACACAAAAGCCAAAACTGCAAGTATCAGGATTTTAACTACAATAAAAATGAGTACAGACTCAAAATCGTAGTCCGCGGACATTGTAGACAACGGTCCATGGGGAGGTTCGAGATTGCCCTGAGATGGATTCATTACGGAACAGCAACCTTTAACAAGAGTTCTTTCACGATATCATCGCTAGTAACACCATCGGCCTCCGCTTCAAAGGTTGGGATAATCCGATGACGCATAACATCATGACAAACATCTTTCACATCCTGAGGACTCACATAATCGCGACCCTCGATGAAGGCATTGGCTCGACTTGCCTTTTCAAGATTGATCGATGCTCGGGGGCTCGCTCCTACATGAATCATCTTCTGCAAAGGACTCAGAGTATTTCCAGGGATTCTTCTGGTTGCAAACACAAGATCTACTATATACTTTCGGATATCGGGGGCGATATACACCTGATTCACTAACGATTTCATAGCAAAGATATCTTCAGAGGAAAGTGTTTGCTCTAATGAAATGGTTTCGCCAGTAGCCATCCGTTGCATGATCTTGATCTCGTCCTCAGGACTACTATATCCAACCAATACTTTAAAAAGAAATCGGTCCATCTGTGCTTCAGGAAGCGGGTAGGTTCCCTCCTGTTCTATCGGATTTTGAGTCGCCATGACCAGAAAGGGAGCTTCCAATTTATAGCTATGATCACCAAGAGTCACTTGTTTTTCCTGCATGGCTTCAAGTAATGCTGACTGCACTTTAGCAGGAGCTCGGTTGATTTCATCAGCTATAAGTAAATGGCAAAAAATCGGCCCTTGCTTGACCGTAAAGTTACCCTCTTTGGGGTTATAAAGCTGAGTCCCGATCACATCAGCTGGCAGCAAATCGGGGGTGAATTGAATCCGTGATACCGATAGATGCGCAGTATCACTTAGAGCCTTCACTGCAGTCGTCTTTGCGAGACCAGGCAAACCCTCCAGCAACACGTGACCATCACATAAAAGTCCCATGATCAGACGCTTTAGCACATGGTCCTGTCCCACTAAGACACGACCTGCCATTTCAATGGTGGCCTTTATTTTTCCACTAGACTCTTCGATGGAAGACGAGATTTCCGACATGAAAAAATCCTATTTATCATATTTTTTGAGTGTAATTGACAGAAGAAACGGTAGCAATACCAACAGCGAGACGATCATTGACCCACTGCCTGCAGCCTGCCCAACCACACCGCAACCAGGACTGACAGCATCACGCTTCTGCGTTAAAATCGGAGTATTAGAGATAGAAGACGGGTTAACCGCTGCTTGGGCGTTGATTATGCCACCTCCCAAGAGGGGTATAAGCTCACTGCCGTCAATATTGGGCCTATAGGCGTTGTTAACACCATCACGATAAAGCGCATCGGGTATCGCTGCTCCCAAGACTCGATCCCGTAATTGCTGATAGTTGAGATCAGGCTCCCTAGCTAGCACCAGCCCCGCAATTCCAGCGACTACGGGAGACGACATGGAAGTTCCGGCTTGGTAGTCTTGGTTTTGGCCAGGCGTGCTCGATAGAATTCCTACATCGCTACTGGTTAACCCTGACCCTGGAGCCGAGATATCGACCCACATCCCAAAGTTTGAGGAGCGAGCCTTCCGTGGATTTTCAGCATCGCTTAAGACATTAGCCACGGCGATCACATCCTCAAAGGCAGCAGGGTATTGCCTTTTCATTGTATCTTCATTGCCTGCGGCAGCAACCATCAGAATTCCTTTACCGAAATTCTTCAGCGCTTCGATAAAAAGCCCAACTGTACGAGATTTCTGAAACTTACCGAAGGAGGCATTAATCACGCGCACTAGGGGTTCGCCATCGACAGTAAAACCGGAAACATAAGCTAGGCCTGCAAGGATTGCACTATCTTCGATCAAAAAGTCTTCTTTACCATTCTCGTCAACCTTTACCCCGACGACCTTTACCACCAAGATCTGACAATAAGGACAAAGACCAACGTATTCGGTACTACGAGCTGCAACGATACCTGCTACGTGAGTCCCGTGGGCACAGTTATCGCTAGTATTGCAACTTTGATCAAAGCCCGACGTCCCGGCGGGAAAGACCGTTCCACGACCCAAAATATCTTTTTCAGGATTTGTCGTGTCGCAGCCGAAAACATCGTCGACGCATAGCTTATTCTGGCCATCCTCATTCACATAGACGTTGTCTTTGAGGGCCGGATGAAGAACATCAACCCCACTATCAAGTACAGCAATTACAGGGGAGTTTGTTGCAGGGCTAGTATTAAAGTCTCGCATAGCATCGATATAACCAACTTGACTTAACCAGGGGAACCGTAAGTTGTCATCAAATTGTTCAATAATGGAATCTTCCAGTTCACCTTTTAAAGCACCCTGATAATTAGGCTCAGCATACCAAATAAGTTTCTCGCGATGCCATCGCCTCAAGGTTTGCTCTGCCTCTTCCAAGTTTTGAAATTCCACCCGAGATATATTCGCCACATCAAAGGTATTGGAAATAACTCCGCCCAGAGCGAAACTTCGTGTTGGATCTTCTAAAGATGACGACCTTGTGAAAGTTAAATTTGGCTTTGAAAGATTGAGCGATGTAATAAAGCTCATGGCTTCAACCCCCAAGGAATCTTGAGAGAGTTGGGCCATTATTTTCCGTTGAGCAGTCCGGTACCGATCACCATTCAAATTAACTGTAGCGGCCGACAATCGGCTTTTCTGATCTCGAAAGGCCACCAAAAAACTGGTTCCCGCAACGTTTCCGTTTCTTATGTCAAATTCTGACGGTAAGGTAATCACTTCTGGTAAAGAATCTGCCAGGTCGTTTGGCGAAGTGTTTCCATAGCCAAACCCTGCCAAAAAACCTATCACTACGAATAACGTTAGTACGACTTTCAAAGCTAATGTCCTTGTCCAGTTGCATGATGCTAGCAGCAAACCTAGGGTCAGTTTCATGTTAACCGCTCGTTGCTTAGAAAAAGATTAAATCATCTTAAGCCGCAATTATCCACACGCGCCTATCAAATACTTATCCACAGGTGCAGTGGATAAACAGGTCGGAAGGGTTAAAAAACTAAATATTTTTAGATAGTTAATTGGTTTGCGTAAAATTTAGGCATAGCGTATCGACCGAGGACTACACACCAGATGTGGTATCCCGGTTAATTTATGTCTTAATAACATAACCAAAATTCAGTGAAATGCTCTGACCTATTAAACCATACTAAGACGAAAAATGCATCATTTTCCGACAGACTGTATTTTTGATTTATGTAATTATGGCTGAAATGAAAGTACAACAGACTTATCTGAAAACGGAAGCCGGCGATTGCCAATGATTTGATACTCTTCGTGGCCTTTGCCTGCAATTAATATGACATCATCATCTTCACCCATCGCCATAACTGTCTCGATAGCTTTTTTGCGATCTTCTTCGGAATAAATCTTAGACGATGTCATATGGGATGGAATCCCAGCATAAATTTCCTTAATAATCTGAAGAGGGTCTTCCGTCCTCGGATTGTCAGAGGTAATCATAATAGTGTCAGCATATTCAACGGCAACTTGAGCCATTTGCGGACGCTTTCCCTTGTCGCGATCTCCCCCACAGCCAAAAACGACAAATAAGCGGTTCTTTGTCATTCCCGACAGACTCGACAAACAATTATCGAGAGCGTCTGGAGTATGAGCATAGTCGATAAAGACTTGTGCCGGACAAGAGCTATTTTTTACAGGCTCAAGACGTCCTGGGATACTTTCAAGTTTGGAGACATACGTCTGAATCTCTTGCCATTTGTCCCGGAAGAAAACGAGACAACCAACCAAATTAGCAATGATAAAATTTCCAAATAGCGCGGTGGTGAATTCTATCTGAACGCCCGTATCTCTGGTCGACATGATGCCAAACCTGGTGCCACTAGACGTGACAGATTCAAGGGTATATGTAACATCAGAATGTCTAGTTTCATGGGGTAGACCGTAGGTCGTATAATCTGAAGGGGTGCTTAACCCATAACTTCTGATGGCTGCTTCGACTTTCGATTCTAAAACAATTTTTGCCCCGGATTTGGCTAGCCTCTGGTACAACTCAACTTTTGTTTGTAGGTAGTCTTGCATGGAGGAATGGAAATCAAGATGATCTCTGGAAAAGCTCGTAAATAATACAGCATCAAATTGAATCGGCTCTACTTTTTTTTGAGCAATCGCATGAGAGGAAACTTCCATGACAACAGTCGTAACACCAGAAGAGAGAGCCTTGCGAAACTCACTAAATAAAATATCGGGGTCGGGTGTCGTGTGACTTGAGGCTTTAATCTCATCGTCGGAGAAGATACCTAGGGTGCCAATCATCAATACCTTTTCACCTAGACTAGCGAGTAATTGCCTCAGGAGCCAAGCCGAAGATGTTTTACCATTCGTTCCGGTAATCCCGTAGAAGGTTAGCTGCTCTTGAGGATTACCCGCCAACAAAGCCGAAACAAAAGACCAAGCTGCTCTACTATTCTGGACCTTAATAACAGGCCTGTTTTTTACTTCAAGATAAGCGTCATTGTTATCCACTAAAAATAAGGATGGGCAACAGTCTGAATTTTGTAGCTTATCGATACATTGGTGAGAGTCAAATACATTTCCTTTGATTGCAATAAAGACTGTATTGGCTACAGTCTTAGCTCTCGAATCGGTTTGAATTTGGTCAATCTTAGATTTGGGATCAATAGCCTTCGCCTCGACAAAAAGTTCTTGTTTTCGCAGACATTCCACCAGATCTTCTATTGAAACAGACTTGATTCCCAACATCTACTCCTTAAGATATCAACGAGTTTGATCGTAAGATCCTAGGCAAAGACTATCAGCATAGTCAGCGCGCCTTTGGATCAAAACGCGGCTTAAACCCTTGCCAGCATTCCGTGTAATTCTTCTGCCTAAGCTCCGATTCAAAGGCAAACTTTGTTGGCTTGAAGACAAAAGATGATTCAAACATAAAGGCCATAGTATCACCCTGATAACTAGGTTTCAGCTCCGCGTCGGTTGCCTGATCAAAGACACTGGCTTCCGGGCCATGAGGACTCATACACGAGTGAAGACTGCCACCACCAGGTTCAAATCCTCCTGCAGGTTTCGCATCATAAATGCCATGAATCAACCCCATATACTCGCTCATCACATTACGATGATAGTAAGGCGGACGAAAGGTATTCTCAGCAACCATCCAGCGAGGAGGGAAGATTACGAAGTCTATATTAGCACAGCCTGCTCGATCCGTGGGTGAGGTTAGTACGGTGAAAATCGAAGGGTCAGGATGATCATAACTTACCGTGTTGATGGTATTGTATAGCCTTAGATCGTATTTATACGGAGAAAAGTTCCCATGCCAGGCGACTACATCAAACGGACAATGGCTCAACTCCGAGGAAAATAGACTTCCACCGAACTTCGTCAGAAGAGAAAAGTCGCCTTCCGCTTCCGAGTAGCGAGCAACGGGATAAACAAAGTCCCGGGGATTGGCCAATCCGTTTGAACCAATAGGACCCAATTCTGGTAAGGTCAAAGGATGTCCATAATTTTCCAAAACGTAGCCTCTGACAAAGTCCTCGTCGAAGCAAACCTGAAACTTAACACCCCTTGGGATCACACAAATTTCTAAAGGCTCAACCTCCAAGTATCCCAATTCAGTTTTAATCAATAGCGGTCCACTTTGAGGCACAATGAGTAGCTCTCCATCGGCATTAACCGCATAACTGTCTTTCATCGACTCTGTAGCCGCATACAAGTGAATGGCACTTCCCGATCTCATCGCCACATCGCCATTTGCGGCCACAGTTTGAAAGCTTCTTATAAAGTCAACCGCCCCTGAAGGCTTCGTCGGAGGGTCCCACCTCATTTGATCAGGCACGAGATAATCGTCGTTTACAGGCGATGATTGCAACAATGGAGGCATATCGACCTTTACGTAGTCTTTCTGAACCACAGATGGTCTGATGCGGTATAACCAGCTTTTTGAGTTCTGATGCCTTGGCGCAGTAAAGGCTGAGCCAGTCAGAAGCTCGGCCACAAGTCCGTAGGGCACCTTTTGAGGTGAGTTGCAACCTTGTGGCAACGCCCCAGGCAAAGATTCGGTGGCAAAATGATTCCCAAATCCCGCCAAATATCTTAAATCGCTAGTCATACTTTATCTCCCCCACAAATGATCAGATTCGGCCTAACCTAACAAATCTTCGAAATCGAAGCAATCTTGCAGTGACTAGGCAGAAATTGATCATTTAGCCAACGGCAAGATATCCGACGACTCCTTCGAAACCATTTAGGAGGTCGGACCATGAGTCGACTCGTTTTTATTATACTGCTAGCTGCAATGTCTTCCTGTCGAGAGAAGGCTGTAGTTCCGAGCCCCATAGTTGTGGACAACAAAAGCCCAAAAACAGCTGATGCTGAAATGAAGATGGCGGCTAAACCTCTACTGAAAGATGTGACTACTCCGATTCCAGCACCAGTAAAATCAAAGTCGGCAGACATTAAATCCGCGGAGAAAAAAGAACCACGAAAAGAGCTTAGTAAAAAAGAGATATTAGAAAAAATTAAGCAAGAAGCCGTAGCGGAGCAGGCACTTATCGAAAAACGTCGGCAAAAGCAAAAGGTCGCCATAGTCCCAACAACCAGTGAAGAGAATAGCAATAATCCTTTGTTTAATCGGGCCAAACGTCTTGCAGCACTTGATCGTGTAGATGAAGCACGAGAGCTTTACCTAGAGTCTTGTCAGAACGGATACATGCCCTCATGTCATAAATTCGGATACTACGAGCAAATGCGAAAGAACTTCCAGAACGCATACAGGTTTTACAAGCTTAGCTGTCAAGCTGGGATTCCTAAAAGTTGCAATAATTTAGGATTTGGTCTGGAAAAAAGTGGTAATCTAGAGCAAGCCAAGGACTATTATTCCATGGCTTGTGTGGACAAGCATCAGCGTGCCTGCAAAAACTTAGCGAGAGTTATTGCCAAGAATCAAGCGAAGGATCGTCGGAGGTCTCGATAGCTCCGTCTCTTTTTTCTGCCAATTCTGCTCGAATCACCCTATCGAACCAATCCAATGCCTGTTTTTGCAACTCCACACCGTTCAAACCAGCTTCTGAAGTCACGATCTCTTTTGAAAAACTACAAACAGAATCGAAAAACTGTTGTTCTTTATTCTCTATTAATTTGCCACAAAAAAGGAAAAGGGAGCAGTAGATCTCGTCTGCTTTGTTAACTAGCCTTAAGCAATCGGCTTCAATCTCAATGACATCCAAGAGGGGAACCGGCATCGAAAAACTAAGTTCATTCATCTCATCATGCTTTGGAAGAAAATGAGACGCTACCGGACCGAACATTCTTAGCAGAGGCTTCATGGTCCTTTGGGTACTTGTTGACTCCCAATGCCAGGGAATACGAGACAGGAATAAGCCAGCAAATTTACGCTTATTAGATTGCACAAATCGAGCAAGGTAAACGGCACCAACTTCATGCCCCATCCCTATGATGGGCTTGTTTGGAAAATGAGTTTCGATGCGAGCAACAATTAGCTCAAGATCGTCTAAAACCTGCTCGGTGCTAGCAAGCTGCCCCTTTTCACCAGGGGTTTTGCCATGCCCTCTAAGATCAATAAAATAAGGGGCCAGATTTTGTTGACTTAACATCTCTCCATAACCTTCATACAGCGCCTGGTTTTCCCCAAACCCATGGATAACCAGAACCACGCCATCTGGGCTGGTAATCGACTTGTAACGACAAAAAATATCGATTCCATCTGACGCCTCTAAGGATTCCTCAACAAAAGGAAAAACGTGAGAATTTAGCATGGCTATTTCCTCTAATCTGCTGATTTTGCTGCACCATTGTTTAAAATTTTCTTATTTATAGGATACCACGAGTTGGAAGAAAAAGATTTAAAAATCCTACTCTAGTTTAGGCTGCATCTTCTGCGTAAAAAGAGTAGGATGTCACGCCCGAGCCACGCTCAAATGGAGCGTAAAATGCAGGAATCACAAAAAAGGATGACTTATGAAGTACTCCGATATCCAGTGGGAAGACGAGGAAACCACTGAGGAATCAACGGAAAAACAAAAAAGCGGCGATGAGCAGTCTTTTGCAGACCTACTTGCGAACTCAAACCAAGAGGGTCAAAGGCAAAGTCTAAGAGTAGGAGCCAAAGTCGAAGGTATTATTGAATCCATAAACGACCAATCTAATACGGTCTTAGTGGAATTGGACCCCCTGCACACGGCTGTGATCGATAAACAAGAGCTGATCAATGAAGAGGGTGAGCTAACGTTTCAGTCTGGAGACAAAATATCGGCCTATGTCGTATCCCGTCAAGGTGGAGAGATTTTACTTTCTACATCCATGAGCCAATCCAATCAGAGTCTCGATGACCTGAAAATGGCTGCTCAAAGTCAGTTACCTGTCAAAGGTAAGGTAACAGGTGAAAACAAGGGTGGTTTTGACGTTACCATCATGGGGAAAAACTGCTTTTGCCCGGTTTCTCAAATAGACACCCGATTCGTGCAGAACAAGTCTGAGTTTATAGGAAAAGAGTACGAGTTTCTTGTTGAAAAAGTCGCTGAAGGTGGGCGAAATATTGTTGTATCTAGAGCGAAGCTACTCCGTATGGCTGCAGAGGAAAAAATCAAAGCTTTAGAAGAGCGTTTAGACGAAGACGTTATTCTAGATGGCGTTGTAACGGAATTACGTGACTACGGTGCTTTTGTCGATCTAGGCGGTTTAGACGGCTTTTTACATGTCTCAGAGATGAGCTACTCGCGGATTCATAAGGCCAACGAATTTCTAGACAAGGGCGACAAGGTCCGCGTAAAAATCATTAATATCGAGACGAAAGACGGCAAAAAACGCATAGCCGTGTCGATGAAAGCAGCGACCGAAGACCCTTGGGTTAGTGCTGCAGAGGCATATCCAGAAGGCAGTAGTTTTTCAGGAAAAGTCACCAAACTCGAGTCCTTTGGAGCCTTCGTCGAAATAACACCAGGTATCGAGGGTTTGATACATGTTTCGGAGATGTCGTGGGAAAAGCGAGTCCACCACCCCTCAGAAGTTCTCAAAGTCGGTGATTCTGTAAAAGTTCGAGTCGTCAAAATTGACTTACAACAAAAGCGGCTTTCCTTAAGTCTCAAGGATATAAATGAGGATCCCTGGGTCCAGTTTAGCTCTCAGTTTTCTGCGGGCCAGCTTACTACAGGAACAGTCACCAATTTAAAGGGCTTTGGAGCCATTGTGGAGCTCATTCCTGGAGTAACAGGAATGCTACCCATGCAGATATTGAAAAAGGCCTTTGGTGAGTCTTTCAGAAAAGAAGCCTCTCCTCCAAAGCAGCTTGAAGTGACGATTAAGGACATTCAAGATGACGATCGAAAAGTTCTACTTGGACTGCCAAACCTCGATGATGACGAAGATCAGGATGCTTCTTTTAGAGAATACCTTGCCCGAAAGGACGCTGACAAAGCCTCTACTAAGGACAAAGCAGCAAGTCAAGGTACATTTGGCGCGCTACTAGCCGCTCAATTAGAAAAGAAGAACAAAAAGTAACGGTTTCTCTATCTGTGAGTCGCTGAGGGTTATGTAGGCCCTCAGACAAGTTGAGGATCAAAAAAAGGAGCTATTGGACCAAACCAATGAGCTCCTGTTTTTTGTTCGCTAGACCCGACCAAAACCTTAGTGAGTGATGGCGGATTCTTCTTTCAGGTGATTAATCCACTCCGAAGCCTGCTTTTGGTATTTTGGATACTTCTGAGCAGACCGAAATGCCTCTAAAGAGGATTGAGTCGATCCTGTTTTATACTGAGCGATACCCATTGCTAAATAAGCTAACCCAGCCTTTTTAAGCCCACCCTTTTTAATACCCTTGCGAATATCGGTGATGGCTTCTTTCCATTGCTCTTTCTCAAGAAATATCTGTCCGCGTCTGACATAAATCTCGCCATTCGGGGCCAATGGGGCAGCTTTGCTCAGGGCATCAAGAGCTTTGTCCATCTCTTGAGAGGCAACCCAAGTGTCAGCAAGCAACTTATAGTTCTTGAAATTCTTTTCCACTTTATCCGTCTTCATCGCTTCTTCGAGGTACTGGCCTGCTTTGTAAGGGATATCGCGAAACATGGAAAGCTTGGCGAGATGAATCATATCTTTTTCATCTGTCAAAACACCATGCTTTTGAGCAACTTCCATAGTTGCCAAAGCCTTATCTTCGGCATTCATGGCAACGTATACACTAGAGAGTTGTTTCCAGTACTTCGTTTTTTCGGGAGCAATCTGTAATAGCTTTTCCAGCATAGCAGCAGCCTTGGGATACTCCTTCTTCTCATAATACAAAGCAACTATAAATCTTAGCCAGGCCTCTTTGGGCTTTTTCTCAAGGCTGATCGCTTTCTCAACGTTTTCTATAGCCTTAGCAGTCTGCTTCACTTGCATCCAAACCTGGCCGAGAAAGAAGTAGGCATCAGGCTTCACTTGCTCGCTGTTGAAAATGTAGTCCTGAATGTAGGGAATCGCATCCAAGTATTTTTCCTGAGCGGCTAACACCTGAGCTAGGGAATACATGGTACTAAGAGTCGGCCCTAAAGGGAGCGACTTCAAAGTAACTGTCTTTTTAAACGCTTCGGAAGCCTCTGCAAAGCGATCAGTCTGGGCGTATACATAACCTTTCGTCTGATAAACTTGAGCCAGACCATATTTTTTATTGGCCATACTCTTTTCCAGAGACGAAAGAAGCGTCAAAGCATCGTTATACTTCTCGTCTGCCATGAACTTCTGGGCTTTGCCTAGCCTATTGAAATCTCTCTCCGAGATATTTCCAGCACGACCAGGCTCGATCTTTTGTGGCTTGCGGTTCAGTACTTGATTGAGCGTCACACCGTAGGATATGTCTGCGTTACTAAGAAATAGCAGTGAACTAAGTAATGCTATAATCAGTCTCATTAACCATCCTCCAATTTAAAGTCCAATTGTACCACTTCTTGAACTTCGATGGGCTGACCATCGACTACCTCAGGTCGGTACTTCCACTTAAGGATAGCTTTTTTCGCTGCACGATCAAACACTCTAGGAGGTTTCGCTTTAATCACTTTAACGTCTTTGGTCGACCCTGTTTTAGTAATTGTAAATTGAACCTGAACGAACCCTTCGATCCCGCGCATCGCTGCTTTTCTCGGCATGACAGGGTTGATTCTTACAATTGGGATACGACTCGCATCAGACGTCCCACCGCCGCCACCGCGTCCTAGATAGGGTCCGATGCCACCTTTTAGACCATTAGCAATCGCAGGAGCTTGCATCTGCAAATCATCTTGCTGAGGCTGATCCGTATCGGCGACCTGTAACTTAGGTTTAGCCGGTGGTGGCTTCTGTGGAGGTGGCTTCTTGGGAAGCTGACGGCTTCGTGTTTTCGTATCCTGGTCTCGCTTGACGCGAATGAATTCAACCATCTGGCCGGTGTCGATATCAGAAGGCTTCTTCTTACCTTGTTCGATCAGCTGGGACATGAAGAGGAACAAGAGGAGAGTCACCGCCCCACCTGCACCTAAAGCAAGTATATACCGCATTTTATTCTTCCTGTTGTCTGGCTGCTATGGACACATTAGTAACCCCTGCAAGTCTAACCTGATCCATAACTTGAATCAAAGTTCCCGTCTTAGCCCCTTTATCGGACTGGATAACAACCGATCCTTCAGGGTTCTCTGCATGAAGTTTCTCAATATTAGCGCGTACTGCCCGCAAATCAATGCGTCTTTTCTGAATCCAAATATCGCCAACCTCAGAGATTGCAATCAAGATATTAGCCCGCTCTTTTTTTACCGCAGTAGCAGCAGAAGGGCGGTTAACATCGATCCCTGACTCCTTAACAAAGGATGTTGTGACGATAAAGAAGATCAGCATGATAAAGGTGATGTCAAGCATGGGAGTTAAATCGACTCCCGTTTCTTCTTCAGCACTTTTCTTAAAACGTGATCTCATAGTAAACCTTTCAGCAATAAGGTAAGCTCTCCGCTAAACCTTCTTTTTCCTTTTTCGCTTTTCTCTCCAGTAAAGTACCGAAGTACAAGCCAGATAGTGAGGCAACCATTCCTGCCATTGTTGGTATCGTTGCCATCGAGATTCCAGAAGCCATGAGCCTTGCGTTTCCAGTCCCGGTATAACCCATGACTTCGAAAACACTGATCATGCCAGTAACTGTTCCCATCAGACCCAGTAGAGGGCAGAGGGCGACTAGCGTTTTAATCACCGTGATCGACTGATGAAGCTGTGACCCCGTCTGAGAGATCATCGCTTCACGAACCCTGTGAGCTGCCCAAGAGCTTTTATCGGACCGACTTTCCCAGCGACTTTTGATATCAGCCGCTACCTTTGGATATAGCCTCCAGAAAAAATAGTATTTTTCTAGAATCATGGTCCACATAATCAGGGTTGCTAAACCAATGAACAAAAGCACCTGCCCACCGGTCTCCAAAAAGTCACGGATCACTTCCCATTTTTCAAGGAAAAAGATCACGACCTACCCCTCTTTCTCTGTGCGCGCAGCCATTAGACCAACACTTTGCTCCTCGATGATTGCGAGAAGTGCCTTACTACGGCTAGAAACAAGTGAGTGCAAGAGTACAAGAGGAATCGCAGCGACAAGTCCAAGTACCGTGGTCACGAGGGCTTGAGAGATACCACCTGCCATAATTTTTGGATCGCCTGTTCCAAAAAGCATCATGGATTGGAAAGTTCCAATCATACCAACAACAGTACCCAATAGCCCTAGAAGAGGAGCAACGGATGCCAAAAGCTTGATTGTCGTGAGGTTCTTTTCGATTTTTGAAGAGCCTTTGAGTATGGCTTCATCCAGTTTGAGCTCTAAGGTCTCAACGTCGCGTTCTTTGTTCTCTTCGTAGGCCGCAAACACCAAACCTAGTGGGTTGTTGGTGTCTATGTTATCGGATTTCAGCTGTTCTTTAACTTTACGACCAGTTGTTCCGAGGTAGAAGAATCTTTCAAGAACAAGCAGTAGACCGATGATCAAAACACCAGCAATGACGTAACCAACTTCACCACCCTGATGAAATCTTTCCACGAGGGAAGGCGCCTGAACCAAGGCTCCAAGGATGGTTCCTCGAGATGGATCGACACCGAGAGGCTCGAGCTCACCAGGAGTTCCTGACTCAAAATCGCCAATCAAACCAAGGTACCGGCCTGCAGGTTGTCTAGCTAGCTCTACGATCTCACTAACTTCGTCATTGAAGCGCAGATAGTTGCCCTCAGACACTAAGTTAAAAACACCAACTCGTGTTACGTTTTGCTCGACTTTACTTCCATCAACTTTAGTGACGTTACCTTTGAATGTGACGATTTTTCCTGACTCTGTCATCTCTGTCATCAACTCAATCCAAAGCTGCTGCAGATCCTGAGATCCTGGAAGCTCTTTCCGAGTCGATAGCTCATCGACGAATTTTTCACGTCCAGGATATTGAGCTGTTACGAGTGAGGTTGAGAAAATTCCTTTGGTATCGCCAGCTACTTGCCTAACCACACCAAACAACTCACCAAGAGTACCCATAGTGAGTTTCAATTTTGTTTCCAATTCAGCGAGCTGCTTTTCGTTCTCGTCGAATGTAGCTTTTAGTTTTTCACCGCGGGCTGTTTCGCGAGCCAATTGAGCTTTGGCTTGCTTCAAAATATCCGCCTGCTTGTTCCGAGCTGCAGCAAATTTTGCTTCGCGCTCTTTATTGATGGCATTGTCTTTTCGCTTGTCAGCTTTAACTTGCTCTAGCAGCTGATCTAAAGACTTTGGTTGTGCGGCCTGCTGTCCGTAGGCAACAGAACCCAACATCGTTAACGCTAGGATCATCGAAGAAAACTTTTTCATTGAACTGCCTCCGGAGCTGGAACTGGTAGGGTTAGAAGATCGGGAGCTGATTGTTTCTTAGCAATCTTAACACCATCTCGAATAGCGACGCGGTAAGCATCGGAAAGCTCTTGCCAAGATCGACTCTTCTGATCCCAAGCTTTAGCTATTTTTCCGTCAAGGGTTTGATGAATTAAGATGACTCGACCGATTCGTAAAAAGTCGACGGTTTTTTGTTCTCCATTGATTTCAACGGTGTCGGAGTAGGCTTCGATCGAACGACCATACTCGTTCTCAACCTGATAGGCTTCCAAAACGCGGCGGAACTTTTCTGATGTTGAAACATCAGCCCTATCCATCATTTCTTTTAGTCCAGCAACTCTGTTTCGTCTTTCATTGAGAAGGAAAGGAACATCGAGTTCGACAAATTTATCTAATCCGTCGATCATTTTGATCATCAAAGGAACGACTTCCTTATTCGTAACTTCGATGCTTTGGATCTGCTCTTCGATACTTTTCGCTTCTTCTGACTGAGACGCGACAAGCTTCTGTAGCTGATCGTTGTAGGTTTTGAGACTATCTAGTTCACCGATTACAAGTCGATATTCATCAAGGAGTCTTGAGGCTTGATCTGCCATGTTATCGACTTTTTTCTGTGAGTTTTTGTTCTGAGCCACTGTTGTGGTCTGAACACCAACCGACGATTTTACTTGGCTCTGGGAAAATCCAGCGTGAGCCAACGTTAAACCGAAAACTGTCGGTAACCAATACTTAGTAATTCTTCCGGGGAGCTTATAAGCCATAGTTGCTACCTTATAAGTGACGAGTTAATCAGGGCAAAAGCAGCCCTTCAATTTTAACTAACTGACTAGCCAATTGCTGGGCGATAGTACTGTATAGAACATCCAGACGTGCTTGACCAGCGAGAACGCAAACAAAATTGTAATTTATCAAAAAAACACCTAAAAAAATCGTTAGCTGATTTCGACTGAAAAATCAGTAAAATCCCTCTGGATCGCTTTCGCAATCACACATAATTGTTGCAAGCATTTTGGAGCAACCTTAAAAAGTCTTGATAATTCTCACAAATTAAAATTGTTGAATAGCAAACATGGGAAAAAAGCTGTATAGCTGGAGGGTAAGTTGCCCTAACCTCAGTGAATTTTTTTCATGATAAGGGCTTAGGCGTCAGTGAATTAGGTGCTCTTAGCTGTCGTCACACGGGAACCATCAAATTTAACTTCCATCGGCTTCTTCCTTGTGATGGCTTCTAGGATGAAAAATATGATCCCAAGATTAATCGCAACATCGGCGATATTAAAAACCGCGAAGTCCACGTACCAACCAAAGATTCGCCATTCGGTATCGAGGAAATCGATCACGTAACCAATATTTACGCGATCCAGGAAGTTGCCTATCGCCCCAGAAAGCATCAAAACAAGTCCCAGCCTCGTCAAATTATAATTGAGCGGAAGTGTTTTTAAATAGAACGAGATAAATATCACCGCGATCACAGTTACGGCGTAAAAAAACGGAATACGGTAACGATCATCCCAATCGGCAAGCATACTGAAAGCTGCTCCCGTATTCCTTTGATAGTTAAATCTCAAGCTGAAAAAACCATCGATTTTTCTTTCGTCACCAATATGAAAAACATCGTAGGACGACGATCGAAACTTTTTGATATTGTCAGGACTCTCCCACTTCAAGAGTGTGTTTTGCGCATGCTGTTTGCTCACTTGATCCAAGCCAACGCTGCCAAAAAACACGAGGCATAGCAAAACACTCATTATTTTCCCGAGGGGATTGGACAAAAAAGGAAAGGTGATCGACTTCAAGTTCATAGTTTGATTCCTACAATTCAACACGAAACCTAGCTCTTAAACGTATCACGCTAGCTACCTGAAATCTATCCGTACCAGTAGCTATTTTCTGCGAAGACGTTTCATGAGACATGTGACTTAAGGTCTGCCAATGGTACACTCTTCAGTTCCTCACCTGTTTCTAGGTCTTTTATCGTAAAGGACTCCGTCGCCATTTCATTTTCACCAAGGATAACCACTTTACGGAAATGCCTACGGTCAGCGTATTTGAATTGTTGCGCCAGTTTACCCTCTTTCAAATCAATGTCGGAAAGGCTACCCATCTGCCTTAGCTGGCGTAGAATCAGGAATCCATAAGATCTAGCTTGCTGATCCGCGATGGCGATAAAGACTCCAGATCGCGCCTGAACCTGCTCAGCGCTTTGAACCAAATCTATCGCAGCGAGCAAGCGATCGACCCCAATCGACCCCCCAACTCCAGGGACCTCTTGTTTACTAAATCTCGAAACAAGTCCATTGTATCGTCCCCCAGAGGAGATCGATCCAAACCCAGGATGATCATCGAGAAAGGTCTCAAAGACAACCCCTGTATAATAACCTAGCCCTCGGGCAATACTTAAATCCGCCTTGAACTTGATTTTATCCGACTGATTTAATTCTGATATGAGGGATACTGTGTTTTTGAGACGGTTGATCTCTTTGGTTATGGTTTCGTCAGAGCTAGCAAGGGACAAAAGCCTCTCCCAATCTAAATCCCCTGAAGCACTACGGGATGTCAACAAATCAAGAAGCGACTCCGCCTGCGCCTTCTCCACACCATCGACTTTAAGCATGATGTCGACAACAGCATCGGCTCCAATTTTGGCAAGCTTATCAATCGCAACCAAAATCTTTGATTCGGACAAAGGATCCAAACCACTCAGGGTTGAACGGATCAAAAACGAAAGGATCTGCCGGTTGTTGACATAAATGGTACAGTTCCCTGGCACGATGGATCCAAGACTGAAGGCGATTTGGCTAATCACCTCGACATCGGCACTCAGAGAATCTGCTCCGACTATATCAAAATCCGCCTGACAGAATTCTCGGTACCTCCCTCGTTGAGGTTTTTCTCCCCTATAGGAATTACCAACTTGGAAGCGCTTAAAAGGCATGACAAGAGTCCCTAGGTTATCCGCAACATAGCGCGAAAAAGGAACGGTTAAATCAAACCTTAGCCCAACGTTTCGATCTCCATGATCACGGAAAAGGTATACCTCTTTATCGGTTTCCTGATTACCAGTACCCAAAAGTGTTTCGGAGTACTCAAGCAATGGAGTATCAATTGGCTCAAATCCCGATTGCCGAGCACTAGACCAAATCTGGTCGATGACTGTTTTACGCGCGATGGCATCTCGGGGGGACATATCTCGGAAACCCTTTAAAGTTTTTGTTGAGGCTTTTTGTTCTTTTGCCATATTAATGACTCCCGTTATGCTTAGAGAAAGTTTGGGCCCTTCGATCCGAACGATGTCATGACTGGATCAATTTTGACGTACTATTTATGCCGTCAAAATACACTATCAACCAAAACGAAAGATAGCTATGAGTCTCTACAAATACATACTCTTTTCTTTATGCCTAAATTCGCAGATCATGGCTCAGTCAGAGTCCGCAGAGCCAGCCAAAAGCACCGAAACCGTTCGACCGCTTATCCAGGACTTTACCGCTTATACCCTAAAGGCTGGTCAGGTCAAGATTGGACTGGTTTCGTCTGTAGGAATTACTGACAGTATCCAAATAGATACGGACGTCTTTGCCGCTTCAGCGGGTGCTGCCAACTTATCTGTCAAAACCAGCGTATGGAGCAATAACCGCCATAGACTCGCCGTGGGGCTTGGTATGTCCTATCTCAGCAAAAAAACCGCACTTTGGGGTAACGCGAGCGAGCTCTTCGATGAGCTCGAATACAAAATATTTCGTCCCCAGATGTCGTGGACACAGAAAATATCGAAACGCTTATTACTTCACTCATTCTGGAGCACGGGAATCGGTCCGATTTCCGTTAAATTGAGCGACAAGGGTCGCAAAAAGCTATGGGAATCAAAATATCCCGACGGTGACTACGACAAGCAAACCAAAAGCAGCTCAGGAACTGCGGATGATGATGCCAATGTCGAGAGCAATAATGTTGTGTCCCATAGGACGCTGCAAGTTCAATCTTTGCTGGGATTGAGCCGCGATATCATACAGGTTTCGGGAGAGTTTGTCCGCGATTCGACTAAACGAGTGATTCTGACAAGTAGAATTGATCGCACTGAACTGGAAGGCTTATCATCTCAGGGAATTCGTGTGACCGCTGGACAAGAATGGCAGATTGACAGCTTTTTCTTCCGGTTGGGACTAGGGGTCCTCTATCAAGTTCTTGACGGCACCGATCTAGATGGCGAAGTCATTGACGATTCAGGTTTCACGCCGATAGCAGATCTGGATTTTTATTGGATTTTTTAGACCCCTTTGCAAGCTTACCGCACAACGAAAAAAGCCTTGATTAATTGTTACAATCAAGATATGCCAATCAGCCAGACTTAATTCACCTCTGACCATGGGACCTACATGGACTTATCTTCCAAACAAAAAAAGCAACTTAAAGGCCTAGCGCATAACCTTAATCCTGTAGTGCTAGTCGGAAGCGATGGCGTTTCGGCAGGAGTTCTCAAAGAAATCAATCGCTGCTTGGAAAACCATGAACTGATCAAAATCAAGATTCGCTGTGACAACCAAGTGGAGCTTAAAGGCTATCTTGATGACATCTTAGATTCGACTGATGCCTCTTTGGTTCAAGTCATCGGCCATTCAGTCATACTATTCAAGCAATCTCCCGAGCTCCGAATCCAACTGGTTAAATAATTAAGTAGCTAGTCAAAGCCAAGTGTTAGCTTAGTGCTAGCTCGCAAACACCTCATCTAGATTCTTTAAGACTCCATCCATATCGGAAAGATCGTCAAAGATCCGACTGGGGTTTTCAGCTAGGATGCTCTCCTTAGATGCATAACCGGTGCAAACGCCAAATGAATGGGCTTTGATACTGCGACTACAAACAATATCATGAGGAGTGTCACCAATAACAAGACACCTATGACCCTCGATATTTTGATCACCCAGGGCCTTTTTTGCATCTTCAAGGCCTTCAATAGCGATATCCTGTCGCCGAAGACTACGATCTCCGTAACCGCCAAAACGAAAGTACTTATCGAGGTTATGATGAGATAATTTAGTTTGCGCTCCGGCTAGAATATTTCCCGTAATGATGCCTAATTCGTAGCGATCATCTTCAAGTAATCGATCTAGTAGAGATTCGACGCCAGGCAAGATTTGGCTATTGCAACGATCTAAATCTGACTTCAGAATCGACACATAACTACCAAAAAATCTTTGTATGGCAGACTGAGATGGCTGACTGAGACCATTGAGCTCAAACAACTCTTTTACCAAAGAGAGATCAGTGCGGCCTCCATAATCAATATCAGCTTTGGGCTGGCTGACGGCAAACTCACGGTTTAGTGTCGCTTCGATGGCCGTTTTCCCAGCACCATTCGTCATAAGCAACGTACCATCAATATCAAAAAACAAGACTCTCATAACACTCACCTTAATGAAGTCGAATATTGCCACGCATAAATTCAATTGCTGTACCCGAAAGAAAAACATGATCGGCAACGATACGCAATCTAATTTCTCCACCGCGACGCGAGGCTTGAAACGCCAACAGCTCATCTTTCCCAAGGATATCCGCCCAAAGCGGCCCCAATAAGCAGTGAGCCGAGCCGGTCACCGGGTCTTCATCAATACCGGCCGATGGTAGGAAAAAACGGGAAACGAAATCGTAGGGTTCTTTACCTTTTGCTGTGACTAAAAGATAAATTTCATTGCTTTCTAAAAACTTGAGATCCGGCGTGACCCGCCTCACAGCATCTTCGTCATCAAGCATCAGAACCAAAGTTCCGTTACCCGTTGCCGCAGCATTTGGAGCCATCACCAAAACTTCCTCTGGAAGGTCTTCAAGAGCCATGGGTGTTGGCAAAAACTTCGGAAACATCATCGTCCACTCACCACCTTTTTTGTGGACTTCAAGCTTACGGCCTTTTGAATGAAAACTTACACGATCCTGACCAGGACTCAAAATTTCCGTAACTACAAAGGCAGATGCCAAGGTCGCATGACCACAAAGATCTATCTCTTCTGTCGGCGAAAACCATCGAATATGAAAGCCATCGGGGTCTTTGACAAAGAAAGCCGTTTCACTCAAATTGTTTTCCATGGCTATGTTTTGCAAAAGTGATTCAGGCAGCCAATCATCCAAAGGGCATACAGCCGCGGGATTGCCACGAAACGCCTCACGAGTAAAGGCATCGATTTGATATATGTCAATATTTTTCATACGTATAGTCCTTTGACTCCGTGAGACTTATTGTCTAAGCTAGCAGCGATAACATGTTGACAGTTACGGTGGTTAGTTTACTGACGAAGTAAGAAAAAGGATATGCCTCATTTTGCGTTCTCCTATACACTCGTCCCTATTTTTTATTCCGACCTCGACGGTTCCGTTTAATTAAATCTAGGTAAGGTTTTCATGAAACCCAATCGAATCGATAGTCAAGTCATTCTCGATGAGTATGTTGATGTCCGAGCCCAAAGTGTGCGATTGTGCTCTCCTCTCAATCCCGAAGACTACAATTTGCAAGGTATGGAGGACACGAGTCCGCCCAAGTGGCACTTAGGTCATACAACCTGGTTTTTCGAAGAATTCCTTTTGAAACCCTATTTGAAAGATTACAAGGAATTCCACCCTTCTTTACAAAGAATTTTTAATTCCTATTACCAGACGGTAGGGATACCCTTTACCAGAAAACACCGCGGCATGCTTACACGCCCAAGTCTGGATGTCGTTATGGAATACCGATCGGTTGTCGATCAAGAAGTGGCCAGGCTGCTTTCAGATATCCACGGTAGGGATACCAAAATTCTTGAAATACTTGAAACAGGAATTCATCACGAGAAACAACATCAAGAGCTGTTGCTTATGGACATTAAGTACAGCTTCAGTCTCAACCCTTTATTTCCCGCATATGATACAAAGCCCCGCATGATTTATCCGGCTGCTGACGAGTTGGGTTGGTTGGAAGTTCCACCTGGTGTTTATAAATGTGGATCAACCAGCGACGATCTGTTTTATTTTGATAATGAAACTCCTAGTCATCGCACTTATATCAATCACGTTGAACTGTCGAACAGACTCGTGACAAATCGCGAGTATCTGGCATTCATAGAATCAGGCGGATACCAGTCTTTTGATCTATGGCTTTCAGACGGCTGGAATCTTATCACCTCTGAGAACATTCAGGCACCAAGGTATTGGATTAAATCAGATCATTCTTGGTCCGAATTCACCCTTCATGGATTACAAGAACTCGATCTCAATGCACCAGTATCTCACCTCACTTACTACGAAGCTGATGCCTTTGCCAGATGGGCAGGAGCACGATTACCTTCGGAACATGAGTGGGAAATTGCCGCTAGCCTGCATGGTGGAAGTATCCCAATGGATCACTCAGAAGCCAAAAGGAGTCTTAACAACTGGTATTATGAGCTGTGGCAATGGACCCAAAGCAGCTACCAACCTTATCCCGGTTTCAAACCGAACCCCGGCGCCCTGGGTGAGTACAACGGAAAATTTATGGTGGACCAATATGTTTTGCGCGGGGGATGTAAGGCTTCGCCATCGAATCATATTAGAAAGTCTTATCGAAATTTTTTCCCTTCCCATTCTTGCTGGATGTTTTCTGGAATTAGATTAGCAAAGGATATCTCGTGACCAATTTTTCCATTACAAATCTACACCCTAAGCTCGCAGACTTTAAATCAGACGTGATCGAAGGTCTTAGCCAAGAACAAAAACGACTTTTGCCCATTTATTTTTATGATGAAGAGGGGTCAAGGCTATTCGATCAGATTTGTGAATTGGATGAGTATTATCCCACACGCACAGAAATGAAAATTCTCACTCAAAATGCCAGTGCCATTAATGATCTCATCTCAGAGCCAGCTACAATCATCGAATATGGAAGCGGTAGCAGCACTAAAATCTCATCACTTCTGGCAAATAGTCAAAAAATTAAGAGTTATGTTCCTATTGATATCAGTTTGGAGCACCTTAAAAAATCATCTCTAGATTTAGCGGAAAACTACAGAAGATTAGATGTACGAGCATTCTGCGCCGACTATACTGACCAAGACAGCCTGCAAAACATTGCTAATGATGACGATGGCAACTCCAAAATCATCTTTTTCCCAGGATCAACCATTGGTAATTTGGCGGTCAATGATGCTATTGCCTTGCTAAAAAACTCGAGAATTCTGACCAAAGGACTAGGACAGTTTTTGCTGGGTATCGACCTAATAAAAGACCAAGAAAGACTAGTGGCAGCCTATGACGACGCACAGGGGGTTACGGCTGCTTTTAATAAGAATATTCTCGTGCGTATCAACAGAGAACTCGGTGCGAATTTTGATTTGGATGGCTTTTCCCACGAAGCCATATTTAACAGTGAACTGAATCGCATGGAAATGCACCTTAGATCTCTTAAAGATCAAAAGGTTGAGTTACTTGGACAGGAATTTACCTTTACAAATGGTGAGAGTATTCATACAGAAAGCTGTCACAAATATAGCCTCGATACCTTCGAGCAATTTGTGAATAAAGCACAAATGACATGTCAAAATATTTTTACTGACGAGAATCAAGATTTTGCCGTTGTCATGCTGAGGTATCTTGACAATGACTTGTGAGGGGCAAGCAGGTGAGCGAAAAACTGGTGTTTTCCACGAACGGTGGAAAGCAAAAAACCAATAAGAAAAAACAAAAACAATTCGAAAAAAGTGATGGTCCTTGTAAGATGCGCCTTGAGACCAAAGGACGAGGGGGAAAATCTGTCACTGTACTGTTTAACTTACCCTTCGAGCCGCAAGAATCGAAGCGATTGATGAAAGAGATTCAAGGCAAACTCGGATGCGGCGCCACATTCAAAGAAGGTCGCATCGAGATTCGTGGCGATATGCGAGAAAAGATTGAGGCTGTTTTTGCGGAAAAATCTTTGAAAATTGTCAGAGCAGGTGGATAATTTTTGTGAGCTAAAGTTGACTGACACGATATCTTGCACTTCCCTGAGGAATGAATCGCCTCACAAAAATCAGTGCCCCTTCATCAAAAAATATGGTACTCCAAATGAACGCCAGGGGTGCCGCAATGTAGTCGGCTGAGAGAGGGCTTGAATCCTCGACTCTTTGGACCTGATCTGGATTATACCAGCGTAGGGAGAGCGATAGCATTTTCGTTAGCATCCTTGCGCCAAATCAACACACAGGAGCTAACGGATGGCCGATAGACCAATCGAAGAAAAAATTTACGTACCAAGTCATAATGTCAAAGACATGAAAGTCCCATTGAAACGGATCAATCTAAAATCCGTCGAGGGCAAAGAGCGCTTTCTTGGTGTGTATGATAGCTCCGGACCGTACACCGATCCTAACGTCACGACAGACGTCAGAAAAGGCTTGCCCGAATTAAGAGGACGGTGGATTCAAGATCGCGACGACAGCGAAAAAAAGCTTAAGCCAAGTACTAAAGTTTTGTCGGATACCTTAGAAAAGATGCCTGAACTGTTCCGCAATCCTATAGTTGCAAAGCCTGGGAAAAATGTAACTCAGTTGCACTATGCGCGGCGGGGCATCATCACACCAGAAATGGAATTTGTTGCTATCCGAGAAAATCAACATCGCGCTCTCGCCAATGGCGAAGAGTCTTTGATCCTAGCCAGTGACGAAAGAAAGCAACGATTGAAAGGGGAATCATTCGGAGCGCAGCTTCCTTCTGTAATAACTGCAGAGTTCGTCCGAAGCGAAATCGCCGCTGGACGCGCGATTATTCCAGCAAACATCAATCACCCCGAATCTGAGCCGATGATCATAGGCCGAAACTTTTTGGTTAAGGTCAACGCTAATATCGGTAATTCTGCTGTCACATCCAGCATTGATGACGAAGTCGAAAAACTAGTTTGGGCTACGAGGTGGGGTGCAGACACCGTGATGGACCTTTCTACAGGCAAAAATATTCATGCGACGCGCGAGTGGATTTTAAGGAACTCTCCTGTGCCTATAGGTACGGTTCCCTTGTATCAAGCCTTTGAAAAAGTCAATGGTCGTATTGAAGACTTTTGTTGGGATGTCTTCAAGGAAACCCTTCATGAGCAGGCCGAGCAAGGCGTCGACTACTTTACCATCCATGCTGGTGTTTTGAAAGACTATGCAGACTTAGCAAAAGACAGGCTCACAGGAATCGTGTCTCGCGGCGGTTCTATTATGGCCCAGTGGTGCCAGTATCACGATGAGGAGAACTTTCTCTATACAAGATTCGATGAAATCTGTGAGATTATGAAATCCTATGACATCTGCTTCTCTCTCGGCGACGGTCTGCGACCTGGATCCATAGCTGATGCAAATGACGCCGCACAGTTTGCCGAATTAGAAACGTTAGGAGAACTTACAAAAAAGGCTTGGGAACATGATGTTCAAGTCATGGTTGAGGGACCTGGTCATGTGCCAATGCACTTGATTAAAGAGAACATGGATAAACAGTTAAAGAGTTGTGATGAAGCCCCATTCTATACTCTCGGACCACTAACTACCGACATCGCTCCAGGTTACGATCACATTACCAGCGCTATTGGAGCCGGTATGATTGGTTGGTATGGTACAGCAATGCTCTGCTATGTGACCCCGAAAGAGCATTTAGGGCTCCCCAATAAATCTGACGTCAAGGAGGGGATGATTGCCTACAAAATAGCGGCTCATGCGGCTGATTTAGCTAAGGGGCATCCAAGCGCCCGCGATCGCGATGATATGCTTTCATACGCACGCTTTAATTTTCACTGGGAAGATCAGTTTAATCTATCTCTAGACCCTCAGACAGCACGCAAGTACCATGATGAGGCCCTACCTAAAGTACGACATAAAGGAGCCCATTACTGCTCGATGTGTGGACCTTCGTTTTGTTCTATGCGTATTACCCAAGACATTCAGAAAAAGGAAAAGGCCTAGATGCCATGAGCGAATTGCGCTGTGCCATAGTCGGAGCAGGGGTCCTTGGGAGGACCATTGCTCTGGCCCTACACAAAGCAGGATGTACGGTGGAAATTTTCGACCCTCGTCCTGATGGAGGAGCGTCTACAGCGAGCCGAGCTGGTGGTATGCTCGCACCAGATAGCGAGCTAGAGTCTGCAGAACCGATTGTTTACGAACTTGGTATCGAAGGCTTAGACTTATGGCGAAGTCTTTCAGATGAACTTGGCGAACACGGATTTTCCATTGGATGGGTGAACCGCGGCAGTCTTATCGTGGCTCACCCCCAAGACCGCCCTCAATGGCTTGAGCTTACCGAAAAGATATCTAAGCGAGGTAAAAACACTCGCTACGAAATTCTTCATCCCCAGTCAGTAGAACCCCAGCTTGATGCAAAAATTAGTGAAGGCCTTTATTTGCCAGACGAGGCCCATGTGTCTCCATCAGATTTTATGAGGGCGACGAGCGGTTTTTTACTAGAGCATGACATACCTTGGCATCATGTCGAGATTCACGATATCAATAGTCGCAATCATAAGAAGACTGTCTTTAAAAATTTCGATTGGATTATTGATAGCCGCGGTATAGGGGCTAAAAATGAGATTAAAAACTTGCGGGGTGTCCGCGGAGAGGCTGTATTAGTCCACGCGCCTGAAGTCTGCTTAACGCGACCTGTTAGAGTCGTTCATCCTCGATACGCTTTGTACATCGTTCCGCGCACCCATCAAAACTACTATCTAGGAGCCACGCAGATTGAATCTGATGATGAGTCACCGATTGCCGTACGATCGACCCTAGAAATCCTTTCTGCTGCCTTTGCTATTGATCCTAAATTTGCCGAAGCTAGAATTCTTCAATCAATGGTTGGTATTAGACCTGCTTTTCCTGATAACGCCCCATTTATCCGACAAAAGGGAGAGCTATTGCAAGTCAACGGTTTATTTAGACACGGTTTTTTATTAGCACCCGCCGTTGCAAAACGTGTCGTAAAGCTTATATCGAATAACGAAAAAGAGCACAGGAGTATAAGCCTACTAGGCTAGCTTTTGGAGGAGACCTTTTGGAAATACAAATCAACGGAAAACTTTCGACGATTCCAGAAAATCTTACGATATCCGAACTGATCAAACATCTTGGGTATCGGCAGGGTTCCATCGCTGTAGCACAAAATCAATCTTGTGTCCTTCGCCGGGACTACGAGCATACTAGAATCGCCCAGGGAGATGATATTGAAATTCTTGCACCCATGAGTGGAGGTTGATATGACTTGGAATATCGGTGGAAAATCCGTTCAGAGCCGACTTCTGTTAGGTACCGCTAGGTACCCAAGCCCCCAGATCATGCGACAGAGCATTGCCTCATCAGGTAGTGAGATTATAACGGTATCATTGCGCCGCGAGTCAGTTGGGCAACACAATGGCAATCGATTTTGGGACTATATAAAAGCATCCAACGCTCATATTCTTCCCAATACCGCTGGCTGTCATTCGGTTAAAGAGGTCATTACCACAGCGCATATGGCAAGAGACTTGTTTGATACAAACTGGATCAAAGTCGAAGTGATTGGTCATGACGATACTCTTCAACCAGACGTTTTTGGTCTTGTAGAAGCAACTAAAATCTTGATCGAAGACGGCTTTGAGGTTTTCCCATATACCACAGAAGACCTAGTGGTTGCCCAGAGGCTGGTAGATCTTGGATGCCGCATCATCATGCCGTGGGGATCACCCATTGGGACAGGAAAAGGCCTTCGCTATATTGAATCCTTAAAGTCTATGAGACACCGACTCCCTGATGTCAACCTCATTGTGGACGCTGGCATTGGCAAACCCTCTCACGCCTGTCAAGCCATGGAATTGGGCTTCGATGGCGTCTTACTCAATACTGCGGTAGCCACCGCGGTGGATCCCGAGACTATGGCGACTGCTTTCGGCAAAGCGGTTGAGGCTGGTCGGCAGGCTTATCAGGCTGGGCTCATGCAAAGCAGCGATCGAGCCATACCCTCTACCCCTCTTGTGGGAAAACCTTTCTGGCATGAGAATCCATTATGAAACATATGATAAGCATTGCTGGCTCTGACTCATTGGCTGCAGCTGGGATTCAGCAAGACATCAGGGCAGCCAAGGATATAGGAATTCACTGTTCGACTGTGATCACGACCCTTACCGCACAGAACCATCAGTCCTGTAAGGCACTTCAGGATGTTGGTCCCGAGCTAATCCTGGCACAGTTTGAAAGCATCACGAGTCATGAACGAATAGACGCGATCAAAGTAGGCATGATCAGCTCACAACAAAGCCTGATATGTGTTGTTGATATTTTGAAATCATTAGACCGACAGATTCCCATCGTTTACGATCCCATTATGGCGACCAGTTCCGGTAGTGAGGCTTTAGACGAGAGCACCCGTGATGTCATTCTCAATGATCTATTACCTCTCGTGGATGTCGTGACACCCAATCTCGATGAATTAGCTTGGCTAACAGAATCAGCGTGCGCGGAGGCTCAAGACATCCGCGAGGCATGCCTAAACCTAATTCGTCGAGGAGCTGGCGCTGTTTTAGCCAAAGGTGGTCATGGTGAAGATCAAGATGATGTCAGTGATTATTTGTGCCTAGCAGAGGGATCATCCAGATGGATCACTAGCACAAGATTAGACGGGTCGTTCCGAGGAACGGGTTGCTATTTATCCACTGCCATTGCAGGATTTTTAGCTAAAGGTGATGCCCTTGTCTCATCGGTCATCGAAAGTCGAAGCCTGCTTATGCAAGCTTGCAATGACTCCTATCTATTAGGAGAGAAAAACATCCTGCGTTTGTCTCAAGCCCCACAGGATCTTCCTAAAACTGCCATGGATCAGATTGACGACACAAACTCGAAAGCCTGCGCCCCTATGGATCAAGGTCCTATCGGGCTTTACCCTGTGTTACCGAACACAGAATGGCTCAAGCGTCTTGTACCGCTAGGGCTTAAAACGGTCCAGCTTCGGATCAAAGATGCCTCGCAAGATCAGCTTAGGACTGAGATTACTGAAGCTATTCGCATTTGTGAGGCGCATCGATGTAGGCTTTTCATCAATGACTATTGGCAACTTGCTATCGAATTGGGTGCTTATGGAGTGCACCTCGGACAAGAGGATTTGGATCAAGCTGATATCTATCAGATTTCCAAAAGCGGACTAAGACTTGGCATTAGCACCCACTCAGTACCTGAGTTGAGTCGGGCTTTAGCCTTGAAACCATCCTACGTTGCCCTGGGCCCGATATTTCCCACAACATGCAAGTCTATGGCTTTCGGCCCTCAAGGAATCGCACGTATCAAGGATTGGGTGCGGCTATCTGGATTACCAGTTGTGGCTATTGGAGGATTAAAGCTCGAGCATGCAAAAGAGGTTCTCATGCAAGAGGCCGATGGCATTGCATTGATCTCGAACATAACCGAAAATCAGGATCCTGAAAGTAAAACCAAGGACTGGATTGCAGCTATCTCCGATTGAGTCAATTTAGGATTTTGTGATACAGTCCGCTCGCATTCATAACTACCCAGAGATTGGAAAAGATATGGTTTCACCTTTAGAATCACTCATCAAAACAGGAAGCAAACTTTGGCTGGATTCCATAGATCCAGATTTAGTGGTCTCAAATTATGCTAAGGGCGCTACCGGGGCGACATCAAACCCTATTATCATTGCCAATTTAATCAAAACGGGTAGATTTGATGACCAAATAAAGACGTTCAAATCTGAGGGCCTCAATGCCCATGACGCGACTTGGGCGATTACAAACCAAATGGTCACACAAGCCGAAGAGGTGTTTCTCCCTGTTTTTGAAAAAACTGCTGGAAACGACGGTTATGTGAGTTTTGAGGTGGACCCCTTATTGGAAGATCTCAAAGAAGGACCAGAGCACGGAGAGCGCGTCAGTAGTTACGTGGCTTTAGCAAAAAAGTGGGCAGAAAACCACCCAAATAGACTAATCAAGGTCCCTGCAACACCAGCTGGAATTGACGCGCTTGAAGATATGGTCGCGGCTGGAGTGAACGTGAATGTCACTCTAATTTTTAGTGACAGGCAGTATATTGCGGCAAGGGATGCAGTTTGGGCAGGCGCGCAGCGTCGACCAGATCTCAGCCGATTCAAAAGTGTCTTTAGCATCTTTGTATCACGACTTGATGTCTATGCGGGCAAACAGCATCCAGAATTGCCGGCTGAGACAGCTGGTCAGGTTGGAATCCTCAACGCGAAGCGTGTCTGGGAGTTAAATAATGCTTTTTGGTCTGATAAAAATACGCCATTGCAGCAGGAAATGATATTTGCCAGCACCGGAACCAAAAAGCCTGAAGATCCCAAATGGAAATATGTCGCAGCTTTTGCCGGCAGTGATATCGAGACTAACCCTCCAGAGACGAACGATGCTGTCGAAGCCAGCGGTCAGACATTTGATAGACAAATCGATAAGCTTCCGGATGCCGACACGATTGCTACGATTGATCGTACCGTTAATTGGCAGCATTTAGAAGAAACTCTGATGGCAGAGGGATTAGAAAAGTTTGCCGAGCCACAAAAGGCTCTGCTCGCTCTTGTCGATTCTATTTAACTAAACTTAAAAAACCCTCTGATTCGGAGTTGTTTTGTGAAAGCCATTTCGTTGAACCCAGAACTGTTCTCATATATGTGCCAGTTCTCGGAGAGGCCACACCTGATACTCGATCGAGTCGTTGAAGAGACTCGTAAACGTGATGACGCGAATATGCAAATCGCACCAAATCAGGGGAGTTTTTTATATTTTCTTGCGAAACTCATCAATGCACGTCGCATATTAGAGGTGGGTTGTTTTACTGGATATAGCGCCATTGCCATGGCATCTGCTCTAGATGACCATGGACACCTTACCACTCTCGATATCGACGAAGAGACGGCAGTTCTTGCAAAGAGCTTTTTTCAAGAGGCGGGTCTTGGGAAAAAAATCAGCCATATGCTGGGTCCAGCTTGTGACTCTCTACAACGGCTGAATGCCGAGCTAGATCAAGGGGAGCGTGAGCCCTTCGATCTCTGCTTTATTGATGCAGATAAGACTGGCTACATCGATTACCTGAAAAAATGCCTAGCTATGACCCGACCTGGTGGACTAGTCGTCGCAGATAACGTTCTTTGGGGAGGTTCGATTATTGATCACGATAAAAAAGACGCTTCCACGGAAGCCCTTAGGGCCTTTAATCAATACGTCAAAAACTTGACTGGAGTGACGGCCACAATGGTGCCGATTGCTGATGGACTCTATTTGATCCATAAAAACTGAGTTTCATTCGTTCCCATTTCTCGAGTAGAATGGGGGCACAGATTTCGCTGAACACAACGGGAGATAGTATGTTCGGAATTGGACCAATGGAACTGATAGTTATCGCGGTTGTTGCCATTGTATTTATAGGCCCCCAGCGCCTCCCAGAAGCCATGAAAAAGTTTGGCAAACTTTTTGTCCAGGTCAGGCGTCAAACACAGGATATCCGCTCAGGCTTTAACGATGTCGTTAGAGACGCAGAACGCGAGCTCGAACTCGAAAAAATCAAAGGCTTAAAGGACCAATTGGAAAAAGTTAAACCGGTTAATATGGTGGAGCATGCGGTCAAGTCAGCGATCAATGACGATACTCCAGCTAAAGACGACACCCAATACCATGAGTCTCATTATGTAGACGGGAAATATGAGCCCGGAGATGGCTATATCGATCCTGATACCTTTTTAGAAGAGGCAAAAAAACGAGATGCTGAGCTCTTAAAGCCCAAGCCGCAACCAACGGAACCAGTGGTACCAGCAACCGAGCCACCTGCGTCTGACGTATCAGGAACCGATGCCCCTCCTCCTGCGGATTCTGGGAACGCGAACCATGGAGATCCTGAGAAAAGCAAGCCATAAAGCGAACAGCATTCCTTACACTGCAAAAATAGCTTAGTTCACTCGTGATAACATTAAATAGAAATCATAAACTTAGGTTTTAGGCTTCTCTGTTAATGGTGTACATGAAACTAAGTCTCTTTATGTCAATCAGCCAACACGTCTTCCCCAGACCACCCTATATGGGGTTGAAATCATTCTTCGTTCGATCGTTTTTCTTTACGATCTTTTTCACGACGGTAGAGATACCAACGGCTCTCGCGGAACCTTGGCTAGGAACAAGGTTTGCCCAGAACTGCGCTGGTTGCCATGCACCGGGTCGCAAAAATTTGCCGCCAGTGCTGAGACGCTGCTCTCTCTCCTGCCAGGGTTGTCATGTTAATCCCAATGGCGGAGGGATGCGATCGTTCTACGGAAAGTGGAACGAAGATAAATGGCTACGCTCTTTTCGCGTTAAGAAACTTGGGCAGGAAAGGCTTCCCGCTCCTCTCCACAGACAACACTATGGCAAAAATCTAAAGGCAAAACCGAAGCCACAGACTTTGAAGAAAGTCGCAGACCATGGCTTACCGATGGTACTGTCCGACAAAGAGTTTGAGCAAGAGATGCTCTACGATCGTCACCATGACAAGTTTTATTACGTTAATGCAACCTCCACGGATGACTACAAATACACGATCCCGAAGGACGATCCTTATCGCCTAATGGATGCGACGAAGATCGATGGTGGAGGGGATTTTCGCCTATTTGCCTACCGCTTAGGTCGCGGGGAAGACAAAAAGGTTCGCCATTTTTTAATGGAAGCAAGTTTTGGTCTGCGTTACCGTCCACTTCGCAACACTCACATCGTATACGAAAGTCGTTATTTTGGACCACCCGTCGGTCAACAGATCGATCAAATCCCAGGACAAGAGCAAACCCGTAGTATGTATATCATGCAGGACGACTTACCCTGGAACATATACGCCATGGGAGGCTACTACAAACCGCTGTTTGGCAATTATACGCCCGACCATACGGCGCTTGCCCAGGTCATGACATCGCTATTAACCACAGGACAAGGAAACATCGCCAAAGCCCTGTACAAGGCCGTGTCTTTCGGAACAGCCCCTAACGTTCCTTTCGCAAACTTGCATTACATCAACAAACGCGTTGGTACCACCCCCAACAATGACGAAACAGGCTATGCTGGAAACATTGGATTGAGGTTTGTCAGTTTTGGTGGGCAAGTTAACTACAGTTTCTGGTCCACCAACGATACGTCAGTTGACAACGATCCCAAAAAAATTGAGATGCATGCCTTCGAACTGCGAGCTGCCTACCTGGATTATATTTTCGGTATGGAGGCCATATCTTTTGCAAAGGATCAAAAATTAGAGGACTTCCGAGAAGGCGGTCTTATCACTGCTGAAGGACGTTATCGATTTTGGCGCGAGAACTACGCGTCCCTGGAGCTTGCAAACGCCAACGTTGCGAGAGACCTATCCCCTGGGTTCGCCAGGCAAATTAAAGTCGGGACGAAGCATTTTCTCATACCGGGGCTCGAAATCTCTACTCAGTATAGTATCGATGAGGGTCGCAGCAAACCCACTGCTGCAAACCCCAACACGGCGGCATTCAAACAGAATACCCTATCGCTAATGATCCATACTTATTTTTAGTCGAGGATGTCTAGGGCATCCCCAATTTGTATCGTAGTACCAGACCCCTCTTCTAGAATGGCATTCATTCCAAAACAAATACCCTTTTCCGAAGCTAGATAGCGGTATTTGCCCAAAGTAACCAACGGTTCCTTGTAAACCTTGCCATTGGATTGATCAGTGGTGGTTACGGTACAACGTGCGCAAGGAGAAACAAAACGAAACACAGCACTCCCAATGCGAACTCGTTTGATCTCATCTTCCATAAAAGGCTTACTGAGACCTTCTACAATTATGTTAGGACGGAAGCGATTCATGGGAACAGATTCATCACCAGGGATTTTATCATTCAGGTCGGCAAGAGAAGTCATACTGGCGAACAAGTAGGGGTAACCGTCTGCAAAATGATGAAGAACCTCTCCATCGGTTCTTTTTGGGTTCACAGGTCGGCGCGATTCAGGTCCGATCGCAACGACCCTCAAGCTTTTGCCGAAAGCTAAGGAGACCACTTCGGCAACATCATCACCCTGATCGTAAGCCAACAGTTCATCCTTCCAAACTTTCACTTTCTTAGAATCTTCAAAGTTAAGGGACCAAATGATGGAAGCCCCTTCCCAAATCAGCTCATAAGTCTCTTCGTCCAGTCGCCGAACAAAAAGCTTTGCCATTTCTGGCAATTTCCTTTGTGACACGAAGGTTCCCGTATCATCGATTAGCATTAAGGACCGATCACCAGCGAGCCCGTGATCATAAACGACTGCCTGTTCTGTCGATATTGCCGCTCCAGACTTTACTGGATAAAAGGCCAAACCTGAAATTTGCATACCACTCCTATTTCATTGAAACGCCTCGCTTTTCTGGACAAGACGAGTGTTTTAAAGAAACTATCTATTCCATGATATGATAGCTACCAGTCGGTCACCCTCACCTGTCATGAGGGATACAGAAGATATCTTCAAGAGCATAAAACACGCTAATAGGAGTACTAAATGGATCGAGAGAACGTCAAAGAAAATATGAGCAACCAAGATATTTGGGCCCGAGCCCTACAAATGTTAGTTCTTCTCATAGCTATGTGGCTAGTAGAGATTGTCATCATCGCCATAGTACTGCTTCAGCTCATCACAAAAATTATCAGCGGACACATTATGGAAAATTTAGAACGACTAAGCCGAGACCTCAGCTACTACACCAAAAATACTTGTCTGTTTTTAACTTTCGTCAAAGAAGAGCCGACGTTTCCCTTTAGGGATTGGGATGAGAGCGTCAAGTAGGATAGTGGATGGTGCCATCCACTATATGAAGTGTCTCGAGAGGAAGCAGCCTTAGATCCTGCCAAAAATAAGGCTGCTTGCACTCACCGTATAGCTTAGCATCGTCTCCAGCGAAGACCGAAAACGTGCTTGATGGTTCCGTCGATGGAATCATTTGTAATCAAACCTTCGGCATCAGGATAACGTCTTTTGTTTGAGTTGCGGACGTTGATAGACGTGTTGATGTTTAGAGCTCGCGTAGCATTACAGCTAGACCAAACGAGTGAGTCTAAGCCAATTTGATCACGGAAAGTGTAGTCTCTATCGATAGCTCCTCTCATTCGAGACGAGAAACGGCCTGTGAAGCCAGAGCCTTGGAAGTAGTACGATGTGTTATGAGAGGCTTGCATACCGCTATCTAGGAAAACATATCCACGATAGTCAAAGGTTCCTAGTGAGTACTGCCAGCCTTGAGGAACTTTAAGAGACAATGTAACCTGACAGTTACGACGCCCTTCTCTAACACTGATACCCGGTCCAGCTTCCGCAATATAATCGGAAAAAGTTAGGGTGAAAGCCTTAGCATCAGTAGAGATGTTCTCTGCCACAGTTCCTAGAGGGCAGCCACTTCCGTTATAGTCGATATCTTGGATAAAGACCTCTCTCGGGTTAGGTGTGTTTGCTTGGGCAACGGCGCTAACAGCCAAAAGAGCTACGGGTGCTAGAAACTTGGAGATCTTTAAAACGTTCATTTGGTTTCCTTTCCTGAAAAACAATTGAGTGCATTTAGTAGTGACTTGATTCACGACAGGGACTTTGCAGCCAGCGTGCCAGTTCTCAAAAATTTAGGGACATTGTGTTCCGTGAGCTCATTAAACCCGGAACAGGAAAGGAGAATTCACTGGCGACAGATAGAGACACCTAGAGTTCACAGAATAAGATTAGCAAAGATGAAAGTTACCGGTTGAGTTGCTAGCTGAGATAAAAAAAGATTTAGAGGAAGCTTCTAAGACCATTAAACTTTTCGCATAAAACATCAAGATGCCTTGACCTTTGTGAATCTTAGAAAGGCAAAGTAGATATCTGGATTGTGGTCTAGTTCCATGGTTCCGCCACAGTTACTACACGGTTTTTCGAGGAATGGCTCGAAGTCTTGATTAGGCTCAATAGTTTTACCTACAGTCAGGAGATCTTTGTCTTCATGACTGCAATCGTCGCAGATATAATGACAATAGAAAGACTCTACGCGCCCATTCTTGCCAACAAACTCAGGAATCATAGAAAATTGATCAACCATGACCGAGGAGCAGTTCTCAAGGTGCAGGACGGTTTCCGTAGAAAGAACAGCCTGGACCCATTCACGGATTCCAGAGGAGTTTATTCTGGTAACGTCGGAGAAATCTATCCATACCTCAGGTAAGTTTTTGGAAAAAAGAGACTCAAATGTGCTGAACTCATCTATCACGCCTGAGATCTTAACCTTCGATTCGGATAGCCACTCTATTTTGCACTTATTCACAGCGTTCCCCGGTGCATTTGATTACCCGGTAAGGATCGGTGCCAAATGAAAAATCTTTAGATGAGTTAGACTCTACTCCAAAAATTGTAGATAGCTTTCCTCATCATCCTCTAAGCGCCAAGATTCGCCGCACTGGGGACAGTTTTGATTCTCAACTTTATCTTGTAAATTCGACGACTTATCATTTTCAAATTTTACCAAGCCCTCGTGACCGCAATGATCGCACGAATACTCCCCATAAAAGCTCTTAACTTCGGCGGCTCCCTTAAAGTTGGCAATGAGGTTCATTTGCATCACGACATCAGGGGTACAGTTCTCAAATATGATCGTTCGCCCTTCCTGAATGTTGCGAAGGAAGTTGATCCAACTCCGAATACCTAGTGAATTTATGTAGTCGACGTCTTCAAAATCGAAAATAATGGTCTGTTCAGCTTTTGGATAAACGTCGCTAAGGGTCCGACTAGTCTCTTCGTTGATAGGCCCTTTGAGGAAAACTCTAGTTTCTTTTCCCGTTTGCTTGATCTCAGCTTTCAGCACGTCTCGTCCTAACTAGGTAGTTAATGCTCTTTGGCGATTGGGGTTCAAGTGTCACACTGTCTCTACGAGTATATCATACACCGAAATGCGCAAAGCTGGTTTACATGAATGCCTGGTCGATAAAAAACTCAATAGACACCTGTTCCGTCATGATCTTTGCGATTGACAAAGAGGGCGTCTTGACCGCACTTGGTGGTGCTTTATCCCAACAAATCGGGATGGACGACTCGCAAATTGGTATGTCACCCTTCAAGGTATCTCACTTCCCGTGCCGCCGATCTCATTTTAAGAGAGCGTTGACTGGAAAACCTTTAAGTATCAATTCTACCATCAACGAACGTTCATATGAAACAGAACTCAAACCCAATATAGATCAAGATACCGGCGATATTTTGGGTGTCACTGGGATGACGTTAGATGTGACGAAGAACCTTCAGGTTCAGCAATTCCTCGATGAGGAAAGGCACAAAATTTTCGCCACCCAACGACTTAATTCCTTGGCAACCGTTACCAATGGAATTGCTCATGAAATCAATAACCCTCTTGCGATCATTAGCGGTTATGCCGAACAGTTAAGAGATCTTTGTGAGCGAAACCCTTCGAAAATTCCGCTAAAACGGGTGATTTTTGTCAGCTCTAAAATTATCGAGGCTTGCAAACGGTGCAGTCGTATTATCGATAGCCTGAAAGATTTTTCTCGAAACGGCTCCTCCGATCCCCTTAATTTTGAAAAAGTCGCAAACCTCGTGGATGAGAGTTTAGACCTTTGCGCTCAACGGATTAAAACCAGCGAAATACTTTTTGAGAAGAGCGACATTCCCCACGATCTGGAGATCCAATGCCGTCGCGTTCAAATCGTTCAGGTTTTATTTCATCTTTTAAATAACGCCATTGACGCCAGTATTCATGCCGATCAACCTACGGTGATTCTGGCGGTAGAAAACCAAGGGACCCACGTAGCCATATCGATTAGCGATAACGGCCAGGGCATACCAGGTTCCATCAAAAACAAAATCTTCGAGCCGTTTTTTACGACGAAAGAGGTCGGATCTGGGGTCGGTGTTGGGCTTAGTATATCGAAAGGCGTAATCGAAGAGCACGGCGGACAGATTAAACTCGAGCCCACATCAAAACACACGACGTTTACTTTTAACCTTCCCAAAGTCCAAGAAGAAAAAAACGCATCTTAATAAGCCAGGTTAGGCTGGAGCCATCGCTCGATTTCAGCCAAAGACATGCCTTTTCGCTTAGCGTAATCTGCCACCTGATCTTTTTGTATCTGCCCAACACGGAAGTAGGCTGCATCTTTTGCTCCAAAATACCAACCGGAAACGGAGCTAGCCGGAGTCATAGCAGCGCTTTCAGTCAGACTAATACCAATTTTTTCCTTGACCTCGAGCAGGTCCCAGATCAGGTATTTTTCTGTGTGATCGGGACATGCCGGATATCCAGGCGCAGGACGAATCCCCTGATAGTTTTCTTTTATAAGATCCGCAACCTCACCCGATTCTCCTTGATGAATCCCCCAAACCTCACGCACTCGTTTGTGCATCATCTCGGCAAGAGCCTCGGCAAATCTATCACCAATGGCCTTGATCATGATTCCGGTGTAGTCGTCGTGTTTCTTCTCAAAATGTGCTGCATACTCTTCCACTTCAGCGCCACTGGTTACTGCAAAAGCACCGAGGTAGTCTTTCATTCCCGCTGATTTCGGAGCGATAAAGTCCGATAGAGCACTCAATGGCTTGTCGCCATCTCTTTCTCGCTGCTGCCGCAGGGTATGAAATGTCGTTAACACGCGGTCCATATCTTCGGTATCATAAACTTCAATATCATCACCAACAGAATTCGCCGGCCATAGCCCCATGATTGCCTTCGCGGTGAAGCGTTTATTCGAAACAATATCTTCGATCAGTTTTTGAGCATCTGCAAAAAGCTCGCGAGCTTGAGGCCCCCATTTTTTATGATCTAAAACTTTTGGATACAAGCCTCTCAATTCCCAAGTCCAAAAAAACGGAGACCAGTCGATGTAAGGTACGATTTGATCTAAAGGGATATGATCACAGATTTCAACCCCAAGCCGGGAGGGTACGGTTATCTGTTCACTCCAGTCAAATTCCGGCTTCTTTGCGCGTGCTACTTCAATATCTAGATAGCTTGCACCCTCAGCGTTAGCTTGGAAACGCTCACGAATCTGAGCTTGATCTTCTTGCAAAGTCTTTTTATATTCCATACGAGAAGCTTGGTTCATAATTCTATTACAGACTTCTACAACGAGAGAGGCATCACCAATCTGACTAACAATTCCCTCATAATGGGGCGCAATCTTGATGGCTGTGTGAGCTTTACTTGTTGTGGCTCCGCCGATCAATAGGGGTACATTAAATCCTTGGCGCTCCATCTCCTTGGCGTTATATACCATTTCATCTAAAGACGGGGTGATCAATCCACTAAGCCCGATGATATCAGCATCGAGTTCTTTGGCTTTCTTCAGGATATCCTCACAGGAGACCATGACCCCAAGATCAGTCACTTCATAGTTATTGCAGGCTAGAACCACAGCAACGATATTTTTACCAATATCATGAACATCACCTTTAACGGTGGCTATAAGAAAGCGCCCCTGAGAGCTCTTTGATTCGTTACCTTCTTTTTCTTTTTCCATAAATGGCTGGAGATAAGCCACTGCGCGCTTCATCACACGAGCACTTTTCACCACCTGAGGTAAAAACATCTTTCCGTCGCCAAAAAGACCACCAACGATCTTCATGCCGTCCATCAAAGGACCCTCTATCACATGAAGAGGCCGGTCGGCTTGGGACAAGGCCTCAGCCGTGTCTTCTTCGATGTAGTCTACGATACCTTTCACTAGCGAGTGGGCTAATCGATCGGCGACAGACCCTTTGCGCCACTCGAGATTAGTCTTTTCCTGCTCGGCTTTTTTCACACCTTTAAACTGCTCGGCAAAATCTATCAGACGTTCTGTGGCATCGTCTCGTCGATTCAGTAGGACATCCTCAACTTGTTCCAGAAGCTCTTTTTCGACTTCATCATAGACTTCAAGCATACCAGCGTTGACGATCCCCATATCCAAGCCAGCGCGGATCGCATGGTACAAGAAGGCTGCATGCATGGCCTCGCGCACGACGTTGTTGCCCCGGAAAGAGAAAGAGATATTACTAATCCCACCACTGGTAAGGGCACCTGGACAGACCTTTTTGATCTCGCGGACGGCTTCGATAAAATCTACCGCGTAGTTGTTATGCTCGTCCATTCCTGTGGCGACGGTAAGAATGTTGGGATCAAAAATAATATCGTGAGGATCAAATCCTACCTCATGAACCAGAATATCGTAGGCTCTTTTACAGATCCGAACCTTGTCGGCTTTCGTAGCCGCCTGGCCTTCCTCATCAAAGGCCATAACAACTGTTGCTGCGCCGTAGTCGAGGATCTTGCGGGCATGCTCTTTAAATTGCTCTTCGCCTTCTTTCAGACTGATTGAGTTGACAACGGCTTTACCTTGCACGCATTTCAATCCGGCTTCGATTACAGACCATTTAGAACTATCAATCATAATCGGAACCCGAGAGATTTCAGGCTCACTGGCTAAAAGGTTTAGGAATCTTGTCATACAGGCTTCGCTATCGATCAAGCCTTCGTCGAAGTTAACGTCAATGATGTTGGCACCGTTTTCTACTTGTTGGCGAGCGATAGCTAAGGCCGCATCGAAATTGTCCTCTTTGATCAACTTGGCAAAGCGAGGAGACCCTGTCACGTTCGTTCGCTCACCCACCATTAAAAAGGGCTTAGGATCCTCATCAGGTCGCACCAGCAGAGGCTCAAGTCCGCTGACCCGCAGTCCATCGGGAACCTCAGGGACAGGCCTTGGAGGCAACTTTTCGATTTTGTCCACCATAGCCTGAATATGATCAGGGGTTGTACCACAGCAGCCGCCTAGTATGTTGAGAAGACCCGATTGGGCAAACTCTTCAACAAAGGCAGAGGTATCTTCTGGTTTCTCGTCGTATCCCGTTTCACTTAGGGGATTGGGTAGACCAGCGTTGGGATAGCAACTGATGTAGCAATCAGCGATGTTAGATAGAGCCTCAACATAAGGCCGCATTTCAGTAGCCCCTAAAGCGCAGTTTATCCCTACAGCAAGGGGCTTCGCGTGGCGTACAGAATACCAAAAGGCATCGATGGTTTGCCCAGAAAGGGTCCGCCCCGAAGCATCTGTGATCGTTGCTGACAGGATTACGGGTAACCGCTCCCCAATTTCCTCAAACAGCTGATTAAGAGCTGAAATGGCCGCCTTAATATTTAGGGTATCAAAGGTAGTTTCGGGCAAAAACAGGTCAACACCACCGTCGTATAGTGCCTTTGCTTGCTCGTAGTAGGCTTGCTTCAGCTCATCAAAGGTCACGGCTCGATAGGCAGGATTATTCACATCAGGAGACAGTGATGCCGTTCGATTCGTGGGCCCTATAGCGCCAGCGACGTAGCACTTCCGTTCTGGGAATTCAGCCATGACCTCTTCAGCTGCTTCCTTAGCAACTTTCGCCGAGGCAAAATTTAGATCGTATACTTCAGACTCTAGTTCGTAATCCGCTTGAGCAATTGTGGTTCCGCTAAAGGTGTTAGTTTCGATAATGTCGGAGCCAGCTAAAAGATAATTACGGTGAATCTCTTTTATGATGTCTGGTCTGGTAAGAGAGAGTAGGTCGTTGTTACCTTGCAGATCAATCTTCGAATCCAGATACCGATCGCCGCGAAAGTCAGCTTCCACCAACTTATAACGCTGGATCATGGTCCCCATGGCTCCATCGAGAAACAAGATTCGATTGGCCAACAACTCTTTCAACTCTAAGCCTTTTGCGGACATAGCCATCATGAAACGTAACTCCGAAAATGATTATCTGCTCTATTAACTACTATCACAGCCAAAGCTATCTCCCCAAGCCTAGATATAAGCTTACGAGATTTCTCCAGGTGAATTATACCAATTGGTCTGCTGGTGCCACTTAAAAAGGCGACGGTAGGGGGCTGAAATGATGACTGAAATCGAGCTAATTTAACTTATCCATGCCTACCCCGAAGAGACTCTTACGGTATTTCTGCCTATAACTAGGAGCATTTATGAATAAACCCAGCCTCAAGGCAAGTATGCTCGAAAAAGAGTATTTTCTGAAAAAAGACCGCGAATTGATCGACAAAATCAAACATGATGAAGAAGAGAAGAAGACCCAGGCAGAACGAGCCCTACATTTTGGGAAGTGCTCTCATTGCGGAGCGAAAATGCTCTCCCTCGAAATTGACGCCGCAGCTATGCTATTCTGCGAGTCATGTCATGCAGTCCAGATGAATCTACATGATCTTGATAATCTCAGTGTCAAACACAAGTTAAAGCACGCCATAAGTGAGTTACTTATCAAGGCGAAATACAACAAATCTGCTTAGTCAAGACTTTCTAAATACTCTAAGAGTTGAGCAAAGGCTCCTTGGTTATCCTGCGACTGACAGGATAATCCTGCCCTGAATTCGTTTTTATATGAGGTCCGTGATCGATGGCACCAAGCCACGCGGCATGAGGCCGTCACGGTCACCTGGTCACTAATGATATCAACGACAACAAGACTTTCAGGCGGAATCGACTGATTCAAACAAATGCCGATACCTCTAGGCGATAAATCCCAAATCATAAAGGGTTCGAGAAAATCTGTGCCAACAATGGTGACTTTGCCGTGAACAGCATGCTCTGCGACACTTAGTCGAACGTCGCGTCGCTCAAACTTATATTGACTTACCTGCATAACCTTGCCACCTCTATTCTATTCTTTAGAGCTATCGACGGTTTTGAGATTTTCTTAAATTACATTTTTACATGATATATTTCATAGAGTTACATCAACCATTGAAACACAGCCCCCGGCGAACCGAAGCTTCGACAAAAAACACCTTTACAAAATCTGCTAGTTTCTTTAATAATCACACTCCCTTCGATGAAGAGGAGATGCCACCTTGGCGGAATTGGTAGACGCAGTGGATTCAAAATCCACCGTCCGCAAGGACATCCCGGTTCAAGTCCGGGAGGTGGTACCAAATAAAACCGAAGTTTTCCGCTTCGGTTTTTTTTTGCCTAAAAACGCTTGTACATAGATAAACTATAAATTTGATCTTGTCACACAACGGCGGAGAGACCTTTTGAGCGATGTACCTAACTGTCCTAAATGCCTGTCATCCTACACGTATCGGGACCAAGAGTTGCTGATTTGCCCGGAATGTGGATACGAGTGGATGGCCAATGGCGACGAAGCCGGCGAGACTCCTAAAACTATTAAAGATGCCAACGGCAACGAACTGCAGGATGGAGACACTGTTACGGTCATCAAAGACTTAAAAGTCAAAGGCTCCTCATTGGTCGTTAAGGTGGGAACCAAGGTCAAGGGCATTCGCCTTGTTGAAGGGGACCACGACATTGACTGTCGCATTAAAGGCATTGGCGACATGAAATTAAAGTCGAAATTTGTTAAGAAGGTCACTTAAGTTGAGTGCCACAACCCAATTTATGGATAAGGGAGCCAATGACACATTATCAAAACAAAGTTGTGGCCATAACAGGGGCCGCAAGTGGTATTGGCAAAGGATTCGTCGACTATTTTACTCAAGCGGGGGCCGACGTAATATTACTCGATGTTTCACCCCGGACATCGCAACTAGCAGAAGAATTGCGAGATAAGGGATTCTCTTGCACAGCACGAAAGCTTGATGTTGTTGATAAGCAGAGCTTTGAGGATCAGCTTTTAGCGGTGGTGGAAGAACATGGCCGCCTTGATATACTTATAAATTGTGCAGGGATAGCTGTCCTGGGTAGTGCAGAAGACGTTAGCTTTGAGCAATTTAAAAAGGTTATTGATGTTGATCTCATGGGAGTCATCCATGGTTCCTTAGCTGCCTATAACATTATGATCAAACAGAAATCCGGACAAATCATCAATATTGCCTCTCTCGCCGGCTTAATCCCCTCGGCATTGGGACTGGCCTATAGTACCGCAAAACATGGAGTGGTCGGATTTAGTGAAAGCCTCCGCCTAGAAGCTAGTTTTCACAATGTTAAGGTTAATGTGGTTTGCCCTTCCTTCGTCGATACTGCCATCCTGGATTCGCCCAAAGAAAATATGAAGGAAAGCGCAATGGCAGCCATAGTTAGGCAGGCGGGAGGAAAGATTTCGGTAGAAGCCTGCATCGAAGAGGTGATGAGGGCTATTGATAAAAATCAAGCCAGAATAGTGGTTCCTCGCAGTGCTCGTACTATTTTTGCTATATTTAGATATTTTCCAGAGAGTTTTCGTAGGCTGGTGTTGAAGGCTGCTCGAAAGATTCGGAAGTTTAGAATCGAGGAAATTTAGGTGATCGGTCTTATCAACAGACCTCTAGCAAAAATATTCCAAGCGCGATCTTTTTTTTAAGATTGGGAGGCCAGGCCTCCTCCCAAATTAATAGCTTTTAGTTGAGTTTCGGATTTTGCTTTTACCACAGTATTTTTGATTTTTCTTATTGATAAGAATGGAGGTGGTTTCTACTTCCGCCTTGGTCCAAGCAGCGTAACCACCAGCTTCGGTAAATGTATAGGTGAGCACTGCTAAGGGGGCATCTTTCTCGCCGCAGGCCTCGTTGTAGTAATTTCCTGCATTGATCGAATCCATATACCCCTGAGGCTCACCTAAAATAGAAACAATCTCCGACCGATCTGTCTCTCCGACAATCAGTTTCTCAAGGTCTTTCTCAGAAACTTTTTTTCCGGTTGTATGAAAACAACCACCAACTAGAACAGTCATTGCTAATAACGTTTTTTTCATTGCTTCCTCTTGTTAAAGTCATCGCCTTCAGATTGGTCGGGTTCGTCCCAAATTCATAATGTGCCGAAAGCGGAACTAGAACCTAATAAGAATGAAGCTGTAAACACAGTCGACCTCGATGGCTTTTATCCCAATGCGAGCTACAAAAGGACTCAACTGTTTTCGCAACATCTTTTATTTGACTCCTAAACTCGAAAAATATTTCAATTTTTTTCGAAAAATTTCGAGGTCAATAGGCACTGTCATGTTGATTTGCTATTTACATAAGTTGTTTTAGAAACTTAGGACGGAAATAATTTTTTCAAGTTTTCAACCCCTGTTAAAATCGCAGGGGATTACTTATACGGAATTGCGAAAATCAGTAAGTACATACTACTTGTGCCGGTAACCTAATGGACAGCAAGCTAGGAAAATAGCGAGAGGCTGATTTGGCCCCTGAGATGTTTCTATAGTTTTGCTATGAAATCTAGCTATTCAAAGAGAGAAATTCTCTTCCATCAACCTCACGAAAGTAGCGTGTGTTGGCTCGAATCCAACAAGCGGTTTCCGCATCCGTTTCTGTTTGAATGGAAATCCGTACCCATGGTTTGTTATTGCGATAATCGATGTCAATTAGGCTATGAGATCCCGGAATCTCTGGCGCAGCACCATAGCTTATGGTCTCACCCTGTTTAAGGGTGGTTACGACTTCGTTAAACTGATTCGTAAGATTCGCTCGACAGTTGAGATCGCTGGAAGCATCAGCAACGACAAACACCATCCAGTCGGATGCCCCTTCGAAAAAGTCTTGTCGCATATCGAAAAAGTTGGCTACCGTTCGTACGTATCTCGTGTTAGCTCGAACAAAGCAACCACTTGCGTCATACCAAACCCAGGCGTAGGGTTTGCCTGTACTATTATAGTAAAGATTTGAATCTGTGCTATAAATTTCACCTTTTTGTAACTTGGCGGCGGTATTTGGATTTGGGGCATGGAAATCCCAGTGACAATTCAGACCAGTGGGGTCTGGGTCAATCACTTCAAGTTGACCATACTGAAGAATGTCAGTAACTTTCAAGTCGGCTGCCGTTGCCGATGTGTACAAAGAGATTGCTGCGACCATTAAAACCATCTTCACGATTACATTCCTTTCTGCTTTGCTGAGTCGTCCAAGATTGGGAAATGGGAAGCTACATCATTATCTAACTCTTAGCAAAACATCTTTAAGCTTCTGCGCTTTTTTCAAAATGAAATGATACCCTCCGGCAAGACACAGGTTGCTCAAGATGATGAAGAGAAGAAAAAGAAAACTTAAATATCTAACCTTAGCCCAAAATCGACTGACGTCTCTCGATCGTCATTGCTGTAGATTTCTGATGTCGTCTCAACAGGTACCGTGACACCTACCCTTAAGTCTACGAAGAATGGAAATACAAATCCAAGAGAGGCATCAGTGGTGATAAGCTCACTGTCGATGGAAGCAACCGTCTCTGTTTCACTGTCATTTCCGTTAAGCTCTTCCGTTAGTTCATCATCTCTCTGATGGCTTCGATAGCCAGAAATATAAAGGCGGACGACTGATATCAAAGGGACATCTATTCCGAGAAAATATGTGGAAATATCCCCCCGATCAATGCCTTCTGCTGGTCTTTTATCGATAAAGGAGCTGCTCAAAAGGATACGAATAGGATGGGTATCGATCAAAAAAGAGCCGCTCGCGTAGGGATCCTGAGTGCTTTGCTCCTCAGCAATAGGGCTCTCGGCAGTCGGAAACACTGCACCAAGTTCAAGCGACGCGCCAAATACCTTTCCTTTGCCGGTTAGCGTTAGCGCCCCGGTGGTGTGCCCAATTAAAACATCACTGCCGTCGTCGATAAAGGGTGCTACGATCTTTAGACCGAGGGCTTTCCATATCGGAAATGCTATGGGTAGCGAATAAATAGTATACTCGCTGGTAACGATGCCGCTGACACCAGTATGACTACTCTTCGAGCCTTTGCCTCCTCCGGACGACTGAAAGTTGCTGTCAGACTGGGATTGCCTTTGAGAGCCTCGGCTTGTCCCTTTTTGATTCTTTTTATCCTGCTCGTTGTCTTCAATGCTAGTATCGGTCTGCTGCAGAGCCACTGAGTGATTTCTCGCACAGGCGACTTGAAAAAAAAGAAAGCTGAGACAGATTATGGAAAACCAATGCAAACTTACCCCTCCTAAAGAAGGGGATCGGACGTTTTTTTTCCTACATAATGATTTATTCCAATTTCACTATTAATATACGTGATTACAGTAGATTATAGATAACACCTTAGGTCCTTGGCCGTCACGCCCTCAACTTGAGGGTGCGCCGGGCAACCTAAACCTACAGAAATACCTAAACGGTTTGCAGGATAAATCACGCCATCATTCTCGGTTGTAGCAAAACTGGATGGAAGGATCAGAACTTCCCACTGCGAAATTCTACTTTTCCATAGATAGACCAGCTATGATCCGACATCACATTTAATCAAATTAAGGAGCGTAACCTTGAAGAAGACACTTGGTAGTTTGGTCATACTTGGATTTCTTTCTGCTGCTGCCTACGGTTCCACCGGATTTGAATCCGTAAATTTTGATTCAAGAGAGGACTGCGTTGATCAATGCTGGCATGATTTCTTTCCTGCTGCGGAGACAGATGCCTTTCAATTTTCATTAGATGTCGATGTCGAAACACGTCTTGATGAAATCGTCTTTGTTTGTATTGATTCTGACGGTGATGAGGAGAAGCTTGAGATTGAGGGTCATCCAGGGTTTTTAACGTCTGGCACGAGTTGGACCTCGGAGGAGTATGGCAACCCGTGTCCTGGTCGCTTGAATCGTATTGCGGTCCGCGGATTTAAGATGTTTTTTAATGATGATGATCCGGCGATCTTTACGGTGACTAGTTTTATACGATAGACCACGTTTAGTCTGTCGTACGAAATCATTTAAGATAAGTAAAACTCATCGATACTTTTTCACATAAAAAAAGTGAAGTCCTTAAATGCGGACTCCACTTTTTATCTATCGTAAATGATTGTCTATCGTCTTAGTTTAGGTATCTTAAACTCAGCTTTTTCTATGTCGTCGGCATCGATGAGAAGGCTACGACTAAGTTTAGATTGAGATGGTCCCGAAAAGAGCGATGTTCCAGCAAATCGGCAACCAGTGGATCCTACCGTACTACCAACAGGATTAGTTCCGTTAAAGACCTCTCTCCATATCTGATTTTTGCAGTCGTCTAGCTGGATATTAAGAGGGTTATGCCCACCATTCGCTATCTCAACGAAATAGCTTTGTGACAGATGATCTTGTGAGTTGAAATGAATCCTAGCTTTTGCAAGAGGCGTGTTAGGATCATGCTGCCCTTGAAAGTAATAGGTGGGGACATCCGCCATAACATATTCTTCTGGATTAAAGGGGCGATCCAGGTCCACTGCATTACAACTCTGAACAGCTTCTTCTAGGCTAACACCGTCTTCTAGGAAGTTCTCGAGATCATAGACTTCGAAGGTTCCTGAGGTTAAGTAGTTAAAGTAACGGGTATCATTGAATAGCTCACGGCATCCCACTAGATTATAAAATCTAGTAGTCCCTCTCAGAGACGCCTCTGCTCCGTCACCAATGAAGGAATCAAAAATCTCTTTTACTACTTCTATGCGGTATAATTGAGGATTGATAGTAGAGTCTAGAAGGTCATCTGCAATCTTGCCACCGATAGAGATCAAGGTGGAGATAATCGTGTTCCATTGGTCGACTGTATAACCAAAAGGAAGATTCGCCTGGTTGGCAAAGGCCGTGCGTAGTCTTGGACTAAGGCTCAATCTGCGAGCCCACTGATTTTTGAATTCGTCACTGTACTCGGTACCATATACCGGAGCGCCAACAACACCTTCCATCACGATGGCAGTGGGCAAGGCAATATCCGTGCGATCCTTAATCGTATCACTAAATGAAGTCGCTACCACGGTACCATAGGAAACACCGTAAACAACATAATTAGTTAGACTAAGCTCTTCGACGATTTTTATGATATCCGAAGCATGCTGGAAGGTGTCAATCACTTCGTCAGAAGCAGTTGCCTCATCCAAGTAGTTGCAACCAATGGTCCTTGGATCCAAAAGTATGTGGTTGTAAGATCCGGGTAGTTCACTCGTATCTAGCCCGATAAGAGTCTGTCCTGGACCTCCTGGAACGTGGATAATAGTCGGGAAGGTGGGCCCGTTGACGACATGTTGAAAGACATAATTAAAGGTACCGGAATCGGGATCGTTGTGATCAAGAGGCATCACGATGGATTCTACGATAGATGAGCAATCACCCTTAGATACTTCCGTTTCTTGATCCAAAGTTCCTAACTTAAAATTAGGGCCCTCTAATGCAGGTGTGGCGCGACCTGATTTCTTCTTATCACAAGCCGTTAAGCCAACGACTCCAAGCATCAATAATAGTACATGTTTTTTCATTTTCAGATTCTCTCAACTTTATGACATATCTACGAAAAGAATTTCCATAGGAACGACGGATTTCTCATCCTGTTACTGCATTTTTTTTGCCATTACGGGCAAAAATCATCTTTAATAATATTAGTGTATTAAGACATCCGTAGGAGGGGGCCTGTATAGGTGTTAAACAACATGGGTGGTTTGTTCAATTTATTATAGGCAAGATGTGGGTTTTGACGGTTAAGGTGCTGTAAAAAAAGGAAAACCCGAATGTTTTCCTCTTAGTTCTCTCAGTTATTTATACTACTTAGAGGTTCTGACTCAACCCAATATAGTAAGTACGGCCGTAGGCATTATATAGGTTATTGGCCAGCTGGTCTTGGCCTACTTGACTATCATCAAGTGGAGGCTTGGCGTTTAGGATATTGGTGGATCCTAGGGTTACCGCTCCATCCCAAACATGGGCGTAGCGGATCTGGGCATCCCACCAACTGAAGTTGCCGACATAGCCTTCGGACTGAAGCTTTTTATGACGGGCGATCCGTTTGTTCGATAGGTTGGTTTCGAAACCTCCCAGGGTATAAACGAAGTTCGTATTCATCCGCCATGCTGGGTATTCGTTGGTGCTGACGCGCTCAATATCGCCGATGCCAGGTAATGCCTCTTCTTTAAAGGAAAGGATACGACTGTAGTTGGCATCGATGACAAACCTATGAGCTGCTGATTGACCAAACTTGAGTTTCAAAGATGCCGCTTCACCCCCACCTATCCTGCTTTTCAAACTCTAATCTGTGCTAAACTATTCGGTATCATTCACAACGTTAGGGTACTCTAGGATGATAGCCAGCCAGAGATTAATCAGTTTCCAAAGTCTATTTGCTGTCCTGATACTTGTCATGATCGAGTCTTGTGCCTTAGCCCCCTTTAGTAGCCCCAAAAGCGCACAATCTCTAGGTCCCGATAAGGAAGAAATCGATATCGGAATCCTTTCCTTACCTTATGTACAATACACAAGCGGCATCACCGAAAACTTGGATCTGGGGGGAGCCATTGGCATCCAGCTCGGTTACGATGCTAGTATTTTTGCAAAATATAGTATTATCAACGAGCCGCTCGGTAGCTCCGTTGCCATTGCCGGTGGTATTGGGGTGGGTTACTTTTTAATTCCCACTAGGTTTGCCTACATTGGTCCTGTCTGGTCTCATCATTGGAAGAGTTTTGAAATCGTAGTTCATCCCAGATGGAATACCGTGCAGTGGGACGAGACGACTCTCGAAGAAGAGCAACAAGACGTCACCGACCCCAACTCCACCAATGATGAAGAGGATCTGATTCTTGAGCTTGATGGCGGTCAGTTGACTTATGGGCAATTTCATTTAGGAATGAACTTCTGGTTTACCGAAAGATTTGCCTTATCTGTGTCTGGGATTGGTTTCTTTGGCGATGAGGGCACCTTCAGTTCGGGTCTATTGCCGGAGTCTTCCTTACTATTCCAGTTCTAGGTGCGTCTATTTAGCAAATTTCACAAGACTTCATCGTTCTAATACACAATATTTATCCTAGATTTACAGTAACAGACTATTACCGGCATGGTCAGGAATGAGATGCATTCTATCTACCACTCGATCATGTCAAGGCGGGAATGATGAAACGAAATATGGGTCGCAGGGCCTTTTTAAAAGCAGGGGCTATCTTAACTCCAGGTACACTAACGCTTGCGGGACCCGCCTACGGATGGTTTTGGAGACAACAGGAGCGTACGGCGTATGAGCGCAAAGGTTGGCCAGGCTATCGGTTTCCTAATGATACGAGTAGAAGCATCTTTTCCTGTGGGATCGCATCGGCTGATCCCTCGCCCCATGGAATCGTGTTATGGACACGCATCTCACCCGAGACGTTTCGCGATGATGCTGTTCTAACGTTTGAAATATCAGCTGATCCAAGTTTCACCAATGAGAGGAGGCTATTAGAGGGGGAGGTGAGTCGCGAGAAGCTTTCGCCCGACCACGACTATACGGTGCAAGTCCAGTTGGAAGATGTATTACCTTCCTGCGCGACCTTTTATTATCGCTTTAAATATAGAGGAAGCTACTCACCCATGGGAAGGGGGAGAACACTGCCGGCGTCGGGGCAACGGATGACGGAACTCAATCTTGCAACAGCATCCTGTCAAGATTACTCTAACGGATTCTACGGAGCCTACAAACACCTTGCCAACAACGATGATATTGATTTTGTCGTTCATCTAGGGGACTTCATCTACGAAACAACCGGAGATACCGAATTTCAAGAGGGAGCCTTAGCCGAACGAGCCTATAAACTATCGTCGGGCGGCACCGTTGCCAGGGATCTTAAGGATTATCGCGAGATTTATCGAAAATATCGTTCCGATATCAATCTTCAAGAGGCCATGGCGGCCCACACCTGGATCATGGCCCCTGATGATCATGAAACTGCCAACGACTATTTCTGGGACTACGAAACACAAACACCCGTGTTACCTGATCACCCCGTCCAAAGTATAGAAAATGAAACTCAGAGGTTATCGGCAAGTCTTGCCTTAAGACTCGATTCTCAAAAAGCCTGGTCAGAGTATGTACCAAGTAACACAACCATGGATACAACAAGCAGCGATCCCTTTTCCAACCTTAAAATCTATCGTTCGTTTGCCTTTGGTCAGTTTGCCCATCTTATGATGATCGATACTAGAAGCTATAGATCTGCGCATCCATGCGGCTTGGGAAAGCTAGGTGAGCGCTACCTGCCAAAGCTTGGCTGCGATGCCTACCTCGACGATGACCGCACAATGCTGGGTACAGCTCAACGTGACTGGCTATTTGGAGAGATTTCTAGTCATGGAACGCGATGGCCCATAATTGGCAATCAAACATTTATGGGGAGCCTCAGTCTGCAGACTCCATCCAAAGCTGTCCCCATCAACGTGGACGCGTGGGATGGCTTTGCCAGCGAGCGTCAACAAATGGCCAAGGTCATGCAAGACCAAGGTCATGGCAATCACATTATCTTAACTGGTGACCTTCACACTTATATCGCCTCTCATTTAAAGGTGGATTATAAGAAGCTATCTCCGCTTAATATGGAAAATCATATCGGTGCAGAGTTTATGACCAGCTCCGTGACATCTGCTGGTCTCAATGATCAAATTTTGACGGCGCTTAAAACCGATAATCAAGGACTAGCTACCGGGGCACGATATGCTGTCGAGGGATTAGTCCGAACACAAAACCCCCATATCAAGCGATTTAATAGTAACGATAATGGCTATTCGATTATCCGATTCCGGGAATCCCGCACGGAATGGTTGGCTGTTCGATTTGATAAAGACCAGAAACAACCTAGGGCAGAAATTGTTCATCATCTTCAAAAGTCCTACAACCTACCTTGGATTCGACGAGCGGAGAACTCCGAAGTCGACACTTACCATCAATCAGAAAACGACCTTAACGTATCCATCTACATATCTCGCTCTTCAGATAGAGACTGTCACTGAGACAGGCTCTTCTGATTGAGAGTCAACTTTCGGTGAGCAGGTTATGACTCTGCTGGCAGCGATTTTCTTTTGATCAATCAAAAACACCGCCACGGTTTTAATACGCTGCTGAGCAAGAGCAATGGCTCTCTCATTTGAAAGTTTACCGTCCTCGATGACAGCATCTGCGACGGTTGATGGTAGCTTTTGATCTGGGTTCGATCTCTGCCACTGGGTCGTTTCGTTGATATTACCAGCACTACAAAAGTTCAAACGAACCCCGGGTTTCTCCGTCATCACATCAGCGATCTTATTTAGCTGTTCCATTGAGCTACTGGTTGGCTTGTCACTGAGAGGGTGAAATACAATAGGCTCAAACCTTAGCTTCGTGGCAAAATCATATCCTTTTTTCACAAGACTATATGCAAGAGTTGGACTTACCGGTAGGGACGAGGCTAACAGTGGTAAATAGCTCTTAATCAAAGCATTTCCCAGGGCTCCTGCAATCTGGTCGGTCACCAGAGAGCCAAGGGTACCTTTAAGCAATCCAGATACCCCAAAGGAAGGGCTATTGGTGTTACCTGTTAGGGGAAATGCGAGTTCGATATTCCCGTTATCGTCCTTGATCATGGACATAGAGGTTCCCAAAGGCAGTCCCATTTTACCTTTGAATGCGTCGCCACTTTGAGACTCACTATCGAGATTTAGCTGGGCTAGTTCCATCTCTAGATCACCCTTGATGTCGCCATTTTTTTCAATGAATGCTTTGGCTTTGCTATTTAACTGCCCCCGTTCAATGCGATAGCCCATCTGCTGAACAAACAGTCCACTTAAATCGGTAAGATCGATAGCATCCAAGGTTAACTCAAGATTTTTCTGGTCGTCCTTGTTTACATTTACGTCTAAATCAAGCTTACCGAACTGGCCAAGCTTAGTCTTTACATCGAGATTTCCATTTTCACGTTGATTGGCCTTTGTTTCGGCAAATAACAAGTTAAATTTTTTGTCTCCAGCCTTGATCTGCTTGGCAGCCTCGTTAGGATCAGCAAGAAGAATTCCATCGACTTTCAGTGAGTCGAGAGTTAGTTTGGTATCGAATCCACTGCGATTAACCTTTAGACCCTTCAGTCGCCAGGTTGCGAAGTCTACGACCTTGGCATCTGCTTTTGCGAAGGTAAATCCATCTAAAGCCATGGAATCGGGAGACACCAGTAAAGCCGTCATTTCATTTGTTTTACCCAAACTGAGATCGTAGCCAGAGACCAATGAAAGGCTATCAAATGCCAGCTCATTTTTATCTTTGGTCTCCTCTTTATAGGCAACCTTCGTCGCAGACAGCTCGAAAGTTCCTTTGATACGGGAGATATCTGTCGCTTCGTACTCGACACTACCGATAAATTTATCAATCTGACCAGCAAGCTTAAATGATTGATGTCCTACCTCTCCGATAAGGTGATTGAGCTCGGACAAATCTCCGACTTCCAGTGAATGATCAATTTGGCAGCTAGTATAAGATGAGGACAGCTTACATACACCTGTCAATTTTAGAAAAAGCTGGCCAAGGGAAAGGTCTAAAAGGAAAGGTATAGGACTTTCTAAACTCGCTAAAGGACCAACTTCGAGGGCCTTAAGCTGAATATCATAAGTTTTTCCATATAAGTCGATAGCAAAGTTGGTATCTTCGATGATAGCTTTATTCTTTAGACTGAAGGCCATGGGAGATTGAGCTTCGTTAGAAGCTACTTCTGACGTCACTGCCGCCTCCTTACCGTCAGATTTAGGTTGAAGAGTTTTCGTATCAACTCCAGCGACAGAGAGGGAGTCCTTAGCGACTTTGGCAGTGGATGCGAAGCCAGAAATGCCAAAGTTTTCGATATCAATCTGTCCGGAAAACAAGGAAAGTCCGTCAATATCCAATTCAATCCTTTGTAGAGTTAACTCATTTTTTTTATCGAGCTGAAGCCCAATCCCTTCGATGATCACGCCGGCACTGAAATATTGAAGATCCAAAGAGTCAATGGAAAGCTCCCAGGGACTATGCTTGGCCACCATAGATATGGCAGTTTGTTTGATGAAAAATGGAAGGGAAAGTAGAAGCAAAGCAGTGAGAAAAGCCAGGGCTAAAAAGATTTTTACCAATAATGGAAGCCTTACCATATTAGCCAGAATCATATGCTTACCTCATCAAAATAAGGTTATTTGGCATGCAGACCCTAGGCTGTCAAGAATTAAACCTCGATTACCCTATAAACTCTAGATTGCAGATTTTTGGAGTACTTAATGAGCTGAATTCACAGTCATTATAGACAAACAACATGGCAGCAGGCCAAGACAAGCTTGGCCTATTTTCTATCATAAATGAGTTATGGGCGATACCAACATCTTGGCCTTTCTAGATTTAAAATTCCGGCCAAATATGTATCTAAGCGACATTGAATTCCGGGATGATCGCGAAGCGTACGCCGCACAACACTTGGGTCAGGAGTCTCAAATTGAGGTATAGGCTCAGACTTAATAAAAGCTAAAAGGGCTCCTATACGGCGACTGGCTAATACTAGTCGCTCACACTGAGAAGGATCCGCCTCATTCTCACAAAGAAAGCGTTCGTAGCTAGTTGGCACTGCAAAATCGGTGATGGGAATTGCGTCAAGCACCTTAGGCAAACAAACACCAGCACCATAGTAATCTGCCTGTCCCTCGACACTCACTTTAAATAGGGGAGATCGTTTATCTGGCTTACCGCCATAGCCATGTGCGATTTCATGACAGACCACAAGTGCAAAGCCGTCAAGAGAAACCTCTGGCCTTCTCGCCAATCCACCGTACATGGTGACAATATTTTTTTGGAGCTGAGGCAAAATATAGGCGTTGACGGTTTCGTCCTCCCAAAATCCTCGAATGGTGAGGGGTTTCCAACCTTGCTCCTCAATGATTTCCGTATATATCTCGAGGGCGGTTTCTATCACCTCGTAGAACTGCTCTTCCGATATATTTGACTCTTCTTCGGTCACTTGATAGCGCAAGGCAGGATTGTCTTCGACAAAGCTCTGCGCCTTAGCCATTAATGGCAACACAAAACACAAAACGAAACATGTAAATAGATACTTCATACTGAACCCTCATTAGTTGATCTTTAGAGCTGATGCTAAATGTTCTTAATGGCAGAGTTCAATTGAGAAATTTCTTACCCCTACTGCAATAAATCCTATTTCCTCTTGTCATCCCCTTTGAAGATCACGAAAGCGACATCTATCTCGAGGAAAATTTTTTATGAACAAATCGTTGCTACTTATTATGAGCTTAATGGCAGGACCGTTCGACACAGCTACGGCCGCGACACGATCAACGTGGGATGCTGATCAATTCAAGTACCTGCTTGTGCCAGATAGGTTTCAAATCGCCACAGTATTTGAGCAGCCGAGATTCAGCTTAGTGGAAAAAGCCAATGCGTCAGGCTTTAAGGTTTCCATTAGCTACTCAGCGGATTATTCGCGACTGGAAAAATTCTTATTTTCGTCCCATGAAAATGACTTTTTCCAAATAGGGGTCTTTAAAGCGGAAGCCAATCCCATTGAAGTACAGCATCTCTCAAAGATTTTCGATGAGCCAACAATAGTTAGCTGGTCAGTAGTTTTCGATATCAACGAAATCCATCTGACCTACGACTTCAGCAACGAGCTCGATCGAACCGCCATAGAGGCGCTGTTCAAAGGTCCTTTTATTATTGGCAACCTCGTCTATCAGGTCACTTGCGGTGAAACCATTAGATCTACGTATTGTGACAGCAATTATAGTAGTGTTCCACTGTTCAATCAGTTTGTAGGAGATGTCCATCAACAGGACTATTCAGCTTATCAAACATACAGACTACTGCAAAACTATCTGAACTACTCTGTCATTTTTCATCCGCTATTAAAGGGCGCAAACAGCCTCGAAGTGGATCAGCACTTGAGGAAAATACTCTTTGAGGGGGACGTTTGCCAATCAGACTTGTCATCAACCGAGCTTGCAATATGTCAAAGCATAATAGAGAGGAGCCCAAACCTATCTGTACATGAGGCTTTAGAAAAAGCAAAAGGAAATATCACCGAGTTTATCGAGCTATCGACTAGTGACAGTTTCATTTTGGGTCGAGACGATTTTCAAATACTCCATAGTAGTCCAATTAGGCCCGACCCTGACAGCTGGAATCAGAGTGCTTATGATCCGGCCTTCGCAAATTCAAAGGCAAGCAATGAATGGTATATTATATTTGCTGCGGAGGCCGAGTCTTTAGTACTACAAATTAAGGACGGTGAAAGCTACTCTCTAAAGGCTCACCACTGGGGAGAGCACTCGAGCTCGGGTACTGGATTAGAACGCCTTAAGCAAGGCACCCAAATTCGATTGATTGCAAGACATTCGGATGGCGAGGTGGCTGCAACAGAGTATTTTGCCTACCTAGATGAGGAACCAAAATTCCAATCAGCTTCACAACAGCGACCTCAATCAGAAACCATCTCGTATACAGCTAATTCAAGTGAATGGTGGGTCGAATTCGCATCAGATGCAGATAGCATTAAAATGGAAATAGAAGGAGACGATACCTATGAACTGAAGAGGCACTTCTGGGGCGTGTTTTCGTCTTCCGAGACAGGAATCTCAAAAATTCCTCTAGGTACCGGTGTCCGACTGACACTTACTTATAATGAAGAGAGAATACAGACAACAAAGTACTTTCGGTATCTTGTTGACGAGCCGCTAGTTAATTAGGAGAGTCTTTTTATCTTTCCGATTTTTCGACGCCATCATCCGTTCACTTCCCGATAGATGAAATCTACCCGAAGCTAAGTGAATTGACTCACCTTCGGGCCGTCAAACTAATTTAGTTTCTATAAGATAACTCTAGATTGCGAACCAAAAAATACCTTCGTCAAAAATTTTTTTTCCGAAATTTTCCGATCGTCGTTTAGCTTTCATAATAAATCACAGCAGCTCCCAAAAACCTTGACCGTCATGACTTTGAAAGAATTATTAAGAGATCTTAATCTATTTTTATCGACTCATTTTCCCGCACTAAACCTCTCTCTTTGAAAGATCTTCGAAAAAAAATTCCTTCGCGATGCAATAAAAAAATTTTTTCGTCGTCATTACCGTAAAGGCAACAGAAGCCAAAACGAAGATTACGAATGAAGGCATTCATCAACATAAGGAGACCTAGGTGAAAACAAAACTAATAGGGTTTGGTGGTATCGCTACGGTCCTTGTATCAGCGATCTTTTATTTCAAAAGCGAACCTAAAGACATAGAACGCACCATAATCTCAGAGACTGTTCACGAGGAGATAGAAGCAGATATTGTAAAGCCTGCCATAGAGTCTCAGAAACAAGAGGTGCCGAAAGCAACAGTTGTTACCAAAAACAAGGAGGAAGCGGGGAAAACGAAAGAAAAACTTGAGGCAAAGCTTGTGAAGGTTAACGATCACGGCGCCCGGATCTATAAAATCAACGATACACAAATCACAGTCACTCCTTCGGGTCAAATTTTTTTACTACCTGAAGACATTTAAATAATTTTGGAGAAATTTGCATGAACCTTAAATCAAAAATCGCAACAGGACTCTTAACGGCGCTACTACTGCCCTCAATAGCCAGTGCCGACGTTATTGGTAAATCATGGTTTGTCGATATGGAGGACATTCCATTTACTGACGAAACAGCAGAAATCTTAAATCCACTTTCTACTCTAGGTTTCTACAACGACGCCGATGTCGAAAATGAAGTATTTTATATTCCACCGTTCCATCCAGTAGAAGGAATCGCAGGTACCATTGCTGTCAACAAGTCTCAGATTAGGCGTGCCGACAATGTTAATAATATCCGAGGAAAGTTTAATGATGCCGGGTTTGATGCTATTGCAGAAAATCAATCTCAGTTGACTACTGCACGAGCAAGTTACACAAACCTTCGTGAACGCTACCTAAACCTTCCTGAGGATCAAGAGTATTTGCGAGACGAGCTAAAAGCCATTCTTGATAGCCTAAAAGCAGAAGTTGACGAGTTAAAGGCTGCCTCTGCGAATTTAGAAGCTGCTATTCCAGGAGCCCTACGTGAGTTCACTGCAGAAGCGATGTCTTTCGAGATCGCTGCAGCAAATATCAGCCTTGACGGTCTCGACATGACAAAGGCGGCCGATCAAGGTCTAGCAACGGCGCGATTGGAGCGATCTATTGGTGGTAATATGACGGTCAATGCTGTCGCCGGCTTTACACCAGAACAGTTAACCGCTGTTCGTAAGTACAAAGAGCTTCGACAACAGTATCAGAACAAACCCATCAAGTTTAAAAAGCTACCGGTAAAGTCGATTTCATGGGAAGGCCTTTCTGAAGTCCAAACAGAAGACACCCAGGGAATTTCCAAATATCGATCCTTTAACGGAAGTGGAACGCTAGAAGGAGCTACTGTCAATATCGACTTCACCTTAGCTGGTGCCCGCGATATTTCTGTCGCTCCAGCTCCTTTTATTCTGCCAGTTGGTGCTTCGACCCAGCTATTAACTAAGCTACCAAAATTCACTGCTACACTTAGCTGTGATATTAAGAGTGGTTGGTTCTTCAAAGGACGCACTGATGTAAAAGACGGGTTGATAATTTACAATAATGATATTACGCAAAATATCGTTTCTGACTCTTATGGAACTACTGGTGACGAAGATTCTCCATGTACATTAACCTATGAAGGTGGAGGTGATCCCAGCCAGGCAGTTCGCGAAGCGGCCATTCGCAAGTCTCTTGACTTAGTTTATGATCGCCTCGTAAATCTCGGGATACAACGTTCAAATCTTGCTAAGCAGCAGCGCGATGCCTACCAGGCTAGAGTCGAAGCAGATATTGCGGCCAATCGTCATACCGGTGCTAACCGTGGATGGGCAAGCGCCATTGGTGGCTACTTAAGTGGCGGATGGGTTGGACTTGGTGTTGGTCTTTTCTCTCAAGCATCTAACTTTTACTGGCACACTGATCGACGCAACGTTACGGTCAATGATCGTGTTCAATTCAACTTAAAAATTGTTGAGGACGGGAATAAACTCGAAACTATGGATCTACCTTTGCAACTATGTGTCGCATGGCAACCCGATTACCAAGCTTATGTAGCATGTACCGTGGATCAGATTCCGCGTGCCAACAACATGGATGGCGCTGGTAATGCAGCAAGAGATAGTGAAGAGTGCGAAGACGCGGAAACCACAGAAGAGTGTAAAGAAGCTCGTGAGGATGAAGCCGAAACTAATGACGACAACGGTACTATCGACGACGATCTTCCAGAAGAGATTTAGTCACTAGAAGGATAGCAGGATCTTCCTGCTATCCAGTTTGATCACACTACCGTAATAGGAGAGCGGTTTTGAGATACTCAAAAACATGTTTAGCAATTATGGGCTCAATACTGGCAGGTTCTGCCTTCGGTACTACCATCGAAAGCAGCCTAAAGTTCAAACCTGAATCCGTAAATACTTCAGGAAGAGTTGCCGAATTAGAGATGTCCTTTAAATTTGATGAAGTAGAAAATATTCGTTTTGCTAAGGCAGCTGCAAGGCGTTTGGTGGAACAGTCTGGCGCTTTGAATGGGTTTCAAGCTACGTTTAGCTTCTCTGATAGCCTAGTTTTTTCGCTAACAGATGATGCTAGTGTGGAAGAAAAACAGAAGGGATTTGGTCAGTGTTTATCAGCTTGGGTACTCAATGAATTAGACGATGAGGAGGCTGCAAAAGTCTACTTAGCGATTCGTTCTGATGATGGCTCTATCGACACTTATAGTGACCAATTCCGTAGATATATTAGCGAAAATGACAGCTGTCATCTCTTCGAGCAGACACTACCCGACGAGCACGTTTTAAATACATACCTCAGTGAATATATTCGAAACGATCATTTTGGCTACAATCAAGGTTTCCTTACAGAGTACTCAAAACTGTATGCAAAACCCCTGAGGGCATATAACGATTCCGTTTTTTCCAAACAGGCCAAAGACAGATTGCTAAAAGATGCGAAAAACTTCGCAGATACCTTTGCCGCTACCGGACGAAAATTTCTTAATTTTGATGTTGTAGCATCTACCATCAATGGAGAAAATTTTTCTAAAGGTCGTCTTTTTCAGTCAGTACTACTTTCGACAAATAGCTTAGACGATATCAAAAAAGAGTATGAAAAGATCTTAGAGGGAAAACCTAATTCATTAGAATTTGACTCTAGTCTAAAACTAGCCAATCGGGTAGTGAGTATTTGTGGAGGACTGGTGACTGACGATGATACTCTTTGCCAGAGCACCCTATCGAACACGGATTTTTATATCTTTACAATTACCCGCAATGGAAATGATACGAAATTCTTAGCGTTCGAGGAATAACATGAAGTCCGCTATACTTGTAAGTCTATGTGTTTTCTTTTTTCTTAGCGCTTGTGAATCCGATTCTAGTAGTGACAAAGAGGATCAGGCCTGTTCAGAATTACCCTGCAATCCCGATCCAGATACTCCCCCACCTGAGGAATGTCCTGGTGACATCGATTGCAATCGTCCTGAATTAAATCTGACTTGTATCCCGGATCCAGACTTATCCGAAATCGATTGGGTGGCAGGCTTGCTAAGGAACAAGGGAATTACGGAAATACACGTAGACTCGCTAGCTATAGCGCTTTATGACCTATATCACTGCGATCAATCACCGGAAGAAAGTGGATAACAATGAACATATATTCTTTATTAACAGTTGGTTTTATTGCATGCCATCTGCAAGGTACCGCTTTATCAAATTCGTCAGTTAATGACAGTCCCATTGACCGCTCAAAAAACTATCTATTGTTACCTGACAGATTTGAAATTGCGACTATATTTGATCAACCGCGGTATACTGTTCGAGAAAAGAATGATGGCTCCGGGCATAAGGTAAATATTTCATTTCATGCGGACTATAGTCGCTTAGAAAAATTTCTATTTTCGTCCCATCCAGAAGATTTTTTGGACCTAAAAATTCTCAAGGCAGAAGCTTTACCACTAAAAGTCAATCATCTATCTCAAATATTTGACGAAGAATCTATCGTGACTTGGGATGTAATTTTTCAGGTGAATGAAGTTCATCTTGAATATCACTTCACCAATGAATTTGATCGCAGCACCATTAGATCACTTTTTGAGGGTCCTTTTGTTTTCGCCAAACTCGATTATGAAATGCAGTGCGGCGGTCAAATAACAAGCGCGTACTGCGACAGCGAGTACGCCACAATACCTCTATTCAATCAGTTTTTGGGAGATATTCACCAACAAGATTTCGAACTTTACGAGGATTATAAGACTCTCCATTACTTCAAAAATTATTACTTCACATTCAATCCTTTTTTGAGACTGGCCTCAGACATTGAGATCGATGAGTTTATTAAAAGTAAGCTCTATTCGGGAAGTCTCTGTCAAAACAATTTGGTCAGTATTGAAGCTACAGTTTGTGAGGTTATCAAGCGTTATAGTATAGACAATTCGTACAGTCAGTCTATCGAGACTATTGAAGATCAGATCAGAGAGTTTATCGAACTATCTACGTCAGACACTTTTATACTTGGAGAAGCCGATTTTTCTATTATTGGTGACGGTTCTGTTCCCATTGAGCATTGCAGCGAGTGGGATATTTTCTGCCCAATCATATAGTCAGGAGGAAATTTTCGTGATACGGCACAAACTAACACTTTTATTGTTACTTCTATCAAGCTCCCATGTCTTAGGGCAATCGAGTCACGCAGTGATGTATCTCGACTCGAGCACATCCATGAATCGTAAGCTCGAAACGATAGATTCCACGCGATGTGAGGCTTCGATTAAGGTTGCCAAGACTTCCGTTAGGAATTTTTTTGAAAAATGGCGTGGTAAAAGTATCAATATAAAAATCTTTTCGAAAAGTGAAGAGTTAAGATCTCTGACAGGCGGATTCACAAACAGTAAAAAACATGCGTTAAACTCATTGGATGTCTATCAGTCTGAGTCTTGTCAAGGATCGGCAACAGCACTTGCAGATGCCATTTGTGATGGGGTCATTGAGTTAAATGAAAACTATAGTAATATCGATGACTCCAATCGTTACTTGATAGTCGCCTCTACGGATGGAGAGGAAAATGGCAGCAGAGGTATCTGCTCTGGATCAGATTGGCAAGAATTACTGGAAGACTTTGTCACTAGTTCTGATCTTCCCATTAATGTAAATATGAGTATTTTAGGAAAACTCGATCAGACTCTTGTTAAAGATGATAGCACTGTTGGAGAGGTCAGCCGTAATACACTTGCATTTTTTTCAGACCTTACGGCAAAAACCGAGGGAATGACCGTCTTCCAAAACGATTATGCAGAGGAAAGGGCAGAGTTCATCCCGATTTTTCCCAATGATGTCAAATTTATCGAAAGCATTGAAGACTCAGGAGCTATTACTCCATGGAAAAAAACGGTCTCTGGCAAGGCCTTATCGCTAAGCGCTCTTTTGGTTGACCAAAAATCGTTTAAACAGTCTCTTGATAGGCTCGATAGCAAGTCGGAGAGGCTAGACGACCTGACCAAAAAAATAGTCGATCGACCGGGCTTTGATCCTGACCTTATCAAAAATACTAGGCTGCCAGGGAAAGTCACTGATCCGAAAGACTTGGATTCGTTGATCGATTTTATCAAACTCAACAAACCACTGAAACCAACAAGGCCAGGTATCGATATCATCAACCCACGCCCGGTGAGTCCTATTGATGATTTACGTCCCATTAAGCCCATAGGACCCTTTCGACCAAACCCCCTGCTTCCTGGTGGGCCTAGACCTATTTCGCCGTTGCCTATTAGACCCTAATAGGCTTCAGCGCCTTCCTTTACAAAAACTTAATTGCCTGTAACCGTGGCCGCTATAACGCGAACGTACAGGCATAATTTTTGCTCATAGGAAGGAAGAAAACTATGCAACGTTTTTGTCTAGCTCTATTGTTAGGGTCATCCTGTTTCACTGGGCCGCTATCAGCCGACTCGTTCACTCCATCGCGCCCCACCCCTCCAAGACCGGTAACTTGCAAACCAGTCAATCTCGATTGTGCGATTCTTGATATCAACAACCAAAACAGTTTTAATCTGAAATACAGTGTTGCTCGCAACTGTGCCTTTGAAGCGACCTATTTAGGAAATACAGAGTCCGGCAAAACAACACAAAGGACAAGAAGTTGGGTCACAAAAGGCACTAGAGTACCTATCCACACGACGTTTAGCCTCAGAGGAATGGAATTCCAAATTCTCGAAAATTCATCAAAACCGGTAGTCTCTGGCAACTTGAATGGTAGCCAGGTGATGGGAAGCTGCAGCATTATTTAGTAGTGATTTGTTACCTATCCTTTCGATTGGGGGGATAGGAATTTTTCCCCTTGTTTCTAAACGGCCGGCAATTTCACCTCGATTCATTTGATTGAAACTCTCCCCCACTTTCAATGCTTATTCCAGACTCCATCACGGTGTATCTACCGCTGAACAGGTGACAAAAATCTCAGATAGAGGAGTCGGTATGGAAGCGGTGCAAAAGCACCCTAGAGATGTCGACGGAGATATCGAATTAGTGTTACGAGAAAAAATCAGCGATGATCCCGAATTGTATCGACTCGAGTTTCTCATAACGATGCCACTGTCAGTACAAAGGGAATCTGCTTAGCAGGTGATGCCTAGTTGAACGCTATAACTCTTTATTCATGAGCATTACAACATAGAATTGACCTAAGTTAACCCTAAAAATAAACAATACAATTGGTAACATCATACCTAAGAATCAATCTTCAAAAATTTACAAAGTAGTTTCATTTCTTTTGAAACCTTATTCCAATCTTTTTCTTATTTTATTCGTCGCAGGGTATCTCTTTCCTGTCATCTGACTTAATCTTAGTCGAACTTTTCAAATCCGATTTAGGTTTTGAACCCGGTGACAAAGCTCAGTGTTAACTTTTTTTGGATAATGTTTTATTTAGGGGATTATGTTATGAAGTCACTAAAATTTTTACTACTTGGTTTCTGTTTGTCTTGTGGTGTGGAAAGCTACGAAGATTCCTATCAAAGCGCTATTGAAGGCCACTACTTAGAGATTGGACAAAACGATACGTTTTTAAAGGTTAGTGCAAGTCAATCGAGCAGTCTTGACAGAGGATCTGAAAAATGTGCCCTTTACGGAAACTCGATGATACCGATTCAAAGCCAACCAGTACCAGCCTCTGGAAATCACTATCGTGTCAATCTTAGGGAAATGATTCCAGGTTGCTCCTTTTCTCAGGGGTACGTTTACATTCCCCATGTCAGATCATCAAGCCTTGGAACTCCTGTGGGTAGTGTCGGTCCCCAAACGAATGTATTTCGGCCTCTCGCCAATCGTATCGTCAATCGTGCTCTGTCACAAACCATCAACCAATCCCTTGGACAATGCTGGAAGTATGTGAATGATGCGGTAACAGGAATCGGAGGTCAAAGGATGGGGATGCATGCCATGGAATTCTTCCGCAATAACTCTGATGAAAGGATGAGGCGTCAATTTGGTCTTTGCAAGATGGTTCGTTCCAACAACCAGCTCGAAACCTCGATAGCAGCCGCACCTCTGGGGGCTGTCATTGGATATGCTCCAGGACTCCACGGTCATCATCCACAGTATGGTCATGGAGAAATCAAGGTATCTGCTAACCGCTACTGCAGCGATTTCTGTACAAACAGAGCGAATCGCAGGGCAAGTTTTATTCTGATCCCTTGTGCTAGTGGTCAGTTTAATCGGTTATAGAATTCTGAGTTAGACTAAAAAGAGCTTTCTAGTAGCTAGAAAGCTCTTATTTAACGTGAATCAAACCTCTACAAGGCGTTCCAATTTAGACTCGTTTGAAAGTTAACGATTGGTCGTCCACCTAAACCAGGATCGATGCCAAAAGGATCCTTCACATCAATAGCAAAGTCAAGGTTCATGATCAAAAGCGGAGCTCCTGTCTCGTCGGCGGTGGCTATCATTTGCCCTTTTGCTGTTACGGGTGTGCTAATACCGATCATAGTAAAGGTCCCGTCCACCGTGATGGGATAGGGAACCCCATACTCCACTTCACCAATGTCCTGAATCAATGACGTGAGCTGAAACTTAGAGTCAGGAAACATTTGTATATTCAAAACATCAGCGCTATGCACATAAGCATCAAGTCCCTCATCTCCAAGAGTCACTTTGCTAGTTTCCACAGCAACTTCCATATTCATGGTATCAGTGAGTTTACCTTTAGCAAAAGTTAACGTTCCTGATACACCAGAGGCCGAGCCCGATCTTGCAGGAAAATCCGGTGGCAAGGTGAATTGGATACCACCTAAATTCGTATCAGATACTAACTGCCACGATTCTGGCAATGGCCCGAGAGGAATATCCGGTTGTGCCGGAGCGGGGGGAAGGTCCAAACCGAGCCCTTCGAAGCACAAATCACCAATATCAATAGGTACAGGGGTAAAGCCTAAAGTGTACGAGGAATTGATCTCATTAAGCACTACCGATTCTGCGATCGCTGCAGCTTCAGCGAAAACAGCCTGCCGGGTTTCCCAAGTTCCCGAGGGCTTATCCATATCGGAACTGATATAAATAGGTGTCTTACAGTCAAATTGCGAGAAGACGGCCACCGTCACAAAAAGCTTATTATCTTCCGAAAGAAAGGGATAGAAGTCAAAATAGAATTCTCGATCACCACGTAATTTCGTAATGTTCTCAAAATTCTCAAACTGTCTCAGCCCATTTGCCAAATACCCTTCCGCCTCATTGACGAAGGCATCGTAAGAGTAACCAGCAGGCTTAGACCCCTCAATTTCGGTAATTTTAGTATGACCTAGTGTTAACGATCGTCCCACGCCAAGTGCAAAACCGGAATAGGCACTTTCCACTGCCTTTTGCGGGATCCGTTTGGCTGTAAGCAAAAATAGCCTTAAGTTATCCAGATTTGATAGATCACCAAGATACTGAGATCTACCTAGATGATTTTGGTAGATGACCGACGGGGTATAACGGACGCTTTTAGGAATCCCTCCCGCAACATCTTGAACCACCAATTTAGTCTTAGCCTTGGCGCTTGCCTCTTCAATTTGTGGGAGCAGACTCTCTTTAAATTGTCTATCCAGCTCACTCTGACTATCTAAGAAAACTAGTAGAGTTGGCTCACTCACTTGCCCCAGGTTCTGGCAAGCCAAGCTAACTGGCTGTGGTCGATTGTCTGTCAATCCTGTGTTCTGATCATTATTACCGCTATCAGGACCTGGCGATGGCGGAGTGGTCGGAACTTGTTGGTTGGTATCACCTTCGTTAGCTGAACCCGCTTTAAATTCGGATTTTTCGCAGGCCATCACCGTGACTGCGAGAAGAGCAGTCACAGCTTTCGATACTGTCGATAGATTCATCATTTGCCTCCAACTGTTTGGCATAAGCTGAAAAACTCAATTGATAGGGAAGCTAGGTCCATTAAGACCTAACCAAAAACACATGGCGAAAACATTTCGCCACAAGGCTGTTATAAGGGAACTTAAAGGATTAGTCAGCTAAAGCTTTTACGCTAATATCAAGCGTCACTTCATTTTGGATACTAACACCAAAAAGACTGGGTGGCTCCGTTTCATAATCAGACAGAAGAATAACAGCCGATGCTTTGATCAAGGTGCCCTCATCAGCAGGTTCCAGATCGATCGATACTGTTAATGGTCTCGTTTTTCCTTGAAAAGACATTGTACCTGTCACTTCACAAGATTCCACTGCTTCAATCTCGCAGACAAATTCACTAGCCGAGAACTCGATGTCGGGAAGGGTTCCATCTTCAGCCGTAAATATTTTTTCTCTCATATTCGTATTTCGCAAAGCAATTCCTGTATCCAAAGAGGAAATGGGGACAACTGCGTTGATAGCAACTAAGCCATTGTCAAATTCTGCAGAGCCACTCACCTCACTAGCTGTTCCCTCGACATTAAAGGTAGCAACATTGGCTGGCGCAAAAAACGAAATTTCGTCCAAGGCCAATTCAGCTGCTTGAGCAGATCCAGCTCCCATACAAACTGCACCGGCGAAAACAAATACTTTGGATAGTCGTAAACTAGTCATTCAATTCTCCCTTTTATATCGAAATAAGATTGTCCTAATTCCCTTATCGATAAACGATTCCCATTTTTTTGGCAATCCACGTCAACCACCCTGCAACTTCAAGAATTTTTACTTTACATACCTCATGGTCTTTCGGATTTATCGCGATCAGGCATCCGAACAGGCTGTTGTCTAGAAAGTGTTTCCTCACAAGCAAACGACTCAGTGTCAGGGGCTACAACGTTTTCCTTACCTCTGAAAATACTATTTTTGCTCTACTCACAACCATGAGTACTTCCTCATTCGAAATAGGAAAAATTTCGTCAAACAGATTGGTTTTATCGTACCATCTCGCAAGATGGTTGCGATCTCTGCTACCAAAAGTAGCATCCTACCGCAAGATACCTGTGAGCGATTACAAAACCTAATCCTGTCATGGGTATAAATACTTTATCGAAATCATTTAGTTGTTAAGGAGGGTGTAAAGAAAAAAGACAGGACCCATAGCGCATGGGTCCCGCCTAGATGAGACTGAACTCCTTTATTAGGACCCCATACGAATGTCGTTTAGCAGATGATCCGCAAATTCTTGAAGGTCTTTATCCTTCGCGTGACTTGCGTATCGTTCAACCAAGCTAACAACCATGTTTTTGTCATATTGTTTAAGGCTATACAGAGTCTGCAAACATTGGATTTTTGCTCTCGTGCTACTCAATCGATCGATTAACCCTGCGTTAATCGTAAAAACTTCCCTCTTTTCCGGAATAAAAGAAAGAGCCGAAGCCAATGCTTCTTCAAAGTCGTCTTTTCCAAGCTGTCCTAATGCTACTTCAATAAACCTGCGAGAAAGCCTAATGGACTGAAAACGAATGGTTAAAATTGCCTGACCAGCAAGATCTACGTCATCACTGTGCAAAAATCCTTCTAGCAAGTGATTAGCCACAGGACTTCCGGAGTTTCCAATAATTTTCAGAAGCCGAATTCTTTCCTTGTTATTCGAAGCCATTTTTAGACGTTCGAGCCACTCGCCTTCAAGCTCCTGCAAACGAAACCGGTAATCGTCTTTTGTAGTTTTATCTTCGGCCGCCTTGGTCGCTTCGATTAATTTACCTGCAAGCACTCCTGTGGCTAATTCTGCCGTCATAGCAATATTTTCATTTTCATGACCTCGGATCTCATTGATGGCATTTTGAAGGGTGATAGTGGGATTGTCCATAAAGGATGCCATGCCAACTATCATCTCTAGGTTTGCTGGATTGCTTTGATTTCCTTCCAAGGCATCCACTACAGCATCCTGGGCTTCCTTGTGGCTAAGATCGACTAAGGCTGCCATAGTAATCTCAAACGCAGGATGACCAGCAGGCAAACGCAACAATAGATCCGTTAATGGCTGCAATTGGTCTCTATAAAGATACCCAAATGATCGCAGCATCATATATAGATCTTGACTACTATCTTCTAGGGTTTTTCCCTTAAGATTTACTAAGTTTTCGAGAGATGGAATTAGTGTGATGAGGTTTTTATCCCCTAACCTCTCATAGTGAATATTGGATATCCGTTCTGCCTCAGCATCAAGTTGCTGCTCCCGATAGGTTTTTTGCTTTTCATATTTTGTTTCCGTCAAAGCTAGTAGCTCTTCTAACTCATTTGGAGAGATCATGATTTTTTTGTCCAATACTAAATCGATTCTGTCGCGATTATATCCCAGGTTTTCGTTCAGATCTGTTCGGTAATGAATGGTTTCCTCCCCTTTGATTGAGTTGATCATCTGTGTTGTAGGACGATATTCAAATCGAAAGGAGCCAGACACATCCGTTAAAATTTGGGTAGAAGACAGGTCACCACTGATATCAAAGTTTAGTTTGACGAAAGATTCTTTTCTTTTTTCAATAATGATCTGATCATGACTTTCCTCACGTCGAGTGTATTCAGCAACATAGTTTCCAGAAAGATCAGATTCCTCGATTTGCCACCTTTGCTGCACAATTTCCGGTGCATAAAACTGGATCCGTGTGATGAGATTAACCACAAAGTCGAAAGTGTCGCGTGGAGTTTCGTTCGGAAATCTAAACTCCTGAACTAGGCCGTTTTTATCATAGTCAACCAAAACTCCGTTAAGCAAGGTTGCAGACAAGCGGCTCTCAAACTCCGTGGCATCTTTACCATTAGCCATGACTTCAAGTTGCTGGGGATCGATAAGGTAGAGAGCACGATATCCTGACCCTACGCTAACAACGGTTTCGACAACACGACCTTGAAAATCCGAGATCAATTTTTGATGAAAGCTTTCATCTTGTGTTTCTTGAAAAAAACTTGATAAATCAAAGTCTCCCGTGCTGTTCAAGGAGATCGTATAACTGGATTGCAGCCCTAGTTTTTTTTCAATAGGTGTACTTATTAAACTGTTTTCAGTAACTTGAGCTGAGTCATTCATGCTATTTTTCTGCGAATTTTCTGCCCTATGCCTTACGTAATTAAATACGACGAAACAAAACGTAAAAAGGATCGTCACAAATAGTAGTTTTAGTCTTTTTCGATTCATAGTCTCATCCTTTTTCATCCTCACCCCCCAAGCATTTTGAGAGGTGAGGAATTTATGTGAATTTAAATGATTCGCTGCCAGTGATCTCTACCAAAGAGTTTTCTTTCAAACTCGATACCGCTCCAGTTAACAAAGGTTTTGCTGTATCGCTTCTTTTTCCATGGTGGAATTCCCCAACGAGGAACGACCACTTCAACGTAACCGTAGATCTTTCCGTTAAGCGCTTTTAGACTGACGCCGGCATAGGTACTTGCATGGAAGTATAACGATCCGCTTCGTGGCGTGATCTCAATCTTTCCGTTAATAGGCAAGGAAACAACAATGAGATTAAATTGTCCACCGACACCACCACCGACTAATATTAAGTCGATTCCACCTTCGGCATAAACTGAAGCAGACGCTTCGGGACGGATCTCAGCCAAAGCTGATAAACCATCTAATTTCACACCATAGTTGACGTAAGCTGATCCCCTAACACCAATTTTGATATTTACAGGAATCGGACCAATAAAGAACCGGAGTTTCATATCTTTAGAAACAGACGACCCTTTTCGACTACCCCAAGTTATGGAGTTTGCCATCGATCGGTCATAGGAGTAGATTTCTTTTCCAACGACCTTAAGATCGAACTTGATGGAGTAATCTGAATTACGAACCGCACGACCTTTTATTTCAGAACTAACAATATTAAAGCCTTTTTTAAACGCTGTACCATCGACTTTTGCATATGCCTTCGCTTCGATAACATTACAACTGGCGTAGAAACGATAACCGGCTCGAGGTTTGACGTTGAACCAGTTATTGCCATACTTTTTATCCCAAAGCTTTCTGATATCCATCGTATCCGAGGATTCACATTCGCCTATAGGTTTGGGTTTAAAAATAATGGGGCTATCTTTAATCACATCTATGATGTTGACTAAATTAGGGTTCAGCTTAATGGCGTCGCGAATCACTTTTAGCTGTGGTTCTAGGCCACTTTTTACATAAGGTCGGGTACTTTCGATTGCCAATTTTTGCTGGTTAAGTGCCAGTTTTTTGGTACTTTTAACTGTTTGAACGACGCCGAGATCTTCCTTACTATCTCTAAGGGTCTTTCCCAGCTTATTGAGATAGGCTTCCTGCTTGTTGAGTTCTTTGTAATACTCAGCAGCTGTAATTTTTTTACCATTGGGTAACGTCAAAACTTTTGCACCACTAATGGCTTTGCCTGTCTGAGGGTCTCTTAATTTAAAAAGATTCTCTTTTAATGGCTTTAGCTTAGATGCTTCAAGTTCTGGCCTATAGGTTTCCAAGTTGATGTTGCCAATTCCTGGCCTAATGAGATCAGGATTAATCGTGACACCATTTCCTGGTCTGACTAAGTCGACTCCTGTTATGGGAGTCAGTGCCCGCTGAGCTATAGCACTCGGAGCTAATCCGATACTTGCTAAAGCAAGCAGCTTGGTAAGCGTTTTTCTAGACATGTTTGTTCTCCTTATGATTGATTGTTACGACCACTATAAGGTGGCAGCAATTCAACTTGCGAAGACAACTTTCTTCCAAAGTAGATAAGTGTTCTCAGGTAAAAAAAATTGAGAACGAGGCCACATCCGATAAGGAAACCAACTCACTTACTGTTGTTTTGATTAGTTGCTGAAGATAGTTCGAAGATAGACAGTGAATTTTGCTTAGTACCAGCGCCAGGGATTTGCCATAAGCAGCATAAGCCTTCGCTGCAAGCCACCAATTCCGCTCCTAATTCCCAGAAAGTAAAAAAATAACTGTAGCTAAATTACGAATTATCTTTTCACAGACAGTTTTTTATGTAATTTAACAACAAAATTAACCGTAGTAAGGGAATCAAGGAGACTAACTATGACTACAACAAAATCCATTTTCGCCGCATTTTTCCTTTGTTTTTCTAGCAATTTATTTGCTGTCGAAAACTATAATGCCAACCACTGTGAGTTTTACTTAGACAGTATAGCTGTCCATAGAACCGGCCACTACGGCATCCCCATCACTGAGGTAGTGACTCAGTTTAAGGTCAACGTTCCTAAGCAAGACGTTGTCGCTCTTGGTCAGTGGGTTGAGTACTACAACCGCATCACTAATCAAGTCGAGCAGGACATGATTTACGCCAACCTTCATAATGTATACGACCCATTCAAAGTTCAACTAATCTTGAATATTGACCATCCTCAGGCAGGAAACATCGGTAGAGATCTGATTCGCTTTGCCAACTTTATCGAAGCCAGAGACACTAACGGCACAGTAAAACGTCTATGGCAAAGTAACTCTGGTACAAACTATGAGTTCGCTGACGTCATGGCGGCTCCGACTTATACCTTTCCTGTTGCATACGGAAACGGCGAGTATAGTAACGAGTATTCGTCATTATTTAATGAGAAGAAGAGCTGCAACTAATTATCTATAGAGCTCCTGCGACGGAGATCGTCGGTATCCCCGTCGCTTTGATTTTTTAAACAGCGATTGTCTATTTTGGATGATCCTGAAAAAGATAAAATCGCGCCCCTGCAGGATCTTCAACTAAGGCAAAAATCCCTTGTTGAATCGGCTTGGGATCCATATGAGTCTTTCCTCCTAAGGCTACAACCTGCTGGCTCGACTGAGCAATATCTTGCACCATAAAATAAGGTAACCAAACTTCCGCTACCGTTGGTAAGGATGGATCTCTTGGAGATATCCCACAGACCATGTTTTCTCCAGATTTTGCGATGATATAGGGATCAGGTGTTCCCATATCGATTTCTGAAAGCCCCCACGGAAGTATGTTTTGGTAGAACGAACTAAGAGCCTTGGGCTTATTTGAGGTCAACTCCAACCAACAAGGCTCACCAAAATCTCCCCCAATCACATTAATATCCTGATCAGTCACCTCGGGAGTATAGATATGAAAGGGTGCTCCACCAGGATCAACAACGATTGCTGTTCTCCCGACAGTTGGAATATCAAAGCCTTCGTGGGCAAGGGTCCCCCCATGATCCACCACCTTACGACTGGCTTGGTCAACATCACGTACCGCAAAATAAGGAATCCAATGACTGGATAAGTCTGTGTTAGGTTCTAACGGGACGGGACCGGCAAATACTTTTCCTTTCGTTGCACTATATTGAATGGAGTCACCGATTCCTGGGATCTCATGCTTGGTAACCTCCCAACCAAACAATTGAGTGTAGAAGGAACCGATAGATTCGAATTTCGTTGTCATCAGACTAAACCATGCGATTGCACCTAATTCATTTTTTAAAGCCATAGCTTCCTTACCTCATCTTATTCCATCTGGATTTATGTCAGTTACATTCACTTGCAATGTTCGATTTCCGGCGAAGCCATTGCAAGAACCTTGAGACTTTCATTTATTCCTCAAGGATACCATATTAAGACCCCATAAATTTTATAACCTGTTCCCCAGTTATTCGTTTAAGAAGTCCTCTCCGATTCGACTAAAAATTTTGAATGGTAAATCCCAAGATAAGACTCCGATAGAGCCTTTAAGGATTGGTATCTTTTAATCGCGATTAATTGCGCCATCTTTAAGGAATTCGCACAGGGTATTTTTCTAGCCTTTCTAAAGTCAATCTATAGTGCAAACAGGTTTGGAATTAATATTTTTTTTCGCAAGGAGTTATCATGAAGTCACTTTTCGCACTATCCATCTTTGTCCTCGCCTCTTCATCCACAGCGTCGATGGCAGAAGAACAAAATCTCGGTTTAGGTTTTGTCGAAGCGCCCGCCTCTGGGTCGACCCCCCTTGGTCTAACGGATGTTCCAAAAACAGTTATGCACGCAGCAATGGTAGCGCTAAAAACGGAGGCAAGTCTAACTGGTTTTGAGTCTGCTGAACTTGATCGCGACGAAATCGAGGCGGTCTATGAACTTAAAGCAAGAATGCCAGATGGTCGAGCCATTGAAGTGGACGTGTCTACAGCTGGAGTCATTCTAGAAATCGAGAAAGAAATTCTAAAGACCACCGTTCCCTCTCAAGTGATCCAAGCGCTGGATGCCTATTTTCCCGATTTTAAAGCCGACCCTAAAGGGGTCCAAATCGAAAAGAGTATCCGCCCGGCAGGTAACAATCTCTTGGAGGTCTGGTATGAATTCGCTGGACAGGACTTTGATGCCGAAATTCGCAGCGACGCTAGGGTGATCGTCATCGAGCCAGCTTAATCTCGATCACTTTTGCTCGTATAAGATCTAAGTAGCAAGGACATCAGAAGACTGATGCCTTGCCTTTCTTAGATTTAACCTCTCACAAAAAAACCCAAAAAATAATATATTTTTTTGTAATAAAAATAACATGTTAATTATAATATAATTAGTATGTTAAAGATTTGTACATAATTTTCCGTTAAGTAATTTGTACAAAATAGAGGCATAACATTGAATCAAACAAGCCGCCTAAACCGGCAAATTTAGAGAGGTCGTTATGAAGAGTGTGTGGACGATATCAATTACGACGGTAGTATTAGCCCTTATCTTATGTGCCATCAAGTGGCAATCACAAACTCAAGTCTTTTCCTTTGTCACCATAACAGAAGAAGCCCCTTCGGATTTAGGTCCGGCTGCAAACTTGAAGAATCCGCCGAATGAGGTCGAGGAGGTTAAAACTCTTAATCTCGCACTAACACAGTCTTAAGTATTCCGCCCGGGTAGCTGTTAATCTACATTAGGCGATTGCCCCCAAAAACCTCCGTACTTTTTGATGACGACATCGCCAAAAACTCTCGTTTGGCAAGCTAATCGCCGGCCGTTTATCCCCTCGTGTGGGGGAAAACGATGCCGCAAGGAATCCCTTAGGTTTTGCGGAGAGACCTCACCAATAATCTCCACCGAGCAGGTACCACAGGTTCCGAATCCTCGGCAGTTCAACCATTCAGACTTTCCATTGTGAATACGGCAATCATGAGCTTTGAGCTCGTCCCTAAGATTGGCTCCTGTTTCGCAGTGAATGACCTTATCCTCAAACTGTATTTTTGGCATTTGCGAGACTCCTTTGCTATCTCACTAAAGTATACCAAGAACAAGCATCTGCCTACGCCATGCGTTACGGCAACGAAGTATTTGAATAGTGCGGCAATTTTAACTAGCAAAAGCACCTATTCTATGCTAGGAAAACTAAGAAGCATGAACGGATGGATCTATGAGTCGAATGATAAAAATCGTTTTAGGAATCGTCGCTTATACTCTATTATCTTGGGCTCGGAGCGCATTTCCCTCTTATGAAAGTTACTTTCTAATTGCCAAAATTCTATTGATCTCCGCAGTAATCCTGCGCCTAGTGATTGGCCTTCGCAGAGCTCCTCAAGAACTTAGCCTTAAAGGAAAGCTAATCAGCTTTGTGGAAAATAATCTGGGAAACGGCTACACTCGCTACCTTGAATTTGAGTTGCTCATGATCAAAGGGTCCTTGAAATTTTTTTCAAGTCCTCTCCAAAGCTGGAAACGAATTAAGGCATCCTACTTCTATACTGACTCCTTAGCTGGGCTTTTTTTTGGAATTATTTTCTTAGTCATCTGCGAGTCCCTCATTATCCACTTGCTTGTTCATCTCTATATGCCCGATGAGTATATATTCGTCTCACATGTAGCAGTCCTATTATTTGACATCTACTTTTTGGAAATGATTTTAGGAAACCTCTACTACCTACCTGATTCTGAAGTATCAATTGGTGACAAAGACATTACGGTTAAACTCGGCATACTCTCATCCATGAGCGTCAAATACGAAGATATTAAAGAACTCGTATTGCCAGAAGATGGACTAGAAAAACGTCCACCAAAAATAGGGCTTCTAGGCAGCAGAACGCTTCAACTACACTTCCATACACCTCAAATTTGGCGTTTTTTTTCGGTAGAAAAACGCACCGATCGCATGGATCTGTGCCTTAAGGAAAACGACTGTCATTCCATCCGAGAATCTTGGTTAGCCATGGATCCTAGCTAGACTTTGCGTCAGATCCCAATCCAAGATACACTTCGGAAATAGCAAATCTTCCGATATTGAATGGACGCGAACCAATGCTACCCAATAATCAGAATCCAGAGTTTTTTTTCTTAGCTGCAGCTTATTCGAGCCTTTTGCTTACCAGCTTTGCTGTTGGGGAAACATCTGAGCAGGCAAATACGGAATCCCTCAAAAACTATCCTGGCGTTGTGGTAGGACTGTTTGAAGATCAAACCTATTCAGCCCATGAGCCCCACGCTTATGCCACTCAGCTTGCCTATGCGCCGACACTAGAGACCACCTATAGAATTGGCCTCCAGTCTCAAGTGATCTCAGTTGAATCGCCTACGTTTTCTTCCTATTCAAAATCAACCCTCGAGACTAAAGAATTAGCCGCCTCGGTTAGTGGACGTTCGTCTCAATTTTTTTGGGGGTTTTTAGCCAGCACAAAAGACCTTAACTATCACGTTCGTATATATTCGGGTGCTGCTGATAGCTCGCAAAACAGTCAAGCCTCCACCGCAAATTTCGGATTTCATAGCGCGAAAGCCTCTGCTGGCTATCAACTTTCGAATATTTCAATAGCCTTGTCATATAATTATCGCAAAATCCGCCTCCCAGTCGATAGAGAAAACGGTGGTACGACCAGCCAAATCGGTTTTATTGAGGCCTCTATAGCCTACCAAAAAGAGAGTCTAGAAATCGGGATGAATCACAACGAAAAACTTGAGCAAGACGATACCTTTGTGGTGGGTACCTCAACTGCTTATATGCGACTCAAATGGCTAGTACAGACTGAATTAGCCGTACGTAAGTATTTTATCCAAAGTCTGACAGATGAAGAAAGGGACTACTATAAGTATTCAGGGCGAGTGTCCTATCAGATCGAAGACACACGCCTCGAGTTTGGTCTTGAGTCACGAGAGCCGTCTTATACCGACGAAAACTCATTTTCAGCCTTTAATTTCCGTACACAAGGAATAAGACTTGGGCTCTTCCGAGAACCTACCAGTAGTCATCATAGCTTTGGAGCCAATATAGGAATCCATAAAGGGAAAGAGCATGTGGTAGAGGGGAATACCTCCAAATCAAATACTCTATCAATTAATTCTGTATACCAGGTGAGCTTCTAAATGAACTCATATTTTCGACTAATTCGTTGATGCGGAAAATATCGCTTTCGCTCAAATAGTCACGATTCGCTTCGAAAGACAAGCCATCCAGGCTTATGATCGTCGGATTTCCATTCTTCGAAAAGGCCGTTGGCGGATACATAAGAATCGAATCGAAGTCAAAATCAGTCGTTAGCGGAGGAGACATATCCCGCGGAAACATCTGGAACTGACCTTCTTTGCCTTTCTCAATGTTTTGGAATAAGATTTCGACAAAGTCATTGCGATCAGCCCTACTTTGTTCGTGCACAAACCCAATGGCATGCATGATTTCATGCATAACCTGACCTTTTTTGCAGTATTTTCGATGTAAAGCTATGGGTTGTGGACCTCCTCGCTTACCTAGAAAGCTATAGCATCGCGCTTCTTCATGCCCCTTGAAAACCAAGTAGTCTTTTTCTCCAGACCATGGAACGAGCTCAAGAAGCGTCTGAGCATTCATGTCTTCTATGGCTTCCATCACAACATCACGATTCGCCGAAGGATCGACCACAAAAGGAATCTGAGGACGATCCCAAAATCGAGTCGGGGGAAACTTTGCGATCGCATAGTCTCCTTCGACATAATCCTCCTCGAGATGATCTTCATCTATCAGCAAATCTCCTTGGACGACCCAATAATCGCCGCTTCTTTGAGCGACGATGTAGGGCGACTCGCGGTTGTAGTGCTTAAATCGATCGGTATTTACTGTTGGAGTCTCGTCTTCAATCTCATTAGATGGAGCATTTTCCACTTCCGCTTCCGTCTCGACTATTGATGACTCATTAGGTGGCAGGCTCTCTATCTCAACGATTTCAGCTCTCGCACTATTAGAAGTATTTGATGATATGGCCTCTTTTTTGGCTACAGGAGTCGATAGCTCGGACTGATCTACGGGAGAGTTAGCTATTTTTTCAGGCCAAAGCCTATGCAAGATCAATAGCCAGCTGCTCAAAAGGACGAATGAAACCAGAAGTTTTTTCATGGCTCAGCCTCCAAAGGATGAATTGGGACGGATATTTGCCTCAGGAGCTACGATAAAGAAATGTCACGACTCGCGATGAAAATTAAGGCCTCTCACTATGCCAAATTTAATATAGACTAGTCAATGAACTTTCCTTTGAATCGTCACAAGAGAGGTCCTATGGCAACAACCGTAAAATCGTCTCAATGGATTATTTTTGTCCTCCCAATGGTGACTTCAGCTAGAAACGCGAACAAGGATTCCATATAGTTTTACCTATAGTCGCTATACCTTAATCTATATATATGAATTTTTTTAACCATTTATACCCAGTACATTTCAACGTCTTGAGTAAATTCAGTGGCTTTCTGCGAAGCCTAAGAGGCAAAAAATAACCTTCTTAAACCTCTATTTAGTTTTCCTTAATACAATTTTTAAATTCTTCCATGCTTTACTTGGCCCATCAGCCAACCCCATTGACGGGCAATTAAGGAGAGACATAGATGCTAACCCTACCCAAAACGAAACAACTAACAAGAATCGCAGCCTTAACAGCGGCTATCCTAGCAACTGGTTGCGGACAGCAAGACGAAGAAACCAGCGAAAGCAAGTCTATTTGTGGCCGTACTAACGACCTTCAAGAAGTCCCCGAGTACGACGGAACCCTCGGGATCTCAATTGGGTTCGTCGCACAGCACGAGACTCCAGTCGGAGCCATCTTGAATGCCGGTGGCTCTCCTTATTGTAGCGGAACACTGATCTCTGAAAACTTATTCCTAACAGCCGGACACTGCATTCCAAGTGGCCCTGATAGTGTAGCTTTCAATTACCAGGTTGGTAGCGAGCCAGAACTCTTCGAAGTCACCCGAGTCGTCGAGAGAGGACGTGGATTAGACTATGCCATCCTCGAAGTAGCTGGGAATCCTGGAGATATCTACGGATTTGCTAGCCTCACGGGAAGGAGCATCTCCCGCGGAGAAACCTTGGTGATCATCCAGCATCCGCAAGGGACTCCAAAAAAAGTTGAAGTTGGCACACTATCGCGCGTTTCAGGAAGCCGACTTTCCTACAGCGGACTTGACACCCTAGGCGGTAGTTCAGGATCGGGAGTTTTAGACACCGACGGTAATATCGTTGGCGTCCATACAAATGGAGGCTGTAGTTCCTTTGGCGGCGCTAACTCGGGTGTGACGATCACTGCCATTGCGAGAGCCTCTTCGGTCATCTAAACCCAATCCAGCCCGGACGTTTAGCCGGGCTGTTTTTCACGGGCACGGGCACTTAATGTAAGCAGCACCCCGGTATAAGCAGCTTACGAAGGCACAATTCTTCACGTCTAAGTTTTCTATGATTTTTCCGCAGCCCCCAAGCCAATAACTCACGTTGACATAAAAACCAGGTTTGTTTGCCGTCTGACCGCAACATTCAGCTATTTAGCATTTAATATCCGCTATAGACCTATCCAGTTAAAAAAATATACTAATGTAGGGTGTACATAGGACAAAGGAGCGTTGCCACAACCAATGAATGACATCTACGGGCCTTTTCAAAAACATGTTGAGGATTTGACGGATTCGGGCGAAGGGAATTTTCAAGACTTATCAGCTAATTTTCCGCTAGCAGAGCTTTTTTCATCCATTCTCCTATGGGCTCCGTTTACCATGTTCATGGCGTTTCTTTATATCATTCGAGTCTTTGGAGGGGACTACGGCGTATTGATTCCCATAGGGTCTGCCCTATTAGGCATGGTTAATGCTACTCACAGCCACTATCGCGCCTCTTTATCCCAATATAAAATGACCCGTCGCGAGATTTACTTCCGGAGTGGGATATTTTTCAAAAGGACAACGGTAGTGCCGATAAAAAGAATCCAGCATATTGATCTGCAAAGTGGCCCAATTGACAGGCGTCTCAACCTACACCAAGTTAAGTTTTACACAGCTGGGGGAGGGTCAGCCGACTTAAAAATACCAGGACTCAACTTGGATGTCGCAAAGAGTTTAAAAGACGGAGTCCTAGAAGCCATTGGATCAAAGAATGGATGAGACCCAAGTCCATTGGCGCAGAACAGCCATCGCCGCCGTCATCTACAACTTTTTAATGCTTTCGGTCCAATGGGGAAAGGCACTTTGGGGTAGTTTAGTGCCATTGGCGGTTGTGGGTGCCTCGAGAGACAATTTCAAATCGATGTTCCTCATTGTATTTTCCTCCGCAGTTGTCGTTTTGTTTATTGCGGCCATCGTGAAGTATATATTTTTCTTGTATCAGATTCGTTCTGATCGGATTTCCATCAGAGAAGGTTTGTTTAGGAAACAACAGCGCGATCTAACTTTCGATCGTATTCAGAATATAAATATCAAGCAGCCCTTCTATTTCAAGCCTTTTTCCTTAGCTCACATTTCTTTGGAATCTGCCGGCGCGAAGGGGGATGAAGCATCCTTGAGCGGCATCAAGTATGCTGACGCCCTCTCCATTAAAAAAATGATCCTCAGCTTGCAGGAGCATCAGGAACCACTAGCGGAAAATCGCGACGTAAACGAACCAAATGATAGTGCTCATCTACTTGCCGAACTGTCAACAAAAGACATAGTAGTCGCTGGATTGTCCAGCAATGTCTTACTGTTATTTTCGATTACAGTGTTACCTATCTTTGGCTCTCTCGAAGGATTTTTACAAACGGAAGAGTTTCGTAACTATATTTCGCGATACTTACAAAATTTTTTGTACAGCGAAACCAATCAAATTACCTTTTACCTTATCATTCTTGGTATTCTAATCATTACTATGCTCATGATGTCTGTACTAGGTAGTTTTCTTAAGCACAGTAGATTCAAACTGATCAAAGAGGGGGGAATTCTAAAAAGACGCTCTGGACTGATAACGGATCACGAAGAAAGTATGACCATAGGAAAAATTCAGTCCATTTCGAAAAAAGCAAACTTTATTGCTAAATTTTTTGGTCGAGAAAATCTTGTTTTTGAACAGATCGCGGCGGCTAACAATGCCGATATTTCCAATCGCCACATGTTCTTGCTTCCGACTTCTCCTCCAACGAAAAATGAAATGGTTTTGAAACAAGTTCTGGAACACTTCTCCGAGATTCCAAGGCTTTATCCCATCAGCAAACAATTCATACTAAGAACTTGGATCTATCGCTTTTTGCTTCCTTGGATTTTTTTATTGATTCCATTGAGCCTTTTGCTAGAACCCACTATTCTCTGGGGTCTCTTTTTTCCCTTGCTTTGTTATCCTCTGGTTTATCTTCGTTGGAAAGCATATCGATTCGGCTGCACAGATGATATTGGAATCCTTCAAACCGGTTTTCTAGGATATCATATCCAACAGTTTGAGCTATTCCGATTGCAAGGAGTCACTATAAGACAATCGCCTTCGCAACGTAGATACAAACTTGCTACAATCACTTTATACTCAAGCTCCGATCGATTTACGATTCCTTATTTGCCTTATCATGAGGCTTTAGTTTTTAGAAGAAATGTACTTGCAGCGATTGAAAGGGAGACTAGATCCTGGTTTTAACCCTAATTAAAACCATGAGCAGCCCCAAGTGATACCTCAATCTCATCGTCATGTTCTTGAATTTTTCTCGCCAAATAATAATGAAAGTGGAACGATGTCTTCGGTGCTATCGAGCTGGGAGATAACGAAAAAACTGGTTCAAATTCTATGGGGGGTCGATTCTTTTTGGCAATATTTCGACCATTAACTCTCAAAATCGAAGAATCGTTCAAAGACCAAAACTCGATTCTAACGAAGTAAGACGTCTCGGCAGAAAAAATTTGTCCCGACAGCTCTTCTAGACTTTCTTTCTCACCTTCCTTAACAACCAAATACAGCCTATTATCTTTGAATCGAAAATCTTCCTGCCTCTGCCCCATGGAGATCGTCCAACCAACTTCTGCAAAATCAACAATTGATAGACTTGTTTCCACGGCGATTCCCGAACCAAATCTTTTGTTTCTTTTCAGACCAAATGGGCCTAGTTTATCCAAGGGGACTGCAGGGGTTGTAAGGCTAAGCGCACCTTGTTGGTAAGAAACCGCTTGTCCATGATTAAAAATTTTGAATCGTCCTTCTGCCGGGGGAGAGTTAAAATTTTCGAAGTCGTCAAAAATAGAGTCCATGGGGACTTGAACAAAATCTGCATTGGGATTTCTAAAATAGGCAAAGACCCCCTGAATATCTTGTCCTGCTTCAATTTTTTGCGGAACTGGAAACCATATACTGGTGTCACCACGTGACCATTGACTTGAAGGATGGACAATTCTTGGAACCTCATGAAATCTACAATAAGGATCCATGTAAACAATCCTGAAGTCTTTACCAGTCGTATGGGAAATACCACTGTCTACCATGAGTTTGTGATCTATGCGAAAAGAAACGGGATAGCCTCTGGTAATAGAGCTTTCAGCAGGGGCCTTGACATTAATAGACATTCTCAAAGTATATTGAGAATTCCACCAAGAGCTAGTATCACAGCCAATAGAATTCTTATAGGTGGACACTGATGAACGGGACAACTGCCCACCCGTGCTAGACGTATCATTTCCGTTGGGTTTACACGAGGCAATCAGGGTCACACTGAAAAAAATAGCTATTTTTGTTTTGAAACGAATATAGCTCTCCCTTCATATTTGTCCCATATTTGAAACCGCGATCAAACTCTGGCTATGATGTTTTTCTTTCTTGTTCTTGAAACGCGTTCGCCCGAGGAATTTCGATACGAAACTTAGTTCCGACGCCTTCCTTTGAGCTTATATTGAGGTTTCCATTTAACGAATGAACTATAGCCTTAACTGAAGGCATCCCAATGCCTCTACCCGAAATTTCATTGGTAAATTCAGCACTAGATAAACCATCGACAAATATCAGATTTAGTTTTTGTTCATCCGTCATTGTTTCGGAACTTTTAGATGTGACGATACCTTGATCAACAGCTGCACGACACAAACAGGCCGTATTGATTCCACCACCATCATCGCTAACTTCAACGATATATTGACTGTCATCTGATTCTATTCGAATACTAATTTTCCCTAATCTGTCTTTTCCTAAGGCTAATCTTTGATGAAATTCTTCGATACCGTGGTCGATAGAGTTTCGAATTAAGTGGGTTATATTCTGGAATACCGGCCTCATTAGATCAACATCTACCAAGGTGTTGCGTCCGATCACCTCTAGATGAATATCTTTACCGAGGCGGTGTGCAAGCTTGCTAGAAAATTCTTCAATAGGACCTAACAGAGTACCAGCAGGTTTCTGTGAAATTCCTTGAGTCCAGACCTGGAATTGCCTTTGACTGTCCTTAGGGAGATTTTGAATAATCTGTTTCAAGGTACCCAATTGAGAGTCTGAAATAGCAAAATGCGCGCCATCGACATCATCATAAGATATTTCAATGATATCCCAGTTTGTATCCAAAAACTCGCGAAGTTGATTTTCCAGGAACTGAACATCTCGGACATTGAGAGTTTCCAAACCTTCGGCTTCATGAACAGTTTCCACTAAATCAAACATTCCGAATGACGCATAATTACCTTTTATTGTATGAAGGAATCGCCTGATTTCTATTTGCTCATGAGCTACAGACAAGCTGAGAACATTGGCAAAACCTCGCTTTGTTTCCACCAAAAATTCTTGAAATGCGTCTCTCGTCTTTAATATAGTGACAAGCATTTCATTTCTCTGTGCCTGCCTCGTTGCCTTTTCAAGCTCGGTAATATCCGTAAGGGTAAAGAGAATTCTATCGACTTTACCCTGTTCATTGCGAACGGTCTTACCTTCGAGTTTTAGAATACGCTCCCCATTGCGGAATTTAGATGGTATTTGTTGAAGGGTAACAGATTCGGGAAGTAGATCTTCAAAAACTTCATCAACACATAAAACGAAGTAATCTGATGCTTGAGTATCAAGCTTCAGAATATCGCCAACCTGCCTTCCCTCAACTTTCGTCTGCCCAAGAAGGTCGAAAACTGACCTACTAAAACCCTTTTGGACCACATGATTTCTGTCAATAATAAAAAAACCAAAAATAACATGATCGAGGATCTGCTTCATGGCCTCATGTTGACTTCTCTGCAGGTCTTCAGCCCTCTTTTTCGATACGACCAATTGCCTATGGATAATAGACGAAGACTCGCTGCTATATAATTTCCTAACCTTATCCTTTAACACACGAATAGTCTGATTTGCCGCTTGAAGGTCATTGACAAAATTCATATCGTTTTTAGTCATGCTGCTTTTTTCCCCAAGATTAATCCCACAAGGGTTTGGTTAATATGTAAACCATTTAGTTGCTCACCATAGGTGTCAAACCCCACAACATTATCTGTCAGATTTGTCATTAGCTTACCCAAATCGTCATGATTATTTTTTGCAATAGATTCCAAAGACCGGAGGATGCAGTTACAGACCAAAAACAAGTCGATTTTCTCAAACGACTTCTTCGCCTCTGTCAAATCTTTCTCAAGTTCTGGCTGCATGTTTCTGTGAGAGGCAACTTCCAGAACCATTCCCTCCTCGATAGCACAATAGAAGCTTAGACTGTCATCATCGTTGGCACTAAGGATACTACGAACATAATATTCGCCATCGGCGGAGAATATTAGGGGGAACTGCGAAAAGATTTCTGGCCCTAACTCTTCTACCTTGCATCCCACCAGATGGGCGTATCGGACTCTCGCTGGCATCCCGTCGATGCTGTGAACCTTTCGCTCACTCTCCGTTGCCGATGTCACTACGAGGTCTGTTGGTTCTGTTTCGAAATGCTGGTGCTTAACGATAGAAAAATCGAAGTCAGTATCGACGACGACAAATACGGCAGCATTAGAGTAAGCTCCTTGATCACACAAAACGTGAGTCTGTTTAAACTGCAAATTGTCACCAGCCGAACCACCTAGGAATGGAATACCTTCAAATGACTCCACCATGCAGGCCACAAGTTCCTCTTCCATCGAAGAAAGTCCGTCGACGAAATTTACAACAAAATTTCTTTTGGGATTCAAATCGTTTCGATCTAGGTCGATAGACTTCAAAGTCTCGTCAAAGCATTGCCGCGTCGCCTCTACGGTAACCTTGTCAAGATCTTTTAACAAGCCTACTGACCATCGAGTCCCTGGTGATTGAATAGCGGTAACAATGAGATACTCGTTATAATGCTTGCCTGCCAGATGCTCCCCTGCGGTTGAACAGCCTGCAATAGGGGTATTCGGAAACTTGCGGTGCAGCTCCCTAGTCACATCAGAGCCATCAATTTGTCCCGAATAAAAGACGAACACCATGTCGTATGACTCAGATGGATCGTGCCAGGAGGTCGCTTCGCCAACGGCAGCTACACAGTCGTTCTGATTTGAAAATCCTTTAAAAAACTTCACAGATACTCCTTTCAATCCAGCGCATCAGATAGTGATTCGACCGAGAAATAGAGATCTTTAATGGCTATAAATCGATGAAAAACGAGATCATTAGCCAAAACACAAAATATATAGAGACTTCTATTCAAGATCAGGGATTAAGCGCAGCAAGCTTTGGCTCAGAAAACTATGCTATCATTGAGGAAACCACAAAAAAGAGAGAGCACAGTGCAAATTTTGAGAGCATCGTTAATAGCCATTGTATTTTTTTGTTTTTCCTGCCGAACTCAGAATCGGATTGAAATCTCAGCAGAAAATCGAGATCTTTCTACGATTGTTAATACCAAGCCCATTTCCGGAACCAAATTGGATGAGGATATTGACAAACAGAAGGAACAGATAGAACAATTGGAAGAGCAAATCGCTGAATCAGAGAAAAACGGCGAAGATACTAAAGATACAAAAGAAGAGTTGGAGAAAGCGAAGGAGGAGTTAGAGGAAAAGGAATCCGATAAAAAAGAAATCCTGGCCGGAACCGAAAGCAGCGGAACTTGGCAGTTCTACTTTCTTGATACCAACGGAGACAAACAATGCCTTGATACTCTGTCTGGGGTTGTCGGGGCCCCTTTCGTCTTCAATCCATGCAGCATCGATGGAAGCTTACTGTCACAGCAATTCAAAACAATCACGTATCCTGAAGGGGTAGTTTTGAAGAATCAAAGCAACCAGATGTGCTTACAAGGAAAACGAGGTTTAGATGAAAGCGCTGCTTGGGGGTTGAGCCAAGAGATATGCTCTCAGGACCCCGTGGATGACGGACAGTTGTTCTCTTTTAAAAATGTGATGGAGCCGGACTATTCGTTTCAGCTGCAGCATTTAGCCAGCGATTCGTGTCTAAGTGGTAACGATGCGACCCTAGAGGCCTGTAATACTGCAACGACCATGCATTCCAACCCATAACTTGATCCATTCCCTAGCCGGTGTCTAGGCAGGAAAGTTCTCCCGAGATCGCGCAGCCAGCTTTTCATCGGCACTAGGTTTTACTAGATCAGGCGGGGTCAATATAGTCGCCGGTTCATAATTGGCTTTTTTGACTTGTTTTTTCAGAGCTACCATCGAAATACAAAGTAGGACTGTTAGAGTATGGCGTACCTCGCCATCACTGTAAGCATTTTGAACGAGCCCAGCTAACACAAATCCTAGGATACACAAGACCCAACCCAACCGATACTCAGGATCAATCTCCCGTGAGAGCTTCAATAGGCAATAGATCCAACATAGGAAGAGAAAGAGCCCAAATACGCCAGCATTTGCTGTAATTTGAATCAGCTGATTATGGGCCTCGTATTGCCTCACAAAGTCTTCTAGGCCGATGGATTCATAATAAGGAATCCGATACCGATGATTCAAATGGATGCCATGACCAAGAACCGGCCTTTCTTTAATCATTTCCCAATGAGCATGCCAAAAGGCAACTCGATCATCGGGATAATCGCTGAAACGATCCGGATTTTCTGGGTTTAACAGCAGAGCAAAGCGATCAGAAACTGGGTTACTCGTAAGCGCGATTCCAAGGACAAAAGCCGTAAGAGCAAAAAACGAAATGATACGACCTCGCCCTTTGAGCTTAAGAAATAGAAAGACTGTTGTGATGAGCAGTGCCACCGCCTGACAAGCTCTCGACTGTGTCGTGATCAGTATGACAAGTAACCCAACCAATCCGAGCCAGCTCGATGTTAACCGTAGATCTTGGGCGAGTCGTGCAAGCTGAATCGGCCAAAGCAAAAGCGAAACATAGGCTAAAGTCAATGGATGGGAATAGAAGCCGAAGGGACGGAAGTCGACGCCTCCAGACGGGTTACGTAGGGACCATCCCCATATAAACTGAGAGGCAACGATGCCTCCCCAAATGAAAAAAGCTATCGAAGCCCAACGAAACAGGAGTTTCGTCCATGGTTGTTGCCACTTAATACTTTGTCCGGCCAGGAAGGGCAGTACAGACAAGGGTAGATAGCCTAGGAAGTACCCTAAATAATCTTGACTCTGGTTTTTCGGATTAAGAGCTGTACTCAAAAGTGCAAGCACTGTCAGGACCAACGGGGCTAAAAATAGCATAGTTGGCCTGATTTGGATGCCGCGAACGAGCCTGCCAATCAAACTGCAGAAGGCTGCAAAGGCGACCACACCCTGCATCGCAATGCCAAATGGAACGCTCAAGAGAAGGACGATAGGAACAACAAAGTCGCGACGTAACAAGCCATCAACCCAAGTAATAATACTTAAAGTGAACTATGATACCTTAGCTAGTGCATCTTTCTTTTGCAATCCATTTTGTGCAGTCGCCTCTTGAAGTCACTGACAGATAAGTCGTTCGATATCTGGCTGCCTCCCAGGATCTGGTTCTTCACCCAAATCAATCGGTATATTGATTAGGCCTATTCGAATAGTTAATGTACTGTCCTCTATCCGAATGCGATTGATAGAACCTATCGTAGTGCTCATTCCAAACGAACGCAGTTCAACGCCTTTTCGGGTCTTTCTGAGATCTCTTAGTCCGATGGAAGGCTCCAAATTCAGGTCAAAATTGATTTGACCTACCAACGGGATATTACCAATGGTCGCCGTACAAGTGACAGCCTTATTAAGTCCTACGAAGAGCAGGCGCTCGTCTGTTTGATTGCCTCCCAGTACGAAACTATTCGCTTGATCCAAGACAAATTGAAGTTCGGGTAGGTACCTAGGGTCAGGAAGATCGTCTTTGATGAGAACTAAGGCATCCGAAACGATGGCTATTTGATCTTGTTGAATATCAAGCTGTCCCAAGTCTTGCCAAGCAAAGTTAGGCGAGAATAGAAGGGCTGGCAAAGCTATGTTGATGGCACCAAGGTCGGGCACAGTCAACTCGTCCTCACCCAAAAGAAATTCAGCAGGCATTTCGGAAATGTACTGGTCGCCAAGCTTAACCGTCAACTCGTAGGGAGTTGTCATATCCAACTCCGTTAGCGCGAAGGCTTCACCGTTAAACACTAGAGACAGCCCACTAATTTGATAGATCCCAGATACGGAGTTTTCAATCGAGACAAAGGGATCGATCTGATAGGTCAGATCGTTTAGTTCGACGCGGCGGGCCTCTTGACTTTTTATTTCGATAACAGACCCGGTCTTTTGTAGAATTTCCCAAGGCAAGTCTTCAATGATCTTAAGAATACTTGTTGTGCCAATAGCCGCCAACAGATCTTGGACTTCGTCAGTATCGAAGTTGTCGCGGGTAAAACTGAGTTTGGTGGGGCTATCCAGAAGCTGCTTGGTGGCGATTAGCCCAAACTCCCACTGCGCCTCAGTCAAGCCACCAGGCTCTGCCTCAGAACAATTGGCTAAAGACAAGTCACGACACCAGTTACCAAAAGAAATTGTTTCGTCTGCAGAAAGAGACGATGAATCCACTTGCCCGCAGGACACCACAGCGGAAAACCCAAATACCCATAAAGATAGTCGTTTAAACATACCTACATCCCTGTTCGATTGTAAAAGCAAAACTTCAGGGACCTTAGGACTTAAGGATTTGTGATGCAAGACAGGAATATTAAAGCGAACTTGTTAAAATAAGAAAGGAGCTCACCCAAGGGAGTTTAACAATCTGGGTGAGCAAGAAAAAGCTCTAGCAACGGCGCCAGACAAGGCCCCAGTAGATCTTATGCTTAATTTTCGCAGTCGCCCAAGCATCCTTCACCAATACAGAGGTGTTTGTATTTAGTGATCGTTTTTCGCGACAGGAGGACCAAATTAGCTCATGGTCTTGCTTTGCCTGATGAATATCAAAATGCCCATCTTGCCATCCATGCCAACGATGCGTAAATGTTGTATTGGCACTATCTCCCTGATGGTAAACGTTGGAGGATACCCGAGCCTCGGCTCCGTTATTGACTTTCGACATAATCCAGGCATCGAATCTCTTGACAGCATATTGCCAGCCGCCAGGGTGATCAACATTCAGTGATATAGAACAGTTCTTTCGTTCCACGGAGTCGTCGGTGGTTACCGAAAACGCTTTAAAGTCGACGTGGATTCTGTCAGGGTTGGATGCCTCAACAACAGAAACATCGGACCCTAAGCGGCATCCTGATCCGTTGTGGCTAGCTTTGGTTATGTGCACCCAATGTGGTTTCTCGTAGGCAGATAGTTGACTGGTTAACACAAATCCTAAACCTAGTATTACGAATGCTCTCATCTCGTTTCTCCTATGTAATCCGCAGAGCGGGGTTGCTTACAGAACAGTGCGACAGTTATTCACACCACTCAAAAAGTAGGTAAAGGGTATTCAGCAAGATCCGGTCCAGTTTTCGCAATCAGGAAACCCTGAAAAATAGCAGGTAACTTTTTAACGTATTAATGAATAGCTAGCTGTAAGGTTGAGAGAGGAAAGACTATGCCAAGATACGATAAGATGGTAAAAGATTTTTCGATCATATTTTCTACAGTTTACCGACAGCGTGTTCGGTAAGCTCATGCTGGAAAGGAGGAGTGTTATGATAGAAAAAGACCATAAACTTGCCAAACAGATTGATCGTCTCAAAGAAATCGATCAGAAACTAAACCTCCTTATCGAGCAAAAAAAAGGGATGATCGAAGTCACAGATATCGCCAATGAGAAGACCAAGGACCAAAATCATTACAAAAACTAAAAGTCAGTCATGATGTTCCGATAACGGGGTTCAACGAAAAAGGGATCCCGAGACGTGAATGTAATCCATGTGAATTTTGTCGACCGTGATTATTTGATGATCCAAAAAAAAGTAACAGAAACCCTTCAAGCTTCGGACCTTATTGGACATTCCACGATCATTCCAGTTGATGCCATCGCCTGCGCTCTCGATGAGGTCGAGGTATTCCATGACGATAGCAAACGCACGGCAATTATGGAAAAACTGGAGCTCCATTTTGCTCAGCTAAAACCATGAGTCTTTCCTAACGGTGAAAGTAGGTGCACTAAAGACGATGTGATCCGAGGGCTATAGATACTCCCCAATCAGGAGTATTGAAGGGCCAAAACACGTTCTCTAATATAGTAAATTGACCAAACCACTGCCCCCAAATCTTAGTGATCCCCCAATGGATCTCGTAAGAAATTTCCGATAGCTGACCGATGTTGACAAAAGGAGACTCAGTGGCTTGCATCTGACTGTGCCAGCGGAGTCCGAGGTAAGGAATCGAATAAGCCAGCAATAGAGACCATTGACGGTCTTTCAAGTAAAGCTGGGAATCTTCCATCTCCTTGAAAATCATATAATTGCCATTTGCAAGGAATTCTCCAGTTGCTACCGGGTAGCTAAGGCCTACTTGGATACCGCGATCTTCAAAGGAGCGAGGCCGAAGGGCCTGAGATGAGGTCTCGCCGCCCCACAAAATAGCAGTAAACCAGCGAAGTTGCTCATCGGGGCTTTGAAAGTGTTTGACGAGCTTTAACCCGACTGGGGTGGATATTTTTTTTCCTATATCTTCCTCACCGATATTTAATCCAAAATCAGGAATAGAGAATTGCGTTTTGTTTGTTTCCAGCTTTGTTCGCTGATCTTGTGGTATATGAAAGATTTCGTGAAAACGAATAGCAATTTCATCCATAGCAACATCGGAAAATTCTCTCTGATGTGCCTCAAATACAAATTCAAAATGAGAGGGTAAACCGTACTTAATCTGCATACTGTTTTCACTAGTCTGTCCGTCTACCACGAAGCGTTTATCGTAGCCCCAGTAGTTGGACCAAGTCTTGGCAACTTGATAAGTCGCTTCCATTTTGGGGGTAATTTCCGTGGAGTGAGGATTTGGCGGTAAGCGAAAAAATTGAGCTAGGGTCTGGGACCGGACAAAGAGTACCGATTGCCCGACAGCTTCCGTCGCCAGAATAAGCACTGTGAAAAATACGAGTATAAAATGCATGCAGAGCCTTGATGAGACGCAAGTTTATTACTCGTATTTTAACCTGAAAGGTATGGTCTACATGGCTTTGTCTCGATGCAACCATTGCCCAGCGATTCTAGGCAGGTTTTTCGATATTTCGACAACATCAGACCACTGAGGCTTAGCTGCCCGCCAAAGAAGAGGCATGGCTATCTTTCCTAGAGAGACTCCAGGATCGATCCCTCGAGCCAATCCTTCAATCGTCAAGAGGCTCTTGATCATTAGCAGAAGCCCTTCAGGAATCGGAATCCCGAGCTTGTCAGCCGAGGCAAGGACTTTTTCGAACAGTAATGCCATCTCAACTTTTTTCGGTTTTTCTCCCCCAATTCCCAAGTCTGCTACGATAAGATCGATCTCATCATTGATATCCTCACGCCGGATCTCCTGACCGTGATCCAGAGAGATTTCGAAAAGAGCCGACACCAATCGCTCGCGATCGAAGGTAACCAAGGCCTTCAAAATCTGAGAAACAAAATGCCGATCGCTCTCACTCAGGTCGCCTGTGAGCCCCCAATCAAAAATCCCCACCGATCCGTCATCTAGTAGTATCAGATTGCCACCATGAGGATCTCCATGAAACAACCCTAATTCAAAGACTTGAATGAGTAGGTCTTTCAAAACTTTTTTTGCCAAGGACTTCCTTTGAACAGGACTTAGACTTAACCTCTGACTCACTATATCTGCCAAGGACACACCCGTGAACTTTTCAATCGTAAGGACTGATTCCGTGCAAAACTCTTCCTTAATTTTCGGTAGACGCACCACCTGATTTTTTCGCTTCGCCAGCTTTCCTGTCATTTTCTGAAGGTTTTCTTTTTCTTTTAATAGGTTTGTCTCATTTCTCAGAGCAGCAATCAGCCCCCTGATTTCCTTCGCAATTCTGCGGCCTTGAGGGGTGACCTCCAGCGGTTTGACGAGAGATACAATCTGCTGAAGGGCATCGAGGGTCTCGTGAAGTCGCTTGCGAGCCTGGGGCTTGACGACTTTGATGGCCCATTCCATTCCATCTTCATCGATAGCCGTGTGAACTTGAGCCATCGAAGCCACTCCTATTGGGTGAGGCTCCACTAAAAAATCTTGGTGCCAGTCAGGAATCTCGTCGTCAAGTATATCCGATACCTCATCGAAGGGCATAGCTGGCCAATCAGAATAAAGACGATCTAGCTGGAGTTTTTCTGCGTATCTCAGGTTTTCCAGCCCCATTCTGGTCATAGCCACTTGCGCTGCTTTTCCGTACACAGGCCCTAAATCTACAAATAAATCTAGAATGATATCGCCTACAAGTTCCAAAAGACGCTTTTCCGAAAAAGGCGATTCCAATGCAGAGTCCACGAGCAAAAACTTGGAAAGCTTTTTCGAAGCCCCTAACCCTCCTTTGGCCACTAGCGAACGTCCAATTTGAATGAATTCGTTTGCCAAAGCAAAATACTGTGGTATTGGTGTACCGAATCGCTTTCGCAGGCTTGCTTCGCTTTTTCGATTTGCTTTAAAACTCACTACGCAGCTCCTTACCCATCAAGACTTGGTTTTTTAGCTCACTGATTAAATATTAGGTCATTATTTACAAATATTGACTATAATGCACTAAAGTCGTCGGAAAAAATTTCGGGCCTGAAATTAATATATAGGAAATTGAGACAAAAAGGAGAGAACATTGCAAACAAAACAAGATATTATTGAGAACTGGCTTCCTCGATATACAGGAACCGACCTCGAGGAATTTGGCCAGTATATTCTTCTCACTAACTTCCACGACTACCTCAAGAGATTTGCAAAAAAGTTTGATAAGCCCATCAAAGGGATCGATCGCCCAATGCAAACTTGTACCAACGACGATGGGTTAACCATGATCAATTTTGGTATCGGCTCTGCAAACGCTGCCACCATCATCGACCTGCTAGGAGCTATCGACCCAAAAGGTGTTCTATTTTTGGGGAAGTGTGGCGGCTTGAAAGAAACCACCGAACTCGGCCATTTCATCCTACCAATCGCAGCCATTCGCGGTGAAGGAACGTCAGATGATTACTTACCTAAAGAAGTTCCAGCCATGCCGTCGTTCAAACTACACAAATTCGTCTCTGAAAAAATTGTCGAGGCCGGCCATGATTACAGGACCGGAGTGGTTTACACAACAAACCGGCGCGTGTGGGAGCACGATGATGAATTTAAACAAAGGCTTCGTGATCTTAGGGCTATAGCCATCGATATGGAGACGGCTACTTTCTTTTCCGTGGCGATTGCCAACGAGATCTCTCGTGGAGCTCTATTACTGGTTTCAGACGTTCCCATGACCCCAGATGGCGTTAAGACCGAGGCTAGTGACAAGAAAGTGTCAGAACGCTATGTTGACCTGCATATTGAAATTGGAATAAAAGCAATGACTGATATTGGTGAAAAAGGCGAGAAGATAAAACACTTCCGCTATTGATCGAGACTGAGTTAAGGAGCTGATATGGCTGGCCATAGTAAATGGGCTAACATCCGACACCGCAAAGGAGCCCAAGATGCAAAGCGGGGAAAAATCTTTACCAAAATAGCCAAGGAAATTACCGTTGCGGCTAAGCTTGGTGGAGAAGACCCAGATGGGAACCCACGCCTAAGAACAGCAATTATTAAAGCTCGATCGGCGAGTATGCCCAAAGACAATATTGACCGAGCTATCAAGCGCGGAGTCGGAGGCCAAGATGACGCCGACTATACCGAAAAAACCTATGAGGGATACGGCCCTGCCGGAGTGGCTGTCATGGTCGAATGCTTGACAGACAATATCAACCGCACGGTTTCTGAAGTTCGGCATGCATTCACGCGAAGTGGAGGCAACCTAGGTACCGATGGGTCTGTCGCCTGGATGTTCCATAAGAAGGGCACTATCGTCTATGCAAAAGAAAATGTCGAAGATCCTGACAAGCTTTTTGAAGTCGCCCTCGAAGAAGGCGCTGAAGATGTCAAAGATGAAGATGATGTGGTTGAAATAACCTGCGCACCTGATGATTTCGTGAATCTAAAAGAGGCCTTAGATAAGCTTGAGATTGAAACAGCTCATGCTGAAGTGGGTCTCGTTCCGGAAAACTACAGCTCAGTGGATGCAGAAAAAGGAGAAAAACTACAACGGTTGATCGACACTCTAGAGGATCACGATGACGTTCAAAACGTTTACCACAATGGTCAGATAGAAGGATGAATCCTTCTCTTGGATCCTCAGGAAATCGATTGGTGAGACCTCGAGTCCTCCGATTTCTAAAACGTTTCGTCTGCTTTTTTTTCCTCCTTCATTTTTTTACGACACCCATAGCTCTTCATGCCAACCCTTCGGGATTAAAAATCCAGGAGATCAGAATCGAGGGTTCTCATCGCTTACCCTCCTATTTTCTTTCAGAAGAACTTGGTCTCCAGCCAGGAGCCACATTGGATCGCGACGCTGTAGAAGAGGCTCAAATCCAACTTTACAGTCTGGGGTTGTTTTCATCGGTCTTAGTATCTTTAGAGCGAGGTAGTGAAAGAGGAAACGTCATACTCGTCATCACCCTCGAAGACGATCCTACCGTCCTTTGGAAAGCTGCTATCGGGGGGACTTTAAAAGTCACCTATGACGAAGAAGGCTCGCAAACCCTCGCCGAGGACCAACCTCCTTTAGGGGCCTTTGGACAAATTGTGAGCCGTAACCTATTTCACTCTTTGCACCGGGGCAAGGTCGAGTTTGATATCGACGGCGCCGGAATTTATCGTCATCTAGCCGCTAGTTACGGGTTCCCTAAGTTTTCGCGTGAAGGTGTCCAGTTTGACGCCAATATCAGCGTCACGGATGTCGAAACACGATACCTCGATGTCATTGGTTTCGGTAGCCGCGGAAGCGCTATTTGGAGCTACGACATCGGTTGGGGTGTGCTCCAATACGGATTAGCCATGGTTGCCAATCGACCACCTAGATTTTCGTTACCTGGCTTCCCCTCGTCGGTGGTAGGAGCTAACATTGGCTTTGAAAGAGAAACCAGACTTCATGGTTTTTTACCGAGCTCTGGTTATCGTATTGCACCCAATATCCTAATCCCTCCTGGAGATTACGAAAATACTGTGTTTAGTCTTAGCACTGAGTACACAGCTATCTTGTTTTGGAACAGTGCGGCTACGATAGGCCTTGACCTGCAAACTGTAGGATCCAAAGGAGCTTCGGGTAGATTCAAAGCCGGCTGGCACTTTCCATTTACCGATGGCACTGACAAGGGTGCTGTTTTCCTTGAAGCCCGAGGTGGCTTTGATCGCATGGAAGGAAACAACCTTTGGGGACAATCATACACCTTTGGCATTAGATACCATAGTTTTGGCTTTATCGCAGAGTTAGCCTTTAAACTGACTAACGCCCCCAAGCTAAGTGAGTTTCAGCCGGGAAAGGGTAGTTAAATGAGTTTAACACTCCTTTTACCTAAACTCTTGATGCTCGGAGCCCTCGATACTGGCTCAAGCGGCCTCGATAGCAAATGGAATCGTTCCACCAAAAAAGAAGATCTATTGCTTATTGATCCGACAGCCTATTTATCTAGCAAGCAAAAAAAGCTCATTTACTCAGGATTCCCTGCTTATAGTATACTAAAACTAGTAGTAGATGGAAAAGATAGTGAAACAGTCATCAAAACCCAAGAATGTGCCATAAAATACGATCTTTGGGATGAAAAATTTGAGTTCTTGCTTGGCGAGAAGGAAAAGAAAACATCTTTAAAAAGCTCTCAGGAGTATTTTGACAAGTGTCTTGTGATTAAGCTCAAAGATTCACCGCAGGTACAGACCTTACTAAAAAGCTCACTGGAGATTAGACTCGATGTTTCTTTTACCCAGATCTCAGGAAAGAACAACTCAGCTATTACCTCTTGGTTAATACAGCAGCAATCGAAGGTTTTGAAGGGGCTTTTCTCTCATATGCTTGGCGAACTAAAATTGACAGAAACTGCCTCGTTTAAGGTGGATTTACCAAGTCAGAACCAGGAAGATAAATCGTGAAATTCCCTGGAACCGATGTCATAAAACTCCCCGTTCGATGGAGTCAGTTCTCTGTCGTAAAAGCAGTTGGTCTGGCTGTTGCCATCCTAATCTGTGGCTATTCTGCCAGCCTGTTTACAATGATTGATGCCATTAGATCGCTAGGTCCACTCGTCTATGACGAAAAAATAGAGGCCGCCCTGGATGAAGAGCTTTTTCGGATTAAGCGAGAGAATCAACTTCAAAGAGAGCTCCTACTTTACTTGTTACAAGAAGAATATGGTCGGCAATCTAAACTCGAAGTCGAAAGCCTAAAGCAATTTATTGCCACTCTAAATATGCCCGACTCGTCTCTTCTTGGCATCATTAACATCGAAGATGCCAAAACAGGGACACAAATTGAATGGGAATCTCCTGAACGCCTAAAGGTTTTGAACCTTCGGGTTGATCTACCACTTGACGCTGTTAAGCAGCAATTTAATGATCTGCGAAAACTGAAACAACGTTATCAGTTGATAAAAGGCACGTGGGACGATCAGATAGGTCCAACCTTAGTTGCCGTCCATTCCATCATTTTGATCGCGACCTTTGCCATCTTAGGTGGCGCCTTGTTTATCTTAGTCCAGCGGTACCGCCTTAGAGTCATTCGGCTTCTTGACGGATTTAGCCAATGGTCGGAAAAAGATGCATCCTTCCGTTTTGTCGAAGAGGACTTCAAGGATGAGTTAAAAATCATCGCTGGACAGTTCAATCAACTTGCGGAAGAGGTCGAGATCAATCGCAAAAAGACACTATACCTCGAGAAGATGGCCTCTTGGCAAACCATGGCTCGTAAAATGGCTCACGAAATCAAGAATCCACTCACCCCAATTAAGATGATGGTGTCTCACTTAGTCCGAACCTACAAGGGAGGTGACCTCGGCTACCAGAAGATACTGGACGATTCTCAAGAGATTATTGTCCAAGAAGTCAATTCACTTGGTAGGATGGTGGATTCTTTTTCCAAGTTTGCCCAACTACCGGAGCCAAAATTTGAGCAGGGAGACTTCAAGCAACTGTGTCAGCATGTGGTAGACCTGCAAAAGGCTGCGCGCGAAGATCGCAGCATTACCTTCGATACAAATATAGCCGAGGCCACCATTTTCGCTGACCTCCAACTGATTCGCCAAGTGATTATGAATATTGTTAAAAATGCAGCTGAAGCGAGCGCTGATTCGGCAATACAAGTATCTCTTAGTGAGGCATCAAAATGGTGGGTGGCCAAAATTCATGATGATGGGCCGGGTATTCCTGACGATCTTCAGAGCAGGATTTTCGAGGCATACTTTACCACCAAACATACCGGGGAGACTCATGGAATGGGCCTGGGATTAGCCATCTGCAAAAAAATTATTCTCGATCACAATGGCGAATTATCGGTAACAAGTGAGCCGGGTAACACCACGTTCTCAGTGACTATTCCGAAAGTGCACTGATTTCGTGGACTTGCACTGACCAACCAACCAATTGAAAACGACGATTAGTGTGCAATATTTTCCATTTTGGATCGTCCTCTTAGTGTAAGAGAAACGACCAGATATGGGAAAAAAAAAATGAAAACTGCCAAAATAAAAAGCCTAATGTTAATGGAATATGTGAACAGTTTTTTCTGCTCGAAACTTGATAATTTCTATCCTGAACAGCATTTCGGCCTAGCAAGCGAAACGAAAATTGATCTGCAAATGGCGGGACAAAGAGGATAAATCGGGACTCGTAATTCTTATATATCTACTGTCCTGATCTTTCGCATCTGCAAAATTATGGTTTTTCCGAGCAGGCGAATCATATAGTCTAGGAGACTTCGGTAGATGAGTTTCCATCTAACGAGCTGAGCCAACCTTAGATCAAACACCTTGAAAGGCTAGCTATGTCAGAATACACTTCAGCCCCTTCCATCAACGGCAGTCGGATTCTCGTTGTCGATGATCACCGCAATATCAGACTATCTCTTAAAATGACTCTTGAGGCCGAAGGAGCCGTAGTTACAGAGGCAGAAACCTATGCTCAGGCATTAATCTCGCTCGGTTCAGTAGACAGTAAGACTCAGTTACCCTTCGATATTATTTTACTCGATATTCGGCTGCCCGATGGCAGTGGTATGGATGTTTTAAAACTCTTATCACATCACGGTAAATCAAGCCGAGTTATCATGATTTCGGGAGAGGGTACCGTCAAAGAAGCTTTTGCTGCGACCAAGCTCGGCGCCTTCGATTATATCGAAAAACCCTTTGTGCCTGAGCGTATCCTAGTTAGTATAGGTCGCTGTCTGGATTTCAATAAAATCCAAATCAAAAACCAAAAATTAAGCCAGGCAGTCTTGAAGGGGCAGGAGATCTTAGGTGATACTCCCCCCGTCATAGAGCTCAGATCTCTCATCAAAAGAGTCGCACCCACAAATGGTCGGGTTTTGATCCTAGGAGAGAGTGGAACTGGAAAAGAACTGATAGCGCGCAGCATCCATAGAGAATCCACTAGAAGCGACGAGCCTATGGTAAAAGTAAACTGTGCTGCCATCCCACACTCATTGGTAGAAAGTGAATTGTTCGGCCACGAGAAAGGCGCATTTACCGGAGCAACAAAAAACAGAAAGGGTCTTTTCAGTCAGGCTGATGGCGGAACCCTATTTTTAGATGAGATTGGTGAACTTGATCTCAACGTTCAATCCAAACTCCTTCGAGTCCTACAGAGCGGAGAGATTTCACCTGTTGGCTCCGAAAAAATTGTCAAAGTCGATGTGAGACTGATTGCTGCAACGCACCGCGACTTGGAAGGTATGGTCGATAACGGTGAATTCCGAGAGGATTTATTCTATAGGCTTAATGTCGTTACCATCCACTCTCCCCCACTACGTGACCGCAAAGATGACATAGATCAACTTGCCGAGAGGTTTCTGCAAGATGCTGCAGAAGAGCATTCATTGGGATCTCGGACACTGAGTCCGGAGGCGATGAAACAACTTATCGATTACCATTGGCCGGGAAATATCAGAGAGCTCAAAAACTTAATTGAGCGAGAGGTCATACTGAGCGAGGACCAGGAGATCACATCAGTCACGCTAAGGTCCAGCTCAGGTAGGCCAAAGGCCGGAGTGACGTCTTCTACTCACCAAAGCTCGTCTCCACAAACAGAAGCCACTGAGCCCGAATCAACTGGAAAAGATGATGGAGTCTATAGGTTTAGCTCTGAGGTCGTACCTTGGCAGGAATTGCATCAAGCAATCGGAAAGGGCTACATCAAGCATGTTTTACGGCGCTGCAATGGAAATGTTAGCGAAGCAGCACGAACCCTTTGTCTCGAGCGCGCCTACTTGCATAGGCTCATGAAAAAGCTTGGAATCCAAAGAGGCGTCGTTGTGTCTGATTGACACCTCTATATCTAGACCTTGAGTTTTGTAGGGAAATGATTTAATCCTAGCAATTAATTCGCGTCTTTCTGGAGTGTTAACCAATGAATGAATATGTATTGTACGTGGCTATTGGCCTCGCTATCTTGTCTAGCCTGTATGCTTTGATAACCAGAAAAGAGCTTGGCTCTCTCAAGGCATTGGCTGATAATGCAGCCGCACAGACCACCAAAGAGCAGAGACTTAGAAATAAGGCAGAACAAAGCCTTGCAAGCCTCCAATCTTCATACGATAGCTTTAGGGACCAAACACGTAGCTCTGACAAAAAATTAGATGAGTTGAAAAAAAAGCTTTATGAGAAAGAGCAGGAAGGCAAAGAAGTCACTGAGCTGCAAAAGCAGGCGGATATTGAATCCCAGAGAAGACTAGATATCCTATCAGAGGAAAATACGGTTTTAAAGTCTCAGCTAGCAGAGGCAGTTAGTGAGAAAAAACGTATCACCGACGAAGCAGCTAATGCAGCATCTAAAGCGTCCAAGACTCTGTCTGAATCAGAAATTAGTGCTCTACAAAAAGATCTGGAAAGCCTTAAAAAAACCCTAAATCAAACAAGAAAAGAAAATAAAATTTTTAAGTCCGAGGTTGAGAAAGCTCGTGAGATACTTAGAAAAGTAAATCCAGGTGAACTTAAGCGCACCAAGGCAAAGTTATCTCGAGTCGAGCAACTCTATCGCTCGATGAAGGGTCTTCGTGAGATGGCGGATGAAAGGAATGAAAATTGGGAAACCGCCTTAAGGGCATTAGCAGCTCATATCACCGCTAACGAAAAGGCCCAAAAACCTGGCGAACCCCTTGGGCCACTGGTGGGTGAAGCTTTGGAAAAAATTGGGTTGCATCTGGTCATTGATGAACATAGCGAACCGGCTTTAGAAAGCAAGGGTTCTGGCTCAGATTCCGATGAAGGCGGGTCAGCTCAATCCACAATGGATCTTGAAGGCGGCGATACCTTAGTTACTAATTCACAGCCAGCTGACGCTACTGTTTCTAACGAACTCACGTAATGAACGACTCAATTCCACTAACGGAAAAAGGCTTTCCTTCGGATGCCTGGCGTTTGCTATCTCCCAGGCTGACAGATAAACGAAGAGAAAAGATGCTAGACGTCGCTTCGAAACGCAGCGAGCATATTAGACTCGTCCTTCAAGATATTCATGACCCCCACAACATTGCAGCTTGTATGCGATCAGCCGAGGCATTCGGTGTTTTGAACATAGACGTCGTGAATACCTATCAAAAGTTTGCAAAACCAAGCACGGTTGCACGAGGGGCTTATCATTGGCTTAACTTCAATAAGTTCGAAACCATCTCAGAATCCGTCACAAACTTACGTCGAAAAGGTTATAAAATCGCTGCCGGTTTCCCAGCGGCATCCTGCAAGCTCGGTGACATTCCTGTTGACCAGCCTGTAGCTGTATTATTTGGCAACGAACATCAAGGAGTCCATAGCGATTGGGATGCGGAAATCGACTATCGGTTCACCATACCCATGACAGGCATGGTAGAAAGCCTAAACATTTCCGTGTCGGCTGCGTTGACTATGTATACGCTTATGGAGAAGGCCAAAACTGTTATTTCGGAATCCGAACTTTATTTGGACGATCGATCGCGGGAGCATATACTCTCGGAGTGGGTATGCCGGCACAGCAGGCAATACAAAAGTGAACTGGCAATTTTGCGTCAAGGCCAATAGAGTTATTGGTATGACTCGTTAGGTTTTGGTGTCACGTCAAATTCAAGGTGTGAAAATGGCATTTATCATTAAAGCTGTTATGTTCTGCTGTGTGCTTATATCATGTACCACTACTCCAAAAGGCAAGTACGGTATCCAACCAGGGCAACTCGCGTTTATCCCCTCTAGGATTGCGGTCCTTGCCTGCAGACCTTGGCCCAAATCGTCACCTTTTAAACTCAACCCAAAAACTTTAATAAGCAATGACGAAATGAACTCCCTCTGCCAAGCCGTGGACAAGTTTATCATTGACGGATTTCGGAATCAGCCTTACATGAGAGGACTAAGTCCCAAGGTTGTTGATGCTCTGCTCGAGAAAGCTAATTTGCAGGGACATAACGAAAAGATTCCCTCACTTTGGCATCAAAACGAGGACTCATGTATTTACTGTACTGACCCAATGTCATATTACACAGAGTCGATTTCCAAACGGGAGACCTGGGTCCTTTGGCTCAACGAATTTAGTGGAAAGGTCTATCGGGCTGATGCCATTCTGTTGCCTATGATCACTTACGCCCACCACGGGGTGATCAATGACAGAGGTTTGGAAAAGGCCTACTACCGGGCTGGCATTGTCTTGCTTCTTATCGATACCGCCAACGGTCAACTCATCTGGGCAGGAGGAAGAGATGCCGTGGTTCAAAAGCGCAAACTCATTTCGGAATTGTCTGAACCCATCATCAAACCAAGTCAGGACGATGTTATTGACCGACTTCTTTTGAACGATATATGGCAAGGCTTCCCGGGTCGACAAAACTGATACTTTTTTTAACACAAAAGGAACTGATAACATGGATTTCTCAGAAAAACGTCAGGAGGCATTCGACAGGCTGAATGCCCTTCGAGCCGAATCAGCACTGGGAGGTGGTGAAAAGCGTATTGCCGCCCAGCACAAGCGAGGTAAAATGACCGCCCGTGAGCGGATCCACCTCCTCGTCGATAATGGAGGTTTTACCGAGCTAGACGCCTTCATGACTCATGACTGCCAGGATTTCGGTATGAGCGACAAAACCTTCTTAGGGGATGGGGTTGTCACAGGTTATGCAACGATTGACGGCCGCCTTGTGTACTTGTTCTCCCAAGATTTTACCGTTTTTGGTGGCAGTTTGAGTGCTACGTTCGCTAAAAAAATCTGTAAGGTCATGGACCTGGCCGTTAAAAATGGTGCCCCTCTCATAGGCCTGAATGATTCTGGTGGTGCAAGGATACAGGAAGGCGTAGCTAGTCTCGGTGGGTATGCTGATATCTTTTTCCGCAATGTCCAAGCCTCCGGAGTGATTCCTCAACTTTCAGTCGTTTTGGGTCCATGCGCCGGAGGCGCTGTTTATTCCCCCGCTATGACGGACTTTATTTTTATGGTGGACGACACCAGCCATATGTTTATTACAGGGCCTGAAGTTATCAAAACTGTTACGGGGGAAGAGGTAACCTTCGATGAGCTCGGTGGAAGCGAAACCCACACTGCTACCAGTGGCGTCTGCGATTTGCGTGTGCCAGACGAAGGGTCAGCACTTTCGGCCATTAAAAAATGGTTATCGTATGTTCCGTCGAATAACTTGGAAACTCCACCTAAAATATCTGAAAATATTAGTGCTTCAGCTCAAACCAAATTACGAGATGTCGTCCCTTCCAATCCTAATCAGCCTTACAACATGAAGGATGTCATCGATATTATCTTTGATGAGGATAGTTTCTTTTCGATAAAGGACGCTTTTGCTCCAAATATTGTTGTTGGATTTGCACGTTTGAATGGAGAATCTGTAGGCGTCATTGGGAATAATCCAGCCTTTCTAGCCGGTGTTCTTGATATTGACGCTTCAGTTAAGGGAGCTAGGTTTGTAAGATTCTGTGACTGCTTTAATATTCCTGTCATCACGTTGGTGGATGTTCCTGGATTTTTGCCAGGAACTGACCAGGAAAAAGGTGGAATTATCCGCCATGGTGCGAAGCTCCTATATGCTTTTAGTGAAGCCACTGTACCCAAATTAACAGTGATTACGCGAAAAGCCTATGGTGGAGCTTATGATGTCATGAATTCTAAACATATCGGAGCCGATTGCAATCTTGCCTGGCCACAAGCGGAGATCGCTGTGATGGGAGCCGAAGGAGCCTGCAATATCATTTTCCGCAATGAAATCAAGTCTTCTGACAACCCCGATACCACGCGTAAAGAGCTCACAGATTCGTATGCCGATAAGTTTGCGACTCCTTATGAAGCAGCAAAACGAGGCTACATTGATGCTGTAATTTTCCCCGAAGAAACGAGAGACGAACTTACTAAAGCGCTAAGCGCCAGTCGAAGTAAAAGGGATCTTAGGCCAAAACGTAAACACGGCAATATCCCACTTTAGGGAAAGGGAGACTGTCATGACACATAAAAAGATCCAACGAGTTCTCATAGCAAATCGCGGTGAAATTGCGGTACGCATCGTCCGTACCCTCAAGGAAATGGGGATATCCAGCGTTGCTGTTTATTCCGACGCCGATGTCGATAGCATGCACCGTAAAGCAGCAGATCTTGCTATTAATTTACCAGGGCGCACTGCAGCTGACACTTACCTTAACGTTCCAGCTTTGCTAAATGCCATGAAGGCCTCAAACGCTGATGCGATTCACCCCGGTTATGGTTTCTTATCGGAAAATAGCGAGTTTGTGAAAACCGTTTCCGAAGCTGGTTATACGTTTATAGGTCCAAATTTTCAGTCTATGGAAACTATGGGCAATAAAGTAACCGCCAAAGACCTTATGAAAAAGCATGAAGTCCCTACCGTACCAGGTAGCGATGGCGAGCTCCATAGCCTGGCAGAATTAGAAGAGTTAGCTGCAAACATCGGTTACCCACTTATCCTGAAAGCCGCTGCTGGTGGTGGTGGTCGCGGAATGCGTGAAGTCACCAAACAGGAAGAGCTGAAAGATGCCTACGAGGCTTGCTCACGAGAAGCTCTGTCTTATTTTGGAAACCCTTCCATATTTGCAGAACGCCTCTTAGTGGATCCGCGCCACATCGAAATCCAGGTGCTATGTGACGGAAAAAACGGGGTTCACTTATTTGAGCGCGATTGCTCTATTCAAAGACGGCACCAAAAACTGATCGAGGAGGCCCCGTCTCTCTTTCTTAATGACGAACAACGAGAGCGGCTTGGGAAGTTTGCTGTGAAAGCTGCCCTTGCTGTGGGTTATCAGGGTGTGGGAACCGTTGAATTCATATGCGAATCTCCGGAAAAAGCTTACTTTATGGAAATGAATACTCGGATTCAAGTGGAACACCCGGTAAGTGAAATGATTACCGGCATTGATCTGGTAAGGGAACAAATCCGTGTAGCTAATGGCGAATCCTTGACTATGACACAAGATGATATTCAGCTAAATGGATGGTCCTTTGAAGCAAGAATCAATGCCGAAGATGCCACCATGGATTTTATGCCGAAACCTGGCGAGATCACCAATCTCCATCTTCCCATGGGACCCTTTACTCGGGTCGACACTCACATTTATGAGGGCTACAAAGTTCCCGAAGACTATGACTCGATGATTGCTAAAGTGATCACTTGGGGTCCCACCCGAGATCTAGCTCTCGAAAGATTAAAACGCTCGCTAGCCGAGATGGAAATCGGTGGTATCCCTACGACGGCTCGGTTTCATGAGGCGATCATCGATCATAACCGTTTCAGGTCTGGAGAATTTACCACAAGTTTTGTGGTAGAGGAGTACGATAGTCTGCAAAAAGCTATGCAGTATCAGGAAGGACCCTACGAAAAAGCTGGCGCCTTCGCTGCTATCGCCGTAGAAGCCAAGTCTGGATCACCAAAGGTAAATACCGACTTTCGTAGGAATTGGGCTCAACAGGCCATAGCTGATGGCAACCATCAAACATAAGAGGCAAACATGAAGTGGAAAATTGATGGACTTGGTTCCGATGAAAAAGAGTTTATAGTATCGATACCCGCTGGATATACGAGTCAAACATGGCTGCCAATCGAGATCTCTGGACAGGCCTATACATTTCAATGGCATAAAAAACTCAACACCATTTTTGTCAAAGACTCGAAAGGTGTTGAGCAATCGATTAAAGTGCGAACACATTCCATGACTCAATTTCCCGGTGAGTCGCAGACAGAAGTCATTATGGAATTGTCTCAGTCTGGCAACCATCTGATCCATAGGCATGCCCTGCAGGTGGAACCCTTCGTACCGGGCGGTGGCTTTAGGAAAAAAGCAGACAGTTCCGGTGGCGCGGTTGTGCGATCACCCATGGTTGGAAAAATTCTCCAGGTTAAAGTCTCCGAGGGCGAAACGGTTAAAAAAGGTCAGGAGCTTCTGACTATCGAAGCCATGAAAATGGAAAATAAGATTCTAGCCTCAGCGTCGGGAACCGTATCCAAACTGAAGGCTACTCCTGGGGAGCAAACCACCATTGGAGCCGCTTTACTTAGTATTGATGCTGACCCATCTTAGCTGAACTAGGAAATCTTTACCGTCTGGCTGCGATAAAAAATCCTTTAAGATAGTAAGCACTATGCTACTTGCTGAGGATTAATTATGAAGATTATTGGCCTTTTACTTTGTGTAGGTCTGTTTGCATGCCAGTCGGGTGGCGGCGCCGATGGCATGAGTTCTAGCCCGATCAATGCCAAAGAGGAAACCAGGTACAAGCAAGCACTGCTGAAGTGCTATAAGACCGGTGGATCTCGCATAGTCAAAATTGAAGGCAAGTTACGCTGCTACTAGACAGACGACCAAGGCAACTAATAAGCAACAGAGCCATTCTCGCCCATCATTTCAGGTTACTTTCATTGGTTTGCCGCCCATCGCTCGCCTAAACAAGCTAGGCATTGCTCTGGGAAACCTACCACCCTAAAATTTTGCAAAAAAAATCACATTTCTCGAGGCCAAAACAAGGACAATTCTTGCCTATTTTGAACATTCGCGTATCATCGTCTGGCATTAGCGTAGATGACTTTATTAGTTTTTATCCACTCGAAAATATCAAGGAGAATCCTTTTGGAAAGAACACTTTCAATCATTAAGCCAGACGGTGTAGAGAGAAACCTAATTGGCAAAATTATTAGTAAATTTGAAGAGAATGGCCTTAAAGTTGCGGCAATGAAACGCACTTTACTAAGCCAAGCCGAAGCAGGCGCTTTTTACGCAGTTCATAAAGAACGCCCATTTTTCGGCGAACTTGTTGAATTTATGACACGCTCTCCAGTTGTTGTCATGTGCCTAGAAGGTGAAAATGCTGTCGCCAAAAATCGCGAGATCATGGGAGCAACTAATCCAGCTGAAGCAGCAGAAGGCACAATACGAAAACTTTTTGCACAATCGATTGGTGAAAATACAGTTCACGGATCCGACGCCGTAGACACAGCTAAACAAGAAGTAGCATTCTTTTTCGCCGAATCTGAGATTCACTAAATTTAGGGACAGAGTCTGATGATCAACCTTGTAAACAAGATCGCAACCGAACTAAAACTCCAAGAGTTTCAAGTCAATAGCTCTATCAAACTTATGTTTGAAGAGGACTGCACCATTCCATTTGTCGCCCGTTACCGAAAGGAAATGACTGGCACTCTAGACGAGGTGCAACTCAGAGATATTAGGGATCGGTACCAATACCTTCAAGAACTTGAGACCAACAAAGCAAAATACTTAAAAGTTGTTGAAGAGCATTGCAAAAAGAAACCAGAATTTGCGGGCCAACTTCCTGAACTAAAGGCTAAGTTTGCTGCTTGTACGACGAAACAAGAATTGGAAGATATGTATCTACCGTTCAAACCAAAACGTCGCACAAGAGCCCAGATCGCTAGGGAAAAAAACTTAGAGCCTTTACTCAAACAAATTCTGGATCAATCTGCGCAGATCGAAGATTTACAAGAAGTGGCTCAGGCTTTTGTCACGCCTGCTGATAGCAACATCGAGCCGAGCTTGAAAGTGCTGAATGCAGAGGAAGCTCTTAGTGGAGCTTCTGATATCTACGCCGAACAGATTGCGGAAACAGCAGAAATCCGCGCCATAGCAAGAGACATAAGTTTTAGTTCAGGGCAACTTGTTTCCAAAAAAATTGAAGGTGTTGAGGAAAAACTCGCTCAAGACAAGAAAAATAAAAAGACCGATATTTCAAAGTATGAAAATTATTTTGATTATAATGAGTCTATTAACAACTCAGCCTCTCACAGAATCATGGCAGTGAGACGAGGTGAGTCCGAGAAAGTCCTAAAAGTTTCCATCACAGTTGACTCAGAAAAAATTGTGGATGTGTTGCGAGAAAAAGTCATTAGTGGGAACGCTACGGCAGCGGTAAAAGAATGGGTTGCTTCAGTCATTGACGACTGTTACAAGCGGCTGCTAAGCCCTGCAATGGAAACAGAGATTAGACTTCACCTTAAGCAAACGGCAGAAGCTGAAGCTATTAAAGTCTTTTCAGACAACCTCTCAAACCTTTTACTTCTTCCACCAATTCCGAAAAAAAATGTCTTAGGAGTCGATCCCGGGCTGCGAACCGGTTCTAAGTTTGCTGTCGTCGACGATACGGGCAAACTTTTAGCAAGCGCCACCTTGCATTTTGATTTGGGTGGAAAATCTGGTGATAAAACAAAAAACTCCAAAGCCGCCATTCTCAAACTGATTACAGATCATAATGTGACTTGTGTTGCGATTGGTAACGGAACAGGTAGTCGTGAAATGAATCGCGCGGTTACTGAAGTCATCAAAGAAAATCAACTTAAAGATGTTAAACGTTTAGTGGTTAACGAAGCTGGGGCAAGTGTTTACTCTACCATGGATATCGCCCGAGAAGAGTTCCCAGATTTAGACCCTACCATTAGAAGCGCCATAAGCATCGCGCGACGACTTCAAGATCCATTAGCCGAATTAGTTAAAATCGACCCACGTTCCATCGGTGTGGGTCAATACCAGCATGATGTCAATGTAACGAGACTGAAGACCAGTCTTGAAGAGGTTGTGGAAAGTTGTGTGAATAAGGTTGGAGTCAATGTTAACACGGCCTCTTATAAGCTTCTCAGCTATGTTTCAGGCATAGGACCAAGCTTAGCGAAAAGTATCGTAGCTCTTCGCGACAAAGAAGGGAAGTTTGGTAGCCGCTCTGATCTTACAGGAGTCACCGGTTTTGGACCCAAAGCCTTCCAACAAGCTGCCGGTTTCCTTCGGGTTCCAGAGGCTGCGAATCCGCTAGATAACTCAGGCGTCCACCCAGAAAGCTACGAGATTGTCGAGCAGATCGTAAACGATCAGAATAAGACACTCACTGAGATAGTTGGTAACTCGGCATTGGTCGAGGCTATACCTCTTGATAAATATGTTACAAGCGCCGTGGGTATGCCGACACTCGTCGACATCACTAAAGAGCTTATCAAGCCAGGACGTGACCCTCGTGAAGATGGAGCACGTCTGATGTACTCCGACGATGTCACTGAAATTGAGGATTTGACGGTTGGCATGATGCTACCAGGAACCGTAACGAACGTGACAAACTTTGGTGCCTTCGTGGACGTTGGCGTTCACCAAGATGGTTTGGTTCATATTTCGGAGCTGTCTGACCAGTTTGTTGACGATCCGTCGAAAGTCGTATCAGTCGGAGACATTGTTCAGGTTCGCGTGATCGATGTTGATATGCAAAGACGCAGAATCGGCTTAAGTTGTAAAAAAGAGTCGTCGGAACAAGCCAATCAAGGCCGTGGACGAAGTAAACAGTTATCTAGCCCATCTAAACGTGGTCCCATCAAATCTCGAGGGAATCGACCTCAGAATGGCAAAGGCGGTCAGTCTCGACGGCAAGAGCCTAATAAGAAGTTCACCATGGAAGACTTGATGGCAAAATTCAATCAGCGGAGATAGAGCTTTGACAGTCAAGACAACGTTGGGAGTCCTTGGCGGCTCCGGAATCTATGAAATGGAAGGTGTTGAGGTTGTGAATACACACCATATCTCAACACCCTTTGGAGCACCGTCAGACCCAGTGACAGAAGTTTCTTTGGATGGACGGAGTGCTTTTTTCCTACCTAGACATGGGAAGGGGCACCGTTACCTACCGTCGGAAGTGAATTATCGAGCCAATGTCTATGCTCTTAAGTCTTTAGGTGTGAGTCATGTCTTGGCTGTCAGCGCCGTAGGAATTATGGAAGAGGATATCCATCCCGGTGATATGGTTATCCCTGACCAAATGTTTGATCGGACGAAAGGGCTGAGACCTAGCACCTTCTTCGGTGAGGGAGTTGTCGGTCATATAGAGTTTGCTGACCCATTCGCTCCCGAAATGCTGGAAGCTATCTACGCGGCTGCCCGTAAGAAAACAGAACACGTCCATCGTGGCGGGGCTTATGTTTGTATTGAAGGCCCACAGTTTTCTACAAGAGCCGAATCAAAACATTATCGCGATACCCTTAATCCTAGTGTCATAGGCATGACAGGGTTACCCGAGGCCAAACTGGTACGCGAAGCCGAGATGTGTTACGGCATGCTTGCCTTGGCTACAGACTATGATTGCTGGAAAGAAAATACTGAGGATGTCTCTGTTGAGGCGGTTTTGGCTATCTTGAAAGCGAATAGCGAACTTGCGAAAAGTATCGTGAAAGAGCTCATCATCAGTCTTCCTGAAACAAGTGACTCACCAATATTTTCTGCAGCAAAATATAGCATCATTACCGATCCAGCGACGATCCCTCCGGAAACTAAAGAAAAACTTGGATTGCTGTATGGAAAATACCTTGGTCAATGAAAGCTTATACCTAAAAGGTAGACATGAAGTCCCGATCTATTATGAGGATACAGACCTCTCGGGATTCGTCTACCATGCCAACTACCTTAAGTACTTCGAGCGAGCACGGGAACATATCATTGGAATGAAGTATCTTCAGGATCTCTGGAGAGACGGAATTCATTTTGTTATCGCCGATGCAGATTTAAAGTTTCTAAAGCCAGCTACCCAAGGCGATATTGTCATTATTGACTCTAAAATCACCTACAGCCGGTCACCCGTGCTCAACTGCTTCCACGAAGGCTTTATTGAAAGAGACAATCAACGCCAAAAAATCGTTAGCGGAACGTTGAGGATGGTAACACTGAACAGAGACAACCGACCTGTCAGACTTCCTGATGCGGTCATCGAATATTTTGGGGCACACTGTTAATTAGGACACACCTTAAATAAAGGAGAAGAAAATGGCCAACAATCCAACAGGAATCACCGGTTTTGACTTCATTGAATTCAGTACCCCTGAACCTGAAAAAATGCACAAGCTATTTCAAATTCTTGGATTTTCTCGCACGAAGACTCATAAAACCCGAAAGGTTGACTACTACAATCAAAACGATATTCATTTTTTCTTAAGCACGGAGCCAGGCTCGTTTGCAGTTAATTTTGCAAGCAAGCACGGGCCTTGTGCAAACGCTACGGGTTGGCGTGTAGAAAATGCTGAAAAAGCATTGGCGGCAGCCGTGGAGCGAGGAGCTAAAGAAGCAACAGACGTCGACTTTATTGATGCCAATGGTAAATCTATTCCAGCCATATACGGTGTGGGAGATTCGTTAATTTATTTGGTCGATCGCCCAATGGACGAGGGTCAATTAGAAAATCTCGGATTCGAAAACCTAGAAAATCCTGATCTCGTTGACTCCAAAGGTTTTCACCTAATCGACCACCTAACAAATAATGTATTCAAAGGCGAGTTGGAGCCTTTGTCAAACTTTTATAAGGATGTTTTCGGCTTTGAAGAGGTCCGTTTCTTCGACATTAAAGGAGAAGAAACCGGCTTGCTATCCTACGCGTTGCGCTCACCTTGTGGCAGCTTCTGTATCCCGATCAATGAGGGGACCGAAGAAAAATCTCAGATTAATGAATATCTGAGAGAGTATAAGGGCCAGGGCATCCAACATATCGCGTTACTGACCCCGAATATTATTAAAGTCATGGAATCCATCAAACCTGACGAACTCAAGACGCTAGATATTGACGAGGATTACTATAACGAAGTCTTCGAAAGAGTTCCGAATGTCACAGAAGATCGCAAAAAGATCCAAGACTTTAATTTGTTAGTTGATGGCGATGACAAGGGCTACTTGATTCAGATTTTCACCGAAAATGTCGTCGGACCAATCTTTTTCGAGTTTATCCAAAGAAAAAACAACCTAGGATTTGGAGAGGGTAACTTCGGTGCTCTATTCAGAGCCATTGAGCGTGATCAAAAACGTCGCGGTGTTTTGTAACATCCGATCCAAGTCAGTCAGGCCTTAGTGGCCTGACTTTTAAAATATTCTCTTTGCGACAATAAACTCAAATATCGGATCTCTATTTACTTCCTGACCAAACGTAAGCTCACTAAGGTAAAGACGAATCACTGGAAAATACTTATCAATGACCGGTTCGGCCGTCAAAGATAGTCCTGCATGGTAGTAACTAAATACTGTACCTGGGGAATAGGCATAAAAATAGTCATTCGCACGTCTATCACCACTCCCTCCTTGAAAATAAAAATTGATTTGTAGCGGAGTTTTCGTCTGAAATGATGCAAGCACCGACTGAAGTGTCAGAGTATAAAACCGCCCCCAATGGGCTTTGAGATCCTGAGCCACACTCCCGTATATTTCAAAATATGGTGAGGGTGTAAACTCCACTTGGCCGATAAACTCATGGCTCTGCTCCTGCTCTAATTCAACAACCTCCTCAGATTCCGTTTCATAGAGGGCCTCTGGCAAGACATTGATATCTGCGATCCCGCGGATACGAAGGTATTCGTGAAGATCTTTTTTCATATGCAACTCGGTACCAATCAACTGTAGATTGGGAGACCCCAGATTAACCGAAAATACTGGTTGAACTTGCCAGGCTGGGTAGTATATGACTCCGCGCTTTTCAAGTTGAGATAGCCCTTTGATGCCGATAGCTACTGGCAGCCGACTCCAGATATCGGGCTCCGGCTCACCGTATCCCATTTGAGAAGAGAGACCAAGAACCATCAAAAGACCAATACGAAAATAACTCACAACTTAGAGCCTACCTTTATCTTTGTTGATGTCTGCCTATCATACCAGTGACTGACCAAAAATCTTCTCAAAATCTTTTGAGAAGTAACGTTCCATGGAGTTGGCGACAATTGGTTATGGTTAGCTAATTGCTGCAGTATCGCTACACCACATTAGACAAGGAAAAATATTCCCCAAATACCTCCTCAAAATACATTTTTTTACCAATGTTTTTCGGATTTTACACCCACACAAAAAAATTAGAAAAATTTATCAATTTCCCGGCTATTACCCCCGATCGAAGCTATATGAAAGAGAGGTTTAGAGATGAGCTCCCTTACAAACCCAAGTCCAGTCCCCCGAAAATTTAAGTATCTCTCCCTACATAGTTTTCAGTTCGCACTTTTGTTTGCGATCTCGACTGTAGCGTTGGTTATTCCCTTTGGCTCCATTCAAGGAGGTGCCATAGCCGTAGGTCTCTGCGGTTTAGCAGCAGGTCTTGCTCAGGTCCATCGAAAGCCGGAGGAGTCTCTGCTTAGACCGAAGCTCTTCGCCTACTATGCCCCTACCATCGGAGCCATTGGATTGGTTTCTTTACCTCCATCCCGTTGGACAGAGATTGCTTACCTTGGAGTGCTTTTGGGTAGCATCCATAGCTACTGTGGCCTGGGTTACCTTAGACAGTATTTCTCAATGAGAATCCCAGCCACAATTCCATTTGTAAGCAGTATTATCGGGATTCTTGCTTTCGTTGGGATTTCCGTGAGCCGTCCTACAGAAATATTTACGAGTAGTTATTGGATTTGTATCGCGCTAACACCAGCCGCATTTCATCTATCCACTATCGGCTTTATGCTGCACAAGGAAAAGGGGCATAGAAAGATTGTTCTTGAACAGATTACTCTCATTAGCGGCTCAGCAATCCTATCTAGCGTTTATGCCTTTACTAATCCAGGAAGCATAAGTGCTATCTTTGTTTGCCTAGCCCTGATGTTTGCATTTGATACGTTTAACAATATATTTGGAGCAAATGAAAAACTCAGCAAGGCAAACAAGGCCAAGGCTTCAAAACTCAAAAAGAGCCTAACAAACAAAAATTCCAAAAACGAAACCTATTTCACCGCAGAAAAGTTGATAGAGCTCCTTAAATCGAATGCCGGCGACAAGGACATCAGCTTCGATGTGCCCGACTCTTATCCGATGATTAAATCTCAACTGGCAGTCCTCAACACCGTTCTTTCGAGAATAGTGAACGCTCCTAACTACCATGACCTTAAATTCAAACTTCATTTTTATACAAATTTGAAAATGGGAATGAAATGTCAGGCCATCGATATACGTGGCTTCGTAGATCACGAAAATGAAAGCTACCGTTTTATCCATTTATCCAAAAAGCAGAATAAAGAGCTATGCGAAGATATGAAAGAGATCTCTGGTCATTTTGTGAACAAGTCTATGGCGAGTAGCCCACCTCTTTTTACTGTCTATGTTCCTTGCTCTACGATGTTGGAAGGGACTCCGGGAGCGGTTTTAGGATATTCTCTGGATGGCAGCCCAAAGGAGATTTTAATTATCGATGATGATGCGGACATTGTTGATTTATTTAAAGACTATTTAGAGGATCTTGATGTCAATATTCTGACTGCCTCGGATGGCAAGACAGCCTTGGAACTGTTTGACAAGCATCGCCCAGATTGTGTCATCACTGATTTGCTCTTGCCAAAATTAAGTGGTCTTGAATTGATTGAAGAGATTCGTAAGAAAGATGAATATGCTAAGGTCATTAGCGTCTCGGGAACTCCTGATAAAGATATGATGGTGGCGGCCATCGCACTCGGTTCGAAGTCCGCACATGCAAAGCCACCGAACATGCAGCACCTTATTGCAGAGGTGCGCGAGGCCGTGGGAAGTTTTGGAAACAAGCAGTAGGAACTGAACACGCCTCACCGCTCAATTAGCTAACAACAATGTGTTCAGTTTTTCAACGAGTCAGACACAAACTCTTCAAGCTTATCAAGCCCTTTAAACCCTGTGTACATCCCTCGTTTTTTCTGATCGGTAAATACAAAGAAAAGTGGGAGAACGTCGGAGTCAGCTAACCCCATCATTTCTGGATATTCACCCACATCGATTTTGACAAATTTTAGATCATGGGGATTTTGCTTTTCCATGCGATCTGTGGCTGAATTTGATAACTTGCAGATACCACAACCTTTTTTCCAAAGCTTTAAAAAAATCCGTTGATTATCATCGAGACTTTTCTTTAGATCATCAGGGGTATAGGATTCCATTGTTACGCCTCCTTGAGTTAGGAAATAAAATACTGCCATAGTCTTAAGGAAAAAGCATCAGCACAATTTTTGCATAATCTTATTGGCGCTGTGGAGGTAGAATTTGGGCGTAGCGTAGGCAGGATACTGGAAGCTGCTCGGAAGGTAGCAAGCGTTCGAGGTCTGTGCGCTGCTGAGGAGGCAAGGGGCAAACGTACCGAAATCGACCACAGCGACTCTTGTACTCTAATTTATATACCGAGAATTCACTAGTTTGAAGGTTCGACTCTACGACATCAAACACTTTTCTTAGGGATTTTTTGAAACTCTGTACTTCCGACTGTTTCGCTGCTGCAATTTTTTTAGATGAACTCATTCTCTCGCGGCCCATGGCGATTTGAGACTTCAGTCCTTTAAGTTCATGGCGAGACCCAAACAAGCGCTCCTCAAGGGCCCTGTCAAAGGGCTGTTGTCTGGAGGTTTCGTCCAGTTTCGCCACTAGAGCTGTTAGTTCCTCTTCTTTTTTCTCTAGTTTTTTGAGTTTTTTTCCCCAATGAGCCACTGAGCTCGAGTGGTGAATATAGTCATTTTGCAAGTTCATCAATTGACCTGCCAAACGACTGCGGCAGCTGTCGCGCAAATTACTCTGTGCCACAAGCGGAAGCGCTGAGGCACCCCAAATTCCCAAAAATACGATCCACCGAACCAACTCAACTACCTCTGTCAGTTTCGCTTTGTTCTTTAGTTTAGCACGTGACCAAGGTATAGCCGAAGACTCGCGTTCCTATCTATTAGAATTTAAGCGGGAAAGGATATATAATCTTGAGGATACGCGTAAGGTTTCACAGTGACGAAACACCCCGAAAAATCTTATGACACACAATAGCTTATGGAGTATTCAATGGCTGGTGGCAGCAATTTTTTCAAAGACAACCCCGATATCCACAATAATCTCACTGCCGATCAAAAATTTGCAACGCTTTTTGACCTGCTGTCAGACGAGGAAAAAGAAGCCATAGGTGCTGACTCGGCACAAGAGTATGAGTCTATGTGGCTAGAGATGCTTGATTCAGTTGGTGACTTTGCGGGAGGGCAGCTTGCTGACAACTCACTCAAGGTAGACAAGGAAGATCTTAAGTTGGAAGACGGTGTGGTGAAGAACCCCCCTTCTATCCAGTCTAACATTCAGACTTTCATTGAACTCGGCATGCACGCTCTATCCCTACCACATAGCCGTGGAGGTATGTCTGCTCCCTTCCTAGTTGAGTTTGTAGGCAATGAATTGCTGGCACGAGCATGCCCATCGACTCTACTCGCAGTGTCTTGGTACGGCCCTATAGCAAACATTATCGAATTGTTTGGATCTGATGAAATCAAAGATCAGTTTATTCCGGCCCTGGCAACAGCCGAACTATCTGGCTCTATGGCCTTAACGGAACCGGACGTAGGTTCGGACCTGGCGAACATGCGTAGCTACAGCGAAAAGCAAGACGATGGAACCTACAAGCTTTATGGCAGCAAGCAATTTATCAGTAACGGTGGCGGAGGGTTGAGCCTGGTCATCACTCAGAATAAAAAGGGAGCAAAAGGACTAAAATCCATTAACTTATTCGTGGTTCCTCAACACTTAGAGGGAAAACCTAACTACACGGTTACGAAAATTGAAGAGAAGCCTGGTCTTCATGGTTCGGCTACCTGTGCCCTTCGATTTGATGGCTCGAAGGGATGGTTGCTAGGAAAGGATGGAGAAGGCTTTAGCTACATGCTTCACCTCATGAACGAAGCTCGTATTGCAGTCGGTTTTCAAGCTCTTGGACTTATGGAAGCCTGTTCGCGTTTAAGTAGCAATTATGCGAATGAAAGAGAGGCTTGGGGTAAGCCTATCGCCAGACATGAGCAAATTTGCGAAAAGATCCTCGACATGAATATGGAAACAAAGGTTTTTCGCGGCCTCTGTTATCGGGCAGCTTATATTAGCTCTCTGGTTCAACTACTCGAAAGACGCATCGAAGATAATGCCCTCGGCGAAGACAAAACCGAAGAGCTACAGGCCCAGCTCAAGTCATATTCAAAAACTCTAAGGGAGTGGACACCTCTGATCAAATGGTGGGCGGGGGAGCGATCCTATACCATTGCCCGCAATACTGTTCAAATTCATGGTGGATATGGATTTACCAAAGAATATGAAGCTGAAAGATGGGTTCGAGAGAGTCTCATTTTGTCGATTTACGAAGGAACCTCGGAAATTCAGGCACTCATGTGTATCAAAGATACCTTAAAGAGCATAACCAAAAATCCTAGACGATTCACCGAGGATCTCTTTGCCACTCGTATGAAATCACTAACCGAATTAGATCCAACTAGACGCAAGTACTATAAAATCAAGTCTATTTACCAAAATGGCCTCTTATCCGTCGTACTCAAAATGGTAAAAAACAACGCCAAAACAAAATTTAATATGGAAAAAACAACGGATATTCTCAACTTATTTAATGTTCTCAAAGAGATAACCACGGAATTTGATGATTTGGCACCTGCCCTTCTGAATGCTTCGAGAATATGTGAAATGAAAGCCATTGTAGCCCTCTCGAAGAACGCTTTAGAAAATGCCAGCATTAGTGATGAAAATCGGGAGCTATCCGAGAGATTTATCAACAGGTACTATCCCATCATGCTTAAGAATAAGGCTGAATTAGAATGGGATGACGAGGCGGTTTACAATGCCTGTGAGGCCTAAATACTGTGGCACAAAAGTAGATAGAGTCTAAATAGACCGAACTATAAAAGGAGAGTCTCGTGAGATTCTCCTATTTTTTACTCAGGCAATATGTAAGTCGTCTAGCGTTCCGGCCCTCGATTCTGTGCGCGATCATTTAAGTAATCGCTTACGAAGTCGTTCATTGCTTGACCTCCACTAACCGTAGAATAGAAAAGTGGCTTTTTCAGATATGTATGAGTGGTTCCCTCGAAGAGGAAGAAGTTCCCTCGATTCTGCACAACCTCATCGCGCATTTGGAAAAGTCCTTTACGAAAGTCTGACGCTCTGGTGGATGGTATCACTACTCGGCAGTTGTTACGTCCAAAACCATAAAAGAATCGAATGGTGGTATCACCCAAAGAGGAGATAAATGCAAATTGACTGTCATCGTATTTCTCTTGCAGATAAAGCAGATAATTAGACAGACCACCACCTTGTTCATTCTCGCACTCAGTGCAGTCCTCAGGGAATTGCATATCCCATAGCTGTCGCCACTGAGATTGAAGACAAGACTCTAGATACTCATCGGTAAATGGGATTCCAGAATCATCCAGAAGTCGTAAATCCACCGATCCTAAAATCTGCTTAGCTTGATCAAAATTCATCAACGCCCCAAAACCACCTGCGGAGATACCTGACAAGACTACCTTATCGGCATCAGTAAAGGTTGGCGCGATATGCTGTAAGAAACGAGTCATATTCGAATAACCGACAAACTGCTGGTTTTCAACAGATCGGCTGACATCTACATTTCTACGATTTCCAGCATATACATCACCAGTACAATAAGGGATGTAAATGTAGTTGTAGTCTTTAAAGGGGTTTCCGTCATTGCTTCGGGAAAATATTCCCTCGGCCGGTGGTGGCTCTCTGGTTGCCGAGCTGGGATTGATACTGCATGTGATGTTATTAAAACAGGCTCCTCCTCCTTCGAGATAAATAATCAAGTCACTTGAACTATTGCTATAGTTGACTTGAATCCCAGATGAAGACCCATCACGACAGTATGTGTCGGGGATGTCTACCCAATGCCACTCACCTGGCTCAAAAGTTGGAAGAGGCTCTCTCCATTGAGAGCCATAGACCTGGCTACAGATGCTCATTCCAATCAGTCCGAGAACTACCTTCCTCACGGTCTTGTGCATACCTTACCTCCTTTACACACGTTAAGGAAAACGCATAAGACAAAATCAATTGTAGAATCAGGGTCTCGGACCTAGAAACGAGAATTTATTCGACGTTGGCAGTGAGCAAACTGAATTCGTCGATAAACCACCCATCTTTTGTCACGGAGCTATCCGTTTCCAATCGAAACCTTAGAGCAAAAGTATTTGCACCTTTGAGAAAGTCATCCAAATTTAAATTATCCCGACCCCAGTCGCGAACTCCACTGAAGCTTATAACTTCTTGCCAATCACCATCATCAGCCTGAATTTCGACACGCCCATAGTCGTAGTTGGCTTCTATATCGTACCGCGCAAGGACAGATAGTAGCAAACCCGGTACCACGTTATACCTAGCCGTCACGATGGAAGAATCTAGATTGTTGGTATAGCGACCTGAGGGACTATCCGTTAACACTGTCTTGGTTCCATCCTTAGCCGTCGCCCAAGTGCCTTCGATTTGATCGAAACCTTCAGTTGAACCAGAATTTGCAACGATTGTTGTTGGTTCTGGAAGCTGGAAGGCTGTACTCGCAGATATAAATCCACGGTTACCGACGTTATCGATTGCTTGGATGGCTAGATGTCCGCCATAACCAAAATCGAGCCCTCGTATATCAGCAAGAATTTGATCTCCGGCTTCTGTTTGGTTGACTAAAGGAACGATTATGGACTCATCCCAGCTACTTTCTGTGATCGGAGCGTCGCTAACACGAAGCTCGTAGAAAGAGGCTTTACCAACATCACCATCGTCTCCAGCAGCATCCCATGAAAGGCTCAGTCCATTGAGACTTAGACTTTGGATCGTTACGTCTCCGGGCCTTGAAGGTCCGATATCATCAATTTCTACTGTAGCTCCAGCACTAATACGACCGAAGGCAACACGTCCCTCTAACTGTGGTAGAGGTCTGGAGGTTGCAAGAACTCTGTCTTTTATTTCTAGATAGGTGAAATCAGGGAATACAGATTTCGCTAAAGCCACTAATCCCGCTACATGAGGAGTAGCCATAGAGGTTCCACTTTTATAGCCGTATCCGCCACCGGGTATAGTAGAGTAGGTTTGGTTACCAGGAGCAGCAACATCAACAGAGGTGGCACCATAACTAGAGAAACCAGCAAGATTATCTCTGTCGTCGGTAGCAGCTACAGCAATGACATTCGGAAATTCATAAGACGAAGGGTAGTGAGGAAATCGATCGTTATCAGATGAAGAATTACCGGCCGCAGCGACAAAGAGAATTCCCGCCTGGTTAGCTCCACCAATGGCATCCTCAAGAAGAGCTGATCGAGCCCCTCCACCCCAGCTATTACTGGTTAGGTCCATACCCATTAACGTCGCATAGTTGATAGCTTCCGCTAGAGCATCTGTCGTTGTTGATCCGGCACCAGAAAACACCTTAAGTGCAGCCATGGATACTTCCCAGTTGACACCAACAACACCAATTCCGTTATCACCGATACCACCTATAGTGCCTGCGCAGTGGGAACCGTGTGAGTTATCGTCCATAGGATCATTATCGCCGTTGATAAAGTCCCAACCATGCACATCGTCAACGTAACCGTTGCCATCATCGTCGATTCCATTGGTAGCTTTATCTCGTCCGTTAGAGTCGGTTCCACTCTCCCCAGGGTTGACCCAAATGTTGTCCGCTAAATCTGGATGATTGTAATCAATTCCGGTATCGATAACGCCAACCACGATATCTTTACTTCCAGTGGAAATATCCCAAGCACTCGTAACATCGATGTCTTTTCCAGGATTTGTCAAATTCTTTAATCCATACAGTCTTGAAAATTCTGGATCATTGGGAATTGTTTCGTTTAAATGATAAATCACATTTGCTTCGACTGACAAAACTCCAGGCATTTTTTCGATCATTTCCGCCTGCGCCTTTAGCCCTTCTTTCGTGGAGGCAACCCCTACGAAAGTCAAAACGGAAACTGAAACATTTTCACTGTTAATTTTCGGTAAAGCATCTAACCGAACATCTTTTGTGTGGTATTGTTTTACCTGAGAGGCGAGCTCTCCTTGGTATCGCACAAGCAATTGGCCTGGTACGTGGTCGTGATCAAGGTTATAGTTTGGTGGTGAATCAGAAAAAGCCGTTTGACAAAATAAGCTCGCACTGAGGACAAGAACAGGTTTTAGAAACCGCATAGATTTCTCTCCATAAACAAAGGTTAGATAAACAGCTTAGTCATAAGCTGATATTTGCGATTATTTCGTCGTCATTGAGAAAAGAATTGCTTGCTTAGCACAAACTGTCTCAATTGGATTACAGCGTGGATAGATTAATTATAGACTCTTTATGCTAACAAAGTAAATTAGGAGGTTAAATTTACCGTTCTCTGATATTCAGCAAAACGGTATTGGGATTTGTGTCATTGGATTGGCGATTTGAGGCTAAGGCTCACAGGGCAGTGATCAGAGCCTAAAACGTGATCGAGGATATCGGCACTCTCAAGTTCACTTCTCATACGTGTGGACGTACAAAAATAATCGATACGCCAACCCACGTTTCTTTCGCGAGCTTTCGTACGGTAGCTCCACCAACTATATCTCTCGGGTTCTTTATGAAAAATGCGGAAGCTATCATCTAATCCTAAATCTAAAAACTTTTGAAATGAATCTCTCTCTTCCGGTGTAAAACCTGGATTCTTCGTATTCGTCTTTGGGTTTGCAAGATCGATTTCCTTATGAGCTACATTGAGGTCGCCGCAAACCATGGTGGGCTTCTTTTTATCGAGGTCAGCAATGTACTGGCGAAAGGACTTTTCCCAGCCATTGATCCGATAATCCAATCGTTTCAGACCATTTTGTGAGTTAGGAGTGTAAACAGTTACAAGAAAGTAGGAATTAAACTCCAGAGTGATCACTCTTCCCTCTTGATCGTGCTCTTCCTCCCCAATTCCGTAGGTTACATTTATTGGTTTGACTTTGGTAAAGACGGCGGTTCCGCTGTAACCTTTCTTTTCTGCGCTGTTCCAGTAGATGTTGTAGTCAGGAAGATCAAGCTCCACTTGATCCTCTTCAGCTTTAACTTCTTGGAGGCACAGAATGTCAGGATCATAGTCTTTTAGAAAGGTAAAAAATCCCTTTTTTATGGCAGCCCGGATTCCATTCACGTTCCAGGATATCAACAACATGGCATCAAGCTCCCAAAGTGCTAGCTACTAAGTCTGGGAAAGCCTCTAACGCTTGCTTAACTCCAGAGAGTTTGGAGCCACCTGCCTGAGCCATATCTGGCTTACCACCACCGCGACCATCAATGTGTGGAGCAAGCTCCTTAATGAGATTGCCAGCTTTGAGTTTGCTATCGACTTCTTTCCCTTTGGCAACTAGTAGCATCGCTTTTTCTTGGCTTGCCATTTTCATGGCAAGAAGCAAAACCAGCCCCTTATGTTTTTGAGTCAATCGTTCTGCAAGATCGCGCAGAGTCTTGCCACCATTCAAAGTTTCGGAGCACTCGTAAGCTACCACAGTACTTCCCGAAACCTCCGTAGCCGTCGCAACCAGTTCACTCAATTCGTTTAGCATCACTCCAAGGCTTTGATCTTCTAACTTTTTTTGAAGCTCTTTCTCATTTTGCAAAGACTTCTCTAACTTCGAACCCACGGCAGACAAGTCTTTTACTTTGTATTTGGCGGTCAAAGATTCGACCTCTCTGTGAGATGCCGCTAAATAGTCAAAAGCCATTTTTGAAGTCACCGCCGTAATACGCCTAACTCCTGCGGCAATACTCGACTCACTAGTGATCTTAAAAAGATTAATCTCACTGGTATTCACTACGTGTGACCCACCGCACAGTTCTACAGAAAAATCGCTAACGGAAACAACTCTAACCTTGTCACCATACTTTTCCCCGAAAAAAGCTATAGCTCCTGCTGCGATAGCCTCGTCCTTACCCATTACTTGATGAACCACTGGCAATCGCTGCCATATTTTTTCGTTTATTTTTGTCTCAATTGTCTTGATCTCTTCAGCCGTCATCCCTTGAAAATGTGAGAAATCGAATCGAAGAGAGTTCTCGTTGACAAGCGAGCCAGCTTGCTTTACATGATCACCCAAGGTATCCCTAAGGGCCCAATGAAGCAGATGGGTAGCTGTGTGGTTTCTTGCCGTATAGTTTCTGAGAATTTGATTCGTCTCTTGCTGATAGCTACTACCAACCTTCAGACTGCCGGCCTCCAAACGCGCACTGACCACGAGCAGTCCAGTCACTGGTTTTTTAACATCGAGCACCTGAGCCTTGGCTCCTTGAGAATCGGTTACAAGCCCCCGATCACCAACTTGCCCGCCACCCTCGGGATAAAAAGGCGTCTCGTCAAAAACAAGGTCCACCTCGGCACCTTTTTGGGAAACAACATCTACTGACTCTGGTGAGGTGCCAGAATGCTGAATGATAGCGAGCAACTTACCTTCTAACGCTAACGAATCATGTCCTGCGAATTTTGACTCAGGTAAGGACTCAGCAAGAGCATGAAACAATTCATTGGAGTTATCGCCTGCATTTCCTTTCCAGCTCTTTCGTGACTGGCTCTTTTGCTTTTCCATTGATGCTTCAAATCCAACTTCATCAACGGAATACAGACGCTCCTCACAAATCAGCCTAGTCAGATCAATTGGGAATCCAAATGTATCGTACAACTTAAAGGCGATATCACCCGATAGCTGACCATTTTCAGGAAGCTCAGCCAGACTCTCGTCGAGTAGACTTAGACCTTTCTCTAGAGTTTTTAGGAATTGCTCTTCTTCAGCTTTAACGGCTTTATCAAGAAGAGCTCTTTTGTCCTTTAGATTTGGGTAGACAGATTCCATTTGAGAGACAACTGCAGCGCAAATTTTGAAAAGAAATGGCTTGTCGAATCCTAAATTTTTTCCATAACGAACGGCTCGGCGAATAATTCTTCTTAACACGTAACCACGACCTTCGTTAGAAGGCATCACACCATCAGCGATCAAAAAAGTGATCGATCGAGCATGGTCGGCTATGACACGAAAGTTAAATACGTCCTCTTTTGCAGGGTCATATGTCTTGCCAAGCAGTTTTGATATGGCATCGAAAATTTCAACAAAACAGTCGATTTCATAATTAGTTTCCGTTTTCTGAAGGATCCCAGCCATGCGTTCGAGGCCCATACCAGTATCCACTGATGGTTTAGGCAAGGGAGTCATCGTTCCGTCTTTGGCACGATCGTATTGCATAAAAACGAGATTCCAAAATTCCATATAGCGATCGCAGTCACACTTACCTATGCCACATTGTTTTTCACCTGCACAGTATTGCTCTCCACGATCAAAGAACATCTCGCTGCACGGACCGCAGGGTCCTACATCACCCATAGACCAAAAGTTATCCTCTTCGCCAAGCCTAATGATTTTATCTTTTGGGAACCCTATGTCCTTTTCCCAAATATTTGCGGCCTCATCGTCGGTTTTATAAACTGTCACATAGACATCTTTTTGATCGACTTTTAGTACCTTAGTACAGTAGTCCCAGGCGTGACGAATCGCATCTTTTTTGAAGTAGTCGCCGAAAGAAAAATTCCCCAACATTTCGAAAAATGTGTGATGTCTGGCGGTATACCCGACATTTTCTAAATCATTATGCTTGCCACCCGCCCGCACACATTTTTGACAAGTTGTTGCTTTCGTATAAGAACGGGTCTCCCGACCTAAGAAGACATCCTTAAACTGATTCATACCAGCATTAGCAAACATAAGAGTCGGATCGTTTTCTGGGATGAGTGAAGAGCTTTCCACACGCTCATGCTGGCGCTCAGCAAAGAATTTTAGGAATGATTCACGAATTTCTGCGACTTTCATAGCTATAGGCTTCCCATTTCGAGTTAAAGTGACTTCACAAGTTCCATAATGCACTGGACGCCTTGTCCACTGCCACCAGCTTCCCTAATGCCTCCTTTTGCTTTATCGGCCCAAGCGTAAATATCAAAATGAGCGAAGGGAGCGGGTTCCACGAATTCTAACAGAAATAGACCAGCGGTCAAAGAGCCACCAAAAGGTATAGAAGCGCAATGATTAATATCGGCAAACTGACTTTTTAAGGTGCTGCGATAGGAATCAAAGAAAGGCACTTCCCACATGAAATCACCTGTTTTTTGGCTGGCAGTAGTGATTTTTTCACCAAGAAATGGTTCGTTGGCCATAAAACCACCCATTTCAACTCCCAAACCTACTTTAATAGCTCCCGTTAGTGTTGCCATATTTAAAATGGCTTTGGTTGGTGTTTTTTCACTCTGCTCTTTTGCCAATTGAAGCGCGTCGGCTAATACCAAACGGCCCTCGGCATCTGTGTTATGAATCTCGACGGTTTTGCCACATCGTGTTTCAAATACATCGCTAGGCCGAAACGCATCTCCTGAAATGGCATTTTCTGCAAGAGGTAAATATAGATCTATAGGACCTCGGTAACCACCCGCGACAAGTCCATAAAAGCCGCCAAGAGTCGCAGCTGCGCCGCCCATATCCTTTTTCATAAGCCTCATAGAAGCAGCCGGCTTGATATCAAGACCTCCAGAATCGAAAGTGATTCCCTTACCAACTAGAGTCACCACAGGATTTTTTGAGGACGGTTTCACCGGTCGATACTGGACTTTTACTAGACGCGGTTTGCGCGAAGAGGCGGAGCCAACAGCCAGAATTAGATTGAGTTTTTCCGATTTGAGCTTTTTCTCATCCCATACTGTCACTGTCGTACTAGGAAGCTTACTGAGTAATTTTTTAGTTAGATCCGCGAATGACTCAGGGTATAGCTGGTTAGGGGGAATATTCACCAGGTGTCGCGCAACATTGATGGCAACGCCTTGTGATGCCGACTGATCTAACAGCTTCTTGCTGACACCGAGTAAACTTAGCTTAAGACTCGGAAGAGAGGTTTGACTGCGCTTAAAGGTATAGGCTGCCATTTCAATTCCAACAAGAGCCCCACGCACCATCTCATCACTGCAATCAGGGGCAGTAAACTGTAAAGATTTGATCGGCTCTCCGAAGATTTTAGCCATCAGACTACCGATGCAGTCCCGCGCGGCAGAATACTCACTGGGCGCGAGTTTCCCATCATTTCGCGCGGCAACCCTCTCTGGAACCTGAGGTAAGCGAGCGATATAAATTGGTCCCGACTCGCCAACTAGTCTCACCACTTCTTTTTTCACGGCCTGATCGATTTGCCAGCTGACTACCTCAGATTTCAACTCTTCTAATAGAGCCGACATACCATCGATGTCGGGTACAAGATATAGTCGCGCACCCTTTGCTAACCTATTTGATCGACTGGCTGCAGCCAGATACCCCTCCTTAACCAAAGAAAGGCCGAAGTCATGTTTCGGCTGGCTTGTACTTCGCTTCGATTTAACTGTCGATCTGGCCATCTATATCTCTCCGAGAAAATTAGTCAATTTGGTCAGCTTCACCTGAGTAAGGTTAGGAGACTAGACTAGTCTTTGGATAAACACAAGTCGGCTCATGGTCTTCAGAGATTTTGCTCAAACCATCATCACAAAAGGTTTTTCATTAACCCTAAGTAACGGATAACCTGGCCAAAAGGTAGGAAACCATCTCATCTCCCAAGTGAAAATGCGGCATTGTACCCGTATTTAGTGGAAATTTTCTAAGCTTCCGGTATATCATGTCTTTCGTCTCAGGTAAGTCGAATTGCCAGAGATCAAAAAGTCTAAGAGTCCAAGGAGCCAAGCAAATGCCAAAAGTACAAGTGACCACTGATGACCTAAATATCGACGTTAAAGATGGTTACGCATTGATCGACATGTGTGAAGACCACGATACCTCTATCCTATTTGGATGCCGTGACGGAGCCTGTGGTGCTTGCATGGTAAAAGTACTAGAGGGCGCCGATAAACTTAGTCCTATGCAAGACGATGAAAAGGATTTTCTTGAGACCATGGCGGCTGAGCCTGACGAACGACTGGCTTGTCAGTGTAAAGTATACGGTGACGTGAAACTTGAAGTCTCAGAGTAAGAGTAAACCTAAACGAGACTTTCGCCCCCCGGGGCGCATGGCTGCCAAAGCCAAACGGCAGCAGATAGCCCTTGACGTTGTCAAGCGACTCAAAACCGTCATGCCCGAACCGAAGTGCGAACTCTATTTTGAAACTCCCTATCAGCTGCTTGTTTCTGTGGTGCTTTCGGCACAGACCACCGACAAAATGGTCAATCGCGTCATGACTCCGATCTACCAAAAAGCCTTCACCCCTGAGACTGCCGTAGAGTGGGGCTCCGAAAAACTACTTCAGGCCATTCGTACTATCGGATTAGCTCCCACGAAGGCGAAAAATGTCTGTCGCTTATCTCAGATTCTGATTGATAATTTCGACAGCAACATCCCGCGGACTCGAGAGGATCTTGAAGCGCTTCCAGGCGTCGGCAGAAAAACTGCTAATGTTATTTTAGGAGAGATATATCGGGAACCGACCCTCGCGGTGGATACTCATGTTTATCGAGTCACTATGAGATTAGGTTTACATCGAGAAACGAGCCCAGAAAAATCCGAAAAAGAGTTGCTCGCTGTGGTTCCAAAAGAATATCTTCCCGATGCTCACCATTGGTTTATCCTTTTAGGTCGCTACACCTGCAAAGCGATGTCACCTCAGTGCCATGACTGCAAACTTACGGATATCTGCCCCAGTTATGGAAAACTTGCAAACTGATTCAGATCCAATCCCAGATGTCTCATGGCATTAGCCAGCGCTAAAATTGGCATTCCAACGATGGCAGCATCAGACTGATCAACATCTTCAAATAACAGCATTCCTTTATTCTCGTATTGGTAACAGCCAGCACAGCCAATCCATTCCCCGAGCTCCAAGTAGCCGCGGATATCGCGATCCGACAAATGGCGCATTCTCATACTGCAGGTGACTAGCCCTTCGTGAACCACTGAAGCCTGTCCCTGTTCGTCAATATGGATCAGATGAAAGGCTGACTGTAAAAAATGGGTACGACCCGACAGCATTTTCAGCCTTTCAAAAGCCTGCTTAGCATCTTCGGCCTTGCCATAGGAGTGGCCATCAAATTCGAGAACCTGATCCGCAGAGATGACCAGGTCATTGGGTCCCGCCGGAACGTGGAGCCCCTTCATGCGGCTTCTCTCTTTGGCCAAGGTCTTGCTATCGTTAGCCTGACTATCCGATTCATCATAATTAGAAGCAATCTGTCTAAACCGACTAATTCCAACCCTTTTAAGAAGTTCTGCACGAAATTTTGAAGTAGACCCCAGGATCAATTCATTGATATGCACGTAGCTCTCCTGTTTTGCACGATTTAACCGAAAAACACCCTCGCCGGAGAATTTCATTCATGACAGATAGCGCAAATTCTACGAGCCGTCCGCCAGAATTTTTAAAGCTAAGCAAAAACCCCAGTAGCATTACGAGTACTGTGGCAAGAGACCTTGGAGTCGATCCTGAGACCTTCGTAAATTGGCGCTGGCATATGGCAAAGCAAGTAGATAGCCCGCAGAAGGCCGCATGCTTGATCAAACCAAGTCAAGACGAATGGCATGGTTTTGATCAACTCGATCAACTGTTTGTGACGGGAATCACGCCTTATTACGCGGGACTCATGAAAAAACAGCTCGATGAAGGTGAATCCTGCCCTATCCGTCTGCAAGCCATGCCTAGAAAACAAGAACTAGAAGACCCCCTAGGGGTCAAAGATCCTCTCGGTGAAGTGGATCATTCTCCAGTCCCCGAAGTGGTTCATGTCTACCCCGACCGGGTAGCCTTTTGCGTCGCCCAACTATGCCCCGTTTATTGCCGCTATTGTTTTCGAAAGCGGCGAGACGAAGAGGTTGGCTTGCATTTTAACCGACGTGTGATCGATCGAGGCATCGAATACATAGCATCCAATCCCGCAATTCGAGATGTTTTGATCACAGGAGGGGATCCATTCATCGCGTCTGATGAGGCCATTGAATCGCTTTTGCAACGGATTCGAGCCATCAAGCATGTCGACATTATTAGGTTTGGCACCAGAACTCCCGTTACCCTTCCCTACAGGGTAACAAAGAGACTAAGCAAAATCATAAGTAAATACCACCCAGTTTGGCTTAATACGCACTTCAATTGCGTTGAAGAATTGACCCCTGAGGCTTTAACCGCCATCGATAACTTGGTGTCCGAAGGAATACCCGTAGGAAACCAAGCTGTCTTACTCAAAGGAGTCAATGATTCGGAGGAGGCTATGTTAGCTCTTTGCCGAGGACTGCTAAAAGCAAGGGTTAGGCCCTACTACGTATTCCATCCCCACAGTATCGAGGGGACCCAGCACCTTAGAGTCTCGTTGAAGCGCGGCATGGCCATCATGAAGTCACTTAGAGGTAATATAACCGGGTTCGGCATTCCCACCTATGCTCTAGACACCCCCAGTGGAAAGATCCCCATCCAGCACAACTATATCCTAGGTGAAGATGGCGACGATTTACTTGTGGAGACCATTAGAGGGGAGATTTGGCGTGAAAGATCAGTGCTTTGATTTGACCTGGCCAAACCTCGAAAGAGGCCAAGACCAAATGTAAGCTTATAGAACGGCGACATTAATACCGGGACCGCGATGAAAGGCCACCCGATCTCCATACCTCAGACGAATCACGCCACGCTCGCCGTCTAGGGCAAGTATACCGTTCGCACAGTGATTTTCGATTTCTAGAATGGTTTCCGTACCGTCAAAAGTCCCCTTTTGAATCGTGGGTTCAGACTGATCCGTTTGGTACAGCTCTCTGACGACAAACTGAAGTCTATTATCAGAAGGATCCATATCACAGCCCCCTGCGGCGCTGATAGCTGCTGTACTACCTGTCGCAGTGGACACCCAAATACCGCTGGATTTTTGAACTTCAACGCGCCCTTCGTAAAATGCTTTGTATCGGGTGGTCGAGGCGGGATTAGCACTGGTGTACAAAAAATCATTCAACACAGGAAACGTCGTGATTCCGGAACGATCCTCAGCCTTGAAAATCTTAGCCTTGATCCGCGTCCGTTCCTGAAAATCAAGCTTGCCTTTGGCGAACTTATCGAAAATCTGGGGAACCTCATCGATTCCTCCAGCACATAAAAAGCCAACGCTTGAGTTAGACGAGCGAATTCCAATGATGGGAGTATTCCCCTCGACAGAGTGGGAGGCTGAAAGCAACGTCCCATCACCCCCAACACTGACAATTGCTTGAAAGGCACCCGATGGGCGCATATCGCCTCGCTTAAGCTCGACGAAAGACAAATCGTGAGAACGAAGCTGATCCCGGACAGCTTCCAGGCTCGCATAATGCTCCTGATGTGCTTTTTCTAATTGGGCATAATGAGAATCTGAGAGCCCTCCGGCCTTCACTTGGCTTCGCACCACCTCGCCATGTTGCTCTAGATTCGTTGGTTTTCTAATCACTAAAACTGTCATAAAGCCCACTCCAAACCCATCGACTTACGATCCTGACTGCTGCGCCTTTAACTTGGCATCGTATTGCAAAAACTCTTCGCTGCGATAGATTTTATTATCTTGCTCGTACTGCTGCTTCACATCTCCCATCAACTTACTATAAGAGAAGAAAGCTTCAAAATTACCTAAATTACCCAAGGGATCATCTTTGCTCACAGTGATGTTAGACACATCGGCTTCTTTTCGGTCCTTTAATCGGATCAAATAGGACTTGCCGCTGGCAGATATTAGTTCGGGATGTATATCACCAACCTTTTTCAATCCCACAGCAGCCTCTTTTAGTTTTTGATCATTATCAAGACCACCAGGTAAAAACCTTGCGTTTAGAGCGAACTCTCCGGAGTCTTTCCAATCAAGCCTGTTCTCTGCGAGTAGAGATTTCAACGCTTGACCATCGTCGATTGCAGCAACGAGCTTTTCTCCAAGCTCAGTAGCCAACTTAGGTCGTTTTTCTTGCAGTAAGATGGTTTTGGCAATTTGTGGTGTCGCCGTCTCCAAGGTCGTATTTACGGCATCTTTTTTATCTTCGGAAAGGATAATGTGATAGCCAAAGTTGGTTTCAACCACTCCAGAAATCTGAGACTTTTTCAAGACAAAGGCAGCCTCTTCAAAAGCTGGAACCATATCGCCCTTTTTGATGTAGCCAAGGTCTCCGCCCTTAACTTTGCCGCTTGGCTCGTCCGTGTACTGTTTAACAAGATCTACGAATTTTGCAGGATTTGCCTTAGCTTCTTTCAACACTTTATCAGCTAGGGCTTTCGCATCTTCTTTGCTTCTCTTTGCGGCCTCTCCCGTAGCTCGGGTCGCATCTTTGTGACCAATGAGAATATGACGAACTTTCACAGTTTCAGGTTTGTTATAATCACCTGTGTTGCGGTCGTAGAACGACTTGATTTTGACCTTCCCTTCATCACTCGCCGCAAACGTGCTGACTTCTTCGTGCGTAACGGTAGCCGTTAGTTTGTTGGGGTCAATTTCCACAAACGAGACATTCAGTTTTGTGTCACTCAAAATCTTATCGATTTTTTTCGATGCCTGCGAACTTCGGTAAGTTGTCGTCATAAAGTTACGAAGTTTTGTCGTTACGATATTCCGTTTGAGTTCTTCGCTGAAAGACGCTTCGCTATGTGCTTGGCTTCGCAGATACCGTTGAAACAAATTAGCGTCAAACTTACCTTCTTCGTTGCTGAAGTAAGCACCGTCAATAATTATATTAGCAACCTCTGCCTCAGAAGCCGCAAACCCATTCTTAACAGCTTCTTGGTAATAGACTTCCTGATCCACCAAGCTGTTGACAACCTGCTGTGAAATGCCCAACTGAACGGCATCAAAACCATCTTTGTACTGCTGCTGGGCTTGCTGCATACGCTGAATATGCGCGCGTCGAAATTGGATAGCCGTGATATCAGATCCTGCCACCGAGGCAGCTACACCAGAAAGTGATGCCATGCGATTACCAGACGGTTCACAAACCCCAAAAAAGGTCATAGCACCCACTGCAAGGGCCAAAATTATATAGGCGGGTAGATCTTTCCAGAACCTATTTCCGTCTAATTGACTTATGTCCTTACCTTTCCAGTTAAACATTGATTTCCCTTTCTTTTGCCTTTATCCGTAGCGTTCTGTGTCGGCAGAAGCCAAATTAAATCAATTAATTCGGCTAGTAACACCTCACCGCTGACAATAACAGGATTCACCATACCCGCTATTTTGAATCAGTCATGAAGCCATCTACCTGGTTAAAATATTACATCATCCCGCAAACTTAATCGCGAGACTAATACCTCTATCACAATGCAATCACATTGGATAACCATTTAAGCTTGACAGAGTGAGATAGCTGGCGGCTCTTTCAAAAAATCTATGTCTACCATTGCGAACCTAGAGATTTCGTGGGAAACCTATGTCGAGACGTAGGGGTTCCGTGATAAAAAAATCCAACTCTTTGTTTGGACGCGACAGAGGTTCATGGTTTAATATAAAAACTCGGTAATGTAATTGTAACGGGAGACACAGAATGATTTTTGACTGGTTGGCTGGGATGTTTTCAAACGATCTCGCTATCGACTTGGGAACAGCCAACACGCTTGTATATGTCAAAGGGAAGGGTATAGTCACTAACGAACCCTCCGTTGTGGCGGTACAACGTGACGTCAGGGGCGGAAAGAAAATTCTCGCCGTAGGTAAAGAAGCCAAGGACATGCTTGGCCGAACTCCTGGTTCAATCGTAGCCGTTAGGCCCATGAAAGACGGAGTCATCGCCGATTTTGAGATCACGGAAGCGATGCTGCGATACTTTATCGAAAGAGCGCATAACAGACGCACCATGGTCAAACCACGGATTATCATCTGCGTCCCTTATGGCATCACCGAAGTGGAAAAACGAGCGGTCAAAGAGTCGGCTGAGTCTGCAGGAGCTCGTGAGGTCCACCTCATCGAAGAACCCATGGCAGCTGCCATCGGAGCCGGTCTTCCTATTTCCGAACCAAGCGGCAACATGATTGTCGATATTGGCGGAGGCACTACCGAAGTTGCCGTCATTTCCCTTGCCGGAATCGTCTATTCGAAATCAGTTAGAGTTGGTGGCGATAAAATGGACGAGGCCATCGTTAATTACCTCAAACGAAAATATAATCTATTGATTGGCGAACGTACGGCCGAGCAAATCAAGATTGCCATCGGTACCGCATATCCTGACGAAGAGATCCAGACTATGCACGTCAAGGGACGAGATCTTGTGGCTGGGATTCCCAAAACGATTGAAGTTGCGTCGGAAGAGATTCGCGAAGCCATCGCTGAACCGGTCAATACCATCGTCGAAACAGTTAGAATTGCTCTAGAGAAAACTCCACCAGAGCTTGCCGCTGATATCGTCGACAAAGGAATCGTACTCGCCGGAGGCGGCGCACTCATAAAAAATCTCGATATTCTGTTACGCGAAGAAACCGGACTTCCTATCATGATTGCCGAAGATCCTCTTACTGCCGTTGTTCTAGGTAGTGGCAAGGCCCTAGATCAAATTGACATTCTAAGTGATGTCACACTAACTTAAGTGAACGACGGGAAAGATCGACGATCTTCCCCGCAACACCCAGACTCGTAAGGGTCCAAAACTATGAATCAGCGTTCCCGAGTACTTTGGCGGACAGTTTTGATATGCTCATTGCTGTCCCCTTTTGTTTTTTTCGCATCGAGTATGAAGCCATGGAAGTCTTCAAGTACTCTGGGTCTACTATTCCAAGAGATACTTTACCCCTTCGAGTTTCTATGGGATGCAACGACAGAAACCATCGGCAATAGTATCTCTCACTACATTTCCCTGAGCGAAACTGCGAAAGAAAATACCCGCCTCACCAGCCAGCTGACAATCTTAGAGACGAAGTTACTGGACTATGACGAAAAACTTCAGGAAATATCTAGACTCAGAAAACTACTTGGATTTGTACAACTTAGAGGAAAACGTCATATAGTTGCGGAAGTTATTGGAGCCACAAACAATTTACCTTTCCGCTCCATTCGCATCAATAAAGGCGAATGGGATGACGTAAGAGTTGGTATGCCCGTGGTTACGGCCAATGGTGTTGTCGGCCGTATTATTCGGACTGGTAAAAAGTTTTCGGATATCCACATGCTTATCGATTCAAATTTCAATTTAGATATCCTGCTTCAAAGAACTCGGGTCCGCGGAGTCCTAAAAGGTTTTGGCGATCATTCTGTCATTACCTTGAACCGAAGAGCTGAGATTAAAATTGGCGATACCATCATCACCTCAGGGATTATTGGAGGCTTTCCAAAAGGTTTACCTGTAGGTCGCGTCGTCAAAATAAGCTACGAGTCTGATCATATTTCCCAGTCGGTTAAAGTTGAACCTTGGGTTCAATTTGATCGTATCGAAGAGGTAGTTATTCTTGATACTCACGACCCCGAAATCCAAAAGATCATCGAAAGTGCCGGTAATGAGTGGATCAGTGACCAAGTTGATCGAGAGAAGGGTTAGCTGTGAGCCTTATTGATGACAAACCACTATCTTGGTGGTCACCCAAGAACTTTAAGGACCTTAATTTTGGACCTAACTCCGGCTCTTTAACCAAGGACATTATTTTTATCCTGGTGGTATGCTTTATCCAATCTGTAATTTTTCCAACCTTTGATCTTAACTTACTAAGTATCGATATCGTTACCCCTTGGATTATGATCACTGCGGTTAGACAAAATGCCGCCAAAGCAACGATCATTGGATTTATCGCAGCCATCACATTAGAAATGCACTCAACCATACCAGCTGGTCTTTACCTAATAGCTTACTGGATTGCCATCAATATTATCATTCAAATTCGATCTGCCTTGTCATGGCGACACCTAGTCCCTTGGTTTGTCACTTATTTCGTAGCCACTGTATGGCTACAGATGTTCGTGAGCTTCGTACTGTTTTTGTCTCGTGGTCCAGAAACCTTCACCCTGCTTTTTTGGTTACAAAATATTCTAAAAGTTGCTAGCGGTGTAGCTATTGGTCTTTACTTTAGTAGGGAGTGGCTCAGCATTGATGGCGAGGAACCGGTGCCAAAATGAAAAGAATTTTTAATCAAGAAAGTGTATTAGTTGAAAATCGGTATATCTGGGCTGGATTACTTGTCTTTTTGGTGAGTGCCGCATTGCTTCTTCGATTGTGGTATCTCCAGGTATATAAGGGAGACCATTATCAAAAGATATCGGAGCGAAACCGTGTGCGCAGGATCGAGATCCCAGCACCTAGAGGCGTTTTTTATGATCGACACGGCGAGGTTGTCCTTGGGAATCGTCCTTTTTTTGATCTGGTTTACATCCCTCAATACGTGCAAGATGTTGACACGACCTTTAAAATTTTATCTCGCCTGCTTCATGTTCCCATCAGGAATTTTAAAAAACGGCTTCGAGCAAATTCAGGGCGACCAAAATTTTTGCCGATTAGCCTAAAACGCAACCTTTCCGAACATGAAGTCGCCACCATCGAGGCTAACAAGGTCTTTCTACCAGGAATCGAAATTCGAGTCGCACCGCGTCGCGATTACAAAAAAGACTCCTCGTCTCACTTGGTGGGATACCTACGTGAGATTGATCCAAAAACTCTCAAGAAGAAAAATGAAGAGTCTTTGAGTAATCCTTATCTTCCTGGAGACTTAATTGGTAGACAGGGCTTGGAGTCGCGATGGGAAAGGCATCTTCGTGGAAAACGAGGGTATCGTCTTATTCAAGTCGATGCCTACGGCCGTCAAACTATCGATGATGACAGGCAATGGAGCTTTCCCAAGGTTGCTGCTATACCAGGCTCAGATCTCTCTCTGACAATTGATGGCGAACTTCAAAATTTTGTCAAACGAACCTTTAGCGGTAAATATGGTGCCATTGTCGTCTTGGACCCAAGGACTGGTCAAATTCTTGCCCAAGTATCAGAACCGGGCTTTGACCCCGAAATGATGCAAACAGGCCTGTCTCAAGAAGACTGGCGACGCCTCACTAGCAATCAATTCAAACCATTTTTGGATAAAACCACCGGAGGTGAGTTTCCACCAGGAAGTATTTATAAGCCGATTGTAGCCTTAGCAGCTTTAGAAGAAAAAATTATTAATCAATCGACTACCTATCGTTGTCCTGGTTCCTTTGTCCTGGGCGACAGTATTTTTCATTGTCATGATCGAGGAGGCCACGGTCGCGTCAATTTGAGAAAAGCTATTGTAAGCTCTTGCGATATCTTTTTTTATCACGTCGGAGTCGATCTTGGAGTCGATCGCATTGCAAAGTATGCAAGAGCTTTTGGTTTAGGTGAGAGGTTGGGTACCAACTTGAATATGGAAAGGCCGGGTCTTATTCCTACCTCTGCTTGGAAGCAATTGGTACACCGATTTCCTTGGACTGCAGGGGATACTCCTAGCATATCGATCGGCCAAGGCTACAATCTGATGACCCCCATGCAAATGGCGAGCCTCTATGCTAGCCTTGCTAACAAGGGAAAGGTGTGGCGACCATACCTCGTCAAATCGGTAACAAATCATATCGGTGAAACGGTTTTGGAGCAACGGCCCAAACTTTTGAAAAGCGTTGACATCATCTCACCAGAAAACTTTAAAATTATGAACGATATGTTACTCGGAGTGGTAGAGGACGCAGAGGGAACAGGCAAAAAGTCAGCAGTTGAAGGAACGACAGTGGCTGGCAAAACAGGATCTGCTCAAGTTGTGGGCCTCAAAAAGAATCGTAATCAAGATGATGTGAGTCGAAAATGGAAGGAACACGCGATTTTCACGGCATTTTCACCTGTAGAAAATGCTGAGATCGCCATTGCTGTGGTTTCGCAAAACGATGTGATTGGTGGTGGAGGCCGCTCAGCTGCACCTGTCGCAGGAAAAATCATCCAAAAGTACTGGGATCTTAAAAAAGAAAGAGAACAAAAACTTTCAAAACTAAACGGACAAAAGCATGAGCAGCAAACAAGATTCTAAAGTCTTTCTCATCGGAGAGGACAATATCAAAAAGGCAAATAGCCGTCAGATACCGATTTTGCTAGCTATATTCTTTTTTTTATTGGCTATCGGCCTCATCAATCTTTACAGCGCTAGCGTTGGAAATCACTATTTCTGGGCCCAACTTCGTAACCTTACTATCACACTTACCGCCTTTGTGATTTTCGGTTGGCTCATTCCCATCAAGAGAATTAATGCCTACGCCTATGGAATCGTGGGTTCCGTATGTTTTTTACTTACCGTAGTTTTACTTTTAGGACGCATCGCGGGAGGTGCTCAACGTTGGATTTCTCTAGGCCCTATTGGGTTTCAACCCTCGGAGTTTGCCAAACTTGCCACCGCTATTGTTGTAGCTAGATTTTTCGCAACTCATAAGAGTGATACCCCTTATCGCATCAGAGACCTACTTCCACTAATAGCTTTTGTGGGGACAATTTTTACTCTCATTTTTCTCCAGCCAGACTTTGGTACTGCGGGCGTCTGCCTGCTCATCGCAGTATCTCAAGTTGCTTTCGTCAGGATTGATATCAGAAGCATTGCGGTCATTTTAGTTTCATCCCCCATTATCGCAGCATTAGGTTGGCATTTGCTGCTAAGACCCTACCAAAAGCTTCGCATTTTGAATTTACTCAACCCCAACCTTGACCCCCAAAATACCGGATGGAACTCTCTACAATCGTTGGTGGCCGTAGGTAGCGGCAGCCTTATGGGAAAAGGATATATGCAAGGTACCCAAGCGCATTTGAAGTTTCTACCAGAGAGGCATACCGACTTCGTATTTTCTGTTTTTGCCGAAGAGCACGGTTTTTGGGGCGCATTTGTCGTTTTTGGGCTCTTCGTATCTTTGGTATTGATTGCGTTGGATATAGCTAAAAATTCAAAAGACACGTTTTCGAGCATGCTAGCTATTGGCATCGCCTTTTTTATTTTTTGGGAGTTTGCCATCAACATAGCCATGGTCCTTGGCGTATTTCCAGTTGTGGGTCTCCCGTTACCATTTTTTTCTTACGGTAGTTCCCTTCTTCTTACCGTTTGCGTTGGCCTAGGACTTTTGGTATCCATTAACCGCAACACCTACGGCCTTTCCAAACCCTAGTAAGGAGCTACGTCATGCCGGCAATAGGCGATCAACTGCAAGCAATCTCGAACGAAAACTATAGCTTAGAGTCCATTAACAAACACTCTTATCTGGGCTTGAGCCCCTCTCAAAAAGCTCAGTATGAAGCTGAGGGCTATCAGTGCTATCAAGGTAAAGTTAGAGAGTTAGTCAAAATTGATGATTTTCTTTATATTTTTCATAGCGATAGGCTGTCCGCCTTTGACAAGTTTATTGGGGTAGTCCCATACAAAGGGGCTATTCTTGCCGAAATCTCTCGATTCTGGTTCGATGCAGTCAAGGATATTGCTCCCCATCATTTTCTCGCCATGCCAAACGAAAGAGTTATCAAGACACGAAACTGCGAGCCCATTAAGGCCGAAGTCATCGTTCGCGGGTACCTAGCGGGAAGTATGGAGCGTGCCTACAGCAAAGGACAGCGCGAGTTTTGCGGCTGTCATCTGGAAGAAGGGTTAACCCCGTATGGTAAACTTTCGGCGCCCATTATCACACCCACAACAAAGGCCGCTGCTTACGAGCACGACGAAAATGCTAGCCCTGCTGAACTCATAGCTCAAGGAGTTTGCTCAGATTCTGAATGGAGACAAATTGAAGAGCTTTCACTGAAGCTCTTTGCTAGAGGGCAATCTATTTACGCAAATAATGGCTGGATTCTAGTGGACACTAAATATGAATTTGGGAGAGATGCCGACGGAAGTATTCGTCTCATTGACGAGATTCATACCCCTGATTCCAGTCGATTATGGAAAAAAGACAGTTACCAAGAACGATTAAATTCTGGCAAAGCACCGGAAATGCTCGATAAAGAAATCGTCAGACGCTATCTAATGGATCAGGGATTTTCTGGTGATGGACATATCCCAACAGTCCCTGGAGAAAAACTCATTTCACTGGCAAAAACCTATTTGCACGTTGCCGAGTCCTTAACTAGAAAGCAGCTACAAACAAACCTCGAGCCCTCACAAGTTAGCCTATAACTCTATAGGCAAAATCTACCTAACAAGTAATCGCTACCTGGTCCGATCTGGTCAACAACCAAAGGAGACCAGAGCGATGAACAAAAAAGCACCGGCAAGGACCAAGAAGAAGACTGCCAGACCGGCAAAAAAAATGGAATCTGATGCGGGTACACCCACGATAATCATGACAACACTACTTATAGCGACTCCAGTCTTTACCCTACTGGTAATGAGACAGATCGCTGCGGGCAGCCTCTCAATAACCAGCCTTGTAAGCATGGGAGCCCTGCTGATTCTTGGGCTTTCCACGGCATTTTTTTGGCGAAGAATCCCTAAGACTCCATTCAAGACCTTGGCTGGATACAGCTTTGTACTCGTATTCTGGTGTAGCGTCGGGCTACAACTTATCGATGGATTTTTGGTAGGTGAGGCCTATCACTTACTTGAGCACACTTTGATTTTTAGTGTCGCTGCCATTGGCGCATTGCTCATGGTTGCTTGGGTCACTACAGTATCAGCGAGGTTTTCTTCTGTTGCTACAATCGGTGCCGGTGCACTAAGTGCTGCTGTCGCCATCTTTCAATACCAGAACAACGGTATCGATATGAGTCCTCAAGGAATGGATCTTTTAGCTAAAAAACTGGTGCCTGCAGCAGGACCAACGGACTTCGAAGAAGTGATAAAAGCCGATACCGGCGAGAGAGAAGAGCTAAAGTTACCGGGACAGGATTCCTCAGCAGTTGGACGGTCTCTCGACGCTACCAAAGCCGTAAATGTAGAAAAACCAGCAGATCCCCTGCTGACAGATAACGTTAATAATACCTCATTGACCCCACAAAACGAAATTGCTCCTCCGTCGATCAATAAAGTCAAACCTAAGGCTGTTAGAAAAAGACCATCGCTTAAAAAAGCCAAATCGACGGCAAAATCTATGAGGGAAACCAAAACAAAACGTAGAATTCACTGGTCCTATCAAGGTAGGCGAGGACCAAGGTACTGGGCAAATTTATCTAGTGACTATAAGCTTTGTCAAAGAGGCCGTGAGCAGAGTCCAATTGATATACCCACAACCTGGGACTTCGAATCTTATGCGAAGCTTTTTAGCCGACCAACGCCGTTCTCGGTTAAAGATACTGGACACAGAATCAAAGTTTCCCTAACTCGTTCACCTCAGACCTATTTTAACGACTCGCCATACCAATTGGATAAGATGTATTTCCATTCTCCATCCGAGCATACCTACAACGGCAAAGCCTTTCCTATGGAAATACAATTTATTCATCGGAGTAAAAACAATTCCATAGCGGTCATGGGAGGTCTTGTGATAGAGGGTAAACCAAATAAAGAGTTAGATAAGATCATCAAGTATTTCCCCAATCGTCCCTTGATCGATAATCCTTCGCTATCGGAATCAATCGACCCGAAACAGATTTTACCTAACAATCTCGACAGTTTTCATTATTTGGGATCGCTCACGACTCCTCCATGTAGCGAAAATGTTAAGTGGTATATCCTCAACAATCCCATAGAGATGTCAAAAGAGCAAATTGCCGCGTTTAAAGGCAAATATAGATCAAATGCTAGGCCAACTCAGCCTTTGAATCATCGAAGATAGCCTTAGTCAGGCTTACAAACTGTAATGCTTGTAACTTCCTTGGGGTAAGGCCCTTGCTTAACTTCCATAGAATTATAACGAAAAGGTTTACCATGCACTTGCTTGGCAAAATTCAATTTGGCCTTCAATAGACATCGCTGGCGATTGATTTCATAATTTCGTGCACATAACGAAACCCAACCAGGCTCAACTTTATCAATATCATCAGGTTCTGGAACAAGGTACCACTCACACTTGTTTTTGTGGTACCAATCGCAGCCCGACACCAACAACAGAGAAAGACCAATAACATACTTAATCATCGTAGTGCACCTTAATCTCAATCCGCCTGTTTAAAGCTCTACTATCACCAGTTGCATTACTAGCTATTGGTCGAGTATCAGAAAACCCTGCAGGAGCTATATTGGATGGATCGAAGCCAATCTCACGGATAAAATACTTGACCACATGAGATGCTCTCAATGCTGATAAATCCCAATTGGATCCCGGACCATCGAAAGGGACACTATCTGTATGCCCTTCGATAGTAATGCGTCTATTGGTATCCTTCATCATTTTTGCAATTTCACCTAGAGCCTCTAAGGCTCGCTTACTCTTTATTTTGTACGAGCCAGGTCCAAAAAAGTGAGAGGCTAGTAAACGAACACGAAATCCATCTTGATCTCGATGAACGGTAACGATCCTGCTTTGACCACTGGTTTTTATATCTCGAAAACGCCGGTTACCATAGAGTCTCATTTCGATCAATTCAGAGACTTTTTTCATATCCTCGCCGATCACACGAGAAAAATCGGAAGAGCCAGGAAACTTATCCGAGGGGTTTTCCGTGTCACCCTTTTGATTTTCGAAAATGCCAAATCCAGCTTCTTGAGGGCCGACCCGTCTATTTTCCGGAATCTCCTCCATAACTTCGTTAAAGGCCTCTTGAATGGAGGCCGCCGCTTGTTCTATTTGGGAGTCTTTAGCTCCCTCTTCTTTGAGGGCATAAAGGACAACAAAAACGGCGAAGAGTAGGGTCATCATATCGGCAAAACTAACTAGCCACCGCTCATGATTCTCGAATTCTGGACATTTTTGTTTTTTAGCCAAGTTTATCCTTCTTCGTCGGAGCCTTCAGCGGCAAAGACCTTAAGCTTCTCTTCAATTACTTTTGGATTCAAACCAGTGAGAATCCCTTCTATTCCAATAATTACCATCTCGTAAGCATAGTTTTTAAGGGCAAGCTTTCGTTTAATTTTTTTACCAACAGGAATTCCCCAAATATTAGCAAACCCAACACCATAAAGAGTCGCAACGAATGCCACGGAAATACCAGGACCAATTAATTCCGGTTGGTCCAGTACATTCATAACCTTCATAAGACCAATTACAGCACCTAGGATCCCTACTGTAGGAGCAATGGCCCCAAAATCCTCCCAAAACTTAACAAAAACCTCTCCTTCTTCGAACTCAAACTGAGCCTGTGTTTCGAGTGTTTCGGTTAGTACATGAGGATCTGTGCCATCTACAGCCATTTTCACGGCATTTGCCAGCGGTGTAAATGTGATTCCATCCCGTTTTTTCTCAAGAGCCAGTATCGATTCTTTGCGTGCAACGTTCGCAAGGTCGACAATCTGTTCCATAATTTCTTTCCTGTTTGCTTCAGGGGCTTTGAGCCAAAGTCCGATAGCTTTAAATGCCCCAATAAAGTCGTTCAAGGGGTATGCCACCAACAGAGCTCCAAATGTTCCGCCAATCACTATAAACACAGACGGTGGATTGACTGCGATTTGTGGAATTAGATCAGTAGCGTGCTTCGCTACCATCCCCGCGATGATCATTCCCAAAGCTATAATTGGGCCGAGAAGACTCGATAAATCCATAAATATTTCCAATATATGTAAGTGATAGGACTTAAGATCCAGGGAACCTGTGTCTATTGTAACTTTTGCTCCGGTGGAGTAACAATGGGCAAGCAATGCCGGTAATAAAAGTCTGCGGTTTTCACTCAGAATGCATCAATACTTTCGCAAAATGACCGATACACCGATTGAGGTGGTGAAATTATGAAGCGGCGATCGGTTTACTGGGTAATTGCTCAACACGATATCGACGAGCGTTGTCGAAGGAAGATCAAATTACTCCAAAAACTGAATATCAATACTATTACCGTATCAGATTTTGATAGTCTGCGGGAGCGCTTCAGAGAACGCAGGACAACGACTGTCATCATTAGCGACAGCTTTCCCAAGTCCACTCTCATTAAAAACCTAAAACAAATATGCAACTTACCAGAATTTCTTGCGGTTAGGTTTATCCTGTCGATTAGTTCGATTCAAAATGATCTGATTCAAACGGCAGTTCAATTAGGTTTCCGAGACTTGATTCCTATCGACCTTCCTGGGCAGACATGGACCGAAAAGTTCGAGTTTGCGACGAGCACACAGGACAGCGTTTTCGTGCCTCCCGTTCCACAAATGACTCTGCGTAATATGTGTTCTGTTAATTTACCCGTTAGGATTGTATGGATCAGTCAAAATGAGATTCACGTTGAGGCAAGACTTAAGGTCAAAAAAGGTGATCGTTTAAAGCTAAAATCAGGTATCGCGAAAGCTATGGGGGTTAAATGGCTTTCTCTTAAGGTACTAGAGCATCACACAACTAACCTCAGATACAGACACTCGGACGCATATACCTGCGCCTGGACCACCTCGAAAAACGCTGAGGAAAGTAAAAAGGCATTCGAAGATACGGGCTTTCTCTCTGAACTCACAACTGATGCTCCCTATAGAGCTTTTATTGCTATGAGTAACAAGACAGTCAGAGAGGAGTTGGTTAAACGCCTTTCTCCTCTCGAACTTGATATTAATGTGGTACTCCAACGACACAGTATACATCTCGAGCCAAAATTTCTGAATCCTCAGGCAGTATTTATTGAAGAGAGCCTTACTCTAGGAAAAAACTCCGAAATTTTCGACAAAATGCTAAAAAATACTGCCAAAACCATACCTATATACATCATAGGCGAACAGGCTAAAGCAGAAAATTATCAGAGTTATCCTCCTAAAGTCGAACAGCAGTTTGTTTATGTGAATCGATTTACTCCTGGCTTCCCAGACTCAGTTCTTAGTCGGCTGAAACGAGGGATGAAAAATCCATCTGATACAGCTCGATATTATATTCCCAAGGATCATGAGTTGTCATTTGCGGAATTAGTACTTTCCGCAAGACTTATGAAGGTTCATCCTTACTGTATGGAAATCGCTTTATCTGTTTCACTACCTTCTTACGGCATGGTTGGCATTAAGAGCCCCATATTTAAAGGAATCATGGATCGCATTTGCTACGGAAAAGTCAGCAATAATTTCTATCAGGAAAAACCTGAAATCACCAACTTTCCTTTCCTAGCTACAATACACCTATCTGACTTGATGACTTCGGATCGACATGCCTTGGCAAAAAGAATTGGAGATCTATTTGAGAAGCATTTTTTTCCCGAGTACCAAAGACCAAAACCAAAGCCAGCTGCGGAGCTAGAACAACAACCGACTACTTCTGACCCTTTTCCATCGATTCAAAACTCGCAGCAAAACGAGGAGCAGCCCACAACACTTTTCGTTCCCCATCCACAACAAGCGGAAGATGATATTCTGATCCATAGTTTCGAAAGAGATCAACTTAAAGAGGCGCGTCGCTCTCCAGTCGTGGAAACTAGTCCATCGAAAGAGATTCCCATTAGTCAGGTTGTCAAACGAAAGCAATCAAAATCGAAGGCTAAGAGAGCTCAAAAGATTCGTAAAGACATGATGGTACTGGCTTTAGTTGTTTGTCTTATAGCAGCTTTTTATTTCCTATTGGTTCAATATAGACCACCAGAATCTAGCCAAGGAAAAATTTTTTCCGAACAGATTCTGAAGTTTCAGCAGAGATTTGAAAAGCAAGAATGAACTGGTCCTATTAAATGGGGATTTCATAAGATGTCATTCGAATTTCCCATGATTTAAGGGCACTTTGTCTCTTCTTTCTAATGACCGAAGAGATTAGCTATGTCAGAAATTAGATGTATTTATTGCCAATCACAGAGTTTCGTCAAAAATGGAAGCTATCGGCGTAGATCCGATAGTCGTAAATTCCAGAGGTTTCGCTGTAGTCATTGCCATAAAAGCTTCTCAGAACAGGCATTCAAACCCGATTACAGACTGAGGCGACGTAATCTAGATCCTCTCATTTTCCGACTTCTAGCTGGAGGTATGGCGCAAAGGGAAATTGCTCGTACAGTGGGTATTTGCAGGAAATCGGTGGCTTGCAGAGTTGTACGATTTGGAGAGTATGCCAAAGTCAAACTGAAGTCGTACAGAGATCAGATGCCCAAAGCAGACCTCATTCTTTTTGACGAAATGGAAACCTTCGAGCACACCAAATGTAAACCTTTAACGATGCCAATAGCAGTTGAAGAGAAAACAAGAAAAATTCTTAGCTTTTCTGTGGGAAAAATCGCTGCGAAAGGTCCCTTGGCGAAGATCTCCAGAAGAAAATATGGTCCCAGACCTTGCCAAAGAAAAGAACTACTAAATAAGTTAATTAAAGAACTGAAAACTTGCTGTAGCCAAAGTCCTACGATTAAAACCGATCTTTCTCATCATTATCCGAGCATCATCAAACGTGGCTGGCAAGGAAAGGCAGTCCATAAAACATCGAAAGGGCGACGTGGAGCTGTTACTGGACAGGGTGAAATGAAAAAAGGCGGCTATGCTCAGCTGTTTTTCCTTAATCACACCTATGCCATGATTCGCGATAAGGTCAAGTGTCTATCGCGTAAAACATGGTGTACAGTCAAGAAGATTCAAAAGTTTGAGTGCTTGGTCTATATTTACATTCATTTTCATAATCAGCGTGTGGACGGAAGAGACAGGCCTACCTTGATCTATAAGTCTATCCACAATTAAGGTGACCAGTTTATAAATCTTACCCTAAGTATTAATCAGCAATTGAGCCTAGCTAGCAGCCCTAGAACAAGGGCACAGTAATTGCATAATTTCCCCCAGAGAATAATCTTAATACCGAAGTCGTTCGCGTATAAAAAGTTGAAACTGGAGTTCAAACCAATGTTTAAGCACACTGTCCTCATACTGCTTGCCTTACTCTTAGGGGAGGGAATTGCGTTTTCTCAAGCACCTTTACTTCCCTACAACCCCAATAAAAACGTTGAGATTTTTCTTGACGAAGCCATGAGAGATCCCACCATAGCAAAACAAAATCCGATCGTTGACTCTCTCGGCTATGAGCAAATATTAGAGGATATGCGCCTTTGGCAAGAAGAACTACCAAGAGTCGCTGGGTTACGCCGGATCGAGCTTTTGAAGCAGTTATACCAGGGACATGCAAGTGCAGCTTACTTCTTAGAGGATGTTAGAACGAAACGCATAGTTGTACCGGAATCCTACCAAAATATCGACAACCGTATAAAGAACCATCAGTCTGCTACCAGTACTTATGCTGGCCGTATGGTGAAGTACTCGAAGAACAAAAGAGAAAGTGCTCGTGCCGCCTTTCATTTACTGACGATTCAATATATTACGACGAATATAAAAACGGGTTCTGTCAAAAATCTTAAAGGTATCAAAAGAAACCTAGACGGATACCTCAGTCGAAGAGTCGACTTTTTGGAGGGATACCATCTTACTGAGTATAAGAATCAGGCAAAGGGTCCCCGTCTCTTAAAGCGTACTTTGAGAAGTATGCCCAAGCTACCAGCTATCGGAGCTAGGGTAGTTTTGGCAAAACATTATGCCGGTCTGAATCGAAACTACCGGAAAATAAAGAAGAGTAGTCTTGCTTATAAAGGTCTCACTCAAGCCATTGGCAACCGTTCTGGCGGTTTGAGCACAGTGGATAAGAACACGGTGATGAACCATCTAGCTCTCATCTGGAGAAAGTCAGGCAATTCTCGCCAGAGCTGGAGTCAGGTTCCTTTTAGCATGAAACATTTTGCCAACCATGGCCTTTCCCTTGCTATCATCGAAAGAGCGGCCATTGAGGACATGAAAAAGAAGCGCTATCAGAAATCATTGGCGAAGTATCGCGCTATCGCTCCTAAATATGTCAATTCCCGCATCGAACCTTCTATCGATCTTCGCATTATTGATATCAATAAGAAAATGGCAGGAAAGAAAGCAAATACTCAAAAAATTCAGCAAATCATGAATGCCTATGAAAAGAAGTACGTTGCCAAGAAGAATACAAGTATAGCTACAACCATTAGACGCCAGCACTATAGTTTAGTATATGCCAAGATTAACTCTAGCAAAAGATCATCCACTAACAGAGCCGCGCGAACTCAAGCGATTAAAACAGGTTATCGATTTTTACAGTACGGAGCTAATCCTCAAGAAGTTATCAAAATTGAGACAGATATAGGTAGGCTCTATAGCCTTAACAAGGAACATAAAAAAGCCGTCGCGGTCTACTTAGGGCTGGAGTCTAAAGTCGATGAATCTAAAAAATTCCAATACCTCAACCTAGCAGTAGCCGAACAACACAAGGCTGCGAAGTGGCCCACCAAAGCACCTTGGGATGGTATTCGTAAAGGCCATAATGTGGAAAGAAATCAATTGGCCAGCTTGATCTCAAGACGCTACGCCCGCACCAGATCTTGGGGCGATATGGCTCATATAGGATTGTTAAAAATCAACTTAGGACAGGGCGAAGAGGCTTTTGGTCTGTTCTGGAAGCAATTGCAAGATCAACCTAAGGGACTCGATGCAGCCAAGGCTAGCGGGTTGATGGCAATGACCTATAAGGGCAGTAAGCGCTGGGATGATTTTGAACGTGTATCTCGCTTCTGTTTGGAAAAGAACCTCAACCCAGTACATAAACGTAAGAGATACAATCCTTACTATCTATTAGCTGATGCCTTATATCTTGGTGGAAAACACTGGTTCGAAACAGCAAAGTGGGCCAAATCCGCGCAAAAATTAGAGGAGTTTTCAGGTCGGTATAAAAAAGATGCAAGAAGACCTGAGAGTCTATACCTACTTGGTCAGGCCTTCCATAACGATGGACAACATCCGGCTTCCATTAAGTCACTGTTAGCGCTTGTCAATGAGTATCCGACTAGCCGATATGAAAGACCTGCTCTCTTACTTGGCGGTGAATGGAGTATTCCTATGGCCTACGAAGAGCAAACCATCTTTTTCTATCAAAGATTCATTAACCGTTATTCGCGGGATAAAGAGGCTCTTAACGTAAGACCTTTATTAAAGGAACTGTATCTCGGCCGTCAGTTGTATGGAGACGCCGCCAGAATTATGCAAGATGAAGCCAAAGACGGCAGGCGACTAAAACAAGAAAGAGTTGCCAATGCCCTTGAATTTATGGAGACCGAGGAAAGGTTTGGTGAGATCAAATTCGCTAGCTGGGGCGCGAGTAATGCACGTAATCTGGCGAAAAATGATCCATCAGTTCTGGTTCAAGTACTTGCTTTCGAGACACGGGTCGCAGCCCGGCAAAAGAACTACGGCAAGTTGAAAAAGATTGAATCCCTACTCAGTAGACTGAGCGTTACGGGGAGAGACTATTCTGAAGCCCTCGGACAAATCAGATTTATTCTAGCTGAGCGCTCCATAGCGGCAACCAAGAATAAATTTTATAATCTTGAACTTACGGACCCTGCAGCCATACTTGACAAGCAGTTAGGGTTATTCAAGAAGATGAAAAATACCTTTGATAATGTATGTGATGCTGGACTCAGCTCTTATTGTGGCCCAGCCATGATGATGCTGGCTCAGGCAACAAGGTATACCCTGGATGCCATTGAGGAGATTACGATACCTCAGACCCTAGAAGAATCTGTGGTGGATGCGTTTGAATCAAAGAAATTCAACTACGTTACCTATCTCGATGATGTCGCCACAAAATCTATTGAACAAGCTCTAGGTCTGTCGGAAGAGGGAGAAACGACTCCAGACTGGTCAAGAGAGATTCGATGGGATACCGAGACCGACTGGAGTTTCGAACAAACCAACAGCAACGCTGGAAATGGGTATGTTCAGTGGTCGGAATCGCAGGTAAAGGCAGAAAATGCTGAAATTGAATTCGGTGCAGATTTAGGAGGTCTAGAATAATGAAACGTTTCAGTATGATATATATATTTGGACTTGTTGTAACGACTGCGGCCTGTCAAACCACAACAAGTAAAAAAAGCAGCTTTGATTCGAATAAAAAGGCCTCAGTGAATGTCCATCAAACTAATGGTAATGATGTACTAACAGAGCTAGACCGCGATACATGGGTTCAAATCCGCAACGAATCCAAGTCAGAACACAAGAAGCTATATGCTGGCCTTGGTGCTAGGGAATGGGACGTTGCTATTGCTGATGCTAGAGCTTATCTCGAGAATCATCCTGGCGATTTTGTAGCACTCAAAGTTTTAAGCACTGCCCTAGCAATGAAACAAAACTTTGCCTTAGCCAATTACTACGCGCAAATGATCGAGAAACGATATCCTGGCCAGGCTTCCACTTATAATATTCAAGGGTTAGCCACTCTAAACAAACCAGGTGCTAGCTACCAAGATTTTCAGCTTGCAGCCCAGCACTTCGAAAGGTCTTTCGAGACCGATAGTAGTCAGGTTGCTAGCGGTTTAAATTTAGGTCACCTACATCTTGAATCCGGCAACGCTCGGTCTGCTAAAGATGTTTTTCGGGTTGTGGGAAGCCGATGTGGAGGATGCAACGCTGCAAAATATGGATACGGACTTGCAGCTAGTCGCTTAAAAGAGTTTGAGGTAGCCAAGCGCGCCTTTAAAGATATTCTCGACAATGACTCCGACAATCTACAAGCCAAGTACAATATGGCCTTGGTAGAGACGTTTGGATTTAAAGAGAAACGTAAGGCTATCGCAATCCTCGCAGAAGTCCTCGAGACCAAAGATGAAAAGAATCTTGAAATCAAGCGTCAGGCGAACTTTCTAAAGCGCCGACTTGAGGCACAAGTTTATGCAAAAAGCGAAAAGAGGCCTGCTTCGGAAGAAGCAAAAGAGCTAGTAGCGGAGGAAACCGCCAACAAGGATGCAGACTCCGAATCTAAAGAACCGTCATCTGAAGAGTCCCCGGAAGAGACTTCTACTGAACTTGCTGATGAGCCTTTAAACTCGCCCAACGAGGTAGAAACTGACGAGAAACCTCTTCCTGTATCAGATGAATTAGAGGATCTAGAAAGCAACTTCGAATAGATCTGAGCCGATCCATCCGATGGCCGATATCGCGGCCGTTGGATTTCCCTTCCCCAAGGTAGAATAAGCTAGACTTATCCACCCAAACGCCAAGTATGATCGCTTCTTCCAGACTTTTACCTTTCCCAAAAGACGCGCTTCCATTATGATCAGACCATCCCATAAATTTTAGGATACGGAAGATGACAGATAGACCTAGTTTTCGCGAAATATTAGATAGCAGAAAGACACTACTTTTTGACGGCGCTATGGGTACTGAACTCTATAATCGAGGGCTGTTCATCAATCGCTGCTTTGAGGAAGCCAACCTCACCAACGAGGATTTGGTCTACGAACTTCATGCTGCGTATGTAAAAAATGGCTCCCAAGTTGTCACGACAAATACTTTTGGAGCTAACCGCTTCAAACTACGACAGCATAATCTACAAGATAAAACTGTCGATATTAATCGGAAAGCGGCCACCATTGCGAGAAAAGCAGTGGGAGAGACCGGATATGTGGCAGGATCCATAGGCCCATTGGGAGTCCGCATTGAACCGTGGGGGCCTACTTCCTTTGCCGAGGCTAAAGAAGCTTTTTCGGAGCAAGCTAGAGGCCTAAAAGACGGTGAAGTGGATGTATTCAGCTTGGAGACTTTCTACGATATATCGGAATTAGATCAAGCGATTCAGGCCTGTAAAGAGGTGGCTCCTGAGATTCCGATTATTGCAATGATCACAGTAAATATGCAAGGGCAGCTACCCGTGGGAACTCCTTACGATTGGGCTGTTACCAAGCTTCTAGAATGGGATGTGTCGGCCATTGGATTTAATTGCTCGGTAGGGCCTCAACCACTTCTTTCTATGGTCAAAAAAGTAATAGAAAAAACTGATTTACCCGTGATTGTGCAGCCTAATGCGGGCCTTCCCAAAGAAGTTGATGGTCGTATGATCTATATGTGTACCCCAGAGTATATGGGAGAGTTTACGAAGCATTTTCTTGAAGCAGGGGTTCAATTTGTTGGTGGTTGTTGCGGAACAACGCCTCTCCATATAAAAACTATGGCACAGGCCTTTCGCCACCAAAATGCCATGCGTTCCTCCGAGCTCAAAGGTCAATCCGAGTTTTCCATCTCGGAGCCAACCGACCCTCGGGGAAAAAGTGTAGAAGCCAGCACTCCAGTCCCTCCTAGCGAAAAGTCCAAGTGGGCAGCGAAGATTGCAAAGGGAGAGCGTGTCACTAGTGTCGAACTGCTTCCCCCTTCCAGTGTCGTTCCTGAAAAAATCCTTGAACGATCGAAAAAACTGCTCGATTCTGGGGTTGACGCCATCAATATTCCTGATGGTCCTCGTGCCAGTGCAAGAATGAGCGCTATTCTCACTGCTGTCATGATTGAACAAAAAGTCGGAATCGAAACAGTTCTTCATTACACGTGCCGTGACCGTAACCTTCTTGGTATGCAATCCGACTTGATGGGAGCTCATGCTATCGGCTTGCGTAACCTTCTTTTGGTCACAGGTGATCCACCAAAACTTGGTGATTACCCAGATGCTACTGGTGTTTTTGATGTGGATGCCATTGGGCTTACAAATATGGCAAATCAGCTCAACTCAGGAATAGACCTGGGTGGCAGATCTCTAGGTGAGCCTACTGCCATATCCATTGGCGTTGGGGTAAACCCCGTTCATCAAGACTTTGAATACGAAATGAAACGATTTAAATATAAGGTGGAGGCAGGAGCCGAATGGGCCATCACTCAGCCAGTTTTCGACTTGGAAGCCTTGTACAAATTTCTTGAATATATCGAAAAGCATAATATTAAGATCCCAATTATCGCAGGTATTTGGCCATTGCTTAGCTTTCGCAACGCCCAGTTTATGAATAATGAGGTCCCAGGAGTTGTCATTCCGGACGCAATTATGAAAAAAATGGCCGAGCCTCGTGAGCCCGAAGACGCCAAAAAGGTCGGAGTCGCCATCGCCCAAGATATGGTGACGGAATTAGGAAACTCAGTGCAAGGAATCCAGGTCTCAGCACCGTTCGGACGAATAGACCTCGCCCTTCAAGTACTTGGTTTGTAGGGGTAGGACTTTTTGAATAAAAAATACTTTGAGCGATCTGCCGAGATGGAATCTCGGCAGATCTCTTCTTTTTTACCTAATAAAATCTGGGATAGGTTTTTAGCGATTCCTTGCTATGGAGAAGATCAACTTTTACCAAACACCTTAGCAAGCCTAAAAAAAGCCTCGACAAAGAGGGAAACGATTCTTCTCTGCCTGACAATAAACGAAAAACACAGCAGTCCAAAAGAGATCAAAGACAGTAATCGAAAAACAGTGGCCTGGCTCAAGCGTCAGTTTCAGTTCTCTCAAATCGCAGACAACATTAGCTATGCTGAAGCGGAAACTTTCGATATTTTGCTTATCAACCGCTGCGAGGACTTTGCATTTCCCGAGAAACAAGGTGTAGGACTGGCTCGAAAAATTGGAAATGATATTGGAGCCTCCTTGTTTCATGAAGGTCGATTGATCTCGCCTTGGCTTCACAACACGGATGGCGATGCACAAATTCCAACTGACTATTTTGATCAAGTGCGAGATCTACCTCTAAATAAAAATATTTCGGCGGTGTTATTTCAATATGAACACGTTCATCAAGCAGGGATAACGGCGGAAAGCCATTGGAAAGCAGCGATCTTCTATGAAATATGGCTGAGATATTACGTGGCAGGACTGGCATTTGCCGGATCACTCTATGCGTTTCCAACCATTGGCAGCACCATTACCATCCACGCAGGCAAATACACTCAAGCACATGGATTCCCGAAAAAGTCTGCAGGCGAAGACTTCTATCTACTCAACAAACTCGCAAAAATCGGAAAAATAAAATACCTAATGGGCTCCCCAATAAAACTGATAGATCGCTACTCCAATCGCGTGCCCTTTGGAACGGGGCAGGGTACAGGAAAAATCGAAGAACAAAGCAGAGAGGGAGATAGTTATGATATCTATGACCCCAAAATTTTCGAGATTCTGAAACGTTTTTTGCAGGCAATCGGTCAAGTTTATTCAAAAAAGGACTATCAATGCCTGACCTCACTCGAAAAGCATTTAAACCCAACCGAATTAAAAACGCTCTGGAAGTTTTGTCAGTTAAGCGAATTAGAAAAAGAAGTGATAGCATCTCAAAAAAGAGCTGGTCCAACTGGCAGTGCATGGGCTCAATTTCAGCACTGGTTTGATGCCTTCCGCATCCTAAAGTTCATCCATCATTTTAGAGATCACCTGTATCCATCGTTACCGATCCAATCAGCCATCAGCAATGCTGAGTTTCTCGATATTGGTGACCAAGTAGAACCATTCGATATTCTCAGGCATTTGAGACTGAAAGAAAAAAATACTTGTAACCAAATGGATCAGTAGTAAAAATCAAGCATAGCTTTTCAGCAGGCTCTCCAAACGATCTAATCCCAATGTCAACTCTTCAAGGCTTGGTCCAAAGCTAAAGCGCACAAAGCCTTCCAGTCTGGATTTGATATGCTGCCGCCGTCTACCAGGATTGATATCAAAAAACTCACCTGGGACACAGATAACTTTTCGTTCTAGCAGTTGCTCAAATAATGCCATTCCCGTGTTGATGGACGGAGGTAAGTTCTCAAGAGAAGCGAAGCAATAGAATCCTCCGTTGGGCTCTCCGGGCAAAACGAAATTCATCTTTTTCAAACGATCTACTAAATAATCCTTCTTTTGGGAAAAATGCTTCTGAATCCCATGAAACTGCTTATCTGCCTCATCTATCCCCACCATAGATAAAGCTCTTTTTTGCATCGGATGGGACGCGCCACCATCGAGAAACGAACCTGCAGATGCGATGCTATCAATAATATCTCTAGGGCCCAGCGTCCAGGAGACCCGAAACCCGGGGTATCTCCAATTTTTAGTCAATCCATCAACGATGACTACCGGATCGTCATTGACATCATCGACAAACTCTGCGGCACTTAGAGGTTTTTCCCTGCCATAAACATAGTGAGAATAGAACTCATCAAAAACCGAGGCACATCGAGTTTCACGACAAATATCAATCACTTCGGCCAGCGATTCGTTTTCAATCATTTGCCCTGTGGGATTGGTTGGATTGGACAGTAAAATCGCACCTAGCCCTCGGTTTAGTATCTCATTGGAGATCAGCTCTGGTTGAATCCTAAAACCAGTCGCTTTATCGACGACAATGGGAATCGGAACAAACCGGTAGAATGCTTCGAACAGCTCTTCATAGGCGGTATAGTCCGGTAAAAAATGCCCTAAATTTATGTGTCCTAGTGCAGCTGCCACTCTTGTAAGAGCGATTCTCCCTCCACCGGCAATGGCAATGTTCTCTGGGCCATATTTAGAGCTTTTTCCTAAGCGATAGCGTTGGTTATAGAGATCAGCAATAGCTTGCCGTAGATCCATCCGCCCGGCAACGGGAGCATACTCCGATGACATTTCTGAAACATCAATTGAGGAAAACCTTGTATCGTCGTCCCAAAGGTTAGAGGTTTCTGGTGCTCCTTGTCCTAAATTAGACCACTCTGAATTGCCGTAGGAAAAGCCCAGTCTTTGAGCCTCAGACATGACATATATAACGCCAGTTTTTGGTACCGACCGAAAACTATTAAACTGTGCTTGTGCCATGAAGACCTCCATCGACTCTTATAGAAGTGTGTATGCTACACATCGACTCAAACTATTTTTAAATACACTAAGACTATCATTCGGAGCTAAAGCTGCATCCATTAAACCCGATAACTATCTAGACTCATGTGTTTTTTTTCGAAAGCGATGCAAGGTTATGGATTTTTTTAAAAAAGCTCTTAAAGTTGCCATTACCGAAAAGGTCGAAGCCCTACGTCTTGAGGTGGACGAAGTTCCAACGCTGGTTCAGTACGCTAACGAAAAAAGTCTGACCTCGCTTGGTTCGATAAACACAGAACAAATGCACGAAGTCATCGAGGCGCTACTACCAAACGCCCCCAAGGATACACAGTTACCTATTCAGGGTGAATTATCCATTGTTAATTTCGGCGAATTGAAGCTAATTTGTTGCCTCGAACCAAAACCGACATTATTCGTTTTCATACCGCCTCATGGAAACCAGCTCCAAAACCAGATCTGGAACCAATTGAAAAAACCAAACCCTGCGCAACACCTCGCACCTCCCGACGGACTCGACCTACCTGATTCTGATGCCGGAGGTTTTCGTATATCTGACGTAGACGATGGTGACGCTTGGGCAAATGATCAAGAGCCGGAGCCAACACCCAATGCGATCAGTAGCGAAAAAAGCCACGTTTACGAGTCTAACCCCACTCCAGCGCAAGAGGCCAGTGACTATCCAAATCTTGGGCAACCGGATAATAGTTTTACTGACAACCCAGAACAGAGTTTCAATCCAAACGCTATCGACAGCGAATATGAGCCGGAAAACCACACTCCTGGCCTTAATGATAATCATTTGCCAAAAGCGGGGCAAGAATCCCTTGAGACCTACAACTACGATACCGACGAAATTGTACCGAACCCAAGTGAGCCAATGGCCTCACATGCCCCTCCAAGGCCACCTATCCCTCCAATGGAGCCTGTTGCCGGTGATTTCGTATCTGAGCAGTCAAACAGCTTTGATACAAGATCGGAACTCCCGGAAGATTTCGACAAAGCTCCGTTGAAAAAACCCTTTAAAATTCATTTTGGCGCTTTTCAGCCTGGTGAGTCCATAGATAGCGGGATAGATCAACCCATTAACAAACTACTCAAAATTATGGTGGAAAAGAACGCGAGCGACCTTCATCTTAGCCAAACGCAACCTATCATCTTAAGGATCGACGGCAACATAACTAGATTAAACCAGGAGCCAATTAATGAAGCCCTGATGGAAGAGCTCATCCTACCTATCATGCCGAAAAAGAATCTCCTAGAGTTCGCTTTAAATAACGATACAGACTTCTCCTACGAGATCAGAAATTTGGCTCGTTTTAGAGTCAATGTCTTTCGAAATATTAATGGAGTCGCTGCAGTCCTCAGGCAAATTCCGAACAGAGTTCTGACCATGGAGGAATTGAATCTGCCATCAGCCATCCGAAGCCTTTGCAACCTCAACAAAGGTTTGGTGGTGGTGACAGGACCCACGGGTAGCGGAAAATCGACCACGTTAGCAGCCATGATTGATCACATTAACAAGACACGTTCGGAACACATACTTACGATTGAAGATCCAGTTGAGTTTATTCATCAGCCACAGTCATGTATTATCAACCAGAGAGAAGTTCATAAGCACACTGAAAGCTTTTCCAAGGCTCTCAGAGCAGCTCTCAGAGAAGACCCTGACATTGTGATGATCGGTGAAATGCGTGATCTCGAAACCGTCGCCATTGCTATTGAGACAGCGGAAACTGGCCATTTAGTATTCGGGACTTTACACACCAATACAGCGATTTCTACCGTCGATCGTCTCATCGACCAATTTCCGGCAGATCAACAGGAACAAATAAGAGTCATGCTAGCTGCCTCTTTAAAGGGAGTTGTTTCACAGACACTTATTCCAAAGATTGGTGGGGGGCGTTGCGCCGCTCAAGAAATTCTTATCGTCGACAAAGCGGTTAGTAGTTTGATACGGGAGAGCAATACTCATATGATTCAAAATCATATGCAAACGCAAAAATCGAAAGGGAATATACTTCTCAATGAAGCCCTTTTTACAATGGTAAAAAAAGGGAAGATTACTGCCGAGGATGCCTACCTAAAGGCAGCTGAAAAAGAAGCATTTATCTCACTAGCCCGGCAGAAAGGAATTGTCCTCAGCACTGCTAGTTAGGCATCTTACTGTTAATTTTAGGCTAGAACCTCATCAAGTGATCCATACCTGATTGCCTGAAACAAGCTATTGAATAGAGATCCCGTTGCACCAAAATTTGATCCAGGATAGTCACCGCTCCAGTTCCACGTAGACGCAAAAATATCGAAATGCACGAATGGTTTTGTTACGAACTCTGATAAAAAATGAGCAGCAATATTCGAACCACCTCCCATTCCAGCATTTTGAGGGAGTCTTCCAATATTTGTTACGTGAGAGATTTTCCCCTTATTAGCCCACTTATAGGGTAGTAATGAGTCTTGCACCGTAATAAGTTCACCAAATGCCTCACAGGCTTTCTGCAGTTTTTTGCTCACGGATTTCGATGCAAAATGCACTGGTGTTTGATAACCTGAGTATTGCCTTAAAGCTGATGTCGTTAGAGTCGCTGCACACAAGATACTGCTAGGCTCAAATACTTGCTCACCATAAGAAAGTGCATCAGCCAAAATCAACCTTCCCTCTGCATCAGTATGATCCACGGCGACATCCAAGCCCTTATGTGACTGATAAATAGCCCCCGGTTTCATAGATTTTTGGGCCACTAGGTTCTCGCAGGCCGGAATCACCAAAGCCACGGGCTTATCATATCCCGTTGCCACTAACGCCATAAATAGGTTGGCCATTAAAGAAGCTCCACCCATATCATTGCGCATACAGTTGACAAAGGATTCGAAAGGTTTAACATTTATTCCTCCCGTATCGAAGGTAATACCCTTTCCGACCAGCATCAATGGCTGAGATCCTTCTTTAAGATTTTTACTAAGGAGGAAGCATCTTGGGGGTGAAATCTCACTCGCCCCACCGACCGCCAAAATAAGATTCATACCCTCTTTTTGTAATTCCGATTCGGTCATTTCCTGAAAATCACAGCTATGCTGCATCGCAAAACTCTTGAGATCTTCGCCGATTTTAATACTGGTACGAATGTCAGGATTTTCGTTAATCCAAAATCTATAGTTTAAGTTGTAAGAAAACCTATCTCTGAAGTAGGGATCTTTTTTTTCGATTTGCTTGATATCTCGAACTAGAATGTCACATGACTTGATTTTGAGACTATCGAATAAATGGTTACAAATAGATGAATAAATATCTTCGGCCATTGCAATATCAAGCTTACTCGGCGTATCGTTAGCGATCACCACCGCGAGCTTTTTTATCGATTCGAACTGAGTACGAATTCTCTTAATAAAATGGCCTAGCAGCCAGCGACGCTCAAACGTTCCATTTCCATCTTTCAACCATCTGATAATGGCAAAAGGAGCACTTTTATCATTTGCAAAGCCGCAATAGGCTTTGATGTATTCAAGCCGCTTTTCCATAACAGGGATCGCCTTGGTCTCAAGTTCATCAACCCATTTGCTATGCTCTTCATTTGGTCCACTGTGTAAAACAATCAATAGGGTATCTTTAGCATGATGCTTTCTCGGATCTTCGCTACCAATCTCGATCCAATTCATTTGTTTCATTGCAATTCCAATTTAAAATTTTTACGTAACCAACTGATGAGTTCTGAGCTAAATATGAGAACCGATAAAGCACCTTTAGCTTGATCGGGGTCGTTGGTAAAAACAATATCTTCACTATTCCTAGTTATTGATAGAAGTTTTGACCGAAACGCTCCCATAGATAGAAAGCCATGTTTTTGCACTTCTCTAATCCCAAAGAACAGCCAATACCCTGTTCGGCCGCGCGCCACATCTATGTCGAGCTTATGACCAATATGTCCCATTGTCATGCGAGCATTTACCTCGCCTACCAAACGAACGTATAGTTTGTTATCATATGGCCACCGGTATACAAAATAGTCAAGTCCGATGGGCCCAGACAAGCCATCTTTGAGTAAAATCTGTCTTACACTATTCGATAAATCCGTGAGGGCTGTGGGGAGATTTGAAGACTCTTCTTGGCTTAGGAATGTTCGCCTGTCATCTCGATGAAACTTTTCCGCCAAAGGCCCAAGCTTCATACCACGAAACTGGCCGTTTTTGTCTGTTAAGAAAACATTTAGGCCCAAGCGGCTGTCTGCTGTCTGCCATACTACAGAAAGATCGTACTCCCTATGAAAGTATGGCTCCACAAGTAGCATTCCGTGGGATTTTAATTGATTTTTTATCCAACCTTCCTGCTGGCGAGGAAATCCCTTTTCGAGGTAGATCCGACTCATACCCGAACCAGAAAATCCAAACATGGACTTTGCCACAATGGGAAGTCCAAATTGGGTACGGATAGTTTCGGCATAAGCATGCAAATCTTCCCAGGTCGAAACAATGCGCCCATCCAACTCCTCGGGAGAAAACCAATTGTGATCAAAGGTTTCTGTCTTTCGTAACTCTCGCCTTAAGTCCACTACTGAGGTTTTTCGAAACCATTTATTTAACGCCTCTTTGGGAGGATCGATGCGGGAAAATCTGGGGTGGTGATCCAATTGATTCTGAAGCAACATCGCACTTGGAGTCCAAGCCCAAGGGTGTAAACCACGAAAAATCTTAGATTTCAAATCTGGAGATTTCTTCTGATTGGATTCGTCCCACTCTAAGTAATAGGGACTACGACCCAACTGCTTTGTAAGCTTTCTAATAAAGCTATGACTTGGTTTTCGGCGACACAATACCACATCACCATGATTTGCAACAATTCCAGGAAGTGTTTCAAAGTCGGACATGAGTAGCTTCACGCCCGGGTGCTGGTGATAGGGATGATTTTTATGAAGCTGCTCTAGTTCTAATTCGGCGTCGGCATTGTACCAGTAGAGCAATGGGTCGCGGCCCTTAGGAGCAGCAAACAGACCTAGTTGCTCTAGAAAGTCATCTTCTAATCCGGCTTGTTTGCGCCCTTTCCGATCAAAGCCGATACCTTTTGCTCTTACCGCAGACAACGGATAAGAGCGTACTAAAGCGCCAGTATAGGATTGCCACTGACTAAGATTTGGATCCCTCCAAGACTCAAACCAAGAGACACCGCTCTTTAAGTGACCAATTTCCTCTTCATAAACTCTTTGTAAAATTGCTGCGGTGATCTCATCTCCAAGCTGAATCATCAAGTTACGATAATGCAAGCTAAAGTCTAAATTAGCCTGCTCAAACGTCATGCTCATGCCTACCACATAGTCAATGGGCTGAGACATGTGCGAAAGGCAATCCCAAAAATAGCGACTAATCGGTACATCACCAAACCCGACACCTAGCTCTTCCATCCGCTGCTGATAGAGTCTAAGGTGCTCTTGCTCTTCCCCTATAGTAGCAACAATACTTCGTCTAAACTTCTTGTCTGCATTGGGAAACTTAAGCAAGGCGAGAGCCATCAGCTCGATGGCTAGTAACTCGTGATTGGCAAAAAAATGAAGGACTTGGCCACGGCCAGAGTCCGATTTCATTTGGGTCAACGAGGGAAAATCTTTTTTTTGTTTGGCATGACGGATAGAGAGATTATCCGGCCTTTCAGGAAACTCCGGAATCACTAGCTGCGAATTTGGATTATGATCGGTCAAAATCTCGGGCATCTTGAGTTTTTGCTCAAGAGTGTTGGCCATCAACAAATGCTCTGCTAGCTCCCGAAATTCCACGCTTCGCCCTCGTCTTAACTAACTAAATATGAAATCCAACTTTTCGATAGATTCTCTCGATGGTTTTAGAGGCGTGCTCTCTTGCTTTTTCTGCACCCTGTTTCAAAATATTCTCAAGTTCACCTGGATCGTTCAAGTATCGTTCAGTCTCTGCTCGAATCGGCGCAAGTTCTTCGTTTACAATCGCGGCCGTCTCTACTTTTAGGTGCCCATACATCTTCCCTTCGTAGGAAGATACGATCTCATCAGGAGAGCGGCCAGTAATTGCCGATTGGATATCGATCAAATTTCTCACACCTAGTTTATCTTCAGAATAGGAAACTTCTGTCCCCGAGTCTGTGACGGCCTGCTTGAATTTCTTTTCTACTTGCTTACTCGTATCGGCCAAGAAAATCGTACCTTTCTCATTTTCGGCACTCTTGCTCATTTTACGATCGGGACTCAATAAATCCATCACGCGAGCTCCAGGTCCGGTAATATAAGGTTTCGGCTCTTTAACAGTATCGTCACCAAAAAGTCCACAGAGTCGCTGAGCGATGTCTCGAGTGAGTTCAACGTGCTGCTTTTGATCGTCACCAACGGGCACCAAATCAGTATCATATAGCAGAATATCAGCTGCCATAAGCAAAGGGTAGGTGAACAACCCCACCCTAATATTCTTACCACTGCTCTGTGATTTATCTTTGAATTGGGTCATCCGATTGAGTTCACCCATATAGCCAAAGCAATTGAGGATCCAGGCCAATTGCGTGTGCTGCGGGACATGTGACTGAACAAAAATATGAGAGGTCTTGGGATCCACCCCACTAGCAAGATAAGTCGCTACAGCAAATAGTGTATTTTGCCGTAGTTGAACAGGGTCTTGCTTAACCGTAATGGCATGCTGATCAACAGCCATGTAATAGCAGAGATATTCATTTTGTAGTTTTACCCAGTTTTTGACGGCTCCCAAATAGTTACCGAGAGTCAATTTGGCTGTAGGTTGGATACCTGATAATATAATCGGCTTCTGCATAAAAAACTCCTGTCTAGACGCACAAGGGCGTTCGACAGGAGTTTTACCTTGTTTGCAAAAGATTCTCTAGCGAATTTTGGCGGACTAATCGTCCTTCGGAAACGCAAAAGATAATTTGTCTTCCGCCACCGTTACCTTTACCAGACCACCTTTTGTTAGCGTGCCGAAGAGGAGTTCGTCAGCCAAAGGTTTTTTAACAGAATCTTCGATCAATCTTTTGATCGGTCGAGCCCCATAGGCCTCCTCATATCCATTTTCTGCTATCCAGTTGATAGCCTCTTGGTCAAACTCCAGACTCACGCGTTTGTCAGCCAGTTTTGCATTCACTTCACCGATAAACTTTCTAACTACCATTTGGATGACGTCAAAAGGCAAGGGTCCGAAGGTTATAATATCGTTGAGACGATTTCTAAACTCTGGTGAAAACATATCTTTCACAGCCTTCGATACGACTTTACCGTCCAAGGACGCTACGGTTCCTTTATCAAAACCGATGCGTTGGTTTGTTAGCTCCTTGGCTCCTGCATTGGTTGTCATAATAATAATCGTATTCCTGAAATCTGCCTGACGACCGTTGTTATCGGTCAAGGTACCATGATCCATCACCTGCAAGAGAATATTCTGCATTTCAGGATGAGCTTTTTCGATTTCATCCAGCAGGATGACAGCGTGTGGCGTTTTATTGACAGCGTCTGTTAGCAAACCACCTTGATCATAACCCACATATCCAGGAGGCGCTCCGATCAAGCGAGAGACCGAATGCCGTTCCATGTATTCACTCATATCAAAGCGAATCAATTCAATGCCTAGGGTCTTCGCTAACTGATTGGCAACTTCAGTTTTTCCGACACCCGTTGGGCCAGAAAATAAGAAGCTACCGATGGGTTTATCCTCTTCACCAAGACCGGAGCGAGACATTTTTATAGCATTAGCTAAAGCTCCAACGGCATCATCCTGCCCAAATACCTTGCCTTTGAGTTTCTGCTCAAGTTGCTGCAAGGAATCCCGATCGGTTTGACTAACCTTCTGCACAGGAATTCTAGCGATTTTTGCAATCGTTGCCTGAACCATATCAACTGAGATGGTCTTTCTTTTGTCCGTGTTCAAGCCCTTCAGTGAGACTGCTGCCGCTACCTCATCGATGACATCGATAGCCTTGTCAGGAAGCTTACGATCGGTAATATGCCGAGCCGAGAGCTCCACAGCAGCCTTGACGGCACCTGACGAATATTTCACGTTATGAAAGTCTTCATAGCGATCTTTCAGCCCTTTGATGATTTTGATGGTATCTATGACCGAGGGCTCAAGAATATCCACTTTTTGGAATCGTCTGGTCAAAGCATGGTCCGATTCAAAGTGACCTCGATATTCCTTAAATGTGGTGGATCCCATGCAACGTAATTCACCAGATGCAAGGGCCGGTTTTAAGATGTTCGACGCATCAAGTGCTCCGCCCCCCACGGATCCAGCTCCGATGATAGTGTGGATCTCATCAATAAAAAGGATATGCTTGTCAAACTTTTGTAGCTCTTTGACAACGCCCTTGAGTCTCTGTTCGAAGTCTCCTCGGAATTTGGAGCCAGCCACAAGTGCTCCCATATCGAGGGCAAAAATCTGAATCCCTTTCAGGGAGTCCGGGACCTTATTTTCCACCACACGGATGGCTAGACCCTCTGCTAATGCGGTCTTTCCAACACCAGCGTCGCCTACGCATAGAGGGTTATTTTTGCGCCGCCGAGATAAGATCTGCATGATCCGATCCAATTCAAAGTCCCGACCGATCAAAGGATCGATCTTTCCTTGCCTAGCCTTTTCGCAAAGATCTACCGTGTATTTTCCTAAAGCGGAAGACTCGGACGGAGCTTCTTCTTCATTGCCTTCGGGAAGGTAACCAGTATCTTGCTGTTCTCCTGAACTCTGTTCTGCATCTTTAGTGATTCCGTGAGAGATATATTGAATCACATCTAGCCTTGTTATCTTTTCTTTTTCTAGATAAAAGACTGCGAATGAGTCCTTCTCGGCAAAAATAGCCACGAGAACGTTGGATCCTTGTATCTTTTCCTTACCACTCGCTTGAACATGTTGAGCGGCTCTTTGAATCACTCTTTGAAACCCAATGGTAGGCTGAGGCAGCTGTCCCTGCTCTAGATTTTTTCCGTCAATGTGCTCAGCAAAGAATGTCTCTAAGTCACCACGAACGGTATCGACACTACCACCACAAGCCTCTATTGCCTCTTTAGCTGTTACGTTATGCAGCAGGGCGTAAAGGATGTGCTCGACCGTGACGTATTTGTGGCCTCGCCGTGAGGCTTCACTCAATGCAAGGTTTAAACTTACTTCTAAATCGGGACTCAACATAAGCCTTCTCCTTATTCCTTCTCCATTGTGCACTGTAATGGAAATCCTTGCTGACGGGCTTCATCAGTCACAGCAGCAACTTTAGTTTCCGCAATCTCGTAGGGGTAGACACCACAGGGTGCCTGGCCGTCATTATGTACTTTTAGCATAATGTCTGTTGCGGCGGCGTGATCTTTATCAAAATGACGTTCAAGTATCGATACAACAAACTCCATGGGTGTGTAGTCATCATTCAATAATAAAACCACATATAATGGGGGTTTCTTGGCGACGACTTTTTCACTGACTGCCACCCCCGAATCGTTTTCGGATTGAGATAATGTTGGTATTTGTCTCTCGACAGGTTTCATAAATTCCATCCTACGTAACATCCAACTTGGTAATCAAAAGCAACAAACGCAAACGCCCAAAATTTCACGGCTTAGCGCTGGCCTCGACGGAACCAAACACGCCTGCCTATATAACCATAAGGCAGATATGAAAAGTGTCAAGCGACGGGTAGTCAGAGCAACTTTGTAAAAAAAGCCTCTATAGTTACCACGACAAATGATACATTTAGTAATATTAGACTGTTATAAGTACAATGGGGAGGGAAACTATTCGATCCTAATCACTACCCTGCGGTTGGCTGACCGGGCCTGACGCAACATTTGTCCTCGCAAACCCTCAGGGTCGATTTTCGGTTTGGTGGAACCGTATGCGACAACACGCATTTTATCACTTGGCACTGATTTTTTTCCAAAATAATTTAGAAGACTTATTGCTCTGGCAGCGCTAAGATCCCAGTTCGACTTGTATAATTTGTGTCCTCTCAGTGGCGTATCATCGGTATGCCCTTCGATGGTGACTTTGTAGCGCGTGCTAGCCTGGGCGATGATATCCATAATACTTTCAGCAGTCTTCAATGTCTTCCGACTGACCTTCGCCGAACCTGTCCGAAACAGCATATTATCACCAAATTCGATGGCGACTCCGTCAGCATCAAGTTTGACTTGTGCCGTCTTGTCAATTTTCTTTTCTTTGATTTTTTCCTCAATTTTTTGAGCAAGCTCTTTCATGGAGTGATCAGGTTTGGCTTGAAACTTGGGCGTTTCCACCATGCCATGGATCACGTTATCAAACTGTTGTTTGTTAGGCTTGGAAAACGAGATTTGGAGAGCAAAGAAGCACATGAGTATGAAGCTCAGGTCGGCAAATGTCATCACCCAAAGAGCTTCGCTTTTTTTCGTTTTTGGTTTTGTCAGTTCCATCTGACCCGACATAGTTTACCTAGCCTTTCGAGTAGGTGCAGCAGTTTTGGACTTTCCATGCGAATATGTGCTCATAATGTCTTTCATGTGAACCGAGGATTTCTTGCCTTTAAGACTGATAACCCCCTCAAGCACCATCAAATCAATTTCTAGGCTTCGCTCAGCCTCTAAGGAAATTTTTTCCGAACAAGGGGCATAAACCAGAATTCCAAGCATCAACCCATAAAGAGTCGTAATCATAGCAAGAGCCATACAACCTCCAATTTGCGATGGATCGGTAAGGTTAAGCATCATCGCGATCAACCCCAAGATGGTTCCAATCATCCCTACCCCAGGGCTAACTTTGGCCATATTTTCAAACAGATTTGAAGCCAAACTCATGCGCATTTGCTTCGAACTGATTTTATTCTGCAAGTTGTGCCTAATTTCTTCGGTGGTAAAGTCGTTGAGAATCAGGGAAAGGCCTTCCCATAAGAGGTCGTAGCGAATTTGATTACGTACTTTCATTAGAGCTCCAATTCCCTCTGCCCGGACTAGCTGGGATGAGCGTGTCAAAACATTAATAACCTCTTTCTCCTGCTTCTTGCCAGCGAACAGAGATCGCAACAATGTCACAAACCCTACGTAAAAGTCGCGCAAGGTATGCGACAAAAGCATAACACTTGGGGGCATGATGCCGAGCAGTATTAGAGAGGGTTTATCAAGATAGCCCTGAAAACCACTAGAAGGGTTTGTGAAAACGAAATATAGACTAAATCCGATACCGGCTATGGCAATGATAGGCGACATGCCGCTCTCCTTTGAAACAGATTCCCCGCTCCCTAGCATTGTCCTACATTTGCATGGGCAAATTTGGACCAGAAAAACCTATATAATGGCTAAACGACGTTTTTAGCGAACGAAATGAGCCACCGATATAGATACGTCAAAGGATTTATTGGAATTTTTTTAAGCTCAAGATTGACCGACCATGTATATGGTGCTACAAAAACACAAAGAGAAGTTTTGGTTTTTTCAGAATTGCTGGCAGCAACACCTCCCGGTTCAGTCTCTCTGTAGCCTATGGGTCTTTATTCCAGCAAATGTACCTCCAGGAGGTCATGGTAACTCATGAATAAAGAGTCTGTGGTTAAGTATCCAAATTCAGCCAGTCTGTTTCAGTTCTGTCGAAAAGTACTGGATCATAAATTTGGTGGCATTCGTGTCATCGATCAAGACGTGGGACAGATCCTAGGGTTTGACCCTGCCGATTGTAGTCATTGGAAAAAGGGAAAGAAAAATATTCGCTCCATCCAAGCGATGAAGTCGATTGCGAGTCACCTAGGAGTGGACGAAAAACTTATCGTCGACGTCGCCAGCGGCGATATGAGTGATTGGGAAGCGTTTCAAGAGTATAGCGGATATGGGACATTTCATCTGGATTCCAGTCTTTTCGATACCGCAAAAAAAGAATTCTATCGCAAATTCGCCAACACCTGGACACGAGAAAAAGAATCCGAATTTCGGACCTTTTTTGACGTCAACCACATTGCCATTGATCGCATTGTCGGGCAAATACACCAGAAAATAGATTTCCACGAAGCGCCATTGTATCTTCCCGAAATCATAGGTGCCTATCCCAACCTAAAAATGAAGCCATTTGACGCCAATGCTGAGGAGACCCGAACGGCTACTATCAAGACAATTCAAAGCGAATCCGGGCTTTCCATTGAATACCCAACTGATATAAAAATGCGTCCTTTTATCCGATTCAAAATTGCAAAAGCCATGGCATCGTATTTTTTCAAAGAAGCTGGGTTGGAGTTACCTAACGAATTAGGGGACTATCGCAGCACCATTGAAGACGTACATGCTAATCTGTTTGCGGCAAAACTGTTAACGCCCAGTCACCTCTTGCGACGAGAAATCGCCACCGTAAACGTGGCAAAAGATGTGGTGGCCCAGCTAGCCGAGACGTTTTGGGTATCAAAAACATTTATGAATTTAAGGCTAAAGGACATTCTTCAAAACCCTATAGAGGTTTAAAGACTTTTTCCGTCTGGAATGGAAATCCATTGCTCAGAGCGTAGCTCGAGAAACCTACGCTTCGAAAGCTTCGAGTGATCTAAAACCTCGCGCTTTCGACAGTTCTCGATTTTATAAACTCTGGAAAAGTAAGCCACATAGTTTCCGTTTAGTCCCCGGCAAGCCTCTGACAATGGGATCACATCAACTTCGGTCTCTACCACTCTATCCCTAGAATAGTCCTCATCCAAAATCGATGGAATCACGTCTCCTTTTTGATAGACAGCAAATTCATCAGAGCTTAGCTCTAAGATGGGTCTTTTTCGGCGATTTTTCTTAGCGTGATTCTCATAGGTCTCGAAATCAGCGAACTCACGGAGCTTACAGGCTTCCATGACATACATAGAGTCGCCCGGAGAGATGAAGTAGCGACCATTCAGCTTACGACAATCACGACTGACCTTTTTGGATTCGAGGTCTTTTCCCGAAGACAACTGGGCAATCACATCATTCTCAACGGGAACAATGCGTACCTTTTTCCGACCAATTTCTTCCAGCTTTATCCCAACTAACTCCCGACGTTTACACCCTTCAACTTTGTAAACGCGGCTATAGTAACTGATAAACTTTCCTTCGTAAGTCCGACAGGTTTTAGCAATCTCAGACTCAGGAAAAACTCTCTTTTTCGGTGCAGTCCATCCAGGTTCACCGCCTTTTTTCGCCTCTTCCGAGGTTTTCTGAGATCCCGACTCTTGCGCACGCCCCATATCAGATAGGACAAGAAGGGAGAGTATTGCTAGTGTTGAAGAAAGAAGCCTCATGAATCACCACCTTAGAAAGGCATATCGAAAAATAGTTCTGCCACAGATAATACTAACATCATGAGGACAAGCTGAGGACCCACGATTTTTTTTGATCACCTGTCAATATCCTGACGCACATCGCCCATACTTACATCATAACACCCTGTAATTACTAACGCTATCATTGTCACAGAAATTGCTTGTTCATCGGTGGAATCCTGTTGTTGCTGTCCCAGTTGTCGTGGAGTTGAAAATGGACCAGTTGTTAAAATTTATGAATTTCGGATGCATCGATAACAAGCTGTATTGGCGCATGCCTAGCACCCAAGGCGATAGTCAGTACGAGATACAATGGCGAAAAGACCATCCAAGCGCTTGGCGCTTTCGCAAAGTAGGCGACATCTTTTGGAAGCTCTCCTCGTCAGAATACTTAGTGAAAAACTTAGAGCGCGAGCCGATTGACCTCGCAGAGTTCGAAAGTAAGGTAAAACACTCCGTACTTCAGCAGGTCTCTTTTGCGGACCGGATCTTACGAGATGCTTGGGAATCCTTCGGGCGAGAGACCGTGGAGCAGGCTGTTTGGGAAAACCAAAAATTCATGGAAGCTCTTGAAGAGGCCGTGCAAAGGCTGACCAAAACAGAGGTCAAAGCTGAGCCACGCAAACGACTAACCCTGGTGAAATCCTAGATATTTGAAAGTGGACCGGGGTTTACTACCTTGCTACACTTCCGGTATGAGTCGCAATGATCCAAACATCGACCCCTGGCTTGCCAATCTCCTTCCCGTACCTCAATCTTGGGACGGGTGGCAAGGCACGCGCATGTCAGCAGTACTTTTTCTAATTTTAACTTCGAAACATAATCCTCCGAAGCTAGTTCTTACAAAGCGAAGTCGTACCGTTAGCACTCACAAGGGACAGATAGGACTGCCGGGAGGCCATCGGGAGACTTATGATCGCAGTCCGGTGGATACGGCTCTAAGAGAGGCCCATGAAGAGATCGCGGCCAATACGGATGTCATTGACGTGGTAGGCCAGTTTAAAACGGAAACATCCCTACAAGGGCACGCTGTCGTACCAATTTTAGGGTTGAGTAGCGAGGATCAGCAAGATTTCAAGGCCTCAACTGATGAAGTTGCCAAGATTATTCAGGTCCCACTTCATCAGCTCACGCAAGATTTCTGCGAGACGATCTCGTTTAGCCTTTTTCGGATTCAGCGCACCTCATCTCTGTACCGCTACGAGACCCATTTGATATGGGGTCTCACAGCCAAAATTATTTCAAGTATTGCGCCACCTACCGATTCATAAGCTCTTTTTGTAGATCCTCGTACCCAGGCCGTCCCATAATCGCAAAAAGATTTTTTTTGTAAGCTTCCACTCCAGGCTGATCAAAAGGATTCACTTTCATCAGCAAACAACTAACGGCACAAGCGGTTTCAAAAAACGCAAACATCTGTCCAATGCCTCGTTCATCAAGCACAGGAAACGTTAAGGATACGTTAGGAACACCGCCATCAGAGTGAGCTATTTGAGTCGCTTCAACAGCTGCTTGGTTTACCACTTCAACCCGTTTGGACTCGAGGTAACCCAAACCATCTTCGTCTTCTGTTGCAGGGACGCGTAGGACTTTGTCAATGCCACCCACCGAATAGGGCTGTTCATCGAACGACAAAAATGTCTCGATCATACAACGATCGCCCTCCTGTAGGAATTGACCGAGAGAGTGCAGGTCAGTGGTGATCCCCAAGCCTGTAGGGAAAAGTCCAATACCTCCCTTGCCTTCGGACTCTCCAAATAGCTGTTTCCACCATTCTACGAAATACATTAACTTTGGATTTGCATAGGCCAAAACTTCGATTTTCTTTCCAGATTGATAAGCAGCGACACGAAATGACGCATAATCGAGGCATGGCTTAGCTAAGGCTTCCGTCTCCAACTCTGTAAAGATACTGTCAGCCCCTTCCAACAGTTGGCGGATATTCACTCCAGCCAGCGCAAGAGGAACAAGACCTACTGCAGATAGCACCGAATATCTGCCACCAATATCTGTGGGAACCGCAAACGTCTGATATCCAACTTTCTTAGCCAGCTTAAGCAAAGCACCATTCTCAGGATCCGTAGTTGCAATGATCCTCTTATTGGCTTCCTTTTTGCCGTAACGGGCTTCCAATGATTGTTTTACCAAACGAAAAGCTATGGATGGTTCCGTGGTGGTACCAGATTTACTGATAACGTCGACCACAGGAGACCGCGTTCCGATTAAATCTAGAGTCTCAATCATTTCCGCCTCGGAAAGATGATGCCCCAAATATACAACCAGAGGTTTGGTACCAGGAACGATGCCTTGGTAAGTATGCTTGGTCGCTTCGACCACCGCCTTAGTTCCCAAATACGAGCCACCAATACCAATAACAACCACGAGGTCATAGGCAAAGTCTATAGAATCGACGTAAGAGCTGATCTCATCTGCGAGGGCAAAGCCCTTTCGCTTTGGAAAGTTATACCAACCTGTAAACCTTCCATCTTCTACCTGGTTATTCTGTAGTTGAGATAAGGCCTCCTGAGCAGAGACAGTTAATTTTTCCACCTCTTGACTCAATGAAGAGCTTAGGTTTTTTTGATCCGTTGTTACAGTTGCATTCAAGTGTTTACTCCAGTTTAATGATATAATTAGGATTCATTTACCGAAACGACAAACCGTCTTAGCTTAGCCATGGTTGCCCCAGTAGATTTGACTTCGAATACGATAATTCCATCGGCTTCGTAATCGCTTTCAACGATCAAACAGTTTTTATACACCTTGGACAGGGTCGACTGTTCGTTTACGGGCACCTCAAGCCGATAAGAGACCAGATTACTTTTAAAGAAATCATAGATGCGATCTCTTAGAGTTAGGATACAATCACTGTCGTTGGCGCTGATCGCCACAGACCCGGGGTAAGCCGCTTTCAAGACGCGGGGCAGTATCTGATCTTTCAGTAAATCTACTTTATTGAAGACCATAATCTGAGGCACCTCCCCAGCTCCGATTTCGTTCAATACCTTTTGCGTAATTTCGATATGCTCTTCGTAACTGTGATAGCTCACATCAACCACATGTAATAGGAGATCCGAATCACCAACCTCGTCTAGGGTGGACTTAAACGATTCAACTAACGCATGAGGTAGGTTTTTGATGAAGCCAACCGTGTCACTGATCAACAGTTTTGGTCTAGTAGTCGGGTCGATCGTTTTGATGTTGGTATCTAAAGTAGCAAACAACTCATCTTTTCCAGCAACTTCCGAACGAGTCAGTCGCTTCATCAGAGTGGTTTTCCCACTGTTGGTATAGCCAACGATCGCCACTTTCAACTCGTTTGAGCGCGATTTTCTTTGCACCTGTTTTTCTTTGCGAATCGTCTCCAACTGCTTTTGTAGTCGGGCGATCCGTTCTCTTGCACGGCGCCGATCGACCTCAATCTGCTTCTCACCCATCCCTCGTGAGCGAACACCGCCGCCTGTCTGACGCTGAAAATGAGTCCAGGCACCGGTTAATCTGGGTAGCAAATACTCTAAGCGAGCAATCTCGACCTGAGTTTTCGCTTGATTCGAACGGGCATGCTGCGAAAAGATCTCTAAAATAATGCCAGTTCGATCCATAACGGTTAAACCAGTCATGGCCTCAAGGTTACGTGTCTGCGGGGGGGATAAAGGGCGATCAAAAACGATGAGGTCGGCGCATGTAGACTCCGCAACCTCCTTGATTTCCTCAACTTTTCCGGTACCGAGCAACGTTTTAGCGATCAGTTTGTGACGCTTTTGGCAGACTCTTGCTTCGACGGGAACACCTAGGGTTTCAAGAAGCGACTGTAACTCGTCAAGGTCCTCTTGAACTTTTTCCGAATCTTCACTGTTTAGCACAATACCCACAATAATCGCTTTACTATTGGATTTATGGATACCTACAGGTTCTTCGTTCATATGATTTGCCCTTCCATTTGCCCAGAGACAGACATAGCAGACATTCAGGGATAAATTAATCCCTAAGCGACTCTTCGCTGACTTTCTAACTCCGAAAATTAGACTCAAGCGAAGATACTCTACACCGATAATCCTGACATGAAGAATTTAATCCTGTTTCTACTAGCAAATTTGATTATAAATACTGAGTCTTTCGCTACGCTCAATGCGGAAGGAGGGAGTCCCACAAAGTTGACCCCGTCGCCTCCAAAGCCGCAACTGCATCTGGGGGAAAACTTTCATTTCAGTTTTGGGTTCAAAACGGGCAGCCTCAACCTAAATTTATCAGACCCTGAATCGTTGCCTGAGACGCCACAAGCTGGCATTTATGATGACGAAAGACCCATCTCGGGTATTTTCACAGGCGGCTCAATCAGAGAGTTTCGTACAGTTTTGACCGCGGTCTGGCAATATCGCGGTCAACTCATTAGCGCTGGTGGGGGAATATTCAACCTTCAGGTAGGAAATCCCGGTGAAGATGCGACGAAAGGACAAAGCCGCGCCAGCATGCACCTAAATGGAATCACAAGTGAAATCTCAGTACTTCGCAAATTTTCAGGCTACGGCTACACCAAAGGAACCCTTCACATCGATGGGTTTGTCGATGGCGAACTTCAGCGCCGGTACTTGATACGCTCTGATGGAACACTCATCTCGTCCCCGGCATCTCTAGGCTCAGGTTACAGGCTTAGTATTTCCGGAGAGTATTTATTCAACACAAGTATGGGATTTAGTGTTGGGGCCACTCTTGGATTAGAATACGGGCTTCTGCAGTTTGAGAAAACAAATGGCGCCACCTCAATCTATGGGATCACCTATGGACTGAGCGCTGTTCTTCGGATTTGATCTTTCCCCAGGTTTTACCCTTTCCAAGTCATCATCTACCACAGAGGTCTTTCAACCACTGACACGTTGTCAAGCTGACAAAACACAGCCATTTTAACTTATCGGATTTGGTTCAAAAACCGTAATCATTTTAAATAGATAGGCATTTTTTTCCTACCGTAAGGTTTGCTGTAGCGAGGCGTTTTTTTTTCAACTGTCAAATTAGATAGTTACGAGCTTAGTCCGGGTGTCGATTAAATGACGCTAGCAGTTAGGCGAAAAGATCCTTGAAGTCACTAGGATGATATAGGCATGAGCCAAAGACAGGAGGTCACGAATGGGTCTAAGAATAAGGACCAATGTAGCGTCAATCAATGCACAGCGTAGACTAGAACAGTCAACCGCTGCAGTATCAGACTCTTCAAACAAGCTAGCTTCAGGTAAACGTATCAATAAGGCTGCAGATGATGCCGCGGGTCTGGCTATTTCATCAAACCTTAATGCAGACGTCAGATCGTTGACTCAAGCTCGCCGCAACGCAAACGATGGCGTATCGCTCGTTCAAACCGCGGAGGGGGGACTGGTCGAAACCACATCGATGCTGACCAGGCTAAGAGAACTTGCCGTGCAGGCAGCAAGTGACACCGTGGGTCGCACCGAACGCGAATTTCTTGATAAGGAATTCGTTGCACTTAAAGACGAGATTGACCGTATTGCTAACTCGGTGGAGTTCAATGGTACGCGCTTACTAGTTGGTAATGCTGACATTCCTGAGGAGTTGGCGAACCAGGACGGAACCTTTCCCCTGGAGATTCAAGTTTCAAAAGACTACTATGAAGGTGTCGACGATATCAGCGAGAGGAATCAAGTCAACATCATCAAAATCGACTTTGCCAACCTAAACGCTTTCACTGAAGGCGAGGGTAGCCTCGACATTGGCCGTGCCGAAGAAGGAGCACGAGTTAACAACAAACAAATCGCTCAAAACAGCATTATGCGTTTGGACGATGCCATCGTAAAAGTCAGCGACTATAGGGCCTACCTTGGTTCGATTCAAAACCGGCTAGGATCGACCATTAATAGCTTAGGTGTTCAGGTCGAAAACCTATCCGCTGCACGAAGTAGAATCGAAGATACCGATTTTGCAAGCGAGACTGCCCGATTTACCTCGGAGAATATTCTCCAGCAGGCAGGTGCCGCTGTGCTAACACAGGCGAACACATTTCCTCAAACAGCTCTTGGGCTTGTTCAAAACCTAGGTTAATGAATAACGTGATCCCATTAATAGGCCAGCATGAGAGCTGGCCTTCTTTTTTATTCGAGAATTATTTAGGTACTGTTTAACAAGTCGTTTCCTTGAAGGATTTTTAGACCTGCAAACTGGAATGAATGGCCTCAGCAGCTTGGCGCCCCTCAGCAATAGCCCAAACCACTAATGATTGGCCTCGCCTTGCATCACCCGCCGCAAACACTTTTTTACTGGATGTTTCGAAAGCATTTTCTTTAGTCTGAATCTGCCCTCTATCTGTGATAGCTAACGAAAAGTCTTTGTCTATCCCTTCAAAGCCAACAGCGATCAAAGCCAAATCGCAAGGCCAAGTCCTTTCACTACCTTCCATAGGGACCATATGCTTTTTTCCTGACTCGTCTTCTTGCCATTCCACATCTACTGTTTCCATAGCTTTAATGGTACCATTCTCATCACCAATAAATTTCTTGGTTAGTACTGCCCATTCTCGTTTTCCACCCTCTTGCTGAGAGGTAGATGTTCTAAGCATCATTGTCCAAGCTGGCCAAGGTGAGACTTCTGGTCTTTCAGGAGCTCTAGGAAACCGCCCTAAATCTACAGGCATCGGCATGATTTCAAATTGAGTTACTGATTTGGCTCCCTGTCTTAAGGATGTCCCCAAACAATCAGAACCTGTATCTCCACCACCGATAACGATGACATGTTTTCCCCTTGCTGTGACTCTATTATTAGAGTCAGAATCATTAAACTTGTACTTTGTAGCCATACGAAGGATATCGTCGGCAAAGTGAATTCCAGTGAGCGAGCGACCTGGTATGGCGATATCCCGAGGCTTCGAAGCGCCCGATGCCACGAGGACACGATCGAAGTCAGCTTCTAATTCCGCCATGGTAACGTCGACTCCAATTTCGGTATTCAAAACAAAAGTTATTCCTTCAGCCTTGAGCTGGTCAACGCGACGAAGAACTTTATCTTTTGCAAGCTTAAAGTCAGGAATCCCATACATTAATAGGCCACCTGGTCTGTCCGACCTTTCATAAACCGTCACAAGATGACCTTTGCGATTCAACTGTTGAGCCGCGGCTAATCCTGCCGGTCCACTTCCCACAATCGCAATGGTAAATCCAGTTCGGGCTTCCGGGACCAATGGCTCAATCCATCCGTACTCAAATCCCTTGTCAGCGATAGCCATTTCAATCGCCTCGATGGAAATAGGATCTTCGTTTATTCCTAAAACACAGGCGGTTTCGCATGGCGCAGGGCAAACTCGACCTGTAAATTCTGGAAAATTATTCGTCTGATGAAGGCTATGGAGAGCCTTTTTCCAATCTGATTTTGATACCAAGTCGTTCCACTCGGGAATATTATTGCCTAAAGGGCAGCCTTGATGACAAAAGGGAACACCGCAGTCCATACAGCGCGCACCCTGTTTGCGTAAGTCCCGATCATTGAGTGGCTCCATAAACTCATCGAAATGTTTCAAACGTAGGTCTACTGCCTGCTTTTTTGGATCCATCCTGCGATACTTTAGAAAACCTTCTACCTCACCCATAGACTTCCTCCTGTGGCAATAGTGTTTTTTCGATACTTAAGCCATCAATCAATGGACTTTTTACAGATCTTGATTGGTACTTTTGCTTCATAGGAGCTAACCCTAAAGCCTCACGATAAGCTCGCGGCATGACTCTTACAAACCTTTGGGAGTAAGAGGTCCAATCATCCAAAATTCTTTGAGCTTTTTTACTCTTGGTTTTTTTCAAATGCTCTTCGATTAAAGACTTAACTCGTCTCATATCACTGGTATCAACGAGAGCTTCCAAATCAACCATTTCCGCATTGATTTGCTTTGAGAATTGCCCCCATTCGTCAAAAATATAAGCAACTCCCCCACTCATACCCGCTGCAAAATTTCGACCTGTTGAGCCGAGAACGAGAACTTCACCACCCGTCATGTATTCACAGCCATGATCACCAACACCTTCGACAACGGCGGTAGCACCACTGTTTCTAACAGCGAAGCGTTCTCCAGCTAGGCCACTTACGAAAAGAGAACCGGAGGTAGCACCGTATAAAGTAGTATTGCCACAAATAACCGATCTTTCTGTTTCAAACCGCGATCCCTTAGGTGGAACCACAACAATTTCCGCCCCACTTAGCCCTTTGCCGCAGTAGTCATTCACTTCTCCTACGACTCGTGCTTTTAGACCTGTAATGCCGTAGGCCATAAAACTCTGCCCAGCAGCACCGGTAAAGTCGAGACATATCCGGCTTTTTGAAAGCCCTTTCGATCCATATTGCTTGGCGATAGTGCTAGAAACCAAGGTACCAACACTCCGATCGCGGTTAGTTATTTGACATGATAACGCAAAATCAAGTTCTTGACGGATAGGAATACTCAGGTGCTTAAGGAGAAACCGATTATCAAGTCTCTGCTGAAGCTCATGATCCTGATCATTCGTCTTTAAAAGAGGTTCCTGATAGGGATTATTTGGTAACGTAGTCAAACTAGACAGGTCTAATAACTTAGATTTCCAGTGATCACATTCCAAACGATAAAGGAGATCCTTGCGACCAACCAGGGATTTAATATCAGAGACACCCAGTTGAGCCAGAATTTCGCGAATCTCTTCTGCTAGTAAGATAAAGTAATTGATAAGGTGTTGAGGCTGACCCTGGAACCGTTTCCTTAGTTCGGGGTTTTGGGTGGCGATCCCCACGGGGCAAGTATTCAAATGACACTTTCTCATCATGATACAGCCGAGAACAACTAGTGCACCTGTACCAATACACCATTCCTCAGCACCCAACATAGTCGCAACAACGATATCCCGCGCTGTCCGGAGTTGACCGTCGGTTTGCAGGACAACGCGACTTCTCAACCCTGCCTCGACAAGAGAGTTATGGGTTTCTGCGAGCCCTAACTCCCAAGGTAAGCCGGCATGCTTTATAGAGGATAGAGGACTAGCCCCAGTGCCACCCTCGTAACCGGAAATAAGAATGACATCAGCCTTGGCCTTAGCTACACCAGCAGCAATCGTCCCCACTCCGGTAGCTGAAACCAATTTCACACTGACGCGAGCCGTAGGGTTTGAGCTTTTTAAATCGTGTATAAGTTGGGCAAGATCTTCAATAGAATATATATCATGGTGGGGAGGAGGAGATATCAAGGTAACTCCAGGGGTGGAGTGTCTGACAGCAGCAATGGCTTTATCGACTTTATGTCCCGGTAGTTGCCCACCCTCTCCTGGCTTTGCTCCTTGAGCAATTTTGATCTGTAACTCGTCAGCATTCGCAAGATAATTAATCGTAACACCAAAACGACCGCTAGCAATCTGCTTCGTTGCGCTCCGTTTAGATGATCCGTCAGATTCTAATTTGAATCGTGACTCGTTTTCTCCACCCTCTCCCGAATTGCTTTTACCCCCTAATTGGTTCATAGCCAAAGCAATGGATTCGTGAGCCTCTTTTGAGATCGAACCAAAAGACATGGCACCTGTAGAGAAGCGCTTAAGTATATCGGTAACAGACTCTACGTCGTTGATCTTAACGCTCTCACCTGAGTTTTTGAAAGCAAGAAGACCACGAAGAGACAAGTTTTCACGATTCCCTTTGTCAACGGACTCGCAGAATTTTTTAAACTCTTCCCGACTGTTAAGTCGAGCAGCTTTTTGCATCCCAGTAATCATAGCAGGGTTATGAAGATGCTTTTCCCCGTTCACACGCCAGTAATAGTCTCCCATTGATGCGAGTAAATTTCGATCTCTGAAAGTACGTATACGCTCTTTGTGCTCCGCCTCCAATCCGTCGATATCCAATCCACCCATGCGAGTAGGAGTCCAGCAAAAATAACGATCCACTAATTCTTGAGACAAACCAACTGCCTCAAAGATTTGCGAGCCACGATAGGACTGTAAGGTAGAGATACCCATTTTAGACATAACCTTAAGCATGCCATTACCAACGGCTTTAATATAATTATCCTGCTTGCTTGCGAATTCAAGCTGAGAGTCAAAAGCGTAGCTAAAGGCTTCACTACGTAGCAAATCAAACACCAAATAAGGATTTACCGCTGAAGCCCCGTAACCCATCAAAAGACAGAAATGATGAACCTCTCTTGGCTCACCTGATTCGATCACGATGCTACATTTATTTCGCAGTCCAAGTTGGATAAGCTCATGATGCAAGGTGCTCGTAGCCAGAAGACTTGGAATAGGAATATGCCCATTGGCAAGGTATTTATCAGACAATATCAAAATACTTGCAGACTCGTCTACAGCAGCCTTGGCTCGCGCACAAAGCTTATCCAAAGCAGAGGCCAAGGATTCTGATTCTGGATTGTAAGACATTTCCACAGTAAAAGTTTTTTGCCCGTAGTTTTCCGCATTTTTTAGTCGAGCGATATCAAAGTTGCTCAAAATAGGCTGTCTCAGCTCGATAGCCTGGCAATTATCGGCTGAATCGTGAATTGGGCTGCCTTTCTTTCCCAAATAGCCTCGAAGACTCGTTACAAGTTTTTCCCGGATGGCATCAATTGGGGGGTTTGTGACCTGAGCAAACAGCTGTTTAAAGTAATTAAATAAAAGAGGAGACTTGCGCGATAATATGGCTAAGGGAGTGTCGTTACCCATGGAACCAATCGGCTCGCTCCCCGCATTACACATGGGCGCTACCAGTAACTCAATATCTTCTTTTGTGTATGCATGAAGGTTAATTTTTGTTTTTATTTCGCCCTCGTCGATAATATGCTCAACCTGTCGTGGAATAGGTATCTCTGCTAAATGAGTCATACCTTTCTTAAGCCAACGATCAAACGGTAACTCTTTAGCGAGATCTTCTTTTATTTGTTTGTCGTTTAGTATCCTTTTCTGCTCAAAATCGACAATAAAAAATCGCCCCGGTTGTAGCCGTCCTTTTTCGATGATTTGATTATTCGGGATAGCAAGCAGGCCCGCTTCAGAACCCATAATCACAGTTTGATCTTCTGTCACAAGATATCGGCCGGGCCGCAATCCATTTCGATCGAGACAAGCTCCAATTTTATCGCCAGTAGCAAAGCCGACAAAAGCAGGTCCGTCCCAAGGCTCACTCAAGCAAGAACTGTATCGGTAGTAATCTGTAACAGATTTCGAAAGTTGATCATTATTCTCCCAAGGCTCGGGAATCAACATAGTTAAGGCCTGTTCGATACTTCGTCCCTTCACTAGTAAAAACTCCAGCATATTATCGAGACAAGAGGAATCACTGGTAAAGGGCGTTGTAATTGGTCCGATCTCTTCCATAGAAGGTATATGTCCGGCCTCTTGCATTTCTACTTGCATGGCATTCACGCTACTGAGATTACCGCGAAGGGTATTAATCTCTCCGTTGTGGCCAATAATCCTGAATGGCTGTGCCAATGGCCATGAAGGCAGTGTATTGGTACTAAACCTTTGGTGGACAAGAGCGAAGTGTGATTCGAAACGAGCGTCGGAAAGATCTTTATAGTAGACACTCAACTTATCGGAAAGAATCAAGCCTTTATAGATTACAGTTTCAAAAGAAAGGCTGGAGAAATATACCTGCTTTTGCGCCTTACCTAAACTTTTACGAAAGTGTACCTCGATAGTTTTGCGAAGGATAAAAAGGTCCCAGCTCCATTGCTTTCTAGGTTTGTTTGCGGATGGAACTATAATTGCTTGCCAACAATCAGGTTCTGTAGCTGCCGAAACACCACCGAGACAGCTAGGATCCGTTGGCATCTTTCGCCAATAGGTCACTTCAAAGTCTTTGGCTAGGCATAAGGAAGAGATGGTTTCTTTAGCCTCGTTTTTCAGAGACTCCTCTTTGGGAAGAAAAACCTGGCCAAGAGCGTAGTATCCATTAGCAGGGAGCCCCGGTACTTCGCTCCTTAATAGTTTATCGGGAATCGCTGTAGTAATCCCTGCTCCATCGCTAGACAAATTGTCTCTAGCTCGTCCACCACGATGATCTAAATTCGACAGCATTGTAAGACCGTCGGTTACTATCTTATGTGTTCGGTTACCGACGATTGACGCCACAAAACCCACCCCACAGGCATCTCGTTGATATTCCCTTGGATCGGAAAAATCATCTAAGCGGTCTTCAGGTGTCATAAATCAACTCCTTCTTTTCGGGTGAAAGAAATGTCAGCAGGGTAGTCCTGTCAAAAAGAAACTTTGCGCTCTCTTTGAAGGCAGAAAAAATCCAGGTTTTACTAAAAAGTGAGCCTTGGTTTTAGGCTAATCCGTAACACTTGGGACTCAAGAAACGGTAGTTGGCTATCGCAAAAGACTTCGAGTGAGTTTTGGTAACCTTTAAAAATAGATCGACATACATAATATTGTTAAATAACTACCTTGAGCAAATTATAGCAATTCACATAGATACTACGCAATAGCATAAAACTTATGCTTGCATATAACCTAGTCATAACAACGTCTCGGTTTATTAAAATTCACCTTTTGAGTGGTGACAGTTTTTTTACTAACAGAAAGGTAGAGTCAACAATTTCAACAATTTCATATACTTAAAAGAATACATAGTCCGTATGGAGACAGTTTCGTAGGTTCTACTCTATGCGGGTAAAATAGCCATTTATGCAAAAAAAATAAGTAGATTGAAGCGACCCACCTAGTCATAGTGACTATTTTCTTGAAAATTTACAACAAAATTTTATATTCTAAGCGTCATATTTACGCACACATCTGCAGATACTAGTCGAAATCACAAGGAAAGCTGAGGCAAAAAGTAAGAATAAAGCGAAATCACTCATATTGAGATAACGCAAAAATGTAGCCAGAGAGGCAACTCCGACCAATCCTGCAAAATACATTTTAAGAGCGGGGCCACCAACACGACTGGTAAGCAGCGCTCCAACGTACCCACCTGCAACCGATCCGCAGGCCAATAGCAAGGCCGTTTTCCAATCAACAAGGCCCGCGAGAGCATAACTTACCGTTCCAGTAATACTGGTTAACACCACGATAACGAGGCTTGAAGCGACAGCGCGTGTGGTTTCCAGTTGAAACAAATACAGAAAAACCGGCACATAAAAAAAGCCTCCCCCTAGTCCGGACATACCTGATATCACTCCTATACCGATACCTAACAGCGAGGCAAAATATAATGGAATCGGAGGCGCCCCCTTGCCCATTTCGATTCTAGGCAATTGCGGCTTCGATTGTTTCTCTTTAAATACAATCCCTACAGCAATCAATGCTAGGAAAGCTGAGTATCCGATGGTTAGGTAGCTATTATCATGACTGAGGCTAGAAACATAAATGAGAGCCACCTTACCTATAATCACACCAGAGATGTTGGCAAGGCCAAACTTCTTTATCACAGGCCAGTAGATATGACCTTGTTTCCAGTGCTTGTAGCTCCCAGAGAGACTTGAGCCAATCATTTGAGCTAAGGTAGTGCCAACGGCTAACGGCAGAGGCATTCCCATCAAATGCAGGATAGGTGTCATCAATACGCCGCCACCAACACCGAGCAAACCGCTTAGCAACCCAACTCCAAAGCCGGTGGCCAGCAAATACAGGAGCTCAATCATAAACCATGGGCTCCCGAGTCGGGTTTGTAGACGTAATCAGTCTACCCCTCAAGCAACGAAACCAACTTTTCACGCATCTCTGGGTTTTCAAGGGCTGCCTGTATCTTCCACTCTAACGGTGTTAACTCTTCGAGTTTTTCGCGCCACCAGTCTTCCTCAATGGTTTCCAAGGCCTCACCGACCACATCGGAGAGATCATAGTTCTTTAATCCGCGCTGTTTGAGGCCTTCGACCAAAATATTGATCCGACTTTCATCTTCAACCGAAAGAACTAAGCGAACCTTTTTTGTGGTCGCCTTGCTAGCGCCACTTTTTGACTGAGCCTTGGCAGCTGATTTTGGTTTCTCAGCGTCTTTGGCATCAACATCAACTTCAATCTCTTGCTCTTCCACGATGTCTGTCTCCTTAATTGTACTTTAAAAAACAAAGTACAATATAACGTCTTTTTGAGAATAAAAACCATACAAAATTATGGATTCTGATTTCTACGCCTGTTGACGTTACTTACTAACCACCTTGAAGGTGCGACTGCCTATCAGCTCCTCAGTTCCTGGAGTGAATGACATAACAGTGATGCTGTCGACGCGACTTCGGTTTAATGGCCAACGCAATGCATGAAAGAACCTATCTTCGTTTTCAGATAATGCATCGAGTTTATGCTTAACACGGTATCCTGCCAAACAACTTTGTTTGTGTCCAAGACAGATGTACATATCTGCGTAATAAGGTGCAGATGCTGCCAGACTAACATTGCCCTCACTGATATCATAAAGGGCAAGCCTCAGTGTGGTATCACTGGGAATTTCTATGATCTCGTCATCTTCACAGAACTCCCGGGTCGCCAGACCATGAACAGCAAAAGCTCGATTGATCAGGCAAAAGTTTGGGCTTGGCGTGGCAGGGTTGTTATCATCGTCATCCACAAGCAGGACCGAATCGTAAGACTCAAGGTAGCTATCAGTAATCAACAGGTGTCGAAAAAATAATTCACCTGTTTTGCTGCGCCCCTCTTTAACCCCATACCGAGTTTTCAGACGCTGATACATCTCCCAAAAGGCACCCGCAATAATACCACCCTCTTCGTGAGGTTGCCCCATATCGGAGGGGTAAGTTTTTTTATTTGAGATATCACGAATACCGTTGCGGTCGCCTGAAACAAACCCCACCCCAATCGAAGGATCGTCATGATAAAACGCTGCAACGAAATCTCCTATCCCTTCGGAAAACGCCGCATCCATGACGCCTTTTTTTCGCCCGGTATGATCATCTAGACCATGACCCCACTCATGATAAATGACATCGTTGACGCTTGCGATATTTGCACAGCCATTACCCTCTTCAAACAGACTAATAACTGCCTTTGTTGTGGTGTAATAGGCATTGCAACTACCTTCGACGTTGACACGCATTTTGATATTGCGGTCTAAAAAAGGGACCTCTAACGGCGAAAGAAACTCTCTCGCAAACTTATTAATGCGATGAACCGCGGCATAAGCATTCAGAGCCAATCTCGTTGATCCGACTTCTTCGATCTGAATCAGGTCTACGGACTGGGTGAATCTTTTTATTCGGACCGGCTCCTCGGAAAATCCATCGAAAACCGTGACACGTGGGCTTCTTAGTTCGACAAACTTAGCCGTTTTGCCCTTAGAAAATGTTCCATCCAAACTAGATGTTTCACTTCCAGACTCGAAGGTGATCTCAGTTAGCGGCAGAAAACTCATATACTGGTTTGTGTCGAAGTAATTTCTCTGATAGACCGATGCAGCAAGCCGACTTCTGCCGTGAATATGAGCCGAAAAACCTAATCGAGGCTCCCCTGAATCATTATCCAAAAAAATGACATACTCTCCAGTTTGATCCCGATACTCGACTCTAGACGTAGCAATAAGCTCATTATCGATTTTTAGAAATACTCTCTCTGTTTTGGAAACCTTACGATCAGGCCCCAAAAGGATCGCCACTTCCTCATCTGATAGCAACGGTAGGTCTACAATCGAATGATCAAAGTCTGTCTGATTTTCGATCGAATGAAGGACCCAACTATCGCCGGTTTTGGCATAATAACAATCAAAAAAACTAGACCTAACTGGCGAGTCTCCAATACGCCTTTCCAAAGAGATAAAACGGAGAGTTTCGGTAAGATAAATATCTTTCGAAAGGTGCAATTCTTGGGAAAACTCGGCTGGCAAAAGGCCAGTATCCACACCTAGACCTGCACAACTATCTGCTAGATCGGTTTCGATATTTGGCATTTTACCTGTATCAAATGCGACGAGGGTAACTTGATCTGAAGCTTCGGGCTTTGTCTTTATTTGAACGATCGCTTCCCGATACTTAGCAATCAACCAAGCACGGTCAGAGCTTTCATCGATGGTAGCTGAGCTTCCACGACCTTCGAGTATAGTCGAATGGATATCTTCGTCAGTCAAAGGATTCATCTCGTGCCCACAGCTCGTCATCACGATACTGACGACGATGGTCATGATTGCTTTAAGTCGGAAATTAATCATACGCAACAATCTTCAATGTTGCGTTATCGAGAAGTCTTTCACCATCCCAGGAGGCATGTAAGGAATTTGGAATTAACAGTGAACCATCGTTAGCCAGACTCCCATCGAAGGAGACACTATTGTCGGCAACCAAATCGTCGCCTCGGTTAAAAAGACGATCGTCTTTCACACCTTCTTGGCCACAGGAAACGAAGAATACACACAACCCTATGGTTGCTGTCAAACGGAAGCTTTTCACGACAAACCTCTATGTTCGCTATTACGCATCAGGTTACTCGTCGATCGGTGAGGCAAAGCGTTTAAGAGAAATTTAAATAATGCTATTTTTTCTAATATTTCCAGATGATTGAAAAATTATCTAAATCGATATTTCCTATTCAGTAAGAGTTCCTACCTACATAAATTATCTATTTTAGCCAAAAACGAGGGTTAGTGAACAGCTGGTCGTATCTCTAATTTAGAAAGGATTTCGGCTTCAGATTCGAGCCAGAATTGATTGCGAGCCTCTACCTCGTCTTCCGGAAAGTAATGTTTGGCAATATTAATGAAGATAGCGTGATGACCAGCTTCTTCACGAGCTAGCCTTCGGTAAAACTCGGCCATTTCCAAGTCGTCATGAAACTCACCAATGAGGTAAAATCGTTCGCATCCCCTGGCTTCTACGATTCCAGAAACCAATAAACGATCTAAAAAATGCTCCTCTCGGCCATTTCTCACCTTTTTGAGAAGCGCCTTCAGATAAGGATCCTTCTCATCGTGACCCAATTGAAGTCCACGCCGATTCATAATTCTATAAACTTCGTGGAAGTGTGCTAATTCCTCCTTTGCCAAACAAATCATCGGCTCGACCAAAGCAGGACGATCAGCATATTTGACGACAAAAGACATAGCTAGAGCAGAAGCCTTGCGTTCACAAGCTGCGTGATCAACTAAAAACTCATCAAATCGAGAAAGAGCACACTGATGCCAGTCACTAGATGTCTTCGAGAGAAGCGGTAGGTTTTCCAAAACAAGGGTCATTTTTGGCCTCATGTGTGAAACATCCCGGGACATTACAACAAAATTGACCTAGATGCAAATAGCCATGTTGCATTACATCTCACCAGTCAGTCAATTTAAACCAATATATTCAGCGACTTAAGTAGTAAACTGCAATAGCTGCTTACTAATATCCGAGGGCTGCCGAAAACGGATTGGACGAGAGAACGAAAGGCTATATGAAAACGAAACCCCTAAAATCATGTAACACTTGTGGACGCGAATTTCACACTCCCGATGACTTTCTCAAGAACACCTCGCGATGGCGTATTTGTGAAAGGCAAAACCTATGGTTCAATTGCATCTGCCAGTCGACAAATATGATCATCAAAGGAAAGTACGACTGGTATGATCCTCAGTCAGGGCTTAGTGATCAGGCAAAGTCTGTGTTTAATGTCCTTCCCAATTTGAAGGAACTCCCACACGTTCCTACCTACGTGATGGAACTACAAGCATTGACCGAAAAAGAAGGGACCACCTCCAAACAACTCGCATCAGTTGTGAAAAAAGCACCACTACTGGCCTCTAAACTTCTTATCATCGCCAATCAAATGCGCCAAAATACAGGTAGTAGGATCGACTCGCTCGAGCATGCAATCAGCTATATTGGGTTAACATCCTTCAAAGATATGATACTACTTGCTGTCGTTCATACGTGGGAGGTTCCCTGTAAGATTTTCTCTCGTGACAGATTTTGGGATTCGGCATTCACCACAGGTGATCTTTCCGAAATCCTGGCCAAAAAATTCGCTCCTCATCTTATTCAAGACGCAGCGTACCTCGCAGGCACCCTAGCTAATATTGGAAAGATAACCCAAGCCATGATGGATCCTGGTCTTGCCGACCGCATTGCTTCTGATTTGGAAAATGTGAAAATCCTTGGCACGTGGACCGAAGGAGAGGGAAGGCATCATGGCTACAGCCATACCATTCTAGGAGAAATTGCCGCCTCGTTCTGGGGGTTTCCCATCTATGCGATAGAAGCGATAGCCAACCATCATAGCATTCCCCAGTCGATGTTTGACGAAAAGTTTACGATGACAGAGATTGTCGCTCTAGCAAATCAGCTCACCCATTGGGTAGAGCTCAACCCACATCGCATCGACGAAACGTTGATGAGCGCACTTCTAGAGCGCTTCAAAGCCACTCAACCAGAAATGGAACAACTCGTGGCAGACTACCTAAGTCAATCAAAAAAGTCGGCCTAAAAGCGGAGCTAATGTTAGCTAAAGCCCTTGCGAGCGCCGGCTTGACCTCCAGATCCACCTGAAATAAATCGATCTCCCGCAGTCTTTAGGTTGCGACTTGTTTGCAATAGGTTAAATAGGTCATCACAAATCTCATGCAAATCATCGTGGGTCATGACAAACCCAAACTTAGATTCGTTAGCTTTGCTTGTGATGATCTCTTTAATCGCAACCCTTGCCACATTTTCAAACGTGCTCGCCATAATTAACTCCTATAGCCTTTGCAGAAATTATCCCATAAAGGCGGCGGGTAATAATTGACCAGCCTATAAGATTGCATTTTTTCCAATTTCGATTTGAGAAATCAAATAAAAAACCGATCTAACCTTACAAATAAGGAGATCGGTTCATGCGAATTATACTAAATTTTTTAATTATTCTTGGGACTTACTTCCTGCTGCAAGGCCCTTTTATATAGAAACCTTAGTGATGACCCTCAATCGCGTCCTTCAGTAGAGGATCTGTCAAAGGCAGCATGGGAAATCGTTTCGCAAACCAGCAAAAACAAGTTACGAACAAGCCCAACATCCCAATGAATACTCCGATCTCAAGACCAGGACTAGTAAAGTCCTCTGCCTTAACCAGCACCGGCATCGTGATAAGCATATAAGTTAGCCATTGAGCTCCCAGGATAATGATGGAAAGAGGCATAGCAACAGCCTTGGTCCATTTCGCAGCCTTGAAGATTAAGGTATAAAGCGGAATCACAAATCCAAAAATGGGTATGGTTAAAACCAAATAGATCCAAGGCTCGTGGAGTCTCTCAAGAAAGTACTCCGTTTCCTCAGGCATGTTTCCGTACCAATAAGTAAGGACATGGGCATAAGTGAGGTACGCGAAGAAAATGGTAAATCCGTGCATCAGTTTACCAACATCGTGAAACTGCTGTCTCTGAATATACTTTCCTGGGTTGCTGTCCTTAAGTATGAACATAGTAATTAGTAGAGATGCCATGAGTGTCTGCATCATGACAGCAAATTGCCAACCACCCCAGAGTGTTGAAAACCACAAAGGTGATAGAGACATGATAAGGTCCATACCCAAAAAGGTGAAGCCAACTCCATAAACGACCAAAATAGGTGCACTCCAGAATTTGAGCTTGCTTTGAGCCTCTTTCGCTAACTTGAATGCAGCCTCGTCGTTATTGCCTTCTAGGAATAATTGGTCACGTTTGATGCTCATTTTAAATTGAAACAAAGATACCCAAAGCATTGCTAACAACACAACAGCAACCCTAACACCAAACCAAAATGGAACTAGGTATTTGTCTTTGCCATGAAAGTGATTCAAAACAGAGGGATCTCGAATCCAACTGTAGACGTCTCCAGCTGGACCAACTCTGGCAAGAACCAGGACCAGATAGACTGTCAGTAAAGCGATTCCCACCGGCACAAAGGCGCCGAATGCCTCTTGTATCCTTCTGATAGGCCGGCCCCAGTTTGCACCAATCACATCCTGCATTGCAGCGAATGCCATTCCTCCAAGACCTAGGCAGAAAAAGAAGAATAGGTTAAATAAGAAAGCACCCCATACTCTCGTTCCCATTCCTGTTGCAAATCCTGCAGCCATGGAGGCGATACCAACACCCACACAAATCAAGGCTCCCAACCGCAGGAAACTGGGGGCTTCTATAAAAAAACTCTTCCGTTGATCATATACGTCGCTAATGTTCATCCAAATTCCCCTATTTCTGTAACTTTCGGATGTGTGTAATTATCTGCCAGCGTTCATCTGGAGTGATAGCATGACCGTAACCTGGCATCATCGCTCCGCCTTGGCTAATTTTCATGAAGAAAAAGCCGTCTTTTCTTGCAGCTAAATCGGGACGGGAAATATCAGGAACGGCAATTGGATACGATGACCCCATATAACCCTCTCCTTTTCCGTCTTTACCATGGCATACAGAACAATAAGTCTCATACATGATCTTACCTTGCTCGGCCACGGCCTCCACACCACCGGGACGCCTTGCATAGGGATTCACAAAGCCTGCTTCGGCCTTTTCCATGGTGTCTGGATATAAGATGGCAGTGGTAGCGACTGCATGATCAGGAGGATCAAGATAAGTCTCTTGTGCTTTTGTAGTCGGAGCATCAGCCATATCTGGCATATACTGAAGCTTTGTCGTATTCCGTCCGTGAGGCTCACAGCCCATCAGGAAGAACATACCACCCACGATGGGAATCAATTTCGCTAAAACAACTTTCATTCAACAATTCCCCTATGCTTCAATTAAGCGGATTTCATCAGCTCCGCAGGCTTTTAGGATTTTAGCTTGCTCGCCGTCTAACGTTGCATTGGGTACAAAAATCCCAAAGCGATCGTCGGTAAACCGCTCATCTAGTATTCGTTGGGTCGGATTGGGTAGTTTACACATCACCAACATGCCGATGATGGTAGCGATACCTCCTAAGAGAATCGTTAACTCGAAGCCTATAACAACATAAGCTGGTAAAGAAGGAACTCCCGGTGTTTTACCACCAACAACCAATCCCCAGTCGTAGTCCATGTATAAGCAAAGCCCAAAACCTAAGATCGTTCCTGTCATGGCTCCGACAAATGTAAACCACTTAACAGGACTAGAACCGAAATCACCTGCCTCTTCAATTTCATGATAAGACGTGGGACTGAAAACTTCGTGCCCATCAAAATCACCTCGTACGTTTGCCTTCTTCATAGCGTCCGTTAAGTGATCTAAGTATTGAAAAACTGCTAAAATTCCACCTGGTCTCTTTTTCATCTATTCAGCTCCCTATGAGTTTTTCTTAGTACTTAAAGGCTTAGGCATGATTAGCTTAAGCTCGGACATGGATACGATGGGGAAGAACTTACAAAAGATAAGGAACCAGAAGAAGAACCACCCGAAACTGCCAAAGGTCAAACCAATCTCAATCAGTGACGGTTCGTAATGACCCCAAGACCCAGGGATAAAGTCTTCCACCAATGAAGAAACAATGATGTTATAACGCTCGAACCACATTCCTACGTTGATCAGTATCGCGACAACCATGGAAACGGCGATATTGTTCCGCATCTTTTTCGACCACCAAACCAGCGGGAAAATACAGTTACAAAAGACCATGACCCAAAAGTAAAAGGCGTAAGGTCCGACAGCACGTTTTACAAATATCGCCCACTCATAGGGGTTGCCTGAGTACCAAGCAACCACAAATTCGATCGCATAAGCATAGAATACTAGCGTTGAAGTCAAAAGGGTGAGCTTGATACAAGCCTCAAGATGCTCTTCTTTGATAAAACCTTCAAAGCGAAACATAGTTCGGATAGGAACCAAAAGCGTGTACACCATCGCACAACCCGACAAGATCGCACCAGCAACGAAGTAAGGAGGGAAGATCGTGGTATGCCACCCAGGTTGTATCGACATAGCAAAGTCCCAAGATACGATACTATGTACCGACAATACAAGAGGGGTCGCTAAGGCTGCTAAGAAACCGTAACCTGCTTCGTAGTGATGCCACTGTCGTGCAGTACCGCGCCAACCAAAAGAAAGTAGTCCATAAACCAAGCGCTTAAAGCCCTTCACGCGATCTCGAATCGAAGCCAGATCTGGAACCAGCCCCATATACCAAAACAAAAGGGAAATCGTTAAGTAAGTTGAGATAGCGAAAACATCCCACTCGAGTGGAGATCTGAAGTTCACCCAAAGATTATTTGTATTAGGTAGAGGACCCATCCAGTAAGCGGCAAACCAGAGGCGACCCACGTGAATTAAGGGAAAGAGTCCGGCTGTAATAACAGCAAAAACTGTCATCGCCTCAGCCCCCCTAGCCACTGTATTCCGCCACTTTGCCCTAAACAAGAAGAGAATAGCAGAAATCAACGTTCCCGCATGACCGATACCAACCCAGAATACAAAGTCAGTAATATAAACACCCCAGTAAACCGGGCTATTCAACCCCGCCGCACCCATACCGTAGGTAACCTGGTATGCCCAACTTGCAATACCAATACCTACAAAGATGATTGCCAGGGTCCAAGCAACATAGTAACTCGGATGTGGTTTTTCGAGGTTTGCCAGGATCCCATCATTGACATCTGAGATCGTTTTGGTCCATTTAACATCATCACTCATCAAGAATGCTCCGCTTTTAATACAAGTCGCTAACGTCACCAGAGACTAGAAAAGCTGCCTCAAAAGAGACAGCGTTGAAAGTAAAAATCTAATTAATGCTCATCATGAGACTTATCTTTTGCCCCGTGCAAATCCACTTTCGCCATATAGCTTGTGTTCGGAAGGGTTTTCAAACCGTAGTGTTTATGATGAGGGTCGGCACCGAGCATCAGATACGATCTCATGTTCTTTCGTGCTACAGCAACTCGAGAATTCTTATCCTTAAGGTTTCCAAATACTATCGCATCAGTATCGCAAGCACTCTCACAAGCTACCGAAATCTCACCATCGGCAACAATACGACCTTTAGCAGCAGCATTATGCTTCGCGTCACGAATCCTTTGTACGCAGTACGTACATTTTTCCATGATACCGCGGGTTCTTACAGTTACTTCAGGATTCAATGCTCTTGGGTTCCGATCAATAGGCCGGTCTCCCATGACATTCCATTTATGAGTAAACCAGTTAAAGCGCCTGACTTTATAAGGACAAGCGTTAGCACAATACCGAGTACCAACGCAGCGGTTGTAAGTCTGATTGTTCATCCCCTCTTCATCATGAGTCGTGGCATAAACTGGACAAACAGCCTCACAAGGGGCATGATTACAGTGTTGGCAAGATACTGGCTGAAAGGAAACAGTGGGATTTTCTACAGATCCAGAAAAGTACCTATCGACCCTAACCCAATGCATCTCTCTACCCAGAAGAATCTGTTCACGGCCGACCTGAGGAACATTATTTTCCAAATCACAAGCTACGGTGCAAGCACCACATCCATTACACTTTTCTAGGTCGATTGACATTCCCCACCTATAATGAGGATGTTCTTTCAGTTTTGGGTACAAATCTGGGACGTCATCCAGATCAAACTCTTTCTTGGCAAGGTCGTTTGCACTTGCCGTAGCCAACGAAACTGTTTTAAGGATATCTTTGCGATTAGCCATATCATTATGTTTCTGCTGAGCAGCTAATCGATAACGACGACCAGTAGCGGTAATTTCCACCGTCTGTCCTGAAGTTACTGGGATACCTGAGATCGAATCGTATTCAGCTTCCAGAATAGTGAGAGGGTCGACACCGACTCCAGTCGATACCCGACTAACCCCATCCGCATGACCATTACCTCTCGGTACAACTACGGTGTCGGCATGCAGCCCCGGTAGTGGGTACACAGAAACTTCAATAGTGCCGGAAGGTCCCTTAAGCGCTACAAGGTCGTTGTACTTTAGACCGAGGTCTTTACACTTCTGTGGCGCTAACCCTACCCAAGTGTCCCAACAAACGGTAGTCATCGCGTCTGCGCACTCTTGAAGCACCGGCCTATCTGCACCAACACCGTCGTATAATCTCGGATCTAAATAAGCGACAAATTTTAAACCCTTTTTAGGGATCGCAGGGTTGAACTTCTCGGAAACGTCGGCTAATTCAGGCAAATCTCTTTGCCCGATACGACTGAACCAACCTTTTCGAAGGTGGGCATCAAAGAAGGTTTTAAAGTCAACCTTCAGTTCAGAAGCAGTGTGTAGCTCTTTCCATTGATCCATCAGATAAGAACGGTAGTCCTGATACCCAAGTGGTTTTCCCGCATGAGCAGATGCCCACATGAGAATGTCTTCGGCTTGCATGGAATCGGTAAAGGGTCTAACTGTTGGCTGTACGAGAGAATAAACCCCGGCGACGGGCTCTTCATCTCCCCATTTTTCCAAAATATTATGCCCATTGAGAACAAATTCTGCGTATTCATCGGTTTCACAAGGCATCGACTGGACGGAAACTATAGAGGGGATATTTTGAAGAGTTTCCCTAATTCCGGTCGAAGCAGGAAGGGTGAACGCTGGATTTACGTCGACGACAATTAATAGATCCATAGACTTTGCATCACGCAGAAATCTAGCCATATCGTTGTCGCCTGACGATGCAACCATCCATGCTCGATCTAAGTCTAAAGTTTTGTCTTCATAGGAACCGGCTAACAAGTTAGCCATAATACCAGCAAGCTGCAATAGTGTACCGTTTGCCGAATTTGCTGAGGACTCACCAACCATGACGACGGATTTTTTGGTGAGAAGATTCTTAGCGAGCTCTTTGAACACTGTCTCACCAAATCCCAAACGAGACCTCGCCTCATCCATGACGGTTCGAGCGGAGCTTAGCACCTTTCTTATGTTTTCTTTTTCGGCAGCCGTCCCTTTAGCGGCGCTATTTTCAAGCAGAGCTTCAACTAGCAGTAGAGTAACAGCAAGCTCGTCACCGGTGGAAATAGGATGCCGAGTGGTTGACTTTCCACCCGTCATTGTGGTCCGCGACTCGAATTGGACAAACTCACCCTTGCGTTGAAACTTATAAGACATGTTTCTTGAGAAGTTCTTTGATTCAAAGACCTTTGAGGTTCCCACATCTAGAAAGTCACTACCGATTCCAACTAGAAGTTCCGCCAGGCGAAAATTAGTACGAGCATAGCCATCGATACCAAAAGCAAGGCGATGAGCAGCTGCTGCATTTACGCGAAGCGCATTTGAGTCGTAGAGATAAAGCTGATCTTCGGACTGCCCAAACTCTTTTAAGAATTTTTTATAGAATTTTCTGCTGTTACCGGAGGTATGCTTCGCTAGAATACCGATTTTTTTAGCAGTACCCAGTCGCTCACCAAGTCGAACGTAGACGTCATCCCAGGAAACATCGGATACCCTATTGGTTCCGTAACGAATCTGAGGGGCCTTTCTGCGATCCGGGTGATATAATGCTTGGAGCTCAGACATCGCTAATTGAGAAGCGCTTCCCTGACTTAAAGGGTGACTTCCACTTCCTTCGACGAATACGGGTCGACCTTCGCGAGTTTTGACCATGACACCAGTACCGTCAACTGTCGTCGCGTAGTACACAGGAACGCCAATAGTTTGATCCATGGGTTGATCGACATAAGGGACGGCCCACTCAACGGGTCGCCGAACGCAAGCCGAAGCAGAGGCTAGCATGGCTCCTGCACTAAACAAGCGCATAAAGTCGCGACGGTCAACAGACAGCTTGGACTTTTCTTTGCTAACCGACGCTTCGTCTGAATCCTCGTCATCGCCTAGCTCAGGCATTACTTCTTCAACCCCCATGAAGTAGGGGCCAGGAACAAATTCTTTCGCAGGGGACTCGAACGGCTGATCGCCACCTAAAAAGGCTTCTGAAGCTGAATCCAGGCGACGGAGATCACTGTCGTTACTCCTCATATCGATAAATACTCCCTTAATGTCATCGTTGGCGACAATACGCCGCTATTCATCAAAATATTATTAATAGTGGCAAGTTTCACAGCTGATTGGCGCTTCGTTTGTTACGTGACAATCGATACACCAACCCATTTGCATCGATTTTTCCTGCTTGGCAGTTGTGTTTTCCTTCATATCTCCGTGACAGAGAAAACAGGATTGATTGTCATGCTGAGCATACTCTTCGGCGTAGTTTTCCTGAAGTGTTTTACTTAAGACGTGAGGCTTGTGAGAGAAACGCACAAAGTCTGGCATATCGTGAACCTTCACCCATCTCACGGGCTCGTTGCTATTGTACTTTTCGGTAATGTACTTGATCGGCTCTTTATCAGTTGCGACGTAGGTATGACAACCCATACAAGTATTCAACGACGGGATCCCAGCGTGAGCCGAGCGCCTTGCTGAAGAGTGACAATACTGACAGGGTATTTGCTTTTCCCCGGCATGGAGTTTGTGAGAATACTCAATAGGCTGGTCAGGATGATATCCCACATTGTCTACGGTGTCGCCTGGTGTCCACCAGTTCGTCCAGAGCTGGTTACCGCGACAGCCGGTAATTGTAAGGAAAAAAAGAGAGATACAAAAGAGTCTGAAAAAACGACGATCAGAAATGCTAAAACTAGCCAACGACAGCCTCCTTAAAGGGATATCTTATGAAGAACGTAGACCAACACTGCGGTAAACGTATGGGCAGCGCGTACCTTTGTGGCCACCTTGTTATCATAATTATTCAAGGTCGCCAATCCTTTTGTCGATTCATGAACATAGAGCTCTCAAAAGAAAAAGCTACACGCAAGGACACAAACTTTGTTACCAAAAAAAGAGAGTGTAACAGAAGATCCCAATTTTAAGATAAAAAAAATAGAACTGCCACCCCTTAAAATGGGGCGATGGCACTATTCCAAAATTTGTGTCAAAAGTAGACATCAAAGATAGGAGCAGTCGATTGGATAAAAAACCATTTAACCTCACTAGTCCTTACAAACCGATGGGTGATCAGCCAAAAGCAATCGAAAAAATTGTTCATGGTATTAAGAAGAGTCAAAAACACCAAGTCCTTCAGGGCGTCACTGGTTCAGGAAAGACCTTCACCATGGCCAACATCATTCAAGAGACCAATTTGCCTACTCTAATTGTAGCGCCCAACAAGACTCTAGCTGCACAGTTGTTTACCGAGTTCAAAGAATTGTTCCCAGAGAATGCCGTCGGTTTTTTCATCAGCTATTACGACTACTACCAACCAGAGGCTTATATCCCTGGTTCCGATACCTATATCGCCAAGGACTCTTCGATCAACGAAGACATCGACAAAATGCGCCATGCTGCCACTCAGAGTCTTTTCGAGCGAAATGACACTATTATCGTGGCAAGCGTCAGCTGCATATATGGCATGGGTTCTCCCGAATCTTATGCAAAATTATGCGTCAGCATCGAAGCCGGAATGGAGATCGAAAGAAATGACTTCCTGAGAAAGCTTATCTCAATTCAATACACGCGCAACGATACGAGCCTTGTCAGGGGAAGCTTCCGGGTAAGAGGTGATGTGGTGGATATCTTACCTTCCCATCAATCCAAGGAGGGGATCCGAGTCGAGTTTTTTGGAGATGAGATAGAGTCCATCTCAATCATTGATGTGCTAAAGGCGGATCGCATCCGAGAGATTTCCGCCCTATCGATTTACCCAAACAGTCACTACGTTACCGAGCGAAAAGATATGCGCGGTATGGTCCATAATATACTTCACGACCTTGGGGTAAGACTTAGAGAGTTTAAAAGTGAAAATAAATTGGTGGAATATCAGCGGTTAGAGCAACGAACCATGAACGACGTTGAGTTGCTGGAGGAATTGGGTTTTTGCCCCGGCATAGAAAACTACTCACGCTATCTCACCGGTTTGCCACCTGGAAAACCACCCCCCACTTTGCTCGATTATTTTCCTGACGATTTTTTAACCATAATTGACGAAAGCCACGTAACCGTCCCGCAGATTGGAGCCATGTATCGCGGAGATCGGGCGCGCAAGCAAAATTTAGTTGACTATGGTTTTCGACTTCCCGCTGCCTTAGACAATAGGCCGCTCCAATTTCCTGAATTTTTAGAAAAGACCTCTCATATCGTTCATGTATCTGCGACACCCGGGGGGTTTGAGCTAGAACAAACAGGAGGCCAATTGGTAGAGCAGATAATCAGACCAACGGGCTTGCTAGATCCAGTCATAGAAGTAAAACCCGCGAAAAATCAAGTGGACGATCTTCTATCCGAAATGAGACAGGCTATCGCTTCCCAAGGTCGAGTGCTTATCACCACCCTGACTAAACGAATGGCGGAGGATTTAACGGCCTACTACCAAGGACTAGGTTTGCAGATTAAGTACCTTCACAGCGATATCGATAGTCTTGAAAGGTCGGAAATCCTCCAAGACTTGAGACGCGGAGACATCGATGTATTGGTTGGCATCAATTTGCTTCGCGAGGGACTTGATTTACCAGAGGTGACCTTGGTTGCTATTATGGATGCTGATAAAGAGGGATTTCTTCGCTCACGATCCAGTTTAATCCAAACCGTGGGACGCGCCGCTCGTAACGATAAAGGCCGTGTTATCTTTTATGCTGACTCCATTACAGACTCTATGAAAGCCTGCATCGATGAAACAAGTCGCCGTCGCCAAATTCAGATGGAATTTAACAGCCAAAACCTGATTACTCCAAAAACTATAGCCAAAGACATGAGACCCGGGCTTCGAGAAATTTATGGTTTAGCCACAGATGATGAAACAGCAAAGAAAATAGATATTTCTAAACATACCGACGAAAAAGACTTCAAGTCAATCAAATCTCTTGAAAAACTTATCCAACAAAAAACCAAAGAGATGAAGAAAAAGGCTGCGGAATTAGACTTCGAAAAAGCCGCCGAAATCCGTGATTTGATCGGTATTTTAAAAGAAAGGCTTTTGGTTCATGGAGGTGATGAACCAAGGTGAGTATCAGAGAAAAACTTCAACACCTGCCCACAGAGCCTGGCGTTTATCTGATGAAAGATAAAAAAAATCAGATTATCTACGTTGGTAAGGCGAAAAGCGTCAAAAACAGAGTCAGCCAGTACTTTCAAAAGAGCGAACAGCACCCCCGTACTAGAGCTCTCGTTTCGGAAATAGCTGACTTTGATTTGATGCTTACTAAAACTGAAGTCGAAGCACTGCTTCTCGAAAGGACCCTCATAAGGCATCATCAGCCTCGCTATAATGTACTGCTGAGAGACGATAAAGAGTATCCTTTCGTACGGATCGATTTCAATGACGATTGGCCAAGGATAAGGAAAGTCAGGAGGCGAAAGGACGACGGCGCTCACTATATAGGTCCATTCGGAAGTGCCGGCGTATTGAATACTCTACTAAATACCGTTTTTCGAGTATTTCCTCTAATCAGATGCTCTCCCCATGAATTCAAAACGGTCAAAAGACCTTGCAACTATTTTCATATGAAGATGTGCCTAGCTCCCTGCCACAAAGAGGTCGATCGTACGGCTTATGTATCCATGCTAAAAAATGCTCTCCGTCTCCTCGAGGGCCGAAATCAAGATCTCAAAAAAACCTTAGAGCTCAAAATGAAAGCTGCTGCGCAAAATGAAGATTTTGAAAATGCTGCTATTTATAGAGATCAGATTCAGGCTATGGAAAAAATCGGCATCAAACAATCAGTGGTTAGTTCAGAGTTCGAGGATGCAGATGCTATTGGCGTGTTCCGAAAGGATGACTCCATAACGTTTAATATCACACTTATCCGCGACTATCTAGTTGTCGGTCACGAGAACTTTCGCGTTGCTGCTGCCATCGATGATGATGAAGAGACCCTAATCTCTTTCATCCTCCAATATTATCACAATAGATTGGTACCAAAACATCTGCTTATTCCCATAAAAATTAAAAATAAAGCAGACCTACAGACCGTACTTAGCGAGGATAGACAAACTCAGTCAAAAATCGTTTTCCCTACCAGCAAAGAGCGAAAGGACCTATGCGAGTTAGCGCAACAAAATGCCAAGTTTTATACTGAGCAGCAAGACAACCTCGAACTCAGGCGTTACGCGGAGCTGGAAATCCTAAAAGATCTTTTTGATCTCCCAGCTCCTCCAAAGCGAATCGAATGTATCGATATCTCTAATATGCAAGGATCTGCCATCGTTGCATCCAACGTCTGTTTTATCAATGGGAAACCATCGAAAGATAAATACCGTCGGTATAATATTAAGACTGTAGAAGGAAAAAATGACGATTTTGCCAGTATTGAGGAGGTGGTTGGTCGCAGACTCAAAAGAGGAGTTGAGGAGGGCGATTTACCAGATCTATTGGTTATCGATGGCGGCAAAGGGCAATTATCTTCAGCACTCTCAGCAGCAAAGGACTTTCCGCAGATAGCCACCACGATCATTTCCATAGCCAAAAGCCGCCGACAGAGCCAAGCCATCGATCTGGTATCCACCCGATTCTCAAGTCATGAAAGAGTATTTATGGCTGGGCGCAATGACCCTATAATCCTGAGAGAGGGAACCCCTGAACACAGGATTATGACAAAGGTAAGGGACGAGGCACATCGCTTTGCCATCACCTTTCACCGCAAAAAAAGGCAAAATCAAAGTCATAAATCAATATTGGATGATGTTCCAGGAGTTGGACCAACTCTTAAAAAAAGATTATTATCCACCTACGGTGATATTGCCGGCCTCAAAAGCGCTCCCTTCGAAGATGTTCTTAAAATCAAGGGCATGACGGAGAAATCAACCACGGCACTCTTTTCCATGCTGAATGCAAACGCCGACGAAACGAAAGACAAAACGAAATGAAGCAATACGTGAACATAAATTTTGACGAGGATTCTGACCATCCACCCATCAAGATCCGAAAAGGCTTGAGTCTAATTGCCTGTAGGGAACTTCGTAGTAAAATCGAATTTGATTGTGCCAAAGCAGACTGCGGCATTTGTATTTTTAGGCTTTTAGAAGGTAAGGAAAACTTATCTGAGGCGTCGGGAGCCGAGAAAGATTTTTTACAGGCTATGAGAGCCGATGAGAGCGAACGCCTAGCCTGTCAAAGCAAAATCTATGGCGATATAACAATCGCCATAGATGACTTTTCCCCTTAATTGTTTTAACGATAGACTGGGCCGCGGGCAATGGCTTCACGCACCTTATTGACAATTAGGTCCACTTCGTCAGAACTCACGTTAAAGTGAGGGGTGAAGCGCAAGGCGTTAGCACCACCATGAATGACACCAATCCCTTGTCGTCGAAGATAGGCTTCGATACAGTCGTCTCCTAAGACCACGTAACCATCTTTTTTCAAATGAACAGCGAAAAGGAGTCCCGTTCCGGTTACGTTCTCAATTACGTCAGGGAATTCTTCTTGTAGTTTTTTAAACTTATCAACGAACTCATGGCCTCGATCAACTATATTTTTGCGCAACTCTGGAGTGACCGATTCAAGCACAGCACAAGCCACCTCAAGGGCTCGTGGATTCGTTGTCATGGTATTACCGTAGATACCTTTTTGGTAAAGTGCTGCTGTATCACCATTTAAAGCAAGAATACTCAATGGATATTGACCTGCATTGACGGCCTTAGAATAAGTTTCCATATCTGGTGCCTCGCAATCGGCAAAACCAGGATAATCCGTGATGCTGAGGCAGCCTTGCGCTCGCAATCCCGCTTGGATGGAATCAACAAGTAGCAAGGTATTGTTTGCTTTGGTCAACTCCCTAGCAGCATCATAGAATTCACGCGAAACTCCAACACCGGGGTTCCCCTCACCCATAACAGGCTCAATGAACAAGGTTTCATAAAAAACATGATTCTCTTCAGCTCGTTTAAAAGCATCTTTTAGAGCATCAACATTGTTAATTTCTACAATATCCAAATTGTCACGATCTCGGAAACTCGCAAGTTTGGAATACCCTTTCAATGAAGAATGTGAGGCCTGAGCCGGTCTATCAGTCCGACCGTGAAATCCACCCTTCATGGCAAGCATACGAATTTTTTTCCCTTCGTGACGACCGCCCTTATCTGTCTGGATCATCGCGTTCACATCGGAAATCCGCGACGCAACGGTTACAGATTCACTACCGCTGTTTAGGCAAACAAATTTCTGAAAAGGATGTTTACCATCCGTGCGTGTATGACCAATCTCTTTATTGAGAACCTCAGCCAGACGTTTTTGACTAATATTAGCTGTCATGACATTGGCCATAACATGGTTATCTTTCATGGCATCAATCACCTGATCGGGTCCATGTCCCATCCCAAGCATGCCATAACCGCCAGAATCGTATATTACGGCGCCATGATAGGTGACAATCCACGGCCCCCTAGCCGTTAACGCCATATAGGGGTTCAGTGCATTTTTATCATAAAAATTCACATAACTTTCTTGCAAACGAGCGATAAGCTCCGTTTCGCCCAATCCCGCCAACTCTCCGAGATCTTTCCTTACGTCTTCGAAAGATTCTCTTGCTTCTTCAATCACGCGACGCAACGATTCGTCTGTCTCGATAAATTGATTCAGGGTTTGGTCGTCCAGCCCTGGGGTCACAGCAGTCCCCGTAGCCTCTCGGATTTCATAAAGTTTTTGTAAAAGTGTCATGGGCGCCTCCTTTTTTTCCGCATGCACGGGGCATAGTTATAGGTATCGTCAGATTTTGCTAAAAATATAAGTACAAATTATTTGCATATTCCCATGCGTACTGGGCTTAAGACCCTTATATTATACACTATTTTAGCGAGAAAGAGAGTCTATCAATACGTGGCTTTGGAAAGTATCTTAATTTACGTCGATCAACAAGGGGTGATTACCGGGAAAGAATCGATAACAGCGAGAGCCCACTGATTCTCAAGAAACCACTGATCTGGACTCAGGGTTAAGGTTCCATCAGAGAGAGTCAACTTGCCGTTTTTCAATCCATCTTCTACTTTAGATGTCGGCGAAAATGATCGATTAGTTTGACTCTTGATCTTATCTAAACATATTCCTTTTCGCGTTCTCAATCCGCCACCAACGGTTTCGTAAAGCCAATGCTCTTCTGTCAAAGGCTCAATGGTAGCCCCCATCTCTTGGAGAATTTGAAGAAACGTCGCTTCCGATTTGAGTGGCGCCGCCTCCAGCGCGAGATAGCGCCTTAGGTCTCTCGGGAAATAGTATCGACTACCATAGGCTTCGGTGGAAAGATCTAACCCAAATGCTCCTGTTCCTAGCGCATAAAAACTTTGATTTTGCCAGTAAAGCCAATTATGTTTGCAAGTATAGCCCTGCCTAGTCCAATTCGAGACTTCGTCTTGCACCCAATCATGAACCTTGAAGAAATCCAAAGCGCTCTGATACATATCAGCGTGAAGATTATCGGGCAGATCTTTGAGCTTACCTCGTCTAACCTTTAATCCAAAAGGCGTCTTTTCCTCGATGATCATGTTGTAAGCGCTAATGTGCGATGCCCCGGATGCCATCGCCATAGAGAGATCTCGATGCCATTGATCTAATGTCTGTGTCGGCCAACCGTAAATCAGATCGATATTAAAATTTGGGAATGCCTCCGCGATCAGATCCGTAGCTTTTTGAACACTCTTTGAATCATGTTGCCGGGTCATGATGCGGAGACCCGTATCATGAAAGCTTTGAACTCCCATGCTCAGCCTATTGAAACCAAGGTCTCGCCAGACATCTAATGCTTCAGAGGAGATATCTTCGGGATTAGTCTCAATAGTAATTTCCGCATCCTCGGCACAAAAGCTCAATATTTGCTTTAACAAGTCCCGATATTCAGTGGTGATTAACCCAGGAGTACCACCTCCGAAAAAGACCGAAGTCAAAGGTTTTGGATCATGTCTTGTGATAAATGATTCTAAAGATGTTAGCTGCTGCGATAAAATTTCGAGATAGGCAGTAACATGGTGCTGTTGAAAATTCGCAGTCTTGGCAAAATCACAGTAGTGACAGATGGATCGACAAAATGGTATGTGGATATATAACCCTTGAGCAGGTCGGTGAAGGGTTTGCATTTTTGAATCTATAGCATGGCCCCCTTGCATTATCCTATAAAACCTAGCTTTCTCAAACTATCAGTCAGCTCGGACATGGGCAGACCGACAACGCCTGTGTAGGATCCTGATACCCGTTTGACAAACCTGCCAGCACGACCCTGAATTCCATAGGACCCAGCTTTATCCATGGGCTCTCCCGAAGCAACGTAATCTGATATGTCTTTCGAAGATAGCTGCCCGAACTCAACTTCTGTTTTCGCCAAATGAGAGTCCAACTCAAGGCCCTCACCATTTACTATAACAAAAGCTGACATAACTATGTGCACGGAACCAGAAAGCATTGATAGAGTATTTTTCGCATCGGCCACTGAACTAGGCTTTTCCAAAAGCTTTTCTTCGAGCACGACGACAGTATCTGCCCCAATAATTACAGGAGACGAAAGACTTGTTCGTTTAGCAACAGCAACGGCTTTTTCTAAAGAGTTTCTTAAAACATACTGTTCGGGAGTTTCTTCCTGACGTTTGGCTTCGTCAATATTCGCGACATCAACCTCAAAAGGTATATTTAGTTCGGCGAGCATTTGCCTTCGCCTGGGTGACTGACTTGCTAAAACAAGCGTATCTACTGTCATGTATTGGTTACCTCGATGACTTTATCAATTTGATCTTTCCTTAATGCCCCTTCTCTAATCATTTCATAGGAACCAGAATATAGAATTTTTATAATAGTACTGGGCAAGCGATTGCAAGACGCACCCAAGTCAAGATCAGGAGTGAATATGTTACCTTGGAACTTAGAAAGAAAATCCTTCGCTTGCTTCCAATCGGTAAAGGATGGCTCACCAGACAAGTTCACACTGGTTGAAGGAAACAGCCCTGAAGTTTTCGACAAAACTTCTGCAATCAAAGGAGTTTCGGCTGATATGGAAGGACAACGCAAAGCGATCGTTCCATCGTCTCTTACCAACGGGTGCTTCGTCTTTGCCTGCCAGACAACTGTCAGCGACCCAGGCCATAATTCTTTCAAAGAATCAACCCAGCCATCGGGAAGAGCAGCCCATTGTTCGAGCGCAATAGATAAACTATTTACCAAACAGATACAGGTTTTATTAGCGGGTCTTTTTTTAAGTTCGAGGAGAGACGCATATGCTAGCTCTGATTGAGGATTGAAGCTGATACCCGGTATGGTGTCAGTTGGATGCAAGCATAAAAATCCAGACTCCCATTTTTGTAAAAAATCATCTACGACGAATTGATCGATTTTCATACATGGTCCATTTTGTGTTTGCGATCTAATTCACGAATCTTCGCTTTTTCCCTAAGCTTGTCCTCACGACAATACTGTCTAATATCAGGATCAATGAGCCCAACTATCCTAGCCGCTAACCGCACACTTTTTAAAAATTCTCTTTCTCCGATTCCTACGCCTCTAACCAAAGTTTTTCGTGAGAGTGTTTTTCCGGTAAGACCTTCTTTTTCAAGCAGAATACTAAGAAAAGGAATCTCAGTGGAAGACGCTACAATATCAGAAACCTCAGAAGGAGACGATTCGAGACAAATGACTATCTTTCCGGATTCGGAACAAAAGTCTTCCAACATCTCTTCTAAATGACTTCTATCATGCCGCGCATTTGCGTAGCGAATTCGAAAAGGAATGGCATACTCGCCAAGCAAATCAAGGCCTTTTTCTAAGAACCCCGTATCAACATCTTCAGCCAGTATGATTAAAACAATCATGACCCTACTCCAGAGGTTAAGGGATCAACCGTTTACCAATATCTTTGCGAAACTGCACCTTTGGCCAATCTTTGGTGACTTCTGAAACCTTTTCATAAGCCCTTTCATAAGCAGATTCATAACTATCACCCTTGGCAACAACTGTTAAAACACGCCCTGCGCCTGGAACGATTTTTTGATCACGAGACTTGAGGGATGCACCGAAGGCAAAGACTTCGTCTGATGAATTGGCAAATAGTGAATCAGAGAGAAAGGGAACATCAGCTTCTGGTTTTTCAAAAGGGTATCCTTCTCCTGCCAAGACTACCGCGAGAGCCTTTTGGCTTCCACCGTCATCACCGCTGCCAGCATCAGGGACACTTAAACCGGCACACTTCGCCATACTAACACCCCAATCAGAGCTATCTTGTACTGCTAGCACCTGGGCTTCGGGATCTCCCAATCGCACGTTGAATTCCACGACTTGAGGACCTTTCTCGCCCCACATCAAACCAACATATAAAAATCCCGTATAAGAGATCCCTTGGTCCTTTAGCGTTTGTAGCAGCGGATCGACTACCAGCTGCATTGTCATCGCATCGGCATTTTGCGGCAACCAGGGCACAGGCGTGTAACATCCCATCCCACCAGTATTGGGACCCAAGTCGCCATCTTGAAGACGCTTGAAATCAACAGCAAACCCCATAGGGACAGCCTGACCTTGACCTACCATACAAAAAAATGAGCACTCGCGCCCTTCGAGTATTTCCTCAACAACGATAGTGGACGCAGCTTCTTTCATCGAATCCTTTAGACGAGATATACCCTTTTCTATATCCTCTTCGGACTTGCATACGAAGACTCCTTTTCCACCCGCAAGACCGCTGGCTTTTATTACAGTCCCCCCAGTTTCCCTAAGCATCTGTTTAGCTACTGACAAACAGTCATCAAAGGATGTGACAGTTTTATGGCTAGCCGTTGGAATCCCAGCTAGGGACATCATTTGTTTTGCGAAGTCTTTTGAGGATTCAAGTTTTGCTCCGTTTTGATTAGGACCAAAAACGGGAATCTTCTTTTTTTGGCAATAATCGCCAATTCCCTCGGCAAGAGGTTGCTCAGGTCCTACCACTATTAGATCAACACCCTCTTCCAAGGCTGAATCTACGCACTCAAAAACGTTGGTCGCTGAGGTCGGCAAAGTCTTTACGGTAGTCGCCATGGCAACACTCGACGGCCAAGCTAGGACAGTTTCGACAGAAGTGGACTTCGTTAATTTCCAGGCTAAAGCATGTTCACGTGCGCCCGATCCAATCACTAAAACCTTCATGAAATCGTCCCTTTTTATCATTATTCCAATGTTGACCTCCTTTTATATGGACCATCCCCCTCTGTCAACCATGTCCTTATGACGGAAACATGATACGATAAGAGGGGCGGGAAACCGCAATTTGTACAGAAAATCTCTTATAACATTCAGGAATCACCCTATGCCTGGAAACCAGGGGGCCTTTTCCCAGTGGTATAAACCGCAAGTACTATATATCTCTGCCAGTCAACACGGTTTGGTCAGCGAGGTCGTCGAACGATTATCACGCCGCGGATGGTCTGTAGCCCTATTTACTCCATCCGTTACGGAAGCGTTTCAAGCCCTTGAAGCAGGGCAAGCCTCAGTTCTCCTTATTGAGGACTCAGAAGACCTGCCAGCAGGACATGTCTTGAGAGCTCAACTTTCCCATCCTGTTGCTTTGCTCACGCCCACTCTTGTCGCCTGTTCTGAGAGGTTACCCGAACGGGCATTGCTAAAAGAGATGGGGAATCCAGAGATCATCGATTCTCCCATCAACCCCATGAAATTCATAGAAAGTTTGGAGTGGCTGATTCGACGCTGGAGTACCGGCCATCAAGCTAACGCACTTGAGGTACAAAAGTTGCTCGTCGCAGGAGACCGAGACCAGGCCGTAGAGCAACTCACGCGGCTGGCAAATGCCAAAGAGTTAGCTACCATTGTCGCACCTTGCATGGCGAGATTTTTAAGACATAAATCGGAAGCAAAGGCATTGGAAAAGATTCTGCTGACTGCCATTCGAGAAAATCCTCGGAACGTTGGGGTCATATTAGCAACGATCGATTTTTACCTGCACGTAGCTATGCCGTCTACGGCCCTAAAAATTATAAACGCTACGAAAAAAAATCATGGTAACCCAGCCATGCTCATTCCAGAGCACATACAAGCGCTGGTCATGCTCAACGAAATCGATCAATGTATACCTCTATTAGAAGAGCTTCTCAGACAGCATTACCTGCCAGAGATTGTCCAAAGGTTTTTGAGCCGCTGCCATTTTGCGGAAGGTCATACGGAAGAGTTTTTAGCCAGCGTCGAGAATAAAAAAGATAGTATCCACAATTACAACGTGGTGTGGCAGAGAAAAACAGGAGAAAGCGCTTGAATTTAAGCGGAACAGAAAAGCTCAGGGAGTATCTGGACTACTGGGATATTGGTGTCCCAATATTCCAATCTGTTCTCGATAACGATGACCTTTTTCTGCCGGATGCTTGGATCAATGACCTCCAAAGGCTACTACTGTTTTCTGGTCAAAGAGGTAGTCTGATGACTTTCACGAGCCCTTCCGGTCATTGCAAGTCTACCGTGGCAAGATGGATCTATCAAAGGCTCGGTGTCGACAGTCACGAAGTCCTTTTATTATCGCTTTTTCAGGATGAAGCCAATGAAGGCTGGCTACTGCCTAAGGTAGCGAAATACTTTGGTATCGAGCAAGGCACACCAGGCGCACTACTGCAAGGAGTGACGGAAAGAATCACCGAGACGAACAAGCTTGGTAAAGTGTTTACCATCATCATCGACGAAGCACACAAATTGAGATCCCCGGCTGCCTTGACCGAACTTCATAGCCTCATAAGCTTGCAAAATCTTGTGCCATTCGGGGTGAATAGTGTCCTTCTAGGAGATCCTTTCATGATGGAGGTTCTCGACCAAACCCCTGAGCTGAAAAATCGCGTTCATGTTGGTATCCATTTTCCGTCTCTTACTTCTAAAGAAACGGCTAGATATATCGCCAAAAGACTCAGTCAAAACAACATAAACCCAAGGATGATCGCCGAAGGCTGCGTGGAAGAAGTTCACCGCCTATCGGGAGGCGTCTTCTCCAAGTTAAACGCCGTTCTTGAAAATTGCATGATTGAGGCTTTCCTTAGTAAGAAAAAAACGATAGATTTTGAGACGGTCACCAAGGCTGCAAGTTTTTCTCTAGTAGAGCCGGCACATCAAAAAGCCAGAACAAATAGCCCCGGTACCCCTAAAACTGATCGAAGTGGATTACCATCGCAAAAGCGTGGCGTATCAAAACATGAGTCAAACTCGAAGAAATCTGTAGAATTGAGTAGTCTCTTCTACAAATCGGATGACAAATAAACTACAAGATAAAACTGTGCATATTAGCCTACGATTTAGCATTATTACCATATTCACTGCGATTGTCTTATCTATATTAGTCAACGCAGCAATCGATACCTCTTTTGTCCAAAACAAAGTCATAGGAATCGTAAATTCCCAGATAAAGGCTGCGCTGCCAGGTACTAAAGTCAAGTTCGAAACGGCAAACGTACAGCTTTTCCCACCTATATTAAGCCTTTACGGATTAACTGCCGAAACAAAAGAGACAGCGAAAGTCGGTTCTATTGCGCAACTAAGGGTCAAGGTCTCAGTTAGTTCACTTTTGTTTGGCAAGCCGAAAATCTCATCTGTAGTTATTACCGATCTTCAACTTAACCTTCCATTGAACCATGATGCAAAACCATCCACAAATACAGAGGAACCATCAGTAATCAATTGGCCACCAGATTTTGACATCCCCATCAAAAAGGTATTTCTACGAAACTCTAAAATTCAGTGGGTCGCTCCTGGGGTCGACAGCGGCAAGCAAACCTTCGCTATTCTTGAGGGATTGAATGCGAGCTTGATAAATCGTGGCTGGGAAGACATGGAATTAAGTGTTTCGGTAGATAATCTTAATTTTGGCCTCCAGGGAGACCATCTCGTCAAAAATGCGAGCATAACGGGCACGGTAAAAACGAGTCAACCAAAAACATTCGTTACGCAAATTGCCATTCAGTCCAAACAGCTCAACGTCGATGGAGAGATTCAAGCTGAACTCGAGATTATCGACACTCCCATAGATATGAAAAAAAAGAAGCCCGGCGAGAAAATCCTAAAAACAGTGATGATTGAAAGCGATTTTGATGTTCACCAGGCTGATATGAAAATACTAGGCGACTACTTGGGCGCCGACGAATCTGACGGATTTGTTGACGGTAACGTCGCTTTCCAAATGAACTTACCCATTAGTGGACCAAAGGAAATCTTCTGGAATCTAAATGGGGATGCTAGGTCGTTCCATGCTCGATTGTCAGGATTCAAGCTTCTCGAATCAAATATCGAATTTTCTGTTACTGACCATGCCTTTATTTTTGACCACGCGGAGATATTTACAGACCGCAAAGCCCAAAGACCTCTTGCAACCGGGACGGGAACCATAGGGTTTACGTCGGCTGTACCCATCGACTTTACCATTCAGCCAAATGGGATCAGCCTAAAAACACTTTTGTCTATTTTGAAGGTAGACGACTTCGATGTCATTAAAACCGATATCTACTCCGATCGCCTAACCCTCAAAGGAAAAGGCCAGCCTTTTTATCTTGGCCTAAAAGGGAACGCAGACTTTGCCCAAATGAGCACCACAATTCTAGATAAGTTTCCTGAGTTCTCCGAAAGACCATCCTGTCGATTTGGAATTAACTTAGGAATTGATAGTAAAAAAGTTAGTATTGATGCGAATGAAGGTGACTGCTATGCCGAAAATCGCATCACGAAAGAAAGTCAAATACTTCTAGATGGGGATATATCATTCAGTACCGATACAGGTATAAAACTGCTTGTGGAATCAAAAGACTTCGATGCCAATCTATTGGAACACTTTACCAAGGTAAAAACTGAGGGATCAGCGTCTTTTCAAACCGAAATAGTCGGGCCGTATGACGATCTAAAAGTTTTAAATAGTGTTAGGCTAGCGAACTTTTCCATAGGCGGTATAAAAGGAAACAAAGCTGGCGTAAAAGCCGATTTCGATATAAACCAAAACAAGCTATTTATCCCAAATATAGATATCAAAACACAGCCAACGGGATCGATTACCCTATCAAAAAGTCATCTGGACATTAAAACCCTAACTCTGGATGGTAAAGTTACCATCAATAACCTAAAGCAAGATTTTTTTTCAAATATTTTTCGTGAGCATATGGATCATAACCCAGTTAGCTTTGGAATCAGTAAATTTGAAGGTGATATCAGAGTCCCAATACTCGAACCACTTCAATTAAACACCCGCTCATACTTACAGTTAAATAATTTGACATGGGAAGAGACTCTCCTCGTAAAGAGTCTGGATGCGGAAATCATCGCCGACAAATCTAACATCATAGTAGAACAAATCCATCTCGCATCTGGCCAACACACTGTCAAGGCTAGCTTTCAGCAACAACGAAAACCTATTAAAACACAAGCCAACAATTGGAAGCAACTAGGATTAAATACAAAAGATCAATTCACACTTGATGTGACATTCCATCCAAAACAACCAGAAGGTAAAAACCAAGACAACCAGACCAGATCTAGTGACGATCTTCCTATTGTCGGAGATAAGCTCAAGTATGCGAAGCTTGCTTTCCATCCAGAAGGCAAGCTGAATCTTGAAGGATCATATGAAGACTTTAAAGGGAGTTTTCATGTTTTTCTAAAAGACATTCTTTTTTTGGGAAGTGGGATGGATCCCATAGAGGTCTCTGGCTTCTTAGAAAACTCTAAACTGAATATCCCTGTTATTCGTCAAGGTGGCAATACCCTTGCTGGTCGACTAAATCTTGACCTAAGCAAGCAAAATCTTCCATTTTCCATGGCTATGTATCTGGAGCAATACGATCTTAGATTTTTACTTTCCTCATTTTTCACGAACGATCCGAGAAACTTTGCCTACATCACAGCAGAGTTAGATTTAAAAGGCGATTTGACAGATTTTTTCAACGCTGTGGGCAAACTAACCATCAAGAACATTGATAGCCAATACATTCAGCAGTCAGGTCAACAACAAGATAAAATCACACTACGATCTGAAAAGAAAATTGTTCTATCTCTCAATAAAGACTCTTGGGAATTTGAAGACAACAAATCACTCGACCTTATAAACGACAACTTCAACCTCTCTCTGGCCCTGAACCACAACGACCCCCCGGAAAACCTCAATATATCAGGAGAGGGATCATTAAACCTCTCCATATTAAAAGATCTAAGCCCACAGATTGAAACCGCCGAAGGAGAAATAATATATTCATTTAGCGTAACAGGTAGTATTTCAGAGCCCAAAATCGGATTAAGTATTACAGATAAAAAACTTGACCCTTTTGATCGAAGAAGATGGAAGGCTATTACGATTGGCTTTATCGATGCAAACCCAGCAATAAAAAATATAGAGGCTGATATCGTCATCGAAGATAGTATCTTGACTGTAAAAAAACTAAAAGGGACCAAAGGTCGTGACGGCATCATTGACGTCACCGGGAAGATTGAATTTCTCTCAGACGACCCTCTCGATTCGCAACTTAACATCAGTATGAATCGCATGGAGCTTCAGCGACTTTCCATTCCAGTCTTCAAAACTGGTAGTGCCATGGTTAGCGGCGACCTTTCTATTATTGGCAGGCATCCTCCGTTTGTCATTGAGGGGAATATAAACATTGATGAAGCAGCCTCTATTACCGACTTTGACCTACGACGTGAGATTGTACCAAGCATTCGTAAGAGTCAATCTGCTCCACCAGCCATACAAAGAGATCCTCTATTCAATATCGATGTGTCAGTAACAAGCGATGATAATATCTTTATTAAGAACAAAAACTTAGATTTAACTCTACGGACTGATCTCCGGATAAAAGGTAATGAGCAGGAACCCGTGGTGTTAGGACAGGTTGAAACCGTAAAAGGGACCTTCAATTATCGTCGAAAGTTTAATATTAAGCAGAGCTTTGTCTCCTTCGAAGAGCCGATATATCCACCAGATCCAAGGCTAGATATCATTGGTGAAGCTGATATTAAAACCGAGGGCATCAATTATCAGGTAGTAGTGCTTATCACAGGGCGAGCATCAGACCCAAAAGTCAGTTTAAGCATCGACCCCCCGACCAAACCAGATGGTACCGCCGCGAGCAAGCTGGATGTCTTGATACTTCTCACAACAGGACGTATGCAAACGTTTGAAACGTCATCAGGAGACGCTTTACAGAATGAAGCGTTACTTCTCCTAGCAGGTTACGCTGAAGCACCTCTTGAAAAAATATTTGATCTAACAGGTCAGCAATATATTCGGCAAATATATTTTGACTCTTATCTACCAACGTCTTCAGATGAAGATGGGGCTGTTCCTCTTCCTATTGCTCGAGCAAATCTACCGATTAATATAACGGATGATCTCAACATCATTCTTCAGTATGATAGAGACGGTAATTTCAAGGGTCTATTTCAATATAGTTTGAACGAAAAAATCACTCTTTCTGGCGGAATCGACCCAAGAACCCAGGAAACAACAGATGAGGCCGATAACAATCTACCAGCGGATACGGGCCTTGATCTGAAGTTTAAATTTAACTTCGAGTAATATGAGTATTTTTAACTGCTGCAAAAAGCTTCTGTTTGTCTTAGCCTTTCTGGTCTGTTTTGACGGATTTGGAGACACACGCCTAAGCCGTAGTAAAACGCCTCAGGAACTCAATCAGGAACTCAAAAATATTTCCAAATCAGGGATTTTTAATGAGATCGTTGCCACAAGACGCGGCGATTCAATATCCATCGGTCTAGAGGCCGGATTCCGGGTTAATGATATCATTATTTCGGCATCTACAAGGACCATCACGAGCCAATTAGATCAGAGCGTCGCTCTATTTGACGAACAGGTCCATAGCTTTCAAATGGAACAAAGACTAGAAGAAAAGTTAAAGAACGAATTGAAAACATTGGGATACTACAATCCCGAATTTACCATGCAGCTTATCCCCATCGATAACAGAAATATCCTTTCTATTCAGGTTTATGAAGGGTATCCATGCCGATTGAGCCAGATCCAAGTAGATTTCCGAAAGCCTGAGTACATCGAAATACCGATTGCTCCAAATGATATCTGCAGCTCGCAAAATATAGACACTGCTATTAAGGAACTGGAAGAGAACTTAGCAGATGAAGGTTATAATCAGGCTCGAATATCAAGCCCAGAAATCATTTATTCCCAAGAGACCAACACCGCAATCTTAAAGATAAGTGGCACTATTGGACTCAAGGTTAAGAGTATCGTTAACAGCCCAATTAAACAGGCTGGAATTATTCGCTTCATTACAGGTGATGACTTGCATGACGTTGACCCTACCATCACCGACCCCAATACCATGAGAACTGAAATTCTTAGAAAATTTCGTAATTCTGGCTATCAAGACGCCTCAACAAAGCCACCGAGAAGACGGGTAACGAAAAACAATGAAGTTATTTATCAGTTTGAAGTCAACCCAGGCCCCCAATACACCATTTCTGAGATTCGGTTCGAAGGATTGACAGCTATATCAAAAAAAGAAGCGTTAGAAATCATGGAACTGTACTCAGTCTTAGAAACAAACCCCCTCCTAACAGATCAAGTCTTAGCAGACGCTATCGAAAATTTGAAAAGTCATTTGGCACGGACAGGATATTGGGATGCTAAGGTTTACTATCCTAAAATTGTAAAATCTCAAGTTAGCAAAACAGCTCAAATCACATTTACCGTTAAAGAAGGCCTTCCTCGCATATTTACGTCAATCAGATTTACCGGTAATGAAGTTTTTTCGGACGAAGTACTAAGAGATCGATTTGAAGTTCAACAAGGTGAACCGATTGCCTGGGACGATGTTATTGCTTTTCAGCGAGATTTAACAACAGCTTATAGACAGGGAGGTTACCTCTACACAACAGTAAAAATCGACTTAATTCAAAATAGAGAGCGACAACGAGTCAGAACAATTTTTTCTATCAAGATTACAGAGGGACAAAGAGTTAAGTTCGGCAAAATCAGTCTGAACGGCTTGAGAAAAACCAAGCGTTTTGTGGTGGAGAGGGAAGTAAAAATTCTCGAGGGAGAATGGTATTCTCCCGACTTAATCGAGCAAACGCGAGAATCATTAATAGACCTTGGGCTGTTTAGTTTCGTGACAGTTACTGCCACCCAACCAACGGATTTATCTAAGAAAAAAGCCGTCATTCCGTACACAATAAATCTAAGAGAATCTCGTCCAGGTCAAGTCAGTTTTGGACCAGGGTTCAGTCTCCAGGATGGAGGGAGGTTTTCAGTAGATGCATCCTATAACAATATCTTAGGAACTGGTCGACAAATATTTTTTACTGGTTCTTTCAGCGAAGAGGTGAGTCAAGACCCTATAGAAAATACAAGTATTCTAGGGTACAAGGCTGGTGTTGGCTATGTAGAACCATACTTTCTAGATCTTCCTCTCAACGGAATCCTGAGTTTTAACCAGTATGCAGAGGCCATCGATCAGCAGACTGAGGTGTCTACATCTATCCAAGGCACACTGAGAAAGCGATTTCTTATCGCTGGCAAAAGACTCGATTTGAGTACCTACACTCTTTATAAGGTCACTGCTGAAAGCGCATCACAAGACATTGCCCGACTCCTCAAATCAGATGAGATACAAATAAGGGAAATAGGAGCAAAATCGATATTAGATAACAGAGACAATATTAGTTGGCCAAAGTCGGGTTATATCGTTCTGGCCGAAGCAGCCTGGGCTGATTTAATATTGGGAGCTGATACCAAGTATTTTCATTGGTCGACAACCTTTAATTACTTCTTTTCACTTTCTGACACCTTCGTCCTCGCAACTAGTGCGTCTTTAGAGTCTTACTCTAACGTTTTTAGGTCTGAGACTAATATCGATTTGCTACCATCCTCTGAGCGGATTAGATCTGGTGGCGCGGAGACTAACCGAGGATTTCAGAAGAATGAGCTAGGCCCGGCTGTCCGCTACACCGATAGTTCAGACAATTCTTCCCAGGTTGTCAAAATCGGAGGGACTCAGGCCACAACCTTCAAATTAGAGCTCCGTCAGCAGCTATCTAGCTCCGTTGGGATATCCTATTTTGTGGACAGCAGTAACAGTTACCTAACAGAGAATGAAGAGAATCTTTTTAATGAGCAGTTAACCGAAGTCGATTCATCAGCCTCACTTATCGATAATTTCCGATACGATTTTACCGAAATTCTTTCGGACCCATCAGTGATTTGGCGCAAAAACTTTGTTTCTTACGGACTCGCCTTAAGCTATATAACTCCAGTGGGATCCATCAATGCCTCTTATGGATTTCCTTTGGATCGATGCCCACAGGATGAAGACTGCTCTGAGCTTAGAGGAAAACAAGAATACAAAAAACTATTGGGAGGTCAACTACAGTTTAACGTAGGTACCTATTTTTGATGCCACTGATCTTCCTTCCATTTATATAACGATGCATTCAGATAGTTATCTCTAAATGATGTCCCCACCCAAAGGCTGTTTTCCGCGTCTATGTGCAAGGCTGTAGGTGGATGTAATATATCGGGCAAAGGCATAGACCTGCGATATCTTATATCGTAACAAGTATTGAAATCATAAACGTCGATTCTTTTGTTTCGTTTGTCAGCAAGAAGTACCTTTCTCCCCTTCGACGAAACCGTCATGGATGAGTAATCAGCATTTTTTGCCTTTCTACCTCTTTCCAAATTACAGGCACGTCGCAACCGACACAAAACTCCGTCTTTAAGCTCACAGTTGACAGAAAAAATATTGAATCCTTTGATATCTGTTAGCAAGAGGAATTGGCCATCTCTTTTTCCTAACCATCTAGGAGGTACGGAGACAATATCCAGAAATTTGATTTTACTAGGAGGAAAAGACTGATAAGCCTTTACAAAACGGTTAACAGCATTTTTGATATCGTAGGCAATGGGTTCTCCACTACGATCTCGTGCTGGTCTAAATCCATCGACTAAAATATCAGAAGGAAGGAATGTCCTACCATTTTCATTTTGAAAACCTATCCGGCCTAGTCGTCCTTCCAAAAGCAAAAAACCTTTATTCCAGAGACTAATTGAATTCCAATAGCCCTTACTCAAAGGCTTCTCTATAGGAATTCTTCGAGTAAAATCCGAATCACTTTTATACGAACCAAAATGCAACTCTCTTTCCTTTGGGTCCGGATTGTAAAGACTTTCTACGATAAAGTCCGTTTCACCAAGAGGTGTGACAAAAATTTTGTTATTTTCGCGATAAATAGAAGATAGTCCACTCGTCACAGTAATTTGCGAAGCATAAATCGAATCTTTCGTTAAAGCCTTTCCCAAAACCTCTGGTTCGAATAATGGCACCAAACCCATAACAATCGTTAGCAGTTTTCGCAATGTTAGCCTCCTTCGAGTCTGATCACTTTTATTATATGATAGAATTAAGAAGGACGCTCTTATTCAAAAAAACCTGTGGGAAGTATCATGACCGATTCTCTAGAAGACTACTTTGGAGAAGCTGAATCTACAAAACGAATCGAGATTCTGGATCGCATGCGTGAAAACGAGCAATGGGTCCCCCTAGGAGTCGCCTGTGACCTCATGAATATGAAACTATCTGATCACGAGAAAATGTCCTTGATTAGAGCCGTTTCCAATAAACAAAATCTCGCTTTCGAGGACTTCCTGACACGAAATATAAGTCATTGGAATCAAAATGTTGCAAGTGCTGCGTTATGGGAATGGGCCGTCAGATCCTCTTGCGTGCTTTGGCATAGAACTCTTCCTTTGAGCTCAGACCCTCACTTATCCCAACGAGTCAGTTATACCCTTTTAGACTTAGCCTGGTTTGGGGGAGGGGCTCGCATCGTAGAAAATTTCGCTTCCTGGGATAACCTAAGTGATCTGTCACCCGCTTTTCTATCTCTATTATATTTTAGAGCTTTGCAATGGGGAGTTCATACGGAAAAACTAGAATCCATTGCCATTGAATCCATAAAAACGCCCCATGCGCCAGGTAGATCTCTCGATAAAACGGAGCCTTACTTTCTAGCCTATCTCTACCGTTTTGCCTTCAAAAAAGTCGAAAAAATGCCAACAGACCATAAGCTTACGGGTATACTGACCCAATATCACGGAGCCGTTAAAGACGAGATCGTCAGCCGCCTTAGAATCAATGCGATCGAGGAGCTATCTGCATCCAAGAGGATAACAAAGACCCTCGAACCGAAAGTCCTGCAAAGCTGGCCAATGATATGGGAGCGTCACCTTCTCAGCCCAGAGGCAGTCGCATGGATCTGGAACGGATTGTCTAAAGGAAAATTTACTCGCATAGAAAACGAAAGCTGGGAGTTCTTCGCGGGAATCTCTAGCCAAACCCTGATCGAAAGCTTGGATAAAACTTCCGATTCAGATAGTTTCCTTATAGGGTTAGCCGTTTGCGGGAATCTGATTCACAGCAACGATCATCCAGCCCTGCTCGATCTAATGAAATCAAGAATCCAAAATTCCGAAAATCCGGCAAATATCCTTTCTCGCCTTCCTCAAAGGTTTTCAACCTTGCTAAACTCTAACCCAAAAGGCAATTCAGCTTTCGATCGCGTTCTGAAGGAACAAAACCTAGCCTTAACCAAGGCGACTGCTTTTTCTTTTACCAATCTTGGATCCAACCAGCAAGAGACAGAGGAAGGAACAACTGAAAGCCAAGAAAGACAGGCTTTCTTCGATCTAGCCTATAGGCGCAAAACCGTAGACCCGGCCAGATTCAAAGGAGACGGATTTTGGGCAAGCCTCATCCAGGCATGGCATCATCCAAAACCCGAACAGCTTGATAGCCTGTCTTCGTTAGCACGACAAGCTCCGACTATATTTCAACTGTGCTACATAGATACACTCGGTCGCTTTAAAGGCATCGACAACGCTGCTTTAAAACTCCTAGATTACATTCGGAGTCGGGAAGAAGACGTACTTAGGGCTACCATTTACGCCCTAGCAGGTATTGGGACCAACCGAGCCCATCAGGAGCTGGTTGCTTTTTTAACAAGACCAAATGTGAGTTTCGATCTACAAATGGAAATCACACAAGCTCTACAAGAAGCCGACCTATCGATGCTGCAAGCCGAACTTCGCAGCGCGATCAACGACCTAGAGTTTGTCAACTCCACTGATAACTCTATGTGGGAGTTAAGAGAGGCTATCTCCACCTTACTAACCGTCAGCGATATCGCCGAGCCGGAAAAAGAGGGGCCTGATAAGACTCAAAGCCGACCTACCACGGAAAATCTCGATATGAGACTTAGCAAACGAATTGATGATTACCACCTCCTGTCAGGCGAAGTAAAAAGGGCACTTCGAACGGCTCAATTCTTTCATCTCCAGGTGGAGAAAAGCGGCAACCTCAAAACTATCGATTTGAGTCCCGCCATCGACATGCAATATAAAGCTCTCGAGTTAAGCTTTCGCGAAAAATTTGAATCCGCCACGGGTCAACTCATCCGACAAGGTGTTTTACAAAGAAAGCTTGATGTGATTGGATATGCGCGCCCCATACCCCGAGCTATGGATGAGTTTGAACACTATATTGAAAGTTTGCCTGTCATCAAAACCATACCATTTTTTAGTCGTTTTAAACTACGTAAAATGCTGAGGGCAATATGTCAATTCAGACCTGGAAAACGATTTACTTTAGATGGGCTCAAAGCATTTGCCCTATTCTTTGTTTGCTTCTCGCGAAGTGAGTGTCGGTATGGACTCAACGATACCTTTCCTCTACCGGGAATGACAGATGAGGAGCTTTATCTTTTCTGCAAGGAATTACATATATTTCAAGATTTTCGAAATCGAGCAGCCCATGAAGGGTTCCACCCCGACGCCAGCAACGATTTAGACGGTATCTGGATGGACACTGTCAGTATTATCCACGGCATGGTCCGCATAGAAACCATCGTCAATAACCATAGTCAACAAAGCCGAAAAACCGGATAATAAGTCCAATTGACTACCCATCACCTCAGTAGGTTTTTTTTGTAAAACTCTGGGTAAAAGATTCTTCAAACTTCGAGCCTAGGTTGTTCCGGCAGTTTATTCATGCTATCCCATCTTGATCAATCCAATGTTAATGGGAGGTGAAAGATGAGTGATAAAGTCGCTCTTGTGACGGGAGCTTCACGAGGAATCGGTCGAGCCTGTGCTGAAAAACTAGCAGATGCTGGGTACACTGTAGCTATCCACTACCGCTCAAACGAAGATCTTGCAAAACAAGTTGCTGAAACCATTAGCAACGCGAAAATATACCAAGCGGACATCTCAGATGAAGACCAGTGCAAGTCGTTAATCAAAGCCGTTAAAAGCGACCTTGGGCGCATTGATGTCCTCGTCAACAATGCTGGAATGAGCATCGATCAGGTCATTACGTTCGCAAAACCAGATGACTTCGAAAAATTGTACGCAACCAATGTTAAATCTACGTTTAATCTCACCAAGCTTGTGTCTAAAATTATGATTAAACAGAAAGGCGGAAGCATCATCAACTTGACTTCGGTCGTAGGTCATACGGGTAATGCCGGACAAAGTATGTACGCCGCAACGAAAGGAGCAGTTACCGCTTTTACGAAAAGTATAGCCGCTGATTTGGCAGGATTTGGTATCCGAGCCAATTGCGTTGCTCCTGGGTTTATTGCCACCGATATGACAGATGCCCTTCCTGAAGAAGTCCGAACAGAAATTCTCAAATCGGTTCCTCTTAAGAGATTGGGAAACCCCGCTGAAGTTGGCGACGTTGTCGCTTTCTTAGCCTCCGAGCAGTCTTCCTACATTACAGGTAGTTCCATCCATGTCAACGGCGGCATGTACACCAACTAGCAGGGAGACGCTATGTCTAACGTATATATTCAGTCCATGGGGCACTACCACCCTGAAAATGAGCTCGGTAACGATTTTATCGACTCTCTTGATATTGGCTCTAACGCGCAATGGGTACAGGAACGGACTGGAATTGAGGCCCGGCGTAGTGTTCTGGACACCGAAGATATTATTGCCATAAAAGAGGGGCGCGAAACCTTGGACTCGGTTCGAAAGAAAGGCCGCGTCCCAACAATTGCATCTATTGCTAAACCTGCCTGGGGCATGTTAACCGAAAGGCTAGGGCAAGCTGCCGATCCAGATCTTTTGATTTGCGGCACCTCGGTTCCAGACTACGATATCCCAGCGAACGGGTGCACCATTGCCGCTGAACTCGATATGAGCTGCGCAGCCTTTGATGCTAATTCAGCCTGTAGCTCCTTCATCGTAAATCTCCACCTTGCGCGTAGCCTGATTGCTAGCAAACAACATAAAAATGTCGCCGTTTTCAATCCCGAGAGATACTCGCTACGGATTGACTTTAATGACCGGAACTCCTGTGTATTGTTTGGTGACGGCTCCTCTGCGGCTTATGTCAGCGAAACCTCCAGACCTGGAGCCTTACGAGTCATTGATACTGTCGTAGCCAGTGACCCTAAGGGGTTTGATCTGGTAAAAATTCCCGATGGTGAGTATTTCACCCAAAACGGCAAGGCGGTTCAGAAATTTGCCATCACCCGAACCATCGAGGTGACGAAAGCTTTATTGGACCGCAATCGCCTATCGCCTGAGGGTATTAGCTACTTTACCGGGCATCAGGCTAATCTAAGGATGGTGCTATCGGCGAGTGAACGCTTAGGTTTTGCTCCAGAAAAGCACCTTTACAATGTTGATAAATTTGGCAATCAAGGCGCTGCTGGAGCCCCAGCCGTCCTGTCTATGAATTGGGATCGCTTTCAATCTGGTGACAAGATTGTGGTGGCAGTTGTGGGTAGCGGATTGACTTGGGGAGCGGCCCTCCTAGAAAGAGTCTAAGAGTCTAATCACCCCAAAACAAACAAGTCGAGGGTCCACTTAAGTGGCCTCGACTTAAATTTTACTAATGGGGATCAGCCCAGCTCTTAATCAAAATCACCTTAAAATTTTCTAGCATTGGACCATGCTGGGGTCTGCGCCTCATAAAGAGGAAGCGACATCCTCCGTTGGGAGCTCCCATCCCGGTTCATAAGGTAAAGTCCCGGTACGCCCTTGCGATTGGAATCGCCAATCCGGTTTGATTGGAAAACGATTAATTGCCCATTAGGTGACCAACTCGGACTCTCATTGTCACCGGTTTTTAGCGTTAACCTTTCTAGCTTACTGCCATCTGGGTTCATGATAAAAATATCGTAGCGATCGATATCCCTATCGTAACCACCAAAAATAATCTTGTCTGACTCCGGCGACCAAGATGGGGTCGAATTATACCAGCCCGCATAGGTAAGTCGCCTATCACCCACAACCTTTGGGCTCGTGCCTCCCTCTGCCAGCTGTCCGACAAAAATGTGTGGGTTGCCAAAGCGCCCTGAAACAAAGGCTATTTTTTTACCATCTGGAGAGAACTTCGGATCTACGTCGAGACCTGAACCTCTAATCAACAAGCGGCGTCCACTGCCGGAGGCGTTGATTATGAAAATATCCGTATCCCCTGCACCACCTGAGGTGTACGCAATGTATTTGCCATCAGGCGACCAATTAGCTCCACTGTTTAGGCCATCTTGCTTGGTTAACTGGCGTTTCGCCTTGGTAATGGTGTCGTACACGAATATTTGAGTGTTTCCATTTTCAAACGATGTGTAAGCGACATAGCGTCCGTCTGGACTCCAAGCCGGTGAAAGCTTAGGATCCTTACCAGTAGTGATCTGCTGCAAATTGGAACCATCGAAATCAGAGATATAGATCTGCTTCGGATCGCCCTTTTTTCTACGTCCCACGAAGGCAAGCTTACTCGAAAAAATTCCAGATTTACCGGTGTAGGCCTCTAGTAAAAAATCGGCATATTTTCGAATCGCATCCTTGTAATCTGCCATGCCAGTAAATTGCTTTGCGAGAATCTCTTTTCGCTGAGTAACATCGAAAGTTTTCAAAGTTAAAACGGCTTCTTGGCCTTTTGCTGTTATGGAGCCGAGCGTGACTGACTCAACTTTCAACGCTCGCCACTGCTTGGCCTCCGGGCCCGATAATTCAGTCATAGAATCTAGCCAGGCATTCCCACCTTTTGACTGCCTTTCGGCCACTAGTTTTGTCACCAAATCGCCATAAGCAGCCCTAGCGATCACGTTGAAGTAGCCAGAAAAAGTCAAAAGCTCACTGAGTTCGGAGTGCCCCCTGCTGTGCAAATCGCTGCTGACTCCAGTGGACAATGCGGTGGACTCTTTGGAAAACTCCGGAATCGCCACCACCAGTTTTCTAAAACTTGGGTTATCGACATTGACGGTCAAGGAGTTTGAAAACGCCATGAAAGGCAAACAAAAAAGTCCGAGTATTAGGTAGATATTCAGCGTTATAGTTTTGTATTTCATGAGTGACCTCACCCTTATGGAATGCAGTTGATTCTAATGATCTCACCAGCTTGACCGTCGGGAGGAGCTTTATAGGGTGACGAGTTGCGTACAGCATCGACACAATACTGGTCAAACCCAGCATCTCCAGACGTTTCGTCTATCTTAACAGAGATCAAGCCACCGCGAGCGTTGATCCTGATGGCAACTACAGTTAGCATATCTGCATCTGTAAGTTGAAAGGTTTTTGGCAAGGCCCAATTTTTTCGGATCGCTTTTCTCAAATAAGACGAGTAAACCCTATTGGCTGCACCTGCCAAAAGTCCACCTCCAGCATCGTTACGCAATCCAGCGTCTTTTTGAAGAGCTTCTTTCACTTGGGCCAGTTCGTCGTCTTCGTGGGCCTGCAGCTCTTTAGCTTTTTCTTTTTGCTCTTGTCTAACTTTTTCCAGTGCCAGTCGTTTCAAAGCTTCCAGCTTAGCGAGCTTGGTTGCTTGATCCTTGTCTTCAACGCTGGCCTCTCCCTTGTCGTCAGCTTTTTCCGCTTCTTTTTTCGCTTCAACTGGTTTTTCAGGCTCTTTTGGAGGAGCCACGCCTTCCGCCTCTTTAGTTTTTTCTTTGATTTGAAAGTCTTTATTAAGTTGAGGCAGCATATTCGAAGGAACTGTTACCTTTTCCGATTTTTTTGCCTTGGGTATGACCGTTTTCGAAGAGGGTTTGAGATCTGATTCAGAAACTAGGTCCGTTTCTATTTCCCACTCTTCCATGGATCTCGTTGGTTGGGGATCGAAAAAGTACCCTATCGTAAACACGAGTATATGCACACCAATGGAAAGACCGAGGAAGCCAAAAATGAGCTGATCTAGACTCCAGCTCGAAATTTTATTCAGGGGACCTAACATCAATTCTCCGTCAGAGTTTTTTCGGTGGCTCAGTCAACATACTGATCTTACCGACCCCAGACACCTTTGCAGCACTCATGGCATCCACCACTTTTTCATAAATGACTTTTTTATCCGCCCTGATGTAGAGATCCTTTTTTTCACGTACGGCATAGATAGCTCTCAGTCTGGATTCCAACGCCGTACTTTTTACTTCCATTTTTTCGATGAAATACTGACCTTTTTGATTGATTGATAATACAACGCGATCTTCGTCCAAGGACGAACTGCGAGCCTTACTCGACGGCAAGGTTACGCTTATTCCGCCGATAGAAAGGGGGGCGGTTACCATAAAAATAATTAGCAGAACCAACATGACATCCACGAGCGGGACAATATTGATATCGGCCATCTGATCAGCTTCTTCCTCGCCGTGATCTTGTTGCAGGTTAAAAGCCATGTGTAGCTCCTAGTAATTGGAATTCGGCGCTGGGCTCGTTTTCTTTTCGGTAATGAGATAGCGTTCGACGATATTGAGAAAGTCCATCCCAAACCCGTCAAGGTTCGAGGTCAAAGAACGGATTTTGGCATTTGAGGCGTTATAGCCAATAACCGCTGGGATGGCTGCAGCTAGTCCAAAAGCCGTGGCGATCAACGCCTCAGAAATCCCTGGTGCGACAGCTGCGAGACTTGCATTGCCCGTTTTTGCGATTCCCTCGAAGGCATTCATGATCCCCCAGACAGTTCCAAAAAGTCCGATGAACGGGCTTGAGGACGCGATGGTAGCGAGTAGGGGAAGGTAACGCTCCATCTTTTTTCTTTCAATTTTTTTGGCTTTACTGAGGGAGCGGCTAATATTCTCTGTCGCAACCTGAACTGCCAAGGCCATTGAACTCGTTTGCTCCCGCAATTGACTGCCTCTAACTAGTTCGGCGTAACCTGTCTTAAACACCTCTTTAGCAGGGCTGCTAGGATACTCTGAAAGGCGGCTATTAAGGTCATTCAGCGATCGGCTATCCCAAAAACTTTTTATAAAGTCAGTGTTAGTACTATCGAGTCGACGAAGGCTGACTATTTTTGCCAAAAAAACAGCCCAGCTCAGTACAGAAAACAGTATGAGCATCAACAGGACTGTAAAAACGACGAAACCACTGCGAAGCGCTTGGCTAAAAATGGATCCTCCTCCGATATCATCTACCTCCATAGCAAGTTCTGGAGGCATTGGCTCCACAGGTGTTGACCCTGATTGCCCATAGGCATGCCCCCCAGACAAACTCATCCAAACACCTACAAATATCGTCAGAAGTTGCAGTAACAAATTCCGTCTTGCTCCCATGTACAGCCTCCTTTTGAAAACTTCATCAAACATTATAATACATTATTAAACGATCGTTTTGACACCCTAATTTATGACAGTATATTTACCCTTTACCACTCGCAAATTCGTACTTTTTATACTATTAAAGGGGCCTAAGTTGTGCCTACATAATAATCCGGGTAACTGAGGAGTGATTATGCCTAATTTGCAGGATCTGGCTAGTGGTAATCCACGATTCGATCTGACTAGAGACGAGATTCGTGAAATATACGATATGCCTCTTCCCCAGCTAATACACTTAGCGCAAACAGTTCACCAAAAACACTACGCTGCTAACGAAGTTCAAATTAGCACGCTTTTATCCATAAAAACTGGCGGTTGTAAAGAAAACTGCGCTTATTGCCCGCAAAGTGCTCACTATGCGACAGGTGTCGATGCTCACGGATTATTGGACACAAAGACCATCGTTGAGTCTGCAAAAGCAGCCAAGGCTAATGGCTCTAGTAGGTTTTGTATGGGCGCCGCATGGCGTAGCCCTCCAAAAAAAGGACCTCAGTTTGATCGCGTGATCGAGGCGATCAAAGAGGTTAGAGGGTTGGGTTTAGAGGTTTGCACTACCTTGGGCATGGTCGACGAAGAGCAGGCCGAGCAGTTAGCCGACGCTGGGGTCTATGCTTATAATCACAATCTAGACACCTCACCGGAGTTCTATGGCGATATCATATCAACACGTACCTATCAGGACCGCCTCGACACTCTTGAGAACGTGCGACGAGCCGGGATGACGGTTTGCTGCGGGGGGATCGTCGGCATGGGCGAGTCGACAGACGATCGCATTGGACTGTTGGAGCAACTTAACCATCTTAGTCCACACCCCGAATCGGTTCCTGTCAATTTACTTGTCAAGGTCGCTGGAACACCGCTGGCAGAAAACGACGAGATCGATATTTTTGAGATGGTACGAACGATTGCAACCGCCTGTATTATCCTACCCGTAAGTCGCGTCCGTTTATCTGCAGGTCGGGAGCAAATGAGTGACGAAGCTCAAGCGCTTTGTTTTCTTGCCGGCGCGAGTTCGATATTCTCTGGCGACAAACTTTTGACGACCCCTAACCCAGGTCAAGATAAAGACCAACAGCTACTGGAAAAACTCGGGATGTCTCCAGTCAAGGAAGCAAAAGAGTCACCACGAATGCTAGCCAACTCGGTTACAAATAGAGATACAGCCCATTATGAGCCAAGCATCCAATAACAAGAGTTTTGAGGGCTTTGACGCCTACATGAAAGAGGCCTTAACCCAAGCGCAAGGCGAGGGAAATCTAAGGTCTCTGATATACGATAACCTAGACTCACCCACCGAATTTGACATCGATTTAAGTCACAATGATTATTTGAATTTGCGCAGCTTTCAACCACTGAAAGATGCCGTGTTCAAAGAGTTGCAAGACCTTCACCTTCCTTTTGGTAGCGGCGGTAGTCGCTTACTAGGCGGAGACCAAAAAATCTTACGCCAACTGGAACAAGAATTTGTTAAATGGCTAGGCTGCTACGAGGACGCCCTATATTTTCCCTCAGGTTATGCTGCCAATGAGGCCATTGGTCAAGCCATCTTCACGAATGATACGGAAGTGTTTTCGGATCAACTCAATCATGCGAGTATCATAGACGGTCTCAGACTAAGCCATTGGACTCGCGATCAAAAAAAAATCTTTCGTCATAATGATCTTAACCAACTCTCAGAGCTACTAGCCGCTTCAGAGGCCACTATTAAATGCATCATCACCGAATCGATTTTTAGTATGGACGGAGATTCACCCAGACTACCCGAACTATTAGAATTGTGCCAAATCCATAACGCAATGTTGATTTTGGATGAGGCCCACGCCATCGGAGTTTACGGAAAAAACGGTTCGGGTTTAGCCTCAGAACTGACAAATATCGAAAACGCACCCATTATCGGAATTTATCCCTGCGGAAAAGCTCTGGCAACCCAGGGAGCTTTCGTTGCAGGCACAATCACCCTAAGGAAATATTTGATCAATCGCGCTCGCTCGTTTATTTACACAACAGCTCCTTCTCCCTGGATGGCACTCGCACTGAAAAATGTCATTAAGTTGATGCCCGATTTGGAGGAAAGACGCGTTCACTTATCTAAAATCACAAATTTTATGAGAAGCGAGTTTAAACGTCTCGGGGTCGCATGTTTGGACGGTGATAGTCATATCGTTCCCGTTATAGTGGGCGACCAAACTAAAGGCGAGCAAATAGTAGAAAAAGCTCGAGAGAAAGGTATTGCTTGCCGGTTAATAAGACCACCAACGGTAGCGCCTGATAGCTGTCGTATTCGTATTTCCCTTCATGCAGAGCTAAACTTTGAGTCATGCCATCGTATTATCGAGGTATTTAAACCATGAGTAAAAGACAATTTTTTGTTACTGGAACAGGAACCGATGTTGGAAAAACCATCATCTCTGCACTGTTGTGCCGAGGAGGTCATCTTAATCATCAAACCGTGACTTATTGGAAGCCTGTGCAAACAGGAACTGTGGATACCATTGACGCCGATGTTATCGAGACATCTGCTCCGAATACTAAAGTCCATAGCACTTTTTCGGCTTTTTCTGCACCTCTCTCACCTGATCAAGCCGCCGCGCTGGAAGGGACTGACGGACCGCGAGCCTCCGACCTAGCGCGAGTCTTTAAAGAGAGTCTCGCACAAACCGACAATCTCGTTATAGAAGGCGCTGGTGGTGTTTTGGTCCCTTTAAACAAAAGCGGAGAGACGTGGATCGATTTGCTTAGAGAGTGCAACCTTTCTGTGATTGTTGTGGCTCATTCAGGATTAGGAACACTCAATCATACTAGCCTTACCTTAGATGTTTTGCATAACCATGGTATCCATGTAGACTCAGTGATATTGAATGGGCCCAACCACAAGGCAAATTTAGAGTCACTTCAGCAACGTTATCCTGAGATGAATTTCCATCATTGTAAAACCCTAAAGAAGGATGAAGACGATTTAGTTGAGCTTGATGAAGCAGCTTCGCATCTTTATCAAAGAATTTTTCGCCTTGAGGATCATTCCAACTCCCAAAACTCGCTAATGCAAGAAGACCAAGATCACTGCTGGCACCCCTACACCCAGCACAAAACCAACGGCGCGCCCTTACTGCTCAAACGAGCAAAAGGTATTTATCTTTATCCGGAAGAAGGCGAACCACTCATAGATGGAACGTCTTCTTGGTGGGCAAACACGATCGGCCATGGTCGACCGGAAATTGGAGCTGCCATTCATAGACAGCAACAAACCCTTGATCACACAATTTTTGCAAGCGCAACTCATCCCCAAGCCATTAAACTTTCCAAAAGGCTTAGCCGGGCGAGCAAAGGACATCTGAGCCGCTCATTTTACACCGATAACGGCTCGTGCGCTGTAGAAGTGGCCCTAAAAATTGCTCTGCAGAGAGCTCAGAATAGGGGCGAAACACATCGCACGAAGTTTTTGAGTTTCCAGGGAGCATACCATGGGGACACTTGCGGAGCTATGTCAGTGGGCACCAGTGATAGCTTCCATAGCCCTTTCTCAGAGATCATGTTTGAGCACCATAGCCTTGCACCAGTCACCGCACATCCGAGTTCCGTCTGTCCCGACGGTCCGGATTGCTTAGAGCAGGGTATTAAGGAGCTTGAAGCCTTTTTTACGAAGCATGCCTCCACTCTGGCCGGGGTGATCATCGAACCCCTGATCCAGGGTGCAGCTGGTATGATTTTTCAGCATCCGAAGTGGACGCAAGCTCTTGGAGAGATTGCGAATCGCCATCAGGTCCCTCTTATTTTAGATGAGGTGTTTACCGGTTTAGGCCGAGCCGCTGGGTATTTTGCGTATGAATTTTTAGGATTAAAACCTGACTTGGTATGCATTGCCAAAGGATTGACAGGGGGAACGCTTCCTCTCGCAGTCACCTTAAGCACTGAGACTATTTTCCAGGATTTCTTCAGCGATGACAATAAAGCTGCCTTGTACCACGGCCACACATACACCGCCAACGCCACAGCATGTGCCGCAGCTAATGCCACTTTAGATCTATATGAGTCGCTTGACTTGATTGGTCGGTCGCAGGTCATCGAATCACGATTTGACGCTTGGCTAAGAAAAAACCAGAGTTCTGGGATGATCGAAAATGGCCGTACAAAAGGAGCAATACTCGCTTGGGAGTGCCCCAATACAGGATCGAATGACTACTTTAGCCTTATATCTAAGGATGTTGTAGAGATTTCCCGCCAGGAGGGTCTGTTTTTGCGACCACTAGGGAATACGATCTACTTTCTACCTGCTCTGACGATCACCGATGAGGAGCTTGAGGATGCTCTCAGTCGCATAGAGCGCTTGAATATTCGGCTCAAGCAAAGGATGGATGCGAAGGCGACCTAGTCGTCTTCTTCGTCAAAAGCCTCGTCCATCTCTTCTTCCTCGAGATCAGCTCCATCATAGTAGTCATCTCCAAAGCCGACGCCATCTTTAACTTCGATCGCATCGTCTTCGTCGAAATCATCTTCACTTTCGTTGTCTTCTTGCCATTGGTCGATTTCGTCTTGATCCATTTCTTCTACTTCGTAGATATCATCAAGATCCTCGCTTCTGGCTTCGAGCCAGTCTTTAGCTTCGTCTTCGGTTTCAAATCCGGCCCTCACAATTTTGCCAGTATCAATGTGATAGACTTTCCAAAACAACGTTTCTACTCCAAACTAGATTTTTGATCCATTACCAGTACACGGCTGGTTCTACGATCTACTACCAAAATCCTTAAGAATTCAATCCTAGATTGTAAATTATTTTTTTTAAAAGTAAATATTATCGAAGAGTTGAGGAAAAAAGCCGTCTGGCTTCCTTTCTGTTTGCATAACCCTTCAAAACATGCTAACTTGGCGCTCTATCGATGAGAGCTATATTGCGAGATAAGCATATGAAATCTTTGATTTTTATTGGCTTCATGGCCTGCGCGAGTCAAGCGGCGGCAGAGCAACAAGTTCAGTTGCTTGGCACGGTGGGAGAGGCATACGGAAATACTGATTTACAGGGTGACAGTAACAGCCTGGGACTCAAGTACGAAAGGCAACTTCTAAACCTTGGATCTTGGCAACTGGGCGCTGGACTATACCTTGAAGAGCGGTTCCAAAACCTGGGCAACCGCTCCGATAATGCCTTAACCCTTTTTAGGACCGAGTCCTTATTGTATGGTATTGGTGGTTCGGTCAGGTGGTCTCTTAATGATAAAGTCGATATGATCTCGTCAGTTTATGGTATGGTTGGGCATGGACGCGGTAAGGTGAACCTGTCTGATAATCAGTCGTCTTCTGTCGCTAATTTTTCGCTCGATAATCAGGTATGGCAGCTAAATATGGGCTTCGCCTATAGCCTGACCGATAGCATCCAAATTCATAGTGGACTTAATATCATTCGCAGCACTCAGTCTATCCCAGGTTCCCTAGTATTTTCTGAAAAAAATGCGAATGCGTCTGGATTGAGTTTGACCGAGTCGAGCACAAACCCCGAAAGCGTCGGTCTCTCAAGCGAGGTTTCAATAACCTCTGCCGAAATAAAAATAGGTCTGGGATTTGAGATCTAATAAGGGTCTGGCGCAACTTGCGTCATGACTAAATCTTCTTGGCCTTGCCTAATTGATAAATGATTTTCCAGTGCTCAGAAGACACCTTTTGAATCGACAATCGTTGGCCACGCTGGAGTAGGGCTAAGCCATCCAGCTCTGGCATGGTCTTGAGGTCGCTTAAAAGAATTGGCTTCGTCATCCTATGAGTCGCCTTAACATCTACCATCATCCATCTCGATACGCCTTTTTCTGCAGACTTTGCGTCAAAATACTTTGCTTTTGGATCTAAGGCCGTATGGTCCGGGTAGGCCTCTTTCACAACTTCAGCAACTCCGTAGATACCAATATCTTTTGTATTGCTGTGGTATATAAAGACTTTGTCTCCAAGGGAAAACTCATCGCGCATAAAATTTCGTGCCTGATAGTTACGAATCCCATCCCAACTATCAGTGTGATCAGGACAGTTAATCAAATCGTCAAAAGAGAAAACATCTTCTTCCGTCTTCATCAGCCAATATTGCTTAGCCATACGTGTCTCCAAACAAGAAAATCCTACTATTATTGCTTTTTCATTGCGCGAGTTTAGTTTCGTCTAGTTTCCTCATAAGAGTCCGTATAGGATGGCGCTTTGGAATCTGCATATGGGAGGTTACCTAAATTATGGCGCAAAAACGACTCTTCATCGTCGATGCTATGGCACTGGCCTTTCGGTCTTACCACGCTTTTGCTAGGGGTTTGTCAACAGACGAAGGCTTGCCCACTCACGCAGTCTACGGCAGCCTCATGTTTCTCATTAATCTATTAGAGAAAGAAAAGCCAGACTACTTTGTCATCGCTAGCGATTGCGCCGAACCGACCTTCCGTCATGAAATGTATGACCTTTACAAGGCAAACCGAACAGAAATGCCCGAGGATCTTGCCGTACAGATTCCCTACATATACAGGAGTTTTGAAGCACTTGGGGCAAACGTACTCAAAGACCCAGGACTTGAGGCAGACGACCTTATTGGCTCCCTGGTCACCCAATTTGCAGAAGACGACCTTCAATGCTTTATCGTCTCAGGGGATAAGGATTTTATGCAGCTTATCGATAGCAACACTTTCTTATATTCGCCCAAAAAGGGTGGAGTGGTGAAAATCGTCGATACAGATGGGGTGAAGGAAAAGTTTGGCGTCACTCCTGACCAGGTCATCGATATCTTAGCTCTCATGGGGGATAGCGCTGACAATGTCCCAGGTGTACCGGGCATTGGAGAAAAAGGCGCTGCCAAACTGATACAAGCTTACGGCTCTCTAGATGGCATTTATGAAAACCTTGATAAGATCTCGAACAAGCGCCAACTAAACGGCCTTACTGACAACAGAGAAAAAGCTGAGTTATCCAAAGAATTGGTCACCATTAAAACCGATGCCGATTTGAAAATAAAACTTGATGACTGCGTGTGTCATTACCAGACCGCTGTGGCCAACAAAACGCTTCTAAGCCTTGCAGAAGAGCTTCAGTTTAGAACACTAGGAAAGAAAATTTCTGACAAAATAGACAAACTTCCCAGCGATGCCAGGGAAACCAAGATGGATCCAGGAGAGTCCAGCTCGGAAACTGAAAACGATAACCAGCAAGATATCTCCCATGAAAACCTTAGCTACCAGGTTATCAATACCACGAAGAGCTTCGAGGAATTCTGCCAAAAATGGGAGCAAGCAACGGTCTTTGCCTTTGATACCGAAACCACCGGATTAGATATCGCCGAAGATCAACCCATAGGCGTTTCTATCTCGTGGAGCGAGTCAGAGGCTTACTATATTCCCATTGATGACAATCAAAAAGCTGATGTTAAATCTGTGTTAAAGCAGCTCAAACAAGGATTGGAAAATCCACTCCCATTGAAAATCGGTCATAATCTGAAATTTGATATTCAAATGCTCAGAAACCTTGGTATCGATCCAGTTGGACCATTCCGAGATACGATGATCGGCTCTTATTTACTTTACCCGAATCAAAGGCAGCATAATCTTGACTATTGCTGCCTGAATTATCTAGGGCTTTCCAAAATTGCTAGTAAAGATCTGCTCGGAAAATCAGGTACCATGACCGATGTCCCCCTAAACATATTAGGAAAGTATGCCTGTGAAGATGCCGACTACACCTTGAGACTATACAATTATTTGATGCCGTTGATCGATGAGCAAGAGCTAGAAGAGCTTTATTCCGGTCTCGAAATGCCTTTGGTACCAGTTTTGGCAACCATGGAACAAAATGGTATCTTTCTGGACAAACTCGATCTCAACCAACAAAATCTAGAGCTAACCAACAGTATTGAAGTACTAACGAAGTCAATCTATGAAATTGCCGGTGAAGAGTTTAATATCCGCTCCACCAAACAACTTCAGGTGATTCTCTTTGAAAAACTAAAAGTTCATGAAGAGCTTGGGATCACACGACTCAAAAAAACAAAATCTGGATATTCAACCGACGCCTCTGTGCTCGAAAAATTAAAAGATCACCCCCTCGTCGAGAAGCTCCTAGACTACCGCATGCTTACCAAGTTGAAATCAACCTATGTCGATACGTTGCCAGGCATGGTGTCTAACAAAAGCAATCGACTCCATGCCTCTTTTCATCAAACTGGTACAGCTACCGGTCGTCTCAGTAGCTCAGACCCAAATTTGCAGAATATTCCGATTCGGTCATCCCAGGGCCGTAAGATCCGAAGAGCCTTTAAAGCACCATCTAAAGAGAAAGTCCTTATTGCAGCCGATTACTCTCAGATCGAACTAAGGGTTTTAGCCAGTTTGGCAAAGGATCCCAACTTAACTGAGGCTTTTTTTAATGATGCCGATATACACACCTCAACAGCGGCTAGCATTTTTGGTATCCCAGCCGAAGAGGTTTCCTCATCGCAAAGAAACCAAGCCAAAGCCATTAACTTCGGTATCATATATGGAATGGGACCGCAGCGCCTCGCCAGAGAAACTGGCGTATCCCAAAAAGAAGCCAAAGAATTTATCCAAAAGTACTTTGACACCTACCCAAACATTAAAAAGTTTATTGATGATTCGATCCATTTTGCAAAAGAAAACGAATACACGATGACCATTTGTCGCAGAAAAAGACCGCTACCAGAGATCAATGGCACTGATCGCATAGCTCTAGTCAACGCCCAGAACATGGCGGTGAATACTCCTGTGCAGGGGTCAGCAGCAGATCTCATCAAACTTGCGATGGTTCAGCTTCACGAACGACTAGTCGCTGACAACCTTGATGCAAAAATTCTTCTACAAGTTCATGACGAACTGGTACTTGAATGCGATGCAAGTATTGCCGATCGTGTTAAAGAAATTGTTCAGGAATCGATGGAAACCGCTATGGATATCGGTGTACCCTTAAAAGTATCGATTGGCGTTGGTAGTAATTGGTTAGAGGCACATTAAAATGAGCGAAAGTCAAGATAACCTCAAAGTCATGGGGCTTATGGACCATTTAGGCGAACTCCGGACTCGGATTTTTCGATCGCTTGTTATCGTACTTATTCTATTTGGCGCAGCTTTTTCAATTTCCGATTACATCTTTAATGTTATTAAAGAACCCTTGGTCAAAGCATTACCTGAAGGTTCCAATGTATTACACTTTACCGGTCCGATGGATGTGTTCATTGCGAATATCAAACTCTCTCTACTTGTCGCAGTCATTGGTGGGTGCCCCGTTTGGCTATATCAGTTTTGGAAATTTCTTGAGCCAGCACTTTATGATCATGAAAAAAAATATGCGCTTCCTTTTTTGGTGTCTTCAGTAGGCCTGTTTTTCGGTGGTGTTTCCTTCTGCTTTTTCATTATTATGCCCTTAGCTCTCGAGTTTCTTATCGGAATGGGTATGGAAGTCGGAACTCCAATCATTACGGTCGGCGATTATATTTCCATGCTGATGATTTTAATTTTGGGGTTTGGTCTCGTCTTTGAAACACCTGTTATCCTCGTATTATTGGCATTACTTGATCTCATCGATGCTGATACACTGGCTGAAAACCGAAAATTTGTCCTCGTTGGCATTTTGATTCTGGGTGCGCTATTAACGCCACCAGACCCTATGTCCCAAGTGGCCATGGGAGTCCCCACTTACCTCATGTTTGAGCTATCCATTGTGATCATTAGAATGATAAAACGCAAAAAAGGGTCTGACGATAAAGATTCAGATCAAAAACCAGGTAAACAAGTTGCAAGTAAATCATAAATTCTGGCCTCTACTAAGCCTTCTTCTGTTGATGACTTCTATTCTGAAGGCCTCAGAAGAGCCCCCTTTCGAAATCAACCGGAGTATTTGGAGCATTGGTTTAGGGGGGTATCAAAATAATCTAAAATCTGGAGATGGCAACCACGTACTGGGTGTCAGTAGTGTCGTTCAACTGGGTAGAGGGTATATAGGCGATACTTGGTTTGCCACGGGCGCTGTTGAGTTTATTTCAGGCCCCTTTCAATCACCTGAGCAGCAGAACTTGGTAGTGGATTTTTCGGGAACCGGTTTTAGTACTTGGATAGGTTTTAGCGCAGAAAACCAAAACCTTAGAACAGAAGCAGGTAATTATGGCTTTCTTTTAGGACTAAACTACTCAGATATTATCGGACGATCCGTGGGCGATCGGGTGACCAACGAAGGAGGCACAACCACTAGCAATTGGGTGATGCGAGTCAATAACTTCACCATTTTTCCCTCCATATTTTTTACCTGGCTGAAGCCACCAAGAGAGAAAGGCAATAGCCCCGAATTGCTCCTTACTAGGATTGAAGGATACCTGCTGAAGATTGGGATAGCAGCCCCACTACAGATTCGATATAAGGTCAAATACGACGAAAACGAACGGAAAATTGTAAGAAAAGGAGAGCTGGAAGGATATACGGTCATGATCACATTCTCCACACTTTTTGGCGCCTAACCTTTTGATATTAATCAATATTTAAACTATATTTTTATTTTTTTGCAGAAAGTTCCGATGGTCTCCACTGAGGAGTCTCCATGGGAAGTCGAGTTATTACTAAAAATGCAAGAGTTCCAGTCATTCGAAAGATCTTTCGCAAGGGCGATTCGTTTACGTGCGGGATCTGTCGAACCAACCATAATTCCCGGGAAGAGGCAAACAACTGCTTAAATCACTGCTGGTTCCAGCTTCGTCATCATTACCCACTTCTGATCAAGCAAAGGCCGGAAGGGTCACATTATTTTCGCTGTCAATTCTGTTTTCGTAATTACGACACTGAAAAAGAAGGATTGGACTGTGCTCACAGGTGCATCGAGTACCACGAGCAGAGACATTTTTTTGAGCAACTTACCAACGACCTTCCCATAGCAACTAAGCCAAAAAAACAGTTTCGGCTGGTGCGAATTGCGCCCAATATAACCGGCAAAAAGCCTTCTAACGACATTAATCCTGATCCAGAGGATCCTCCTGTTTCCGTCGAGGGTCAAACGCCTGAGGAGAAAAACGATAATTTCGATCTGCTTCCAAACGAAGCTCTGGAAGAAAACAATGATCTTCCCAAAGAAGTTGTCGATAATCGGAAGCATATAGATAGCTATAAAAAGCACTGGATCCGCGATGGAGCAAAATACAAATGCTGCTACTGTGGAGAGCTGCACTACACTCGTATGGATGTCGAGCCTTGCTTTAAATCACATTTCGATGAAGAGGGTTGGGAGCTGAAAGAGAACGGCTCAATTAATGATTGAGCCGTTTATTTGATAGTAAAGTAATATCAAGACTAGAGATAAGGTGTTAAGTTCCCGTCTTTCGTCGTTTAGCTTGTTCGAATTTGATCACATCATCTGCATCGATAACCAAGTCATCGTCAGACGCTTCAGCCATGGGAAGATCTCGAACAGACGAACGATTTTTATGCCCTTTTAAACGATCTTTTTTCTTTTTCAATTGCGTGCCCAGTTTGTCGGCCATCAAATCAATTGATCCATACATATCGCCACAGGAATGCTCAACGGTAAGAGAAAAACCATCTCCACCAATCAAAGTGCATACAGCCTGTTGAATGTGTCTATCCACGGAAAAGGTCACTTGAACCTCAATAGCTTTGGTCACAAATTTCTCAATTTTCGCACTTAGTTTTTCGCGAGCGTAATCTTGAATGGCCTGTGATGTTTCCATGTGTTTGAAGGAAAACTGGAACTGCATAGGATTGCCTCCGTTGCCAAATAATCGATAAGGGAAGACCGACGCCTACATGCTTAGGTTGGGGACCAGACAGTGTAACCGTGATCTACCTACTGGAATACTTATCGGCAAATTCCCTTGTTAATTTACCAAAATCGAAATGACATAGTCGCAAACGATCTGGACATATTATCGAAATCCTTGATAAATTTAGGTTGTTGTCCTAATACCGGTATTCAGGCCCGTAATCGAACTCCTTGTCGAGTTAGAATGTGAGATTGAGTTTTGGATCCTACCATTGAACATCCTGTAATCAATGCAGAAATTGAAACCATTACGTTTCGAAATGAAGACAATGGCTGGAGCGTAGTTAGAATCAGATTGGAAGACGGTCAACTCACCACAGCCACAGGGGTTTTCCCCCACCTCAGGATCGGAGAAACGGTTTCGATTAAGGGCGAGTGGACCTCTCATAAAGTCCATGGTCGTCAGTTCAAAGCCATTTCGACCCAAGCCTACGTCCCGGAAACCAGCGAGGCGATGATAAAATATCTGTCATCTGGCTTAGTTAAAGGAATTGGACGCAAAACAGCCGAGAAGATAGTTGGGCATTTTAAATCTAAGACCTTGGAAATATTAGACAATGAGCCCGAGAGATTAGAAGAGGTCCCGCGCATTGGTAAGGCTAAGGCAGCCACCATCGCCAAAAGCTGGTCCAAAAGTCAGCAGTACCGCGAGGCGGAGCTTCTTCTGCTCAGCTACGATCTGTCCCTTGGGCTAACCGCAAAAATCATACGTGCCTATCAATCGAAAACCTTAACCATTGTCAAAACACAACCTTACAGACTGTGCAATGAAATTTCTGGAATTGGGTTTTTAACGGCTGATAAAATCGCCAGGTCAGCGGGGATTTCGGAGACCTCCCCTGAAAGGATAGAAGCCGCTACCCTTTACCTTATTAAACAGTCAGAAGACAAGGGGCATTGTTTTCTATACACCAAGCAGCTAATTGAAAAGTTGGAGGAATTGCTTAAGGTTGATTCCACAAGTTTAGACGAGAGCTTTCTTCAGGTGATTACCAATCTCAATCAGGCTGGAAAGATCGTATCTCAGTCCATCGACGATACCAGCATCCATTATCGCTACGACCTGCTTGTGGCTGAAGAGACGTTATCACAAAAACTCAGTCAATTGTTGGCAAGCCCCATGGCTGTAGACGAGGATCGCATAGATAGTTGGCTCGATCGCTACGCAAAGGCAACGAACCAATCGCTTTCCACAGACCAATTATCTGCAGTGAAAAAAGCCGCGAGCTCAAGGGTATTTGTCCTAACAGGAGGACCAGGGGTTGGTAAAACGACGACTGCTAATGCCATTATCGCCTTACTAAAAGCCATGAATAAAACGGTAGCGCTAGCTGCACCAACCGGACGCGCTGCTCAAAGGTTAACGGAAGTCGCCACTGTCCAAGCCAAAACTGTCCATCGACTTCTTGAGTGGACCCCTCAAGACAATGGTTTTACCCGGAACGAAGACAACCCGCTGGACTGCCAGGTCGTTGTTATCGATGAGTCTTCGATGCTAGATATTAGGCTGGCAAATGCTCTGGTCCAAGCTGTGCCAGAACGAGGACAAATTATATTCATTGGTGACGTTGATCAACTTCCTTCAGTGGGTCCTGGTAACGTTCTCAGGGATCTCATCGATTCATGCTCGGTACCCTTTACCCGTCTTATGGAAATTTTCCGCCAAGCTGCGACATCAGCCATTGTCAGCACGGCTCACAAAATCAATTCAGGGCATATCCCCATATTTTCATCTGATAATTCTTGTGACTGCAGATTTATCGAAACTGAAGGCGTCTCAGACACAAAGTCCGTCATTCAAGAGCTCATCGGCGATATTCTCCCTAATAAATCTAACTATGATCCTATTCGTGACGTCCAAATCCTCACTCCAATGAATCGAGGAGATCTTGGTACCAAACAACTCAATACCGAGCTTCAGCAACTCCTCAATCCAATTGATGATCAAGCCATGGAAAGCACAGTAGACACGACCACCTACCGCTCAGGTGATAAAGTCATCCAAATGGCAAATAATTATGATCTGAATGTCTTTAATGGTGATATTGGCTATATTGTCAATGCTGGAGTTGATGGTGGTAAGATTATTGTTGATTTTCATGGTAGACAAGTACGCTATCGCAAAGAAGATGCCTACGATTTAAAGCTTGCTTATGCGATTACAATTCACAAATCCCAAGGCAGTGAATTTCCTGTTGTTGTCATTCCCATGTCTATGCAACACTACATTATGCTACAAAGAAACCTAATCTACACCGCACTCACTCGTGCAAAAAAGTTCGCCGTGTTTGTGGGAACAAAGTCCGCCCTCGAACATGCCATTCGTAATCAAAAAAGTCTGGAGCGTCAGACCTACCTTATTAATCGGATACAAAGTCATTTATGAAACAAAATCAACTCGGATCAATCGTCATAGGATTCGCTATCCTATTTCAACTTATAGCCATAAGTTTTTTACCAGCCACCCAAGATGAGGCCTACTATTTCTATTGGTCTCTATTTCCTGACTTAGGTTACTTTGATCACCCTCCATTGATTGCTTGGCTTTCCACTCCAAGCATTTGGTTTCCCGATAATGTATTCTGGTCGCGTATTCTAGGCGCTTCCTTAAATCTATTGATGATCCCCCTTTATCTCTCGCTGGCGACGAAAATACATCCTGATCCAAAATTTAGGTTCAACGTCCTGATTCTATCTATTTTCAGCCTTGGCGGATTAGTATCGGGGATAGTCCAAACACCAGACCTACCTCTCGCTTTTTTTTGGCTTTTAGCTCTTCATGAGTCTTACGTCGCCATGACCAATAACCCAAAGCGCTGGATAACCGCGGGGATCGCGACTGGCTTAGGTATTGCCAGTAAATATACGATGCTGATCATAGGATTAGTATTTTTATGGGCTCTCATCCGCGAAAAAAAGCAATTATCCAAGATTTGGCCTTATCTTGGCGGTCTCGCTTGCTTACTGACACTCCTACCCCATCTCCATTGGAACCACCAACATGATTGGGTTTCATTTAAGTTTCAGATGGGTCGCGGATTTCTGAGCCAATATGAAGTTCCAGGAGCACAGGCTCATGGCATCAGTCAAGCGATTCCAGCATCTCCAGGGACCCATGAGGACAGTCTTAAATATACCTTTTATGAACCATCAAAGGTCCATCTGCCGAAGCAACCAAAACCTGTACTAAAGAAAACTCTTGGGAAGGTAGGACAGTTTTTTGGCGGACAATTAGGACTCTGGGGGCTGTTATTATTCCCTATCGGATTGGGACTTTGGAGACAGAAAAGTGTAAAGACCCAGACAAAAGGTTTTGATCCTGGTAAGAGTCTAATTTGGGCTTCGGTCGCGATTCCTATTGTGCTGTTTGCCATGCTCAGTCCGATACAGCATATCGAAGCCAATTGGGCAGCTATTAGCATGATAGGTATGATATTTCTGTTAGCCAGCCTGCAAATGACTAAGTTTTTACTGCTGAGCAGTGCTATTTTAAATTCATCACTAATCGGCCTGGTTATCCTTCATAGTCATAGCCCACTAACCACAAAAAATCCCGCCAAAGATCGCATACTTCGAGAGACCAGCGGTTACGAAGACCTGGCACTAAACCTTAAAGATCTTAAGGCCCCCGTACTAGCCGATACCTATCAAACCGCAAGCTTGCTAAATTTCTATCAAAGGGACTTATTGGTTTCTCAATGGCCAGGTATAGCTCGCATGTCGGAGCTTGTTCGCAGACGAGAGATGATTCACACGAACCAAAAGACTTTAGAAGCATCAGGTATATTTTATCTGATAACATTTAATGCGATTCCTCCGATCATGGATGGATTTTCTGTTACCTCCAAAACCCATTTCCGTGATTGCCTTGAGGGCTTTATAATTTACAAAAGTAACGCACAATGGTTAGGATCAAGCCCATGCCCCAAACCCATCCATAAATGGTATCTGTATCGCTACCAGAGCAAATCTTAGCCTACTCGTCTTGTCCACGAAAAATATCTTGATGATATTTTTCGGGCAATGCTAGAGATAAGCCTGAACTGGCCAGTAACTGATGGATGGCATGCCGCGAATATCTAATGTTGTATTTGTTAAGAACTTTGTAAATATCGTAGATCATTTTTTCAGCAGACTTTGTTCTCTTCCGCACCTTAAAGGCTAAAGCATTTTTGCAAATGGACCTTAACTGAGACTGCATGCGTCTTTCACTGCATTTGATTTTTTTGAAGTCAATATTTTTCATAGAGTGAATGATTTCTTCACGTTTTTTCGAAGGTTTGACGGCTTTTTCTCCCGTCACCATTTCATAGATAAGCAAACCCACGCAGTAAATATCTGATTGAGCCAAAATGGGGGAATCGGTGATGTGTTCAGGAGAATAGTAGCCGGGAGTTCCCACCATGTAGTTCTTGTAGTTTTCAATTTCTCCATTACATGCCAGGCCAAAGTCTGTGAGTAGCACCTTACCTAGCCGAGAAATCAATACATTGGGCGACGACAGGTCGGAATGTATCGTGTCATGGAGATGAAGATAGTCTATTCCCTGAAGCATATCGATGGCAATGGCTAGAGCTACTAAAGGCGGAAACTTATTTAACTGTTTGGTTAATCGATACAAAGACCAACCATCAACAAATTCAGAAACAATATAGCAATTTGGAGGTTTATAATTGGCATCGATATAGCCCACAATGTGTTTATGCTTGAGGCGAGACACTATAAGAAGTTCTCTGTGGAAAATTCCTAGAAAGCGTTTACTCTGCTGGTACTTTTCGTGAAGAATTTTGATAGCCACAGGCTCATTAGTGGATTCATCGAAGGCTTTATATACTTTGCCCAATCCGCCAGCACCAATTTCATAGTCGATATTGTATCGACCAATTTTTTTGTGTTTTAGGATAGACAATATTACCTCAATATGGACCAGGGGCTCTGTATCCTATATCGGGCAAGTGGTGGTTAACATTAAAAAAAGAACTTGTCAGATCGGAAATTTAGGTCAAAATATCTAAAGATTCACAGTAACTAAAACCGACTTGGTCAAGCATCTCGAGCAATTCTTCAAAGACCATATCGGCATAATACCCGAGAATTCCCAACATATTGTTGAAGATTTCTCCCGAAAGCGAGCTGTTCAAAATCTCTAAGGTAATCCCGACTTTTCCTTCTGGATCAATCACTAGTTTGACAAAGCTGGTCGCATCGTTAAGTTGGAGAATCTTAACCGCGATTTCAGGCCAAGTTTCCCAGTCAATATTTAAAGCCAAAAGAGGTTGAACTTTCATGGAAACCCAAGTTTCGCAGACTTCGATCAAAAGGGGATAGGAGCGCTCAGACCCTTGCCAGCCACTGCGAATGACAGACTTGCCCTCTGTATAGTAACTCCAGCCGTATTGACGCAAATAGCACTCAAGCTCAGATTTCACCTGATCGATCATGGAACAACATACCTTATGCGAATATGATATAGGTAGGCTATCGAGGATTTTAGGCCTCGTCAACAAATTGCTAGGAAGAGTTTTCTAAACCAAGGTTGGGTATGCATAGATCATTTCATAGATTTCTGTCCAACAAAGGGATCAAAACCAACGGTGGCATGAATCCATTGCTACATTGTTCCGGCTCAGCACAATGGACATTCATTCAGTCAAATATCGAACCCAAAAAAAGCACCGTCCGGAAACCTCTTGCCATCTTTGTTCATGGCACTGGCAACGATCGTTTTTTCTTGACCTATGATCTATTCCTCCAACTACTAAAAAACGGCATTAGTATCTTCACATTTGATTTGGATGGTCATGGTCAGAAAGGAAGTAGCCTGTTTCATGAAAAAGAGATTCTCAACCTGTTTGACTCGTGGCTTCCACTCATTCGGGAACAGCATTCCGAATTTAATCTGCATCTCATAGGCAATAGTTTAGGGGGCCTCCTATCAGCCAACTATTTAGCAAAAAATACAGAGCACCCTTTCCAAACGTTGACTCTGTTAGCAACACCGGAAAACATTCAGATCGGAAAGGATGTTGTTTTACCCGAGATCTCAACCATCTTTCAGGCTGAATACTACAGTTACCTAAGACGTTGGGGAATTAAGGATAGCATTCCAGCTTTGGGAAAATTCAACAGGAAACGATATCCTATTCGCTTTGAAATTTCGAGCCAAGATCACTACATTGATGCTGTTTCCAAACTTTCGGAAAGGATTCCCTTATCAAAATCCCTGAAAAAGATCGATATCCCTGTCCTGGCTATCTATGGCCATAATGATTTTATTGCAAGACCTAGTGATGACATTCTCCATCTGAACCACTTGTCTTTCGAGTATGTTCAAACAAATCACTTTTTACTTCCCATCTATCCGCGTATCTTCCCAGTGGTCGCGCAGCACATATTGGATCAGAATTAGAAGCGGGAGATGGAATTAATCTCTTCCACAACCTGTTCAAATCGTGTGAGGGCCTTAAGGTCAGAAAGCAAGAGCTTTAAGTTAGCCGTTGGTTTTTGACGAATGCGTTCAACGAATGATACCTGCACTTCGATTGGCTGCATGGAAAGCGCGTGAACCAAGACTTCTTTGAATCCTGGGTATTGGGTATCTAGTACCGTTTGCCCTAATTCGGAAAGGGCTGGGTTGCGTGATACCGCATATAAGTACAAATGTCCAAGTGCTGGGTGCCCTAGGGGGATCGGAGTTACGACGAAGTACTTCAAGATAACGAGACTAGTGTATATGTTGATCGTTGTTTGATTGATTTGGCGCAAGTCATCGATAGAAGCTTTCGCAAGATAACTCATAAAGGCATAAGCAGCCTCATCGCCATGGAGTTCGGCCAGCGTTTTTGCAAATTCATCTCCTCCCTGGACCATGAGCCCCAGTTCCAAAAGGGATTGAACGGATGAGACTTCGTTCACTCGCACTGCCTTGGCCATTTCGGGAAGAAGTAGGCGATCTTCTTGATTAGCCAACAAAAAAGCATTAATTTCTGAATCTATCATACGCTTCATCTGAGGGCTTGGCCTTCGACTAGCCATCAGCCATCCAACCTTTGCCACCTCGGAATCAGGATGACGTAAATATCGCGAGATCAGAGATAGATTCCATTTTTTGTAGGCAAATTGATAGAGTGATGCGTAGTTAGTTAACTTTACTGTGTCCATGGATTTGAAATCTGCGAGTAATTTCGGTTCTAGATACTTCCTTAGCTCTGGCACACGCTTAGTTTCTACAAATAGAACCTTTGCCTCTTGCAGCCTTTCACCACCTACAGACGTTGCTATTCGCACTATGTCTTCTACAGGCATATCACGTGAATAGGCTTCAGGTTCTGCGGCATCGTCAATTGTGACGCAGGAGGTACTTATGACCACCAAGATGATTGTTAAAATGCTCGAAATGTATCTCAATAGTGTCTCCTAATGACTCAATTACCCTCTAATATGATCGCTGCAACACTTGGTATAGCATCTTGAAGTTGGGATGTTTCAGGTTCTTCTTGGTTTCCGTACGATTCTAGACCAACCCTGAGACTACCATTCTGCTCTAGTTTGAATGAAAGGATCGTGAATTTTAGATGCAGTTCCATCCAAGGCTTCAGTTTTATTTGACAGGGTTCGGGGTTCGACTCGCTTTGAAAGGTAGCACCTATCACCTCCGATAGGCGTTTCAGGCATACTTTGGGATAATCAACGTAAACCCGGGACTGAGGACTTTGGCGTAGTGACGCCAATAGCTGCCGAGCGAATCCCAAACGCCCCTTCAGACGAATGATCCAAAGGCACGCCCAAAAGCAAAATATAGCAGCTAAACAATGAAAAATTAGACTCATACCCTGCACTTCGGCACCTTATACAACGAAAGACTTACGAGAATGACTCTCAGTCGGTATACTATCCCAAAAAGACGGTTGGAGGCTAGCGCAAAAACTGATATGACCACAGCCTCTATTCATGAATCTTTGGCAATAGGAGACTTTCGATGCCGATAATGAGCATGACAGCTTTTGGTTCAGGAGTCTTTCAAACCGACACACATACCTATCGATGTGAGGTGAAAACCTTAAACTCGAGATTCCTCGATAGTAATATCAGACTGCCAAGAACTCTGAGTTCCTTCGAGCCTGCGATTATAAAATTGCTCAAGGAAAGACTAAAGCGCGGTAAGGTAGAAGTCACCGTGGATATAGTTAGTCATCAGCCGTCGACCAAATTACCTGAGCTGAATCCGACAGCTCTAGAACACTACAAAAACTTGGCTAAACAAATCAAATCATCACTGCCTGGGGTAGGAGTCAAAGATCTCTCGGTTTTCGAATTCCTACGCCTGGACGGAACGCTCGAGCAAGGCCAAAAATCGTCCTCGGCGGACGAGCTTGCTGAGAGGCATCTTGACAATGTCCTCAAAGCACTAGGCGATGGTATTGATAAGCTCATCGAAGGGCGATTAGCCGAAGGCACGACTCTCGGAAAAGCTTTAGAGTCCATATTGGGTAATATTGCCGATGAGAGAGTTGAAGTAACCAAAAAGACTGAGGAAATAAACGCTGCCATCACGACAAACTACCGAGAAAAAATCCAAAAAATTCTAGAAAAAATGGGAGATGTCGGCGACCAGGTTAGTAAACATCTGCCTGAAGATAGACTAGCTATGGAAATCGCAATTTTGGCCGATAAAGCCGATATTGCGGAAGAGTTAACGCGGCTTGAATCTCATGAGCAGGAATTCTTAAAGACTCTCAAGGAGGGCAAAGAAATCGGAAGAAAGCTAGACTTCTTATGTCAAGAGCTACACAGAGAGGTCAATACAATCGCCAGCAAGGTCAGCAATCTTAATGTCAGCGGCCACACCTTGTCCATGAAGCAATACGTCGAGCGTTTGCGCCAACAGGTGCAAAATATTGAATAATATTAGGAACTAATATGTCTGTTTATGTTGTCTCTGCGCCATCTGGAGCGGGAAAAACAACCCTAAATCGCCGCCTTATAGAGAATTATAGTGACGTAATGATGTCGATCAGCCATACGACGCGACCACCGCGTCCGGGCGAGGTAAACGGCAACCACTATCACTTCATTACTGAAGATCAATTTAAAAGCATGGCCGACAACGACGAGTTTATTGAGTGGGCGAAGGTACACGGGAATCTTTACGGGACCTCTTTTCGCGAGCTAAATCGGATCTTGGAAATCGAAAAAAAGCCATTGTTAGAAATTGATGTTCAGGGTTGGGGATGGGCTAACGGTAGGCTCGAAGATGCGGAGAGTATTTTTATCCTTCCCCCGTCCCTCAAGAGCTTATGGGATAGGCTCGAAAAAAGGGGAAGCGACACCCTTCAAATCCGATGGACGCGGCTCCAAAATGCTTATGAAGAGATTAAACAATCTGAAAATTATCAGTATTTTATCGTAAATGACGACCTCGAGAGCGCTTACGATGCGTTGAAATCCATAGTGGTCGATGGTAAACCAAATATGGAAGAAAGCGAAAAAGGAAAAGAGCTCTGTAAAAAGCTAAACGAAGAATTCGAAACAGCCGATTGGATACTAGAGCTAAGGGAAAAATTGGAATAATTGTCAAGTTTTTATACAGTTTGGTGATATGTGACGTTGGATGGTGAATTGAACAGCAACACTGAGTTAAATCTAGCAACAGCTGAGTCTGAATTTCAGCTCTTACTAGAATCTTTAGAAACTTGTCAGCCAGGTCAGAATCAAGATTTGATTCATCGTGCCTATAAGTATGCCTCCGAGTGCCATGTTGATCAGAAGAGACGATCCGGTGAGCCCTACATCACTCACCCCTTAGCTGTCGCAACCATCGTAACAAGTTTAAAGCTAGACACTGCATCTGTTGTAGCCGCGATACTACACGACACGGTGGAAGACACCGACGCTACTATCGAAGACATCGAGGAGCAATTTGGGGCTGAAGTCTCTCATCTCGTCGACGGTCTTACGAAAATCAGTAAAATCAAATTCCGCTCTAAGCAAGAAAAGTTAGCCGAAAACTTTCGCAAGATGATACTGGCCATGGCCAAGGATTTGCGAGTCATCTTGATCAAGCTTTGCGATCGTCTGCATAATATGAGAACGATTGGCTCTCTTGATGAGATGAAAAAAAAGCGCATTGCCCAAGAGACTCTCGACATCTATGCACCCCTGGCCAACAGACTTGGTATTTATGGTGTCAAATCCGAACTAGAGGATTTGTGTCTGAGACACCTCAAACCAGAAACCTACCAAGAAATCCGCAAAAAAATTGCCGCTAAAAAGTCTGTCAGGCAAAAGCACATAACTGAGGTTAAAGAGATACTCGAAACCGAGCTTCGAAAATATGGATTTAAAGATATTCAGGTCTACGGCAGACCCAAGCACTTTTTCTCCATCTACAAGAAGATGATCGATCGGCGCTTGAAGTTCGAAGATATTCATGACCTTTTTGCCTTTAGAATTATCGTTAATTCGATCAAGGATTGCTACGAGGCCCTCGGTGTTGTCCACGCTATGTGGAAGCCTATGCCCGGCCGATTTAAAGACTATATCGCGATGCCCAAGGCCAATATGTACCAGTCACTCCATACTACGGTTGTCAGGCCCAATGGCGAACCAGCCGAAATCCAAATCCGAACTAAGGAGATGCACGAAACATGTGAGTTTGGGGTGGCCGCTCACTGGTCGTACAAAGAAAATGACAAGCAGGGCCAAGGCGCAGCAACTGATATGGAAAAGTTCTCTTGGTTGAGGCAGATTTTACAATGGCAAAGCGAACTTAAAGATCCTGACGAATTTCTTGAAGCTGTCAAAGTAGACTTGTTCGACGAAGAAATCTTTGTGTTCACCCCTAAGGGCGATGTCTTTTCTTTACCAAAAAACGCCACAGCACTCGACTTCGCTTTTTCTGTGCATACCGACGTAGGTGTGAAGTGCATCGGTGTCAAAGTCAATGGCCGCATGGCTCCGATAAAGCGTCGATTAAATTCGGGCGATATCGTGGAAGTCTTGACCTCACCGCACCAAAAACCCAGTAAGGATTGGCTGAACTTCATCGTCACCTCCAAGGCCCGTAATAAAATTCGTAGCCATCTGCGAAGCGAACAAAGAGAGCGTAGTCGTAAAATTGGTCGAGACTTGCTTAGTCAGCATCTAGAAAGTGTTCACCTGACCATCGAGGATCTAGAGAAATCCGGTGATACCACAAAGCTAGTGAAGGCAGCGCGAGAAAGTAATTTTGATGACGTTTTGATTGGTATTGGTTACGGTCGCATCAATAGCTTGGATTTGATCAATAAAACATTTCCCAAGCCTGAGCCAAAGGAATCCATTGAAGAGCAAGTCAGTAAAACTGAGTTTGACGGTCTTACGGGAAGAGGGCGTTCTGAAAACAAACAGAGCAAGAGCCCTATTCTGGTTTCCGGCTTTGATGATGTCTTAGTTACGATAGCACGCTGCTGTCAACCCCTTCCTGGTGAACCGATCATTGGTTTTATCACGAGGGGACGCGGAGTTACTGTCCACAGAAGCGCATGCCCCCGTGCACTAGATATGGATCCAGATCGGAAAATTCAAGTAGAATGGGCCGAAAAATCGGAAAAATCGAGTACCTCTTATCATAAGTGTTATATATCACTTCGTACTCAAGATAAGCCTGGTGTATTAGCGGAAGTAACCAGCATACTATCCTCTTGCCAGGCCAATGTCCATAAGGCCGAGGCAAAGGTTGCCGCCGATCTTACTGGAACCCTAGACTTCGAGTTAGGTGTGAAAAACTTGTCTCACCTTGATTTGGTTATCTCAAAACTAGAAAGCATTCCCGCTGTCGTGTCAGTCAGGCGAAAAAATATAGTTAAACAACGAAGATTACGAAGAGGACGATTAACATGAATAAGCTTTTAGTAGTTGGACTTGCCTTCATGGCAAGCGTAGCACTCTCATTCGGCTCCAATCATTCGACACTGGATTCAAAAAGTGATGTTAAACCAAATGGTGATGTGTCCCTTACCTTTAAAATTGCAGCCAACAAAGGCATGCAACTCACTCACCAGGCTCCTTGGTCCATTTCATTTGAAACCATGGACGGCCTTGAGATAGAGGGTGCTAAGGACGGAAAATACACAAGCAAAGCTTACGACGATGCGCTGCCCGGCTTTACAGTTAAAGCTAAAGCCAAAGCTCAAAGTGGGAAGGTAAGCTACAAAATGCGAGCTTTTGTTTGCACCGAAGACAAGTCACGATGCTTTCCTCAAACCCACAAAGGCGAACTTACCTGGAAGCGAAGTTAAACAGCTGTCCTACAGCTGCCCTAAAGACTGGCGGTGGTCTCTTGCTTGCCAGTTTTGCCACGTTTTTTCTTACCCAATTCGATAAATTTCGAAGTTCCGTGCCAATGCATAGCAGTGGAAATAATATTTTCGAGGCTTGAGGAGCTTGGTTGAAACTTCAAAACCTCTTTCATTTGAGTGCAATCAGAATAAAGAACAGCCGGATCTCCCAGGCGCCGTTTTTCAAAACTAAAGGGAACCGATTGCTTGCTTTGTTTCTCAACCTCTCGAATCACCTCGAGGTTGGAGACCCCTTTACCCGTACCTAGATGAAACTGAAGCTTCACCCCTTCGGGCTGTGCCATGAGGTATTGAGCGGCGATTAAATGACCCTTAGCAAGATCAGAGACATGGATGTAGTCACGAATACAGGTGCCGTCTGGCGTATCAAAATCATTACCGAAAACTTTTAATGGAGCGCCCCCCATGACCGACGAGATCACATTGGGAATCAAGTGAGTTTCCGGGTCATGCTTTTCACCTATAGTACCGGAAGAGTGGGCTCCACAAGCGTTAAAATATCGTAATGCCACGGAGGATATTCCATGAGCAAAGGCATAGTCTTCCAGAAGGAACTCCGCCATGAGCTTAGATTTTCCATACGGATTCATTGGTTTTTTTGTGTCATTCTCTGATAGAGGTAGTTTGTCAGGTTGACCAAACACGGCACAACTTGAAGAGAAGACTAAGACTGGTTTTTTCCGAGCTTTATGAATAACCTCTAAAAGACCGTGCACACCAAGGACATTATTTGAAAAGTACTTTCCCGGAGCGGTCATAGATTCGCCCACAAGTGCAAAAGCTGCAAAATGAAAAATGGCATCTGGCTCAAAGTCTCGGAGGACCTGCTCGAGATGAACAAAGTCTAGTAAATCACCCTTGACGAAAGCACATTGCGGATGCAACAGCTCACGATGCCCTGTACTTAGATTATCAAATGCCAGGCAAGTATGACCTTCCGCTATAGCCTCGTAAATAAAATGCGAACCTATATAGCCAGCACCACCGATGACTAGAAACTTCATGCTAACGCCCCTCATCTATAGAAGGTTTTGTAGTATCATTGTCCGATGTCTCGGGTTCTTTGACTTTCTCGGAATCCTCAGAGTCTTCAGTATCTTCCTCTGTTTCGGAAGCTTCAGGTTCGAGTTCTTCCTGATCTATGGCTAATTTTTCCGAATAAGGCCCCGCAACACCTAATTGTAGCCACTGAATATCTGTCGATTGACAATGACATCCGGTACCTTTAAATGGATCTAAAATGATTTGATGTAATCCGCTACGATCTTCACAAAAGAGACGGCATATCTGAATATCTCGATGAGATAATTTAGTTTGACAGGAAAACAAGAAGCCCATAATTATGACAAGCTTAATCCCTAAAGCATGTTTCCAATTCATTTAATACCCGCAGTTAATTCAACTTAAATACTTTAATGCGTTGGATTTTGCTACAACACCACAAAGCTTGTACAAAACTCTTGCGCCAACATTTGCATCCCAATCATCGTTTCCAGGCACAATTTCACATAGATCAAAGCCGATGACTTGCTTACCATTCTTGTCAAGGAGCTCTAACAACATCATAGCCTCCGAGAAACTCATTCCCCCAGGCACAGGTGTCCCCGTTGATGGACAAAGAGCAGGATCCAGACCGTCAATATCAAATGATACATATACATACTTTGGAAGTTTTTTGACAGCCTGTTCTAAGGCAGACAAAAGACTAGCATTCCATCGTTCCAAAGTGATCTGTCGATCATAGATCGTGTGAACCCTCTCGGATTCTTTAGCCAGCTGGTATTCCTCTCTCGAAAAGTCTCTGATTCCGATAGAAAGTAACAAACTCATATGATTGCAGTTGGCTAGGACGTTATACATGATGGAGGCATGAGAGTGCTCGAAACCTTCATAAGCCTTTCTTAGATCATGATGAGCATCAATATGCAAGATTCCGAAGTCGTCAAACCTTTGGTTGAGAGCTTTAAGCAAACCAAATGGAGCGCTATGATCTCCCCCCAATACTCCTGGAATTTTTCCACCATCAAGAATGGAATGTGCCACGTCTTCTACGGCAGTATTGAGTTTTGAACTGATACGATTAACCCGATCTAAGGTATTTGGGTCGGGAGTCTCACCGACCTCGTAAGACGACATCACTGACTTTGCAAGTTTTTTGCCCTCGGCATTCCATTCAGACCAACTTGAATCTGGTTTACCCAAGTTGATACCGACTTTATAAGCTTCTCCAAACTCTGGATCAAAAAGATCCAATTGATGGCTCGCTTGAATCAAGCTGTGCGGGGCGAGAGAGGCTCCGGATCCATATGAAGTCGTGACTTCAAACGGTACAGGGATGATGACAATTCCCGCGTAATCTTCTGGAATGGAAGCACCAAATATGCCGGCATCGGCTGGTGGCGGTAGTCCCCGATCAAGTAGGGCGATCTGATCAAGATGGTTCAATTTAATTTGACCTCTTTAAAGAAACGCTGGCAAATAGAATTCCCCTCAGTCCTAGCAATACACTCCTGACGATTCCTATCAAACTCAAGAGCAAGCTTCTTGTGTTTCATCCAAGGCTTGATAGCTTCTACCACTTTGGTAGCTCGAAGCATGTTTCGACCTCGAAAACCGTCTGGCAGTCTAAGAGCCAAGTCAAAAAACTCTCGCGTAAGACCAACAACATAATCCACCTCGCTATCCTTAGCGACGCGGACAGTTAGTAAGATATCTCGCGCTACCCATTCCATTCGAGTCGCTCGCCCTTTTGCAGACTTTCTAGCGGTTCGTGACCATTTTCGCGCGGCCTTGAGATCTCCTTTTTTCTCAGCTAATCGAGCTAGACCCGACTGGTAATACCATGGAGTATTTGTCTGGGTGATTTCCTTTTTTAGCAAGCTTTCGGCTCTTTCGTACTCTTCAATTTCTCCCATTAAAAAGGCGGCGCCAGAAACAACGGCATGCCTTTGGAAATCAGATTGCGCTGTGGTATCAGCCTTAGCGACGGCCTGCATGATATCGTCTTTGATACTCTGAGGAATCAATGTTGTATTGGAAAACTTTCGATGCAAGTCCAAGGCTGGAAAATGGGACCACAAGCGAGTATCAATGGATATTGATGGACTTTTTTGAAGAAACAAAGCAGCTTCCAACCATTTTGCGCTATAGGCATCAATCTTAGATCGATTATCCGCAGCGAGCTGTTCGATGGTTTTTGCCCCGAACTTCGTAATGAAGGCTCTATTTGCAAGGATAGTTTCATTTGTTTTCAAAACCTGTTCGAGCATGGACTCGCCCAGTTTGGCATCAAAGGCGTCCTTTAGCTCCTCTTTATTTTCCGATACCAGTCTCAAATAAGCCGCACCAAACATAGATTTGGTTACTGCTAAAGAGTCCGGCACCCCTTGAAATAGCTTTGCCAATACTTGAATTCGTTGAGCCTTGGACATTTGACTGTCAGGTAGATAATCCCAACTTATGATACCAAGACTGAGCCATTCTTTTTCCGATAGCTTCTGACTTTCGGCTCGCGAGATGAGTTGCTCAAGACTTGAAGGTGACTCTTTCACAGATGCCACCACCGTGGTGAACTCAGCAATGTTCATGGTTTCACTCAGTCTCAGCAATTCATTGCGATTACCATCTAAGATAATCACTGTAGGATATCCACTGGCCTTAAATGTTTCACCCCAAATCTGAGCCCTTTCAGTATCTCCATCAAGATAAACAGGCACAAATCCAGCCATAAGGTTTTTAAATTCAGGCTGACTGAATACCTGCTGCTTTAGTTCGTTACACGGAGGACACCAGACTGCCCCCCAGTACAAAAATACGAGTTCGTTACCTTCTTTTGCAACATCGAAGGCTTCCTCTACCCCTCCTGCAAACCAGATCGACTCCTTTTCCGACTCAACGGAATCAGTCGCCTTATCGTCGCCCGTAGAGACACAGGAAAGGTTTAAACCGTAGAAAAAAATAAAGACAAAAAGAAATCGAAGCATAATCTTTCCTAAAAGCTTTGATGACGGTATGTGCCCAGCACTTTTACCATTGTAGTGATCTCTTGTAAGTGTTTTATAGCATTGAATACCGGCATATTAAAATAATCACCAACAATATCAAGATGAAAATGATACCTCCAAGGGCTACTTTTTACGGGACGCGATTGAATTTTTGACAAGTCAATATCCCTAATAGCAAATACACTAAGGCACTTATGTAAGCAACCTGGAGTATTTTTCAAAGCAAAAACTACCGAAGTCTTATGAGTCGATTTCAGCGGACCGTCAGTGGATTTTTTCAGTTTTTTCATCTTCTCAATGACAAAAATTCGTGTGACATTTTTTTTGCTATCTTCAATGGAACTTTTCAATACATTTAGACCATACTCCTCACCAGCATGAGAGCCTGCAATGGCTGCAATAGAATCCGACTGCTTTTCCGCAACAAACCGGGCTGCCCCAGCTGTATCAAAATAAGGAACGATCTTTACCTGTTTGCGACTTAAGAATTTTTGACATTGTCCCAGAGCCTGTGGGTGGGAGTACACCGTATCAATCTTACGTAAACTAGCGCCTTCAATTGCCAGTAAACTGTGATTCACTCGCAGGATATGTTCTCCACCTATCCAGACTTTATGAGCCAGTAAATTATCGTAGTTTTCGTAAATACTACCCGCCACCGAGTTCTCGATGGGAATCATCCCATACTTAATCTGACCAGATTCCACGGCCTTAAAAACCTTTTCAAAACTCTCAAAAGGCACTGTTTCAATGGATTGTTTGGCATGATACTCCTGAGCCGCTTTTTCGCTATAAGCGCCCTTAATACCTTGAAACCCAACTTTGATCATTCTACTCTCCAAGTTTTTTCGAAAGTTGAGACTCATCCCAAATAGGGATACCAAGAGACTTGGCTTTCACAAATTTACTTGAACTCGATTCACTGTCGTTTGTGACTAAAGCGAAGGTATTTTTCGAAACAGACGACGCTACCAGTCCCCCTGCCTCTTTTATACTTTTTGCAATCTCATTTCTTGATTTGGATAAGGTTCCCGTGATCACAAACGTTTTCCCAGTTATCTCAGACTCATTTTTGCGCTTCATTTGAGTCACTACCGGGGTCACTCCGTTATCCAACATGCCCTCAATGAGCCAGGACTTTTCCTCTAGCCCACTTACAACCTGGCTGGCCGTTTTCTCAGCAAAACCGTCCACGGCGACAAGTTCATCAGTGGTTAATTCTTGGATAGCGTTTAAACTCGGATGGATAGTCAAAAGTTTCTCCCAAGAGGTAAGCCCCATACCTTCGATCCCGATTCCCAATAAGAATCGACTAAGGGGAAGATGTTTCGACTTTTGAATATTCGCATAAAGTTTCTTAGCCATTTTTTCCTTGGTCAGAGGCAGTGTCAACAGGTCTTCTTTCGTCAGTCGGTATATATCGATCGGATTCTCGACTAGTCCAAGATCAATCAAAGATTGGAGGCGTTTTTCACTCAAATCCTCAATCTCGACAGATTTAATCCAATTCAGAATCGTCCCAATCTGCTGCGCAGGACAGCTATCAACATTCATGCATTTTAGTCTGACGCCGTCATACTCTAACTCTGTACCACAAGAGGGGCAGGTTTTTGGCCACGAATACTGTCCCTCTTTGGGTTTAACAACCCGTAAAAACTTTGGGATAACTTCTCCCGAACGAACAATTTCAATATGATCCCCAGCCTTTAAATTGTAAGTGACCACATGCTGAGCATTGTGCAGAGTAACGTTCGTGATCTCTGCTCCGCTCAAGACCACTGGCTCAATGACTGCTACCGGAGTCACGACACCTCGTCTCGAAGTCGCCCAGGTGATATGACTAATTTTGGATTCAGCCGTTGCGCCTTGCCATTTAAATGACATCTTGTAGCGAGGATGGTGCGAGGTCTGGCCCATTTCCTGATGCAACATACGTTCTTCAAATGAGAAAACAGCTCCGTCCATACCAATTTCTGAATCTGATAACTGTTGCTGGACCTCATTCAAAAAGGCCTCAACAGATTTATCAGACTTAAGCAATTTAGGGCCCGGCAAGGATATTCCTAGGGACTCCAAAAAGGCAAACATTTCTGTTTCCCGATCAAATTCCATATCATCAGAGAGGATTTCGAAGCCAAGAAAGTTAAAGTATAGAGCCAGGTTTTGATGATTTTTCCGCCCCAAAACTCCCGCCACGATGTTTCTCGGGTTAGAGGGTCGCTCCAAGCCACGACTAAGCATTTCCGTAACCAAGTCCGAAAAACGGCTTTCGCTACAAAACAGCTCTCCTCGAATCTCCATATTCCAAGGTTTCGATAACGTGTTGGGGATATCAGCGACCCACCTTATCTTATCGGTTACATCTTCACCTAGGCGGCCATTACCTCGAGTTTTGGCCAGCTTTAGAACTCCATTTTCGTATACGATACTCAAACTGTTCCCATCGATTTTCCATGTTCCAACAATGGGGCGGTTGTCACGCCATGAAGACAGCTCCTCTGGTTTATAAGTTTTTTGGAGCGATAGCATAGGTGCTTGATGGGCGACCTTGTTTGCGCCTGATGAAGATTCTGAACCAACCTCGCCCAAAAATGGATGGTTCGGATCTATCTTACGTAGCTCAGTTTCTAATTTGTCATATTTCTGATCGCTAACAATAGGACGGCCTTGATAGTATGCCTCTCGATAGGTGATCAAGTCCCTCACGAGAGTTGCCAAGGCATTAGGTTTGCCATTCTCATTCAGCATGTTTTACCTTTTTATTTCTTTTGCCAGATAACTAGACTTTCTTCTTCAACAACCTTAGGTTCTTCATGATTGGGAAAGGTCTCCCAAGTCACCAAGCGAAATCCGCCTCGAAAAAGATCTCCTACTGCCGACTCCGATAAGGCAAACGGTGGGCCTTGATCAGGTCTTAGGTTCACCTTGGCGAAAAGGATCCCTGCAAAAAAACCTCCGGGATTTAATTGGTCCTGCATGGACTTGATATAGGCGACCCTAAGGTCTTTTGGCAGAGCGCAGAGCATGGCACGATCGAAGACTATATCGAAAGGATCCATAGCCGGAAGTTGAAACGCATCCGCGGTGGATAAGGTCAGGTTTTTAATCGCCCCATAGGCTTCTTCGGCTTGCTCGATGGCTTGCTCAACGATATCAAAACCGTGAACTGCATAGCCAACTTTAGCAAGGTAAGCGGCATCATGAGCCAGTCCGCAGCCTGGTACGAGAACACGACCAGTCGATTGATGTGCTTCTACCTTTAATCGCCTTAGAAGTGTCGGCATCAAAGGATGACCACCACCCAAATCCCAGCCTGTTTGGCCTACTTTCCAGCGTTTTGCCCATTCTGCTTTATTGCTTTGATGTTCCATAGATCCTCCGCGTTTCAGAAGTGAGTATGGCACTAGCTAGTGAAAAAACCAACGAATCGATGTATGGTTAGTCTCAACTTCAACAACCACACGACGACAATGTCAATGTGTATGGCAATTCGGCAAAAACGAGGCCCTTATGACCCTAGTTCTACGTACCTTTTTGATTCTCGGACTGTTCATATTTTGTAAATCGGCTCTTGCTATAGATGCCAAGCTTAAAATTGGCGTAGTTTTGCCGCGCACTGGAGCCATGAGCCCCATTGGCGAAGAGCTTCAGAGGGGAATCACTGTCGCTTTTAATCGGATCAAGTCTAACCCGAAAAGCCGTATTGCCAAAAATCTACAAATCGTTTTTGTCGATGATAAAGGAACCAGCGAAGGCGCTATAAAAGCTACCGAGGAACTTATTCTACGTCATCGAGTACATGCTATTATTGGCTCTGTTTCCAATTCCATCAATGATACGATCTCAGATATCGTCGCCAGCCGACAGAAGACTATGGTCCTACCCATAGCCTCAAGAGAGATATTAGCGAAGAGTAAAAACTTTTTTTCCGTGGCCACTGACTTTGAGACTCAAGGAAAAAATCTCGGCACCTTTGCAAGCAGTAGAATCAAGTCTAATAAGATATTTATCATTGTTAGGAAGGACGAACCTGAGGAACGACTTCTCGCCGATGCATTTAGTAAAGGGTACAAGGCACGTTCTGGTAAGTCTCCTGAAACCCTTGAGGTGGAATCTTTTGAGTCTGTTGATGCTAGCATCGCTAGACGCATGCAAAATGCAGCCGTGTTTATACCCGCCTCTATATCTGAGTCAGCCCCTTTACTTCAGCGTTTTGAAGGTAAATCATCGCCTAAAATTATTGGGAGCGAATTATGGGAAACCGCAGTACCGCCTAATGCCATTGTAGATGGTGGTCTCGAAGTGTACTACCATGCTCCCTACTCCATTGGCTCTCCTCACTCGGCTCTACAGGCCTTTGTTAGTAGTTTTAAGGATGCCTACAACAAGCAACCTAGCTCCATAGCCTTCGCAGGATACGAGTCATTCAACACTATTGTCTATGCTTATACTCGAGTTAAATCTAACCGAACGAGCCCAATTGTTCAGTATTTGAAGTCCGCAAAAAAGCTGCCTAGCCTATCAGGCCCAGCGAGTATTGGTCCCAGTCGATTTTCACGCAAACCTATTTCTGTGGAAACCTTCACCAAATCCGGACCAAAATATGTTACAAAGATAGGGCCTTAATTTTTTGGGAGCCATTTCTTGGTTGGGATCCATGAGACCTTAACGCAAAATGTTCGCCGCATGTATGAGCGGTTCCCCTATCCCAACTATCCCCTATTTATTCCTCTTCGATGGCAAGAAGCCTACGCTAGCTCTTCCGTTTTTTGCCAAAATATCGCCGGAAACCCTAACGCAACTCAATCTCCAAAGTCGATACTTATAGCTGGCTGTGGGGACGTTCAGCCCTATATTTTAAGTAAAATCGAGCCACGAAATCAAAATATTATAGCTGTGGATATTTCAGAACGAAGTCTCCGTCGCGCTCAGAAGCGGGTGATGTTCTGTTGGAACAAACCAACATTGATCTGCGAGGACCTCAGGGCATTCTTGAGCACCCAACCTGGCCAAAGCTTCGAACACATGGAATGCTATGGTGTACTGCATCACCTATCAGAGCCCACAAAGGTATTGCATGAGATGGCAAGGGTACTTGTTCCCGGCGGTAGTTGCCGCATGATGGTCTATAACTCCGCAGCACGCTCATGGATGAGATCGCTGTCTAGGGCTATGAGACTACTCGGCTTTGATTACAATAATGCACAAAGCTTAACCGAAGCCAAAGAATTTCTAGAAGCCCTAAAAAAAACCTCAGCTGTTTTTGAGAGCCGGCTTGGCTCTCTCGGCCCCAAAACCATAAAACGCTCCGCCCGCCTTGTTGATACGTTCTTTCACGAAAGAGAGGTCAATCAAGGTTTGGAGTACTGGCTAAATGCGATCCACAAGGCCAAACTCGTACCAAAGGGCCTATATGACCGCTATGCGGAGCTAGATGATCTGCCAAACCCGATGTATCACTTTCCCAACAGGCAGCAACTCAACGAGAGGATTGCAGATAAAAGGTTTGAAAATAACTTCGAGCTATATTTGAGCAAACCAGCGGCAGAACAAACATCGCTAACATCAAATAAGAATAGCATTAAGCCTCTGCACTTATATACAAAAGACGCTCCCAAAGCCTGGTTTGACTATACAGAAACTAAGAGCATTCCCTTTTGGTTGCGGCAAAGAATCTGGCATATGCATATTCAAATGTTTTACGTAGACTCACAAAGACTAGATTATGGTCTGTTCGATAAGCTAGAGAAAACGAGCATCCAACGCCTTGCCCGGATCGGTGCTTTCGGTGCTCATCTTATCACCCAAGACAGGCTAAAAGATCTCATGTTACGACCTATGGCCGACAGCATGGAACCGCCTGACCCACCAAGTCATTCAGATAGTGACATGGAACAAGTGACATTGTTAGTGCGATCCGTCCTTAAAGATAAGCAACAACTGGATCCTCGACGTATCGAGCTTATTTTATCGCGGCTGAGACAAGCGCAATCCTAAGTTAGGGACACACTGCCATGGACGTTGTAAAACGAAAGATTTCGTCGGAATTATTGTTGATCGTACTCATGGGATGGGAATAAATCTTAGATGGAGCATCCTGGTTCTCATAGGTGGCATCCTTCCCCATGATGACGACAGATCCATTACCATTGTGATTGACGCGCGAATTCTCGTCGATATGAACTGTTAGGTTATTGCCTGCAACATTCGCCATGGAGTCTTTTAAAATTACATAACGCCCTCCACCACCTGATGCAGCGCTGACATTATTTCCACCGAGACGAGCATCCCCATTACCTGGCATGATATCGATACCCAAGTGATCCTCTCTACAATCGTCGCCGATAAGGATTTTTTTCGGCTCGGAAATTGATCTCGGATCTAAGTTCACGTCACTAAATTCCGCGGAAATAGCTATTTGATCGAAAGCATACATCATCTCCACAGTAGAAGACCCTGTCGCTGTTATCTCAACATCCCACGGCTCTGGAGCTGGGCTGGACTGACTAATGGCAACACCAGACACATTGCTGGCGGCGGCCCAAGTAAGATCACTGGTGGTGACGGGATCAAGAGCATCTAAACCGCCTTCAGAAACCTTACAGTACATCGTTGAAGATTCGGCCGACGAGGCCTCCGTCTGCTGACAGAAAAGGTAAAGCTCGCCAACGGGAACGTTTACAACTATCACATCGCCATCAATAGAAATCCCATCGCCCCAATCACCGGCTCCGATCGAAGCACTTTCTTGGCTATCAGTAGCGCCAATGTTAGCTTCGCCAGAAAAAGTCTGATCTGTTGATCGTGATTCAAAGGAGCTGCATCCGATCATCAAAAAGACGAGCGAAGCGCCAAAGACATTAACTTGTGACATGAGTTTCCTCCAGGCTTATAGTACATATCGGAATTGCCGGAGTTTGGGCTCGAAAAAAAGTATTTGGCTAATATATTTAAGTTGTTAGCTTCGAGATTTAATGAGGTCTGGTCGTAAGGATTCCGTAATTTTACGGCTAGAATTTGTACGCCATTCTGCGATCTCACTATGATTGCCTGACAGCAAGACTTTTGGAACTGCATGCCCACAAAAGTCACTCGGCCGCGTATATTGAGGGGCTTCCAAAAATCCAGATAATTCTGAGCTAAAGGAGTCAAAATTAGCGCTATCCTGATGCCCGAGAGCTCCTGGCAAAAAGCGAACAATGCTGTCAGCTATCAGAAGGCAGGGTAACTCTCCCCCAGATACTACAAAGTCACCCACACTAACTTGCACATCCGCATACTGATCGAGAAATCTTTGGTCGATTCCTGCAAATCGCCCAGCTATCAGTATGAGGTGATTGGCCTTTTCAGCAAACGACTTAGCGTACGCTGCCGACCAGGAATGTCCTCCTGGAGCGGGCACAACGACTTTTGCCTCCGGAGAGTTTTTTTTCAGATCGAGCACACAATTTGCCAATGGCTCTGGCCTTAACAGCATCCCATCGCCACCACCATAAACGCGGCTATCCACTGTCCCCCGCTCATCGATGGCATAATCGCGAAGATTAACCACTTCGACCTCACAGCTTTTGTGAGCGATAGCTGAGCGAAACACTCCGAAATTCAAATACGAGGAGATAAACTCTGGATGAATCGATACCAAAGAGAGCTTCATTATTTCATCGACTCCCAGGTATCGGCGAAGGTTTCCGCGGGGACGAGCAAGCGGATAGGCTGATCATCAAGGGAGAAGTCCATGGAAACATAGGCTGAGACTAACGGAATACTAAGGAACTGCTTAGCGTCGTTATGAATCTCAATGATATCCGATGCCCCGTAGTTGTTAACGGAGGCGATCTTCCCCATGTAAAGGCCTTCGGAATCCTCAATTTTGCGTCCGATCAAATCATCCCAAAAGAACTCTTCATCTTCGTCGATGGTCAAGTCCTTTCGCTGACATAGGATGGGCGCACCTTTCAGAACCTCCACAGTATTCCTGCTGTCGATTCCTTCGATGGCCGTTACCAGACGTCCATTCTGAATGCGAGACCATTTGATTTTTCTAGATTGTAGCTGACGGGACTTTGACTGAGGATCGCGAATGGCGACCTGATGCAAACCATCTGGAAAAGGCTCTATCCGACCAAACACGAAAAAAGCACCTTGGAGGCCATGAGCCTTACCAACGGTGCCTATTTCCATCCAATCATCAAGGTCATTCGTACCTTGATGCTTTGATCGGACTTTATTTAGCGTCTTGTTTTCGGTCAAGTTTAACGCTTTTCTTTTTCAAGATATTTGCCACCGCACTCGAAACTTGAGCGCCGTTTGCGTACCAGTACTGAACGCGATCAGTCTTCACTTCCATGATAGACGGTTCTTTGTTCGGATCGTAATAGCCTAATTTTTCAATGAATCGTCCGTTTCGCGGCCGACGTGAGTCAGTAGCTACGATATGGTAAAACGGTCGATGTGTACTTCCGTGTCTCTGTAGTCGTAATGTCAGAGCCATTACTCCCCCAATTATCTAATGTTTGTCATAAATTTGGTATAAAGCACTTTTTTGCAGATTGTTTAATCCGGTTTATGCTTCAAAAAGCCAAGGTCGTTCGTATACCAGGGTTTTTTAAGAAACTCTACAAAAAACAGACCAATGGACCAGGAATTTTCTAGCAGTTAGGCTCCTACAGCTCAATACAAACTACCCACTAGCAATATAACTATTTAATTTTAAAGCGATTATACTTTTGCCCCGAAATATAGTGTTCAATAGACTTATCTGTTAGAATTATATAATCTAGATGAAAGATAATTTGTGAGGCCAATGTGAAGCTCAAAATGTGGGGAACTCGCGGATCACTACCACGCGCCATCAACAACCAATACTTTGTCAACCTAGTCGATCACTATGCTCGCACCGCTGAAAAGGCGGGGATGACGTCCATCAGTGAGTTTCGCAACGCCATTCGCGATGGTGATCTGGGTAATCCTCTGGTATTCGGCGGCAATACAACCTGCAATGAGATTACTTATAAGAACCACAGATTCTTCGTCGATATGGGGACGGGGTTTGCCGAAGCCGCCTCGGAAGTGATGGCACAAGGGCGCACGGAGTTTGTGATCTTCCAAACTCACCTGCATTGGGACCACATCATGGGTCTGCCGTTTTTTGTTCCGGTCTACATACCCGGCAACAAGCTAACCATTTATCACGTACACCCTCATGCTCCAGAATTCATCAAGTGCCAGTTTAACGGCATTAATTTCCCGGTGAAATGGGACGAACTCGGCGCTGAAATCGAATTTAAGCATATTAAGATTTACCAAAAGATTAAGTTCGATAACCTAACGATCTCCCCTTTCGCTCTCGATCATCCCGGAGGGTCTTTTGGTTATCGATTTGATGCCGATGGCTACTCCCTAGCGATTGGTGTTGATGGCGAGTACAAAAGGCTAACACCCAAAGATCTGGGCAAGGATCACGTCTATTACACCAATCTCGATCTTCTAGTCTTTGATGCCCAGTACGAGATGGACGAGCTTGCAAGTCGTTTCGACTGGGGGCACTGCAGCCCACCTATTGGCGTCGACTTGGCCCTACGAGAGGGCATCCGCAATATCATCCTAACTCATCACGACCCTCGTTCGCCCGAGCAGAAGGAATTCCGTATGCTCGCACAAGCCACGGGCCACCTGGAGAAGCAGCTGTCAGCCTATCAGGACGTCTGGGATAAGCTCAATCAGCCTGAAGGGCCACATATTCAGCTGGCCTTCGACGGCCTCGAATTTGACCTAACCAAGCTACCTCTGAGGCCTTAAGGCTCAAAACCAGTCGAAGTTACGTATCATAGGCGGTTCGACAAAATTAACGTTCCTCTTAATCTTTGATTCTTATATCCTAGTGGTATGTTCGTTTGCCCTAAGGATTACATTCATGTCACGTTTTAAAATTATTACCCTTAGCCTCATCTTGTTTCTTGGGGTTGCTCCTGGTGTTTTTGCTCAAATAACACTTGATGTTAGTATTGCGAACGAAACTCTACGCCGGGATGCTTCAAACCAAAAAATCCTCAAATTCAATTTTGATTTACAAAATTTACCGCTTTCCGATGGAGCCTCAGACCCAACAGATGCAGATATTTTTCGATTAGTGGTGACTAACCTTACAGTATGCCGACAAAATGGATGTACAGAGTTTTTCAAGTGGGCAAGTGTACCTTCCGATATTAAAAACCCAATTGGTGACAATATAGATGACCCAGATATAACAATTTCTTATCAAGGTTCGTCCATCACCATTACACAGCAAAGGGACTACTATAGTGCTGAAGTAGAGTTCGATATAATAATAGACGATGAAGGAGGTGAGTTTGCAGATAACTTCTCGGTTTACTACCAATACCGTGATAGTAATCGAAATCTCACAAATACAATAGGTATCACTGAAGCAAAACCAGTCACCTCACAACTTGAAGGCGTCGTTGCTAATCAGAGCAACCTAGGAGTCACTATTAGCTGGAACCCCATTAGCTCTGTTAGCTTCGAAGGTGAAACCAACCAGGGATCGCCAGAAGGTTTTAGAGCTTACCGTATTGAAGTGACGGAAGCCGATGGTAATGCAGAACCTTTTACACTAAGTATCGTAGAGGCAAGCACTGAAACCTCACCAAATTGCACACTTGATACTGACTTTTCTACGCCAGAAGCCCCGACATGCACATTCTCCTGCACGGCTCCTGGAAGTCTAAGCAAATCATTAGCAGAAAACGAAAGCAGATCAGAATCTGAAAGATCAGTAGAAGTACAAACGATTACCGAGGGAAGCGTTATAGGATTTTCGGGCTTGGAAGACACAAATTCCTATCATGCCATGATCCCTCAAATATTACCCGAAGGGAGACTAGCGACTGTTCCGGCGACGACTGATGACGGTGAGGCAACCTACACAGCATCCTGCGTCATAGCCCAACCCGGTGAATTCTTCACCTATGCGCAGCTAGGCGGAGCCGGCGATCCTGCCCAAAAAGACCCTAACTGCTTTATAGCCACGGCTGCTTACGGAACACCGCTCCACAGCCGTTTGGATGATTTGCGTTGGTTTCGCGATCGGGTGATCTATCAGATTCCAGGTGGCTCGTATTTCGTCGCAGCTTACTACCATTTTAGTCCAGAGATCGCCCAGTCCATCGTCTTCAACGAGGGGGCAAAATCTCTGGTTCGCGGTGGGCTATGGCTGCCGACAAGCATGATTTCATGGCTTCGCATCAGCCCGCTCTCGTTCTTTCTGACTCTTGTTGGTGTGGCTGGTCTAGCTTTTCTTGCCTTCCGCAAAGGGCGGCACAAAAAGGCCCAATCCCTCTGATTTAGACTGAACTCCTCCGGGCCCAAAGGCCTTTGCCGATGCTAGCAGAGCCTGAGCATCGGTATCTGCAGGATCTTCTGCACTGCCTTGCTCGGGAGTAGACTCCACGTAGATAGACTGGGAAGGAAAGGCAAAGGAGACGCCAAGTTTTTCGGCGAGCCGTTTGATTTCCATAAAGATATTTTGTTTCTGAACTAGCTCCTGACTCCAGTCGGGAACCTGAAGGAAAAAGTACAGTAAGATATCGAGTGAGGATGGCCCGTAGTTATTGAACACCACATGAAAATAGTCTTTCCTAGTAAACTTGTTAGCTTTGATAATCTCTTTGATGCCCTCAAGGAAGACCTCCAAGGTCTCGGGACCCGTGTCATAGGTGACTCCAATCACAGTTTTCACCCGGCGATAGGTCCTGCGCCCCAGGTTATCGATACTAGCGTTAGCGACGGTAGCATTGGGGACAGTGATCTGTGAGTCGTAGAAGGTACGAACCCGTGTGGAGCGAAAGCCCACCTCTTCCACGGTTCCCTCGACACCACCAAATTTCACCCAGTCACCCAGCTTAAAGGGCCGATCCCAAAAGATCATCAAAGACCCAAAGAGGTTGGCTGCCGTGTCTTTTGCTGCTAAAGCAAAGGCAAGACCACCTAATCCAAGCCCTGCAATCACAGACATAACATTGATACCGAGATTTTGTAGGGCAATCAGAATCCCAAATATCAAAATAAAGGTTTTAAGAGCCCTCGATACCAGGGGAACCAGTTGATCATCGATCAAGAAGTCTGTTTTCTTGGATAGGATAGCTACATAGTGAGACAAAACTCCGGCCATACGATAAAACGTCCAGATAACAGAAATACTAAATATCACTTGGACTACCACTGAGAGAATCTCGAGAGCGATTCCCTCAAGTCTCAATAGGTACAAAGAAGCAAACCAAACACCCGAAGCTACACAGTAAGATAAGGGGCCTTCTATAGCCTCCAGCAAACGGTCATCCCACTCAAAGGACGAAATGGTGGCGACCTTTTTCGCTAACTTCAGTAGCCTTTCGGTTATGTATTTAAAGACAAACCCTAGGAATATAGCCAAGAAAATTCCCACAGCCTGCCACTTAGGAAAGCCGAAAAAATCACCTTTGAGGTAGCTTGGGATAGCTGATTCTAAAAAGGCATCTTTATACCCTGCACCACCAGGACTAACGACATAAGGGTAATCTCTTACCAAATCAAAAAAATACTTTGCCTCGTCAACAGTTTCCGAGCTGAATAAAAACTCTCCCTGCCGCGGCCCTTCGGTGATCCGCCTAATCACTATTTCCGTATTTTTCAATCGCCAATAACCATCGATTTCTGGAGCTTTTGATCCCGGTGGAACATAGTCGTAATCTATCTCAATGACCCGATCAATCACCTCTTTGAGAAAGATAGCTGCATTGCGACCTGTCTCTGTTTTCAACAAGGTTGTGACATGGCTCAAATCTAGTGTCTTAACCGCACGATCGATAGCTTTTTGCTTCTCTTCATCATCATCTTCGATACCTGCTCGATAGGTCTCCATCGCCGTCATAAAGGTTTTTAGAGTATCTTGGGGACTATCAGTTTTTACGGGCTTTAGCACATCCAAAGCCAAGACTTGAGTCCCGGGTAGCAAGAGCATGAAAAGAGCAAAGAACTTTAACAAAACAGATTCTCCCAAAGGCACAAGTAGATGCGGTTAAGAAATTTTTACGATCGCCCGACCAGAAAATTTTCGCTCCAAGAGAGCGTGAAATACATCATTTAGTTCTGTCAATCCAACTTCACGGCTCACAAAACTCTCTAAGTCTTGAGGACGCCATTTGTTGGTAAGCATTTGCCATACATGCTCCCGAAGAGGTCTGGGGCAGTTATTGGAACTAATTCCAAGAATCGATACCCCACGCAAGATAAAAGGCATGACGGTATTCGAGAACTTAAAGTCGGCGGCCAACCCAACGCTAGCAATGTTTCCCCAGAGGTCTGTGTGCCTGATGATTCCTTCGAGAAGACTGCCACCAACATTATCGATAGCTCCTGCAAAGCGCACCGACTCTAAGGGTCTTTGACCCAGGTCCAAATCGTCTGGTTTTACAACCTGCGACGCACCCAATGCCTTTAACCTATCCACTTGACTGTCTTTACCGCTAACAGCAATGACTTCGAAGCCTTCAGTGGCTAACATGGAAACCGCCAGACTTCCCACGCCACCGCTGGCTCCGGTAACCACTATCGGTCCTTGCTCAGGTTTTTGCCCATTCTGCAGCATACGAGCCAAGCATAGACCCGCGGTAAATCCAGCGGTTCCGAAAATCATAGCATCGCGGGTACTCAACCTCTCCCCTAAGGGGATGACCCAATCAGAGTTGACACGCACGATTTCGCTGTAGCCGCCGTCATGGGACTCGCCGATACCACAACCAGTGACCAAAACCTTTTGACCAACTGAGATATGAGGATCGTCGCTACTTATCACGCGACCAGAAACATCAATCCCAGGCACCAATGGAAAGCTTCGCTGAATCTTACCAGTACCGGTCGCCCCTAAGGCATCCTTGTAATTGACACTAGAATACTCGGCAGCAATGATGACGTTACCTTCGCCTAATTGCTCTAGTTTTAGGGTTTCCATCCGATTACTGACAACCTTATCGGCGTTGCGGTGAACCCGCATAGCCTGAAACTCGTTTGGAATGCTCATGATAGGTCCTCAACTATAGATTCACGCTCCCATAGATCACTTAGTTCTTCTCTTTTGGCAACAACGTGGTACTTATCGCCATCAACAAGCACTTCAGGGGCTCTAGGCCGACTATTGTAGTTGGATGCCATGGATGAGGAGTAGGCTCCGCAGGCTCGTAGGTAAAGTAAATCTCCCGCTTTCATAAGCGGAAGATCGCGATCTTTACCGAAAAAATCTCCTGTTTCACAGATGGGACCGACAACATCGACTTTTTCTAAATGATCACCGCTTGTCAGATTTACCGAAACGATCTCGTGATAAGAATCGTAAAGGCTCGGTCTCAGAACATCGTTCATAGCTCCATCCACAATCACAAAGGTTTTTTGTGGGGTTTTCTTAACTCCAATCACCTCTGTCAGCAGTATCCCAACGTTCCCAAGCAAAACCCGACCTGGCTCGATCACTAAGGTCAAACCAGTAGGCTTCACTGTATCAATCAAAGTCTTTGCATAATCTTCGATTTCGGGAGCTGTCTCATCCTGGTAGCGAATACCTAAGCCGCCCCCCATATTAAGGTACTTGAGATCATGACCAAGCTCTTTCAAATGGATCGCAAGTTCAGCCATTTTTTCTGCTGCTTCTTGAATCGGCTGAAGACTTGTGATCTGACTTCCGATATGACAAGCAATGCCAACAAGAGATACATGAGATAAGTCTTTTATCTCTTTGGCTAGTTCCAGCACTTCGGATTCGACAATGCCGAATTTAGTAGAAAACAATCCTGTAGCAATCTTAGGGTTAGTTTTGGCATCAATGTTAGGATTTACACGGAGACTAATCGGCGCGACCACACCTTTCTCTTTAGCGATACTAGCAATACTTGCCAGTTCGAATGGTGATTCCACATTGAATGAGAGAATACCAAGATCTAAGGCACCTTCAATCTCTCGCTTGGTTTTCCCGACTCCTGAGAATACAATTTTGCCCGGTTCAACACCAGCTTTGACAGCCCGCTTTAATTCTCCACCGGACACCAAGTCAGCACCAAAGCCACCTTTAAAAACCTGATTCAGCACACCAATATTGCTGTTAGCTTTTACTGCAAAGCAGAGCACTGAAGGGTAGTCGACAAAAGCCTCACGAAAGCGTTTAAGATGCCTATCCAGTGTGGCCTTCGAATAAATATACGCCGGGGTTCCTACCTCTTTAGCTATTTTTGCCAAAGCGACATCTTCACAATAGCCTTGGCCGTCCCTATGATTAAAGTAGTCCATTTGGTTTCTCCCTGAATGTTGATACAAGCTAGTGCATCATTTTGATTCGGTAGGGCCGTTCTTAGTGTCAGCTCATTTTAACCACCGTAGGCTTTCTTCAGATACGGTCGAATCCTGAAAGGAAATCACGATGTCCAAGATACCGGCATTTCTACTAATATGCTTATTAACGAGTCCATGTCTGTTTGGCAACGAAAAAAGCAAAATACTAGCTTTGGGCGATTCCTTGACATTTGGATACGGCGTAGAGGACCAGGACTCTTGGCCACAGTTGTTAGCCAAACGTTTGAACAAGACGATCGTAAACGGCGGAACATCCGGCGCGACCACGGCCTTCGCCATGCCTACGCTAAAATTTCATCTCAAACGCTACAAACCGGAACTAGTGATCTACGCGCTGGGCGCAAATGATGCGCTTAGAGGAATTTCCGTAGAGGAGATTCGCAAAAACATGCGTGAAGCGTTAGACTTCCTCAAAGCTAAGGACGTGCCGGTTGTCATGCTGGGGATGAAGGCTCCACCCAACTACGGTGAGACCTTTCCGAAGGACTTTCAAAAAATATACACCGACTTAGCTGCCGAATATAAGGTTCCCATCTATCCTTTTTTATTAGAGGGAGTCGCGGGTGAGGCAAAACTGAATCAATCCGATGGCATTCACCCGAACCCAGAGGGCTACAAGGTGATTGCCAATAATCTCTACAAGTTCATGAAGGACTACTATGCAAAAAGAAATACTGGAAATATCCCAGCTAAATAAGTCATACCATCAAGGTTCGGAAACTCTCGAAATTTTAAAAGACTTAGACTTTAAGGTTTCAGAGGGTATGACCGCTGCCATAGTCGGCGCATCTGGAAGTGGAAAATCCACTCTTATGTCTCTAATTGCGGGCCTAGATAGCCCAAATTCTGGCCAGGTCAAGATAAATGGTCAGGCATTAGGAGACCTCGAAGAGCAGCAGCTAACCCGATTTCGAGGGGAAAACCTGGGGATCATTTTCCAGCAGTTCCATCTAATGAGTCATTTGAGCGCGCTTGAGAACGTTCAGCTCCCACTAGATATCTTGAATCGTGAGCAACCTAAGGAGAAAGCCAAAGAGGCCCTCTCGCTAGTGAATCTATCTCATCGAGAGAGGCATTTACCAGGTCAATTAAGCGGAGGAGAAAATCAAAGGGTCGCCATCGCTCGCTCGTTTGTTGTAAAACCGCGCCTCCTTCTCGCTGACGAACCTAGTGGTAGTCTCGATAGCGAAACGGGAGAGCAAGTCATGGACCTTCTATTCAAAGCGGTGGCCGACCAGAAGATGACCATGGTTTTGGTGACCCACGATCGACTCCTTGCAGAACGATGTGACGAGATTTGGGAGCTCAAGAATAAAACCTTAACCAAAATCTAGTCCAAGCGAAAACATCAAGCATTCACCCTTATAAAGAGACCCCAACCATGCCATGGAAAATCATTTGGATTGAACTTCTTCATAGCAAAAAATTCTCCTTACTATTTCTCCTCAACCTAAGCATCGGCCTTTTAGGCTTTATTGGTCTCGATGCCTTCAAAACTAGTTTTTCTAAACAGCTTGAAGACGCGGCACGTAATCTGTTGACGGCTGATGTGTCGGTTTCAAGTCGTCGCAACTTCAACCCGGAAGAAGTCACAACCATCAAAGATCTCGAGACGATGGGAGCGAAGGTCTCTGAAAAACGATCTCTCTACTCCATGGCAGCATCCCCCACTCGCTCCGCCTTAGTAGAAATCAACGCCATCGACGATCGTCACCCCCTTATCGGTAGTATCACGTTGGACGATACTATTGTCATCGAGTCTGATCGAGAAACCACCATTAACAGCCGTCCTGAAGTCTGGGTTTCCAGCGAAGTCATCACACAGTTTGGCGTAAGGTTAGGGGAAACCCTAAGAATCGGTAGTCTAGATTTTGTGGTTGCTCATGTCATTACTGACGATACCGGAGTTAGCTTAGCGAATACTGGATATGCACCGCGGATTTACATGGGCCTTTCTCAATTGGATGAAACCGGACTGATCAAACAGGGAACCACAAGCCGTCAGACATTCAATATCCTTCTCGGCCCAGATCAGGATACAAAAGGAGTCACTGAAGAGCTATTCAATCGCTTTGACAACACAGTCCGCGTCACCAACTTTTTAAAGTCAGGACAAGACAATGGTCGTATCCTTTCCTACCTTACTGACTATCTTGGACTGGTTTCCCTGGTCGCCCTATTCCTCTCTGGAGTTGGGACTTTCTATCTCTTTAGAAGCTATATGGCAGGCAAACAAAAAGAGATTGCTGTTCTCTTGACCTTAGGGCTGTCCGGGCGCAAGGCAACTATCATTTACACCATTCAGCTTGTTTCGCTAGGGGGTCTAGCAGCCGTCTTGGCCTCGGCTAGTAGCTTTTCCTTGCTGCCATTAGGAATCAAATTACTAGGACAATTCTCACCCGTAGCTATCGAGCTGAACTTGACCATGAGCACTCTGGGAGCAGCCATGATTCTCGGGATATTCACCCCGTTCTTCCTCTGCCTTCCGCTTCTACTTGCTATTGGTGATGTCAAACCTTCGATGCTATTTCAGGAGTTTAACGAAACCTCCTTTAATATCCGAACCAAACAATTTCTGGGATTCATTCCCGCCCTAATCGCTGGCTACCTACTTTCTGTTTGGCAGGCTCATTCCTATTTTATCGGATCGCTGTTTTACTTTGGTGTTGTATTCTCTAGCCTTCTGATAGCTGCCTTAGGTTTATTTCTGCTATCGTTTGTCGCAAAACTTAGCCCAAAATCCTTTAGTCTCAGATTTGCCACCTCTTATCTCACTCGCAATCGCTTGAGTAGTCTCACATGTTTTCTCGCACTCTCGTTAAGTACGATGCTCATCAATCTGATTCCCCAACTGGAGTCGACTCTATTGAAGGAGATCAGCCGACCTGAGGGTGAGCAATTGCCGAGTCTATTTGTCTTTGATATTCAAGCCGAACAGGAAGCACCACTTAGTAAATTGCTTAATGACAACGAAGCTCCAGCTTCATTTTTAGCGCCTATGATCCGTGGTCGGCTCAAAGGCATCAACGGCGAAGAGCTAGATAAAGGGTCCAACGAAAGGCAATTTTCCAGAGAGGATGAAAGGGCTCAACGGATGCGCAATCGAGAGGCGAATCTAAGCTACGGCGATGAGCTCAACGCCTCAGAAACAATAGTAGCTGGACAGCCTTTCTCCGGAACGTTTCAAGGAGACTTTAATGACCCTGGTGAGGTATCAATCGAAGAGCGTTACGCTGGTAGACTAGGGATTAAACTAGGAGACACTCTCAACTTCGATATCCAAGGCTTGAGTTTTGACGGAACTGTCGTCAACCTACGAAAAGTAAAATGGAACAGTTTCAAACCAAACTTTTTCATAAAGTTTCAGTCTGGTGTGATTGATGATGCACCGAAAACCTATTTGGCTGCCATCCCCCCGATGGGATTTGACAAAAAGATTAAAATCCAAAACCAGATTGTCGAGGCTTTCCCAAATATTTCCATAATTGACGTCTCAAAAGTTGTCGAGAAACTCACCGAAGTCATCAGTCAAATGAGCCAAATATTGAAGGTCATGGCCTGGTTAAGTGTAATCGCCGGACTTGTGGTCACCCTATCGATCGCCAATCACAAAGCTCAGGAACGGCTCTGGGATATCAATCTACTGAAAGTCCTAGGCACTCCCTTCAAAAATATTCGCAATATCGTTGTTTGGGAATTTGCCATGCTAAGTGGGGCGGCAGCACTATTTGGAGTTATTGTAAGTGCTGCTGCAAGCTATATTCTGGGTCGGTTTGTATTTGGAGGTTTATGGGGCTTCGATATTGTCTCGGCTACGGTGACAACATCACTTGTCATCATCTTATGTCTGGCCGTAAGTCAGTTAGCGTCCCACCGAGTGCTTAGGTCAAAACCACAACTTTACCTCTAACTATAGCGATATTCCGAATAAAGATTCGTCACGGCTAGCAGGAGAAAAACACCTGCGCCGGCCTGATGAATCGAAGCCCATTGCAGTGGAACCGCCATAACTAGGGTCATGACTCCTAGGATAAATTGGAAGAATACGGTCAAGAGCAGGGCAGCATGAAGAAATCGTCGGACACCGCTAACCTTAGACATCAGCCCTTTAACAAACAAAACAATGACAGAGAAAAATAAGGCCCAACCCAGAATCCGATGGGTAAACTGCACGGTGACAGGGTTTTCAAAGAAATTAATTAGCACAGGCTGCATGGCAAAACTTCCAGCAGGAAGAAACGTACCATTCATATCAGGAAACGTATTATACATAAGCCCAGCATCCAAACCTGCCGTCAAAGCACCAAAAAGGATTTGAATTGAGGTAAGAACTAACAGGAAAACACTGAATCCAACAAAACCTGCTTTATCTAAATTCCGCTTTCTTGGGTACATTAGACCTAAGCAAATCCAATACAGATAACATAAAAGGAAAAATGCGAGGCTTAGGTGAGCAGCCAGCCGATACTGACTAACCCTTGGCACGTCCACCAATCCACTTTTTACCATGTACCAGCCTAGTAAGCCTTGAGCGCCACCCAATATAAAGGCAATGCCGAGCTTAACTGCCAAAGACCCTTTCACGCGTTTTGTAAACAAAAAGAATGCAAAAGGAATAAAGAATACCACACCGACTAGACGCCCCAAGACACGGTGCCCATACTCCCAATAAAAAATATACTTAAACTCGTCTAACGACATACCCCGGTTGATTTGCTGATATTCCGGAGACAACCGATAGGTTTCAAAGACCGCCTGCCACTGTTCGAGGTTCATCGGGGGAAAGATCCCCATGATCGGTCTCCAATCGACCATCGAAAGGCCAGAGTTTGTCAACCGAGTTAGACCACCAACGATAATCATGGCGTAAACCATCAGCATGACGATGAACAACCATAAAATAACTGGTTTGTGTAAGGTATTTTGCTGCATATTTGGACTCCTTCTGCAAGGAATCTTTACCGATATGCTACTACTATGTCAAAGAAAAAGGGGAGGCATTAACCAGCCAAGTTGCCTATGATGTCTAGATCCCTCTCGCTGAGAGAGTCCTGAGAGCGGACCATCTCCTTAAGAAAGCGCCGCAGAACAACACCAGTTAGGCCGCGATTTAGCCCCGTTGACTGGAGGTAGGCTGGGGTAAATACAATGTTCTCTGGCAAGATTTCACTATCGCCCAGTCGTTCTATTCCCTGCTCGTCATCTGTGATAAACAAAATCCCATCGTGAAGCCGCGCGTCGTCATCCCGCCACTTAGTATAGGCTTCGATCCCAGATGCGTCGAGAATACCAATAATTGGCCCATTCAGCTCGGAAGCCGTTTCCGTGGAAATCTCACTCCCCAGAAGCACGCGATACTTCCAACCAGACATGACATTTTCAAAGTACTCGGCAACCTTCGGTATGACATCCTTTGACTTGTCGCAAAAAGAAACGATGGTAAATTCATACTGAGAAAAGGGTACCGGAATATTCGAGGGGATGTTTATTTCCAGTCTAGTAGGACTCCTCAGTATCAATGACCCTGCAGCACGCTCTAAACGCTTCGCAAGCATGGAAAGAGTTTCGCTCTCCCTTAAACTCTCGCCATCGGTAAACGTAAAGTCAAGCAAGATACGATAAAACGTATAGCTATCAACCCGACGACGTCCCCGACAGGCCTCTACCCGCGTTGTGAATTGAATGTTCTCGTGTAGCTGATTCACCAGTTCCCCTAACACTTTTCGAGCTACGTCGTAGAATGCCCAGCGATCACCGAAAACGTAGGACTGATGGGCCGATAGTTTGGAGTGCATAGATGGGTGAATCGCGCTAAACTCTTTTAGCACTAATTGCAACGACGCATTCAGATCGTATATGGTAAATGGCGAAAGATTTTCCTCTGAGTTTGCGGGAAATCGAAGGATAACATCAGAGCCTAATCCGGGTTTGGATCTCATATTAACGGTACCATGAAGATGCCGTGCTGTGTCCGCAATAGAACTCATTCCAAAGCCGCGACCCGAAATAAGGCTGACGTTATCGCTTGAACTAAACCCTGTGGTAAACACTAGATCGCAAAGGTCTTGCTCAGAATACTCCTTACTTGAGTCCAACAGACCTTTGCTTTGAGCCTGAGATTTTATCCCTTCCAAATCCAAGCCTTTACCATCATCAGAGATCATAACCTCAAAAATCCCTGACTTTTCTGTAGTTTTTATAGATATCACCCCCAGTGGATCCTTATTATTTTGTTTGCGCTCCTCCGGAGACTCGATGCCATGATCGATGGAATTACGCAGGCAATGAAGGAGGATATCATTTATCCTAGTGAGGACGATTCCGTCGAAATACTCGACGTCAAAATCAGTTTGAATGGGAGCTATTTTCTTACCAAGCTTGCTGGCAAAGTCTTGTAGCATTTCATTGTAATCGCGAAGATAGTCACGCATTGATGTTTTTTCAAAGGAGGAGAGGGCTCTGCCAAATTCTTTTTGAATACCCTTCAAATGCCGCGGTTCGAATTCTGGATCTCGCAGCACAAAAGAAAACTGATTCACCAAGGACTTAATCCATTGGACCCGGTACCGAAGATTTTTATCTCGTTTACCGCTGAACGAATTCGAGATTTCTTTCCGCAAACTTGCGTAGGAGTAGATCTCTTCACTGATTCTCATAACTTGGATTTGAATATCTTGTACTGCATCAGGGGTAAATGCTTTTCGTTTTTCCCTAACATCAGCAATACTAGATTCTACATGGTGAGCCACCTCTTCTATTGTTGATAATTTGAAGAGTCTTGCGTTGGCTTTAATAGTATGAACATTTCGGAACATCCGTTGGCTAACATCAGTGACCTCTTCTTCGCTGCAGTTTTTCAGCATTTTTAAATCAGATTTGATTTCATCGAAAAGGAGTCTGGTTTCATCCATAAACAATTCGAATAAAGAATCTGAGACTTTAAGTAGGGAAAAAAGCCTTTCCATTTCCTGCTCACGATGGAAGGCCTGCTCTTTAACCGTCTCGTAATCTGATACGTCTTGAAAAATTACCGTTATCGTCTCCAACTTACCATCGACGAACTGCGGTTGAAACGCGGTATGGAGACTGACGTTGCCCTTACCCTCAAGTCGGATTTTGATAGTTTTTGGAAACTGCACTTTAGCGATACGCCACTGGACCTTACTCAAACCAAAGGTAGAATTTAGATGAAAGTTGATAGCCTCTTTTTCTCGTTCTGCCAAAAGGAAAAATGGAAACAACCCCTGTGTAAAATAGTCTTCCAATGCCCCAGTAGGTTCCAACCCCAACTCTGTCAAGTCTGCATCTTGGGTTTTAAGTCCGGGCCCTAAGGTCAAGTACCCCACTTTCAAATGCCCAAATGCTTGTGCTGCCATTCGTTGCTTTGAGACCAAGTCTTCATAGGTCCGACGAGCATAAGCGATCAAAGAAGGCAATTGGTACTTGCTGATATCAATAGAAGAATAAGGCTTCAGAGCACTGCGCAAGGCTTCAACTAAACTTTGATAAATAAAACCAGATAGGCAAGCTAAGCCAGCCAAATACAAAAGAAGGCTGACCCACCCTTGCCATATGCTGGCAGATAGGACCAAAAGAACCGTCAACAGACTCAACAGACTCGTGAGATAGTTTTTTTTGTCGTATAGTTTCGTATCTCTCTCCCGCACATCTATCCATTTTCGCGAACTCAACGGAATCATAGGTAATATCGGCGTAGGAAATTTCTAATTTATTTATGTCGCCAAAAACTTTGAGAAAAAAAAATTTAATCAATATTAACGAGTTCTTACAACCATACCGAAGGGGTAAGAAAGCTCATCAAAGGAAATAATCAGAAAGGTTTCGTGGGGTTGACAATGGCATTTCCTTTCTTATTTTAGAGACGTATGCCTAGAAGGCAGGAAGGAGACAAACCGTGGCAAATTACTACGATGTTTTAGGAGTCGAAAAATCGGCGTCCGACGCTGACATAAAAAAAGCGTTTCGCAAGCTTGCGTTGAAATATCATCCTGATCGAAATCAAAACAACCCCGAAGCAGAGGCCAAGTTTAAAGAGGCAAACGAAGCCTATGCCGTGCTATCTGACCCCCAAAAGAGAAAACAATACGATACCTTTGGGGACAGTAAGTTTCATCAGCAATACTCTGCTGAAGACATTTTCCGCGGCACCGATTTTGGTTCCATATTCGAAGAATTCGGCATGGGTGGTGGTGGCAACATTTTTGATACGATTTTTGGCGGAGGATTTGGCCAGCAGCAGGGCCGTGGATTCCAGCGAGGACCGCAAAAAGGTCAAGACGTTGAGTATCCCGTTCAAGTGGGATTTATGGATGCTTACAATGGCGTCGAGAGAAAAATTCAATTCGCATTGAACGACGGAACTAGGCGTGATCTTACCGTGCGCATCCCCAAGGGAGTTGCCAGTGGAGGAAAACTTCGGGTTCAAGGCCGTGGAGCACCCTCACCATATGCAGGAGGCCAGCCAGGGGACCTTTACATCGTCATCGAGGTATCCGATCATCCTGATTTTCGCAGAGATGGAGACGGGCTCAACATTGAGACTGACCTTCTACTCAAAGTCTCAGAAGCCTTTTTAGGTTGTAGCAAAGAGGTCGCGACTCCCGTTGGTCCAAAACGGATCAAGATTCCCGCAGGCGTGAAACCTGGCACCAAGATACGGCTAAAAGATCTGGGTTTCTCAAAAGGTGACAAAGAACAAGGCCACCTTTTTGCTGTGATAGGGCTAGATATTCCTCAAGACTTATCGTCGGAGCAACTAGAAGCGGTATCAGCAATGGCCGCATTAGGCCTTTGATCACTTGCCAGCTTTAAATTGATCGATATCTAGAGCAAATTTTCCGAATTTCGCCTCTCCTGAGACCTTCAGTAGGGGACGGTTCGGGTGTTTGCTAGCAATCCAGATATCTACAGCCCCCTTCTGTTCGAGGTCTTCTCCTAGTGAGGTGGCCACTTTTAGACGGATGCTTTCTTGTTTTCCGATCTTCGTTTCAAGTGTGGTTTTTTCCATAGGCTCAGCTTCCAACCACCAGTTTTTTCCTGAAGTGAAAACCACAAATCGAATTTTTTTGCCCACGGTAAAGTCCATGGTCCTTAGCTTATAAACCGCACCTAGAGCATCCACAGCCCCGGGAACAAGGGCGTGCAGCTCTTTTTTTTCTTTATTTTTGTGATAAATTTTCTCGTCGACCTGAACCTCGCAGGTTGAGTGAACGAACTCCAACCACTTCTCGCGCTTGGTGCTCGAACCAAAGGTCTTGCTATGATCCTCACTCATATAAAAGCGGCTTATACCGAAATCCCAAGGCCGAGAAAAGGCCTGGACCCGATCATGGGCTCGGAAAATCGCCTTGTACCAATCTCCCGTGTAAGCTTCGACGCTAAAGGATCGATGCCATCGCTTCTTTTCCTCAGCACCCACTTTTATGCGGTGTTTAATCGGTTTCTCGACACGCATATAGCCATAACCAACATGAACCCCAACAGCGCCATACTTGAGTTCGTATCGAATCTCCTCACCCGGCTTAAATGGCATATTTTTATAGACAGAGGATCTAGAATTTGATTTTGGTGGTTCGCCGTAACCGGGGCATTTCCCTTCTTCCATTTCAATTTTTTCTGCAGCAACCAACTGACCGGCCAAAACAACCATGAGACCTGTGTATAGAATATCCTTGAGCTTTTTGGCAATTGCGTTCATCATGTTGCACCAGTCCTTTAAATGGGGTCGATCGGAAGCGTTTTATATCTTATATATTACTTTGCTTTCATTGACTTTTATAGCCCCCCGTGATAACGAAAACGCTCGATAGTATTTTAATATGTCCGATGGGCGGACAACTTTAGGAGTTAACTAATCTTATGGAATTACAAGAATCAAAATTGGCTGGTATCGGAACAATCCAGTGGGAAGACGAAGATACAGGATTTGAAAGCGAATCAAGTCTAAGCCAAGAGTTTGCAAACCTTCTTGATCAAGAAGAAACCACAAACGCGATCAAGGAAGGGTCAATCGTCAACGGAACGGTTGTACGTTTCACCGACGACTCAGTTATCGTCGACATCGGCCACAAATCTGAAGGCGAGATTCCTAAAGGTGAGTTTAAACTATCGGATGGTGAACTGTCTGTAAAAGAAGGCGACACTGTCGAAGTATTCTTGGATTCCTTCGAAGACAATGACGGTGAGATGGTCCTCAGTAGAGAGCGAGCAGAGATGCTACGCGCTTGGGATCGCATTTCAGACGCTTATGAAAACAACGAAATCGTCGAAGGAACTGTTGTTGCTCGCGTTAAGGGCGGACTTTCCGTTGATATCGGCGTCAAAGCTTTCTTACCTGGATCACAAGTTGATTTAAGACCTGTAAGAAACTTAGATAAGCTTATCGGAACACAGCTAAGCTTCAAAATTATCAAATTCAATAAAAAGCGCGGAAACATCGTTCTTAGCCGCCGCGTACTGCTTGAGCAAGACCGCGAAAAACTCAGAAGCGAAACTCTTGGCAACTTGAAAGAAGAAGCTATCCTCAAAGGTATCGTGAAAAACATCACTGACTACGGTGCTTTTATCGACCTCGGTGGAATCGACGGACTTCTTCACATCACTGACATGTCTTGGGGACGAATCAACCACCCATCACAAATGTTTGAAGTGGGCCAGGAAATCGAAGTTAAGGTTCTAAGCTACGACGAAGGACGTCAGAGAGTGTCTCTAGGCTATAAACAACTTCAAACTGACCCATGGTTAACAGTGGCCGAAAGGTATGCTGTTGATTCTAGAGCCAAAGGAACTGTTGTTAGTCTTACCGATTACGGTGCATTTGTAGAGATGGAACAAGGTGTCGAAGGTTTGATCCACATCAGCGAGATGTCATGGTCAAAGCGTATCAAGCACCCATCAAAAGTGGTTCAAGTTGGTGATGAAGTAGAAGTCGTGATTTTAGCGATGGATACAGAAAACCGACGAATCAGCTTAGGCATGAAACAAATCGAGCCTAATCCCTGGGAAGTTGTCAAAGAGAAGTACCAAGAAGGTGATATCATCCGCGGTAAAATCCGTAACATCACAGACTTTGGTATCTTTGTTGGTATCGAAGACGGTATTGATGGTTTGATCCACATCTCAGATATCAGCTGGACAGACCGCATCAATCACCCAGCAGACAAGTTCAAGAAGGGTGATGAAGTAGAAGCGAAGATTCTTCAAATCGATGCGGAAAACGAGCGTTTCTCACTTGGTATCAAGCAATTGAGTGATGATCCTTGGGCCCAAGCTGCGGTGGATATGCCTGCCGGAACTAAGGGCACAGGAAAAGTTACCAAAATTACTGATTTTGGTGCCTTTGTCGAGATTGCCGAGGGTATCGAGGGAATGATTCACATCAGTGAGCTCACTGATGATCAAGTTGAGAAGGTAGAAGATGCTGTCAAAGAAGGCGATGAGATCGACTTTATCGTTCTTGCAACTGACAGCGAAGAAAGACGCTTCTCTCTTTCTCGCAAGGCTTTGATCAAGAAACTTGAGGGTGATGAGTTGAAAACTTACATCAACCAAGTAGCAGAGCCCAAAACTGGTCTAGCTGATGCCTTCGCAAAGGCTAAAGCAGCTGTCGAAGATGGCGGTAAAGACGAGGGTTAATTTTTAAGAAAAAGTAATCTAAACTAAGGGGTCCGGTTCCATATACCGGCCCCTTTCTTTATCTGGAGAAAATTCATCATGGACTATTTTAAAAAAGTCCCTTTTTTCCTAATATTCCTATTAGGTTTAGTCTACATAGCGCTGTTCTCTTACTATAACCAAGGTTACATCGATATTGAGGCGCCTTATCTAGGCAACTTTAAATTACCGACAGCCCTATTGGTTTTGTTTTCCTTTGTCATCGGCAGCTTGTTTTCTATGGGATATTTTGTGGTGGAACTTACCCGAAAAAGCCTCGAGATAAGGAGCCTTTCAAAGCAGTTGAAGAACCTGAGGGGAACAAGCAGAGACCAAGTATCTAAAGATCCTGTCTCAACTGAGCCCGAAAAAACCCTATCATAAGATCAATGAAGCCAGCCTCAAACAGGCTACTTTAAGACTAAGGAGTCCCCATTGGGCTTATCACTAGCGCGAGAAATTGCCTTTGACACCTTTGCTCAAGTCATGAACGGCGGCAAAAAACCTGAAGATGTGCTTGATGAGAAATACAGTCAGCATGAAAAACGCCTAAAACGACTGGACCGAAACTTCATAAAAGAAATCGTCTATGGGAGCCTCAGGTGGCACTCTAAGCTTTTCTGGATACTCCAACATACATCAAAACGTGACCTTAATAAGTCCAGCCCGGAGATCAAGGCCGCGCTTGTCGTGGGTGTCTATCAGATCTATTATCTCGACCGTGTACCCGATAGAGCTGCAGTTAACGAGAGTGTCGAGTATATTCGAAAAAAAGGGCAGGCCAACGCATGCTCTTTCGTAAATGGTATCCTCCGTCAAATAGCAAGGAGGGCAGAATACTTTGCAAAGCCCGACAAAAAAACCAAACCCGTTGAGTATCTATCCCTTCAGTTCGCTCACCCTGAGTGGCTCATCAGGCGCTGGCATAAGAGATTTAAATTTGAAAGACTAGAATCGATGCTAGCCGAAAGCAACCTTCCGCCTCCCACAAGTATCCGCATCAACCAGGCAAAGATCGCCTACAGTGATTCGGGAGAGCTACAGGACCGGTTACTGAAAGAAGAAAAGACTCACTCCGAACGGCGCCCGCTAAGGAGCTCCATCCGTCTAAAAGAGACTCCCAATCTTTCGGAATCAAGCATATTTGCCGAAGGTTATTATACGATTCAGGATGAGTCCTCCCAGTTGATTGCGTTTCTGGTAGATCCTAAAGATGGAGAGACCATCGTCGACGCTTGCTCAGGACCTGGAGGCAAGCTTTCTCATATTTACGAGTTGGCTCACGGAAAAACTAAACTAGTCTCTGTAGAAAAAGATGAATCCCAATTGCAAAAGGCTCAGGACAATATGAAGCGCCTGGGCCACGAAACAGTTGAATGGGTTCACGGGGATTTCTCTGCTTGGAGCGAGTCGCTAGATCAGAAGGTGGATAAGATTCTGTTGGATTCCCCTTGCACGGGTTTAGGTGTACTCAGGCGTCATCCGGAAGGGAAATGGCAAAAAGATCCTAGCTCCATTCCAAAACTTGTCAAGGTCCAGGAGACGCTTATCAATAGTGCCATGGGATGCCTTAAGGTGGGGGGCGAGCTCATTTACTCAGTTTGTTCCTTTGAACCCGAGGAAGCAGAGCACCATCTAGATCGATTAGTAAAAGAATTTGGTGACAAAATCGAAGTTATTTCACCCGTTTCAAGACTTCCTGACTACTTCAAGAAGTACGTAACTAGAAAGAACTGTCTGTCGGTTTTTGCCGGAAATCAAGATGGAATGGATGGATTCAGTGCTTTTGTAGTAAGATTGAAGGACGAGATATAGGAGTTTACTATTTCAAAGCCACTAGCCATCGTTCTCGCCCTGCTGTGTTCGAGCCAATTATTGTCGCAAGAGGTCGCTGTACCTCAAATCCCCCAAGCTGTTCCTCCTCAGCCTAGCCAAAGCTTTGTTAATTATGCAGGGCTTCGCGCCAATATTCTGTCAAAAATAGGTTCTGCAAAAAAAACCGTCATCCTTATCACAGATTTTCTGACCGACGGAGACATTTCTTCGTCTCTATATTTGGCCAAATATAGAAAGGTTCGGGTTCTTGTGTACCTAGGTGGGCCTAAGCTGAATTTCTACCTTTCGCGGGTAAAATTTCTAAAACGCCAAGGTATCACGGTAATGGTACGACCCAATTTAGTTGGTTTTTCCGAAGCTACAATTCTCATTACCGATAACAGGGTCTATCGCATCAATCGTGACCTCGACACCCTCAAACCCAACAAACCAAGCAAGATGGTTTTAGGTTCACCAAAATACAACCGTCGACTTTTCGAGGCATTATCAAAAGCTCCGAAAAATGCTAACATTGTACCTAGACCTTATCAACGCGCTGGAAACCCTAGAGGTAGAAGTGCTGGAAGTGGATGGGGAAGCCCATATCGTGGAGATCGATCAGGAACGTACAACTACGATCGAGGAGCTCCCCAAAGACGACCGGATAACGTACCAAAGGTACTTCCGAAAGTCCCACTTTATCAAAAAGAGACGGCGCCCGTTGTTGAAGAAACAGTGAAAAACAAGCCGTCTTCGGTAGAATGGAATACAGAAACGGAATCGGAAACCATAGACGAAAAGAAACAAAACTCAGAAACACCGAAGCAGGAAAATTTGTTACAGCCCCCCGCAAAAAATAAGGAGGGCCAACCCAAAGACGAACGTCCATTTAACTTCGCAGACCCTAAATCGAGTCCAAAGGAGGAAAACCCGTGAATCGTAGAATTACCAAAATCAAAGTGATTCTTTGTTTTTTGTTGATCACAGGTTGTAGCAGCATGTGCTCGAAGGGGCGCAAAGACTTAACTCCTGAAGAGGTCGTTCAAAGCTACCTTGATTTGTCGCTGAATATGACAAACATTGACCAAAAGCCCTACCTCGTTAACTTAACGACGGGAACCCTCAAAAACGCACTGCTTAGCGCAAATGATGAGACCATGACCAACGCGTTTTTGAAGAAGCACTATCACCTAGAGGCGTATGCCGTGGTAGAACGACGAGATCGAACTCCTCGTGAGACAGAGGTTACCTTCGTCCTTACCTACCGAGACCTCGGTGAAGAGGGTAAGCTTAAGCCCGAAGAGGCTCCTCAGGTGTCAACGGAAAACACTGTAGCAGTGGTGAAAGAAAAAGGGGCCTGGGCGATTAGAGACGTTCTCGGTAAATCCACCACCATTGATTTTCCCGTCCAGCAGGGAGCGATTGTTAAGCCACCGGCACCAGGAGAAACACTTCCTCCTGAGACTTTTGACGACGAAGGTGAAGACACAGAAACAGAAAATGAAGAGGGATAGGTAACGCCCCTTACGAGGCTCGCGCTGCTTGTTGATGACCTAAGAACGCGGCCTGATAAATCGGCCTGGTTTTTTGCGCTTTAGCGAAGCTTGGTTTGCGCCCCCGCTTAGAGGATCTGAAACCATCAGCTGACTCCACAATTTGCTCGCCATTCGTGGCATCGATCATCTTGCCACAGATATTACGGAAATTCTCCCGAATCGCCTTATCCTTGACGATCAAAGCTATCAAGTCGTTGCGAAACGGATCGTTATTAAACTTTCCGATCGCGCACATGATCTCACGCCCTAAATCCTTATGATTCACCTCTGAGACTATTTTTAGCAGAACTCCTAAATGCTGAAGGAAAACCTTCCTAGCTGCAATACTATTAGCACCATCTTCAGCCGTCAGATGGTTGGTTAGAGTCTGAATGAACAACGCGAATCGCTCAGGCTTTTTGAGCATGTAGTACTTCCAAGTTTCATGAAGGATCTTTTGACAGTGATTATCGGCTTCCAATATGAAAGGGACATTTTCCAGCAAAAACTGGAGGGCAATGGCTTCTGTTTTTTTATTAAATAACAGAAGAAACAAATGCTCCAAAATCGTATGACCAAACCTACCCATAATACGATTGAAACCTGGCTTGTAAGATTTACCAGCCTCGAGCGTGCCGAAGTAATGAACCAAGCTCAATCGAATACAGTTGTTGTTACTATTTGATACCGACAAGAGATAGGTTGAAATGTGATCTAGAAGTTTATTAGTGTCCATCTGCAATTCGCCCGGATACTCTTTCTCGATAAATTGCAATATCTGGCCTAATTCACAGATCAGAGCCACGGCGATTGAGAAAATATCTTCATGATGCTCTGACTCGGAAACATCCACGGTAATCGCAAGCTCTACTAGCGTCACGCAGGCTTCCATGCGGTTCGGCTGCTGAACTAGTTCCTCGAGAAAGGCATTCAGAATCGCTTCTTCATGACAGTTAGCCATTAAAATCAAAAGCGATTCGATGAGAATTTCCTCGGGCAACCGGCTTTCGACTCGCTCTGCCATCCGAACAGCAAAATAGGTCATAAGTGACTCTAACTCTTTGTCACTCAGAACTTTTTTTACATGCTTGGCATCCTTCCAAGACATAAGTACACCTTGATCGATCAATTCCTGAGCTTCGGCCAAAGTCTTGAAAGTTTTCCAATTAATATTGCTGTCATTGCCAATTAATGCTTCCATTAACATCGTCTCCTTAATGGGATTCGGTTTGCGTCCTATCCGGCCTTGTTAAGCTCTTCTACTAACTCTTGAATGTTTTTTCGAATCTGCTCAGGAATATCAACAAACCGAAGTCCGTAGCCAACAGGCCATCTGGGATCACTACTGAATCGAATAACATCAGCCTCAGCGTTGAAAGGTTTTTTCAACCCATCACAGCGCACCGAAAGCTTTAGCTGCTCGCCGACGCTAAACAATTGATCAGAGGTCTCAACAAAGATTCCAGAGGCTGATATATTTACCCCTTGTCCGATGGTAAGTTGTCCATTGTTGTGGACAACCACCCGTCCGTTAACGCTTCCTCTAGGGGAGTTGTTACGACGTTTTTCAGTTGCCTCTGCATCGTGTTCCAAGTGATCCGGTTTCTCTAAGCCCAGCTCTTCAAATCCCTCTTCGAGAGGTCGCCAATCTTTCCAGCCAACCTTGAAAATGTAGCCGTCTTGCGAGATCATTTTATTGACGAATAACTGAGTTACCTGCTCGGTATCAAAGGGCCCAACTTGCTGACCATTTTGATAAAGATACCAGACCTGTTCGCTCATTGTTTTGCTCCATGTACCATCAGAATGTAGGCGACGAAAAAGGCAAAACAAGGCTTGTTTTGCAGTTTTACCAAGTTTGCCGCGGCCATCCTCTGATTCGGTAAATTTCTCAGTTAACTTTAGGGAGATCTTAAAGAAATAGATTTTTTGTATTTACTTTCAGATAGTTAGAACGGCGATTAAATTTTGAGGTGTCACCATGCAATTTCGGTTTTGCATAATTTCTCTGTTTTTGGCCATTTTGCCAGCGATTTATCAACCCAATCTACAGGCCAAAAGCCTTGAGGCCCTGGACATAAAACAATCCCCAGATAAGCCCACCTGGACCGCATTTATGCAGTCGAGCGACCAGGAGAGGCAAGACCTTTGGTCCTATCATGCTAACCAAGGGAAGAGCCTCGAAAACTGGAGCTGGGAGTGGAGGATTGCTTGGCTAAAAGTCTGCATCCGAACACCAAGCCCCTACTGCAGCCGCATCTTCTATCAAGGGGCAGTGGACCAAGCAGCGGTGGTGAGGGGAGAAACCGCCAGCCTGCTAGGCAAACGGTTTGCCGACTCCCAAAATAAGGACGTTGTGGACCTACTAATCTATAGTTATGATCTGCCCAATCGATACCGTCACCCCAACCCTCTATTTGTCGAAAAACGCATCCTTTTCGCACTTAAACAAATTGGCGGTGAAAGAGCCCTGCGACTTGCTGCTAAAAGAGCAAAATCAAAGGAAAAAACATGGAGCTACTGGAAAAAGTTAAATCGATTTTAGGCTTGACGCCAGCCACGGACCAAGGTAAACAACATGATCTACTGGGGTCGCGTAGCTCAGCTGGATAGAGCACAGGATTTCTAATCCTGTGGTCGCAGGTTCGAGTCCTGCCGCGATCGCCATTTACACAATAAAATCAATTACTTACCCCTACATGACAATTTAACTGGTTAGAGTTTTTTTCAGAACTGGTTAGACCAAATTTCAAACCAAAATATTCAGTTTTTACCCACCACTTTTGCCATCATTTCTATGCCATCATTCGTCATTACATACCCAACATAATGCTTACGACAAACCTGCTCCGAGTTGCCCAAATTTTGTGCTACTTGGCTTATTGTGGCCCCTCGATTTAGCAGATTAATTGCGTAACAATGTCTTAAATCTTTGAAAGAAATTTTGTGAAAAGTGTTCGCTTTTTTGCAAGAATCACCGATAATTTCGGAAAACTTCCGATTTCTTAGCGAGATTCTTTTTTCTTCTGGAACTTCCAGCCAATGGTTTAAGGCTTCCAAACAAGCCTCGCCTGCAAAAGCCCTTCTTATTTTACGCCTCTTGGGAAGACCATAAGAAAAGTCTCGGTACATCTGTTTATCGACGTTAAGAACTATCCCGTTTTGAATCCTCCTTATCCTGTTTTTTTGCAGAGCAAATATCTCCCCGATCCTCAAGCCTGAATGATATGCAATCATAGCAAGCGATTGATCGTATCCAACCAACTCATTACAAATCAGATCGAATTCCTCTTTCGTAATATTCTTTACTTCATCAAAGGTTTCTGGAAGCGTCTCAAGCCGATCATGATTTGGACGGCCACTATACCTAAGTAAAGCGTTGATTCGACACACAGCCTTACTGTGAGGTGTATTTGTCTCCCTGTCTTCGAAGTATTGATCGACTTGTTCTTGCATTTTATCAATAGGAGCGACTGATAGATCAAGTTGCCCCAACGATATAACTGCTCGCCTTAAGTCATGTAAAGCTCCTGGAATAGTCGATTCAGCCAAACGCCTTTTTCGTGATTTACGCAAATACTTATAGGCGAAGTACTCTTCCATCAATCTGGTATTGGTATTTAGTGCACTCTGCCTTTCCCGGTCCCTATGTTCATAAAGATCAGTAATAACTCTCTGAAATTCTTCTAGCGCAGAATCATAACTCAACTCTCCTGAATGATACCGGGAATTTAACCTTTCAGTCAGTGCCGACTTAAATACCTTCCATTTACCATCTGCTTTCTTCATAATTGCGAAACTCTTGCGATGATATCCAGGCTTTTTAAGCTGGATTAACTCTTTGCTTTTCTTCATAAGTTGCTCCTAGCATTTCTTCCTTTGTTTTCAAGCCAAGCATTCAATTTGAATCGAAGAGCAAAATTCTTCTTACCAATCTTGATACAAGGCAGTTTCCCCGATGATATCCAATTGCCAACGGTTCTTGGAGAAATACCCAACTCAGAAGCAATCTCTTCTTTACTAACTAAATTTTCAAAGAGCTTACGTTCATTCGATTCAGTTTTCATAATATAATTGTCCCCCATGCAGAGAAGCAAGGAGAATAAACAAAGAAAGGAAAGGGCTACCACACCCATCAATAGTGGTAACCGCTACAAATGAAGAAGGCAAGAAAAAACTTTAATCGAAATCTTCTTCAATTTCTTGATCAAAATACTTGCTAACTCTGGGTAGGAGTTTTCGCAATATCTCTTTATCTACTTCCAAAACACCATCTTTCTCCCATAACAAACCATAGTCTGTCATTCTATCGACAAATAGACTTCCTACTTCAGAAAATGCTTCCTCCAAATCTTTCGAGGAAACTTTTGTGGTAAGAATCAGAATAAAAAACTGAAAATTTGCGCTGGTGCAGAGAATAGATGGGTCTTCATGTAAATTTGATTGGCTATATAGCTCTTCTTCGCTTATGAGAAAATCAGTTGAAGGATACTGTCTTCTTCTAATCCTCTGCCAAACATAGTTATAGTTTTTCGACAACAAACTTTTTTTTAATAGATCTAGCAGAGATTTATCATCTTCCTTCGGCCGAATTGAATGAACTTCTGATCTCAGGAATTTTCTTAATTTGCGACTTTCTTTTCCCGACAAATTAAACCTTATCTTCATTTCTCCTCGTTTCGATTCGTTAGGAAAACCACTAAACTCAATCACCGATATTCTTACGAGCTCCCAAAACTTGATAACCTTTTTATCCATTCAACATGCCCTCCATTTTATCATCCTTAAGACTTAACTCTAAGGATCATGAAAACTCACAGCACTCTGGCCATAATATTTAAACTTTCAAATCGAAAATCTACGTTCCTGAATAGGTAACCTTCATTCAATAAACGTGCCGTTAATAAGAGCGAAATATGGCGCGTAACAAAGACCTAAGAACTATCGGGATTGCTCACCTCATGAAGCACTATCAGTAGTTCAAAAACTTTTTTTCATTTTTTTTTCGTGGTCGTTCGTCTGGTCATTCATCTGGTCGCTCGTGTGGTCATAACTATCGACACCTCATAAGTTGAAATCAAATTAGTTTCTAAAATAACTGTAAAAATAGTGGTTAGAGAACCTGGTCGCTTGTCTGGTCGCTCGCCCGGTCGCTCGCGAGGTCGTAACTCCTGCCATAGCCAAAACCTGTCATTTTAGGGGGATTTACAGGCTAAAACTTCACTGCTAGCGTTTTTTTGAAAGTAAGGAGAAAGCCTTTTTTAACAACCAAAATAGGAAGTACTTAAAGCCTAGATTTAGGCATAAAGACTAAAAATAGAAAATGGATAGAAGACACATTGAACGTGCTGTCATCAGCATGCCTGGTCTCGTATTGTCTGGATTCTGGTCTAGAGAGTGTGAGAGCTATCGAAAAAAAAGAGAAGAGATACTAGATCGCCCAGAGTATCTTATGGAGTTCATACTTTTAGTTAAGACCATTGAAATGTCAAGACTGAAAAAGCAGGAAATTAGTAATAAGTGGGCCAAGAATCTTTATGGATTGCAATTAATAAAGGGAATAATTGAAAAGGCTCTGCATCAAAGGGTTCATGTTGGTCTTCTGATCGCAGCATTTAACCACCTTGGTTATGAAGTAAAAAGGACTGATGACAAAACAAATCCACTGATTGGGTTTGAGTCATCAACGATAGGTCTAGGCTTAAAAAGCACAACGTAAACATAACTAGAATCTGCCACTGGCAGTGTATTTTTAACTCATACAACAAAGGAGATTTTGTATGAAACAGTATCTTATTGCCTTGTCACTAGCTTACGGTCTTACATCTTGTGAGTACGAGGACGGAAAGGATGGTGCCGACGGAACAAATGGAATGGATGGACAGGGCTGCGAAATCGTAAACGATGGGCAATTGCAATGCGGAGATGACGTCATTGCGATCAGGGGAGAGAAAGATGAACCAGGACGAAAAGGAGAAGATGGCGAGAATTGCAGGATTGAGACTAAGCAGGATGGAGATTTTTTAGTTTGCGGAGATCAAAGTGTTCGGATCCCCCCAGAAATCTCAGAACAGGGCGCCTGCACATCTGAGAGGTTGGAGAATGGGAATCATCTGATCACATGTAACGGAGACACGATTGAAGTACCTGGATTAGAAAGTATCTCTGAAATTTTCGAAATAGCTATGACTCCAGTCGAACTAGTCGCATCGAGTGTTTCAGTGTATGGAAATACTGCTACATCTACTTTAGAATTCAATGTTCCCGTAACACTTAATCAAAATAGACTTACCCAACTCGAATCTATATTTACTAAATTTGGGCCTAAATCTGTTCAGATTACGTCCAAAATTGGTGAGTCAAACTATAGTGATTGGGCTTTATCGCTACCCGGATCTCTCTTCCAAAATTCATATTACTCGGCATCGGTCGCAACAAACGACATTGAGCTCACGATCTATGAATATGGTTACATCGAGAACCTAGAAACGCTTCTATTCACCTCGAACCTAAACTCGATATGCGATGACTCATTCAGTTTGAACACATTCGAAGACGCTAAAGAGCGAGGCACGAGAGAGCACCCCCTGCTTTTAAGCCTATTAGAGCGCAAAGCTTATGACACAGAATCTGAGAAAGTTATCTCATTGGAGTCATCTGAGGATGTTGAGGTTATTTGCTTGCGATAAGGAGTGGGCCTTCGGGCCTTCTTTTTGGAGAGGAGATTCTAGTTTTGACAGTTGAAGCACGAAACTTTGCCAAGTCTCTACGAGAAGAATGTAAAGCCACAGGGATTCCGCTGAAAAGATTTCTTCCCATGATTGATGTCAGCTACAGGACGTTCAAGCAGTGGGAGAACGGGATTCATTCACCATCAATCGACCGTGTAGCCAAAGTAAATGCACTACTTATTGATTTAAAGGAGCAATGAAAATTGATGATTAAAGAAAACGAGCCAATAGAAATATATCATAGTGAAAGAGAGCATCTTTCCAAGTCGGGTATTGATCTATTGCTGAAATCACCGAGGCACTATTGGGATAAATATTTAAAAGGAGAAAACGAATATAAGCCGACACCAGCACAATCACTAGGAACAATAATCCATGAGATGCTCTTAGAGCCGGAACTGTTTGAAAAAAAATATGCATGCGGTCCCAGTGGAGCTAATCGTAATCACAAGACTTTTAAGGAGGCGCAGCTAGAACAACCTGGAAAAGAGCTACTGTCTTGGGCTGATTGGCGAAAACTTCGAACCATTAAAGAATCAGCCTTGAGTCAGCGCCACTCTAGAAGACTTCTAGAACATGGAGGTAAAAACGAAGTTTCATACTATTGGAAAGACGAAGCCACCGACCAGAATCTTAAGTTTCGTCCAGATCGAATCATTGATGATCGCAAGATTGTCATCGATCTTAAGACTACAGAAAATGCAGACTTCGATACCTTTGTCAGAAAGGCGGCAGACTTTGGCTATCACCGATCTGTTGCTCTGACGAGCAGGGGTCTAAAGCAAATAACTGGCGATGACTATAAGTATGTCTTTCTAGTACTCGAAACAAAACCCCCTTTTAATGCCGCAATCTTCGACTACGACTATGAGGATATTGAGTATGCCGACTTTGAAATTAACTTAGCTATAGAGCGATATAAACAATCCTCAAAACACAATAGTTGGGAAGGTCAGACCAACATACAGCGACTTTATATTCCTTCATGGAAGAAAAAGGATGTTGTATGAGTGATATAGTCAAACAATCAGACAATATGGCGATATCTCCCATCATCAGGGAGCATATGGTAGTCGCAGAAAAGTATGCCGTATCAGATCTTACGCCAAGACACTTCAAGGGTAAACCAGAAGATATTTTCGTTGCTCTGCAAATGGGGGAAGCGCTTGGTATTCACCATTACATGACGGCTCTCAATGAAATCACCCCAATTAAAGGTAAACCAACTATTTCGGCAAAGCTAGCTATGACGCTTGCCCACAAATCGGGAGCTTTTAAAGACCGTATTTCATTTAGACACGAGGGTGAATCTTGGGAGGATCTCATTGTCTTTGCTTCTGTCACGTTGATTTCCGGCGAGAAAGTCGAAGTAAATGCCAGCATCGCTATGGCCAAGGCAGAAGGTTGGACTAGTAACCCTAAATACAAATCTATGCCTGTTCAGATGCTTTCATATCGAGCGGCGTTAATGCTCATTCGAAGATACGTGCCTGAGTGTCTTCTTGGTGTTCCGGCCGTGGATGTCGAGGCAAGAGAGATTAAGTCTGTCAAAACACAAGATAGCGAATCGAATGTGGACCAACTACTAGGATCGGAGGAAGGCGAGGAATAAACAATTGATTGGAAAGGCTACCACACCTAATCACTTTTTGATCAATTGGAGAGACTATGGATAGTAAAAAACTAAACGAAATACAAGCTAAATACATCGAGGAAGAAAATTTCATTTCAGAAAACCTGCGAGATGCGGATCTAGATCAACAGCTGATAGAGCACATGCAGCTGGAAAACAAGATCACTTTCGAAAAAGGAAGGTACACAAAGCTATCTGCCAAAGTTCTAAAGATGGTCAAAGCCAGAAAAGATCAGCTCATGGAAGAAAAAGATACGAGATTACCTGGGAGAGAGGAGAAGTAAATGGGATGGAGAAGAAAACATAAGAAAATTAATACGATTGATCCTCGAAGGATTATCGAAATTGACAAGAGAATCAGGGAAGGCGCACTGGAGCGAGAGGCACCAGAACAATCAGTCACTACAAACAAAAATCGATAAGGAATACTTGAAATGAAAAAAAACAAAGACAATCTAAAAATCGTTGAATCCAGCGAACAAATCTCAGTTAGGCAAAAAGCCATAAATTCGTCAGGCAAAGAACTTCTTTTAAACCTCATAACGATGGATGGAGACGAGGGTTTACTATCAAACGAGGCTTGTCAGGCATTTGGCATTTCACCTTCTGGACTTAGAAGTCATATGCAACGCCACGAGATTTGCTCGTCCCTAATAGAGACGGTCAAACTAAAATCGCTTAAAAAACAAGGGATTGTCTCAAACAAAACCAACCAAACAACTTTCATCCCAAAAGAGGGACTCCGCCAACTTGTTAAGCTCATCAACTCACCAGAGGCCTGGTCTATCTATAACCAGATGTGGGAATTGATCGATCACGTGCATGTACAGGATGCAAAGCCAAAAGGTCTTGATACTGATGAGATTCAAAGAGTTATCGAAGCTACTGTAAAAGAGCTCTTTAAGAACAACGAGGCAGAGCTTAAGAAGCTTCGAAACTATGAAGGTTTCCCGCACGACTGTCTGAGGGTTGCTGATATCACACGTATTTTCTTTCCTGGAATTAGCAAATCAAGGGTCAGTGAGTATCTGACGCAGATCAATCATCCAAGGGGCTACTTTAGAAGATACGATGAGCACGGAAGCGGAGATGTCGAACCTTACAAAATCATAGGTCTGGAAACTGCAGCAAAAAAATTCTTTAGGGATCTTGTAACGACAAGTGAGACAGATTCCAATTGGATCTGCGTTCACCCAAGTCTTGAGGGACGGGTATTTATTTCCAAAGCAAGAAGGCTCAAACCAGCATAACTAAAAGCAGGGCTTGTGCCCTGCCATAGGAGATGACTATGAGAGAAATTGTATTTCCCAGGGGCTGGGCTCCCATGGAACTTTGGATCGCAAGACTTCAGATCTCAGACGACTACAAGGTCCACGAATTGGAGCAACGAGTTATGGAGATGACAAGGCTAGTTCAGGGCTGCATCAAAGAGATCAATCGTGGGGGAAAATATCATCAGGTTTTCCATAAGCGCATTATTGCCGACGTGCTCATTAGAGACGGCGTTATGGAAGAACTTTATGAGGTGAACGAAGTACCTGCGCTCGCAAGGATAGGGGAAAGGAAATAGTAAATGGAGAATGTAATCATGAATACCTTAGTTGAAATAGATTTTAAGAATCCGGTGCCGATTGACTTAGATAATTCAATAGATTTAAGGCTCATATTTGAAAAACTACAAGAGAAAGGAGGAATCTCGTCCAGATCAAAGTATGCAGATTGGGTTAAAAACAAACTTCGCTATTACACTGAAAACACTGACTACTTTAAGGATCTAAAAAAAACGATCCGCAAAAACGGAAAAGGTTTTCAGGTCAACATAGACTACTTCACTACCGTTCAAGTCGCCATGGAGATCATCGCCAATGGACACAAGGAGGCCGGTCATGAAATGCGCCGCTTTCTAACAGAATGCCTCAGGCTTTCCATAGAAAAACCCCAAAAGGTACTTGATAGCTTTGACGTCACCGATCTTCTCAGCATGGCAGCCAGAGAGATCGCAAAAGAAAGAAAACTAAAAAATCAAGCAATAAGAGACCGCGCAAAAATCGGAGACAGTAAAGTTGCTACCGCCATGGCCACTGCGAGCGCAATGTCAAGAAAACTTAAGGCAAAAGAAAAGGAGATCGAAAACTTGAAAGTTGCTGTAGGTGAATCAGTAGAGTGGAAAACTGTTATTGGCTGGAAAAAGTGTATTCCCGTATTTGCGGCATTCTCGCTTACCGATGCGGAGCTTGGAAGATTGCTTGCTGCAAAAGCAAGGTCCATGGGTTTTATCAATCGAAAAATAGATGATCCGCGTTGGGGAAAGGTTAATGCTTATCACCGGAACGTTGTTCGCCAGCTTCTTGAAGATTCAGGAATTGAGCCAGGAGGGCTTTTTCTTGAAAACCAGTAGCGCAAAGGCCAAGGGAAGAAGGGCGGCGGCAGAGCTTAAGGCTTTGATTCTATACTACTATCCTAGCCTTACAGAAGATGACGTGCGCCTTACACCTTCAGGGCTCAATGGTCCAGATATTTTACTTAGCGCAGAGGCTAGAAGGCAGTTTCCTTTTTCTGTGGAGGTAAAAAATCAGGAACGCCTAAAGCTCTGGGATGCTATCGCGCAAGCAGAAGCAAATAAGGCTGGCAGCGATACTCCTCTTCTTGTTTTCAGACGCAACAGGTCGAAGTTGTATGTTTGTCTTGAGGCAAATGAGTTTCTAAAAATAATTAGCTAGATTCTACAAAAGTGTGCAGTTTATTACACTCCCTTTTGAACACGATTGATATATGATGAGCTAAGAACACTTCTAAACGAAGTGTTACTACTCTTGTGTTCCTATCAAACCTGTTCACTATGTGGGGTCGCAATGAATATTCTTCACGAGCATTATCATGAGCTTGATGATTTAGCTGCGCAATGCGGCATCGATTGGTCAAAGGTATCTGATTTCTCGCCAGGCATGCACAAAAACCCTCCCGTGATATCCAAAAAATATAAAAGATCCACCTTTTATTACATTGACTACAGGATTCGAAGTGATCAGAGCGAGTATCTAAGGATTACCTTTCACACAAAGAAAAATGGCGGCATGACCCTAACGTGGCGCTCCACTGAAAAATTCCAAAATGATCAGCGATTTTATGAAGCAAAATTCGACCACCAAAAACCAGTTGACGAAAGGGAATCTTTAAAAGAAATCGAAAATGAGAATGGCAGGAAAAAATTCGAGAAGTTTAAGGCGGCATTTGAAAAAGCTCCCAGAGCCTCCCAGCATCCCTATCTTGAGAAAAAAGGACTGAAGGTTCCTGAAGGGGTATTTGATCTTAGAATTTTATCTGAGTTTGACGCCTATGGAGAGGGCCATCGAAAACATAAAAACCTAGCTTTCCCTCTATATAATCTTAAGGGCCAAAATGTGGGCTTTCAAAAGATAGCAGCTGACGGCTCAAAGTTTCTAACCCACGGCTGGTATGACGGATCGTATAAGGGAGCTCACACGGTTCTTGGAAAAATTAAAGATAGCGATACGATCTATGTGGCAGAAGGTTTTGCTACGGGACTTACGATTCATCAGAGCCTTGGAGTTCCTGTCGTTATTGCCGGTTGGGCGCATAATCTAGAAACTGTCATGAAGCATTTTGACAATAAATACAAGAACTCGAAGGTTGTTTGCCTTGCGGATAATGATGTCTCTGGTAGTGGCAACACCGGTATTTTCTTTGCTCTAAAAGCTGCTAGGAGCGTTCGCGGTAGAATTATCTACCCGCCTGCCATTAATGGAAAAAAAACGGACTGGAATGATTTTGCTAAGGAACATGGGAACGAGGCTCTTAGGGAATACTTTTCTAAAGAAGTAAATTATGGGGTTCCTAAAAGAGAATACAAAAACCACCTCTTTGATCTATTGCAATATGCACCCAATGGTTATCTAGAAAAAATTATTCGCCAAATTTGCAGCGCCGAAGGTATGCCCTACTGCATGAGCATTGAAGAAATCGGTGAGAAAGTAAACGATGTTTTAGGAGAAAGAGCTGAGGAGGTTGATCTAGATCTAGATCAGATCTACCGCAGTATCCGATACAGCGTAATGTCAAAGGCCGCAAAACTAAGCCAAGTTTCAAATAGGCACATTTCTGAAAAACACCTTTATGAGCTTGTAAAAAATGAAAGCGGTCACTTTGTAATCCCGGAGGAAGCCATCTCTAAATCCATAAGTCTTATGGAAGAGGGAAAAAAGGTGTTCTTTAGGGCTCCTATGGGGAGTGGAAAAACAGAAAGGCTTATTAAGAGGGTCTTTGAAAGATCTGACAGGGGAGCCTACATCGCCCCAAGATGCTCAATTGTAGAAGATGCTAGCACGCGTCTAAATATAGGTTTTTATAAAGATATATGTGAGGAGGAAATTAACGTTACTGACAAGATGGCAAGTACCGAGCAGTCCCTATCGGCAGAAAGATTTAGATCAGATATTAATGGAGAGGTATTTTTTGAAAAAGTTGACACGTTTGTTTGCGATGAGTTTACCCAGTCCCTGTCACAGATTCCAGAAATTGGACTTGATCACACACGAAAGGTTATGAACTTTGAAATCTATAAGAATTGTATTTCTAGCGTTGATAAATTTCTAGCAGCTGAGGCTACCATCTCTGATGCCTACCTTGAGCAGGTTAAAAAGATGGCGCCAGATTGCGAGATCGCCTACATCGAGTGCAACTATCCGGCTGATGCTTGGGTAAGAAAAAAGCTTAAGTTCACTGACGCAGCCCTTGAGATCATTGTTGAAATTGAAAAATCCATAGCCAAAGATGAAAAGGTATTCGTATCGACAGACACCAAGGCAGCCGCAAAAAAGCTAATTCGGCACATAAAGCATCTTCACCCAAACGTGAGAGAGCTACTCGTTTGCAAAAGTCCAGAGACTGTAAAGGCGGCCCAAGATTTCTGTAAGAATCCAAACGAAGAGGCCCAAAAGTACGATCTTGTTATCTGCACGCCTAAGGTTTCTTCTGGGGTATCAATCACCACAGGCTACTTTGACCGCATGTTTGGCATTTTCACAGGAGTGGTAAGCCCAGTTGATCTTATGCAGATGCTTGGAAGGGTTAGGGCGGCTGAAAACTGGCACGTCTCGATCGATGAGATTAAACGCTTTAGAAACTTTGGTTCACGGGCTCCGGCCTACGGAAAGCTGGGAGCAGCGATGAGTGAATACACCGAGTTTTGCGAGGATATGGAAGAGATAAAGCTTTCTATGAGGGATAATTACCTTGTAACAGCGCTTTCGATTTTAGAGGTAAATGGCTGGGAAATTGAAAAATCAGAAGGCTATGGCAAAAATCCTGATAAGGGTCTTAAAAAGCTATGGAGACAGCTTGGCGAGGAGGTGAAAAAAGACCGCGTAGAAAAAGTAGGGCTGCAGCCAGAGCTTACAGAAAAGGGAGCACAGCGCCTTCAAAGGCTACCAGAGATATCTTTCGAGGATGAATGCGCCCTTGTAGCTCACGAGATTAGAACTAAGATGGGTTATGAGCCAAACGAGAGGACCATCACATTTAGAGATAAAGGAGGACTTGATTGGATTGCAAACCTTGAGTCGGCCAAGACTGATGATAAATCCATCGGAAAGTTTGAAAGAATAGAAGAGAGATCTGTTGACACCTATCACCGCTATTTCCCAAAACACAGAAAAGAGATCTTTTGGAAAGTCGTGGAATCTCTCGGCCTAGATAAGGGGCTCGGCGGCGAGTGGAATAGAATGGAGGGTAGGGCGGCCCGTGATTATCTTTTTGACAATGCCGATGTTGCAAACCTTTTATTCCCAGCTACCATCAACCCAGAAAGACCAGGCACACAACCTCTCTCAGCCCTTCGAAGATTCTTCTCACATTTTGGCCTTAGGATTGATACGAGACGCTCCCATGGCAGAACCTACTGCAAGATTAACCCCGAGTCCCTAGCCGAGATGAACGGGTATCTGGCAGCTAGAAAGAAACTGGGCGTTGAAACAATCCCCACCGGCTGACCTAACTAAAAACTAGAGCTTTTCCTTGGCTGTAGTGTGTACGGCCAGGGATTTTTGCGTTTAAAATCTGCGTAAGTACAAAAATATGATGGGAATGGGTGAATTTGGGTGCGAAATCGCCCGCGCCGCTTCTCTAGGCTTCGTTATGAGATTGTTTTATTGGGTTTTGGTGGTTTTTCGGAGAGTGGGGGGGTAAATCAGGCTGGGATTTATTGTATATAAGGGATTGGAGAAAACAATGTAGTTTATGGATATGAGAAAGCCGCGCCACAGAAGTATTTACCATGGTTGCGGCTCTCAGAACAAGATTATGACACGGTTAGTTCGAACCCGCCCCACCCAGCCTATGTCAGCAATCACCTTCCAAGCCATCGTCATGGCAAAAGAGTTTCTAGAGCTTCTTTTTGCTAACAAAAGCATTCAAAATCAATTGAACTTAGTCACAAAGGCTCAGAAAACTACCAACTGGAGAAAAGCAGCCGATACAAAAGACTACAAAACAGCTTGAGCTACACCAACCGTTGGGCCGCCAAGAGAAATGTATTTAAAAAGTTATAGCAAGGTCTTAAGTAAACCGTCATAAATAGAATAACAACAGAGGTTTAACCATGAAGAAACTTACTTTTATTTTTGGATGTGTTGCTAGTAGCATTAGAGTCTTCGCTCAAAGCTATAACTCGCTACCCCCAGTCTTAATGAAATTTCAAGGGACAGCAAAGAACATATGGAGCTTGGAAAGATTGCTGCCAAATCAGCCAAAGCCTGCGTTAGCCTTATAAAAAAAGAAACGCCGAAACACGGGAACGTGGTTGCAAACTCAGATTTTCCTGTCTATGAAGCCGAAACTAAGGGTCTTAAGATCACTTCAGTGAATAAAAAAACGATATGTTTAACGAACTATGTGTTGAGTTTCGTTATTTTTTATATTTTTGATTGAATAGAATAATTAGCTCTAAATCGTAATAGACCGGCATTTAAAGATTAAAAGCCCATAGCAAAGGGCTTGATTTAGTCAAGTAGATCGAAGATTAGCGGGTCCTTAATTGCTCAAGATAACAGTATTTTCCGCCAGAGAATTCAAAAGAGTCTGCATCATCGACGCTAACTGATATTTCACTTCCAGATCTAAGGGCAGCTAGTGCAGCAGCTACTTGCATTTTTCCCATTTCGGTATTTTTAATATAGATAGCCACAGAGTTGAACGATGAGCTTTTCGCACAATTATTTGTAGGAGAGGAAAATCCTTCCATGTAGATTGTACCAATCTGGTTTGGAATAGCACTTGCTTCGTGAAAAATGATTGTATTGATTTTTCCAGTGAAAGATGAACTTCCACCAAAAGCACTTCCAGAAACCATAAGTAATGCTGCTAATAATAATTTTTTCATTTTTTTCTCCTAGTTGTATTCTCAAGTATGTATTTCGGTTATGGACATTAAATCTAAAAAGACCTATTTTAATTTTCGAAACTATTTTCATAATATAACATTGAAATCAATAGGATAGAGGGAAGCACCTTCATCAACCTATCCTGGTTCAAGGCGTCTTCATTTCGTTTAATAAATTCCGAGCCTTCTAGGGCATTCTTGGTATTCATCAATGCTTCACCTTGAGAAAACATCTTAAGACTGTTCAGATACGCTGGAGACGAATCTATTTCTAGGAAACTTGAATACAATTGAAGTTGATCAGTATTCGCACTAGATATTTCGTCGAACTCGGAGCAATCTGAGCATAAGGTTTTTGTAATCCCAGAGAATCCATAATTGGCATTATTAATTCTTAATAGCAACGGGCTTACCGGGTCAGGTTGAATTCTCTCAACATAGATTTCCTTAAATCCGTGAGCACTCATATTTAGGCCATGCTTAATATTACCTCCTCCAGCTACAATTGACGTAATAGGGTCCGCAGGATGAGAATATCTGTGAAAACGCCCCTCACTGGGGATCCAATCAGACACATACTCAGAAGAATGAAGGGGACTTCCGACACATAGCCAGTAAGTGTTTTTTCGGATTTTTTCATGTTCCCCGAAAAGTGCTCTCATCGTAAACATTGCATTGCGAGTAATAACACAACCCTGCGAATGGCTTACGATCGTTGCCCTCGGACTATTATAAAGAATATATGCAAGCCTCTTAGTTGCAGAGTTATGCTGGTAAGGAAGCATATTAATAAAATATCTTAGACTTTCTCTGATTGCCGTAATTTCCGCGGAAAAATCCAAGGCCCAATTTCCATCGCCTGGAGCGAAGGACTCTTTAAGTCTTTTAATGATTTCATTTACATTAGTTAAGGATTCAATAAAACTATTTACCAGCAATCCACCAACAAACTTCGTTGGCCTGTATTGCCAACCCGGAAACCCAACTTCCCGCCAATCTCTTGACATAGATTAAGCCATCTTTGCAAGCTCAATTTGCGAGTTTTTATTTTTCCAAGCCAGCTTACGCTGATTTCTAGCCTTTTCTAGTTTTAACTTACGTGAGTCTAGCAACTCTGTGTCTATCGATAGTAACTTATCGTAAGGTGTGACATAAGCTAAAGCACTATGGAGTCGACGGTAGTTGTAGTCCTCAATGAATTCTGAGATGAAGCGCTTAGCCTCAGCCAAATCTCTCGGCTGTCTGACTCTGATACAGGTCTTCTTTAGCTCCTTATGCCAACGCTCAATCTTGCCATTACTCTGCGGGTAGTAAGGACTTGTAAAGGTTTGATCCATTCCCGACAATTTAATGTAGGATTTGAACTCTCGCGCCCTAAATTGTGGGCCATTGTCGGAGATTAACCGAGCATGTCGAGCACCGGTGATTTCCCTAGCTTTCTCCACAATTAGCTGAATTTTGTCCTGGGTCATCGATTCAGAAATTTCATGGGCTCCAATCTGCGGGACGGTTACGTGGCTTTC
>JABSRP010000109.1 GCA_013215145.1 Pseudobacteriovorax sp.
CTTGCAATGAGATTAGCATCAGGATAGAAGGCAGAAACTCAACTTTCGATTGGTACTAAGATTGGGTTACCCTCGATTAATACAACATAATTCTTACCACGAATCATATTTCATTTTACATTATCCCATATATAAAAATCTTTTCAGACGATTTTCTTCCGCAGCAGCTCACTGCAGCTCCAGCGTCATTTCATTCCTCGGCACTTACAATTCACACCGAACGCAATAGTATTGCCATGCTTAGTGATAAACACTGAGAATAGTTAAATTAGCTGATGCTAACTACTAACATAATTGATGAATAAATTGTAGTCTTCAGTAAGTGCCGAGTTTGGTCGAATATCTCCTTATAGGTAGGAGACAAGTATGGGTGCCAAAAGCTTAGCAGTAGATATGAAACCGGCAAATCAGCCTGTTTCTGTAAGAATTTCTCCCGAGCTAAAAAAGCTATTGGAGAATCTTTCACAAAAAAAGAATCTATCTTTATCGAAAACCATCGTATTAGCCTGTGACACTTATGTAAATAATCACAAGCAAATTTCGATTTCAAAACGCAAAGACACTGCTAGAATTAATGAAATTTCCGATTATGAGAGCCAAGATTACTCAAAAATCCAAGATAATATCTTGAAAATTGAGTCAATTCTCGAAGAAATATGCGGAGAAAATCGCAAAAACAAAGAAGATTTACCTTCAGAATTTGATCAGATCATCGGTAAAATCGAGCAAAATTCTATCAAATTAGGTCAGGTATGTGATGAAAAAACGACCCAGACCTTAGAATTTCTCGATGATTTTTCGAAGATGCAGCAAGCTTTTGCTGATCAAATGCAATCAATGCAGACGAAAACACATGAGATTATCGAGCATTCTACGAATGTCTATCTTTCCATAAGACGCATGAACGACGAGATAAAGTGCTTCGATACTGACCTAAAACCTGTGAAAAAAAAGGTTCAAAATCTAACTGATGAGATCGAACGAATCAGTAGAAGACAGCATGGTTTACTTAATAAATTCATAATTACTATGATAAAAGTGATCGCAACAGCATCTCTAACTGCAGCATTTTTGCTTGGATTTGAATCACTAAGGCAGTCTTATTTTGCCAAGCCTGATCCTTTTACCATGTCTTCGGATGTGCTTGACGATTGGAAAAATCGATAAGATGCTTAGCATATTCACCCTAAAATCATCAAGAAAAGCTAGTGAATACTATAGCTATAATCTAAAGACTCGCTATTACGGTGATCATAAGAGCCCTGGCACTTGGTTTGGTGCAGGTCATTTGGGTAAAAAAGATGGTCGTTTCGTTCGACAAAAAGATCTGAAACTACTCCTAGAAGGATTTGATTTTCAAGGAAACAAACTTGTAAGAAATGCTGGAGAAAAGCACCGCCCCGGTTTGGATCTGACATTTTCAGCCCCCAAGAGTGTTTCAATTGCCTGGGTTTCTGCAGACACTGAACTCAGAAAAAAGATTCAAAACGCTCACGATAAAGCTGTTGATCGCGCTCTAAAACACGTGGAGACTTTCGCTGGATTCACTAGGCGCGGTACTGGGTCTTATGCAAAAGAGCCACTTAAGAACCTCATTTTTGCGAAGTTTAGACACTGTTTGAGCAGAGAGAACGATCCAAATATCCATACACACGCCTTATTAATGAATATTGGCGAAAGACTAGATGGAAGCTGGGGATGTCTTGACTCAACGTTTACCTATAAAGAAAAAATGACTACCGGCGCCATCTATAGGGCTGAACTCGCACATATTCTCAAAAATGACTTAGGATTTGAGATAGAATCGTCGGATGGCCTGTTTGAAATTAGCGGAATTCCAGAAGAATTGATTGTTCATTTTTCAAAAAGACGGTCGCAAATTTTATCTTATTTGAAGCAAAAGGGCTATGATAGCTACCAAGCTGCCAATCTAGCTGCTTTAACAACGCGAGGAAAAAAGTCTGCATCAAACCTCTCGGTCTTACTAAAAAAATGGAAATCAGAGATTTCATCTTTTGGTTTTAAGCTTGAAAGAGTGAAGAAGAAAGAAGCCTCCGGACGGGACTTATTGCCTAATATAGACTTTGAAGCCATAAAGGAAGAGGTTCTAAACGAGCTTACGGCCCACAACTCAACCTTTACCGCTAGCAAACTACGTCAGCAAATAGCTAAAAAAATGCTCGGGGTATGTGCAGCAGATGATATCTCCAAATTTTATTTTAAGTTAATTAATAGCAGTCAAGTTATTCCTTTGGGACGGGATATTTGCGGAAACGAGAGCTATACGACCCAAGAAGTCTTTCGACTTGAGCATGAACTCTATAAAAAGGCGATGTCCTACAGAGATCGTAATTACCTTCCTGTGTCACCATCATCTTTCAAGAAAGCACGCAAAATCCATACAAAACTGCGAGATGAGCAATGGAATTTGGTGAAACGAATTACCTGTGACAAAGGTTTAGTTCAGATCGCCCTTGGAAAAGCCGGGTCTGGGAAGAGCTATTCTCTAAAGGCTGCTAAGTCGATATGGCAAGATAATGGTTATAAAGTGATAGGTTTGTCTCCAACAGGAAAGGCGGCAGAAGGTCTAGAGCGCAGTTCTGGGATCAAAAGCTATACCATTGCAAGCTTTCTATTGTCTGATAAGAACAAAGCAAGAGTCGATCGAAATACGACTATTGTTGTCGATGAAGCGGGGATGATGGGCTCTAAATCCTGTAAGGAATTGGTCGATCTAGCTGCCAAAAGGGGAGCTAAATTGGTCTTGGTTGGTGATCCTGCTCAACTTCAACCCATAGAAGCAGGAAGCGCTGTTAGGATGCTTCGAGAGGGTATTCCCGCTAGTGAACTGCAGATGATGGCTAGGCAAAAGAAGCTTTGGCAAGCCGAAGCAGCTCGATTTTTCTCCGAAGGTAACGCCGAAAAGGCCATTCAGCTCTACGCTGAGAATAACCTAGTATCGATCCAAAAAGACAGTGAATCGGCAATGAACGAGCTCGTGAACGCCTATTGTGAGGACTTCACAAAGGGATTTCGCGACCGAAAACTGATACTTGCTGACACGAACAAATCAGTAAATCTGTTGAATGAAAAAGTGCGAGATAAGTTAAAAAAGCAGGGGAAACTGAAAGCCGAAGGCTTTAAATTTAACATCAAAACCAATGATCTTCAGCTAGTTAAGAAGGAGTTTTGCGTTGGTGACATTATCTATTTTACAAGAAATAATAAGAAACTGAATGTCACGAACGGTACCTCAGGAAAAATCGTATCTATCGAAAAAGCTGGATATGGTTACGAAATCAAAGTCATGAACAGTGATTCTGACGTCATGACTTTCAATACAAGAGACTATAAGCATATAGTTCATGGCTATGCGGTCACAATTTATAAGTCACAAGGAGACACCGTAAAAGAATCATTCTATCTGATGTCAGATAGCATGAGCCGAGAGGGCGCTTATGTAGCATTGTCAAGACATCAACAAAATGCTCGGATTTTTGTAGATCGGACCAATTTTTCGGATTCCATCGACTGGGAAAAGATAAAGCTTATGTCTGAGATGAAGACAAAAATGAAGTATATTAGGGAGGGAACTCTCGAAACAGTTGCCAACCGTCTTGAAAAAGCAAATCAAAAGCTAACAACAAAAGACTTTACTAAGAAAAATCTTGTCCAAGCTAAACGGCTAGCCAGAGTATCGCCACAAGTCTTCGATTTAGCTAAAAAGATTGATCCGGAGAAAGGGTTAACTCATCATAATGTAGAGTTGGTCCAGCAAATTTTGACCTCGCCCGTAGCCTCTGCATCTAAACACCTCCCACCCAATAATAATCCAGAGCCATATCAATATGCGGCTTTAGAATTACTCAAAATTGGAGCTTTCGACCAGTCATCTCTCTATCACCTGAAATCGATGATCCAAAAAACAAAAACTAGTAATTTCTGTCGAAAACGGTTACATCAAGCCGTATTCATTAACGAGAGTAGCTTTCATTATCAAAAAATCATGCAGCGTCTGAATAAAGAAAGACAAGCAAATCTGAATCAAGCTGTGAATGAATTACTCGACATAACTGATCAATCGATAATCGAAATCTTGAAAAAAGGCGATATTTATCGAACCAATTTTTTAGATTATGTCATGAAACGATGTGAGGATAATTTAGAGACATCGCTAGAAAAACTAAATAATTTTAACCTAAATGAGCAAGAGAGATCGCAATTAATTTCAGGTGTATTTGCCAAAAAAATTGGTCAGCTTCACGAAAAAAATAAACAGAATATCCAAGATTCCCTCACAAGATTTGATAAATTAGTCAATTTCAAAGCCTTACTTTTCAGCCAACTAAACGAGAGTGATAGAAAAAGAATTGACCCACAATTAAGCATTCAGCTTAAGCTTGATTCTACGAAATCTAAAAAGTACTCCAACGCCGCAAGTCAAAGAGCAGCTAGGGAATTAACATCTATTCAGGATCTCTATGTTGAGGAGACTAGCAAAATAATATGTAGGTGTATTTTAGATCCCGATCAGCCTAAAACTTCGAAAAAACTCTCCAATTTAATCAAACTTATTGACCAGCAAGGCTCGGTTCAAATTGTTAAGAGTCTAATTGCGATCGAAAAAGAGTTTCGACCGCCTGGAGCTAGGACGCAACCTACAGGTCTAAAGAATTTAGAACGTAGGTTTTCTTCAAAAGAGAGAAATGATACATCTAAGGCAAAAGATCTCTCTCAATTGGAATTTCGAGATCATTCTCACCCAAAATCTAATGGCGAGCCTGAAGTGAAAAATGATTATCGGAAAAAAAATGACAGCTATAGTGGGTTGACTTGGAATAAGTCTAAAGAGGAAGATCCCAGTAAAAAACAAAGTAAACTCAGACTCAATAATAGTAACGTGGAAGACAAGAAGCAGGATAATGACACTAAAAAAGAAAAGCAAAATGGTAAAAAGAAGGGGCGAGGTGATAATGGTAATGGGTTTGGTTATTAGGCGATATAATTTCTGCCTGTCAACAAGAGGTTGAGAACTCAAATTGAATTAATTGAGACAAGTGTTTGCAGAACACATATAAATAATCTGCTTGTTCGATCGTATGTTGTACACGATTTTGGCTTAAAGCGGAGGACTATTTGAAGTACTAGATAATCAAAGATTAAGAAGAATCCTTTAACAAAAAAGCAGGTCGGAAATGGAGCATGTTTAAGGAGTTTTTCTGATCCCACCTCGGACATCTCTTATTATGATTGATTATTTATTTTCATAACTGGTATCTCTTTTTAAGATTTCGACTTATTCAGCATCATGGTAAGTCCGTCAATAATTTTTGAGCCTACGTAATATAGAATAAATGGGATCAAAAAACATATTATCAATACCCATTCGTTAATTAAATCCCAATCAATACTAGCATCTACTAATACCTTCTGTTTTTGCCCAATTTCATGAACAGCCCAATAAGGCACAGGCTCATCTTTGCTAAGCGGAGTAGATAATTTCCCATCAAGCCAATCATGGGTTAAATATTCTCTTTCTCCACTCTTGTTTTCTACATAATATTCAAATTTTGCTCCGCGCCCCATTCTGTAAAAACCATAATATAAGGCATAGCAATAGGTTGCCATTAACAGGAAACAGAATATTTTAAGAATATTTTTTGCCATCAATTCTCATTTATTTGATTATAAAGATCGATAAACCTGTTACCCCTTCTTGTTTTGGTTTATACCATAATTAGTGCTTTTTCGTCTGTCAAGTGTAGCAAACCAATGCTGGCCAGGAAACTACAACGCGTGATCGCAGGGCTGACGATGATACCTTAGTTTAACATACCAAAGTCGGCCGTGATACCATAGCAGGATGAACGGGCACCAATCTAGAAAATTTATGAGTCTCGGGGCGACAGCTCATCTGGCAGGAGACAATATATTTGACTATTTCACAAATATTGTGCAACACAAGAAATTTGTGAAAGCACAAATCAGATTTATGGCTTTCCTGGCAATATAAAGTCGCTGCAAAGCCCATTAACCATCAAAAGATAGCCAGCTAGAATACCTGGCTCTTTGAAAAATTTTTGAAGTTTCTTACCCCGTATGTAGGATCGCACATTGTATAGTTAACATGAATCGGTAAGGCTAGTACCAATGATTAACTTGTCGGATAAATTTGAAATAATTGCCCGTCACGACAATCATTGACCCACCCTAACCGGAATCCGAGGACCACCCTTACCGGTTTTGTTTGACCCACC
>JABSRP010000110.1 GCA_013215145.1 Pseudobacteriovorax sp.
CTTGCATAAAATCCTCCGTGAATTGACTCAACTTAATTCACATAAAAATAATAGCAAAGGACTTTTTCAACAGGCCGAGAGTCCTCATCTGACAATTGCGATTTTCCAAACATTATGCTACCTCCCGATTCTAGTTAATTCATAAGGAGTCTTGATGATGAATCGGACATTGGTTAAACATACCATCTTAATTTCACTTCTTTCTTCCCCTCTTGCTTTTGCACAGGCTGACGATTCGGAGCGTAACTACGTTCCTGAAGATATAGAAAAGAAATCCGCCCAAGTAAACGGTTGGGACAAATACCTGGGCATCGGCTTATACGGAACCATTAACGAGAACTCAAATGTCGTCGGCAAGGACGATGGGCAGAGTACGACATTAGGCTTTAAGCTTGCAGGAGCTCTAGATCTAAAAGAAGGGCAATCCGAGTGGCTTAACTCCCTAGATCTTTTGGTTGCTTACAGCCGCACCCCACTTATTCCTCAGTACCTGAAATCTGATGATAGTTTGGCACTCGAGTCTTTGTATAAATACTATTTGGAAAGTACTCCCTGGTTTGGTGCCTTTGCGCAAGTGAACCTCGATACTGCTATTTTCGCCGGATATGACACCCAAGGAGAAGAAGTAGACTATCGAAGAGTGACACTTGACGGCAACACAACGGATTTTAGAAGTGATAGAGAAAAGCTAACCGATGGTTTTAAACCATTCAGACTAAGAGAATCCTTCGGTGCTCTAGCAACTCCGCTGAAATCAGATCCAGTGACAATCGACTTCAAACTAGGTATTGGTCTACGCCAAGTTTTCGCAGACGGTCAATTTATCGCCAGTGATTTTCAAGACGATAATGGCAGCGGGCGACTACTCACAGAGATCGAATCCTTCGAAAAAGCTGGTTACGAAGTTGGAACTGAAATCAAAGGCTCACTACAAGAAAAAAGGGTCAAATACTCACTGAAAGCCAATGTATTGTTCCCTGTTTATGACTCTCTAGAAGAAGACGGCGACGATCAGTCCACCTTTGACAAACGCGTCATCGATGTTTCTGGCAAAGCTTCGTTTCAACTGGTTGAGTGGGCCTCAATCGATTACCTACTAACTGTGACTCGGGATCCAGGTATCACCGATAAATCTCAAGTAAGTCAGTCGATGCTTTTCAGTCTAAATAAAGTTCTGGCTGAAAGACAAAAGAAAGCTGAGTAGTTAGTATTACTTTTCTGAAGCTTGATTCGCGCTAAAAGATGACCCTAGGTTAAACTAGGGTTTGGCATTCCATACGAAGTCTGTCTAGCGTATTTTCGTAAACGGTATGGAATCAGGATTCACAACAGTAGCGCGCTCATCAGCAGTTTCCACTTCTGGCTCCACCAATAACTCACCATCTGCATTTATTTGTATTAAAGTAAAGAGCATACCGCTGTTCACCACAGTACCCCTAGAATCTGGACGATCGATGCACTCTTTCGGTTCATCGATTTGCCAGTCATCATACCCATGAAGGACAAGTCTGTTAGCCTCATCCACTTGGCTGGCGGTCTTAAATATACGAAAATAGGAGACCTTCTTAAAATCTATAGTTAAGGCGTCGTTATCATCAAAGTCACCAAAGCTTAGGGGACCTGTAAGCACTTCGATACTAACCGTGGATTCCGAGCTGCAAGAGTAACCTGCAACATGAGCGTAAAAGACCCTAGCCCATTCTCGATCGGTAAATTCATAGGCAAATCGCACGTCTATACTGTCACTACTAGGTAAATCGTAACAGCCGCTAGCCCACAATCCAAAATATGCGCTGTAGGGACTTTCTGCAGGAGGCTCGGGAGTCCCCCCACCACTTCCAGGATCTAATCGACCATCAGAACTATTGTCATCATCTGTAAAAGCACCATCTTTCTGAATAATCTCGTTTTCTTGCTTACCTTCTTTCAGCTCCTCCGCGTCACAGGCAGTAAAGTATATCACAGATAATGATAGCACAGCCTTGTTAAGTCCTTTAGCAATCTTCATTTTGTTGTCTCCCCATTCAGATACAAGGGTTTCGACAGCTATTCATTATTCTACAGTGGATTTTTTTGCCTACATATTTTCCTCAGACGTTCATTCATGCAAGAATAGTATGTTCTTAACCCAAATACATTCCTGTGAAATATGCAGCCTATTGGTGCTTCTCCAATGGGACGATGACTGGAAAATCAAGGATCAAAATGGTTTTCCGATAATTCCTACAAGATAAGGAGACTATCATCGAAACGATTGCTGAAGAAAATTTAGCCGACTACACCGTATGCCGCCACTGCGATTGCATTGTCAAGATCGATGAAAGCATATCCAATAGAATCTGCCCTCACTGTGGTATGGGACTTAGGTATGAAAAAAACTGCTCGGTTAGAAACGTTTTAATTTTTTCCGGATCCGCCTTAGCTCTCTACCTACCTGTCATGACACAACCGATCATTACCATGACCCTAACAGAGACAAGCCAGGAAATGAGCTTAGTCCATGGTATCGCTTTTCTTATGGAAAACGACATGCAATTGATCGGAGGACTGACACTGATTTTCTGCGTAATTTCACCACTGCTACGCATTTACTTTGCCTTTCTGTGTAGTCTGCTAATTCATTTAAAACTGGGTAAAGGGGTGGCAACTAGTGCTCTGCGTTTCTATTTTATGGCAACTAAGTGGGATATGCTGGACATCTTTTGGATTGCCTTACTGGTATCCCTAGTAAAACTTGGGGATTTAGCAGATGTCACCATCAACTTTGGTATGTTTTATCTAAGTTTCTTCGTTTGTATGGCTTTCGCCACAAAACTATCCTTAGACCCTAGAAGCTATTGGAAGAAGATTGCAGGAATCTAGTATTTACAGTGCAAAAGATAAAAATGTTGCAGTTTGTCTCGACTGCAATACCTTGGTGAAATGGGAGGAAAACGATATCATTAGGCAATGTCCAAATTGCCACAGCATTGTTTTTCTCAGAAAGCCATATTCCCTTAGCTTTGCCTTGGTTCTGAATTGCTTTGCTGCTCTTTTCTTCTTACCAGCTAATTACTTTCCTATTGTGAACTTGGAAGTCTTCGGCAAAGGTGATCCGTCTACAATCATCGAGAGCGTCCTAATTCTTTTAAAGACTAATCAATTCGTCATTGCTCTCATCATTTTTTTAGCATCCTTCTTCATCCCTCTAACAAAAATACTTGCCATATTTTTCATCGTGTACAGTATCAAATATCGAGAAAAAATATCTAATCACCACCTAGTCTTTGTTTTTCATTTGGTAGAGTCTTTAGGTAAGTGGGGTATGCTGGACATTTTTGTGGCCTTCATTCTAGTGACATTAGTGAGGTTTGGGGGGTTTGGAACGGTAACGATAGAAAGCGGCGCAAATTTTTTCGCCATTGTTGTTTTACTGACAATGTTTGCCGCCCACTCTATTGACACTAGACTCATTTGGGACAAAGACTATGAGTGAAAAAACCGAACGAAAAAGACGAAAAAACAGAGGGAGGAAGTCCTGGCTTACCAAGCTAGTTTCGTTTTCACCAATTTGGGTTTTTCCTGTAGCAGCCATAGCTATCGGACTATCATTGCTCTGGAAAGAGTATACAACCTCAGGCATTCCCATCATCGTAAAATTCCCCAGCGCTGCGGGAATTGAAGTTAAAAAGACTCAAGTCAAGTTTCGCGGGGTCACAGCAGGCACTGTGACAGGACTGTCAATGAATCCAGACTTTAGTCTAGATGTCATGATAGAAATGGATCGACGAGCAGCTCCCATTTTAGTCGAAGACACAAGTTTTTGGCTAGTAAAGCCGAACATATCAGCCAATGGTATCAGTGGTCTTGACACGTTACTCTCCGGTGCTTACATAACCTTAAAACCCGGCGATTCACGGCAACAGGTCAGATATTTCGAAGCCTTAAAAAAACAGCCGTCGCTTATCGAGGATGAAGATGACCTCAGAATTCAACTAGCAGCAACGGATCTAGGAAGCCTAAAAATTGGCTCTCCCATCTTCTATAAAAAAATTCCGGTGGGAAAGATAACTGGTTACCATCTCGCGTCACAAAATCGTGAAGTGATCATCCAAGCTGCAATAGACGAGTCTTATGCTCACCTCGTTAACAAAGATAGTATTTTTTGGAATACAGGAAATATAAAAGTAGATACGAATCTGTCAGGTATCCAAGTCACTGTGGATTCATTTATGACGTTACTAACAGGTGGAATAAGCTTTACGAATCCCACTAAAATGGAAAATAAAACTAATAATAGAAAGGTAAATGAAAACCATATCTATAAGCTTCATGACAGCTATCGTATGGCCAAGGCTGGAAGTCCCTTCCTAGTCAAATCAGCCTGGATTGATGCTGAATCATTAAAGAATCTCGTAATCCGAAAGGATTCTATCGAAATCGGATATATCGACAATCCCATACCAACGATTCAAGACAAAAAAACGACTGATACGGTTTTACAGGCTTATATAGATCCTAAATATGATTTTATTTTGAAAGAAGGTACTGAGTTTTGGCTGGAATCACCTAAATTCGAATTCGGTGCGATATTCGATTGGAAACAATTCACCTCTGGAAGTTATGTCACCTTTTCTCAATCAGACCAGAACGAGTCCGCGCCAGATAAAAAACTATTTGATCTCCTTCAAGGTCCAAGCCAAACAAAAAAGATACATGGCTATACAAGCTTCTATCTAATCAGCTCAGAAAGGTACAATTTAACAGTTGGTTCTCTCATATACTATCAAGAAGAAACGATTGGACAAGTGTCATCCATAAAATTTGATAAAGAACGACTTCAGTACAACATAAAGGTTCAGATAGATGATTCATATAAAAACATACTGGGTGCTCATTCGTTTTTCCACATGAACACAGCTGTTGTCGTAAAAGGCGGACTACGTGGTTTCCGCGCCGAGGTAGGAAGCCTTTCAGAAGCCTTTGTGCCATCTATCAGAGTTTTTGCTGACAGATCGAATAAGGCATCCAAGAGAAAACAGTTCACATTATATAAAAATAAGGATCAAGGACTCTATTCCCACCAATTTACATTGGAGTTGGAAGATGCATCTGGCTTGATACCTGGTGTTACAAAGATAGTATGGAAAGGCAAAACCATCGGCCAAGTCATGGATCTCAAAGCCAACGTCAACCAAGACAATCTACAACTCGTAGCTGGAATCAAACCAAGTTTTTCCAAATTACTAAATACGTCAGCACACTTCTATGTGAACAAACCTTCATTTTCGCTTAGCGGCATCAAAGGACTTGAAAGTCTTGTGTCCGGCCCAGAAATCCATCTAACAGCGAAATTGGACGCTCCAGCGAAACATACTTTTACACTCAGAGAGTCCTCATCAAAGGTATTCCTAGTTCGTGTCACTTGGCCTGCAGAAACTCCACCTTCTTTGGGAGCAAAAGTATCCTATAACGGGTTCACGATAGGCAGCGTTTTATCCGTCGAACTTAGCAAATCTCTCGAAGACATGACAGTAGCTTTGGCTATTGATGACAAATATAAAGTATTTGGAAGAAAAGGCAGTAAGTTTTGGCTAAAGAAACCATCAGTCTCTCTCGATGGCATCAAAAACCCCTCAGCTTACCTAAGTGGCCCCTCAATTGGAGCTTGGCCTGGAGACGGGGAAAGAATTTACAGCTTTAAAGGCCTTCTTGCACCTTACTCTAAAGTGGAACAGACGGATTCCGTAGTATTTAAGCTAACTTCCGATGCAAGACACTCACTTAGGAACGGATCACCAGTCACTTATCGACAAATCCAGGTTGGTAAAATCACAGTTGTTGACCTCAATGACGATGCTTCTGGTGTTGAGATACACGGTCATATATTTCCAAAATACGGCTTCCTTCTCAACAAAACTAGTAAATTCTGGCTCACAACAGGGGTAAATCTTGACTTCGGCCTGTTTTCGGGACTAAACGTTAGAACTGACTCTTTAGAAAGCATCTTGGCAGGAGGTATCGCGCTAGCCACAGAGGATTTTTCTCATGAGTTAACGACGACTCAAAAACAAAGTTTTGTTTTGCATCAGGAACCTGAAGAGGAATGGCTAAGTTGGTCGCCTACAAGACCGAAAGCCCAACAAGAATTTGCTCATTAAAAACTGTCCCCTTTAACTGGACCTAATGCCCTATAGTCTTGTCAAGAAAATCTTGTTTCTTTTAGGTCCTTTTTCT
>JABSRP010000111.1 GCA_013215145.1 Pseudobacteriovorax sp.
ATGTTATTGATGACCACAGAAATGGATCATTCAGGTACTTTTTAGATAAGTTCCAAAGGGTATCCCCTTTTTTTACTATATATTCAATAGCTGATAAATCACATGAGATGAATAATGTAGTGAATATTATGGTGTTATTTAGTTTGTTCATGTGTATGTTTTTCTACACTCTGTTTGTGTGAGTTAATGCTTTTAAATTTTTATAACCAATGTTTATTAGGTCAAGAATCGTTATTTAATCTATATATAATTGAATTTTTCACTTATAAAACTTAGGGTGAACTAAAGGTTAACATATCTAAAGTTGTGTATGTTTTTATACACAGTTGCTATGGTACGCTTTAAAAAGATTAAGTAAAGTTATTTATATTTCTATGTGAAATGGATTGTGATACTTCAATACTAAGGGTCTACACATTGATGTGCGCTCCATAGTCAACGCCAATAATCATTGATTTTAAGTTGTGTTGTAAAATCAGGCTCATTGGTCATTATGTTATATTCTCGACAATTGTGTATTTCAAATTTCCCATCGTAAACCTCTATTATCGCGGCATCGCCCTTTCGTTAGAGACAGAAAGATGTCATTTGGCACTAACTCCCTAAAAAATCCCCGAACGCCCTAAACATACTTTTTATTCTCAGCCAAGCGTTTACGCCAAAAATCAGATCTAATCCACCGACGTTCTAAGCCATAAACATGAGTTTTATTACGTAGATAAATCTCATACTGTTGTTTGATCTGAGCCGAAAAAGACGAAATTTCGCTTTTATCATTTTCAAACCAAGCGCCGACTTTAATGCCAGCCAACAGACCGTGGCTAAGGCCTTTGTATATGCCTTGAGCGGCTACAGGATCAAAACTTGAAACTGCATCGCCAATGGCCATCCAATTGCTACCCTCCCTTGTGGGAAGGATGCCGGAATGAATGGGACAGGTGTAGTAGTTAGATTCTTCAAGGTTTAGTTTATTTACTTTGGGGCCTATAAAAGTTGTGGCAGCAAGAGCTTCGTCGAAACCTTGGTAACCATTTTTGCGTAAGGTGGGGATGGATTCTTTCTCTGAGACGATCATACTCACTACTTTTTGGGCCGGCAATAAAGCGTGGTAACACCAACCTTGCTCTATAGCTTCTAATTGAATTTGTTTTGAGCCTCTGCCTGACGATACTTTAGAAAAACGGACGGTGGCAAAAAGCTTGTCATCGACGGATTTGACAATATTCTTTGTTCGAGCAAAGCTGGCTTTAAAGCCTGTGGCGTCAATCACGAAACTGGCCTGAATTTTGTCAGGGATTGTATTACTCCCTTGGGTAAGGAGCAAAGAATATGGCCCGTCATCCCCTCCACACTGTTGTGAATCTAAGAATCGAGTCGACCAAGATATTTGGGCACCGCACTCTTCCACCCTGTCGACTAACATCTTATCAAATATAGGACGATTTAAACGCCAAGATGGCCCCATGGGGTTTACGATAAAGTCATTGTAACCGACATCGGCACGCCCCCATACTGAAGCGTAACCAGGGCAAGTTTGATGACCTGCCCGGTAAAATTCCTTGGCTACTCCTAGTTTTTTTAACAGCAGAACTATTTCCGGCGGACAGCTTTCACCTATGCGAGTCTGATCTGGAGCCTGTCTTTCTACTACCAACACCGATGCATTGATGCTAGAACGAATTGCGATGGCCGCCGCTAAACCAGCGGGGCCACCTCCTAGGATGACGACATCATATTTCGATTTTAACATATCAATCCTGAAGCTATTTGTGTGAACACCTTCTTTTCTTTTTTGTCGGGTTAGCATTAAAAGGCCATGCAGGAACTGGGTTGACAGCATCACCAGGATCAGTAAGCTGACTTTGCACTTCCAGATAGAAATCAGGGGAGAATTCCTGTGTTTCGCTATCCACGTTTGTACCTTGTATAATAATGCCGATTTTATCCCAGTCGTTTACCGATTGTAACGGATCTTGAAAGGTGGCTGAGGAGGCAGGGTTAAGTGCATACGTACCAGACCCACGAATAGACCATTTCTGTTGGGGCAGCACATTATTAAATACTTCCTCGGCTACATATACGGCATCTGGCCGTTGTGAAGGCCATGACCAATATAAGGTGGAATCGGCACCGTTGCTTTTATTGACCCCATCGGTATTAATAGCGGTGGCATGAATAGAGCACGAATTGTAATCTGTTTGCCAGGGTGTGGCCATAAATTTGGAAATATCACCTGGCTGTAAACCATCTGTCATGTCGTGCAAAGGGATCCAGCCGCTAGTTAGGTAAGGTGTATCTTTATCCAGGCCGATGTAATCTAAATATTTATGTTTGATTCGAAATGGCCCAGCGCCAGTTTTTTTCCAATCTTGTATATAGATATCCTTATCCATAATGGTATAACTCACTTCAATTCCCGGAACGTAGCGCCCGCCTAGACAGTTGGCCATTGCGGCTATATCCAGAAGTTCCCCTGGGGCTAAAGTACTACCTTCTCCTTTTTTAAATAATCCCTTGCTCCATTGTTCCAGCATAAAGTATTGGGTTTTGGTCACAGTTAGAAACGAAGTGCCTGCAGCGCCCAGAGATAATGGCATTAGCGGGGCGCCAATGTTTGTTTCATCTTTATTTGGGTTTCGAATAAAGTTTAGCGCCGCCATTATGGTGGTGTTGGGATCGTTTTCTTCTGTAATAGCCTCTACTGCTCTGTGAGCATGTAAGGCCATGGGTGGTAGGTTAGCTGTCCAGCGTTGCAAGTTACAGGCAATAAATATGGGTTTTATATCTTGAGCGAAATTGGGTTTGTAGTTTGGATTGTAATTTCCTCCTTCTGCATACCTGTCTTGGAGAAACAGATCATCTTGCAACTCCAGATCTCGTACAAACATGTTGTAAACATCGTCCCATACCGACACTACATTACGTATTTGCGGTGCATAAGCGGGGTCGCCACAAACTACCCAGGCACCAAAGGCTTCTTCGGTGCTACCATCGTTAAAAAGAATGGTCACATTCACTGGGCCATCGGCAGCTGAGTCAAACCAGCCGACGTTATTTAGGTCGCCTGTCATTTGTATGGGTACGCCGTATTCATCGTATTGCCCTACAGCATTACCAGAGCTGGCTAAAACCAGTAAACGCCCTTTATCATCTGTTAGTATTTCACCTAAGGAATCTAAAGGACCGTTGGGCTCATAAAGTTCATCATTACTGTCTTCTGGAAAGCGGATGGGGTATTCGGGCAAGGGTTCTATTTTTCCATTTTCCTTAACACAAGTTGCCTCGGAACAACGATCAAATTTGGCGGTCTCACCAGGTTTACTAGCACGGATAGCTCTGGGGCCTGCATCAATCATCAAGCTGTTTAGGCGCTCGGGAGAGTCAATAGTGCCATGCACTTCAGGATTACGCTTTTGCGGGACCTGTCCATCAGCATAGGCTTTAATGCCTTTGTTGTTTACTACGTTATAGACAGCCGCTTTTTTGTTGGCAAGGTGGCTCGACCAGAGTAGATCTACCACCTTTCGTTTATCGGGTAATATGGTGCCAATGGTAATTTCTATATTTTCACCATTGGTATCTTTGAGGCTGTTGTCACTGGGATAGGTTTCTACACGTTGAGTCTCGTAGGCGTAAATCCGAAAACGTGCTGCTTGCTTTTTTAAGTTTCCTTCTTCATCACGTAAATCTTTACTGGTGACAGTTGTTTTTTCTGTCCCTTTCTTTATCGGCAGTCCACCTGTTACCTTACTATCTTTTTGGGGTAAGCCAGCACTGGTCTCGGGCGAAAGAATATACTCTTCGCTGGTACCAAAGCGGGCAAAGTTAACGGTTGGATGTATTCTGAATTTAATATTTGTCATGATTGTTTATTCCCAAAGGTTTAGTGGCTTAGCTGTATTTTGGTGTTACGCCATGTTCCCAGCAATTACGGATAGCAGCGCCGACGCTGGCCATAATAGGGAAGAAATTCTCAGGGTTTTCACCCTTAAACAAGCTTTCAAGCAGGTCAGTTAACCGGCTAAATTGAGTGATCAGGTTATCCTCCAATAGTTTTTGTGCTGGGGAATAATTACTGGGATCTGTAACTGCGAAGATTTTTGGTAGGACATCATTTTTGATTTGATTGAATTTTTCGAAGTGGTCGATGCTAGGTTCTCCGTCATCGGCGGTATTTTGAAACACGTGTTCAATATCGGGGACAATTTTAAAATCGCCTTCGCCTTGATCTGTTATAAGGTTAATTAGTAGTCCAACCTGGTCAAAACCCAATTCCCCTGATTCGGATACTACCATGTTCGGCATGTTTCGATAAAAGGCGGAGAAGGAATCTACTTGTCTTACTCCACCTTTGATTCTTTGTTTCAAAATGGCAGTTATATGACGTAAAGCTGTATAAAGTGTTCCTATACTGGAATATTGGTTGATTAAAGTTTCCACTAATAATTTTAACGGTGGAGTTTCGGTTTCTGGAAGTTCAACAAGGCACATAGCGTTAACACGAGTCAGGTCAAGCGGACCGATACTAAAATCGTGGTCTTCATAAGGTTGTGTGGCTTCAGAGGGGTTCCATTGCAAATTCAGGTGTGGAATTTTGTTTTTTTCATATTTAGGAGCCGTAATGGTAGGCGACAAACCAAAGGCATTGGCGATATTGGCAGCACATTGTAAGTGCAGCATTTCTTGGTTAATCACGGTTCGAATCAGTTGGTAGGCTTCTGAATTTTTGTCTTTAATCGAATACATGGCTGACATGTAGAATGGAATAGTCCAAAGCTCAACATCTACAGCAGCTTGAAAATGGTCTCGAAAAAACTTGTTAGCCCAATCTTTATGTGTCTGGGTGTAAGCAGTTTCCGCAGGTGGTTTTTCCTCTGGTATTGTACTCATAATATTTCTCGATTTAATTATTTGTTATAATTTTTTGATTGCCTATAACGTTTAGGCTAAAAAATGGTTTTTATCTACATTATCTCACTATCGTTTGTGATCTTTTACCAGCCATATTGGCTGTTAAAGTGCCACTCAGTGACAAAATGGAGTTTTATCATTATTAAGAACTAAGGTTTTCAATTTTAGTAAATACGCGTTGTGTAAAGAGTTTTGAAAATAATTCAAAATGAGGAAGGTTAATGCTTAGTATCCAGCCACCATAGATGATACAGCTAACTCTTTGTTAACTAAGTTAACTTTAAGTCCCTTGATAAAGTTACACATAACATTAAATGAGTCAATAACTAATTGATGTTTTTTTATCTAAAATTGTAGTTACAAGTTATATCAAAAGCTTGTAATAAATTGGAGCCCTTTGTATCCGTGCATTACTTTAGGCGGACATAAATGTGCTAACTACGGGGGGAACACAAATATGTATTTTACAGGCCAGTGGACTTATTCTGAAGTTAATGGTTGTCTAAGTTGTTCTTGTGTCCAAAGATAAAGTGTCATGATTCAGTGGTGAAATTTCCATTTTGCTATTCCCTACTACTTGAATAACGTTTTTAGAATAATTTAAAGTTAATCTAAAACATAAGCTTGTGTTTACTGATGTCTTTTTTAAAAATGCATTAAGGAGAGCATAAAAATGTGTGGGGCAAATTAAGAGAATGTATTGCGAATTTTTATCAATAGCATGAATTTATTGGTGTCCAAAGCTAGACGGGAGCAGTTTTCAATGGATTGCCCCCTGCTTTTTTATGCTCTCCCACTAAGGCCGCTTCGTCAAGTAATGGTTGGGATTTGTACCTACCCTCCCAGAATCTACCAGTGCATTTGTCTTCGTCATTGGCTTGTCTGGCGATAGATTCATTTAATATACGCATGAACCAGCTGATATCCATTAATCGTTGTCGATATATTTCTGCTGTTTCAATAACACAATTGATGATCTCTTTTGAAAGTTTATCACCATTGATATATTTCTGAGTAAATAGCGTGCCATTAAAAAGATGGTGCCACTGGTGGATTACTTCTTCATTTGACCATGATTTTGCTGTATTTTCATCAACATATAATACCAGGTGGGTATGGTTCGACATCACGCTGATTGCACAAACATCAATTGCGAAAACTTTTGCTAGCGCTAACAGTTGGTCTTCAACCCACCCGCGCCTATGTTCGTATGATTTATCATTGAGGCTATCTTGACCACAAAGAAATGCGCGGCGTACACAACGAGATATACAGTGGTAGTAAGG
>JABSRP010000112.1 GCA_013215145.1 Pseudobacteriovorax sp.
GCCCAGTGCTCCACCATCCGTAGCAAGTTGATCAAGGTGGGAGCGGTCATCGTGCGCAACAGCCGTCGCATTCATCTGAGTCTGAGTAGCGGCTATCCCTTACAGAGCCTATGGCTCCGAATCGCTGGCAACTTGAATATAAGACCTGGGTAGTCAGCCAGTGCTAAGATCAACATGGCGCGCCCAAGCAGAAGCGGGAAACATGGAATGGGGGAAAGGGGGCAATGTGTCCAGCGGTCGCCAAAAATCGTGGAAAATCATGAAACCAAGCAAAGAAGCCCGGCAGGAAGACATTTTTATTGTCAACACTGGACTGTCGACATGTTCATGCAAAATCCGGGCTAGTAGCTTATTCTTCAACCAGAGGTCAGCACGTCCAACCAGTTGAACAAGAGTAGTTTGTGCACTACTTTTCACTTCCTCCGAACTATTATCTTGTAAATTTGGTTGACGATTCATTAATTGAGAGAAATCGTGACTTAAGTTCACAACATTGCGGTCAGAAAGATGAATGATTCACTCAAAAGAACCCTCCGCTTCAACGCCCTTTCCTGCCTTGGGTTCGGTCTGGCCTTCGCCCTCATACATCAACCCATTGCCGCATTCCTCGGGGGTGTTCCACCGGAGATCCTTCGATTAGTCGGAATTGGATTGGCCCTCAATGGAGTGCATCTGGCTATAGCATCGCTTCGTCGCACTGGAATCGGGCGACTTGAGCTTGGCTACTTCATCCTCGGTGACTCACTGTGGGTATTGGGCAGCCTCGTTCTGGTCACTCTTGTCCCCCAGGTGATAAACAGCCCTGTAGCGATCAGCAGTACTCTGGCAGTCGCAACTCTCGTGGGAAGCTTTGCCGTGTTTCAGACTCGGTTGGGTTGGGATGTTCTGAAGGCTCAAGACTCTTAAGACGAACGCCCGCATTTGCGGCGGTTTTGGAGTGAGGAACGAACGGAAAAACCGTCCAAGCCACGCAGTGGCGATTGCAAGATGCGTTTGTTATGCATTTTTCCCTGTTACCGCCTGTTTAGTTGATTGAGACACATAAATAGCACTACCTACCGGAACACTTTCTTTGCTAACACTCTTTAAAGACACAATTATAGGCCAGCGTTTTCTAACACTTACGGAAGGGTCCTTAATATTCATGTGAGCAACACTGAATAATGCCTCTACACTTACTTGATTTCCTTCAGGTGTTTCTATGGTAACGGTTTCATTTATATTAACCTATTTACCTTCAGGAGGAAGTTCAAATGAAGGTGCCAAAACCAAACCGATACTTTCTATTAAAAAAGTATCCTCAACCTTCATAAGCTCAACTTTATCCATTAATTCTTCCTGATGCATAACGTCAAGAGGTGGCGCGCCAAAGGCGTTGCCACTCTCGCCTTGTTGTGCTTTTAGTTTTCTTCAAAGTAGTCCGAATCAATCTTTTTCAGCTCATAAACGCCTGCAGTGGATACACCCACTGAATGCTCGAACATTAGAGCAGACAATCGATCTCCGTCGATCAGGATAATCTTCGAATCAATCATGCTGACATAGTCCAATGCCTGCTCAGTAAAACTCGAAGTAGTGATAAAGATTCCTTTTCTGGCTCTCTGCCCTTGCAGTGCTCCCGCAAACTTTTGGATCTCAGGTCTGCCGACGCTTCCTTCCCAACGCTTCGCTTGGATATAAATCACATCCAAGCCTAACTTGTCTTCGTTAATTATTCCGTCGATACCTCCATCTCCACTTTTTCCTATCGCTCTACCTGCATCCGAACGACTGCCTCCGTATCCCATGCGAACCACTAAATCAATCACCAATCTTTCGAAGAAAGCTGGGGATGAATTCATAATATTCTCTAGGATCTCTTTTTGGATTCCTACTTTAATTGTCCGATATGCCGAAGCGATCTGGTCTTCTGGTGTCTGGTCTGAATCGATTGATGGTTCGGTAGTCTCAGTTGTATCAGACTCGTCCTTCTTCTTCTTTCGGCTTTTGAACTCCTTAAATTCTTCGAACTGCTCCAGAACCGTATTATCAATTCTAGAAATGCCCGACTCTAGTAATTCTTTTCCTCGTGTGGTGATTTCGAAAAAACCTCGTTTAGGGCTGTGGAGTATACCAGCTTGCTTTAGGTATGTTCTTGCCCAGCCAACTCTACTATCGAAAACGGTCTGGCTCCCACTTGGTAGGAGTTCTCTTCTTTCTTCTTCCGTCAGATTGAACTGTTCTGCGAGAATCTCGACTGCATCTCTGAACCTGTAGGTGCGACCGTCTTCGGCCAACTTAAGGACGGGATACATGAGAGTTTGATAGTCGGGGATAGGCATTATATTTTTTATCGCACAACAGTTAATATTATATCAACGAATCGTCGTTATATCACCGTTTCTCGGGCAAGCACCATGTCCATATTTTGATATGCAAATATCTATTTATCAATAGATTGTGTAATTTTATATGCATAATATTGGAAAAGGCTAAAACGATGGTGATCGGAGGCGAGGGTTTTCTTCTGAGCAGCGCTGCGCGTCGCCATCATACCTCATCGCAAAGCCCAGTATCCGTATGGCACCCTTGCGTGAAACCTTTGCTACCGGAAGCATTTTGCACAAGTTCGGTCGCTTGGATTGTCTGACCTTGCCGAGGTTATGGGTCACGTCAAAGCGTGCCCCTCCAATCATTGAGGGCGATGGATGGCGGCGCTTCGCCGGCGCCGGAGTGCCTCGTGTGTCCCCGCTTCCATGACTATGGTGGAACTGGGATAGCGTGCAGATAGGCAGGAGAGAGCTTCTTTCTCGTTGGCGATCGTGTTCTCTTCTACGATCTCTCCAGTGGAATTTAAAACGCATAGGGCATGCGTAGCGTTTCCGAGATCGAGGCCGAGGGTGTAGGTGTCTTTGTTAGCGTTTTCCATAATGAGAAGGAATCAGATTCTGTGCCGCCTTCTCATTCATTCTTGCTCGCCTCATTTGGCAGGAAGCAAAGATATGGGTATGAGCTTGGCGTAAGCCATATAGTCCTTGTCCAAAGTCAAAATAGGAATGCCCAATCTAATCGACTGGGCACATATCAAAAAGTCTGCTGCGCCTCCTTGCACTCCATTCCTTCGACAGTCGTTGAAAAATTCAGACGCCTTCAAATGATCCTCACTGATTGCTAAGTCGTCGGGAAACCCATCCAGAATATCTTTCAACTTAAGGTACTGAGGCTTCGCGCGAATACCAGAAAGACACTCCTGCCTGATAATTCCAAGCATCTGGACCTCTCCCTTAACGATCCCATCTCGCAATTTGTCCCGATATGGGTCCTTCAACTCTGATGACTTTCTCAGAAAGGGTGACCAAACCGAAGTATCTGCGATAAATTTACTCATGCTTGCCTAGCTTTCTTATAGTCATAATCGTCAAAATATTCGATCTGACCTTCCAACTCCAGCACCTTGAGCTGCCTACGATGCTGAACAAACTCCTCGAGTGCTTTATTTACCGCCTCTTTCTTGGTCTTAAAACCACCAAGCTTCAATGCGTCTGCAAGAAGCTTCTCATCAATTTTTAAATTCGTCGCCATGTGTCAAATAATGACACATAAATCGAGAGATTCAAGCTTTTTGGCGAACGCTAAAGGTCACATGCAGCGATGAAAGAAAATAATGACCTGAAACCGAATCTTTCCAAATTTGTCCCAGATCGACACTCGCGCGGGGAGCAATTGCTGTCATGTGCATTCTTGTTAGCACCTCCTAAACCTTAGACTTGCCCAAGCCGCTTGTGCTTCTCTATCTCTATGTTCAATCGTTTCTGATAGACTAAAGATTCATAGAAGGATGTTGGGATTAAGACACAAAAGATAGAAACTAACGATCCCCAGAGCATATCCAAGCCAAACATATACTCGACCAGAAACGCGAAACCTATCGATGACGGAGCTATGATCAACCATAACACCATCGGGAATCTAGCTAAACGCGGATTTTTCTTCATCACATCGTTCATAAGAGTAGAAATCTCTTTATCCCCCATGCCCTCAAAACATGGCAAGTGTCGATATACTGGTCGATTCAGCTTCATGAGGTTTCGCTATTCTCAGAGAAAGATGATAACCGCTCTTTTACAAAGAACACCAACGTAATCGTCATAAGTTCCATTCTTTTGCTAACGTATAGAGTAGCCGACGCCTAGGCGCAGCCTAGGTGTTGGCTATCTCGACTGGTTCGATCTTAAGTCGCTTTCGAGTTGGATTATCTCATCCATGATCTTGAGGATTCGCTTTCCATATTCGGTTATTGAGTATTCGACTCTAGGTGGAATCTCTGGAAACGACTGCTTCTCTAGCACTTCTAATTCAATCATTCGCTTAAGGTAGTAGCTCTGAACTCGTTTTGTTAAACCCGGTAAAGCTTTCTCAATAGCTCCGGGTCTGTTCGTTCCAGAGCTGATCTGTCGCAATATCCTCAGTGACCACTTGCAGCCATAAACTGCTGAAATGGTATCCGTAATATTTTTTTCTGCGTGTTTATCCATTTTCTACAAGAATGTGCCTATGGCTCAAAAAGGTGCCCGATTTACGAAGCACTCAAAATTCTGATATAAAGTAGCCTATGGATAACACAGATATCAAAAACAAAGTCGTAATAATAACTGGTGCTGGAAGTGGCATCGGTGAGCATGCAGCCGCAGCTTTCGTTCGAGAAGGCGCTAAGGTCGTTATGAATGGCAGAAGCGAATCGAAGCTGAACGCAGTTCAAAAAAAAAATAGATCCAACGGGTGAGTCGACAAGACTGAGCGCAGGCAATATCTGCGAAACATCAGTATGTAATGAACTAACTCGTCTAGCGATGGATGAATTCGGTTCGGTGGATATTCTACTCAACAACGCTGGGGTGTTCGAACCGAAATCCTTTCTCGATCATTCTGAACAAGACATCGATTCATATCTAAGTCTTCTAAAGGCATATTTTGTTATGTCTCAAAATGCTGTTCGAGAAATGGTGAAGAGTGAGAGTGGTGGCTCCATTATCAATATCGGTTCTATGTGGGCTTTGCATGCGATTGAAGCGACGCCTTGTTCCGGCTCTTCCACCGCTAAAGGTGGTGTGCATTCTCTTACAAAGAATCTAGCGATAGAGCTCGCAAAGCAGAAAATCAGAGTCAACTGCATCGCACCTGCAGTAGTAGAGACGCCGCTATTCGATCCTTTGCTTTCTCCCGAACAGCTCAATAGCTTCAATTCATTTCATCCGATCGGACGAAATGGAACGCCTGAAGATGTCGTGAATACTATTCTGTTTCTTGCGAGTGAAAAGCTTAGTGGCTGGATGACTGGTAATGTCCTGCCGTTAGACGGAGGTGTGACATCTGGTCGCAGCACTTGATTGTTTCTTTATCGAACAGCTAATATTGTATCGACAAATCGTCGTTATATCACCGTTTTTCGGGGAAACATCTCGTTTAATAATTAATACATAAATATCCGTTTATCAATGGATTGTGTAATTTTATATGCATAATATTGGGAAAGGCTAAAACGATGGTGATCGGAGGCGAGGGTTTTCTTCCGACCAGCGCTGTGCGTCGCCATCATACCTCATCGCAAAGCCCACTACCCTCGTGCGCGCTTCAAGCAGCATTATCGCTCCGCCCTACGCACCCGCTTGGCACCCTCGCGTGAAACCTTTGCTACCGAAAGCATTTTGCACAGATTCAGTCGCTTGGATTGTCTGACTTCGCCCAGGCTATGGGTCACGTCAAAGCGTTCCCCTCCAATTATTGAGGGCGATGATCGGATGGGCCGACGGGCATGAAAGCCCGCCAGCCTTCCACACCACCGGACGTGCGGTTTGCCGCATCCGGCGGTTGAAACAGGCGAGTCGCTAGACTTCACCAGTCCATGGGATGATAAATCCGTAGCGTTTGAGGCGACGGTTGCTCAGCGCTTGGTTCAAAGCCGGGAGCCGGGCAACACACCAGGCTCCCAATCCCGTGTAACCTAGACCACACGCCCGGGTATTCACACCCAGCCGGCTCAGAGCATTGATGCGACCAGCTGGCGTTTTCCAACGCAGC
>JABSRP010000113.1 GCA_013215145.1 Pseudobacteriovorax sp.
AGTAGCTCTTTTTTTCGCGATTTTCTTTGCCATTTTGCTCACCTTTGTAATAACTATTATCGACACAATATTGCTATCTCAAAATGGCTCTAATTGCAAGAAGTTTGTTGCAAATGCGTCCCCCTCCGAAAGCAAGCTTTCTCCTCCCAGGAGGCGGTGAGCAAGCTCACCTGTTACGCTCCTGCAAGCAGGAGATTTTCAGTTGGACTCCGTCCACAAAAACCAAGGCAAGACGCCCTCACGAACGCAAGCTTTCCCTCCCACTGGGAGGCGGTGAGCAAGCTCCCCTGTGCACTCCATGAGCCTGTCGTTTTTCGGTTGGACGTTGTCCAGGGCAGAAGCCAAGACGCCCTCCACGAAAGCAAGCTTTCCCTCCCACTGGGAGGCGGTAAGCAAGCTCCCCTGGTACTTCCGCAAGCGGAAGTGACTCCGCAGGGGGAACGCCCCTGCTCCGCTGATAGAATGGGGCCATTCCATGACCGTCACAACGATTGCATACGCAATCGCCCCGCCGTTCACTCCATCGTCCCATGGACCAAGGAGCCGGATTAAGGGCTTTGCTGTCTCTTCTTATTTGACGCTCCCTCTTCGCGGTTCAACCGGTTGCGGTCTCTTCGAGCCTGTCGCCACCCAGAACCGCTCACCGACCAGAGTGCATCCGTCATCAATTTTTCAAAGAAAAATTCCCGCCGGACCACCGTTGATACACGCCCTGAATGTCCTATGTATTTCCAATCCATAGTCAGGACGACCACCAACGGTTTGCTCTCCGATCATCGACCGGAGCGTCAAATCTGAGCCAAGCAGCCCAGATCCAAAAAACTACACACCTATGCATTAAAATGCACTACGTGATAACTACACTTTAACTACAACTCGTGAATATTTCCGATTTAATGACCCTAGAAACCTTTAAAAACGTGACTTATCCTGTGATCTTGTGTAGTGCAAAACGTGATTTCTAGTTCAATATAATGTAGTAAATTTGTAGTTATGAAATTAGAGGCGTAGTTGAATACAATATATCGTGTAGTTAAATGTAGTTACAATAGACATATATTGTTGAATAAATTAGATTAATACATATAACTACATAACTACAGTAGAAATAGGACTAAATCTAATGAAATACCATCCGATAAGTTTAAGGCTAACTGATGCAGAAAATAGGCAGTTAAGCGAACTCATGGAGTCCCAACGTGCAACGAACAAAACCCAGTTCATAAAGAACAAAATCTTCGCCGAAAATCAGGACAATACGAACCACGATTTACCCGACCAGTTAACCAAAATTATTGAGCTACTTTTACAGCACTCAGAACGCCAAGAGTCTGTCGAAAAACACCTCGAAACACTGACCGATCAGATCTCGGAAATTCTCGAAGAAGAACCCGATGGAGACGCCTAAATGGACGTGATAATAATAGTTCAAAAGGTCTCGCTTTTACTTCTACTTATGACTGCAATTCCTTGCCTACTTTGGGCAGATTTAAGACGGCTATCGGCAACCATTTTCCTTGTTTCTATTGGCCTAGTAGCAGTCATCAACTACATCGGTTTCTATGACGATCTAGCATCGTTTTATGATCGATTCGTAACGGACATGCTTCTGGCAATGGATTTTAATAGTGGGACCTTCAGTTGGGTTGATATAGATCTGTATTTATGTTTGGGAACCAATGCAATAGTCGGACTCATTTCTTTCGGATTATTCATGGTTTCTAGGGAGCCATATGCCCTGGTATTTCTCTCGAATTTTCGAATGGAACGAGACGTGAATAAGGTGCTGCTTACCCTCACACTATTTGCTTCCGGTATCATGTTTATTATCCCTCTTTTTCTATTCTCGTACTGGGTGGCAAGAAAGTATGAAAACCATGTAACGATTTCTGCTGGTGATCCCGTAATTCACGACCCAAAGTACTCGTATTTTGTGGCTCGACTCTGCTATCTAAGAGAGATTTTTAGGGGTAGTTTTTCCGAGATAAAAAACTACATTTTGATACACCCAAAGATACTCATTATAGAAGAAGCCTTGAGGACTGGTTTTTTGATTCTTGGCGGAGTCGGATCTGGTAAAACGAACATTATTTATAATTGGTTCATAATGCCGTTTCTCCGTATGTCTGGGTATAGGCTCCTTATCTACGATCAGAAAGGTGATTTCAGTTCGGTATTGGGTGATCGTAGCGATACGGTAATAGTCTCACCATTCTTGGAAAATTCGTACGCGTGGCACATTGGCCGTGACATCAATACATCTGCAGCAATGGTTGAATACCTGGACTTACTTGGCAGCTTTGATGACCAGCAGAAATCAACGTTTTTCATAGGCGCTTTTGTCGATTTTGGAACCGCTGTATTTATGCATCTTCGAAACGAAAAGGGAGAGAATTGGACCTTCAAAGACTTGTTTGACACTATGCAGTCGGTTGACTTACTTTTTAAGATTGTTAAGCAGTATCGACCCCAGGCTGAGATGTTTGCAAAAAAGGACGAGGAAATCGATCAGGCGCGGGGTGTTCTTGGTACAATCCGCGAAAAACTAATTAAGATTGAAGCAATCGCGAGAGCTTGGCAATCTGGCCAAGAAAGGATCTCTCTTAATGAGTTTTTTGGCCGCGATGGTATTGAAGGTAAAAGGGTTCTTATTGTTCGCGGAGACAAGAAGTATAAGGCCCTAAATAAAGCATTCTGTACTACATTTCTCGATACAGGTTTAAAGATACTTGTAAATGGCCCAGAAGAGGACTCTAAAATTGCGATATCTTTCGATGAGCTTCAGACTCTTGGCAGGATTCCCACCTTCATCGATGTCCCGCGAGTTGGGCGAAGTAAGGGGCTTAGGTTTCATGCGGGAACGCAAGATTTCAGTGTTACAGATCGCCAGTATCAAGAAGAAGGAGGTAGAAAGGGAATTGAGAGCGTTTTGTCTAATAAACTTGTTGGTATGATGCCTGGGGGAGATGAGTCAGAGTCGGCTGCCAAGAGCTTTAAATTTGTTAATAAGGAGCGTTGGAAAAAGGACCCTAAAACTAGGAAGTGGAACGTCTCATCAGAAAACAATATTCAGTCTTTAGTTAGCGGATCTCTAAGCCTTCCTAAGCCGACTTTAAAGCGTCCTGCATACTTCTACTTTAAACATTCTGACTGGCCGATAATAAAGCTTTCATTTCGCATTAAGCCAATGCCTGATCCAAGTTTTGAGGCGATTCCCGCTCTTTGGCTTTCAGACGCTGACCTTACGGAAGATGCTGCACAAGAAATTGAATCTCAAGAAGGGCAGTCACAAGAACCTGAGCAAATACCCGCCCAACCAGCAAGCGACCAAACTCATAGGGAGGACGAAGGTCAGGCAAGCGAAGAATCAGAACAATCCACTGAGACTCGACCCGACCCCGGAATCAGCGGCACCGATATATCAGATAGTGGATCAGCTTCCGCAGATGAATCTGTTTTATCCCCTTCCAATCTGAATCGTGGCAGAGCTGGAGGGCGCAGTGAACAGTCAAATCAAAGTGGTTCGGCCAATGCCTCTGCATCATCAGACGTAAACTCTGGTAGCGGAAAAACGCCTAGAAAGACCAACTCGAAAGATTCAAACCCTCAGCCGTCCCAATCTCTCAAGGGCAGCTCAGGTACTGGACATCATTCCTCTGGTTCAAATCAATCCGAGAAAAATGAGAACGAACCTGTTACCCCGCAGAACAGATCTGGGCCTCGCGGGTCAGGAGGTAGTTGTGAACGGAACAATACTGTTAAGTCTTCTCAGAGCAAAAAGTACAAGTCTGCTACCCCAACTGATGATCAAACGAAAGAATCTAAGAATACGGGCAAGAAAAAGAAACGAAAGGGCCGAGCTTCCGGTATAAAAATAAAAAAATTTAGGAGGAAGTAACCCATGCTTTCTGTTTTTCCAATCGGTGGATCTGGAGAGGCCCATCTTTACTACACAAAATATTGCCAGGATGCTGGAGAGGCCGAAGGTAGATGGGTTGGAGAAGCGAAGAAGGAACTTGGCCTTAAAGGTACGGTTACAACTGACCAAATGAAAGCACTACTTGCCGGTTTCGATGGAAAAGAACCTCCTGTCGTAGAAAAAGATAAACCAAAACAGGAGCTTGGAAATAAACTTGTCAAAAATGCTGGTAGAGACGACCGAAGAGGGGGATTTGATCTCACGTTTTCGGCCCCAAAATCGGTCTCTTGCGTCTGGGCTGTAGCAGAGAGCGATGTTAGGGACCAGATAGAAAAAGCCGCTGAGAAGGCCGCTATGGACGCCCTTAGCTACCTTCAAACGCATGAAGGCTACTCGCGTACCGGAGCGGGCGGAATTGAGCAAATCAAGGCAAAACTGATTGGATCTCTTTTTTTGCATTCGTCGAATCGTGAAGGTGAGCCAAACCTGCACCATCACTTGGTTTTGAACAATCTCGGATTTTGCGACGATAAAGAATGGCGAACCCTCGATGGTCAGGGGATTTTTAAGTCAAAAATGACCGCCGGAAATATCTACAAAGCAAGCCTTGCCAATAGTCTTCAGTCAATGGGCTTTGCAGTCAAACCGACCGAAGATAGTTTCGAGATTGTCGGTGTGTCTAAAGAAGTTCGAGACAAGATGAGTTCGCGAACCAAGCAGATCGAAGAGTACCTTCAAGAAAAGTATGGAATTACTCGCGCACAAGCCAGCTCCAAGCAGCTTTCAACAGCCGCGCTTGAAACCCGTCAATCCAAAGATGCAGTCGAGAACAGGCGCGATTTCGATCTTTGGAAAGCTGAGTTGCGATCCCTTGGTTTTACCGCCGAAAAAGTTGCTGAACTTAAACAAACCCCGAACAACTCAAGGTTTACTCAAAAACAGGCAGAATCTGCAATCAACAATGCCGTAACGGAACTGACCAAAACCGACTCGACGTTTACACAAAGACAGCTTCATTCAGCGGTTGCTAAGCAGCTTATCGGAAAAGCCAGTATTCAGCAGGTTGCAGACACTATTGACAAGGTAATGTCGTCTCCAAGCGTTGTAAAACTTGGTGGAGAAGACGAATACACCAGTATAGGTGTACGCGACATGGAGCGCGATCTTGTTCGAACACTGGTCAAGCGGCAAACGGAGCGTCTTCATAGAGTTGGTCAAAGCTCTTTAGACGCACTAAAACTTAGCTATCCGACCATTACAAACGAGCAGTGGAAAGCTATCAATGAGGTTTGCAACAGCGACTCGGCTGTAAGTATGGTCAGGGGCTATGCTGGTGCAGGAAAATCATTCACTATGGGAGCCGCAGCCGAAGCCTTTAAAGATAGTGGCTATAATGTTTACGGTTTAGCGCCGTCGAACAAAGCCAAAATTGGGCTTCAAGAGAGCATTAAATCAGATAGTTTCACGCTAGACAGCTTTGCTTTCCGTTTGGGTGAAAAAATGCTCTCACTCACAAAAAAAGACATTTTAATTATCGATGAAGCCGCTATGGCAGATTCTCTAAAACTAAGGCCAATCATAAGAGAGGCCAATAAAGCAGGTGCCAAACTAGTTTTCCTTGGCGACGAGGCACAGTTACAGCCGATTGGCGCGGGACAACTTTTTAAAACACTCTACGACAAAATTGGCGGCGTCGAGCTTACCGAAATCTACCGCCAACAAAAGAAAAGTGAGTCTGAGGCTATACTAAACGTTAGAGAGGGAGACGTATTAAAAACCCTCAGATTCTACTCTGGCCGAAGGGGAGCCAATTTAGACGAGCTGGGAACAGAAAAAGGGTATGAAAAGCTACTTTCCCTTCAGAAATCATCAAAACGCACAAGTTCCTATGTTCCTGTTTTGTATAGTCAAAAACCCGATCTTACCGAGCAGAATCTTGACTATCGCGGCTATCTCATCGATCAGAAATATATTT
>JABSRP010000114.1 GCA_013215145.1 Pseudobacteriovorax sp.
GATTTAAGAACTGGAAGACATGTTGTTTATGATATTCACATTCATTTGGTATTTGTAGCCAAATATAGACGGAGTGTATTCACTAAAGAGATACTTTTTGAGCTAGAAGATATTTTCAAAGGTGTGTGTGAAGACTTTGAGTCAACGCTGATAGAGTTTGATGGAGAAGGGGATCATGTACATTTGCTTGTTAACTACCCTCCAAAGGTTTCCGTTTCCAAGTTGGTCAATTCTTTGAAAGGCGTTTCGTCTAGGCTGATCAGAAAAAAACAATTTCCATCGGTGAAAAATTCACTTTGGGGCGGTAGCTTATGGAGTCCTAGTTATTTTGCTGGTTCTTGTGGAGGAGCACCTATTGAAGTAGTTAGGCAGTATATTGAAGATCAGAAGACTCCGCACTAAATATGCTACTCATTTTCGCTCTATCGGCTCAAACTCATAGCACTCGCTTACATCCTCCACCTGAAGGAAGAGGTTTTACGCTCAGGCTGGATAAACTTCTCTCAAAGGTTCTTATTATTCGCCACGGATCATCAATATAAGTTGGGTTGGACTGGTAACGTGCTGTTTCCTGGTCGCGCCAAACCTCCTTCGCACGGGTCAGAGAGATATGCTGCGGAAGATAGTAAATATTTCTCAAGTGTACGTCCCTTAAGTCATAAGTTTAAGGGAAAACCTTGCAATTAATGGCCCAAAATAGATTTCACCATATCCTCCTGTTCTTACTTATATTTAGGAAAATTTAGACTGTTTAATTATTGGTCAAGGCATTAAAAAATAGTGTCTATTCCGCGAATCTACCCCCCGGTGTTTGAGAGGAAAAGAAAGGATGTGCGCAAATATGGCTGAACCCCAGTTTCACCGAATTCCACACCCCCTAAAACCCTCATTCCCCTATCCCCCCAGTATCCCATCCTAAAATCGGTTAAACTTATGCTTAATCACACTTACCCAACCATTTCAGCCTCTTAAACCCCCATTTCCCCAAATCACCCGCATCTCCCCATCAAATGCTATTAATCGTACAATCGCAGAAAAAGGTACTAAGGTGGTTCGCGGGCGCGGCGCCTTTTCTAGACGGAGCCGCGCCCGCTCAAACTATTTTATTACCTGGTTTTTTCGGGATTAGCGGGTTTCGAAAAATAGTTGCCAATGCATACTTTGTTTACACTTGGTGCTTCCAAAAAATTGGGTTTAAGAATCGGATGATTTACGATATTTCGTAAAACTGTCAGGATACTCTACAGTCAAGTACTTTTTTCTTCGGCATTTCTATAGGGGGGTACAAAAAAATCGCAAAAAATGTTGGCCGGCCAATCAATAATTTGGCTTCAAGGAAATGCTGAACCGAAAATAAACATTTCCTTGAACGACGATTCTCCCAAAAAAATCGTGAAAATAAGACAAAATGGAGTTTTTGGAGGCTGAATTTTCTAAAATAGAATAGATCGTATTTTTATAGTTTTAGACGCTAAAAATAGGGCATATCATCAAATTTCGTATAGCTAGTATACAGCTACTCTAGAAAATACGGCCATTACTCAAAGGATGAAATTTTGAATTTTTGAGCCATTTTCGGGCAAAAAAGGCCATTTTTTTGGTAATTTGATTTGAAGTTCACTAAAAATGGCTGCGGCGGAGTGCAAATTTTTTTGCTTTTTTTCATGTATGGTGAACATGTATGGCAATTGTTTCACGTATACTCATGACAAGAATTCTCATGAGTCTTGTGTCTAGATTTGAGTTTAAAAGATCGTTCACTTGAAATTTGAGCGGTGGAAAAATGGAGGCATCAATGATTAGATCTATTCTCAAGATGATCAGGAGCATGTTTCCGAAAAAAAAACCTCAAAAACCATTCATCAATTCCATACAATTGTGCTCCCTATACAGGAAAAAGAAGAAATGCAAACATGAGCCCTAGTGACGATGTGACCTAAACAATTGTTTTAGGAGCTTAGCTAAATGAAGTTCACATTAGATAAACGAATGCAGGAAAGAGTAGAAAATATAGCTTTAGAAATGGGAATTTCAGTGAGTGATGTTTTGACAAGAAGCCTTGACTCTTATATAAATGTACAGCTATTACGAAAAAACGGATACCGGATCATCACAGCTGAATCGGATCAAAAAAAGGGAGATATAAGCAGCTGGTTTTACGATGGACCCAGGCTTATCAGAACAGAAAATGACAGCAAAGAAGAAGAAAAATCAGTACAGCGAAATCAAAAAGCCCCAAACAGGTGGTGAAGCTCATCAGACTACCCTCGTTAAAACAGCCCAGTTTCTATACAAAATCTTCAAGTCGGCTCCAACAGTGGGCCAGTGGATGAGCATCCTAACTCCCATTGCTCTTTGTGTTGCCTACGTTATCAATCTAAATGTCGAGAATAGCAAGCTGACCACCGACTATCAAAAATCAATAGCTAAAGCTAAGCTAAATTTTGAGGCTCAGCTTAGAGCTGTTCAGGCCCAGCATATCAAGCAGCTTCGAGAAGAGGATAGAGACCACGACAAGGAATTAAGGGAGATCTATAGTCTTCTTGGTACTGCTCAAAACAAAATCGAGAGAGTTAAGATCGAGCGAGATCTTTTTGCTTTTGCCCTTGGAATCGACAAGGAAAACTCACGGAATTATGACCCACTTGAGAAGCTAAACAAACTTAGGTCTAAAAATGTTGAGCGGATCAAAAAGAGTATTGAAGAGCACAGAAAAACTCGTGAGACGAAGAGAAAAGAAAACGAAAAGCTCAAAGAGCTACTAAAAGAAATTGAGTCTAAAGATATGGAGCTTGACCGGGAGTTTGACGAAAAAATCCCTACGGTCAAATGATAGAGTTATGATTAGTTTTTTCCAGCAACCTCGAAGAAAGGGACCAAGTATGTACAGGCTTCTAAACATACCAGGTGGCGGTGTGCGCGGTATCATTAGCGCTGTGATTCTTGATCGCCTTTGCCGCGAGAAGGTTCCTCACACACAGAAGCCGCTTTTAGACCTAGAGTGGATATACAGCTTTGCTGGAACCTCCACGGGATCAATCATCGCTGCGGCCCTTGCCGCTGAGATTCTAGCGCCACATGAGATCGTGGAAAAGTACAAGGAACTTTGTGAAGAAGTTTTCCAAGTTCGCGGTGGATTGCCGAGCTGGTCCATTTGCAAATGGGGATGGAGGATCATAGATGGTGCTCCATACGACCTTAAACGCCTCGAGAATGTCCTTGAGAGTCAATTTAAGGGTATAAGACTAAAAGATGTTCCAAACCTCCTAGTTTTGACGACATGGAACGAGGGAGGCAATATCGACAATCCTTTTAAAAAACGGGCACCCCTAATCATCCACAATCACCCCACCAAGCAGTACGCCAAGCATCTGCTGGACTGCAAATTATCCGCCCTTGTGGCAGCATCTTGCGCTGCTCCTCACTTCTTCAAGCCAAAAGTCCTAGAGGTGAACCATCACAAATACATCCTCGCCGATGGCGGCCTAGTTGGTAATGCAGCCGCTTTCCAAAACTATCTGATTTGCAGATCTCCCTACTACGATCACAAGGTGCCTAGAAAGGACATTGTGAGCTTCTCAATTGGAAATGATGACATGGATACCTTCTCCGACGTTGCAAGGCTTAACGTGGGCTGGGCAGCTCCTAAGCACTACAGGGAGGTTTTGCACAGCATAGTTGGCGCCAACATGGCCATGGATGACCTTTCCATGAAGACCTTTTTAGGCGAGCGCTATTTCTATCAAAATGTTCCAGGGCCTAGTTGGGATTTAGATGATACCAAGTCCATTGATGAAATGGAGAAAAGAGCTAGAGAGCTGGATTTGTCAGATGCGATGAAGTTTCTAAATGATGAGTTCCTGTGAGAGTCCAATGAGCCTGTTAGAAATCGCGCTATCCAGATATGGGACCAGGTATGATCCAGTCTATGAGTCTGAACTTGGTTTGGTTGTTCCCAAGGGATCTAACTGGTGCGGGTTATTCATTGGCTGGTGCATGATTCAGATTGGTTTAGAAATTCCAGATAGCCCTCAGGTAGCTCGTAGGTATCTAAAGATTGGTGAGTCAGTAGAAAATCCCCAGGTAGGAGATCTAGTTATATTCTGGAGAGAATCCAAAAAGTCATGGAAAGGCCATGTTGGTATCTTTGTTAGAGAAGATCATGAGGCTAGGCGCATCTACTGTCTTGGTGGAAATCAATCTAACTTAGTTAACATCACAGCTTACGATAGTAGAAAAGTTTTAGGATTTAGAAGACTAGTTTAGCTTTGGAGGAGATTCCTATGGAAATCATTTTGCCTGATGATTTTAAAGAGAAGCTTAAAATCATAGTTGATCACTTTGACCCAGAGTCTAATGAAGCTACTCGTACTCACAAAATCATAGCTAGAGTTTTAAATGCTCTAGAAGATCTAAGTTGCTTAGAGTATACCTACGTAGCCAATCAAACTAACCATGGTGGGAAAAGGCCTGACTTTCTTCTCTCTCACAAAGACAAAGAGTTTTTCATTGTAGAAGCTAAAGCAGGGCTTCATGGAAAACACCAAGAGCAGATAATCGATTACCTAAAATCTCATTCAATTAGTCATGGATGTTTATCAGATGGGGTTATGTGGTCCATGTATGTCTGGGATGGTTCGAAGCTTAATCTTGATAGAAACATTATCATCAATGATGCTCAGGGAATAGTAGACTATATAGTCTCAAAGGTATGACGCTTAATTAACAATCTTGTCTATTTCTACCTGATCTTGGGATTCACCTGGTTTAGGAAAATAGAACTCTTCAAAGTCTTCCATCAGAAAGTCACGAAAATCATCTAGGTCTTTAGGACTAGCTTTGATCTCAAATGAGTATGTAGATGACAACTGATTGAAAAAGATAATCTCATCGTCATATACCTCAAAGACTAAAATTCCATCCTCTTGAAGGCTCCCCCACCTGAAGGAAGGGGAGCCTTCAATATACGTTAGTTTGGTTATTTTTTTGTTTCCCCTGAGTCCGTCACCCATTGCTAATGCTGATATGTTTTTTGATCGTAGAAATGAGGAACGCAGCGAAGCGAGTAGTCATTTCGAAGAGAAAAAAATATATCAAATTCGCAAATGGTGATCGGTACAGGGAAACAATCTCAAAGTTTCCCCAAGATCCGGAGTCTGATTGAGCCGTCCGGCGATTGAGGACTCGCGCCCGCTGGCGCGAAATAAAAGCGTGGGAGCTTTAGCGACCACATCGCGGCTTTCTCGTTGAAAAATTTTTGTGGAGAATTTCAGATAGTAGAATCTCTTTAGTAGAACAACACTCGCAAAATCGGTTTTAACTATCTATTTTATTTCAAAAAATAGGGGTTTTTCGAAAGCTCTTCAGGGGGGTCAAAGCACGACCCTCGCCGTATTTCGGGGGGGTCAAAGCACGACCC
>JABSRP010000115.1 GCA_013215145.1 Pseudobacteriovorax sp.
CGGCTCATCGTCTGTGTAAGAGACCACACAAAAGAAAGTCTGGATTGTTCCAGATTCACCAAATTTCGAAAGAGCTTATAGATAACGAGTATACCCTTAGTCCCAAGATTAAGTGCTCTATTGATCACATTCTGGCAAGGTATGCTGCTGCTAATGGTTTGCCCGGAACTGAGTCACACCGCCGCAAGAGAGATAGCCAGTCCCTGCAAATCAAGGGTATTTTATATGAGGATATTTCTAAGCTTCTTGTGAATAAACTAAAAGGTCTGCCACAGAGTGCAGGTCTTCAGCATAAAGAAGCTTACCTTGAGGACATTGTTTCCCCAGAAGGAGACCGTCAGAGTATTCCCAAGTTTGATAGCGAGTGGATGGACAACTCCCCCGGAGGCGAGTAATAGATTTTCTGTTTCGCAAATTGAGGATTCCCCGGTTGAAGGTATTACCACTCTCGTTACGATGGGGGTAAGCAGCCACTTACTAGGTAATAATCAAAATAAAAAGTAAGAATGGAAATACTTACTTCGATATGTAGTGATCAAGATGTTTCAGTATGTGCAGATGTTTTGTTTCGATAAAACTAAGTAATATTAGAAATATAAATATCTCAGCAAAGTCTTTTTCTATGTCTACCGATCACTGACCAATCAAGGCTGATATAATAAAAAGGTGATCAATGGGTCGGTATACCCATCAATGGGGTAAATATAAGAAGTCGAGAAGAATCTTCTATTATGGTATGGCGCTATACCTCCCTTTAGGGATAATCCCATTAAGCATTGGCTCTTACATGCCTGAGGATATGCATCTTCTTCCTTTGATTATCTATTTTATGATTTTTGTCATCCTTATGATTTTCGCCAATATTTACTTCAGGGTCTTCAAATGCCCCAGATGCGGCGACTACTTCTTTGGGTCTCCTTTGCAGATACTTTTAAATTTCAACTTACACATACTTATTGATGAGTGCCATCATTGCGGCCTTAAAAAATATGCCGAAGACGGATACGATGTGTACACTTTGGGGTGATTTTACCTAGGAACTGCGATGATCCATAAGTCTCTAAACAAGAAATACAAAGTATTTTTCATTGATGCAGGTGAGATCCGCTTTGGCCCTATATACTATAAGCTTGAATTAAATGATGCTGAGCTGCCAAATAGAATCTTTGGGTACGATCACAGATTTTCCTATGACTCAAAGTATCTAGCCCTCCAAGAATGGCTCACCACAGATTATCAAAAGGGACCAATTACACGGGTTCTACTTATTGATTTACCCGGAGAAAAGTTCTCAGAATTCGAGAAAGTAGCTAAAGGATGGGTAAAACCAATAGAGATAAATGATAAGGAAGTTGTATTTGAAAAGACATTTTTCAGTATGGGTGCTGAGAAAAAAGGAACATACGAAGTCAGTATGGATTCAATTAACAATTGGCAACCGCTCCCCTTCTCGATACCTCCATTAATTGGGAAAGAGGAGGATTAATCTTGGACAGATGGAAACAGTATTTATTCAGCTCGATAACAGAACCTGAATTGAGAGACCTTACTTCAAGATTGAAGATATTTCGCTGCAGTGAATCAGTGGCTTTTAGTGTGTAGCAAACGAAGTTTCGTTTGGTTTCAGCTAATTTCTCCTGATTTGCTACCCCGCGACATTCGAAACCGGAAAGTCTAAACTAAGCACTCACTCCGAAGTGTGCTAGATTTCTTGATATGACTTTGAACCTACTCTCAAAACTTTAGAATCAAGTAGCTCCATCTGATGATCGCCTTTCTCAACAACCTCTGATACTTTGACTTTTCCGTCATCTTTATAAACGATATTACTTGTGATCTTAATCATAGGAAACCTTTCGAGAGTTAGTATTTGGCGAATACCTCGTGTCCGCACAGAATCGCGTGGGATGACTGCCTAGCGTCGTTGTGATGAGATATCCGTGAACCTAAACCACGGAGTCACAATGAAGATTGAACTTGAAAGCCTCTCCCAAAAGTTTGCCCATCATCGATCGAGATCAGCGGGCAAGAGGACCATCTACCCACCGAGACTAAGAAAACTCGCTGCAGCTCTTTCCTGCGAGCACTCCACCAAGACACTCGCGAGTACCCTCGGTGTTTCAACGGCGTCTATCAAGCAGTGGAAGGGAAGAAGGTTTCTCCTGAATATTAAGTCTATAATATGACGCCTTTTTTTGAACTGTGAGAGTTGAGGAATGGCATTTTTACTCTCAAAATGACCTCATTTAGGAGTGAAAACTTGGGCTGAAGGATATTGATCCTAGACCAATCGCAGCATGACGTTTTAAAAGTTGGGTGACTAATTCATTAAACTATGGAGAAATCAACAATGAAACTTAAACATCCTCTGAAAAAAAACATTCTTGCTTTTATGGTCTTAGGTACAACGGCCGCTGCTCCGGTTAAAGCGATCGATGTTCCAGACCATTTTTTTAATCATGAAATTCTTCTTACAGATGGGACTGTACATCATAAACCTGATCCCTTCCCTTATAGAAATAAACCTCTCTATCTCGGCTACGGTGTATCGGTTTTGGAAGGGTTCGAAGGGCTGCCTTCAGAACAACATGGGGTCAGCATCCCCGAAACCGATCGCATGCGCTGTGTAACTAATCTTAGACCGGTTTTCTCTCATTTACACGAGAAACCAAAGTTTCGGCAAAGTAAAATTGTCAAAACCAATCATAGAGATGTTGAAGCTCACATCTACTATGATGAATATCAGTTTGAAGCGGGTGCTAAATTAACCTATGACACCACCTATTCTGGAGCCATCGATGCTGACTTTAAAATACCCATCGATGGTATCCCGTTTAGGATAGGACTTGACGAAACATCCATGAAGGCAAATATTTTAGACACAGTTTTGGGTGGATCGACATCTGCGAACCAAACCCATTTCACCGTAATGTTTCGATATCTTGGACCAGAATACTATTACGATCAATCCAGTGATCCATATTTACGAAAGGATGTCCTTAAAAATAATAGCAAGTTTCCCGCCGGTGTGGAACGAGCTTTGGCTTGGTATCGAGCATGCGGTAATGAATACATATCGAATACCCAGTTAGGTGCATGGATCAAAATGCGCTTTCGTATTTCCTCCACCAGTTCCAAATTACAGGCTGAAGTTAAAAGCGATATACTGACCCAACTAGGAGCAAGCTTTGGCATCGCAGGAAGTGATTCCGACAGCACCTCAGCGATCAATGAAGATGCAAGTGCGGAAATGGCTGATAGTTTGGCTGGCTTCCTACAAGGTATCAATTTTGATGGTAATGTAGGTTTTGAAGCCTCCCAATCTGTTACCGGGAATATAAATGGCAAAGAAATAAAAATTAGCGTTGACATGGAGTCCTATGGGTTTAATCCTGATATTAAAGATCTTACGTTTCTCGAAGTACTCGATCACGTTAGTAACTTTGACCGTATATTCGGGGCGGACGCAGAATATTTTAAACCTGTTGCATTGAAAACCAGCTCCTACGGAGCGACTATGAATTCCCATGAACTCGGGTTTCCAATTGAGGACCTACTTTTTGATCTTCCGGAAAGGGCCTTTGCCCTATCAAGTTTGAGCGGTGTCATCGAAGATCTCAGCTATTTTTGGTTGACAGCTGAGGGGATGATAGACCATTCAATTTTTTGGTCCGAGTCCGAACCCGTTGATGGGCTTTATGTTGGTGGTGTCACTACTACTGAACAGAATGAGGCTCTCGTCATCGATATTACCCAACAACGAACGGAGACCCGCAATATGGGAGCAGCGGTCCTGGCTTCGCAAAAATGTCTTCTCAATCTAAAAGAACCTATTAGCTCATGCTTCGTCCAGGAAGTTGAAGGGCTCGGCGACCGCGATACTAGGAACTTGATTAAAACACTTCAAAACCTTCCCAGCTACCATTGGCGTCAGGTGATCAACAAAACCTATGAGGACTTTATTCAACCTGTGAAAAAACTTGGCTTCAATATTATCGATCTTCGATCTGAAAGTCTCCCTGTGGACTGTTTTTCAGGGAAAGGAGAGTATGGTGATTTAATTTTAAGAGCTAGGAGCTTCACTTTTGCTGATAATACGTGTCAGTGGGACTTGTTTTTTGACTTTACAGTCTTAAGCCCTTGGGGAATATCATTTGTTTGGGATTGGGATTATTCTGCTTACGATGAAATTAGTGGATATAAAAGCGAACTTCCGCTTTTTTCGGGAGCATTAGAAAATGGCAGCGAATTTGATGCTCGCCTGTCTTTAACTGTCGGACCCCATGGCGGAGGAAGTACAAATTTTGTTGAAGGGACTCTACAATCAGTCACTGTTTCGGGCCCGGTGCCCTGGAGTGCCTTACATACTTGGGGCAATGAATCTTGGATCGATGTAGCTTTACCTGGAACCTATTAGCAAATTCTTGTTCTTGAAAAAAAGTCTGTTAATGTAATATTTTTATTCTTCTCATAGGATCCCGTCGTCTATGAAAGAGGCGGGGTTTTTATGTTAAGGTGCATCAAATACGGTTCCGATTAAATGCGCTGCAGTGCAATTGCCCTTGATCCAGATAGCAACTCTTTAGTGAGGTAGGGAACAATCTCACCAGATCCAACGCTGCTAGGTCCTAGCTTCGATGGTAGTTGCTTAGCAGTACTGTGTCCGTCCTCGTCCTATCAATTACGAGGGCGCTACTCGTTACGACCGGAGCATATATAGTCAATTAAGAAAGCAGCAGTTTTGCTGAGGAGCTAGATTGACCGGACAGCAGACATTGCTATGCAGAGAAAAACTTAACTTTGATCTTTACGTAAGGCCAAGTACAAAACTAAGTGGCCGTCTAATGAAAGAAATTACCTCAGGAAGAATTAATCTCAAGTATATCCCAGGAGCTAAGTGATGGCAAAACGGCCGCAGAACTCATGGCGGAACTTTCCAAAAACAAAGAATACCAGGTAATGAAAATTAAGCAGGATGCCAAGTTTGCAC
>JABSRP010000116.1 GCA_013215145.1 Pseudobacteriovorax sp.
CATTTGAGTCTCCAATCAATACGTTATCGGATTTGAGACTCAACTTTTAAATGGTACGTCTTTTGGGGTTAGTGTCGTAATGGCTGTCTTTTGATCTTAGTTTGTAAATGGATCGTCAGGGCTCGAAAAGAGTCATTTGAGGCCATTTAAATCTGGCCTCATTTGATATAGGTTCGAGCCGGGAAGCACACACCACCCCCGCCCCGCGGCCCAAAAAAACTTCTAACATTTAATCTTATTCTGAATTCGTGTAAAACTGTCCTGACAGTATCTATGTCACACCAATTTTTAATTTATATAGTTGAGAGCCTTCCTTTAGTAGACCGTCCTATTCAAGGTCAGCCACTTCCATAATTTCCGCCATTGATGAGGTTATTTGGTAAACTGTTGTGAGTCGGAAGTATCTCACGTAACAATATTTTTACTGGTGAAAAGTATGTATCAACTAAACTTCTATATAAAGATAGTAACACTATTTATGTTTGGAATAGATACCAACCCCGGTGTTGTTAACAGTAATTATTCGGCATCAGCCGATTCGGAGCTTAAAAATATGTCCAGGAGTAAACCAGAGAATTCTTCAAACAGTACTAAGGACACGTTGCAAATAGAACGGAGGAATTCTGACAAATTTCGAAGTGATTGTCTCCAGATTAAAAATTCTGACATATTCTTGACCAAAACTCATAGAATTAAGGAATCATTTGTGGTAACTGGCAACAAAATTGAACTATATAAAAGTGACAAAAAGACCCGTATTGGGTTAGAAGCAATTAAATTTGGTTCAATATCTATGCGGCTTTCTTATCCCCCTCAATATTCTGGTGTACCCCAATATAGAATTACCACAGACAAAAAATTTAAGTTAAAAGATCTTTTAATCAGGAGAATATCAAGCATTGATGGTAAAATCTCATGGCATTCCATAACTTCTGTAAACTGCACAGTCTATATATTCAATAGCGAAATAGTGAAGTAGTTTAAGGTCTTTCAAAATAGACATAACTGAGGTTGCAAAATCGTTTTTCGGAGGTGACCTATGATTTAGCTAATTTCGAGCACTAAGGTACTCTTAGCCACCCAGCGACCTAGAGCGAGCGAAAAAATACGTCAAATACAGTCATTTAATCCCAGCTTGAAGCTGGCCATTAGATCCCTATTGCTCTTTGAAAACTTTAAATGCACCGGACACTTTGAAAAACATAAACATTAAGAGATTTGTTTGAGGATACCATCCTTTATTCTCTCTTCCCATGTGCGCACAGGTAGCCAAACTATAAATCTTGTGAAAATTCTAATTAAGATTCTTAACAGGAAACCGAGAAGTATATTGCAACTATTTGATGACTGAAGATGCAACTCAATCGCACATTTTCTCAGGTTTTAGAATCGAGAATTACGCAAAGACCAAAAAAAGTGGCCAAGACATTCTCGATATCTGAGCAGAATTTTCAAAAACTCGAGCAATGGTGCTCTGAACAAAATAAGCGGGCACATCAAAAAATCCTCCCATCTAACTTGGTAGATGAACTAATTGCCTTTTTTTTCGAAAACCAGCACAAATCCGAAAGAGATTTACATGCTCAACGAGATTAATCTAAAATTTGGGATCAAAGATGGGAGTGAAAACCTAACTCTTAATCCTTCTAATATAACAGTATTCGTCGGACCAAATAATTCGGGAAAGAGTACAGTCCTTCGAGAGCTACATCATTTCCTTACTCAAGGTAAGGGCCATCCTAATCACGCGATAATTGAACGAGTAAAATTCGAAGGAACTAGCAAAGAAGATGCAACAACCCTAGTACAAAACATCTCTGTAACTCCAAGAGAAAACGAAGTTTTGAGACAAGGTGAAATTCTAGTTGGAGTTGATCATAACAGGCATCGTGTAAATGAAGATCAACTGATTAAAGCAATTCAAAATCCACATTCAAACCTTCCCAACTATTGTTCACGATACATGAATTTATATACACTGCTCCTAAACGGGCATAATCGAATGCAATTAGTTCAGCCACAGGGTATGGGGAACCTTCAGGGTCCTCCGGGAAACGTTCTTGCAACATTGTTTTCTGATAATGCTAAACGAAAGAAGGTCCGAGATATCGTCCATGAAGCTTTCGGTAAATATTTCGTCTTAGACCCGACTGATATGGGAAAAATAAGAATCAGGCTGTCTAAAAATGAGCCAGTTGACGAAATGCAGGAACGGGGGATTCACGATGATGCTGTTAAATTCCATGCAAATGCAATGGATATCTCACAAGCAAGTGATGGCGTAAAAGCCTTTACCGGCATTATTACCCAAATAATAGCTGGAAATCCAAGTTCAATTCTAATCGATGAACCAGAGGCGTTTCTAGCTCCATCTCTGTCGTACCTTTTAGGTCGTCAAATGGCTATAGCATCAAGCGAGAATCACAAAAGGCTGTTTGTCTCAACCCATAGCTCAAACTTCTTAATGGGATGTATTCAATCTGGTGTACCTGTCACGATAGTAAGATTGACCTACCAAAAAGAAATCCCTTCTGCTCGTGTACTACCGAGTGATGAATTGTTGAAACTGATTAGAAACCCGTTACTTCGCTCAACAGGGGTTTTAAACGGGTTGTTTTACGGATCAGTTGTGGTGACAGAGGGTGATGCGGATAGAGCGTTCTATGATGAAATTAATCATAGACTCATTTCAGATCCAGGTAAGAGAGGAATTCCAAACTGTTTGTTTCTAAATGCACAAAATAAGCAGACGGTTCACCAGATTATACGCCCACTTCGAAAACTCGGGATTCCAACCGCCGGGATTGTTGATGTTGACATATTGAAAGAAGGGGGCACAGTTTGGACAAACTTTCTTGATTGCGGAGGAATACCACAGGTTGCTCATGCGGGATTAGGTCAGATCCGAGCCTCGATTAAAAAAATGCTCGAGGATTCTGGTAAAGACATGAAAAAAGATGGTGGAATAGATATTCTACCGGATGCTGAGAAACCAGCGGCACAAGATCTTTTTGAAAACTTATCAAGTTACGGTTTAGGTGTCGTACCCTGCGGCGAACTTGAGTCGTGGCTCAAAAATTTAGGTGTAACTGGTAAAGCACCAGGCTGGTTAATAAAAATATTTGAAAAATTGGGAGACAACCCAGATGATGGAAGTTATGTCAAACCCGGATCAGAAGATGTTTGGTTGTTTATAGATCAACTAGCTGATTGGCTTACAGACCCAAAGAGAAAAGGTATGGACTCACAGGAAGAATAGCTTTGAAAATAACACTCGAACTCAATGAAGAAGAACTTTGGACTACCTTAGAGAATTCTATTAATCAATATTCTCATTTGAAGAGTGCACTACCGGACGGATACCCCCGTAAAAAAAAATTCAATATCTCTCCCGAAAAAATTTCATGGTATTTGAATAATCGGAGTGATAAAACTTGGGACCACGTCAACCTACCAGTTACTCTACTGAACAATATATCTGGCGAAGAAAATAGAGGAAAGCCATTTGCTATATCAACTCTTTCAACCCTAGATAGGTATTGCAAAGAATTCAATTCTCTTCCCGGTTTCAAAAAAGTTCTCGGGCCTCTTTGGAATTCTGCTTGGGATCTTGGCGATGCTTGTTTCTGGTCCGTTTTTGGCGAAGTCAGTTTAGCTCTTTTGTTGTATGACAGGGGATACAAAGTCTTCGGGTTTGACCAAAACATCGGCTCAGGTGCCAAAACTTGTGACATCAAAACAGAACATAATGGCAAACCCGTAAATATGGATATTGAGATTAAACATCTTAATTTTGACTTGATTGACGACCATTCGAAACTTCGATCACTTCTTGAAGGATATGCGAATGCAAAAATGCAAAAGAAATTCGCCAACCTCCCAAATGAAGAATTCGGGGTCATAGCACAGATATACATGCCATATGGAAAGAATTTACCTGTAATGTCTAACAACCCAAATGCATTAGATCCAGTACATTATCAAGGCAATTTAAACCAATTCGCTCATCTATATTGGTTTGCGGGTGGAGTCAAAAACAATGTTTTTGGAGTGTACCTGCTAGACAACAAAACAGCCCACACTATAAAGAAGTAAATGTAGAATCGGACCAAATTCGGACCAATTTAGGTAACGATCAATCTACTTCGGTACCAAACAAATGAAGTCGAAGGCAGCAATCTCCATGATAAAGTTAAATTAAACTAGGAAGATACTAAATGGTAGCAAATCAGTATCTTCCTCAAATGTATGGGCGGCATGGGCGGTATGATGTAATCATTCTCCCGTCATCCTGAGGGTTTACCCGAAGGATCTCGTGCAGTGGGACGAAAAACCGGGACGGTTTGAAAAAGACCCTGTTTTTCGGCCCCAAAAAACGCTTCATTTGAGACCCGCTTCGGCGAGTTTTTTGCGTTAGGTCATTCTGAGCAAAGCGAAGAATCTCGTCTTTCCCATCCATTGCTATCAGCGCTGCGTTGAAACAAAAATCTCAGGTGTCGAGATCCTTCGCTTTGCTCAGGATGACCCAGACTTGCCCGACTAAATATATTAGGCCAAGGGGCAAAATTTTCGGAAAGCTATAGCTAGGTCTTGATAGAAGAGAGCTCCAGCGGGTTTGATGCGCTCCGGGGTGTTATGACCTGCATTCTAGCTATCCGCCTTTATTCAAAATATCTCTTACCACTTCATCATCAGATAGGTCACGGTGCCACCAATGATTACAATATACTTCCTCACTCCTTCGGCGCCCGTCAGATACCCCTAGCAGCGAGACTAGTAGCTTGAAAGACTTCTCTCTTTCATTTTCAGGTAAAGTGCAGATTTTTTCCATCGCCATAGTTATGTGCCCGTCACGACAATCATTGACCCACCCTAACCGGAATCCGAGGACCACCCTTACCGGTTTTGTTTGACCCACCCA
>JABSRP010000117.1 GCA_013215145.1 Pseudobacteriovorax sp.
GAGCTACGTCGCTTCGCTCCGATGAAGTGGATCAAACAAACCAGCAAGCTAGGGTCAAATCAAGTCGGAATGGGCAGAAGTAGCACATTAGTTGATTTTATTCGGTAGAAAAATGGTCTACATAGCGATTTGCCAACCTGCTGAAGCCAAGAATCGTGGATTTGCCCATTATGAACAGGCAATAGCTATTTTGACGGCTTCATAATAATACGACGATCAACGCTCTACAAAGTCGGCATAGTATCAGAAACCTTGTCAACTTTGCTACTATACTACATAAACTAGATATCTGATTTTAACCTTATTAGGATGACGTTATTCATGAAACCAAAATCTTTCATGCTTACTTTTTTAATAGCAATAACTTGTGAACTAAATGGTCAAACCCTAAGGACAGCATTACCGGATACTTTCGATATTAAAAACTCTGATCCAGCAATAAGCGATACAGGGCCAACGTCTCAATTCTTCACCCTTATATATTCACCGCTTATTTACATTGATGACTATACAGGGAAACTCAGATCACGATTAACTAAGAGATTTTATTGGAACGGAAACGACTTAATATTTGACATAAAACCGAATATTAAAACGAGAACAGGTGAGGTCATAGATGCCGATACTGTCATCAAAAGTTTCAAACGTTCATTTATCGTGGCTCCAGAAAATGCAACTCCCTTGGTCCAAGAACTATGTCCGGGAGGACTTAAATCCATCAATGACCCTTGCAAAAATATTAGAATCAAGAATAATAGTGTTATTTTCGCTTTTGAAAGAAAAACTCCTCTAATTATCACCAGATTTGCTAGCGATAAATTTTCAATCATTCCCAAAAAAGCGTATGACTCGAAAACTTTGAAAATAACAGATTTTGCAAATACGACTGGTCACTTTTATATTAACAGCTCTACAAAGAATGGTGATAGATATATCCTAAAACGCAACTTTCATCTTCCCTACAAAAAAGGTACAGCAAAAACAATTGAAGTTCTAAGCTACAATAGTAGCTTAGAATACGAGAAACAAAAAACACTGGTACGAAACGGTCAAATCGATTTGCTTCCATACAACAATGAACTCACTAGGAAAGATATTCAGAACCTTAGTAACGAAGTTAAAGGTACTTCACTTGTAGTTTCTGACGAGTTAACATCACTGGCAATTAAATTTACAAACCGAGGTTTGGCACTTCCTCAAAAGCAGAAATTTCAGGTTGCTGCTGCCCTCAGGACAAGAATTGCTCAGTTTCGAAAAAAATTAAGTAAAGAAAAAGGGACCTACGGCCGTGCTATAAATCAGCTGATACCTGTCGGAATTTTTGGTCATCTACCACCTCCAAAAGAGAAAGAAGTGGTTGATTTTTGGACAAAACAAAATAGTGCTTGGCCTGACGATCTCATTTTAGAAGTATCAATGGGTGCCTCGACAGTGGAATCGTTCCGAAAGTTGTTAGCTCCTCTCAACGATCATTTGCTCTACAAAATTGATGAAGCTGGACTTGCACATCCATCTTTTGCTGGAAGAGAGCCCAATGATTTTAGAACTCCTCATCTGGCAATTGTCGCATTTGGCAGTTCTGCATATGAAACTCTGTCATCAGCAACTGCGAAAGTGATCAATGCAGAGTATTTTTATGTTCGTGGGGAGGAAGCGAAAAGCTGGGTCCAAGAATATGCGGCGACTGACGATGCTAGCCAAAGACTTGAAAAGTATCGAAAGCTTCACTTTGAATCACTTACCTCTAAGGTTAGTGTTATACCCATGGCTTCTAAGCCATTTATTTCACTAGTGGGCCCTAAACTTAATCCTTCACAAATTCCAAAGGGTGTTCAGATTTTACCCCTATGGGACCTAGAAATTAAAAAATAAAGCAGTTTAGGCAAGCTTATATCCTTCTGAGGAAGATTAAGAGCAATGAAGAAACGCAACAAAAATATTTACCTATCTCTTGCACTAGCGGGATTGGCGTCCTTTTTCACGCTATTAATATTTTTAATCAGCGTCAATATACTCGGCACCATTGAGATTTCGAAGTCACTAGTCAGACAATATCAGGAAGACTTGATTAAAGGAAGTAACGAAAAAGTTATCGTTCAGCTTCGCAATCATGTTCAGGAAGATAGTAAGATTGAAGCCATTGTGGTTCACTGGCCCCTTAATGGAAGTAAGATCAACGTTGATGATCACTATAACCAAAGACTACCTACTTTAGAAAAATGGCTTTGGATCAGATTTATAAAATACAAACAACCTATCTATCTTTTTGAAGGGGAGAATGAAATACATTCTGAGATGTTATTCTACATTGACTTATTCGCCCAATTCGATCTCATTCTAATACCTTGGGTTCTATTCATATTTATTTACCTCTTCATATATTTTCGACGAGAATCTAAATATAAGTTCGAACAATTGAAAGAGATCGAGTTTTCAAGATCCCAAGCTATAGCGCATACTACGCAAATGCTTGCTCACGATGTAAGAAAACCATTTTCTATGATAAAAGCTTTGGTCTCTATGATTGACGAAACTCCATCAGAGAAGGAAAGTAAAGCCATTTTGACAGAAAACATACCGTCGATCTCTGGTGCGATTGCTTCGGTCGAAGGTATGCTTCAAGATGTATTATCGATCGGATCTGATACAGCCATGGAAAAGGAAGATATTTATGCCCGTGGTTTTGTAAGGGATATCCTTATCGAACTTTTTCGATTTAAAGATGATCTTGACATCAATCTGAGGTACGAAATTGATTCCAGTCTGATCTGGCATATAAATCATATTAAGTACGCACGAGTCTTCTCCAATATCATCGGTAATGCAATTGAGCATATGAAAGGAAAGGGTGATATCTGGATAAAAGTGACGATGCCTCATGAGGGCTTTAGTACTGTTACTTTAGGTAATTCCAATACCTACATCTCTCCTACTGACCTGGCTCGGCTGTTCGAATCATTTTTTACAAAAGGAAAAAAAGGTGGGACAGGGCTCGGTCTGGCTATTGCCAAAATGGTTGTCGAAGCTCACTATGGAAAAATATGGTGTGAATCCTCGAAAGACGAGGGTACTCGATTTAAATTTACCATTCCAGCCCGGATTGGTCAAAAACCAGGTGAAGAAACAGAACTTCCACATTATTCAAAAGACTTCTTGATAAAGCCTTCATTCATTCCTGAAAAAACGAATGATGATGCTGTAGATCCTATCCTTCTTGAGCAGATCAAGAAAGGGGATTGCAACATTGCCATTGTTGATGATGAGAAGATATACAGCGACTATATCCGCTCAAGCCTCAGTTCTTTGGATACCCCTATCAATCTACAGGAGTTCAGTCGTGGTGAAACACTGCTGGCAAATGGATGCGCATCCTTTGACCTAGTTATTTTGGATGTTGACCTTCGGCTTGGCAATCAAAATGGCTTTGAGATATGCCGACAGTTAAGGGAGTTTGGTTATGAAGGTAAGCTTTGCATCCATTCTAATCGAGGTAGACTTGAATTCCAGCCAAAGGCAATAGAAGCCGGAGCTGACTTTTTCCTTCCAAAACCTATGGGCAAAAACGACTTAGTTATGCTTTTAAGCCAGTGCGTTGATCTTGAGAAGGCAGAAACCTCTTCAGTCAAAGCTTTGCTCTTCGAGGACGAGGGCATCTACCAACGCCAGTGGAAGCGCCTGTACGGCCCCGGAGAGCTTGAGATTCATGATTCCTTAAACAGCTTCGATATAAGCTCAGCACAAGGCTACGACTACGCAATCTGCGACTACTACCTCAAAAATGGTGAAACTGGGATTGAGGTTGCCAGGAAGCTAAGAGAGGCTGGTTTTGATAAGCCAATATTCCTTAATTCTAATGTCGATTCTTTGCCTGATGATGAGGCTGAGCTTTTTGATTTGATTGTCAAGAAGGATGCTAAAGAAGCTTTTGAGCAGATAACGGAGTTCCTCGGCCAAGCTTAGTTCGCGTGAACCAAGCTGACCTTAAAACGACTATTCGTCTTCTGGAACTAATGGAATTCCCAAAGCCTCACTTATACTATCGTCGACTGTTCTATAACTCCGTAGAGCCCAAATTCCCACGGGTTCGTGAGCTTTTTTTACCCTAACACCGCTTTCATTGTAGAGGTTGCCACTTGTATCTCGAAAGTAATGTTCTGAGAAAACTTCTGCTTCACTCGGTACTATATTACTAATTGTTAAGAAATAACCTTTTGACCAAGCCAAGTTGTTTGTTGCAAATGGTGGAATTAAGAGCTTTTCCCTATTCAACTCTGGAACCTCATCTATACTCTCAGAACAAGCTTCGTATAAGTAAACTAAATTACAATTAGGAAAAGGTCCGAGATTAAAATCGTTTTTGATGACGAGACCAAATCGATACAGATTCGGCTCTTGAGACATCTGGAAAACAAACAGGTCTCCTACCTTAATTTTTTTCCTTGATGCCTCAAGCACCATCATATTAGTCTTCGGAGGACTCATCAACTACTTCGATAGTGTATTCAACTCCCAAAGGCTGTCCTTTACTTTGAACAGTAAATCTGCAGATACCAGGAGTTGCATTTTCAGGTTTGGCAGCAATGAAAGAATCTATTTTTTCCCAATCCTTAAATGTCACCCCCTCACAACCTTCAATAATTTGTAATAACCTTAAATTGTCATAAACTAACGCATCGGCACCGTCACATAACCAGACCATTCCAATTGGAATAAACTCTTCGCTGTTAGTCGGAATAGTTCGGTTTTGATATGAATGAAATAATTCAGGAGGATTGCACTCATATAAATCTAGATCAGGTTCTGGAGGAGTTTCG
>JABSRP010000118.1 GCA_013215145.1 Pseudobacteriovorax sp.
AACGCTAACAAAGACACCTACACCCTCGGCCTCGATCTTGGAAACGCTACGCATGCCCTATGCGTTTTAAATTCCACTGGAGAGATCGTAGAAGAGAACACGATAGCCAACGAGAAAGAATCTATACTCATTCCAGAAATCCACGCTCAAACAGCAATCACCTCACGCCCGCTTCGCTCAAGACACAGAGGCGCAAAGAATATACCGAATGACAATTAGTTCATAAGTAGCTCAATTGCGGTATAGTTTGGCCAGCAACAGACCAATTAAATTAGTCGAAATATGGATGATTTGGGCTGAATTCTCACGGTATGAAGATAGCAGGAAAACTTAGCGTTAATTCGCGTTCATTAGCGGATAGACCCAAATGCCAGAAACCCCAACTAGCCACTACTGACCCGTCGCAATCCCGCGCATTCCTATCCAAGCGGACTCTTACCCCAAAGGCCTCAACCCACTATCTTTTTCCTCGCCCCAATATACCAAAGTACTTTTAAAAGCTATCCATCCGCGCACGCGAAGCACACAACCAAGCACATGATGTTCAGCCACTTCCATCTCGCCATCCCAACCAACATGAATCCCCAGAATTATCAGGATTATTCATTGATATAATATTAACTGTTCTGAAAAATAAATATGAATGAGCCTATCTGGAGAAAACACTTAAGCACAATAATAGTAGCGACTTGTGCCACTATTGTGATAATCGCCTCCTTTATTAAAGAGGCAGTCGGCGGTAATAATGTAGCACTTGCTATCGGCCTAATTGCACTGATTACATTTATTTCAGTTTTTGTTCAAATTCACTTTTTTGTAACTTCAAACGAAAAACGACTTTCTGATATAGCTACCCGTTATAAAGAAGAACTGCATGGCTCTCGAATGCGCGTTTTCTCGTCACCGAAATCGGCACTTGAATATTTCACTAGTCGAGTTACAGAGATGATTCGTATTCGAAACACTTGCGTGTGTGCTATGGACCAAATTCCTCAGGTGAAAAATGAATACATGGAGCAACCTTGGTATAAGGATTATATTTCCAGTGTGTTAGATCCATTAAAGAATAGCAGACTAACTTACCGCGACATCTTGACCCCAGGTATAATGAAGATACGAGAGCATCGTTTTTTTTATTCAAAGACGCTAATCTTGGGACTGCTTACACCGCAAAAGAGTTGAAGGCCGACGTCAAATTTACGGAGTTCACGATTGTCGAATATAGAGATGATCGACCAAAAGAAGTTTTGTTTGGCTGGGATCACGCAGTCCCTAGGGGGAAAGCGAGTGTTTTTTTGTCAGATGAACCAGACTTAGTAGAGTATTTCGACAACCTTTTCGAGTATTTGTGGACAAAAAGCGAAGAACGATAATGCAAGCGAATTACGCATCGATAAGTAGTTAAAAAAACCAGAACCAGTCGCTTCTGGACAACGTCTAACGGCGCGCCAGAGCTCTACGTTCGGCTTCACACCGAGTAGACCACAACCACAAATTATGGAGGACTACATCATGAAACACTTCTTCGCACCACTACATCCAATCAACATACATTCAGGAAACATAGATGAGCATAAACAACCCGATTGGCGACAATCGATTAGAAACGTATTCATGTGAACTATACGACAAGAGTGACAGCTATACCAATGACGTCCAATTCATAGTTGAACTACTCAAAGGCAAGGGGTGCACCCGAATTCTTGAGCCGTTCTGCGGCTCTGGTCGAATACTCACCCCACTTCTTAGCGAAGGCTATGAGGTGCATGGACTCGACTATTCTTCCTGCATGCTGAGGCGTGCGCAGGAAAGGATTTACAGAGCCACATTTGATAGACCACCGAAGTATCAATTGGTTTGCCAAAATGTCGTAGACGAGTCTTGGCCCATAGGCTATTCAGCCGTAATTCTTGCAGCCAATTGCTTTTGGCAACTCGGGAGCCAAGAGGAGCATCTAGCGATGGTATCTAAATCGTGGAGCTCTCTCCAGAAAGGCGGGTATCTCTATATTGAGAACGACAATATGGATGGAGAATTACCCGATTCTTGGTGTAAGATCGACCCAGAACCACGACCTTGGAAATCCCCCAAAGGGAGATGTGATGATGGCACTGTCATTAAGTCGATGATCCAAGTTGTTGATTACGACAAAAAGGCTAGAATATGGCACGCAAAGAAGCAGGTGAGCGCCACCATGCCTGATGGCGAAACACTCGATTCTGAGTGGTTTGATGTGTACACTCACACTAGCAGCGCCATTGACATTCGTGAAATGCTTAAGAAGTCGGGCTTCGTCATCTTAGGCGAATTCAAATCCACCGATGGTGAGCCTTATGAATATGGTTGTGGTAGAGCCATACTCTGGGCCAGAAAGGAATAGCCGAACAAGAATGAATGAGAAGGCGGCACAGAATCTGATCCCTTCTCATCATGGAAAACGCTAACAAAGACACCTACACCCTCGGCCTCGATCTTGGAAACGCTACGCATGCCCTATGCGTTTTAAATTCCACTGGAGAGACCCCTGTCGCCGGCGAGAGAGAATCTATACTCATTCCAGAAATTCACGCTCAAACAGCCATAGTCTCACGCCCGCTTCGCTCAAGACACTGAGGCGTAAAGAATATGCAGAATGACAATTAGTTCACAAGAAGCTCAACCGCGTTATAGTTTGGCCAGCAACAGACCCATCAAATTAGTCGAAATATGGATGATTTGGACTGAATTCTCACGGTATGAAGATAGCAGAAACCATTAGCGTTAATTCGCGTTCATTCGCGGATAGATCCAAATGCCAGAAACCCGAACCCGCCACTACTGACCCGTCGCAATCCCGCGCATTCCTATCCAAGCGGACTCTTACCCCAAAGGCCTCAACCCACTATCTTTTTCCTCGCCCCAATATACCAAAGTACTTTTAAAAGCTATCCATCCGCGCACGCGAAGCACACAACCAAGCACATGATGTTCAGCCACTTCCATCTCGCCATCACAACAAACATAAATCCCCAGAATTATCAGGACGATTCGTTGATATAATATTAACTGTTATGTGGGAAATGGCAAAAATACTATCATTGTTTGCGGTGATTCTTCTAGTTACTGCGTGTGGACAATTGGATCCGAACGATCAAATTGACGAGGGAGAAATCGTTGAAAATGTATATCGTAGTGAGGAAATTGGTTGGACGATGGAAATTCCCAATGGCTGGAAGCTTTTGACTCGAGAACAGGTTGACGGTTATGAAAATAAAGGAAAAGAAATGTTATTAGATGCTTTTAGTGAAGATTTCGATTTTGACGGATTGAAGAATCTACTACATTTTCAGAAAGATCAATTCAACGTATTTCAGTCAACATCTGAGCCGTTTTTGGAAGAATATAAAGGGGAGTGGAGCGAGAACAATCGTGCCTTGAAAGACGTATTGTTGGAGACGGATAGGAGCCAGGGGATCCAGGTCGAATCATCTGAAATAGAAATAGAAGAAATTGATGGTGTGAAGTTTGAAGTCTATAATATTGTGCTCAAAGCACCTAATGGGAAAGTCGTGGTTACTCAGACTATGTATTCTAGTCTGATAAACGGTTATGATTTTGGTGCAAATATGACCTATAATAGTGATGGGGCACGGGACGTTATGTTAGGCGTGTGGAAGAAGTCGAAATTCGTACGAACACATAACAAATCGGTGCAGACAATTCCGTGAGGTTGGTGCCTCACTCCATGTCTGACCTCTGACGATATGGGGTAAAAGAGAATAGCCTCTTTACATAAGAATCAGTTCGTCTTAACGCAGAGAATTTCTTCCCCGTTTTTTTTCGCATCCGACGAAATATTGCCCCGATAATCAGCCCACGAAAGTAAGTATTTCTCACCCAAATCCGAGTTTCATCTGCACCTATCCGTGGCAAAAGAGTATCTTCCTTACGCCCGCTCGTTGCGCTTGCTCAAGACGCAAAGAAACTGTTTCCGCGTCCTTTCTGCGCCTTCCGCGGCTCGATCATCTATCGCTCCGACCGATCCGTCGCCTGAAATCTCTCACGGAGGCGCCAAGGCACGGAGAAAAGTTTTGCCAGTATTTCCCCGCCGGATACCAATCGAGACCTGAACCTGCTGACGTTCGAATAGAAAGCGGCATGACGCACCACTCCTTCACCCAATCCCACGCCAGCGGCCACCCATATCCAGCCGGTGGCCCCAATGTCGGCTAGCGCCGCCATCAGGTCACCTCATCATTCGACGGAAAGAAAACACGACTTGCCCCAAGGCCAGAACTGACCTACTTCTAATCATCATGGAAATTGCCAAGCCATACATCACCGACGAAGAAGGCTCCGTAAAAAGCGCCGGCATTGACCTCGATGTATTCACGAGAATCGAAGAAGCCCTTCTAGATCACGGACTTGCCAAGGCGATGGA
>JABSRP010000011.1 GCA_013215145.1 Pseudobacteriovorax sp.
TAGTATAAAATTAATATGGAACAGTAAATTAAAATTGAGGCTACAACCGAGATCGCAGGTAAAAGGGTCAAGCTAATAAAGTTTCAGCATCGCAGATCCAAAGAAACTCTAATCTTTGCAACAAACCTACCTGATAGGCATTGCGATCCCAAAACCCTAGCAGACCTTTATCGCTGTAGGTGGGAGATAGAGCTGTTTTTTAGAGAGCTAACCGACCAGACAAAGTCCCATCAATGGCACTCCAAAACTTTAAATGGAATAAAACAAGAGCTATATACCCAGTTATGGCTCATCAACTGCACAAAAGCAAACATGCTATTGGCCGGCCAGAAGCCGTGCCAGCCTCAGGCAAAAGTCTACAAAAAAGCAAACTTCAAACAATGCTACCTGTTCGTAGTTCGGTATCTAGCAAGCTCATTCGATAAGTTTCAATATATGTTTCGCTACTTACAGGGCCTGATCAACAAGACGACACAAAGGCGAATTCGGTTCTCGAGGGAGTACGAAAGGGTGATCAAATCACCAAGAAGTACCTATAAATATTACGGTTCTAACTGGTACTGGGAGCTGAATCCAGCCTTAAGTTAACAGCATTGAGACGATAGTCTCTGTCAAAAATCATCGCTCAGCTGTCTAAGGAATTTACAACTGTCATAGAAAAAGATCCTAAGCGCCGGAAATTATTGCGCGGCTATATTGGCTTGGAAGTTGCTATATTGAGGCTACATACCACGGAGGCAATTATGACAATTCTTTTTCACGCACTGACATGGATTTTTGTTCTATTTACGATTTCTTGCGACGCAGGCACGCCTGCTGCAACAAAATATAAAAACGAGAGAGCGGTGGCTTCGTCCGCAACTCCTTCGGGCACGGACTCTGATCTGAATCAGGGCGAGGAAACCGAGACCACCCCTGAAGGAGACGAATCAGAAACACCGGAAGGTGAAGAAGAGGAAAACGAAGAAGAGCAGGTCGAAGAAGAGGCAGAGCCCACTCCTGAAGAATTAGCTCTAAAAGCCAGACAGGATGGAAAGCTTGTCTACGAAGCTCGATGCATGCCATGCCACGGCGCTGCGGCTGAAACGACGCTAAACTCCCGTGATGCGGCTCAAATCGTTGCCGCCCAGAATAACGGATTTCATCCGGTTGGTACTGTCCCGCAGTTTGTCAACATGGCTGAAGCCGAAACTGTTGTGGCCTTTCTTAACGAGCCGATCTAATCACATCTACAGCGCGCCCTCCTAACCTTGAGTGGGGGCGTATCCGACTATCTTCGCAAACTCTCTTCTTTGATTATTTTTTGAAATCTGCCTAGCGTTTCGTTTATCCGACCTTGTTTTTAACTTTATAAACAAGTTTTGGAATGTGACTACTTGGTTCCGTAGAGAAAAAGTGCAGACTTGAGTAGAGTCTGTTCTTTTCTTTTGGCGAACACTGGAGATCAAAAATACCGATAAACTCGGAACGCTCTTCTGGACTGACATTTATAATGAACGAATTAGCCGCCGTAAAGCACATGTAGAGGCCTAAACCGGCGCCACCGTCTTGATCAAGATTGGTGATTTTTCGCTCTGAGGAAAAGCACCTCGCTAAGTATTTCTGAACGACGTCCCATGTAATAGCACCAAAAGGATCAGAGACGGAAACCACAAGTTTTTCGCCGTCGCAGGCAAACTCCATCCGGGCAGCTTGTTGGGGTTTCAAAAGGATACGGTCTCGCCTGGATTTGTGACCGTACATGCCGACCCCTTTTTCATCCCTTGGCGCATCGTATATAGCATTCATCAGCAATTCTTCGCAAAATAGACTAACCGATTGCCTGACGGCCGTGCGGATGTGAAAAGACTTACAGTAGTCATCAAGGGCATCGAGATACTCATGCCTCTCTTTTGAGTCACGGACGTGATAGATCTCTGATACCGTCCCGTGATTTAAATAATGCTCAACACCAAAAATGTTTTCATGAAAGATCTTTTTGGTGGTTGTAATCAAATCTCTGGGGTTCACTAACCCGCTTGGACCTTTTGCCAGAATATTTGTCGAGATATGGTCGCCAAAAAGCTTTTTTAGGTCTTTGATTTTCGACTGAGAAAGCAGGATTCTTGGAGTTTTGTCGGCAGAACTGCGAATTTTGATGAATATATCATGGTATTCAATCGGAAACACGTAAAGGTCGTACCGTTTGGTTTTGGTAAGGTCCAGAAACTGACTTTCGTTTTTCGCAACGGTGACCTCGCATCCAGCCACAGCGAAAACAGTGGCTGCGTTACGCCTGTTCGAAGCGTGACTGTCATAAAATAACACAGGCCGTTTCTTTGATCTTTCCACTCGTAACCCTTCCCAGTGCCCATCGCGGCGTAAAGTCCCCACGGTCTCTAGTCAGGGCTAACAGGCATTTTCCGACTTACATAAGCAAGCATCGGTCACCGTTTACAAAACTTAAGAATGTTTCTTACCGCGGGGTAAAGGATGGACCTTCCAGTTAGGTTGCAGTGGCTTACAACGTTCGTTTTTGTGGCACCAGCAAGGACAATTACCTATTTTTGTCGCTCATAGGTCGGGGGTTGTGTGAATTCTTGCCTCTAGAAACTGATCGGCTGTCATGATTGTACAGGACTGAGATCTTTGATCAAAAGCCAATATGGCCTCTCCTTTCTCTAGTTGTTGGATAACAGCAGCCACCTTGTCTTCGAGGCTAAACTCTATCGTTCCGTAGTCCGTGCCTTCACGACAGACGAACTCCTCAACAACCCGTCTCAAGGTATCTGGCCGTAACGACCTAAGCGGAATATCTACGTAGTCCATGTTTTAAACCTTAGAAGTTGACTTACTCGGTTTTTTGATTAGTACATCAGATTAGGTCGCGATTGTAGGACAAATAGGAATCCCTTAAAATCATTTTTTCGAGGTTTAGAAGGTATATTCCGCGGTTTATCATTTCTTAAGTTGGCATTTGACAGAATCGTACTAAAGATATATTAGGTTTATACTTTCGAAAAAAATTACGTAGCTCTTGGTTAGTGTAAATAGCAATTTATTTCCAGGTGGAACTCTAATGTACTCTAGGATGAAAGAAGATACTGAATCTATCGTTGCCGTCAAAAGCAAGATCCCTTTTTGGATACTTGAGGACGATGAGGGCTGTAACTTCATCTATGAAGAGATTCTTCAGCATAAATACAACTACAAGATTTTTAAGACCTTAGATGAATTCCGATCCGCATATTTCAGTGCTGGAGTCGAAAGACCCAAGCTAATCTTGGCAGATTTACGGTTACCTGATGGCTCATTCGTAAGTTTTCTGAATGAGCTACCTCAAGAAGACCTTAGCGACTTATCTATTGTGATTGTATCCATCTGCGACGATTTGGATATTATTCGCTATTGTCTTGGTGAAGGGGTGATCGACTACCTGACTAAGCCATTTAATAAATCTGAACTCCTAGTTAAAATTGAACGTTCGCTTAATCGTGTGATCAAAAGGACCACTGATCTTTCTGTGGACCCGCTGCGACGTCGCGTTATGACCAAAGATAATCTTCAAACCGAATTGACTTCGAAAGAGCTGATGATTTTCGATCTCATCAATAATGCCCCTAGCAAGCAAATCTCTCGGGCAGACCTTATCGGGAAGGTTTGGAAAGACGTCTCCGTAGGGTCAAAGACCTTAGACGTGCATATCTTCAATATAAGGCGTAAGCTGTCGAAGTTAAATGTAAGAATCAACTATACACCTCCTCAAACATATAGTATTGCCATGGATAATATAAACCAGATGTGACGGGTATTTGTCACCGTTTCTAACTATGGTGGTTACTTATGTTTCAATCGATTTCCCTTGGTGCTTCCGATACCCAAAAAGACTCACATTATCAAGACGTTATAGCTAGGATTAAGGCTCTTCTTGAGCAGGAGACTGATTGGGTAGCCGCCATGGCTACTGTGTCCTGTGAACTTCATCACAGCTTCGGTTATTTTCACTGGACTGGATTCTATCGCACCGTAGCTAAAGAGCTGCTAAAAGTGGGGCCTTATCAGGGTGGGCATGGCTGTCTTGTCATCCCCTTTCAGCGTGGTGTCTGTGGAGCGGCAGCTCGAACGCAAGAGGTTCAGGTTATTGACGACGTTAATGCGATTGCAGATCACATCGCTTGTTCGAGTACCACTCAGTCGGAGATTGTTCTGCCTATTATCGACAAACAAGGCCAGACGCAAGCGGTTCTCGATGTGGACTCTGATGACCCAGCTGCCTTTACCTCCGCCGATGCGAAAAACCTTGGAACACTCATCAAATACTTAGAAGACAAGTTTTTCTCGGATTCATAGGTTTTTCTGGAAACTGCTAAAACTGGTTTCCCTTCTGATGGTCATTAAAGAACTTAGTTAAGACATTTTTTATGACTGCCACCGCATTGTCTTTGGGTAACTTAAGGAACGTGGCAGCCTCAGCAATATCTTCGATAGAATTTTTGTCATCTACTAGGGAAAATACATTACCGAGCATGGAATGGACCATATGCTGCTGATTGAGTTTGTCCGCCCGTGGTACCGGTTGGCTGGTATTGGTCAACCAATCCGGTAAGAAGGTGAACTCTTCTGCCGGCGGCTCTTTGCTTTCTACTTTTCTTGCGGAGAAAGTGAGAACTTTTTCGGTTCTTTTTTGGCAACTGTAAGGTGAATGAAGATAGGGAATATCATCATGGCTATATGCCTCAATCTTGAATCCTGAGTTTTCGACAATTTCTAGGGCTTCATCTATGCTGTAACAAATCTTCTGATCATTGTGATAGAAAGACAAACTACCAAAGTTAACCCATCGACCAGAATCTTTTAGGCAGTGATTGTATCGTAATGCCTGGAGCTGCAAATCCTGAGGTACGATATCAATCAACCAAGGCGTGAGTAAAGAGTCTAGACTTTGCTTTGCAAATACGGGATTCATGCCGTCTGCTAAACAGTAGTGAAAGTTTTCAGAAAGGATTTCTGGGGCTTTGCATTTTAGTTTCACTGCTGTGGACTCCAAGTTTATTGGAGCTATGGGAAAATCGTAGAGAGAAACTGACTTACCTTGAATCAATCGGCTCGCCACGAGCAAAAGGTAGGGATTGATATCTGTATTTATCGTGTTAGAGGGTTTTAGTTTCCGATGGATATCAAAGGCAAGGCGGCAGGCTCCAGAGCCTATCACTCCCATATTTCTTAAGACTTTATCCTCTTTTAGAACCTCTTCTACCTTTTCCAAGCATATAGCATTTTCCTGGTCTCCGTAGGACCAGTCCCGGCAAACGTTTTGATAGTAACCCATGAGAGACTGGGTTGATGGTAATTCTGTGCCACCGACGAGAGATTCGGACTTAGGTCCGTCCTCTTCTTTCACGTCCATTGGCTTTAGGATCCGAGCAACCTCCCGGCTGTGCTCAGTCTTCGCCTGAATGAGTCGTAGCAGACGGTCTTTCGTTTTGCCGGAAATATTAGGAGACTGGCTATCGAATTTTAGCTTCTGAACCTCAAGTCCTGTCATGTCCACAAATAGATGATAACGATTCTGCCAGTCGGCAATTTCACCCTTAGGGTTTTCAAAGAGCCAAGCTACATTTCCGGTTTTGGGGTACTCACTCCCGCAAGATGTGCAAACCAGAGCCTTTTTTTCATCCTTCAGGTGGGTTTTTTTACAGTTTGGGCACATGAGTAGGTGCAAAAAATCGCTCATAGGTCCTCCATCGAATTCACCTTTAGCTATAAGTCTAGCAAAATTGATGGAAAAGGTGGGGATATGAAGGTTTCGAGCCCACTTTCAGCTCGGTATTTGAAGGCAGGTCCTACACCGTCATCAATCTACCCGTGAAGTCTCAAAACAATCGTCTGCAATGATTGTTTTTTTTTGGGAATCGTTGTTTTGCGAAAAGTATGATTTCGTAAATCCGGCCTGATCGTTTTTCTAACTAGTTTTAAGTATTGAGGAAAGTTTTTTATTTTCCCTTCTGTCTAAAGATTCCTTGCGAAAAACCGATATTAGTATGCATGACAGATCAAAGTGTTTTCTTTAGGCATTCTTTGCATGAAGATAGGGGATAGTAAAGTATGAAGGTTTCAATCATCACGGGACTGTTGTTTGGTGGTTTAGCTTTTACAGCTTATGGGCAGGCAGATGCTCTGAAGGTTGCAAGAGCTAAGGTATCTACAGTTTACAAAAGACTAGCTAGTGTTCCGCCTCCGGCTGCCGATTTAGAGAACTGGGCAGCTGCTTACGTTGCGGCTACAGATGATGCAGGTAAAAACGCTGCATTGTTGACGGTTGCTCAGGCTGCAACCGCTAACGACTTCTTCTACTCGAGGACAGTGAGAAACTTCGCTGACCCTGAGACTAATGAGGGTGAAGAACTCATCGAGCAAAACCTTTCCGATTACACGGCTACCATAGTCGGTTTTATTCGGGATGGACTCGATTACCGAACCATCTTATATGATGATGTTGTCTATATTCCAAATGCAGGCCTAAACCTGCCTTATTCTCCAGAGAATAATGATTCTTACGCAGCTTTGGAAGAGCTTGTTAGAACTGGGCAGCAGCCATTAGCTGGTTCATTGACTCAGTCAACACAAACTGCCGTGACGCAGTATCCTGTTCAAGCAGGTATCTACACTCTACGGGGATACGGTTCTGTATTCTATAACGATGGGACCAACCGTTCGCCACTTCGTTACACATTTATCAACTACTTGTGTAAGGACATGGAAGAGCTGTCTGATGTGACAAGACCTGATATCTACGTTAGGCGTGACGTTGACAGAACTCCAGGTGGTGATGGCGAAAAGTTCCGAACTGAGTGTGTGGGTTGCCACGCCGGTATGGATCCGCAGACATCGGCCTTTGCCTTTGTTGACTTTGATCCAGAAGCAGGACGTATTACATATTCACAAACACCGGTACCTAAAGTGAACCGGAACAACGATACCTTCCCCAACGGCGCCGCTGTCACAGGCGATGCTTGGCTGAACATCTGGTATGAAGGAACCAATGCAAACCTCGGTTGGTCTAAAGAGATCAAGTCCGGTAACGGTCCGAAAAGCTGGGGTCAAGCTATGGCAGATACCGAGATGTTCCCTCAGTGTATGGCTAAGCGAGTCTATGAGGTGGTTTGCCTTCAAGACGGCACAACGAACTTGGCAAAAGCCAATATCAGTGCCATGGCAACTCAATTCGTAGCTGAAGGCCATAACATGAAGAAGCTTTTCGAGAACACTGCGGCCCTTTGTGGCGAGCAACTGTCTTTCGATGCTCCGGCAGCCGAACCAGCAGCCTTACGAAAATAGCCCTGGCGACAACGAGGTGTCGCCACCTCGTTTAAGCATATTGATCATGGACATCCTTTCGAGGATACGGGACAGCAGAGTATTAACAATACCTTTTTTGAAGACTTAGAGAAAGGAAAGAGGGACTTATGAGACTAGTATCAAACAAATTGAGTTTATTTGCAGTGGTTGCAGGACTGACCTTATTCGGTTCAGCTTGTAACAAAAGTAAAGTTTCCGGTGGTGCGCAGACTGCGACTCCTGATACTCCAGGAGATACTGCTCCTGGCGCGGGTGATGCCGAAGTGGTTGAAGATGAAGAAAACGTTGAAGACGAGTTCGGAGCAGGTTACGGCCTTCTTAACTTCCGTCAGCTAGCGGCGACTTACGAGTCTTTGACTGGCGTTCAGTTGAACAACCAAGACGTACTTGCTGAGTACGAAAGACAATTGGCTTCACTACCTAAGGACTTTGATGCAGCGTCTATCTCTGCAGCTAAGGTTTCCGCATCGACTAAGCTTGCGGCTACTTACTGTGATGTTATGAGTCAGAACGATGGTCTTTTGACAGCTCGTTTTGCAACAGACATCGCGGGATTCGAAGCTCTTGGATCTGCTGAGTACGCGTCAACGATCTTAGATGGCTTCTACGGTCCAGAGACTGCTCTTCAAGGCGATCGCACAGCTGATATCGCTACAGTTGTTGATCTTGTTGATACCTTGAAGGCTGTTCAAGTTGGAAACAACCCAGCTGGCCCCGAGGCAGTATTCATGGGTACTTGTGCTGCGGTTATCTCGACTGCTGAATTTACCATGTACTAAGATCTAAGTGATCGACATAAGTTTTTGATACGAAAAACAACAAAAATAAAAAACAACATTTGAAGATAGGGAAAACAAAGTATGAAATTTAAGAACAGAAAAGAAGAAGCCATGGCCAAATTCGCTGTTGCTCAGCAGAAAGCTGCTCAAGATGCACAGTGGAAACGACAAGTAGAAGTCATGAAGGAAATGAAGACTCCCATCCTTCACGCTGATCATAAACTTCCAACAAGTCGTCGGGACCTGCTTTCTGCCGGTCTGATGTCTGGACTAGCTTACGCGGCAGTTCCAGGACTTCTTTCTACGATTACGACAAAAGCTTACGGTATCGACCCAGCTAAATGTAAGGCTGACGCTGCTGAGGGTGCTGATGCAGCAGCTGCAGCAGGTTACCTACACGTTGAGCTTTCTGGTGGTGCTGGACTCTCTGGAAACATGGTTTTCGGAAAGCAAGCAGCTGGCGCAGCATTAGAGTTATATGCTCCAGAAGGTTACGGTACTAACGGTTTTGGTAGCATGATCCGTCCTGGAGATGTTACCTTAGACACGACTTTTGGTGCTCCGTTTCACCCTGAGAGTCGTATCATGCAAGGTATGAAGTCTGTTATGAGTCCTGAAGCTCAGGCTAAGACTCAGGCTGCTGGTATCGCTGGTACGTCTGGTGACGATACTAGAAACAACCCACTGAACCCAGTTCAGCTTGTGACTAAGATGAGAACTCCTGGTGCTCTTACTAGTATCGCAGGTGTTCAAGATGGTAACACAGGTGGTCGTACTCGTGAATTGGACATCGGTGCTGACCCTTCGATTCCAAAAGCTCTTGTTAGTAACGAGCAAAGTTTGGCGAACCTTGTCGATCCCGGTTTGGTTGCGACAAGACTATCAGAGCAAGCGGCTGTTAAGATTGCTGAGACAGCTGGAAAGCTTTCTGAGTCTAAGCTTGCTGCTTTTAACAAGAAAGACTTGAACGAGCAGGTCCAAGAGCTAATTGCTTGTGGATACCTAGGTGCTAAAGATCTTTTGACAGAGTATACAGAAGACGCGTTGCGACCTTCAAACGATGCTATGCTTACAGGAACACCTTTTGGAAACTTGACCTTCCAACAAGCTGTTGCTGATCAAAACAACGAGCGATCCATCGTAATGTCAAAGCTTTTGACTGACGGATTAGCTTCTGGTGCTACCGTGGTTATGGGTGGATACGATTACCACGGACGTGGACGTCAAGCTCAGAATGATCGTGACTTCGCTGTTGGTGTTGTTATTGGTCTAGCTCTTGAGTCGGCTCACCGTAAGAGTGTGCCGATGATGGTAGCTGTAACCTCTGATGGTTCTGTTGCGGCTCTTGACGGTGCTGGTCACGAAGCTTACCGATCTGACTCAGGTGCACGAGGTTCTGCCTTGATGTTTGGTATCGGCGCTGCAGCCGCTCCAGAAATGGTCCAAAATCAAATCGGTAAGTACTCGGATGCGGGTGCTGTGGATACCTCTTACCTAGTAACAGGTAACTCGCCGAACTTGATGGCACTAGCATTGGCTTACAACTTTGCTGCATTCTCAGGAAATATGGCAAATTTTGATAAGGCTCTATCCGACGCTGGAGCTCAGATGCCTTTCAACCAACAAGAATACCTAGCTTTTGCTCCAAAGGCATAAGCAACGCGACACAACTAATGCCTGGGGCCTAAAGCCCCAGGTTTTTATGTGCCCTGCCATAAAGCAGAGCAGGTACGACGAGACAGAGTTAAACAACTTAGAGACGACACATAACTTTGTTATGACGTAAATTAGGGTGGAACATGAATATTATAAGACTAGGGATCATTGCTTTGTTCAGCACAATGCTGATGCTAACAGGCTGTTCAAAGCCACCAAAAATTAGTGCAAGCGGCGGAGGCGCCGATAATGGATCTGGTGGGCCTGGCGACGCAGCAGACGTGGAACAGGCGAATGGCTTTCCAACGGGTTCACTGGCGATGTTCAGTAGCAACCTATACGAGCCTGTGATCGAACAACAATGTAAAAAATGTCATCATGCTGAGACTAATCAAAACGATACGGCTGAGAATGCCTTCGCTTACTTTACAGATGGTGTCCGAGCTAATTATCAAAAACCTGAGTTCTCTTCGACGGTAGAAAAAGTCCTCTCAGGGCACAACTGCTGGTCGGGTGACTGTGTAGAAGATTCTGCTACCATCCTTGCCGGAATCGAAGCTTGGTTTGCTGAGATGAAAGCCGCTGGTTGGGTACCACCATCGGTAACCTATGCAGGTGGAAATTCGGCGACAGTTGCCTTTAACAGTGGTGCTCCTTATGTGCCAGAGATGAATCCGGCCGAGTACATCGGCGGTCCCATCACAATGGCGACGACAGCGAACAGCTGGGCGACACCTGCTACCGATGATCCGGATGGTGCCTTAGCCGAGTATGTGGCTGGTACACTGGGTCAGAACAATAACAACCCGGCAAACCAAAATGCTGGAAATGCGGTGTTTACCTTTGATGTTCAGACTCCTGGCGAGTACTTCGTTTGGGTACGGACTAAGATGATCGATAACGATCAGAACCAGTTGTTTGTTAGTAACATTACAGACGCTGCCAACCCTATCGATCTCGAATTTGATAATGACACCGAAGTCACGGCGGAAGCCTGGGGATGGCGTCAATTGATGATCACAGATGAAAACGATAACCGAGTTCCGGGAACATTTAACTTGGCAGCAGGTCCCGCTACAATTCGACTCACAGAGCGTGAGGGTGGTGTTCGTGTGAACTATGTGATCCTAACACCAAAACCGGATCCAAACCTTCAGACCTTCAGTGAGAAGTTCTACGATGTCACAACTGATGTCTCTGAACTTGTCGGTGTCGATGCAAAGGTGATCGTGACTCTATGGGAGAAAGCTCAGGCAGAGGATCAAGAGAAGATCATCGGGATTAAAGAGATGCGCATCGAATCAGCTCAGCCGATTCATGTCAAAGGAATCTTTCCTGTGATCAATGATTTTTACCAGAATGATCACGCGACCTATACTCAGGTGGATGGAACCTTCGGTGGTAGTGATGTGCGCGCCGACCAGATTATTCAGACTGGTGGTGCGACGGCAACGACCTGGCGTGGTGACTATGCAGCCGATAGCTTTAACCTAGGGTTTGAGCTGATTGAGGTCGCTCAGTAACCATTCTCTTAAGTACGTCAACATAGTTAAAAACCAAGTCCCAGTATCAACTGGGACTTTTTTGTTTCTAGCTGCTTTCAATTACCCTCCCCTCTCTAGCTTGTATAATTCCACCCAGATCAGTAAAAGATCCGTTGTGATTTTCACCTAGATCACTATATGATTGTTATCTACTATGTCGCTATGTTTAGTAATAGGAGAGCTAAATGGCTCAGGCAAAATATACGGAAAGCAATATCCGGTCTCTAGATTGGAAACAGCATATTAGGCTGAGGCCGGGGATGTACATCGGTAAGCTAGGTGATGGTAGCTCTCCTGACGATGGTATTTATGTGCTCCTGAAAGAGATCATTGACAACTCTATTGACGAGTTTGTCATGAAAGCCGGAAACCGTATTGAGATCAGCCTCCAAGACGATGGCGTGCTAGTTCGAGACTTTGGTCGTGGGATTCCTCTTGGTAAAGTCGTCGATTGCGTATCAAAAATCAATACGGGCGGTAAGTATGACTCAGAGGCCTTCAAAAAGTCAGTGGGCCTCAACGGCGTTGGTACCAAGGCTGTCAACGCATTGTCTCAGGCTTTTGAAGTCACCTCCTATCGAGGGGGTAAGGGGAAGACGGCGCGATTCACATGTGGCGAGCTTATTCAGGAAAAAAATCTAAGCCGGACTGGGCAAGAAGATGGCACAGCGGTGTTCTTCCGTCCAGATCAGAGTATATTTAAAGATTATAAATTCGACCTAGCCTTTATTGAAGCCATGGTGTGGAATTATGTGTTTCTGAATACAGGATTGACGATTCATTTTCAGGACACAGACTATCAGTCGAAACGCGGTCTCCTCGATCTCTTAGAGCGCAACACTCAGAGTCAAGATATTCGCTATCCGGTCATTTTTCTAAAGGATCACGATATTGAAGTCGCCTTCACTCACGGTGATCAGTACGGAGAGGAGCACTATAGTTTTGTAAATGGCCAGCATACGACCATGGGCGGAAGCCATCAAGTGGCCCTTCGCGAAGGGGTGGTAAAGGGCATTCGTGAGTTCTTTAAGAAAGATTTTGATGCCGCAGATATCAGGTCTGGATTAATTGCAGCTATTAGTGTCAAAGTCCAGGATCCTGTATTCGAATCCCAGACCAAAACAAAACTAGGCTCTCAGAAAGTCAGTGAAGATGGTCCCACTGTGCGAAGTTGGGTGGTGGATTTTTTAAAACTCCAGATTGATAACTACCTGCATCGCGAGCCTGAGGTTGCCATTGCTCTGCAGAAGAAAATTCTACAGTCAGAAAAAGAACGCAAAGAGATGGCTGGGATTAAAAAGATTGCGAGCGAACGAACGAAGAAAGCCAATCTCTATAATAAAAAGCTAAGGGACTGCCGCGTTCACTATGGAAGCTCCCATAAGAGGCAAGATGAGTCGATGATCTTTATCACAGAGGGTGACTCGGCTTCAGGTTCTTTGACTAAAGCGCGCGATGTTCAAACACAGGCTGTTTTTAGCCTGCGCGGTAAACCCCTTAACAGCTATGGTCTGACTAAAAAAATCGTCTATGAAAATGAGGAGTTTAGCCTTCTTCAGCATGCCCTGAATATCGAAGATGGTCTAGAGGGACTTCGTTATGCAAAGATTATCATAGCTACCGATGCCGATGTCGACGGCATGCACATCCGGCTATTGATTATGACATTCTTCTTGCAGTTCTTTCCCGAACTTGTCCGTAATGGTCACGTCTTTATTTTGCAAACACCGCTGTTTCGTGTGCGAAATAAGGAAGAAACCATATATTGCTACGATGAAACTCAGAGAAAGTCTGCCATCACCAAACTTGGAAAAAAAGCTGAAATTACGCGTTTCAAAGGACTTGGAGAGATTTCCCCGAAAGAGTTTGGTCAGTTTATTGGCGCATATATGCGTATCGAACAGGTCCGCCTAACCCAGAAAACGGCGATTTCTGAACTTCTGAAGTATTTTATGGGAAAAAATACTCAGGAGCGGCAAAAATTTATTATTGATAATCTACGCAGCGAATTAGACTCAGAGGAAATGATATGACGATTTCGGATCCAGCAGTAGAAAGGGCCCCACTCGATGGACAAAATACTCCTGGTGGTATCTCGGGCGGTGGAAAAGGTTCTGATGACGTCGAAGGCATGTACGAGGAGTGGTTTCTTGACTACGCTAGTTATGTGATCCTCGACCGGGCTGTCCCGGGGATTGATGATGGTTTAAAGCCTGTGCAAAGGCGTATCCTTCATGCCATGAATGAGCTTGAGGATGGTCGATATAATAAAGCTGCCAATATTATCGGACATACCATGCGCTATCATCCTCATGGCGACATGGCTATCGAAGATGCACTAGTTAAGATTGCTCAGAAAGATCTACTAATTGATACTCAGGGTAACTGGGGAAACATCGCTACCGGAGACCGAGCCGCTGCTCCGCGATATATTGAAGCGCGACTGTCTCCGTTTGCTAAAGAGATCCTATTCAAAGAGGAGGTGACCGAATGGTCGTTATCCTACGATGGTCGCAATAAGGAACCAGTTTCTTTGCCAGTTAAGTTTCCCTTGTTGCTGGCCACTGGTGTTGAAGGTATCGCTGTAGGACTCTCTACGAAAATCTTACCTCACAATTTTCATGAACTGATTGATCAAAGTATTTGCCATCTGAATGATGAAAATATCAGCCTTTTTCCTGACTTTCAGACTGGGGGAAGTATAGATGTTTCTCAGTACAATGATGGTAAACGAGGTGGTAAGGTTAAGGTTCGAGCCAATATCGAGATTGTTGATAATGTAACCTTGAAAATCAATGAATTACCTTATGCTGTGACGACATCAGGTTTGATTGATTCTATCATTTCAGCGGCGGATAAGGGTAAGCTCAAGATAAAAAAAGTCGAAGATAATACAGCGGAGTTGGTAGAAGTCTTGGTTCACTTGCCCGCTGGAATCTCTCCTCATACGATGATCGATGCTCTTTATGCCTTTACTGACTGTGAGATAAGTATCTCACCCAATTGCTGTGTGGTCAAAGATGATCAACCATCTTTTATTGGTGTTACAGACCTTTTGAAGCATTCTGTCGAACAGACAAAGCAGCTTCTGTCGCAGGAACTTGCGATTGAGCGAGATGGGTTAAAACAAAAAATTCATTTTGCTGAGCTCGAGATCATCTTTATCGAAGAAAAAATCTATCGCAAGATTGAAACAGCTGAGTCCTGGGATCAAGTGATGGTAGCTATCCGAAAAGGATTGGCCCGTTGCCTTGATGATAAGGCTGCTTCTGTTAGTGATGACGATATTACAAAGCTAACTGAGATCAAGATAAAACGTATCTCTAAGTTTGATCGGAAAAAGGCCGAGTCGTCTCTCAAAAAGCTTAAGACTGCAGTTAGGGCTATCGAAAAAAAGCTCAAGCATATTACCCAAACCACCATTGACTACTATCTGAATCTTAAAGAAACCTATGGAGAGGGGAAGGAGCGAAAAACTACCATCGAGGAATTTCAGCAAGTTGAGGCAAAGGCGGTGGTTGTCGCTAACCAAAAGCTATATGTCAATAGACGCGAGGGTTTTGTTGGAACGGCACTGAAAAAAGATGAATTCGTTACAGATTGTTCCGATCTCGATGAAATCATCTCTTTCTGCAAAGACGGAAAATTCCAGGTGACAAAGGTCTCTGACAAAACCTTTATTGGTAAGCAGGTTTTGGATGTGAGGATCTTTACAAGAGGCGATAAAGACACGATCTATCATGTATTATACCAAGATGGAAAAGATGGCCCCATTTACGCTAAGCGATTTCCTATAAGCTCAATTACGCGTGATCGATCCTATGATCTGACAAAGGGGGCGAAAGGCTCGCGGATACTTCACTTAAGCAGTAATGAGTTTGGAGCTAACGAAGTTGTTGAACTCCATTTGAAAGATAAAAAACGTAGCTCCCTGGCGACTATGGAGTTGGACTTTTCCGAGATTCCTATTCAGACGCGAGGGGTAAAAGGTCAACTGATAAGTAAGGATACCTTCGTAAAAGTTAAGGTCTTAGAGCGAGAGCAACCTTCAGGAGCTGAGTTTGAATTATGGTTTAACAAAAGCGAGCGCAGGCTAAACCAAGATGGCCAGGGAAAGTCTCTAGGTCAGTTTACCTCCGATGATAAACTATTTGCCATTTATAAGAAGGGTGTTATCGAAGCTTATGAACCAAGCACGGAAATCTATTTGGATGATGATTTGGTTCATGTAGCTAAACTTCAAGGTGAGGAAGTCGTTAGTTGCGTGTATTACCACGGTGAAAAACAAGACTACTATGTGAAGCGTTTTTCGCTAGCGGAAATGACACTTGGTAAACGGGAGGAGTTTGTCGATCCCCATCCTAAGAGTAAGATATTGATTCTAAGTTTTGGACTAGAGCCTGAAGTTCAAGTTACCTACAAAAAAGGAAAGAAGGCAACGCCCGAACCTGAAATCATTTGCTTAAGTGATATTGTTGCCCCAAAAGGGATTCGGGCCATTGGTAACAAGCTTAGTCGACAGTCGGTGAAAACTGTCAAATTAGCAAAACGGAATTAAGGATAAGGAACCTAAGTAGTCTTCAATACTAATTAATCGGTCGTCTGGGATTACCAGGCGGGGATTCTGAAACAGGCTCCACATCGATCACGTTAGGGTCCATGGGCTGAGGGTTCGGTTGTGGTCTAGAAGTCGAATGAAAGTGTACAGAGCCAATGTTGACTCTTATACTTCCGTTTTTCACTTTTGCAGCTAAGGTTTTTTGAAACCAAAGCCGTAGTAAGCTTCGTGAACCAGGTAAGATCATAGCGAAGCCAAATAGGTCGGTGGCATATCCGGGTGTCATTAAAAGGACTCCGCCAACAAGTATCATCAGGCCTTCGATCATATCATTTCCAGGTATTTGTCCCTGAGCCATTCGTTCTTGAATACGCCCCATGACCTTAAATCCCTGATTTCTTGCTAAATTGGCACCGATAAGACCAGTCAGTATTATACTGCCAATAGTAATCAATAAAGCGTAGCCAGAGCCCAGAAAGCTTGCGAAAGACTGGTGGATCTGAATGATAAAATATATCTCTATGATTGGGATCGTCGTCATTAGTAGAAACAATATAAGAAGCATTTCCGTACCTTTTACCTAAAGGAGTTAACCTACTAAAGATAAGGTATGTTTTTAACTTGTCAATCAAATGCCAAATAAACGAAGGTAAGCTACTAGTATCAAAGACTTAAATGTTCATGGCGCGGTTGCGTCATATCTGTCCTGTATTAAAGGTTAGAGACGCGTTTGGTCTGTGTGGCGAGCTTGCGAAAGAAGCGAGCCTCCTCAAATTGTGTGGACTCGTAGCAATCGCTTAGATTTGAAATTGATTCGGCGCATCCAAGAACCAGATAGCTGTCGTCTTTCAAATAGCGATGCATATTTTTTAAGATCTCATACCGCTTCTCCAGACTTTGATAAATAAGTACATTGCGACAGAGAATGATGTCAAAACTTCCTGTTATGCTCCAGGCCTCAAGAAGGTTGAAGTGTGAGAAAGATATATGCTTTTTCAGTTCGTCGTTGACCTCCCATAGAGTTCCTGGACGGTCGTCAACCTTGGGTTTTTGATTGAAGTATTTGACAAGATTTGCCGAGCCCAAACCTCGTTGGACTTCTAGCTGAGTATAGATGCCAGATTTTGCTTTATCGAGTGCTCTTTGGGAATAGTCTGTGGCAACAATGCTAAAGTCAAAGTCTTTTTGCTTTTTTTGTAGGGTTAGCAGCTCCATGGCTAGGCTGTATGGCTCCTGTCCAGTACTACAAGCGGCAGACCAAATGCGTACGCTCTTGCCTTCTGCGGCAAGGGGTTTGATTACCTCACGAATAAGGGTCTTAAAAACTTTTGCATCTCTAAAGAATGAGGTTTCGTTGTTTGTTGCAACATCCAAAATATATTTTGTGATCTTTTGATCACGTAATTTTGCAACTTTATGATGTAGAGTTTCCATGGAATCTAGTTCGAAGTGAGCTACAACTGACTCAAGTCGGGACTCTAGTTGATAAAAAGTCATTTCATTGTAGACAATGCCGATCTCTTTAAAAATGAGGTCTGCAAAGAACTTTAAGATTGGACCATTTAGGTCTTCCATTATGCGACCTTTCTTTCCAAAACCATTTCTAATTTTTCGAAAAGAATATCTTTGGTGAAAGGTTTCATAATATACTCATCGGCACCAAAGGTTAGGGCTTCGGATATATCTTTTACATTGTTTTTGGAAGTTACCATAACAATGGGGATTTCGCTGCCACCGTCTCGGAGTTTTTTAAGAGCTTCCACACCAGTGACGTTGGGCATCTCCCAGTCGAGGAGGATCACATCAATGTTTTGTTCACCGGCAACGGTATCGATAGCTTGCTGGCCATCGTAGGCATGTAGGAGCGTATGTTCCGTTTCTGCAAACATAGCCTCGATAAAGCCATGGACCGATTTTGAATCGTCGGTAACTAAAATTTTCATCGAAGTTTAACCCCCAAACTACAATAATTCTTATTTATAATAGCGCTTTAAGTTTTGTAATGGCTCCAACAAAATTTCCCTTGGATACATTATTTTCCCAGAACTCCCTTTCATCGCCACTCACTTCGATGAATCGGTGCAGCTCCCATAAAACGTCAAGAACCGTGAGTCGTGTCGGTAAAAAATCACCATTCTTAAGTAAGCTTCTTTCGGGGTCGTCTGAAAGAGCTTCAATCACTTGGGTCAGTACCTCTAGAAGTGTAAAAGAGATCTGCATTCTAGCAAAGTTAGCTGCAGCAGTTAATTGTTGGAGTGTTTCTTCAAGTTTCATCAGTAAGGTATCGTAGTCGGAATCCTGAGCGACGACTTTTTGTATGCTTGTTTCTAAAAACTGCTTAATCTCATTTGAGAAAAAATCAATATACTGGCGCTTTGTTTCGCCGCTAACTTTGGCGAATTCAAATGCGTACCCACCATCATCGACGTTCTCCTCTGCTACATGATTTTGTACCTGTGCTGGACGATCATCTCTCTGTTGATCCAGCACCTCACTTAGGGAGGCAATATCGATATTGAATGTTTCGGCAATAATTTGACCAAGAGGTTGTCTCGAGGCTTTTTGATGTTCACTTACCTCGGAAATGACTTTTTGAGAAAGAAATCCAAGTTTGTTGCAAGTTGAGGTGAAGGTGTCTCCGCTCTCCCTGACCCCGATGGCCTTGACCAAGTCTTTGCATGATATTAGCTGCTTTTCATGGCAAATTTCAAATGTTGATACCAATTGATCGCTTTGTAGCAGTAATGCTTCGGCGAGCTGCTCTCGGTTAATCACCCCCATTTCCACCAGTCTATTTCCAAAAAAACCCATATCAAATCTCTCCTATGCGGCAATTTCAATTCCGAAGTCGCTAGGGCTTTCTATGACCATCGCAACGTATTCATCGAGTTTTACGGTTAAATCTGTAAAGGTTACGTGCTGATTTTTCAGTAGGTATAAGAATATAGATGGAACCTGATCCTTTATTATGCCGTCTAGCTGTAGTGAAAATTCTTCAGACCAATAACCCAAGACTTGGCAACTCTTTTCAAAACTACAATGCTCTGACGTCTGATGCTCATAAACAGCAAGTATTTGGTCAGTCGTCAGAAGGTTATTATCCTTAATCAGCCTCGGTAGAGACTTATTTCCCTTCGATTGTTGAATAAAGGCTTGCACCATGATCTCTGGGGTTACAATGCCGGATTCGACTAAAAACTCGCAAAAAGAAATTTTCATAAAATACCCTTTACCATTTTTGAGATAATTTTTTCACAAGCATCAATACTTTTGATTTCGTCGAAAGCATCAACCTTAAATACGCTGCCTGGCATACCCCAAACGGTAGACGTTTCCTCATCTTGTATGACCACACAGCCTCCAGCATTTTTTATAGCTATAGAACCATCTTTACCGTCGCTTCCCATTCCGGTCAAAACCATTGCAAAGGCCTTTCTTTGAAAAATTTCAGCAGCAGATTCGAAAAGATAATCAACGGCAGGCCTGACGGAACATCTCTTTTGCCTTTGATCAAGCGATATACTAATATCGTCTCCTTGCTTGACCAGAGTCATATGGTAATCTCCCGGAGCTATATAGATGCGATTTTGTAAGGTTTCCATGTGCTTTGCTTCAGCAGTCTCAATTTGGGTTAATTCTTGAATCGATTTCGCCAACGAGCTTGTGAACGTCGGAGGCATATGCTGGGTGATGAGAATTGGAATCTTTAAAGGTGGACGCAACTGACCTAAAAGTGTTTTTAATGCTACTGGCCCGCCGGTGGAAGAACCTACGACACATATCTTAGGTGAAAACATATTTACGTTGATTTTGTGCCAATTACTTTTGTTCGGAGTTTGACTTTGAGGAACTGGAGCGGCGGGAGCTGAAGTCGTTTGCCCAACAGCCACTTTTTCAGGTACTCTGTTATTGCTAATGAATTGAAGTGCTCTAGGAATGAGTTGCTCTTTTATATGTTCAAGGGCTTCTTCTAACGAATTAACATTAGCTGGTTTTGTTACAAAATCATTTGCACCAGCCTCCAGTGCTTTGATTGTTGTATCGGCACCACGAGCAGACTGACCAGAGAATACTATAGTATGTACCTTTATATTCTTCTGTCGAATCTGTTCAAGGGTTTCGATGCCTCCCATTTCAGGCATTTCCAAATCGAGTATGAGAAGATCAAAATCTCCGCGTTCGAGTTTGCCAAGGGCTAATACACCGTTAGGCGCAACTTCAATATGATTGAACTCTGGACACGAACCAATAGCGGCTTTGATTTGGCTCCGAAACACAACCGAGTCATCAACAATCAGAACTTTCATATTTCAACAACCTTCATGCGGCTAGGTCTTCCGCTGTTTCGTTCAGAAAACCAATCACACGATCAATATCAATAACTGACAAAAGCTGTCCTGATACTTTATAGACGCCCCTTAGAAATCGTCTTGTCCCTTCAGGAATGGTATTAGGTGTTGGTTCAAAGTCATTGGTATTGACCTCGAGTACATCTCCAATTTTGTCCACTTGAAAAGAGATCAAGAAACCATCGAGTTTACAAACGACATTGAGTGCCTCTGCTGGACGTTCGACGTGAATCTCGAATAATTCTCTTAGACCTATCGCTGTGGCAACCTGCCCACGTAGGTTAATCAGCCCTCTTACAAAATCGGGAGCTAGCGGAATATCTGTCATACCCATGGGTCTCACGATTTCTTGAACTCGAGTGACATCGAGGCCAAAAAGCCTATTACCGATAATAAAAGTGGAAAACTGCTCTGTTGTTACTTTATTTGTCATAATCATCCGCCATTAATGATTTCGTTGATTGTCTTTAGTAGAATCTCTTCATTTAGTTTCTCAAGGTAATCGATGAAACCAACATCTTTGCCACGTTTTATGTCCGACTCTCGAAACCTTGTGGTGACGGCAACCATCGGAATATGCTTAGTACTCGTATCAGAGTTTACCTTTTCAGCAAAAGTATAGCCGTCCATTCTTGGCATTTCTATGTCCGATAGAATCATGGTTAATTCATCTTTATTTGCCTCAACCATCTCTAGGCCTTGCACACCATCGTCAGCAGTGGTGACCTTATAGCCATTGGATTCAAGACAGTTTCGGATATGATTGCGGAAGAATTTACTATCTTCAACCACCAAGATATGTTCCGAGTTAGCGGCTTTCTTCGGAGGCTCGAGCTTTATTCCGTGACTATCAGCGTAGTCCTGAATGATTTTAAAGGCGTCAATCACGACAAAAACTTGATCCCGATCAATGAAGGAACCGAGAATTCCCTGGTGGGATTTAATCTGATCATCGATAGCGGCGGTAGAACCAATGACATCCAGGATCTCGCCGACCTCGAGTCCAAATAATCGTTCTTGGTACATAACGACAACGATTGGATTTGGCTCTGAAGGATCGGCCTTCTCTTTTTTGGGAAAGCCATAATAGTCAAGGACAGAAATTATGGGAAGTAGTTTGCCTCTGTAACGCACCACTCTTTGGCCGCCCGAGTAGTCATACTCACTGTCTTTAAACTCTTCCAGACGATTGACTAATGAGAGAGGAAAGGCATACTTGCTTTGATCGTGAACATCGACAATTAGGTAATCAGTGATTTCCTCAAGTTTACGGTTCTTGTCACGCGCGCCTGCTAAGAAGTCTGAGTCCTCGTCGTTATGACCAATAAGTGCTTTTTCTGCAATTCCCATAACATCCAGTGTCAGCGCTACGGTTCCGTCACCAAGGAGTGTAGCTCCAGCATATAAGCCGAGAGATTTCAAGAATTGAGTTAAAGGCTTAACGACGATATCAGCTGAGTCTTCGATGTCTTCCACAATAAGGCCGAAGGCTGTAGTACCTGCCTTAAGGACTACGATATTGCAAGTGGGATCGTCTAAAAATGATGATCTTTCGAGGGAAGGATCAAGTAGCTGATCGAGACAGACCAAGGGTAGCAGTTGACCTCTAAGTCGATAGACGGGCTTTCCTTGTAAGGTTTCAATTTTATTCTCGCTGTCTTCACTGAGGTCGATCCTAAGTAACTCGAGTAGTTTTACCTGAGGAATGGCAAAACGCTGATCTCCCGACCTAATAAGTAGTGCCGGTACGATGGCCAAAGTTAGTGGGATTTTTAACAGAAGCGTCGTCCCCTTACCCAGAGTCGAGTTAAGGTCGATGACTCCTCCAATTCGTTCAATATTGGTCTTGACAACGTCCATGCCCACACCTCGACCTGATATATTAGATATCGATGCTGCGGTGGAGAATCCAGGTGCAAATATTAGCTGATGGACTTCCCGGTCGGACATGTTAGCCAGTTGGTCGTTGTTCACGATACCTTTTTCAAGGGCCTTTTGTCCAATTTTATCACGATCCAATCCTCTCCCATTGTCGGCGATCTCTATCACGACTTGGCCGCCTTCGTGGTAGGAGTTGATCATGATCTGACCCACTTCACCTTTACCAGAGGCTAATCGTTCTTCGGGTGTTTCAAGTCCATGATCAGCTGAGTTCCGGACTATGTGGGTGAGTGGATCCTTCACGGCCTCGATAAGAGTTTTGTCGAGCTCCGTCTCCGTTCCTTCTAATTTTAGTTCAATGCGTTTATTGAGTTCTTTTGCAAGATCTCTCACAACGCGATGGAATTTACTTAGGATTGATCCCACAGGTTGCATCCGAGTCTTCATGACTTCGGCTTGAATTTCTGTGGTCACAAGGTTCACCTTTTGAGCGAGCTTGGCAAATTCTGGGTTTTTATCATCAGCTGCGAATCGAAGAACTTGGTTTCGTACCAGTACGAGTTCTCCAGCAAGATTCATCAATTTGTCCAAGAGAGTGACGTGAACTCGAATCGTTTCCTGAGAGTCCGCTTTTTTCTCTGTCATTGTATTAGCCTTCTTTTCAGGTTTGGTTGACTTTGGTTTCGGTGTTGATGGAGCAGGAGCCGGAGACGCCGCTTTAGGAGTAGTTGGACTCGCTTTTGGAGCCGGAACCTCCTTCTTTTCCACTTGTGCTACTGGAGTGGAAACAACTTTTTCTGGGGCAGCTTTCGCTGCAACAGGCTCTGATTTTTTTACGGCGCTGGCCTCTGGGCCGGCTGTCTTTTCTTCAGTAGGTGTTGAGGGTTTGGCAGCCACAGGTTTGGGTTCCACCTTTTTTGGAGCCGCTTCCACTGAAGCTGGACTGGCTTCTACCTTAGTCTCGGAGCTCGTTGTTGCCGTTGCCGCGTGTTTGTGGGCCTGTGCATCAAATTTGGGTGTGTCTGCATTCGAAACCACATCGAAGCCGATGAAATCATCTCTCAAAAATCTTGTGGATCCGCCTATTGAACGTATAGTCATGTCAATGAGTTTTGGAATACAGTCGAGCATTTCTGCTTCGGCATCATGCTCGACTTTGTTTTCTTTTATCGACTTGACGAGGTGAGAAACGATATCGCAACCTTTGTAGATCACATCAATGAGATTACTATTTGGTTTGATCAGTCCCTGTCTGATCGGATCGAGACTAGATTCCATGGCGTGGGCAATGGAGCCAATCTGATGGAACCCAAACAACTGCGATGATCCTTTGATTGTGTGCATATCTCTATAGATGCTACTGATCGTCTCGTTGTCTATTTCGCCCTTCTCAAGGGAGGACAAAGACAGCGAAATGCGTTCGAGCATCTCCTCGCACTCACTGGTAAATTCACCAATGGCCTCTTCCATTGCGGACATAGGTGGGTCCTTTCTCGATTGATTCCTATAAGACTCAAATTTGCCCTTGACCGTATAGATCAAAGGCTTACCTTGAGGGGATTCGGTTGCTATAGCGTCAATATTTAGTCCGGTAGATGGCTCATGCTTTGGCAACCTGTTGATTTTTCCATACGCGCCTCAACAAAGAATCATATTCTTAGACTGTTACGAGACTTTAGGGTTGGCCAGAACAATATGAACCGGCGAGAATCTGCATGGAATTGCACCGATTTGTAAGCATCGCAGCATAGGGTTGAGGTGTGATTAGCTTGCCGGCCAAAATTTGACCTTTGTCGTTCTTTTTTATCCAGGCTCTAACCCGTTATATCTGTCAAATATTGATTCTATTTAACTTTCCTTTGTAAAAATATAATTTTGTCCTGGCGCGCTTGTTTCCTCTTATCAGGCAGAATTTGTTAAGATATTAGGTAGATGTCTTCGTCGTAATGCGATCCTGTGTTTCGCGGTTCATAGTAAGAGGGAGGAAGTCTTGCAAAAGGGAAAAATACGAGCGAGTAGTACTGCCGAGTATTTTGCGAAAAATTTGCAACAAGTTGGATTTTCCTCTCCGACGAAAGCCGTGTTAACCACATTGAAAGAGGCAGTCGATAATTCCCTTGACGCCTGTGAAGAGGCCGGGATTTTACCTGATATTTCCATCACTATCGAAAAAAAAGGAAAAGGTTCGCTAAAAAATACGGATCAAATCCTAGTTAAGGTTGAAGATAACGGACCGGGGATTCACTCAAAGGATATTGCTAAGGTTTTCGGGGAATATCTTGCATCTTCAAAATTTGGTAAGGGTAGGTGTTCTCGCGGGCAACAAGGTATCGGTATCTCTGCTGCCACCACCTGGGCTATGCAAACGACGGCAAAGGGAGTTCGCGTCACCACCAAGACAGCAAAGCAAAAAATGGCAACCACTTGCTTAGTGCAGGTGGACTTGAAGCTCAATAAAGGGCACGTGAAAGATAAAAAAGAAATCAAATGGAAGCGTGAGCGTGGCACTGTCGTTGAGTTCTGGATCGATGGGCGCGTTCAATTGAACGGTGAGGCTGGTGTCATCGCTTTTCTTCGTAGCAATGTGCTGGTTAACCCGCACTTAACTCTGCGTTATAAACTTATGGATCAAAAGCCGGTGACTGTAGAACGAGTCAGCGAGCTAGTACCGAAAATTCCTGAAGCCATGGCTCCTCATCCTCATACGATGAAGCTAGGGGAGTTTCTCGCTCATGCTCGCTTATTCGGAAGTACTGATATCAAAACTTGGCTGTCCGAATCCTTCTCTCGTATGGATGATTCTGTTATCAAGGAATTGACTAGCTTAGGCGTAAAAAAATCTCTTTTGCTGAAGAAAATCGATCAGTTAAAAGATGATGATTTTAAATCGCTGTTTGTTGCCATACAAAATTGTGAGCTTAAACCACCTTCTACGAAAACGGTTTTATCCATCGGAGAGGAAGGTTTGGCAAAAAGTATTTTACGTTTGGGAGATGTGGATTACTTTTCTGTGGTGACGCGAAAACCCACCATATGTGATTTCAAACCAGTCCAAGTCGAAATTGCCTTAGCAAGGATGTTAGGTAAAAACTCAGCAGAAGAAGACGTCGTCCAAGTCCTACGTTTTGCTAATCGTGTTCCGCTGCAATTTGATAAAGCTGGTTGTGCCATCGTCAAGGGAATCAGCACGGTTAATTGGAAGTCTTACGGACTGCGCCAGTCGAGATCCTCTTTGCCTTTGGGGCCTTATATCATCGCCGTCAGCTTAGTCTCGCCCTTCATCAAATTTAAAAATGCCTCAAAAGAGACCATCGATGCTTCCGAAGAGTTGGTAGAAGAAATCCGTAAGGCTCTCATGCAGGCGGGACAGCGCCTATCCAGGCATCTTCGACGAGAACACAAAGAAAGTGTTTTGGAAAGTAAAATCCAGCATATTGAAAGTTTTGCTCCCATATTGGTGGAAGGTCTAGTCAGAATCACTGAGTCTGATGAGGAAAGGAGAGATCGAGCTCATCAGGGATTGCTCAAGCTACTTGGGAGGGAAACAAAGGAAGCGGAAAAGGATTTGGAAGCTGCCGAAACTAAGCTCAAAAAACATCTTCAAAGCCGACGGAAGAGGCTTGGTCACGTGGCTACAATCCTAGATCAAGAAAACGAAAAAAATGATGAGTCAGAAAAAAAGTTGGATGAAAACTCCGAATCTGATAGTACGAACTCTTCCAAGTCTAGGAAGACGAAAAAGGCTTCAGAGAAAACATCAAAAGACGGCAAAAAGGTAGCGAAGAAGAAAGTCGCGAAGAAGAAAGTCGCGAAGAAGAAAGTCGCGAAGAAAAAAGTCGCAAAGAAAAAAACTAAAAAATGATTGGCCGTGAGAGACGACTTGAAGCGTCGTTCAAGATAGACTGTTACTGAGGTATTTCGGCAAAGAGATACAAATCTTATTAATAGGAGCAAGATTCATGTCGAAAAAGCCAAAACGAGTCCTCCAGGAGGATATTCCCGAGATAGCTCTGAGTCTATGCGAGGGGTTGCTCAAAGACTTGGAGCGAGCGAAAAGACCCTTAATTCAGGCAACAAAGTGTAGTTTGGATAACTCAAATTACGATCCTCGATTAGGTTACCTAACTCCTGGTAACAAAAAAGTCAAAACAGAACTCAACGTGGCGTCCGTGAAAAAAATGTCGCGAACCATTTTTATGTTAGAAATTCTCTTGCGAAATATTCAGGCCGGTAATGTGAATACCAAGCGCGAGCTCTACTATATGAGTAAGGGGGAGGTTAAGCATAATAGTCTATTGAAGCCATTAGATTTTGCTGAGCAGCAAGAATCAGATTCCATAGTTGATTTTATTTGTGAAATCATCGAATGCTACCGTGAAGAGCTAAACTGCTATGCGAATGATAGGGGAGGGCAAACCTATTCAAAGCAGCTCGTTGTGGAAGAGCAGCTTCCAGACGGAACTACCGCTACCATTGATTTGTCGACACTTGGTACGTCGCCCTTCCAACCAAAGAATCGGCCTCAAAATCTAAAGTTATCGTCTCGAAAAAAAATAGACTTTTGCCTCATCGTGGAATCAGAGGGTACCGCCAACACTCTCGTGGCTAATGGTTTTACTAAAAGGCATAATTCCATCGTTGTGGGGGCTCAGGGAGTTCCGTCGAATGCTGTCCGAGGTTGGCTCAAGCGTATTCAAGATCAGCTTAAAATTCCCTTGTTCTTTTTTGGCGATCTCGACGCCTACACCATGCAGAATATCTATCGTACCCTAAAAGCAGGTTCAGCCGCCTCACTCATCAGGAACTCTGACTTTTCTGCTCCAGAGGTGAAGTTTCTGGGCGTTTTGCCGGAGGATATCAAAAAATATGATCTTCATGATTATCCTGTGAAAGAAAATGATGCCGGAGAGTTCCGTTCCCTTAAAAAAGCCAAAGATGCCCTAGAAAATGATCCATTTTTTCAAAGTAGGAAAAACAAGGGATTGGCTGACATTTTGAGGTGGTTACTGGAAAATAAGCGAAGGTGTGAGCAGCAGGCTTACTTCACGGTTGATCCCCGGGATCCAACCATGCCTGAAAAAATTATTGTTGAAAAAATTGAGCGCGGAGATTTCATTTGAATCGCTACCGAAGGTTTGAGCTTGCTTTGAAGTGTAGGAATTTGCATAAAAAGTGGTTCTTGGTCACTTGATGCCTTTTCATATTGGATTTTCTCCGGTAATATTAATAGAGGCGGATAGTCTACTTTTGAGTGGCTTCTTAATTGCGGAAACTGATCTAATTACGGATGATAGATATGTCGAACGAAGATGGTTCCATGAAAGAGTTGGTTGAATATGTTGCCAAAGCGTTGGTTGACGAAGTCGACCGCATCGAAATCAGCGAGATAACGGGCAATCAAACAAACATTATTGAACTCAAGGTCGCCAAGGAAGATATTGGCAAAGTCATTGGTAGGCAGGGGCGCACAGCCGATGCCATTCGCACGATCTTAAATTGTGCAGCAGCCAAACTGAACCGTCGTTATATCCTGCAAATCATCGACGAATAGGCCTTAACCTTGGGATTGGATGCGGCGAGCGCCGTACTGGTCGCGGCTTATGAGGGGCCAAGGCCCACCCAGGCCGAAATGTCCTTTTTCGAATCTGAGCAGCCTGCAGGCGTTACCCTTTTTCGCCGCAATGTACCGCAAAATTTTTCGGAGCTAAGGGAGACCATGTCTCTCTTGCAAAGTCTTATGGGGTCTTCTCTACCAGCTATCATCGCAATCGATCAAGAGGGGGGAAGGGTGAGTCGGATGCGAAGTCCTTTCCCTGATCTGGGTCCACCGTTTCATATCAAACCCCAAGACCCTTCTGTCGCGCCTTCTGATCTTTTAGAAAACTATGGATATATCTTGGGTAGTAGCCTTAGGTCTCTTGGCATCAACACCAACTTTGGTCCTGTCTGTGATATTTTGTCAAATCCCGACAATATTGCAATTGGGGACCGTTGTTTTGGTGAGGTTGCTGAGGACGTGATCGCTCGAGCTGGGGCATTTCAGAAGGGAATGCAAGCTTCTGGAGTTAAAGGCTGTCTCAAGCACTTTCCTGGGCAGGGGGACGCAAGTCTCGATACTCATTTACATGGTACGGTAATAACAGCTAGCTATTCTGCCTTGAAAAGTCGTGAGATCTTGCCATTTGAGGCGCTGTTGCCTCATACCAGTATGATTATGATGTCTCATGTCATCTATCAGTCGGTCTGCTCCAAACCTGCAAGTTTGAGTGAGCGGTGGGTGACTGATATTTTGCGTGGTGAACTTAGCTACCAAGGACTCGTGGTCACTGATGATCTCAATATGAAAGCATTACCACAAGACGACCAGTCCTGGTCGGAATTGATTTGTGAAGCGGTCGCTATTGGATCAGACTTGCTTTTGGTGTGCCGAGATCTAGACAAGTGCCGGCTTGCGCTTCAGGCGTTGCGTGCGAAAGCTAAGCAGTCGCAGTCCTTTTCTAACAAACTTGAACTGGCTGCAAAGCGCGTTTCTAAATTAAGAAAAACTCTAATGGTCGGAACCAGGCTCGTCTGATGAGTCAACTGGGACGACGGGATCTCCTCGCGAGACGCGAAGCCTTTCGATGCGATGCCTATCGACATCGGTCACTTCTATCGTTAGTGGTCCATGGGTCATAGTCTGGCCTGTCTCGGGTAAGGATCCGAGGACCTGAGTCATCCAACCAGCGATGGTATCCACATCTCCCTCCACTTCTTCTTGGAAATTTTGATCCAAATTAAAGTGCTCAACGAAATCGCCAATATTCACGGAGCCGGAGACATCGTAGGTGTTATCGTCAATCTGCAAGATTTCAGCTTCTTCAACATCAAATTCGTCCTGGATATCGCCGACAATTTCTTCGAGAATGTCTTCCATGGTCACAATCCCAGCAGTTCCGCCGTATTCGTCGATAATAATGGCCATATGATTCTTTGTTCGCTTGAGATCTTTGAATACTTCCATGAGTTGCTTGCTCTCGGGAACAAACAAGGGCTCGCGCATAAGTTCAGATAGCGTAGCTGGTTTGCTTTTGTCTTTTTCGTTGTCGGCTAATAACCGGAGCAAGTCTTTGGCAAAGACGACTCCCATAATATTGTCTATCCGTTCTTCGTAAACAGGGAGACGGGAGTGTCCTGTTTGGATTGTTAGTTTGACGGTATTTTCAATAGACTCTTCTTTCTCTACGGCAATAATATCAGTTCTTGGTGTCATAATCTCTCTGACTTTGGTTTCGTCAAAGTCAAATACGCCACTAATCATGTTTTTCTTAGTGTCTTCGAGGACTCCCGCTTTTTCTCCAACTTCGATCAAAAACTCGAGTTCTTCTTCAGTGATGGCAGGTTGCAACGACTGCTCGCTACCTAATATTTTGATGACCCGATTTGCTAGCTCTGAAAATGCCCAAACGATCGGAAAGAATATTTTGTAGATAACGCTAATAACTAGCATTGCGTATATAGCGAGGATTTCGGAGTTAGCTCGCGCGAAGGATTTTGGTACGATTTCACCAAAAATCAATACTAGTAGGGTAATGACCCCGGTAGCAATCCCAATAGCCGATGATTCAAAGTAGCCTATGGCTAGATCTGCAGCGATCGCTGAGGCCATGATATTGAAGAGATTGTTAAAGATCAAAATGGTGGTCAGTACTCGCGATGGATGCTGCAGCCAAAGTCGCAGTTGGCTGACACTTTTGCCGCGTTGATCAATGAGATGCCTCGCTTTCAATGCACCTAACGAAGTGATCGCGGTTTCGGCAGCTGAGAAAAAGGCGGAAAGGCTAAGGCAAATGCCAATGATAACAAAACTAGTCCAGTCTTCAGGGTTAATCGCATTCATAGCTTATGACCTTAACCTCGCACAGTCCGACCAAATCAGAGGAGGGTCGTCCTCTTCCAATAGTGACAGAATAGTCTTTTGTTGTTCGATCATGATAATTTCCTCTGTTGGATTGTTATGATCATGCCCACAAAGATGTAGGATTCCGTGTATGATAAGGAAGCAAATCTCCCGATCGATGCTTTGTCCGATACCATTTGCATTGTCGAGAGCAACTAAAGGTGCAATCACGATGTCACCAAGATGCCTGGGAGGTTCCGGAGACCTAGTGTGTTTTGATGCTGAATGATAGGGGGTATTTATGGTAACGGGTTCGGGCCAGTGTTCTTGTGGGAAAGATAAGACATCGGTCGGCTGATTCTTGTTACGAAACTCTGAGTTGAGCGATTGGATGTCTTCGTTGTTGACAAAGGATATACTTACGTCGAAAACGTCAAGCCCTAAATGACTTTTAATCCTTCCTAACAAGTTGTCGACCTTAGCCTGGTCGATGGCGATCCTTGAGTTCCAAGATATGTGGGGGTCGTCGCTACTACTATCAGATGCCAACTGTTGATCTTTCTCCTATTTTCGTTTTAACTGCAGCACAGAAGCCGAGCCTGATTCGGTGTCCTGACGATCTTTAATGCGAAGCGATTGCCGACCTCCAAGACTTTCCAGGGACGATACCCTTATTGAATCAGTACCGTCATTAAAATTATCTAATTTTTTGTCAAAATTCAGTAGGGTTTTTGCTAGGCAAGATAGGTCATCTAGTTCGTCGCGTTCCGCAAGTCGCCTGACTTTCGCTAATGAATCAGTGTTTTCAATAGGTTTTCGATTGTTTTCGTTTGCCATCACATATCTCTATTAATTTCTTTTAATGTATCGGTAGGTGGTTGTGCGCCATGACGGCAAGAAATTGCCCAGCTGTTGCGGCTTTGCTACTCACATTCTGGCTTCATCCAAACCTTTTCATAGGTGGGCAATCCCTGGCTTAGAAATTTGTTTTCGAAGGTAGATGTATACGTATCTTGCCAGAGTGAGTCTGAGGACGTTTCAGCAGTCTGAAACATGCGATCTGCTGAGACGCAGACGTCATCAAAGTAAGGTTTGTGATCGGTTTTGAACCACAAAAAACCCTTTGGTTTTAGGAGGCTGTGAATTTTCTCTAAAAACTCCTGATTAATCAGGCGGTTCTTTTGTTGTCGTTTCTTCTTGATCCATGGGTCTGGGAAAAAAATGACGATGCCATCGAGCTCGCCTTGGGCAAAAATCTGATCCATGGCTTTCGCGTTGCAGAGTATGGATACTATATTGGGCAAACTTGAAGCGATCGCCTTATCAGCAAGGGTAACAACACGCTTAAAGGTAATATCCATGCCGACAAAACCCACATCACTATGACGACTAGCCATAGAACTGAGGACGTCTCCTTTATGAGATCCAATTTCCACCACTACAGGACTCCCTGCTGGGAGGCTTTGCTTTTCAAAGTGAGTTTGCCAGGTACCTTTCCGGTCCCTAAGGGAAGGGCCAAAAAATGCCGGAAGACTTCCGTCCAAAATCCCTTGCTTCAAACGTCCCACAAAAGGATTGACGTCTTCCTGCATCCTCGGTGTCGGGTCGTAAAATGGGTCTTCGATACGAATCGGCATAATTTTATGGCTCCGGATATGGGTTTAGGTCAGGGAAGTTGAAGCCTTAGCATTGTCTATAAGCCGGATTCTGTCTCGCAGCCAATGGCTACGGAGGCTACCATTAATCTGGGACAGTTGTTACCAACTGCCTCGATGCGGCCTACCCAAGGGATGCCGGGTCAGCATTGCGCAAAAAAGCGCTACCCTTTGCTTGGCCTTGCTTCGGATGGGGTTTACCTAGCCAGTATGTTTCCATAACTGCTGGTGAGCTCTTACCTCACCGTTTCACCCTTACCTCACATTGCTGCGAGGCGGTTTGCTTTCTGTTGCACTTGCCGTCGAGTTTCCCCGCCTGGCCGTTAGCCAGCATCCTACCCTGTGAAGTCCGGACTTTCCTCGTCACCTAAAAAGTGGCGCGATAGCCCAACGTTACCTAGCTTCAACTTCGCCTGGACTGGTCGTTTTAAATGGTTTGCCGTGGGATGTCAACAGGACCTTATGTTATTTCAAGCTCGGGGTGTTAGTGCCAAAATAGCATCGTAGTCATCGCTTTGGAATTGGTCGTCAAGGAGTGCTTTATTGCGAACTTTTGCGCCACAGGACTGGCAGAGAAACAGGATGACGAGCCCTTTTTTAGCACTTTGCTCGTAGCCTACAGGGACTAGAAGGCCTTTGCAGGGGTTGGCTCGATCTCCCGGAAATTCGTCGACATGGAGAGAATGTAGGCAAAATGGACAGTGGTTACGGCATGTTGAACTCGATGGGGGTACCTTTTTTCCGCAGTTTATGCAGTCAAAAGACTCGTTAATCTTGGTGAATTTGCGACTCATTTGATTCCTTTGCGATCTGAATCCTTACTGGGTTTGTGTATCATGTCAATCGATCCTAAACAAATTCTTAGGCGTACCGATGATTAGAGTGGAGGTAGATGCTTTGAAACTCTTACTAATCATGGCCGTTTGCGCGGGGCTGGGGCTACTTTCCGCCTGCAGAGGTGGGACGTCCAGCGAGTCGGGTGAAGGGTCTGTAACGGGTACGACTCTTACAGGAGTCTTCAAGAGCTCGGCTGGCAGTCAGTCTGAAATGGCAAGCTGGGTCGTAGCCTTCGTCGAGCGCGATACCGGGATCGTGAAGGTCGGGGTTTTGGGGAGTTTGGGTAATTACTCTATTGAAGATATCAGAATCAGCCAGCCCCAGACCATGGTTCTTCTGGACCCGCAATACCGTGTTAGTGCGGTTTTGGCCACTCCCGGTGAGACTGCGGGTACTGTGTTGCAGTATTTCACAACCACGAGTCTTAGTTTGCCAAGCGTCGTCCATCAAGGCCCTATTCTCAAATTCTCAGAGCTTTCCGGGATTTCTTGGACGACCAACGTTGCCACCGACACCGATGGAGATTCGATCCCAGATGGGTTGGAAACTCAGACGGCTCTTGCGGACACTGACGGAGATACCATCTTAAATAGCAGCGATTCCGATCTAGATGGTGATGGCATTGCCAACTGGTTTGACAGCGATGATGATGGGGACGGTACCTTTGATCCCTTCGATACGGATGCCAACGACGACGGATTACTGGACATAACCCAGGCCGTGGGTGATCTCTACTTTACCGGTTCGGTAGAATTCATATCCGTTCAAGCCATTCAGGACGTTCAATCCGACGGTAGTCTGAGTTCTGAGGTGTTGTTTACCCTGAAGGTGGCCGAAGGCTATTTGCCAGCGTCTACAGAGGTTCGGGGACCGTCAGTTTTGCTCGATGGAGCCACAGTTACCTCGACGGACTTAGCGACAGGAAACGAGACAGCGGTAGCTTGGGATGGGTTGCTAGTAGATGATGGTTTGAGTGAAGACGGAGCAGCAAGCGATCTTGTATATGCCAGAAAAGTTAGTTTGACGTTAGGCACCAACCCGAAAGCGAGTCAGGTTGTGTTCTTTGATGTTACGGGAGACGATGGATCTACTGTGTCCTACGCCTACACCTTTCCTGCGCTCATTACAGGGGTTGTCGCTGGTAGCTATGACGCGGCAACGAGGGTCATTACGAAAACAGGTACGCCTTTTGGAACAGAGGAGAATTATATATGGTCGGTGAGTATTTTCGATGCGACCGGAATTAAGGTCTACAGTTCGGAATCTCTTGCAGGACCTGTCGATACCTTTACCGTTCCAGAAACCATCCTAGATGACAGTCAGACTTACACAGCCAAGGTTGTGGCAAATACTTTCGATCGTATCAATAGTTTCCCCACCTGGACTGTGCGCAGCGCATCCTTCTCTATTCAATAGATGCCACAATAGCTTGATCTCCTTACTGTTGATTAATTAAGGGGTTCGTGTATACACTGTAGGTGTTTCTGAGAAAAATGAAAGGAAGCCTTACGAATGATGTTTTCCAGCGATGACTTTAAGATTGACTCTGTATCGGAGTTTTTGATTTTTTTACCCATAGTATTCTTTATTGGCTTTATCGCGCCGTTTCTCATTGGAGCTTACAAGCTCGGCTTCGTCATGGATAAGTTAGGCTGGTTGGATTAATTGACCCTGCCATCAAGTGATCGATCAACCGTTGGAATCTCCAAACATCTGTCAGAATACTGGAGTATTATGGCAAAGGCGATAGAGCGCCTTTGCAAATGAGCTAACTACTCTTGCGGTTCATAAGAATAGCCGCAAATTCCTCGAGTTTCTTCTCGTTGACCGGTCCAGCAACCTTGTAAATGATGACCCCATTTTCATCTATCAGAAATGTTTCGGGAACCCCGGTGACGCCATAATCAATGGCTGTTTTGCCGTCGTTGTCCAAGCCTAAGATATAAGATTTTTGGTAAGATTTAGCGAACTTCATGGCTGCTTCGGGAGTGTCCTGAATGGCGATTCCCACCACCTTGACTCCTTTGTCTTTGAAATTCTGCCAAAATCTCTCGAAATCATAGGCCTCTTGCCGGCAGCTAAAGCACCAGCTTGCCCAAAAGTTCAAGATGACAGGCTCACCTTTAAAATCGTGAAGGTGGAAGGTGGGAGAATCCGTGTTGTTCAAATACTCCTGACCCTGTATCCAATCTACTGTAAAGTCATTAGCAGGTCTGTTGAGGAGGGCAGAAGGGATTTGCGTCGTGTCAAGATTTAAGCCTTTTCTCATGACAACGACAACGGATATTGCGACTACCGCCAGTCCCAAGGAAACTAGGATGTGGCGGCGCGAAAATTGACTCTTATTTGTATGACTCATATGAACTATTCCCTATCTTTTCGTTTTTGAAGATCGACTCTTCAAGTAAGGCTTCGTTCATAGTACTATGGTCGTCCGGTTTTTTGTACTCCTCAGAGTGTTTTACCATAAGTCTTTGGGCCACTAGATTCGATCCATCATCGGCCAAACGGCCTTCAACCACCACGCCTTGATTTTCTTTAAACATATCAGGAGGAGTTCCGTCGTGATTGACAGTTATTTCCGTACCTTTCATGTCCGTCAGCGTGAAAGCAAGCTTGATGTCTTTGGCCTGCCAATCGACGCTTCCCGCCTTTACCATACCGCCTACTTTGATCGTTTTTTTGCTTAGCTCAGCGGCTTGGGCTGTGGCTTCTTTCGGCGTATAGAAGTAAACGATGTTCTCGCCGAAATTTAGCATCGATATCGCTATGCTGGCGAAAGCTATGACAAATATACCGATTAACCATTTAAAATAAGCCTGCTTCATCGCCTGGTCTCCTTTCTATACTGTGACGCGATTTTGATCGCTTTCAACCGCTTACGCTGGACGACAATCCACGCACCGTAGCCGCCAAGCATGAGGGCTGCAATGCCGAAAGCTGCTGAAATATAAGGAATTGGGTTTAAACCTTCGCCGTATGGACTCATAATCAATCTCCTTAGGGTGTTTGTTCGTAAGACAGTTTTTCTAACTCTTCCGCAAGAGCTAAATTTCTGTATCGTTGATAAGTTAAAAAGGCTCCTACAATGATCATAACGACCATGCAGCTCACCAAAGCAATTCTCATCTCAGGATCAATGGTTGACTCTCCTCCGGGTCGTATGAGGGTGGGAGGCTGATGTAGTGTTCTCCACCATGTCACACTTTTGTATATGATCGGGACGTCGGCCGCAATAATGATGCCTAGAGTCGCCGCAATTTTGTTTCTTTGGGGCCCGGCCGCCAGGGAACTATATAGGATAAGATACCCGCAATATAATAAGGCTAGGATGAGAGTTGTCGTCAACCTGGCGTCCCACTCCCACCAGACACCCCATGTTGGGCGCCCCCAGATAGATCCCGTGGCAAGGGTTAAAACGGTAAATATCAAACCGACTTCGGCTACCGATCGCCCCCAAAGGCCGGCGCTCGACTCTTTTTTAATCAGAGTCACAATGCTGGCAATCAGCAAGATGAAGGCCGAGAAGAAGGCTGTAAACGCAGCTGGAACATGCACGTAGATAATCCGGTAGACTTCACCCATGTGGAGCTCAGTCGGTGCCCATTTGAGACCCCAAGTCCACGTCAAGGCAACCAGTCCAATCATGAGTAGACTCATTCCTACATGTAACTTTTCACTTTCCATATACCATCCCCTCTATTCTGCTTTCACCAGTTCGCCAAAAAGCAAGATACCTAAAGTGAAAGACATCACACCAAATATAAGTAACAAGCCCAGCCAAGAGCTCATCAAGCTTTGCAGATTAACATTATCGACCAGTATGCTTTTGCTAGCTTCCACAGCGGATATGAGTACGGGTGCAGTCAGAGGGAAATAAAGCAATGGGTAAAGGATTTGCTTCGACCCAGACCCCATGGTCATTGTGCTAAGAAGGACTCCTAGGGCCGCCATACCCGATAAGGCCGTCACCGCTACAGTTATGACCGGAATGGACATAAGCGATACACCGCTTTTCGCGTGGAGAAAGCTGGTTAAAAAGATCGTTGGTATGAGGATTAAAAGCCCCATAATCATAACAGTAATGTATTTTCCCAGGTACCAAGCCGAACCAGACAGAGGGTAGGTTCTGAGAAGCGAAAACACGCCGTCTTGTTGGTCGGGTTCTAAAAATCGGGCAAAACTGATTTGAAGTGAGAAAAATGCGGTCAAGTAGGTTTCGGCCACCAAAAGTTTTGCTGTGTCTGGGCCTTCAATGGTGCCGACAGAAAAAGAAAACAAAATAAGCATCGTGATGGCAAATAGAATGGGGGACAACCATCGCTCTGGATTTGCCCATTCGATCTTAAAGCCATGGCGCACAATAGTCATCGTTTGTGAGAAAAGCAGCTTCATGATGCTGTCCTCTTTTCGATTTCGAGTACCTTAGGCCGAAACGTCTCCAAAGGAACCGTGTCGTGGCTGACCACTGCAACAGCGCCTCCCGCATCAAGATGCTGGCTGAGAATACTTTGGAATTGAACAATACCTTTGGCATCCAAACCGTATAATGGTTCGTCGAGTAACCATAAAGGTGTTCCCGATAACTGGACTCGCGCTAGCGCCAATCTTCGTTTCATTCCCGTCGAATACTTTTCTGTCGGAAAATTACTGCGGATAAGCGGATGATCCAAATCCCACTGTGCCAATGCTGCGATAATATCCTCGTTGGATGGGGAAAGTCCTCTCAACTTTTGCCAAAACCTGAGATTATCCATAGCATCCATTTTACCATATAAGCCATTTGCCTCCGCCGGAAGGTACTCTGTTTTTTGTCGCCTGTCAGCTATTTCCTGGTTATCGCAAGTGAGAGTAATGCTACCTGCTGTTTCCTTAGTCAGTCCAGCTAGGATTGACATAAGCGTGGTTTTGCCGCTGCCGTTGGTGCCGACGATGTGCAGTATTTCGCCCGCAGAAACTTCGCAAGAGACTCCTTGCAAAATGGGACGAAACCGATATCCAAAATGTAAATCACTTACTTTTAACACGCTTTAATAATCCGCTACGTTGACGCCAAAATTCACAAAAGTCCTTCGTTCTATCACGCTAATGTTGTTAACACCAACATCTTCTACCGATGATGCCACAGAAATTCCTAGGATACCTAAGTTAATACCCAAGCCACCGGAAGCCCCTGCGTTGTTAGCTCCGATTCTGACCCCTAAACCCGCACTACTACCGCCCCGTTTTCCTAGGGTCCATTCAACCCCCAGTTTGATTTTTTTTCTCAAGGCTATGCTTTTTACCGTTAGCTTTTCCGCTTCTAGGTTTGTATTGAGCTTGCCCCATTTGCCAATATCGGGATGTAGGGAAAAACTCATAGTAAAGTCTTCCTCTACCTTAAAGTCTTCCGTTGCTTCATCGTTTGCTCGGTACTTTGTCCCTCCAGCATCGCGAAAAACAAGAGACAAACTTGGTTTCCAACGAGGGCTGAGTCGCCAAGTGGTTCCTATATTCAGAGGAGATCCCTCGTAGGTTTTGGTGGCATCACCGAAGGCAGACTTTCTCGTCCCAGGATCGTTGAGGTCAGTGAAATTAAAAACCCCTTGCGTCTGTTTAAGGGTAAAAAAACCTGAAAAAAAACCTAAATAAAACCGATCTTTACTGTCTGCGAAGCTGAACCCTAAAGCAGGCCCTTCCATCGTTCGAGCGGAGACATCTATTTGATCGCTCCCCGGAGCAATGGCAGCCGCCGCTAGTTGATTATCGTAAATGTAGGTAATCATTGTGCGCCCGAGAGTGATAGCCGGAGCGATGGTAGCCCTTCCGTATTGCCTTTCGCCCTCGTGGGCTCTTAAGATCTGCGCCGCGACCTCTTCGTCATTGACGTCACCAGCTTTGCTTAGGCTCTCGTTAAGCTTTACCGTGTTTTCATTGACGGAAAATGAAAAATAAGGAAACAAGACGGACGTAACAAATGGTTTCCCTTTTTCTTTCGCATTCATACTGCCGATGTAAGCTGGGTTGTAGTAGGGTGCGTCCATACCGTTCGCGATTCCAGTGATGCTGCCTCCTAAGCCAGCAGCGCGGGCTGACGGCCAGAGGCTATCACTTAGGGTTGCCTTCTGAACCGGACTTTCCGTCGATTCTTGCGAAAAACCGTCAACCTCCTGTAATAAAAACAGAAAACTAACCAGAAAGCTCAGTTTTTGTGTAAGATATGACATTCGATCCCCCGTTACGATATCGGATATTGGGGGAGGACCTTAAGGGTTTTCGGAGGCATCTGCCGGTAATTGTAGCGGGAGTTCGCCAGCGCAGGGTAAGTGGGTAAAAACAGCATCGAAAGTATCTGTGTTGAAGCATTCGATTAGGCCGCTTTCGGGGTCTCCTGGTGCATTCTTAAACCGATACCGACAACTTCCGTTCATTCCGGGAGGAGATCCTTCTTCGTACACAAATGATGAGTTCATTTTGTAGCTATTGTAAGGGCTGGTTATGAATTTATAGGTTTCTTTTTTCTTCTCTTTATAGCGACCAGAAAGCTTTAAGGACAAAACTGAGTGCTTTCGTTTTATATCCTCTTTTGTGATATTTTGTCCTGCTTTCCCGCCCGTGCTCAGATCTTTTGATACCGCTTGGCCGTCCTTTGCTGTGGTCATAACCGGAACAAAAAGGTTTGGCTTCTCTTTGCGCTTTTTTACGATCGTATCGACTTCAGGAAACGTGATGTACCAAACTCGACCGTTAAAGAATTCAAGAACAATACGCCTTTTTTCGCCTTTGCCAGAAGCTTTACAGCTGTATAAGGGGATAGCCTGATTGTTGCCGCTTTCGAATTCTCCTAGGGGCGCGTAGTTAGAAATGCGATAATCACTGTGCCAAGTTACTTCAGTACCCGGATCTTTTTTGCCCTGAATAATTCTCCAGGTCAGCTTTCCTCCTGGATCAATATCTTTTAGTCTGAAGTATACTTTTTTCCGTTCGCAGACATTTATATCCGGACACTCCTTGTTTTTGGTGATAATAAAGCAGGAGCCCTCCGGTGGGGTGACCCAAATGTAACCTTTTGCCATCAAAGGGTTGGCGCGGTTTTTTTTGACTTGGGAACGGGAAATAGTCACTTTTTCGCCCACTGCGGGGTCGAAAAAGGGGGTGAGCATTTCAACTTTTTTCGATTCCTCAAGATTGGGAGGAAACATCGAATTGAGCACAAGCGCAGCGACGATCATCACAGGTCAAAACTCATTTCGAAAAGATCCGTGCTGAGATGATGGGTATAGAGGATACTCGAGCTCTTGGGTAACCAAATAGGAAATCTTTCGTCTGTATTTGGTGTGTGGCTGAGTTGTTTGAGATGCCCATCCCTAGTGGCTATGGCGATGTTGTGACTAACAGCCTTCCCCGCTACCCGTATAGATTTGGCATAGACTATATGCTTGCCATCAGGATGCCAAGAAGGGTCGGTACCGAAATCGACAAACCTGGCCTTTCCTCCTAAGTCGCTGACAAAGATTTTCCCATCGGAGTGAGCCCATACAATGGCTTCGCCATTCGGTGAGATAGAGTGGGCTTCGATGTTGTTTCCCGTATCTTGAGAAACCGACCGCATCGAGACGCCCCGATTATGTATCCATAAGATATTGCTTACTGTTGCTAGCCAGTAACCAATTTTAGTCCTCTGGGATTTTTGCCAAGCCGCTAGTCTTTGGCTGGGATACTGGAGCAGATGACTTTTGATCCCAGTTTTACTCATTGCGTAGAAGCGGTGGTCTCTGGGATCAAAACTGAGGTCGCTCGTAGGGCCCTCAACACTATCGATTTCAACAGGACGATTCAATTTGTTGTCGAACGCCTTGATGGCACTCATTATTTTGCCATTTTCTAAGAAAATTTCGCGAAATATCAATCGTGTATTATCAGGGGCCCAGAAATAGGCTCCGTTTACCCGGTGTGGAGTCACAACCTTAGTCTTCCTGGTTTTTAGGTCGAGAACGTACAATCCCATTCCGTCGGGATTAGAGTAGGCTAGTAGTTCACTTTTTTTATTGATTTTAGGATGATAGATGGCCCCGTCCAGCCGAAGGTACGGTGTTTTTGGCGAAACAGTGACGCCATACGCAGTTGATGTAAGCATGAAACTTATTAAGATGCGACGTATCACCACGATTCAACCCTCCCATGACCATTTTAGCAGTTCGCACTGATTAGTACTTGCCTACCCCTGAGCTAGATTTGTCTGTAGATCAAAAACCTGCTAGATTGGCTAGGTAGAGGAAATCAAAGCTCATGATTTCGCCAAATTCTACCGATAGATAGCCTGAAATGGAGGTCTAAATTGAACAATAACATCCTAATATCACTAGTATTCATGTTTTCGACTGCCTCGGCCAGCGCTGCCGTTAGCGCTAATGAACCAAGTAAACTGTCCCAGAAAACCGAGTCAGTCGCCCCTCAGACCTTGTTGGCACAAAACAAGAAAAAATCATCGAAAAGCAAAGCTCGCTCAGGAAAGTCGTCTAAGGGGAAAAAGTCCGAAGGGCGTAAGCGCTACCTCCAAGGGGAGGCGAGGGCCTCATCGTCAAAGACTGAGATAGATTTCGATGCCGCTGCTATCGATGGTGAGCGCCGGACTCCGGTGGGTGTCCAAATTGGTAGCAACAAACAGGATCACGGTTACGACTTGATTAACTTAAGGTTGCGTTGGCACCCGGAAATGATTAAGTCTACGTCGAATCTTGAGACTGGCAAAGGCAAATAGATCTTAGGTTAAAAAATAGTGATCGAGTTCAGTAGATCGTCTAGGGTCGCAAGGCCCTTTTCGTCGATAGCCAGATGGCGCCATGTGAGCCAACCGTGTCTATCCCCGAGGTAAACCGTGGGCAGGTCCGGTTGATGAAATGCCTCCATTAACGCAACATTTGCCAGAATAATGGTCCCGCTTACCTTATACTCCTTCACAAATGCTAGAGCGTCCTCTTCCATATCATGAGCAAATATGTAGATAAATCGGGTGTAACGGTCGGCATATTTTTTTTCCAGATCTTGAAAATGGCTCATCTGTTGTTGGCAAGGTATGCACCAAGAAGCCAAGAAAACGGCTACATTGACAAATCCCCTTTCCGGTTCGATCACCTGCAAGTCGTCTGAGCCGAGGCGATTGCCTTTGATAGAAGGGAATTTCTTCCATGAATGAACGTACTTATCTGTGATAGACTTGATAAGTGGTCCGGGGGAAGATGGTTTTTGTCCGACGGCTACTTGTGAAGCCAGTAGCAGTCCTAGCAAGAGAAATACTCTGCCTAGCGTTGTCATAAAAACTCCTTGTTTCATCGATTATAGCATATATGAGGGCTAGATATGGAAGAGTTGGCGGATGAGGTGTCCCGTATCAAAAAGCTTTGGGATTTCAACTGGGGCGCCATGGACGTGCTGATTGGTGGGAAATCCTCTATCGACTTGGAAAAACTCCAATTTAAGAATTGGCAGGATGCTTCGGTTTTCATCAAGTACTACGGCTACGATCCCGATGACGAGGAGGATGCTCAAAGGATTCATTGTGTCATCATCGAAGCCTGGAACTTTATCGAACGTTATCTCATCCCCCAGGAATGGAATCGTGGCCAAAGACCGCCCGATGATTTACTGCAGTATAGTGATGTCCGAGATATTATTTTGGCTGCCTCCGATATGCGGCCTGACAGAGAGATCAAACAAGCATGGGCTTGTAGCTTGTTACGTGTTATGCACACCATTGCTCATATTGAAGGCGTTCAGCGTCATGCCGATTTTCGAGTAGCACGAGACCAAATCATGGCGCGGTTTCAGGAGTTTATTTTCCGAAATTCTGATGGAGAACTCAGGTTCGGAGATAAGAACCAATCCATCGCTGTTCAAGATATCGAGTGGAAGTACGACAAGCCGCGAGAGTCGGTTATCCTCAAACTTCTGCATAAGAAGGCAAATGTTACCGAAACCATATACGACTTTATCGGAATGCGCATCATCCCAAAGCGTTTGTGTGACGTATTGGTAGTGGTCAAGTTCTTGCGGGACCATCACATGGTGACCTTTGCCAATTGTAACCCGTCGCGAGCACGAAATACATTGCTCGATGTTGAATCATTTCGACACAATGTGGAGTCTCTAAAAGTCATGCTCGAAAATAAAAAGCTCTCTCTCGAAGAGTTTTGGAACCTATTGCAGCGGATAACCAGGCCTCTCGAACGAGCAACAAGTCGTTCCAACCCTCATTCAGGTTCGACCTATCGGTCCATACAGTTGACCTGTCGTCAGCTCATTCGAATGCCTTCACAGGCGAAACGCTCAGAAGAAAGGCTACTCAACTTCATGGAAAATTCGAACATTGAAGGAGGCGGAGCAAAACTGCTCAAACAACTCGCTCAGTTGTTTCGAGAAGATCAAAAAGAATCGCGGGAGGTTTTAGGCTTTTTCCCATTTGAAATTCAAATAGTTGATGGTGATACCTACGAAAAAAATAAGGCTGGCGATGCTAATCATAGTTTTTATAAACAGTCTCAAATTAAGTCAGCAAGACGTCGCGTACTTGGCAAAGTCATAGCCAATAAATACTGAACATGCTATGTAAGGTTTTTGGGTATTTTTAATTTTCTGGAACCAGTATGGCCATAGTCTTTGAAACAACTCAGGACGGATGCACGTATCAGGTTAGGTCTGCCGGCAACTCGAGGCGACTTTACACAAACGGTATTCTACATACACATTATAATCCTAAACATATCTTGACGGGTTCGGTATGGGATCTCTTGCTTCTCGGAGCATTTACTCTCAAAAAATTCAATCGACCCATGCGTGTCCTTGTCCTTGGGGTCGGGGGGGGAGCCGTTCTACGACAGCTGATGCGTTTTTTTCCTGAAGTATCGATCACAGGAATCGAGCTTAACTCTATCCACCTGAAACTCGGAGAGGAGTATTTCGGTCTCTTAGATCCTAGGGTTCAGCTGATTCAGGCAGATGCAGCTGATTGGCTGAAATCCAACAAAGGACCTTTGTTTGATTTGGTGATAGATGATGTTTTTGGCGAGGTTGATGGCGAGCCTTCACGTGGTATTGCTTTCTCCGAAAGTTGGTTTCGGCAGCTTTCCAAGAGAATTACAGCTCATGGCGTGTTAGTTGTGAATCAAATTGAAGAAGATGACTTTGTTCTGGGGAGGGGGCAAGCCCATTCCCACGGATTTAGATCAATATTTCGAGTTACCACTGCTAATTGCTATAATATAGTCAGCATTTACAGCCGAAGCAATGTGACTTCTAGCGAAATTCGTGGTCATCTGAGGCAGTTTGAAGAGCTTGATACTAGAAGAAAGCAATGCCGACTAACCTACTCCATCCGCTCCTACAGTACCCTGGCATAAATTAAATTGGCCCAGGCATTTAGCTGTGGTATACAACCGCATAAAACCTGCGGGAGGAGTGATGGAACTATCTGAAAAAATTAGAAAAAAAATGGTAAGTGCCATGGCGGACTTCCACATGATAGAAGCTGGTGATCGCGTAATGGTAGCCGTTTCTGGAGGAAAAGACTCTACGGCAATGCTGTTATTATTGAGAGATATTCAAGCTAAAGCTCCCTTTGATTTTTCCATTCATCCAGTTATTCTCGATCAGAAGCAGCCTGGATTTTCTGTGGAACAGTTTGATCAGTTTCTGGCTTCGGAAGGATTTAAACTCGACATCGTCACGGAAGATACTTACAGCATAGTATTAGACAAAGTGAGTGGCGGAAAAAGCTTTTGCGGTCTATGCTCTCGTCTTAGGCGCGGCATTCTTTATAACTATGCAGAAGCTAAAGGTTATTCAAAAATAGCATTGGGACACCATAGAGAGGATCTCAATGAGACCTTGTTGTTGAATATCTTTTTCAATGGGCGCGTCGCGAGTATGCCTCCGAAACTTCAGTCTGACGATGGTCGTAACACAGTTATTAGACCTATGGCTTACGTCCCGGAAGCCTGGCTTATTGAGCTTCAAGAAGGCTTGAATTTCCCTGTGATTCCTTGCAATTTGTGTGGGAGCCAGGATAATCTGCAACGATCCCAGATGAAAGCCATGCTAAGCAGCCTCTACGACAGACATGCAAATATCGGTTCCAGCATGCTCAACGCCTTGGCAAATGTGAGGCCTTCCCAGTTGATGGACCGGGATTTGTGGGATTTCGAAAAGCTGTGATTTCTCTTGGTAATGTCACCAGTTAAAATACCGTCGAGGCGCGAGTAAAGCGCCTGACGGCATCTTTATATTCCATTAAAAATTACAATAAAAAGCCCTATTTCTAGTAGGTTGATAAGTTTTTTGTGGAATTCCTTCAAGGCGCAGAGAAAACCGCCGAATGACCGGATATTCAGTGGGCAGCCACTGCAATTTAATGAACGTTTCCGGCAAGGGGGAAAGAAGTGAAAACTCTGATTGCAATACAGTGTCTTTTGTTTGCGTTTATCGGACAAACGGCATTTGGAAAATTTAACTGGAAAGCTAACAAGTGGGATAAGATAGACAGCAAAGAAGGTGTGAATGTCTACCGGAAAGAAGTTCCGGATTCGGATGTACTTGGAGTTGGTGGATCAGCCATGATTAACGCCCCAGTATCAAAGATCATCTGGGTACTGATGGACCACGAAAACAAAAAAGACTGGGTTGATAAGTTTGAGTCGTCAAAAACCATAGAAAATCCCTCTGATCTTGTGAGTATTCAATACGCAGCCTTCGATATGCCTTTTCCGGTTTCAGACCGTGACTTTGTCTACAGATATGAATTTTCCTACGATCCAGATAAACATATGATTACCGTGGACGTTAAGTCCGTGACACACAGTAGCGCACCAGAGGAAGATACCATTGGTGTTCGCGGTGAAATTAAATTCGGCGAGTACCGACTCTACCCGAGAAAAAATGGCAAGAAAACCTACGTTGAAGTTGAGTATATGACAGACCCTAAAGGGTACTTACCAACTATGATCGTCAACATGGTTCAAAAGAGCTGGCCCTATAAAACGTTGTCGAGTTTAAGACGCCAAGTTCAAAAATCTGGCATCAAACACGAGAAGAAAATTTTAGATGCCTTGGGTGTTCAAGTTGATAAAAGAACGGCTCAGAATAAATAGTCATAGCCTTTCCGGGGCGCATCTTTAGAAATCAGCACTGAGTTGAGTACTCAGTGCTTTTTTTTATTTGTTTCCTGGTGGCCAGGGGGTTGGATAGGTTTTCTGATCAAATATCCAGGTTTCTCCCATTCGGATTTTCCTAGCTCCTTTTCTAATATAGAGGATGGCTCCTTCATGAACAGGCTGACCTGTAGTCGTTCGTAAATTTTTTTTAGGACCAAAGAATCCTACAATATGACCCTTGATGGCGTCAGGGGCTGAGGAAGAAACCAGTCTGTCGTTTAATTCTAGTCCCCATGCTCGGCCTTTGCTCAGGTAGGCCCAAGCTCCGAGTATTTTCACCACCTCTGGATTCGTTTGTTCACTTAGCATGGCATTCTCGTTTGTCAAAACCGTGTTTAACCCTTGATCCAAGGGCAAGCGTGGCTCATCACCTGACATTGACCAAGTATAGTCGGGACCAATTTTGTTGCCAAAAATAGACTCTGATAGGCTCACCTTTGCATTCCATTTTGAATCCTTATAGCTCCAAACGGTATTTAGAGACCGATTAACGCGAGACAGTGATTGTCTGCTGCCCACAATCCCTTGAATGAATTTTATTTGCTCGAGACCAGTGCTGGTGGAGATTCTATAGGAAGTGTGTAGCGATTCTGCGAGTCGTAGATTCATGCAATTGAGCTCACCTTGATCGTGAGAAAGACTTCCTCGCTTGAGTGTGAGTCCAAGTTTGAGGCTTGAAGACTGATCCGAAGGTTGAATGGGTTGTTCCCAAGAGTCGATAAATTTTTTTAGGGCCGATTCTATCTGTTCAATATGATCTTTTTTGATCTGGACTTTGACTTGATTCATGACGAGAGATCTCATCAGTCCATCTTCGCCTACAGCATTAAGTCCAAAAAAGTAGCTTTTTCCTGTGGAGCACAGAATTGGTTGATAGTACATACTTGAGTTGGAAGCGCCAGTTAGGATGTTTTTTGCCTTCCTCAGTTGATTCATTGTCAATGTTTTGTTTTTTTTCTTACTTAAGGCTTCGAGTGTCTGCCATTTATTGAGATATTTGGTGGCAACTTGCTGCTGAAGTCGGCTGAGTGTTTCCTTCATCAATCTTATTTCGTCATAGTCTAGACCACTGGTAATCCAAGGTGTAATATAGCTGCTGCTATTGGCTGCTTTGGCTTGACTCATGCCAAGACCTCCAAGGCAGACCCATAGCATCGCTTTAATTGTAGGTCGCATCGTTTTTATACTCGTTTAAATCCATCGGGAATTTTATCGTAGACTGGGTATAGAAAGTATTTTGAATAAATTTGATGGTACCACCATAAGACTTTAGGACCTGACTAGCTATACTGATTCCGGTGGTTGCTTCTTGGATATTCGAACCAGACTTGGTTTGATGATTAATCTCCTCAAACATTTTGCTTCTTTCGTCATTTTGCTGGGTCGTGGCACTATCTTTTATGATAATTATGATGTCTTGTTTTACACGACTTACATTGATTTCAATCCATTTATTGGGAGCCTCGATGACAGCATTGATGGCACCGTTGAATAGCTCGCTTATGATGTCTGCAAGGTGAAGTGGATTGCCTGGTATGGTCAATTCATCTGGGAGATTTGTAGTGAGTGCAATCTCATGCTGTAAGCATTGACCGCTATGCAGATCAATGATTGACTGAAGGTATTCCTTTATGTCAACTCCCTTGCCATCTTTATTGGTGGTTGGGTTGAGATAAGTTATGGTTAAAGCCTTCACAATTTTTTCGATTTTATCCACAGCCCGTTCGATCTGATCGGTTCGGCGCTCGATCATTTTTTGCTCTAACTCGGTACCGTGTCTGTGTAGGATGCTGGCTCCAGTCCTTATGATCATCAAAGGGGTGTTGACTTCGTGAGCGAGTGCATCGGCAATGCGGCCTAAGGCAGCAAACTTTTCACTTTCAATGACGTGAGCTTGATTCTCTTTATGTCTCTTGTTGGCTTGTTTAAGTTGCTTTGTTCGGTTGTTGATTTTAAGTTCTAGACTTTCGTTTAGACGAGTAAGCTCCTTCTGAAGCAGGTTGATTTTGTCAGCCAGTACCACTGCCAGGAAGATGAGTTCGATTGTTAGGCCAATTTTATAGGCGTTTTCGGTGATAGAGTTTGTTTCCATCTGCCCAATTTGAGTGAGAAATCGTAATGTGACTAGGATTAAAGTAAGGGACCATGCGATGAGTAGGATTCGGGCAGGTTTGAAATCTCGCAAATATGAGAGAGTCGCGGCTGCGACGCAGACTGCGGTAATGATCGCCACGTAAAGCCCTAAGTAATTATCGATTAAATTGCTTATGCCAGGGATAAAATCACATATGACTACAGCGGCTGAGCTGTAGGATATACGATTCACATAAGTATCAATTTTTGGTGCCTGAATCTGAAGAGGTAGCATCTCGCGGACACACTGTATCTTTAAATAGAGGGCAAACGCCACTACGATATTGAGATACTTGTACCAGCTAAGTTCCCTAGGAAATAATAAATCTGCGTTGCCTTGTTCGATCATTAAACCCGCGGTCACCGCAAACGCATAAGCTACGAAAAGTAAATAAGTGCGATCTTTGGTGGATGAATAGAGGTAGAGGTTATAAATGGTCAGACCTGAGGCAATTCCTAGAAAAAGGAGAAAGTATACCTGGGCAGTCAGCTCTTTGGCTGTAGCAGAGTTTTTGGTTTCTATGCTATAGGTCAGCGGTATGCGTCTCTCCGATCTTATGTTCAAATATAGCTCGCTGATACCATCTCGGTCGGTAGCAATTTTGAATTTGGGGCTGTGCCTGAACGGATAGTATTGATGGACGTTGCGAAAGGCTTGGTAGTGGTCTTCACCGATCATTTGAGCATTGCGTACTTGCCAATAACGCACATGTTCGATTTCTCGAGACGGAATCTGAAGGAAGATGTTTCCGTGACACTTGAAATGCTCAACTGTGACCTTAAGCCATAGGTTTTGACTGGGTATACTGATCACCTCTTTGCGGAAAATTGGGAGAAAGCTAGTCGTCTGGGCATACTCTAGGTCGAACTCCTGATCATTTATTTGGAATTCTTCGCTGATGACGCGGAAGCACTTTCCTGACTTTGCCGCTGCTATGGATCCGCTTAGGCCAAAAAGTATCGTCATGAGCATTAAGGCTTTGTATGCCATTAAAACACTGATCCTTGTTCGTGGTGATTCAGTATCATGTCGGTCAATGACGTGATTTATTTAGCGATGACATCCGGAGCCGTGCCAGGGTTTGTCAGAGAATGCCAGTTGCCAAGCTTGGGAAACTTTGCAATAGTAAGACTACCATAAAAAATTATGGTGTATTTTAGAAAAAAGACTCTGGCTTTCTCCCGTTGATTGGTGAAACTATAGATGAGGATTGGCTTGCTTTTGGAGGAAGACAGAATATGAATCCTTTTTCCCGATTTTTAAGGGGTTTGCGTGTGTACTGGGATGGTATAGCCTGGTTAAGGCGTCATCCTAGATATTTTATTTTGCTGTTTGTGCCGAGCTTGGTGGGGATTTTAGCTGCTATCGGGGTCTTTTCGATATTTTCGAATTTTAGTAAAGAGGTGTATGACTATATCCTCTTTACCCCTAGCGATAGTTTTTTCTCTGTGCTGCTTTACAATATTGCCAGCGCCTTTGTGACGGTTACCATGGTCGCTTTGTCACTACTTTTAGGGTTTTTGATCTCTAATATTGCCTCGGTGCCGATTTATGACTATGTCTCAATTGTTATTGAGAAAGACATAACGGGCCAAGCGCCTCAGGTCTCACTATGGGCTTCTATCAAGCTCATTCCAGAGGAGATAAAGAAGGTTCTAGCCATCCTTTTGATCTCCCTTGTGATGCTTATATTGCCTGGAGTCAATCTCCTTGCTATTTTTGTGACTGGGTTTTTAATTGGTTGGGATTTTTACGATTATCCGCTAGCACGCAGAGGTTGGAGCTTCAAACGCAGGTTTCACTTTGTTAGTACAGATCTCTGGGCAGTGATAGGTTTGGGTCTATGGTTGACGATTCCTTTTGTTCAGTTGATCCTATATCCGTTTACCGTAGCTGGTGGCACACTATTAAATATCGAACGTTTACAGCGTGAGCAAATTTCGGCTTAAGTTTTGTTTTAAAAGGGGATTCTTGTTATGGTTATGGAAAATACAAAAGAGCGTTTGCAAGCGATAGATTCTGCGGTGAGCTCGATCGAAAAGCAGTTTGGCAAGGGTGCCATCATGCGTTTGGGCTCCGATGAAGACTCTAAGACTAAAGTCGACTCCATTTCAACGGGGGCGTTGTCCTTAGATATCGCTCTTGGTATCGGCGGTGTTCCGCAGGGCCGTATCATTGAGATTTATGGCCCAGAGTCCAGTGGTAAGACGACATTGACTCTTCACTTGGCGGCACAGGCGCAAAAGGCTGGAGGTGTGGCTGCATTTGTCGATGCCGAGCATGCCTTGGATACTGTGTATGCAAAGAAAATTGGGGTTAGCCTTGATGAGCTGCTTGTGTCTCAGCCAGATACTGGTGAGCAAGCCTTAGAGATCGTCGACATGCTAGTCAGAAGCGATGCCGTGAATTTGATTATTGTAGATTCGGTTGCAGCACTAACGCCTAAAGCCGAAATTGAAGGAGATATGGGTGATCATCACGTCGGTTTGCAGGCGCGGTTGATGTCTCAGGCTTTACGAAAACTGACAGGCTCCATTTCGAGATCAAATTGTACAGTGGTATTTATCAATCAGATTCGTATGAAAATTGGCGTTATGTTCGGAAGCCCAGAAACGACCACAGGTGGTAACGCCCTAAAGTTTTACTCCTCTGTTAGGATGGATATTCGACGAATTGCCGCAATAAAACAGTCGGATGAGGTTGTAGGTAACCGTGTCCGTGTAAAAGTGGTTAAGAACAAAGTGGCTGCTCCCTTTAGAGAGGCGGAATTTGATGTTATGTTTGGGGAGGGAATTTCTAAGACTGGCGATGTCTTGGATCTAGCGACAAATTTAGAAGTTGTCAGTAAAACGGGAGCATGGTTTTCCTATAAAGAACAGCGATTGGGACAAGGGCGAGAAAAGGCGAAGGACTTTCTAGCGCAAAATCCTGAGATATTTGCTGAGATTGAGCTCGCAGTCAAAGAGAAGCATGGACTGGTTGCGTCTTCGGATTCTGATAAGCCAGCAAGTAAAAGTAGCGCTGCACCTGAGGTTCCTCAAAAAGCAAAACGTAAACGTGGTTAGTTTTTATTTGTTATTTTTTAGTTTTTAGCTCTGTTGAGAGCTCGCATGAAAACAAGATTATTAATCATCAAGCATACAATGACAGAATTGTATGCGCTATATCCCGGAAATGAATGACGTGTGTTGCTTCTGACAAGACACGAAGATCGGCAGTCAAATTTATTTTGACTGCCGATGGTTTAAAACGATTGATGAAAAATTATCCCTTCCTTTGAAAACTCTGTAGTATCATAACGAAATCCATTCAATCACTACGGGGTAGTCCTATGAAGACGTATATATTGGCTATTGCTATAGGCCATCTGATCTTCCTAACTCAATTAAATGCAGCAGGATGGGTCAATAAACCCTATGTCGAGGCAAGAGAGTCATTTCGAACGGCATGTGACAAGCTCGTGAAAACCTCAATAGCTACGGCTGATTCCTATTTAGTGCCTAGTCAAATAGACCCTGATTTGACAGTCGATAGTTGTTATATTAAAGCTGATGATCAGGCTGAGAAACTTGTCATACTAACATCAGGGATTCACGGTGTTGAGGGTCATGTGGGCTCAGCTCTCATGGAGCAGTTCTTCGCAGATATTCTGCCAAAAATAGATCGTCAGAATACGGCGTTTCTTCTCATTCATAGTTTGAACCCCTTTGGGCAAAAATACAATAGGAGGGTGACGGAAAACAATGTCGATCTTTGTCGCAATTTCTCTCTCTCGAATGCGCTTTTTTCGACAAAAAACCAATCTTATGCAAAATTTGACGATTTTTTGAATCACCAAAAACCGGTTTCATCCTCAGTACTCTCTACAGTAAAGACTTACACAGAGCTAGCCTATTACATTGCCAAATACGGTGTCAGCGATCTGCGGCAGTCAATACTGGGAGGGCAATATACCTTTCCCAAGGGTTTGTATTTTGGAGGGTTTGACCATGAACCCCAAAACGGATTTGTTCGATCCTTATTTGAGAGGTATGGACAAGACGTCGATTACATCCTTCACGCCGATATCCATACAGGATATGGAAATCGGGGGCAGCTACACTTTTTTCCAAATCCAATCCCAGACAGGTTGCTTTCCAGCTTCAAAACAGTATTTCGTGGGTTCGAACTCGATATTCCCGAAGCAGGTGGAGATTTTTATGAAACCAGCGGTGATCTTTCGACATTTATAACAAACCTGTTTCCCCAGAAAAATGTGATTTCCCTAGCCTTCGAGTACGGCACAAATAACAATATTGAGACCTTAGGTAGTATAAAATCATTACAGATTATGAGGCTGGAAAACCAATTGCATCACTTCGGCGGAAAAAGCCCCGAGGATAAACAGGCTATCAGCGATAGATTTAAAGACATGTATAACCCTATGGATCCTGACTATCATAAAAAAATTATGGAGCATACAAAAGAAGTCATGCCGATCATAATATCGAATTTTCAAGGTCTACAAACAAAAAAATCTATGTAGTCTTAGACAAACTCATTCAAGCGATCTCTGCGTTGCTGCCTCATAAAACGATGCTCATTTACTGTTTGTAAACTGCGCTCGTTTTCTTCGTTGCGATGAATGAGTTTGTCTTCTCTGCTAGATCTCTGTGTTGCACTTTTGGAATCGAGAGCGCCAATCCGCTCTAAAAAACCGAGCTCCCTTGCTTTTTGCTAACATTAGTAGAGGTAAATCCAGCTCGGCATTTGGCTAGGGCTTCCGCTAGTGGAAAGTCACTGCCTTTCAAATCAGATAAAAACTGAGCGGCGTAGTAACAATGCATCTTGGTATTTGGGTGCAAATAGTCCCAATACTTAACGGCAAATGGCTGATCACAGAATTGGGGTGATTTGTGAAACTCACCCGTATACCCACCTTCGTAACAAGCCGATGTTAAATCGGTGAAACCAAATTCTACAGGGTTATCAATGGTTTTTTGATTGATTTGAAATGCCCGAAACGTTTTTATGTCCTTGCCTGGATTTTCAGAAATCAGTTGTTCCATCATTCTTGGAAACGCTTTTGCATGTTCTTTGGTGAATGTCATGTAAGCGCGATTACTCTTGTCTTTTAGGATGGTCGGATCTTTTGGAAGATCAGCTAAATTTGGCATAGAACCAACGATAACCGTCCTGAAACCAGAGTTAACCAACTCTTGGCTCTGAGTTTTGATATCCATGATGGTTTCGTTCACATTGTCTCTAACCTCATAAAAGTAATTGTTAGGGCCGACCCACAGGACGGCAATGCTGCGACTGAGATCAATTTTCTGGTCGCGCAGATCTTCTAGCGTAGTCCGGATCTGTTTGTCGGTCCCGGGTATCAAATAAGACTTAAATCCGGCTTTTTCTCCGGTTTCAGCTCCTGCTACAGCCTTATTAACCACCGGGACTGAGAGTGACTTTGAGACATAGTCAATCCAAATGGGGCCATTGCTAAATTTATTTTCAAAGTAGACGGTTTCGGGAATATAGAACCCAAAGGTATTTTTATGTAAATTCCCCGGGTCGCTCATGCTGTCACCGAAAACATAAATCTTATCGAACTGGGCGTCAGTTCTGGTCACTACCGTATTGAGTAGATTGGCCTTATCACCTGTTTTGAGGTCAATCACTTTTGGACCCTGGTATTGGCACGCAACCAGGCTTAGAAAAAGGGCAGCAAAAATCCCAATTTTATATCCCATAATGTAGATCTCCTTGGCTGATTGAGTACTATACTAGCAAAAGCTGCGGAGTCTTTCTGCTTAATAATTGGTTTTATGAGACTTTTTGAGGTCTTTTAATCCATCTTTTATGATTTTTTTGAGAATAGAGGTATCGATATCCGAGACTCTTTTTATGTATAAACAGGATTTACCCAGCTTGTGCGGGCCTAGTTTTTCGAGAACTTTCGCATAGCCTTGGTATCCAGGCATGATATATAGGGTAGGTCCCGACTTGCGAGGACTAAACCCCGTAGCCATAAACTGACCCTCATCGCCATTGCTGCGAAAGTAAGTGTATTCCCCAAATCCAATAATGGAATTTCCCCACATCTTAGGGCGAAGTCCAGTGGTTTCCTTAAATAGTTTGAGTAGAGTCTTACAGTCCTTTCGTAGGCTTTCATCCTCAATGTTCTTAATAAATTCAGTAACCGATCCTGAATTTTTGGCTGTTTTTAACTGAATCTTTTTGGCCATAGCAGTAGGCCTCCGGTGATTATTGGTCCCTAAGCATCATACAAAATTATGTGGATTCTCGAAATCGGCAAAAGAAGGATTGGGCTAAGGGATATCTATCGATGCTGGCGATGGCTTATTTGCTGATAGGAAAATTTATCAATTGAATTTAAATAAATCACTATCTAGCTAGTGATTCGTCCTAAAAATCGAGCAAAAAAAGTCGCAGATTGGTGGTAGATCGTCTCCTAAAGAATCGGCAAATGCTGCCGATCTCAAAAGTAAACCAACGGAGGAGACTCTTGTGAAGCGATATATAGCCTTTTTAATTCTGGCTCTGGCCTGTGACAACCCCGAAGGGGACGAAGGAACAGGTGGAGGTGGTGACGGCGAATCTGATGGTAGTTTAGCCTACGGTGAAGTCAACATAGTATCATCAACCTTGGCTGTAGAATCTGGAGGCAGTTTGGCCCTTCAAGATGACGAAGATATCGAGGACTGTGATTTTAGTCTAGATATTTACCGAGGCGAAGGGTCTTGTTTTGCTCCCTACTCAGTTATTGGTTACGCCTCAGTTGTCACTGGCGAAGATTCAACATCCACCGAGGTATTCAGCGCTGCGCGCTTAGCTGGGGTTCCAAATACAGAATATGACCCCACTGCTAGTGAAGAGGAAGGTGTCATCATTCCTGGGGCGGAGATTGACTTCGCTGTGAATCAGCCTTTCACGGGATTCAATGAGATATTTAAGCAATACGAACGGAAGCCTCTCTATACTCATATTGCTATGGACACCGCCTATCAAAAAATCGGATTTTCACTGAAAGGTAAGTTTATCACCATGTTGATTCCTACCTTCAGTCAGCCAGTCGTTGAATGGAGTGCTTGGGATAACTGTCCATTAAGTGAGGCCGAAAAAGAGTATGATCGCTTTGAAAATGCCGATGTTTTGGATGGCATGACCTTCGAAGCGGGAGACTATTTGTTTTGTGTGAAGGATACCCAAACTGCTGTTTGTGGCGCAACTGATTACCAATGGTATGACATGGGAACCGATTCCCTTGTCTCCACACGCCCATCCAATCCGCGGACACACAGTTATCTAAACTTTAACAAAGCTGACTGTGTAGATGAAGGTGAAGGGCGCAAGAATCTTAATCTTACAAAGACTTTTTTTCCTGCCACAATTAAGAGTAAATTTAGACTATACTCGGACTACTCCCATGGCATTAACAGTGCACAGTGGCCTGACGCCATAGAGCCATTTGGTGAGGCGATTCCTGCAGGCGATCGCACAACGGATGAATTTGCGGAAACCTACCAACTATATTATTACCAACCCGAAAATGGAGAGATCACCGAAGGAACTAATTTGGCTATCGAATTTAACTTTGATGTTTCCGAGATGCTTTATCTTGATGGGGTGCGCTCGAGCGAGGTAGCATCTAGCACTTTGGAAGAGCTTTTGAAAGTGGTCTATACAAAGCACGATTGGGCCTTCCAGAAAAAAGGTGATGATGAGGTTATTGGGTACGGTATCGATCAAGTGGCCTCCATGGAGGTTGAGGTGACCGTGACCCTAACTGGCGACCGCGATCCTCCGGATGTACCAGATATACTTCAGTCGATTGCTGAGTGACAACAGCCTAGAATCTGACGAAAAAGCGGCTTTGAAGGCCGCTTTTTTTGTGGGAAAGTATTATCGAGCCATTTTGGATTTCCCTATTTAAGGAACGCATTCCATGACCTTTCTGAATCTTTTGCAATGTTTTCCTTTTTCGCTTGTCCTTCTACTGTGTGGACGTGGAGTTGTATTAAAAACATTAATAATTGGAGTGGGTTATGAAAAAAAGCAGTACCGCGCAAAAGGAGAGGAGATCTCCTCTAACGGATAAAATGATTGAGAAAATCTGCCAATATATGGATACCAAAGGGGTCAGGCTTAAGATCGAAACCTCATCGACACCTCATTAATTGGTGCCGATACCCCTTGCCGTGAAAGTTACTGATGCTCCCAGGACAATCCTATTGGACCTCTTCAGGGGGAGCAGCTCGATCTTCGATTTCTATCTCAATTTTTTCGCGAAGCCATTTTTTTAGTTTACGACGCTCTTTGCCAGAAAGCTCCTCGTTAAGTTTCTCGTCGATCATCTCTCCTATGCGCTCTCCCAAATCACGACTAATCCGATCGCTATCCCAGTCATCGAGCATAATATCAAGTCTAAGACGTAGTTTGCTGTCACTTGTGGTCTCTCTGAGCCTTATCAGTTCATCTTTCAAAATCATTTGGCTTTGACTTTCTATGATACTCAATGCGTATTCTATCCGTTGCCTATTATTGGATTACAAAAATCTAACAAGGCGCTCTTCCGCATCGGCAAGATTAAGGTAGCTGGGGCCGATAAACTCAGCAAGTTCTTCACAGTCATCATCGCATTCACCTACCCCAATCAAGACAAATGACTCGAGTTTCGTAACAGCCTCTATGTTTGTAAGCCAAGGATAGGTAACCCCATCATTATCTCTTACCCTTTTAAAATGCCGGAGCATGATTTCTCTTGTCCGTTTATCTCTTTCTATGTAAGTCCAACCTAAGTCTTGCGAAAGATTGAGTTGAATATCGTAAACTCTAGAAAGGTAGAGAGCATCGCGTAATAGAGTAGCTCCGGCATTGCTTTCCACCAATTTAACGACAGTTTTTCGCGCTTTTTCATGGTCCTCATTCTCTTCCAGAATTAACTCGGCGGCATCAACTTGAGATCGCGGCCTCCCACTGTCAAGCATTCCGTAAAGTAGTTGGGTAACTATTTGGTGATGGATCAAAGAGATACCAATAGCGGCGATGGTTCCCCCTGTAAATAGCTTTTGCCATGGAAGCCTCTTATCTGACAGGTAAAAAACAGACAAGGTAAGGCCCAAGCCAGCGAAAAAGATCTGACCAGAGGGTGTCTCTGGCATGGAAAAGAAGGCAAAGCAAATGAGGGCGTAGATCAAAAATGTGACGACGCTGTTTGCCAAAATGCTAGCTGTTACCATGACAACGGATAGGGCAAAGTAGTAGCTGGCCGCGCCAAGAGGGTAGGAGAATGTCTCCCTAGCATCTAGCCCCAACATTTGAAGAGCAAACATGAGCATAACGGGCGCTACAATCTTCACCAATGCCTTTTGCGCAAATGGTATGGGTAGTGATTGGAAAAAGTTCCAAGTGCGGTTGTTGCGTTCTTCGGCTACCAACCGATAGGCAAAGACCCAAAGCATAACTGTAAGCAGCCCTTCCGCTACGCCTAACCTTTGGAAAAAAGCTGCCAAAAATATAACTAGCAATAGGATGCTATTCCGCCGAGCTATTGAGATAAAAAGCTCTTTCATTTTAGTGACCCTCCTAGTCGAGTGATAATCTCCTCAAGGGGAAAATTTTCTAATTTTGTTGCAATACCCATTTGCTCTAGGGAGGTTAGTACTTGGGAATCAAACGCTGAAGTGATCATAGATCCAGTGGACCCATCCCATTTGAGTTCGTCATGATGGATATGTTTGATGGAAGTACCTTTATAGGCATCCGTCTTTTTTAGCGATATCTTTTTGAATCGATTTTTAAGACTGTCTATGTCTTCTGTTGCCAAAATCTGACCTTCTTTAAGCAGAACGATACGATTGGCAAAGCGTTCAATATCGTGAATAATATTGGTGGCGACGAGAATAGTGGCCTCCTTTTCAAAGGAGTAAGCATCGAGCTTTTTGAATACAATCCGACGTGTTTCTACATCAAGATCATTGGTGAGCTCATCAATCAGGACCACCTTTGGATTGCGACATAGTGTCAATAAAATCTTTAGCTTTGTGCGTTCACCTCGCGAAAGTTTTACGACTTTATCGTCTAGCGGTATCATAAGTTCAGGAATCAATTCGTCCTCAAGGGCTTGATTCCAATTAGAATCCAAACTTTTGACGAGCCGAATCAACTGCCATCCAGTTTCACTTCCATAAAGGGGAATTTCATCGGCAACGAGTTGAATGTCTTTTTTAATACTTTCATAGTGCTGCCAGGTATCTCTCTGTTGATAACGAACACGTCCCTGGGTAGGGTGCGTTAGGCCAGCGACACAAGAGAGTAAGGTAGACTTTCCGCTTCCGTTGTGTCCAACAATACCAGTGACTCCAAGTTCGTCGAAGGTAAGGGTGGGGATGTTGAGGACAGTCTTTTTTCCTTTTTTATAGCTGTGCTGTAATTCTTGAATACTTATCATACTGACTCCCAGGTTTCTTTTACGCGGCCGCAAAAGTCGTCAACTCCCACGTCTTGCGATTTTGCCGATTTGATTGCCGTTTGGATGTCTTGATCCAGCTGAACTGCCAAAGCTTCTTGTCCTTGCTGTGCCGCACCTTCTTTTACAAAAGCTCCAACACCTTTCTTAATAGTGATGACCCCTTCAGCCTCCAGGCCTTTATAAGCCTTTTGAATCGTCAGGGAATTCACTTCAAGTTGTTCAGCAAGCTGCCTTACCGACGGAAGATTGCTTCCGGTAGAGATATGACCAGAATAGATCAATGATTTGATCTGCTCCATAAGCTGAGCATAGATTGGCAAAGGGGCTTGTGGATTTATGCTGATGTTCATGATGTTTGCCCTTTCTGTATTACTCTTGTAATACAGTATGATGCAATCGGTAATCTGTCAAGAAAACTGATGCGATTTTTTATATAATTAAATTTATCAAATCATTACGACGCTTTATGAATGCTAAAACGATGTGCTTCTCCAACCATCTTGACCTCGAGGGTTGCTGGATCGCCCTATGACTCATGTTGTGTCTATATCTGCGTTATAGCTCAAATGAGTTATTTTTCCGCCCACCATTAGGCTTTGCTGTATTACTGTTATATAACAGATAATTTTTTATCAATTTTTTTATCATAAATTATAGTAAGTTAGAATATTTTTTTCATATATGTGTCAAGTTAGTACTTCCAAAGTCCGTTATACTGTATTAGATATATAATACAGCATTACAACAGTGCTGGTTTTTTGAAAGATATTACGAAAGGAAAAGGAAAATGAAAGCTGTTAATCTTCAAAGCTCACAAGAGACACAAACAGAATTGCTTAGCTCACTAAGAATTGTGGAAACCAAAGACTCCTCGGAGTTACCTCCGGCACGTCAACCACAAACGGCCTCTCAGCGTCGTCGGTCTAGACGTCGAGGGAGGTTTTCAGGTGGTAGCTCTTCAACCACGGCGGCTGTAAAATCTGCTATACACTCGGTTTCATGGTAAATGCGGTCTCTATGTTTTCGACATCGATGTCTAATGATGGAAGCCAAGAGGTTATTCGAAAGCTCAAAATCTGATTTCATGCACTTCTCAGCGACTTACTTTCATAAGCAGAAGGTAGCGACTGATTTTTTGGATTATCGAATAACCTATCAAGCTTTTCGACAGTATTTGCATAGGCTGGACGTGTTTTGACGGCTATCCTTTTTATGGAAAAGCCGTCATTTTGCACTTTGAAGTTGAACCAAGGGGTCATAAACCAAGACTCAACATCATTTTTTTTACTTTATTCGCACTGAGCGTTTTCTTCTTCAGTCTCTTCTTCTTCATCCTCTCCCTCGTCTCCTTCAAGTTCAGCAAAAGAGACAAAGTAGCTACCAATGAGAGGTATATTATAGATGCGAGCGCCTTCGGTAGTGACGTCGATTTCATCAAGGGTTAGTGACATACTTCCGATGATGGGAACATTATTCACATCGACTTCAATTCCCTCAAATATGATTTTCATACCTTTTTCATCTTCGAGATTAGCTATGGAGGCGATTTTAACTGTTTCTTCCAGTGCAAGTCCAACACTAAAATCATCAGCACACTCACCTGAAATAGTCATGTCGAGGGCTTTGTCGAACTTAATATCTAAAGGTACTTTATTGGTACCAATGTTAAGTGACTGCACAGCTTGAAGGGCTTGATCTGCTTGAGCTGGCATGTTATCAACGATGCTTGGTAGTTTTGCTCTTAGGTTATCTAAGAAAGCTGAGTCGAAAACGATTTGGTTAACTCCGTTAAAAAACTTAGGGTATAGAGCCATTCCAGCCTCGACTGCAGCGGCAATCTTAACATCTGATTCTGTATCCACTTTTGTTTCTGAAGTTTCTTCCGAACTTTCTGCGAAGAAATATGGGTGAATGTTATCGACGGAAAAGTTATCGCCGATGATTTTTACGCGCTCACCTTCTAAGCTTGCAGATTGAAGAGTGATACCTTGTCCATTTGAAGAAGACATGGAAAATCCATTGATAGCAGCTGACGTAGCTTCGTTAAATGTCAGAGCTACATCGGCATCAAGATTCCAGTCGATATTTACGTGATTGATGGATCCTGGTTTTCCTGTCTTAGCAATAGTAGCGTTTTCCACAGTTACCGTCTCGACGCCTAATTGATCAAGAATGGATGTGATATCAGCTAGTGTCTTAGTACCATTGATAAGTGCAACCGCTTGTTTAACCTCGTCAGACTTGACATCGGCCATAGAAAAGCTAAGCTTTGTGTCAGTTTTGCCTGATGCAATAAACATATCTCCAGCAAATTGAGCTATTTTGCTGTCAAATTCACCTTCTTGACTACAGTCTAGTTCCCAAGCGACACACCACTCAGTTGCTTCAATTAGCTGACTTCCGTTTTCCCCAACACCTATACTGTTAGTTTTTTTCACGTCTGATGCTGATTGCTGGTCCTTATTTTTGCTTCCTGTAAAACCTCCTGAACTACACCCTACTGTTAACAATCCCAAAATAGATACAACTTGAATACTGTTTCTCATCCCATGCTCCTTTACATTAAGAAAAACTATTTCCACTTCAAATCGGTTACGAAACTAAAAGCAAGGGCAATGCCAAATCTTACGTCACGAAATTGCAGTGACTTACTTGTGTTTTGATTCAAAAACTTGCCTGTCTGATAGACAGCTGTATGAGAGTTGGACAGAAATTTGTCAAATTATGTTGACAAACAATTATTAGCTGAATTCTAGTATTTATCAGTAATTTCAATGATATAAGGAGGTAGGTATCAATCTTCAGCAAGATAATGTCATTTTTAAATCGCTGATTAACTTTCTTGATAACGATTTGAGGATAAATTGAAGGGAAAATGGAAGTCCTGAGTTTATTTCATTATGCTTTGCTTAAGTCGTTATTTGAATACAATTTCCCCATAAAAAACGAGAGCCAGCTAATAAAAGATGTGCACTCAGCAAGAGATCAAGGCTTTGATTCGGTAACATTAGGTTTCCTAAAGATCGCCATTCTATGAGCAACATACTTTCTGTGGTAGGTTCCCAACGACTTGTAAGGAGCTCCTAGTTATTAACAAGTCGTTTACTTAATCTTAGGAAACGAAAAGACATGATCTGTTGTTTGGTCTATCGATTCGCAACATATCGATATTGATTCACTCGATCGACCCATGCTCTTTTTCTAGTCCTTAAGAACATTTTAGGATCGAAATTTAGGGAGATGTTTATGAAATGGATGATTGGATTTTTAATCTTGCAAACTCTGTTTGTGGCGAAACCTGGTTTATTGGCTGATGAAGCTCCAGACCCACAAGTTGTCGCTAATCTAACCCGAATCACAGCATTAAGTTTGGATATCGTCGACGATATTGCCTACGTGGCTTTGGGACCTAGTGGACTATCCGTAGTCGATGTCTCAAATCCCGAGAGACCTCGCGTCATCGGATCAGTAAGGACACCCTCTGATGCCTATGAAGTGAAAGTTGTCGGAAACTTCGCTTATGTTGCTGGCTGGGCAGCAGGTTTGGTTGTTGTTGATATCTCGAACCCACGCGCGCCAAGAGTGGTATCCTCACAGCGAACACCGACCAATGCCTTGACGATTGATGTTGTGGATGGACTTATAGTAGTGGGCTGCTGGAACGTAAATATTAATGGCGGTGATCCTAGGCACGGTATCGTACTATATGAGACGACTGGACCACGACCGAACAGATTAGCGAACTTTAACACTCCAGGCTGGGCCGGTAGCGTATTTATTGATGGTTCGCTTATCTACGTTGCAGACGGACCAGGTGGGCTATTGCTCGTTGATTCTTCCGATCCGGAGAATCCCAGAACTATCAGCTCGATTGAAACACGTGTCCGAGCGTACGGAGTTGCAGTGAGAGATGATATTGCATTTGTCGCGGATAACAGTGCAGGACTTGCTGTGATCGATGCAAGTGACCCAAGACGGATGGTAACCATCGAACGTTTGGCGATCCCAGGGGCATCCTACGATGTCTCTATCAGAGGAGATTATGCCTGGGTAGCATCAACTGCTGGCGTTTTCGTTGTGGATATTGCTAACCCCAACAACGTTGAGCTCCTCACCAATATACCCAGCTCTCGCGCTAGAGATGTTAAATTTTATAAAGATCACGCCTACATTGCTGATAGTTTTGGCGGCTTGAAGATTGTGCAGATCGCACGCTAACACTAGCTCTACTTGCAATAGCGGCAGGCTTCGAAAGAGGTCTGCCCTTTTTTGTATTTATTTCTTCATATTATCAGATGATTACAAAAACATATTAGTAATTGCTAATATGTTTTGCTATCGTGCCGATAGTTATAATAAGGAGGCACGATGGAGATCTATGGAGCATTAAAAGATCCCAAAAGGCGGGAGATACTCGAAACTTTAATGACGGGGACTCAGGATGTCTCCTCTATCATGACCAGCGTTCAACTGTCTCAATCGGCCACGTCTCAGCACCTTAAAAAACTGCAATCAGCCGGACTCGTTGAAAAAGAGCGAAGCGGCAAACACATTATGTACACCGTAAGATTCGAACCTTTGGATGAAGTCGTGACCTGGATTCAGAGCCTTCGTAAGTTTTGGGAGCAGAGACTGGATCGATTGGACGATTATTTAGGAGAAAAAAACTGATGTTTACCCGTGAGATTCTGATCGAGAGAGTACTCCTACCCTGCTGAATCCTTATGGAAGGCAATCTCTACTCGGGAAGCCTTAAGCAAATGGTTGATGCCCAATGATTTTAAGCTCGAGTTAGGCCACCGCTTCACAATGAAAACGGATCCCGCACCAGGCTTCGATGGAGTGATTCAATGTGAGGTTTTATCTTTCGAAGTTGGTAGGTCTATTAGTTTTTCTTGGAAGGGCGGGCCCATCGATACCGTCGTGAGCTTTATAATTAGCTCTCCTACATCAGAAACTAGCAAGTTACTAGTTAAACACAGTGGGTTTTCCGGTATGAAAGCTCATATGGTGAAATGGATTCTTTTGAAAGGGTGGAAGAGTCTTTTGACTGATAAATTGGAAAGCTATTTGAAAAAAGGAAACACTAATGACGTCGAAGCATGAGAAAATTCAAATTGAAAATATTAATACTCCTGGTAGAACGCAAAATGTCGACAAGACTAAGTATCTGGCGATGAAATCCTGTTTACTAAAAGTCATACCGAAGAAAAAGCCTGGTCTGACTCAAAAACAAATGATGGAAGCGGTAAAGGTTAAAGCAGACCAAAAACTTTGGCCAAAAGGAGAAAAGTCGGGATGGTGGGCTAAAACGGTTCAACTCGACTTAGAAGCAAAAGGAATTTTGATCAGGACGGACTTGAAGCCCCTGACTTGGTTTCGATCTTAGGTGGTTTTCGAAGAAAAAAGCCAAGGTATTTTGCATACCCTGGCTTTTCCAATTGTCGATTCTAAAGCGTCGGCTCACTCCCTATGAGCCTTCTTCTTCGAAATTTTAACATCTTAGCTTCTAAGCATCATCACATGTTTCTTTAATCGTTTTATCGAGAATGTCTTCGAAAATAGCTGTTTCGAGCTGATCCGAAGAGGTTACCTCAATGACACTTTTATCTGTAGTGATGTCAGCGCCTAAACTCATTAAGGCATCAATGTAGGCGTCGCGTGAAGGGTAGATTCTAGAAAAGTTTTGGGGCGCTTGTGTTTTTAGTCGATTCTCGCGGTCTTCAACACTTATGCCTTCGTGATTGACTCTTAGGGTAAAGCGAATTCCATCGAGTTCGTTTGCCAAGTTCAAAACGTCACTTGGGTTTGTGTCGGTGGGCTCACCATCGGTGAGGAGGACGTAAATTTTTTGCATCTCTGACGGAACACCTGGGGCTTTCTTAATCAAATGCGCTAAGTCCATGGCATTTTTGTAGGGAGTTCCACCGTCGGGGCGACGATTAAACTTGAGTGCTTCAGCCAATGCCGGTCGCAGGCCGTCTTTTGTTGGAACTGTCAAATAATTTGCCTTTTCTAGGGTATCCGGTAGACCCGAGGCTTTGGGAGTAAATTGAGCAATACTAAGGTAACTTAGGGCATCTTCCGAGCCTGATTCTTCAAATACAGCCTTCAATTCATCGAAGGTGGCTAGGATAGATTTTTCTCGATTGGTCTCTTGGCACGTCGTCCAGGAACCAGTTCCGGTCTTGTCCGGACAATCCGTTTCTCTCATAGATCCTGAATTATCGATCAGAAACACAAAGTGAGCTCCTTGAATCTCTTCCTCTTCAGTGCAAACTGGAGGAGGGGGCTCAACAGGGTTCACTGTGGGTGGTGGTTCAGGTGTCGGCACTGGCTCCGGCTGAACTGTTGGTGGTGGTTCTACGATAGGCTTTCCCACGTTTTTATTGGATCCAACGAAATCGCTGTCTTGGCAGGCAATAACCATAAAACTAAGTAATAAAAGGCAAAAAGGACGCATTCCCATACTCCGCGGCAGAATCAACTGTAGGCTGAACAATTCAAGGTACTGTAGCAAGCGTGCTACATCAACATAGTCAAACTAGCATGGATTTTGGTTCTGTCCACAAAAAAATGAAAGATGGTGTTATTCCGCCTATTTGGCTAAAGCAGTCTTTATGGCTTAACCAATGGGCCGTCGGGATTTCCTAAGGATCTTAGATATTCCTACGAAAATGTACTTTTTTTCTTAACGAAAATTTAACGCTTTGATGCCTTGTTAGCCCTTTCCCAGTTTGGCCTACAGGTATCATGAAAAAAAGTCCTTTAATTTTTGTAAATTGGACTTGGCTGCTCGTCCAACTAACTATGTAAACACCAACTCAATAAATCTTAAGTTCAAAAATTTAAGGAAGGAAGAAAGATGCTCACTAAGTTAGCAACATGCGCAGGAATTACATTGTTGATGGCCTCATCGGCTCAAAGTGCGATTTTGCCGCCAAACAATCTTCATTTGCAGGACACCGTTTTGGCAGCAAATATGACGGAGGAAGAGTTTAACGAGATCATCACTCAGGCTGAAGAGATCTATAAGCCGGTCATTGAAGGTACCCATGGGGCAAGGCTTCGCTTCAATCGTCTGTGGACCAATAGCACCGTAAATGCAAGTGCAAGTCAGTCTTTTGGTGCTTGGACGGTAAATATGTACGGAGGACTTGCAAGGCGCCCGGAGGTCACCCCTGATGGCTTTGCTCTTGTCGTTTGTCATGAATTGGGTCATCACCTAGCAGGATTTCCTTTCTCCAGCCGTTGGGCGGCTAATGAAGGCCAATCAGACTATTACGCGACCCTAACCTGTGCAAGAGAACTCTGGCGAGATGATATCGAACGCAATGCTGAATTTCGTGAGACCATAGACGAATTTCCAAAAGCTCTATGCGACGAGGTCTGGGAGGATATTGATGACCAGAACCTTTGCTACCGCAGTATGGAAGGTGGTAAGTCTCTCGCGGACTTGTTATCAGCATTACGCAATCAGACTGTGAGCTTTGAGACTCCAGATACAAATACCGTGAGCCGAACGCAAAACTCTCACCCCCAAGGTCAGTGCCGACTAGATACCTATATGGCTGGTGCGCTGTGCAAGGCGGAGTGGGATATTGATGTGATTCCAGGTAAAGACCTGGGAAGTCGTAGAAATAGCGCTCAAGCCGAGGAAGCTGCAGGGGAATACTCTTGCCTCCAGCAAATTGCAGAACTAGAGGAGGGGGTTCGTCCACTTTGTTGGTTCAAATCCCAGTTATAGGTCATGATACCTTTACTTTAGTTTTCTTTATCTGACGGAATGAATTTTGGAAGTGATACCGCCAGTTGTCTTATAGCTAGACAACTGGTTTTTGGGATTGGGTAATTGCCAATAAAGCGAGTAGTATAGCTGCATGAAGTTATCTGTTCCTATTCGTGCGGTTTCACAGCTAATTCTTCTTTTTGTCGAAGCATCGCGGAAGGAAAGCTTTACCTCAAACAACGCTTTGTCTGCAGCTAGGAAGCTATGATTGTCCAATGGGACTCCGTCCTGAATATCAATCCAAATGCAGGTATGGATGGTATCTTTGTCCGTTGACTGACCCTCTAGGCAGCGTCTAAGAGCATCCCTCTGATCTCTCGAAGTAGTTGTCTCATCTATGTTTGAAGCATTGGTCAAAAGCAGTGACATATCCTTTTCGATGACGGCATCACTGAGATTAAATGGTAATTGACAGAAAGTTTTTAAGTTTTGATTCTTTTGAATAAGCTCTTCAAGAACTGCAGAAAGTCGCCTAACATCTTTTTTTGCAGAGGGGCTTCGATCTTTTTTTGCCCTCATGCTTATGATAGGGTCTCCCTGGACAACCCACAAGATAATGACTGAGCTAGAGACAAAGCTTAGGAAAATCAACCAGAAAAAACTTTTATCGTTCTTATTTTCCATGAATCCCCTTGGCGGGTAAATCGGCGGAAGCTTGCAAAACCTCAGTGGGTTGCCTTAAGTTACCGAAACGTTTCAGTAGGAATCTTTGCTCAGCCATAATTTTACCGAAGGATAGTCCCTGGGAAAGTTTTAACACCACAGTTTGATCCTCTACGCGAAGCACATGACCCTTGACGTCCCAAACTTCATCGTTTTGAAAGAGAATTTTTCCAGTAAGTACCTTCGGTGATGGCTCTGCCAAATGCTCAGGATTGCGACCTGGCCGTACAAACTTCACCCCCTCCTCGGATAGGTTAATCACCGTGTACATGCCATCGTCCACAAATATCTTGGGACGCACAGACTCCGGGTACTCGAGGCGAAAGAAGCTTCGAGGATGCTTAGCTTGTCTCATTTGGTTCATGGGTTCCTCTTTATATAGATATTTTGACGGTATAATCTAGTTTCGTCAATGGTGAGGCTATAAACTGTTCCGCTTTACCCATTGCGTTATCGCAGCAACTGTTTTCACCCATGATGAGGCGTGGTAAGTTTGGGTGGAGACATCTTAGGAGGACCTCAGTTAATGACATTAAGAACGTCAAATATTTTGGATTTGCAAAATGGAGTCTTGGACGTATTAGTCATCGGTGGTGGAATCAATGGGGCTGTTTCGGCAACAGCGCTTGCTGGTAAAGGAAGTCGGGTCGGATTGGTCGAAAAGTCGGATTACGCCTCTTACACAAGTCAGGAATCATCCAACCTTGCATGGGGTGGTATCAAGTATCTCGAATCTTATGAGTTTTCTCTGGTCTGGGGGCTTTGTCAGTCTCGTAATCGCTTGATGAGGTCGTTTCCTTCGCAAGTTAAAGAGATACGGTTTTTTGCTATATTGCCGAAGGGTTTCCGAAAGCCCTCGTTTTTGATATACGCGGGCACTTGGTTGTATTGGTTTATGGGTCGCGGCTTTACCAAGACCCCCCGTTTTCTTTCCAAACGCAGGATAAAGAAAGAACAGCCCGTTATTGCCTCAAACAATTGTCAAGGTGGTGTTGAGTACTCGGATTCTTATCTAACAGATAATGACGCTCGATTTGTATTTAAGTTTGTGAGAAAAGCCATGGACTACGGATGTCATGCTGTAAACTATGCTGAAGTCATCGACTGCAATTATAGCAAGGGTATTTGGGATGTGACGATTCTTGACCACTTGACTACCAAAACGTTTACGATTCAATCGCGATCTGTGGTGAACGCTTGTGGCCCCTTCGCCGATAAACTCAACCAAAATGTTGGAATCAAGACTAGTTTTAAGCACGTATTTTCCAAGGGGGTGCATCTTATCGTGCCTCAGATAACCGATTCCAGAAAAGTTCTTACTTTTTTTGCTAGTGATGGGAGAATGTTTTTTGTGATACCTATGGGGCCTCGATCATGTATCGGCACCACAGATTCCCCTGTCAAACAACTACCTGCAATCGTTACAGATGAAGACAGGGACTTTATCCTAGAAAATATCAATCAGTTGTTGCAATTGAAAACAGCCCTGACCCGAGACGATATCATAGCAGAGCGGTGTGGTGTCAGGCCACTGGTGGTGAAAGGCGATCGAGAGAATACGAATGCCGATTGGCTCAGCCTCTCTAGAAAGCATGAAATCGAGGGTGACCGACAACGACGATTTGTCACAATATACGGGGGAAAGCTTACTGATTGCATTAATGTGGGAGAGGAGGTCGCTGGTCTGCTGGCGTCGATGAATATCCATATTCCGAATCCGAAAAGTGAGTGGTTTGGCGAACCAAGTGAGGCCGTAAGGCTTGAGTTTCAAAAGCAGGCCCATGCTATCCAGCTTGATAATCTAACGGCACCAACGAGTTGCGAGCCTCTGTCCGTCAGGCTCTGGAGACGCTATGGGTTTCGAGCCCTCGAGTTAGTCGAGGACATTCGTTGTGATCCGTCTATGGCTGACCTAGTGATTGAAGGTGCCGAATACATCCGCGCGGAGCTCCATTATGCTGCTAAGTCTGAGATGGTTGTGGACCTATCTGATTTTTTACGGAGACGATCGAAAATTGCTTTAGTTGCCACCCGAGATACTATTCGCACAGCTCCTGGGCTTAAGGAAGCCTGCGAGATTCTCTTCGGCCCTGAAGCTCAGTCTAAGCTCGATGACTATTTTTCCAATCACTAACGCAAAGTCATTTCGGACTGAATCACAGAGTTTGCCCCTCTAGATTCGATTTGCCTAGCAAATAATCGATTTTACCTAGACTAATACCTAGCTAATTTCTTTATTGATATTAAATACTTATGCTCGGTAGTAAAGATGCCAGTGGGAGGGACGAAACAAGATAGGTCGGTTTTTTCGCCAATGATTAGAGGAATTCCTGAATATGGGTTTTAATACACATCGACCTGAAAGTCTTATGACTGATCTGAAACGCATATCCATTGAATTTAACCAGGAAGGACAGATAGACGAGCGCCAACTGATCGCCCAGTATGTGGAACAAATGATCTACTCAGACGGCAGCGAGAATTGTCAGATTGATGACTGGAAAGTGATGAGTACCGTGTCCGAGAGCACGCGCCAGTTTCCAAGAATCAAATTTACCAATTGCTACATCAATGCCATCACTCTAAAAGCCTCCAACAATAAAATTGTCCGCGTTCGCTGCGAGCTGATTGATTTATCGGCTGGAGGCGCATGCATAGCCATTCCCGCTCATATCAAGGTTATGCGTCGCCGTAAGGTGGATCAAATTTTTGGTGAAGAGATTCCTAACATCAAACTGAAATTTGACTTTATGAGCGACATCATCGTAAAGGGTGTCATCAGATCCTTGAAAAAGCCGAAACTCGATCCACAGCTAGACATCGATAACTATGATTTTGATTATACTTTGCCACAGTACTGGAAGGTCAATGGTTGAGCCCCGTCTGTCGGCTCAAAGTCTCTAGAATGCATCTATGGAAAGAAAGCGACGCCGCTAGCCTAGTACCCATCATTTGAGACTTAGCGGCGTTCGTAGTGACACTAGTCTGGAATCACAATGACGGGGATTTTGCGATCCACTGTCCTGATTTCGTCATTAATTTTTTCTACTTCGACTTCGGTGCCAGGAAGTTTTGTGCGGTCGGTAAACGATAGCCTGATATTCGTCCGTTTAAACTCCGGCTCAGGCACCCCAATTTTGTCCTGACCAACTAGGCTGTAATCTTTCGGGGCTTGACGATTCCCGCCACCGACGATGACGCCAGCAGCAGCAGGGAGCTGAGGTGTGGCTAGGATAAATAAAACGGTAAGACTGAAAAACGCTCGACTAATCATTTTCGATCTCCGAGATTAATGTGTTTGAAAACATGCCAAAGGTCCAGTTGTAGTCACCTTTACGATTTTGATCCTGACAGAACTTGGCGATTTTTGCCTCCAAGTTTCTAATATCTGTCGATAATTCTTCGATGGACTCCTGGTTAAAACCTTCGAAAACCGAAAACACGGTATTGGGATGACGATCGTCTTTCATATGTCCAAAGGACTTAAAATGATCGATCATTTTATACGATGTTCGATCATTGAAGGTCACACTAAGTCTGGTGTCTGCCTTGATCGTATCCCCTTGTATCACAACGGCTCCTGACTCATGTAGGGACTGCAGAACACTGTCTAATTTGACCGAGCCCATGAAGCGAGACAGTTCTAGCTTTGTCGTACCGTTTTCTTTAGTGGAAAAGCAATAAGCCAGAACTTCATACCTGTCTTCGAAGAGGTCGCGGATATTGTTTCCTGCCGCGGTTTCTCCCTTAAGTATCGGAGAATAAAGGTTCCCAAGTGAAGGAGAGTGCTGGGCTAAGATCGAGACCATTTCCTCGGGAGTGGCAACGACCTCGGCGATGGCAGCGACATTTTCAAGTGAGGTAGCGACCTCTCCCTGAATCATTCTGCGAATAGAGCTGTAAGGGACCTTGGAAAGTCTTGATAGCATCCTGAGATCACGTCTCGGCGATGCATCGACCCACCTCTGCGCTAGATCTTTGATCGATATTTTGTGATTCAAATTGAGCCTCTAATTATGACGATGTTCATCATGGTTAAGATTTTACCTATCATGACTAGGAAAATAGTCAAGTCTCTTGGTTTTGCTAACTCATTGAAACTGTCAATAACGGCTAATTGATTGTATTGTTTTACTCTCGCCATCTACCTATTGGGCTTGTAAGCAGGAATAATAATTTGATTCTTTTTTTCATTAAAAGTTTCTAAAGATCGCGGTGAATCCTTAGGTATTATCTATGACCACAGTGGAAATCCAAGGTCTCTATCTATGGTAAATTTGGCGTAAAAGCGAGTTTCACCCATTGGAAAAAACCAGGTTCTGACTTTGCGCTTTGAATACTAGGTGAATAGTTTAGAAGATTTTGACGGGGTTTATGCATCACCCTAAGCGATGTGTTTTCGATTGCATTTTGAGGCTTTTTAGTCGCCAAACCCTTGCATGGCGAGTTCGAGATCCTTGCGGTTGGAGGCAAATCTAAGCGCTGTTTTTTCGGTGATAAGGCCTTTTTTTACCAGGTCTAGGAGAGATCGGTTGAAGTCTTGCATGCCATAAGACTCGTATCCCGATTTGATCGTATCGCGAAGCTTACTAAAATCAGTAGCCGTTTCGATTTCATCTTTTACTAACTGGTTTGCGACTAAGATCTCCATTGCCGGCACCATCCCTTTGCCATCAACTTTGGGCACAAGTCTTTGGGCCACGACGTACTTTAGAGTTTGGGCAAGCATAATTCTAAGTGACTGGTGTTGATGTGGCGGAAAATAGGCCAACAGTCTGGTTAGGGTCTCGACGGCATCCATGGTGTGAAGTGTGGACAAGACTAAGTGGCCTGTCTCGGCGGCCATCAGAGCCGTTTCTGTGGTCTCCTTGTCCCTGAGCTCACCGACGAGAACCACGTCGGGATTCTGCCTTAGAGCACTCCTTAGAGCCGATTCAAAATTTGGGGTGTCGATACCTATTTCTCTTTGATTAATCGTTGATAGTTTTTCTTCAAAAAGAAATTCGATAGGATCTTCGATGGTAATGATATGAGCGGCTCGTTGACGATTAATCTTTTCGATAATAGAGGCTAAGGTTGTGGATTTTCCGCTACCAGTAGCTCCTGTCACGAGGACGAGACCAAACTGCTGATTTGGTATGTCTTGGAGAACTGAGGCTAGCTGCAATTCCTCCATAGTCTTCACATGATTGGATACGACCCTGAGTATCATCCCAAACTTTCCGCGCTGGCGAAATAAATTGACACGAAATCTTAAATGATCGGTTGTGTTGTAGGAAAAATCTAGGTCTTCCAAACTATTGAGCTTTGCTTTCAGATGATCAGGGACCAAATGAGAAACCCAAAGATGCATCATCTCATCGCTGATGATTTTACCATCGCTTAAACTGATGAGTGCTCCATTGAAACGAAATCTAGGAATCGACCCCGTTTTTAGGATAACATCGCTCGCGCCCCCTCTTGCGGCGACTTTAAGGATCTTTTCGATTTTCATGAGATCGTCTCGCGAAAAGAATGCCCGGCAACAAGATTAATATCGCTAACGAGCCGGTATGTGCTGAACCGCCGATAGCCCCACAATTTCTTTTTGGCGTCTCATCGGTATCATTCACCAAAGGTATGGATGGAGGGGGAACATCGCAAGAACCTCTATCAATAGCATTGGTGTCTTCGGTAAACCCTCTTTCAATGGCTTTTTGAAGAATCTGGCAGCGATATTTGCTTCCAAAGTGATCTTGATCTGCGTGTATGAGAGCTAAAATTGCCGCTTGCATCGACATGGTAGGGGTCCAGTACGACATTGATTTGGCAATGACCTTATCTAACTCCGGATCGATTAGGTGGAGGTCCCACAAAAGCGCCGACCAGAATTGACCTAGTAAGTGAGGTCCACGATAGTCTTTCTCTTGATCAAAGTAGCGGTTGGGCGAAAGGTCTGCCGTCCTAAGATAAGGCGAGCCCGGTAGAATAGATTCGGCAAGTCTAGGGTTGCCGTTGATAATATACGCGAAAAAGTCTGCCATGCCTTCGTGAAGTATAAGAGAATCACCTCGAGTTGATTGAAGGTACTGAAAAATCACATGATGGCTAAATTCGTGAATGACTACGTCGCTGTCGCGATTAAGGTTGGCCATTAGATTGCCGTCAGCGGTACCTATATAGATACGAGGACCTAGATTACCTCCGCTAGGAACATAGATAGCGTTGTTGTCCAGATCGGTATGGGTAAACAATTCAATGGGTTCCAAATCGCCTAAGGGAAGTAGTTCGCCAAGGAAAGATTTAGCTCGCGTAAGGCTGATATAGGCTTGAACCTGATCGAAAAATTGTTCGTCTTCAGGTAGATAGTTAAAAAGATCTCCCTCAGCTACAGCGCGCGTGTGTTCGAGGCTCGAACCGTAAACCTTAAAATCTTCACTCTCCAAGAGATCTGTTGAGTCCGAAATACCAGGTAATGTATGAAGGACAACCTCGTCTTCGAAGGGGTTTTCGATGTATCCATATCCTAGTTTTGCGGCGAAACTACGGTCGATGATATCAAGTGTCAGCCCCGAGTTAGCGTCCACGTAGACTGTGTAGTATTGATGACCCTCAGTGTGAGCTTCCATTTCGTAAGTCGGGACATAGGTATTCTCGTATTGCAAGTAATAGAAACCTAGTTTAGACCCAGTGACTGTGTAATTCTCGAAGGCCATTTGCCGTCGGATTTCCTCTTCTGATAGCACATTGTCTAAAGACTCAAAGATACTGAACTCATCGGGGACGTGCCGCCATGAATTCAATGCCTTTGAGCCCTCGCCGGAACGGCTGACAAATGCACCAAAAATAGGAACTCCTTGGCAAATGACCCGAAACTGCTGGTGTCCTTTTCCCCTTAGCCCCTGCACTTTTTTGTTTTGACGGAGAGTGCAGTCTAGACCTGATAGGTCTTCCTGCAAAGTGTCCTCTAGTGTGTTGTCTGAGACAAAGTTGCGCAATTCTAATGACTTGCGGACGTGTGGAGATACCAACGGATAAGATGAACCGAAAAAGGAGTAAGGTTTCGGCTCACCAGCAGTTTTTTGTGTGATCGCTAACAGTAGTTGAGGTTGTGTTATAATCAGAATAGCAATAGAAAAAAGTTTTCTCATTTTCCATCTCATTTTTAGCTGTTTACAGCGTGATAGCGTTAGAGATGGATTCGGAGAATTTCAATTTTCCCTTAGAAAAAAAGCGTTTTTTTATTTTTTTCTGCATAAATTCAGGTGGATACTTGCAGTAGGCTAGTTTGGCCATTTGCTTAGGGAGCAGAACCTTCTAAACTAGGAGGGTCTAGGTTTGTGCAGGCATGGAGAAGACATGAGATCAGTTTTATTGGTCATTAGCTTATGGTTTGCGAGCCCTCTGTTGTTGGCTCAAGGTTTTAATTTGCATGATTTACCTAAGGGAAAATCTGTAACCTTACCTCATCCGGCTACCACCTTAGTTCCCTTGGGCAGTCCAGTCAGGCTTACTGCCACTGACCGCAGCCAGACTCTAAAACTGTCAGGACGTTCTGCCAAAAACCTATACTGGAAGGCATTTACGGTTGCCATTTATGATCAAAACTCTGAGAAAGTCCGTTATATCAAAGTAGACCCCAAATCGGCCATGGTCTATTCATTCAAAAATTATACCCCCATTCAAATCATCCCCATGGCAAATGCTGCCAGTGGCGACGTTTTTCTTAGAGTCGAAAGCAATAAACCATTGACTATAGCTCGCTGAGGGCTCATATGGAGCCAATTCTAACGGTTAGTCAACTTGAAACGACGTTTACCACCGATATGGGAGAGGTAAAGGCCGTCGATGGCGTTTCCTTTTCGGTGGATCCAGGCAAAACCCTTGGGCTTGTGGGGGAGTCTGGAAGTGGAAAGTCAGTGACAGCCTTGTCCATCACCCAGTTGCTTCCACGTCCATCAGCCAGGATTTCCGGGGGCTCTATCATTTTCGAAGGCCAAGAACTTGTCGGTGCCAGCCCTGAGACTCTACAAAACATTAGAGGTGGCGGGATTGCCACGATCTTTCAGGAGCCCATGACCGCTCTGAATCCAGTGAAAACCATCGGATCGCAGGTTCTCGAGGCCATCCTACGCAATAAGGTGGGCCTAACCAAAGCTAAGTCCTACGATTTGGGGATTGAATGGTTGGAGCGTGTGGGAATTAGCGACCCGTCGCAGCGTTGGAAAGAGTACCCCCACCAGCTCTCGGGAGGGATGCGACAACGGGTTATGATTGCCATGGCTCTGGCGGGTGAACCACGGTTGCTGATTGCCGACGAGCCCACTACAGCATTGGACGTCACCATTCAGGCTCAGATATTAGATCTCTTGCGATCACTTCAAAAAGAGTTTCAGGTTGCTATGCTTTTCATAACTCATGATCTTGGCGTAGTTGCGAACCTTTGTGATCACGTGGCTGTGATGTATGCGGGTGAGATCATTGAAGCCGCCTCGGTGCGCTCGATATTCCACAATCCAGGGCACCCCTATACCCAAGGGCTTATTGGAGCCATACCAAAGCTAGATGGGGTAAGGAAAACCCGTTTAGCAACGATCACTGGAATGGTACCAGCCTTAGGACAAATGCCACGTGGCTGTCGGTTTTCAAATCGCTGTGAATTTGCAAAGGACCTTTGCCGTGAGAGCTCTCCTCAGCTTTACACCTTAAGGGAGGGGGTGCAAACTCGTTGCGTTCGAGCTAAGGAGGTTATGCGATATGACCCCCCTGCTTGAGGTTCGCGGACTAAAAACCTACTTTCCTGTGTTTGGCGGCGTGTTTAACCGAAAAATTGCTGAGGTGAAGGCAGTTCAAGGCTTGTCTTTTCACATTAGCGAAGGGGAAATTCTTGGTTTGGTTGGGGAGTCGGGTTGTGGGAAGTCCACCACTGGACGCTCTTTGATGATGCTTAACCAGCCAACTGAGGGACAGATTCTTTTTGAAGGTCAGGATCTCCGTACCCTCAACAAAAAGCACCTGAGGTCCTTGCGAAAACAAATACAGATGATTTTTCAAGACCCTTTTGAGTCTCTCAATCCCAAACATTCTGTTGGCCAGATACTGTCTGAACCCTTTTTGATTCATCAGCCTAATATGACCTATCCCGCTAGGCGCCGGGCTGTTTTGGAGCTGCTGGATCGTGTCGGCCTCAATCCAGATTCATACGATAAATATCCCTTCGAGTTTTCTGGAGGACAGCGTCAACGGATCGGCATTGCGCGAGCGATTTCGCAAAAGCCAAAGCTTGTCATCTGCGATGAGCCTGTCTCCGCCTTAGATGTCTCAGTCCAGTCTCAGGTCATCAACCTTTTATTGGATCTTCAGAATGACCTAGGTCTATCCTATTTGTTCATCGCCCATGATCTTTCTGTTGTTCGACACGTTTCTGATAGAGTGGCCGTGATGTATTTAGGAAAAATTGTTGAGATTACCGATGCAGATAGTATTTATCTCAGGCCTCAGCATCCCTATACCAAGGCTCTTATCGATGCGATCCCAACCCCCGACCCTGAGTCTGAGCAAAAAGTTGTGGCCCTTGAGGGCGACTTTCCGTCACCCTTAAACCCACCGTCTGGTTGTCAATTTCGAACGCGCTGTCCAATAGCGACGGAAGAGTGCGCCCGGGCGGTGCCCGAACTAAAGACGGTAGACCATGAGAAGAATCATTTTGTGGCTTGTCATAAAGTGAACACTCGCCAGGCTAAAGTTAAAATTTGAGTTTTTGACAAATCCTCGTCATACTATAAGCATCTTTCCTGCTGTTTATAGATGGGGGCTTTGTGTTAAAGAACCTTTATGATTTAGAAGAGATAAAGTCGAAAAATTACCGTCAACTTGACCCCAAGCTAGTCGCTTCTTTGGAAAAGTCTATTCTAGCCGCCGGACTACAAGAGCCTATTCAACTTTTTTATGTGGTAGAGACTGGAGAGTATTACGTCTTAGCTGGTCATCATCGGCTTGAGGCTATGCGCAACATCAAAAAAAATCCGAAGCATGCTCATATTAAGTTCCAGGCTAATGTCGTCAGGGGAAGTCAGGAAGAATTTGACTCCCAAGATACAACCATTAAAAGCATCATGTCCAATGCCATGAGACGGCCTTCCACCCTTATGGAAATGGCCGCTGCTGTGGGAGATCTTAAAAAAAGTGGTTTGTCCCTGCCAGTTATCAGCGAAGTATTAGCGCAACCAAAACGATATGTAGAAAAACTCTACGCCGTCAGCATTCTTCCAGAGGAAATTAAAGATTTTGTTGCCGCAAACCCCAATCTGTCAGATGATAGCATCATCCGGCTGTCAATGAAATTTCGTGATAAGCCCTCTGAAAGCATGTTGTCAGCTTTTGAGAGAATGGCAAAACGTAGACAGGGTGCAGTGACCGCTCAAGCTCCAAAAAAGAGCCATTTTAAAAAGAGTTTGAACGCAACAGGATCGTTAACTCCACAGCAAATAAAGACTGTTATGAAAGTCTATAGCGATATCCTAGAAAATTAGTAGATTTAATGTTTTGATAAAAATATTGATTTTGGTTCGAATGGTGCCTAGGGGTGCCGCAAGATTAAGCTTTATGGCTTATCAGTTTCTAGCTCTTGCCGTTGCATTAAGATTATAGCCCAAGTATCAAGATGATGCTTTTATACCCAAGTTACATTGAGACCGGACCACTTGATTTCTTCCATGCTTCTTTGCCCAGTATAGACTTTCATCGGCTGACTTTAGCATCGCAAAAAGGTCACTGTTGGCTTCTTCGCTACTTACTACTCCACAGCTGAAAGTTACCTTAAGATCGCTTCCCCGAGTCCCCCAGCTACTTTCCCTTGCCTTTTGTAGTATTCGTTCCATTATAGTGGTTGCGATGTCTCCATTGCTGTTGTGAAAGACGATGGCAAACTCCTCCCCTCCTATACGGCAGACATAATCGTCAATGCGGAGGTGAGAGCTTAAAAGCCTCGCTATCTGAACCAGAACCATATCACCAACGTCATGACCGTAGGTATCGTTTACCTTTTTAAAAAAGTCGATATCAATTAGGGCTAAAGTTAATGAATTTTTTGGAGTCGAGAAGAATAGGTCTGTTTGTTGTTGCAGATATCTTCTGTTGAAAGTTCCTGTTAATGGGTCGCGGATTGCTAACTCTAGGTATTTCTTTTGAAGACTAGCGAATCGAAGTGCACAGTTAAGTCGGGCATCCAATTCCAAAGATTTTAATGGTTTATGAACAAAATCAAAAGCTCCACAAGCGAGAGCTTCTTTTATTCTTTCGGGCTCTTCGTAGGCCGTCATAATAATAAATGGTGTCGTACAGGTTTCATCTTTCACTCTGGCTTCTACCAGTGATAATCCGCTGTTATCAGGAAGATTCCAATCCACAAGTGCTGCGTCTATTGCCTTAGTGTCAAGGATGTTTGTAGCAGCTTCAACGCAATTGGCGGCTTCCGTATGGAACCCTAGTTTATCTAGTATGCATATTAAAAGTTGACTTTGAATATAGTTATCTTCAACTACTAGTATTGTTGTTTGGCTCATAGCTTCTCTTTTATTGTACTTTATCACCTCATTTCCCAATTGTATCAAAAAAGAAGCTATGGAACTACTAAGCTAAACGCTATCAGTAAGGCAATGAAGAGCCATGGGGAAAGTCTTTCTCGATATCTTGTTGTCCTTGGTAGGCTCCGAAGATACCAAACTTACGATCATTTATTTGTACAATAACCTGTAGTAGGTATTCATCCCGATTTCGAAAAACTCGTTCGTTATCGTCTTCCAGGAAACTTAGGTCGATGGCATCTCCACTATTTAGTTTGTCGGCCATAACTTCCCTGTTAGCTTTAAAAACTTGTAGGCCAACATTAGAAGCCTCTCCTCGCAGCTGACTGACTCTTAACTCGAGAGGACGAATGTGGCCTACTGGTACGTTCGGACCAATTGGAGCGGGTACTTTCCTACCTGCTACGGATTCATAATCCATCTCAAAGCGATAGGTGAAACCTTTGTAATTCAATGTATTTCGAATGGTATTGACCCTACCAACACCTAGGAGGGCCCTTTTCTTGTTTTTTGGGTAGATAACGGTTTGGCCATCAGGCGTACGAGTTTGGTTGGCGCCCAAGGTTTGCGAGTTATAAGTGTCTTGAAAGCCGATTTGAAATGCTTCTTGGCGTTCCTTTAGGGTCAGTAGCCAGGTGTATCGCTCTTTGGTCCCAGTTCGTTTGGTGGAGTCTATAAACAGAATCATATCACCGGCAGTTGCCCGTGACTGACGAAGAGGCTCTAGCACGTTATGAAACTGAATGGAATCTGTGACAAGTAGTGTAGACGTCAGCGGGTAGGTATGGCCGCTGATAGTTTCCCCTAGAAAACTAGGTAGGTTATCAGGTTGCCAGCCTCGAGACCCTTCAGGAGGAGCTCCTCGTTTAAAAACGACAAATCGTCCTCGACCTCTTTCTCCGATAAAAGTAGACTTAACGGCAAGTTCAAATATGTCAAAAAAGCTCTTCTCGGCAATTAAATTGACTTTGCTAACCACCTGATAGGTAAGACCAGCGGGTGTACCCCCGTAAAGATGCATGGCACCATCAAAGCGACCGACACTGGGAATTCGGTCTGATATTCCAATGGGAAAATAAACGCTCGAAAGAATATCGGGTCGGTCGTATATGGGGGGTAAATCGGGTACTGGGACCGATTGGGCTAATAGTAACGATTCACTGGCAAAAACAACCAGCAGGCAAATGATCCTCAAGTATCTCTTAAACGGTCTCATAACTTGTCTCCGCAATACATTTAGATAAGTGTCTTTAGCAATAAATCGACTGTCAATCAATGCAGAGTACAAGAATGTTAATGATGCTCTTAGTAGTTGAAATAAAAAAAGAAAGTTTGGTTTTGTCGAAGTGGCTGGATATCAATCCCTTTTGGCTTGAGAGCCTTAGGGTGATACCCTCCCAAAAATTTGGTAGTTAAGTCTTACGGCGAAAGGTTTCATTCTTCTCAATGATAGGTTGTCCAGGTTTTTTTTGCTTTGCCTCAGCCTTGGTCTTTTTTTTCTGCTCCTTATCAAGCCACATGAGGCCTCCCGTGCTTAAGCCAAAGTACTTGAGGGTGTCGGACTCTTTTGTTGCCTGAACTTTAGGGAACTTGATCCAATTCCAATAGCCAACTCTGAAATATGGGATTTCGAATAGAGGTATTTGGACCGCGGCGTCATGGATAAACTTTTGAATTTTTTGAGCCGCCTTCGTTCTTTCTTCGTGCTTCGTAGAAGCTCGATAGCTTTCTATCAGTTTGTCGAGCTCTGGATCGGCTAAATTAGAAAAGTTGTTTGTTTGTGTTTTGTTGGCATTGCTAGAGTGATACTGACTCCAATACTGAGGCCTGTGGAATGTTGCCCACACTACGTAGGCGATTTCTGTCTTACCATCACGAAAATATTTCCAACCTGAGGAGGAATCAAGGAGCTGCAGTTTGATGTTAAATCCGGCCTTTTTCGCCTCTTCTCTCAAAACGACAAATCGTTTCGCTACAGAAGCATCGCGGTAGGTTAGGGTCGCTTCTAGAGTTTGTCCATCCTTTACCCGATAGCCATTCTTATCTCGTTTGGTCCAGCCAGCCGCACTCAATAGTTCATCTGCTTTCTTTAGGTCAAAGGGCCGTGCTTTTAGTGTTTCGTTTGTGTAGTCTCCATATCCTCGCGAAATCGCCTGAAGCCTTTGATAGTCCTTTCGAAGGACCTGATTGATGACCTTGTCAACGTTCATGGAGTAATGAAGAGCCTCCCGCACTCGTTTGTCCTGAAAAATCGGGTGTTTAGTATTCAGGGTGAGTACGTAGTCGTAGCGAGGGCGATCATTATAAAACCAAAGGCGTTTTATCCGACCAGATAGAAAGTCAGGTGTATTGGTTCTTTCATGCCAAAGATCGGGATAATTGAGGTTAATGTAGTCTAATTTTTGTTTGGTAAAATACTCAAATGCCGTATTTCTGTCACGAATCACTTGAAACTGAACTTTATCAAAACTAAATCGGTTCTGAAACCAAGGCCGTTTGTCACCCCACCAATCTTTAACCCTTTTGAAGGTGATGGTCTTCCCTTTTCTGACTTTGTCGATATAGTAAGGACCTGATGTTGGTGGTGGCTTCCAGTTGTATGCTTTTACAAAGTTCTTATCGAGCTTGTAAAAATGCTTAGGAAAAGGTCTAAAGTTAGTGAAATACTCGAGATCAGGTTTAGGTTTCGGTAACGTAACGGCCAGCAGGTCTTTGCCGTCCTTAGATTTGAATTTCTGGATAGCCTCTACCTCATCGGTAAAGTACTGGTTATACCAAGGGTGCACAATATGTGGTGAACGATAGAGTTCGAGCATAAAAAGGAAATCATCAGCTGTAATCGGTTTTCCATCTGACCACTTTGCTTGGGGGTCCAAGCGGTAGTACATAGTACGGCCATTTTTATCTTTGGCCCAGTGGGTGGCGATACCTGGAAGCCAAGCATTCGTGTTCGGGTGCCTCACGAGAAGACTGACATCATTTTCGTCCATATAGCCGCGAAAGGATCCGTTGGAATCGGGACCAACCTGTCTTAAAGTTAGCGGGAAGCTCCTTAAGTAGTCGTTGAAGCTGCCACCACGTTTAGCTTTTGGACTGGCAATCAATCCTTCTTTCACTGGGTCGGTAGTTTGCCAAACGATATCGTTTGGAATCTCTTTAACCCCTACGGCAAGAACTGAGGCCGAAGAAAGGGTACTTAAGATGATCAGGCGTAGAAAATTAGTAAAAGTCACGAGTTGCTCCCTACTGAAAGATACTATGTTTTTTCGGGTCGAAGGCTTCACGTACTGCTTCACCTATGAATGTTACCATGATTAAGATGAAAACCATCATACAAACTACGGATGCGACGATCCAAGACGAGCTGAGATTCTCGGTTCCCTGTTGGAGGAGTTCTCCCCAGCTAGGGGTGGGAGAAGGCAGGCCAAAGCCAAGATAGTCAAGAGCTGTCAAACTTGTAATCCCAGCTGCAATCTGAAAGGGAACAAAGGTGACAATAGTGGAAACTGAGTTTGGTAGCACATGGTGAAAAAGTATCCTGGGTGTGCTGGCCCCAATCGATTTTGCTGCTGAAACGTAGTCCCGTGCCTTCTCTTTATAGGCACTGGTTCGCATGTACCAGGTCATGCTTGGCCAACTAAATAGAACCATGATGACCAGCAGCATAGTAAAGTTAGGTACCACGATCGAGGACATAATAATGACCACATAGAGAAACGGGACATTCGACCAAACTTCGATGAGTCTTTGAAAAACGATATCAAAGCGTCCTCCAAAATACCCCATAGCGCAGCCAAGAGTGATACCGATACTGTATGTTAGAATCAAAAGACCGAAAGAGAATAGTATTGCTATCCGGAAACCATACACAAGCCGTGCTAGTACGTCTCGTCCCGTATTATCTGTTCCAAGATAGTGTTTGTCGGCAAAGTTTGGTGGAAACGGAGGATACCCCTCATCTTTCAGGTTATTTTCATAAGGGTTGTAAGGAACTAGAGGCATGATCACAAAACCATCAGCATTATTTGATTGGTTCAAGCGTTTTTTCAGATCACGGTAGTTCGTCTCGTATTCGTAGTCGAAGTCAAAGGTCGTCCCAGGAATGAATGACCCATAGGTTGGAAAATACACCTTCCCTTGATATGAGACGATGATTGCTCGGCTGTTAACGAATAGCTCTGCAGCAAAGGAAAACATGATAAGGGCCATTAATATATTGAAGGACCAATACCCACGTTTTACTTTGCGAAAGCGTAAGAAGCGCTTTTTTGTTTGTGGGCTGAACCACGACATCTTCTGTATCCTATTAAAACTGCACCCGTGGATCGACAACGGCGACACAGATATCCGATAAAATGTTACCGAAAAGTTGAAGCAGGGACGAGATCACTAGGATGCCCATAACTACAGGGTAGTCCCTCTCCAAAATCGACTCGTATCCCAGCAGGCCAAAGCCATCGATGTTGAAAATCTTTTCGATTAAGAAGGAGCCGGCGATAATAATAGAAATATTATTGCCAAAGTGAGTCGCTAGGGGAATCAAACTGTTTTTGAAGGCATGGTTTAAGACAGCTTGCCGGAAGCTTAAGCCCTTGGCCATAGCAGTCCGTACATAGTCGGCTGCTAGATTATCCATTAGCGCGTTTTTCATCATGAATGTCATGACGGCAAAACTACCAGAAACATAGGCTGTGAGCGGTAATACTGCATGGGCCAGTAGGTCCTTGACTTGTTCCCAACGACTGAGATCTTCAAAATCGTCGCTAACGAACCCTCCTAGGGGGAACCATTCCAAATGGGATGCAAACACGACCATTAAAATAACAGCTACGACGTAACTGGGTAGGGCGTAACCGATAAAAACTAGGGAGCTTGATAGGTTGTCGAAAACCGATTGATGCTTGATCGCCTTAAAAATACCAAGCGGCAGGCAGATAAAGTATGTGATGAGCATGGAGGTGACGCCGTAAAAGATGGATATTGGTAGCCGAGAACCGATAATTTCGGCCACTGGGTCGCCGTATCGAGACGAGGCGCCTAAATCTCCTTGAAAAACACGTCCTAACCAAATGCCGTAGGAAATGATAATGGGTTTATCGAAACCGTAGTACTCGTTTAACTGTGCAATCTGCTCTTCATCGAGATCTATTTGGGCCGCATCCTGACCGGAGCTAGCCGCAGACTCTTGCATTTCGGCAATCATTCTCTCTACGGGGCCACCAGGTACGAATCTGGTGATGACGAAAACAAGAAACGTCAACCCTAAAAATGTGGGTGGAATGAGTAGCAGGCGTCGCAGTAGGTATTGAGCCACAGTTATCTCCAATGGGAACACAGCCACAATCGGCTGGGCCTTCCCTGACGTCTCCAGCTTATCATTTCAAACCAGGCAAAATAGCTCTGGCTCGGTCCCGCTAACCAGATGGGATCCTTGCAAAAAGCTGTTTTGGTTCTTGCAATTTTGGTGAAAATGACGTATCCAGAGGGATCGTAGTTGCGCGTAAATTTTAGAAAGATAAGTAAAAATAATGACTTATGAATCAGGTAACACCAAAGCAGGCTATATTTCTCTAGTAGGGCGCCCCAATGCGGGAAAAAGCACCTTACTTAACGCTCTTGTGGGCCAAAAAATTGCTGGTGTCAGCGCGAAGCCACAAACTACGCGGAACAAAATCTTAGGCATTGCCCACCATAACGATGCCCAGCTGCTGTTTTTAGATACTCCAGGGATGCATCGGATGAAACGGGCCGCGACGATTAACTCCCTAATGAATCGGGAAGCCTTCTCCGTCGTCGAAGAATCTCATCTCATTCTATATCTTATCGATGGCGTCGTTGGACCCACGAAAATGGACGAAACTTTCTTGCAGTCTGTCTTGCGTGCCAGCGAAGTTCCCGTAGCTGTCATGATCAGTAAAAGTGATCGGTTGAAAAAGTCGGCCCTGCGTGAACTCGAAATCTCGATCCGCTCCTTGACTCAAGAGGTGCTTTCTCAGTTAGAACCGTCAAAGGAAAGTCTTCTTTGTCAAGATATACTGGTGGTTAGCGCTAAGCAAAAAACGAGCTTTCTTCCGCTCCTAGATTTCATCGAAGATAAACTTCCAGAGTCTGCTTGGCTTTATCCCGAAGATGATCTTACCGACAGACCTCAGCGCTTCATCGTGAGCGAGCTGATTCGCGAAAAGGTTTTTCGTAATTTTGGAGAGGAAATCCCTTATCAGACGGCTGTTCGCATTGATGAAATGAGCTCCGGAAGAAATATTACGAATGTTATAGCATCAATCGTGGTAGCCCGTTCCTCTCAAAAAGGGATGGTTATTGGCAAGCGAGCTTCGAAAATTAAAGCCATTGGTATCGAAGCCAGGGCCGAAATCGAGCAATTATTGGGTCAAAAAGTATTTTTGGACCTTCAAGTTAAGGTTGATGCCAATTGGTTCAACAGCCGTAGCCTGATCGCAGAGTATTCCAGTCTGGACGTTTAATTTTTCTCCTCTTTTCAAGATTTTCTTATAAAAAAAGCGTTATAATTTCAGTATCCAATGGGTTAGGGTGCTAGCCTGCCCATCCGCGCAGGTTGGTTTTTGTAGCTATTACGAGGAGAGATGAATCTTATGGAAGTCGATTCACGGCGATTAAAAATTGTTGGTGGTAAAAAGCTAACAGGTGGAGAGATCTCTATTGCGGGAAGCTCGAACCAAGTCACTAAGTGTATTATTGCTTCTTTGCTTACCGACGATCCTGTCACCATCAAGGGTGCGCCTGACGTCGATGAACGTAAAGTTGTTGCTGGTTTATTTTCTTATCTTGGAGGCGAGATTAGTTATCACTCCGAAGAGGAGTTTACCTTATCGGCGAAGCATGTCGGTGTGCATGAAATTACAGAGGAGCTTTGCTCTCGCAATCGGATTTCTGTTTTAGCTGCTGGGCCCCTGCTTCACCGCTTTGGCGAAGTGAGTTTTTATGGGGTACTTGGTGGCGATAAAATTGGTAAAAGGCCCGTGAATTTTCACATAGAAGGCTTGCGGCAGATGGGGGCTGAGGTCGTTTTAGAGGGGAATAAGTATCACTTATCCGTTGGCGATGGAGGGTTGCATGGTGCTCATATACAGTTACCGTATCCGTCGGTGATGACTACCGAGAACATCCTAATCGCAGCAAGTCGGGCCAAGGGAAGAACTATCATTGAGAATGCCGCCATTGAGCCAGAGATACTCGAGCTCTGTAAAATGCTGCAGAAAATGGGTGCAGATATTACCCAAAGACCCAACCGAACCTTCGTTGTTCAAGGAGTACCAAAACTCAGGGGTTGTGAGCTACGTTGTATGTTTGACCGCAACCAAGCTGTATCTTTTGCAGTGGCAGCTCTAGCCACTGGTGGTGATGTCCTTTTGAAAAATGTCAGCCACGACCCTGTCTATCCGTTTGTCAATTTGATCCAAAGAATGGGTGCCGAATTTAACATCAGCTCGAAGGGACTTTTTGTCAAGGCACCTCGAGATGGGTTCTCTGGCACTCACGTCGAAGTCGAGGTTCATCCTGGATTTATGACAGACTGGCAGCAGCCGTTTATGGTGCTGTTCACCCAGGCAAAAGGTGTGAGTCTTTTGCACGAGACCGTTTTCGAAGAGCGCCTTGGGTATACGGAGTTTCTTAACGAAATGGGCGCCAAAATAACCCTGTCGACAAAGTGCTTGGGAGAGACCCCTTGCCGTTTTCGTGATAAAAACTTTGTCCACTCGGCCATCATTCAGGGGGAAACACCTCTGTCTGGCCGGGAGTTTCGCCTGCCGACTGATATCCGAGCTGGAAAATGTTTGGTTATTGCTGGACTCGCAGCTCAAGGTGAAACATACTTAAGCAATATTAGAGAATTAGAAAGAAAGTACGACAATATTGTACCCAAACTTCAGCAGATGGGAGCCAATATTGAGGTCCTTGATGGTTAGAGACAATAGTTTGTTGATGGCTGGATTTTTGTGGATGTATCTTGGTTGCAGCGCATCAAACCGAGCTGCCGACCCGTCTCAAAGTATCGTCGACGGGATCTGGCTCAGCGAGTGTTTAGAAAATCAGGAGGTTTCCCAGGTAGAGTTTAGTTTTGCTAGTATCATATCCTGGGAGCAGAAGGCTTTTGAGGGTCAATCCTGTGAGGAAAGTACTTTCGACATAGTGTATCAAGGGAGTTACGAGCTAATCGTGACTCAGGAGCAAGATGTCTTTCAGCTTGATGTTCGTATCCAAAACACAGGCGTTGTCCCTCGCAGCGAGATCTGGGTAGCGGAAGCGCGAAAAAATCGATACTGTGGCTTTGATGGCTGGGAAAATGGTCAACTAATATCTTTCGATCAAGTAGATTCTGCGGAGACGTGTCCAAGCTACCGAGGGACTCAATTCATCCATTACAATACGATTAAGATTGACGATGGTTTTGCTGTTTTCGCTGGAATTATCGAGCCTGAAAACGAAAGGCCGCTGATAGGTTCTGCAAGCAACCTTTTGCTGACAAAAATAGATTGAGAAGAGGCTCATGTCGTTTTTGAAAAAACCAATGAATGATATTGGATGCCTAGTTTTGAGATTAGGTTTTGGAGGAACTATGCTACTAGCTCACGGCCTTCCAAAAGTTGGTGCATACCCTAATCCAAACTTTCCCGACCCTTTGGGTGTTGGAGCTGATGTGAGCTTAGCGTTAGCCATATTTGCCGAGGCTATCGCCCCGGTTTTCGTGCTTCTTGGTTTATGGACTAGACTGGCACTAATTCCTTTAATCGTGACTATGCTAGTCGCCGTATTTTTAGTGCATGGCCAGGATCCCTTCGCAAAGATGGAACTTGGATTTATGTATTTGGTAGGATATATCGCTTTGTTTTTTACAGGTTCAGGTAAGTTTTCTATTGATTATCGATTGGGACAACGCTCCGCATGAAGAAATCATTTCGTAAAGATGTCAATCAAGATCGTAGGATTTGGCTGGTTACCTCGATCACAATCTCTATTGTCTTTGTAGGGCTTATGTTTGGGTTTTTGAGTTCGCCAAAACCTGCGCTGTCCACTGCTACCGTAGACATCAAATCCGGTTCCCGTGAGGCGGTGGGTCGACATCAAGCGATTGTAGAAACCTCTGATGATCCCTCTTCGGAGTTCATCGCCGCCACTGATCTCGTAGATAGCGGCCGTATTGAAGAGGCCCGGAGAAAGTTTCTAACAATTTTGGATGAGTACCCGTTTCATATCGATTCACTCCTCGAATTGAGTCTCATTGAGTTGCTTGATCGGAATAACCCTGCTGCTGCGATTCCGTATTTGCAGCGCACTCTAGAAATAGATCCACTCAACGATGAGTTGCTGGGTGAAGTTGCAGAGATTTATCTGTCTTCGGGGCGCCTGTCTGAGGGTTTAAAGTTCTTTTCGGATCTCAATCGTATGCAGAATCCAACACCGATAGTTAGCCTTTGGTTGGCCCAATTGGAACTCAGGTCTGAAAGGTATCTGGAGTCCATGTCGGCCTTAACGGGAGCGCTAAGGGATCCGGAAACGAAGCTTAGAGCTCAAAGTATTCAGGTTAGAGTGCTTCTTGGGCAGGGTAAGTACCTGAGAGCTCTGACCATGTATGAGAGAGTGAGTGAGGAGCTTCTAGACGAGGTGAGAGCGTGCATCAAACAAAACTTAACCTGTGAAGGTCTGAACTCGTGGCTTGAAATGATGCAGTTCGCTGTTGTCGAAATGCTCATTAAGGAAAAAAACTATCTCTTGGCTGAGGATATTCTGTACGATCTCAGCGCTCGTATTCCATCTGATCCTGACGTGATTCGGCTGCTGAATGTCTCGAAGAAACAGCAAAGAGGAAGCTTAGATGTCGGGATTCAGAAGGACGACAAAAAAAAGGAGCTTCTGTATTAACAGAAGCTCTTTTATCAAAGTACAACTAGGGGATGAGTACAACAACAAAAAGGGAAACAACAGGAACAGGGAACATCATGTCAAAATTTAAGTCATATGCATGACTCATTCAAAATGTTCAATCGATCAATTATCGATTACCTTATATGTAGCAAAGCCTGTGCCATAAATTTTCTAGTTATTTCGTACTAAATACAAGCCATGATTTTGACAGATTTGTCATCTATAATTCCCTGCTTTTCAAAATAACCCACTATTTTTAGCTACTTGCATTCAATGTCTGATTTTTCTCAACTGTCACCTTTATTGACAGAGCTTCTAGACAGCAGTGGCTGAAGACTTTTCACTATCGATCTATGTTAGTGAGCAAAAGAAATCTTCAGTCATGGTTGACGCGAGTCGGTGCACCTGTGTCATAATACTTCCAATCCCATTTTGATAAAAAAATGTAACCACACGAGACACTGATGACCTTATTTTCGCGCACGAAATGTGTTGTCTTTATAGGAATAGGTTTTGGCTTTTTTCAGGCCTGTAAAAATCCAGACGGAGACTCTCCACAAACTGATGTTCCTCAAGATGCGGCCACTGATTTTTACACTGATGGAGCGGAACTACCAGCTTCACTTTGCCGGGCGACAGCGCGAGAAAATGTGACTCTCAAAGAGTTTGAAAGCCCCAAATATCAGCTGAAGCAGAACGCTATCGCTTTTGTGACGAGACTAGGTGCGAATGCGGAGGATATTGAAGATCTTGGTTTATTTGTTAAAGGCAAAGGCTTTGTAGAGGTCGGCGCTGATGGTCAAGCTGGAAGTTTCGAGCTGTCTTGCGACGTCAGCAAAGCTAAGGGTCGTAAGATCGCTTTAGCAGACGTGGACCTGTTCTCCGATCTTAGTTTGACACAGAAGCTCTGCACGGTAGCCGAAGGCACTCTTTTCTTACCTAATGGCGGCTGGCAAGCGGAAACTGGTGACGGGGAGTACTTTTTATATCAAGGCAACTTTCATTTAGATGCCAATTGCCAAGCGAGTGAATCCTTTAACGACCGTCCCGTTTATTTTCGAGCACATGCGGCAACCATAAAAACCATTGATGGAACTATTGTTGCCGAATCTATTATTCCCTTTGCCAACGTCTATATTGCCGAGCAAGCCTTACCTTAAGACTTTGGAGGAACAACTAAGTTCTTAAGGTCTTTCCCTCGGTATCCATGCTCATATTGCTGAATATTCTCTATGGTTATTTTTGCAATTTGTGTCAATGCATCTTCCGTTAAGAAGGCCTGATGACTTGTAACTAGAACGTTATTAAAAGTCAGTAGCCTGGCTAAGGTATCGTCGGAAATGACGTCAGCTGACTTATCTTGGAAAAAGTACTCGGATTCTTCTTCGTATACATCCAGTGCAGCTCCACCAATCTGTTTCGTTTTTAAGCCATTGATCAGAGCTACCGTATCAATCAAACCACCTCGGCTTGTGTTGACGAGAATAACTCCCTTTTTCATACGAGAAATACTCTCGCCATCGATCATATGATGAGTTTCCGGCGTTAATGGGCTATGTAGGCTGATGATATCGGACTTAGCGAAAACATCGTTTAGGTCGAGATATTGGACCAATCCAGCATCGCTGAGCGATAGATCGGGATAAAGATCATAGGCCACGACGTTAGCGCCAAAGCCGTTCATTTGTTTGACGAAAGCTTTGCCAATTTTTCCAGTCCCTATGATGCCAACGGTTTTTCCGTGAATATCAAATCCAACTAACTCGTTGAGTGTAAAGTTACCCTCCCGGACTCGGTTGTAGGCACGGTGGAGTCGTCTATTTAAGCACATGAGCATAGCAGTGGCATGCTCGGCGACAGCATAGGGAGAGTATTCTGGTACTCTGACCACAGTCACATCACGAGCCTCGCATGCCTGGAGATCCACATGATTGAAACCGGCGCAACGAAGTGCTACGAGTTTGATCCCAAGGTTACGTAGAATATCTATCGTTAATTCATCAACGGTGTCATTGACAAAGGAACAAACAGCCCTATGACCTTCAGCTAGTCTGGCAGTCTCTGCTGATAGTCTAGCGTTGATGAACGTGTAATCCTGATCTTCCGGGCAGAATTTCTTAAATACGGCCTCCATATAGGGTTGAGTATCGAAGAAGGCGATCTTTGTTTTGCCTTTTCTGCCATTGGGAGACGACTCGGCTATGAGCTTATTTTTCGTACGGATCTTTTCACTCAAGAGCGATATCAGGGCCTCTGACAGCAGTGAGCCATCCTGACCTTCAGGAAACATGTATTGTTTAAGAGTCGGAAAATCTAATGCCCAAACCTTCGTTGGCATAAAAGCCTTCAGAGTGGCTGAACGCAACCCATTAGTGAAAAAGCTGGTAAGGCCAACTAATTCGCCATCAGGAATCCGTCTTAAGAAAACGTTATTACCTTGATTTGATTGCCGAAATGCGTCAAATCCTCCGGATTTAATAATGATCAGGCGCTCGTCTTTTTGGCCTTCTTCAAAAAAAGTTTCACCTTCCTCAATCGAGATTTCCTGGCTTTTGTCGCGTAAGAATTGGAACACAGATTCGGGAAGATTTTCGAAACTCGCATAGTTTTTTAGAATAGCCTTAATGTCATATTTTTCAGTCATAAAAGAAAAACCTTCGGTCTTAAAGTCAACAGCGGTCAATTTCATCTACTTAACCCGCCAACACAGGATTCGATAGGGAAAATGTGCGGAGAACTCTACATTTTTGTTGAAGGTAGGTTGGTGAGAGAGGCTTTAGGAAGGGAGGGGCAAAAGGAATGAAAGAAAACTGGCCAGACCCCGAGGGTTCGGGAATCTGGCCGGAACTATAAAGGACAACCGTTCGGGTTGCTGACACTTAACCGTTAGAGTTAAATAATAAACTCGTTGAATAGACCTTCTTTGTTGGTTGTTTCTTTTTTGTTTTCGGACGGCTTTGCTGCTTCTGCTGTGGATTTGTTGTAACGAGTCATAGGTTGTGATCCTAGGTTTGGTTGTTTTGGTGTTTGTGAACCGGAATGTCCCATGGGAGCTTTCGGCTGCTGAAATCCATAAGAGCGCTGTGACGGGCTCTTGTCTTCTGTACGGTAAGCAGGTGACGCTGGACGATCGTAGGGGGAGTAGTCAGAAAAATTCTGTGCAGCTGGTTGATACATTTTGGCGGCTCCTACAAATACGGGTGAATCAGATATGTTCATTAACAGTCTTCTGTTCCAATAAAATCCTTTTATAAAACTTGTTGTCTTCGTGACGTCTAACGGGAACTTAATTTGGTTTTTGCCAGCTTGCATATTCTCCTGCAAGTGATTCTCAGTTTTGGCTGAAATTGAGAAAAACTGCGCAAGCTTGGTGACATTATTGGATGATTTTCTCAAAAACTTTGCCAAACTGAGAAAATCTTTTCGTACTTCAGGCCCAAAAGTTGATGTTAGAAAACTCTGTAAATAGCTTGCCTTAAGGACTGCGAGACGTCTGTGTTCTCTTTCTCCGTCACTCACACATAGGAAACTAGACGGATATCGTATTCGACATCTCAATATTAACTAAATTTTACGATTACACTTTGAATAAGGGATTTTTGCTGTGAAGTGGGGGTAGGACAAAGGTCCTCCCCGTATTTTTAGGGATGGTGTTATGCTTTTTTTGATAAAGCCTAGAACTGCTCGCTGGTTTAATCAGATTCTTTGGTTTCGGAATCTGTGACGAGAGAGTAGCGCAGCACTTGGTTGTTCCCTTCGAAAACTCCAGTGCCGATAATGCTTCCGTCAATGTCGTTGGTCATCATGATGGGAAGATGAACAAAGTTAGCCTCTGTTTGGGCGATAAGACCACCTTCAGGATTAAAAGCGTAAACAATTGATGCCCCAGTATCCGCTACGTAGAGATTGTCCGACCCATCCAAGGCAATACCTTCTGGGTTTTGAAATACGACCTCAGTAATGCGCTGGAGTATCTCTCCGTTCACGTTGTACTGAGTGACCCGACCGGGAGATTGGCCATTGAGTCCTTGCTCCGAAACCCAAATATTCCCGCGAGAGTCTCGAGCAAGATCAAAAGGATTTTGCAAACCGCTGATAAAAATTTGGGCCTGTCCACCAGGTTGGAGCAATGCGATACCTCCATTCGACAGTCCATAAGTAGCTAGTAGTCGATTGCTATCGTAGGCTATGACGTTCCAGGGAACAAATACATCCCAACTATCGACGATAGTTTCGTTTTGCACAGATTGGATTAGATTACGTCCAATATCGGTTGTGGTGATCAAGCCTTGTTGATTGAGAATCCCCCCAGGCTGCTGAATAAAGTTATTCACGGATAACCGTATATTAGATTCGGGAACAATCTCAACAATACGGTCTTGTACTATGGGTGAATAGGTATCAGAGACAAGGTAACTAACCCCATCGATAGGTGCCAGACCATGAACAGCAGAGTCAATTTTCTTGATTGCTTGGACATTGATCGTGGTTTCCTTTTCATCATTTAGCAGGTTACTGTCTTGTTTTTTGACAGAGCAGGACAAGGCAAGCAGGCACAAAAATGGTAAGTATTTGGAATTCAACATATTTTTCCTTCGGAAGAGGTTAGTGGGGACGCCCAAGAATGAACTATGCAAATTTTGGGCCAGGACTGTGACTATTTGAAAGTGACAGTGAAGGCACCAAGGCTTTAGCTTAGCTGACGGGTTATCCTTTAAGAACTTTCTTTCGACAAAAACTGCAATATGATTGAAGCTTAGTTGTCTAATGATAGGTGTCATGTGCCTTGAAATAAATATTTATTAGCCGTCTCGAGGATAGCATTCATGTGGAACAGACTTTCGAAACTTGTCACCAAATATGGTGCTGGAATCATTGCTTTAGCTGCTATTTTGTTGGCAGCATGGGAGGGTTACGAGAACCGTCGCCATAACAGGCTGACAGTAGCACCAAAACTCGACTTTGGTACGTTTTACAATGAAAAGCAAACTCCAGATCAAGTGAGTCGTGAATTCAAATTAGTGCTAGAAAGCTCAGGTCTTGGACAAGCAGTCATTACAAGTTTTTTTACTTATTGGGACGGACAACTCAAGTTTAATAGTTTGGAACATGAGGATGAAAGAAAAGCCTGGTCTCACATCCGAGCAGCGTTAAAAGATTTATCATTTGATGTCAAGCATACCTCCCAAGTGACCCAGGGCGTGTACTTAAGAGCGGGGAGTCGCCAGACTATATTGACTATGGAGAGTCGCCAACAAAATGCCAATGTTGACTTCTCAGATAGATTCGGAATTGCCATTTGTTATTGCTCTGTTTACAACGAAGCTTGCACAAGAGAGACATTCGGTAATACACCAGATCAGACCCTATGTCATCATAGGTGAGTATATTGGGATGTTACAGTTTTAGGAGATTCCTGCGGCTTTTCTTTGGCATCAGTAATCTGACAAGTTTCCGGGACTTTAGAGGTCCCAACACTCTTATGGATGTTAAGACTCCTGCGACCAATCCTCCACCAACACCACAAGTCACCAAGTCCTGCCCGGTCAAGTAAAGGTTTTTGACGGGTGTCTCCACTCGAATGTTTTTATCCTTAAATCTTTCAGGACTATGTTCGAGTCCATAAGTCTCTCCACGTGAGTATTGAGAGAACGTTTTCGTCGAAAGAGGAGTTGATACTTCGTAGTAGTCAATGTGTCCTTTTACTTTTGGAACTTTTTGGTAGAGGATATCGAGGCTACGCCGAGCAATTTGTTCTTTTTTCTTTTCATAATCTTCCCCACGCTTCATCCAAGGCTTATGCTGCCAGCTTTCGAACCAGCTATAATGAGCCGGAATTACCATAGCTATTGTCGAGGAATTAGGGTTTTGTTTTTCCCATTCTGGATCTTTTGCTGATGGAAAGGAAATATAGACCACAGGAAGTGTAAGGGATGAGTCCACTCGATTTTTTTCAACATGCTCGTTATGGTTTTCATCGGGGTATACCCATAAGTTTGTGGTGTCGAGTCCAAGGTTTTTTGCAGACTGTTTCAAGCCAATGTAGATACCGATATGGCCTATGGAGGGTTTTTGAAATTGGGGAATTTGTTTTTGCCGTGATACATTCTTTGGCTTAAGAAGGTGGTTATAGGTCAAATCTAAGCCAATACCACTGATGATTTTATCGGCTTTTAGGATGGTGCCATTTTCAATTTTAACGCCAACGGCTTGATTCTTTCGTACAACAATCTCTTTCACTTTGGCATTTGTTATAACGTTCCCTCCGTATTTTTCAATCGTAGGGAGAATACCTTTTGCTATTGAGGAAGCCCCTCCAATTGGATAGCTCGCCCCCTTAAAGTAGTGATTAGCCACAGTCGCATGCATGGCAAAGCTTGATATGTTCGGGGGAAGTCCATAATCACCCCATTGGCCTGTTAGCACGGAGATAAGCCTTTTGTTGTTGGTGAGGTCACTGAGGACCTCCTCTGTGGTCCTGTTGGCAAGTTTCAGATATTTCTTTCGCAATAACGGTCCCATAATCTTGCTGATCCACCTCGGGAGAGTCTTTTCGATGAAAAAAGTGGAAGATGCTTTACTAGATTGCTTTATGAGGTGGAAATACCGATCGATGGCATGCCGGTCTTGGGGAAAGTACTCTTTTAGCTTTGCGATGAGCTCCTTTTTGCCAGTAACTAAATCGTAAGAATCATCGCCGAGAAAAATTCGGTCGTAAACTTTATTCATGGGGGCCCAACCGATACGATCCTCTGAAATTTCGTCGAAAATTCGCCTCATAACAGAAGGCTTACATTGAACGTCTCCAATATAGTGGACTCCTACATCCCATTCGTAACCCTTTCTTTGGTAGCTGTGGGTCATGCCTCCGGCAGTATAGTGTTGTTCGAGGACTAACACTCGTTTTCCAGCTTTGCTAAGTAATGAGGCACAACATAAGCCTCCTATTCCTGAGCCGATGATAATCACATCATAGGGCTCTCCCAGATTAGCTCTGTGTAGTGGGGTGCCTTGCCGCATACGGGCCTCATGCAGGATGTTGACGAAGTCAACATTATTTATCACGAGGTCTATTAGAGGTCAAGTCGAACCGAAAAACTAAGATTTTTGCCTATAATGACAGGCTTTTTTGATTGCTGCTTGAAAATACTCAGTCCAAAAAGTAGTGTCTTACTGACATTCTAATCTTGGGGAGAGTTATGATGCTGCTACGATTTGTTTGGATGTTTGGCTTGATAGGAAGTTTTGCTTTTTCCGCAGAAAATGTCGCGGCGCCTATCGAAGTTGAAAAGAGTATTTTAATCACCGAACCGTCTCTATTGGATACGATCAATCAGACTTATGACTTTGGTTTATTATTGGGGCGACTAGGCCGTTGGTCCCAGAATCAACTGCCAAGGGAAGAAAGGCTGACTCCAGGCGAGTATGTGAGGATACCTTTTAATCGCGCCGCCAACGAGCAAAGACAGCATGCTGCCGCTCCTAAATCCAAGCGACTCGGAGGGGTGCCTCTCGATGATCGCTATCTCGACAGAGTCTTAGAGAAGTGGTTGCCCATCGTAATAGGTAACGCCTCTGCAGATAATGTCAGTGTTAACAGCTTTAAAGATGTTAAGTCCCCCAAATACTTGCGAGAAGGTCCGTTTAGAATGCTCGCTGTCGCGAATTTGCTAGACCAGGCAGGTGATATAGATGACCGTGGAAATAGCGAAGCGGCTCGCAACGCTAGATCTCTTGGTGAATTACACCTGGTCTATGGGTTTGTCGATGAGGATTATGAAGAGTTTTATGGCAAAGCCTTTCCTCAGACCTTCGTACTGAGTTTTGTCGTTCCCCCTCTAGAAAAACACTCCTCTGGAAGCTTTGTAAGAAGTCAATCCATCACCCATCATCAGTTGATGCAAAAGGATAAGGAAAGTCGGAGACTGTGGCGATCTCAGATGAAAGTTTGGGGGCAATTGTGGGCTGATCTATCTCGAAAAGAATTGCACAGTTCAGACTATCGCGAAGCCTTGAAACGCATTTTAAATCTCGTTGTGGTACCAGAAACATTTTTGAACCTTCGTAGTAATACCAAGATCAATCATTCTGAATTCGAATTACGAGAATGGTATACCCTTCAGAGAACTCAGTTCCTCAATCCTAGACGTCCGCGCTCAGAACCTCATCCTTGTCTATCAGGATCAGATGAACTCAGCACTATCGTCCAGTATTACTGGAAGCAAGATTATCAAGATCTTGATGTCACAACCTATGTAGGTCCAACACGTCCTGGCTTTCGAACCAAAGGCCGCAATGGCTTTACAGTTTTTCGTGACAACGATCCTTATAACGCTAAGTTTGGAACCGATCTGGATGCATTTTCCACCTGTCCGAAAAAACGCGGTCGTATGCCTTTTGAAATGGCTGGAACACGACAGGAAACAAACGGTTTGGACAACACGCGGTTATTGGCTCCCTTTGGACGGATTAAAGGAAGAGGGCCCCTCTGGCAGTTGGCGCCTGGTGTTTCCGAACAAAAACGTCATGCCCTAGCGATCCGAACCTGTACAGGTTGCCACTCACAGGAAGGGGCTGCCGCGGGCTTTCATATTAGTCCTAGACTAAAGGGTGAGCCCTCTAGGCTTTCTGCGTTTTTGACAGGGGAGTTAGACCGCAACACATTTCGCCATGACGGAGTGACTTACCAGTATAATATCTTAGAAACGCGACGAAAGTGGATCGAGTCTATTTTGGCGGGTAAAGCCAAATTGGGCGATTCACTCATGCGACCGGAAACGAGATAAACCTATGAACCAGGGTGGTTCATGGCAACAAACTTAAGGCATAGGTCACGAATGGAAGTTCTTGGCCGTTTGCCTAAAGGAATCTGGCCACCGATAACAAGGTCAGCGAGCCCATGAACAAAGGACCAGGCGACTATGGTAAACTTTTCACTTTGTTTGCCATGATCCAAAGGGATGAAGTCGCAGATTGTATTAGCTAGAATATCAAACGCCTCTTTTGGAAGCGATTCTGAGCCTTGAGGAGCCTTGCCTTTTTGAAAACGACGGTCAAACATCAATCGATAATGAGATGGATTGTCGACAGCAAATGCCACGTAAGCGACGCCAAGTTCAATGAATGTCTCTCTGGGATCAGTCTTATGACTGTCTTGCACTTTTTTTAGTCTCTCAATAAGAAATCTGTACCCTTCTTCAATAACGACTTCGTAAATATCGTCAATATTTTTGAAGTGACGGTAGGGAGCACTTCTCGAAACATTAAGCCGACGAGCAATCTCTCTTATACCGATTTTATCCTCTTCACGATCCTTGATCATCTCAAGAGTTATCGAAATGATCGCCTGCCTCAAATCACCATGATGGTAAGATGTCGTCATTGGCCTCGATCTCCTTTCAAAGTCGTCCTCTATATGTGGCTATGTCCATTGGTTTAATTTTTTTATGTTAGGGCAAATTGATTAAAACCTGGATGAAGCCTTAAGACTGATGGTGGAGTTTTTTTTACGGTAAAACAACGATAAATTTACTGTGAAATTGTGGTTCCCTCACTAGAGTCCAGAGTTTTTTCTTGATATCTCTAAAGCCATTATCCATTTATCCAAGCTCTTAAGGAAAATCGTCTATGAAGATTCATCGTAGTATTAAAGTACTCTCGTGTTTTGCGATGCTGATGGGGCCATCATGGTATCAAGCTCACGGGGTTGTCCCCGAAGCCGAGTTTTTTAACCGTACGGCTACGTTTCCCGTATATTTGAATGGGGATATCACCGAAGAAAGTGCGGCGGAAATAGTAAGTGCCACTGACGATGGCATGACACTGATATATACAGACAGCGAAAATGATCGTGTCGGGTTCGTTGATATTACTGACGCTAATAATCCTTTGCCAGCTGGAGTTCTAGATGTAGGTGGAGAGCCGACATCAGTAGCAACAGCAGGGGATTACGTACTTGTCGCAGTCAATACCTCGGAAGATTTTGTCAATGTCAGCGGTGATCTGGTCGTCATTTCACTTGCTGATCGGAACATTGCTAGGCGTATCCCCTTATTAGGACAACCTGATTCCATTGCTGTTAGTCCAGATGGTCAGTATGCGGCCATCGCGATCGAAAATGAGCGAGATGAAGATTTGGGCGAAGGGCTTCCCAACCAAATGCCTGCTGGATTTATGACTATTATCTACTTAATAGGAACTCCAAAATCTTGGCAAACGCGAGAGGTGGATTTGCTTGGGTTGGCTGAGGCTTTTCCTAACGATCCAGAGCCGGAGTATGTTGCGATCAATGAGTTGAATGTTGCCGTGGTCACACTCCAAGAAAACAATCATCTTGTGATTGTCGATCTTCCCTCTGGAAAAATCCTTAACGATTTTTCCGCTGGATTTGTCGACTTGGAAAACATCGATAACAATGAGGACGGGTTGCTTTGCTTCAAAGATAATCTCCAAGGGATCCCACGTGAACCAGATGGTGTGACTTGGATCTCACCGTTTTCTTTCGCAACAGCTGATGAGGGAGATCTGTTTGGAGGTAGCCGCGGATTTACGATTTTTAGTATTTTCGGCGATATTCTTTACGAGGCTGAAGAAAGCAACGAATACCTAGCGGCAAGCATTGGTCATTACCCCGAAGATCGAGCTGAAAATAAAGGAGTCGAACCGGAAAACGTCTCCTTTGCTTCCTATGACGGAAGAGATATTTTATTTGTTGGTGCTGAGCGCGCTAACATCGTTTTTGCTTACGAACTAAATCAAAACCTAGAACCGGGCCTGATTCAAATTCTTCCAACATCAGTAGCTCCCGAAGGAATCCTGACGATTCCTCAGAGAAATCTGGTCGTGATTGCTGCGGAAAAAGATAGCAGAGATGATGGGTTTAGATCATCCTTATCTATCTTCGAGCTAGGAGCATCAGCACCAGATTATCCTACTCTTATTGCCGCAAATAATCAGAATGATCTGCCTATGAGTTGGGGGGCTCTATCTGGTCTTACTATCGAGGGTCAAACAGCTTACACTGTCGGCGATAGTGCCTTCGCGAAAAGCAGGATCTTCGAGATGGATCTTTCGCAGACCCCCGCTCTGATAACGTCTGAAATTCTACTTAAGGACACCATGGGACTTATGAAAGACTTCGGTCAATTTAAAGTTCATACGGACATGGCAGTGGATCTTGATCTTGAGGGAATTACTCGCGATTCTGCAGGAAATTTTTGGCTAGTTACGGAAGGTGCTGGGTCGGTGAACGATTTGGATAGACCTGTGACGAAAGAAAATCTACTAATAAAGGCAAATGCTAACGGCGATATCGTCAAAATCATAAGGCTGCCGGCTGCCATAAACGCCACTCAGTCTCGTTTTGGTCTTGAAGGTATCAGCTATATGGAAACTATGGATGAAGCGCTACTGACAGTGATCTTTCAGAGGGAATGGCTCAATGATCCCAAAGGATCTGTCCGTATCGGCCAGTACAGCCTAACCGATGATACTTGGGCATTTGCCTTCTATCCTATTGATCCTGTAGAATCCCCAAGAGGCGGTTGGGTTGGGTTATCTGATATCACTCCCACTGGTGAGGGAGCATTTGCAGTCATCGAACGAGATAATCAGTCTGGTGCTGATGCCAAGGTTAAGCGTATCTACGAGATTGATCTTGCCAATTTACGTGCAGAACAAAGTCCAAGAATTCTACAGAAGCGATTGATTGCTGATCTACTTCCGCTTTTAAGAAAAGAGTTTACCGCTGTTCCTGATAAAGTTGAAGGTTTGGCCAAAGCTGAGGACGGAGCTCTCTACATCTTAAATGATAATGATGGTCTTGATGACAGCAGCGGTGAAACGCGGCTGCTAAAGATCAAATGATACACCGAGATTGAAATTTGAAATCACCAGGATTCCACTGGTGGTTTTCTAATGAATTTCGGCCTTAATATCTTAGAAAAATGGAATTGGCCACAGCTCGATATCACTATCCTTAATAGGCTCTCCCGCAAATTTAGAAAAACGCTCTAGATTAACGATAGACTTGTTATCGCAAGTAGGGACGTGGGACACTAGCTGGTCACAGGTAGCTTTAACCACAAACAAGGGGTTGCTACCGGGCTCGTCAGGGGCAGGAGTGTGCAGAACCTCGTAGTCGAAGGTGAAGTCTCCCAATTCCTCGTAGTTGGTCCCCTCAACGCGAGATTGCTCGACAAATAAGGGTAGGATCTTATCTCTGCTACTAACGTGGTAAGCAATTTTCTTGTGGATTTCGGAATCCGAGATCACAGGCCAATCGATATCATCTGGGTGAATCGGCGCAATCGGTTGTTTGGAGAAGGCGCGAATTCTGGAAAGGCTCGCTAAAGCAGCTTTTCGCACAGCTTCGGAAAGATTATCGTGCACAGATGATTCAACTAGAACTCCCTGTTTTTTATCATCGGGAACCGCCGCAATCACCACAACGAAAGGATCCAAGGTACGAAGGAGGCCTATTTTTAGGGAGAATCGATGCCGATTAGCATACATATCGATTTTCGCAATCAAGCGATCCTGTTTTGCCTGATCGGTCATATCAATCCAGGGCGTTTGGGTCAGGTAATGGGAGAATAAGCAGTCCATCTTTACCAGCTCCTGGCTTGCCGCCTTCTCGGCCAACTCCTTGTGGAAGTGGCAGGCGATTCCCTTATATCCCGGAGGTAGGTCCAAATCACTGGTCGTTTTGTCCTCGACATAACGTGCTATCGCTTTGGTTAAAGCGATGGATTTATCGATATGGATTCCATTAAACGAGGCCGATTGGCTTACAGCACGAAACTCAAATAATGGTTCGTGCATCTCGCCGTCCCAGGGAACTTGGCGAAACTTAAGGTCTTTAATAGATCCAGCAAATTCTAACAGGGATTTCAGTTTTCTAGAATTGTTCGGTTTTGACATGCAGGCTTTCCGTCAACTTTCCTAACTAAGGCGTTTATAAGACATTACTCTATGGCTGATATCATTGCTTCGTGTTTGAGACAAAGGCAAATTGTGACTTCAGCTGAATATTTCTAGGTCCTTTAAGCAGTCTTTATGACGCTTTTTACCAACCACGGGCTTAGCCCTTATCAGTTCTGGCATTTTGATAGCTTTCTCTCAATTTTTCAAACCCCTCTACCATACTCACTTTTGGTGTGTACCGGAGATCCTGTCTTACCTGTTTGCTTGAGAACCAATGGGACGTAGCTAACTGTTTGACGACGAACTTGGTCAAGGGAGGCTCCTTTCGAATCTGTAGCAAACCATAAACAAACTCCAAGGCTCCTCCAACTAGAAGGGCAATCCCATAGGATATTCGTTTGTTTAGTGGCTTCAAGCCGGCGCTCGCCAGGATAGTATTGATCAGCTTTTCTGTAGGCCAGGGCTCTTGATTGGTGATGAAATAAGCCTTGCCATTAATCGCTGCCTCTGGTTTTAGTTGGTCCAAAGCTTGGATATGAGCTGCTGCTGCATTATCGATGAAAACAGCGTCGACCTTAGCACTAGATCGTCCAATAAACCTAAGTTTGCCTGCCTGATAGGACTTTATGAGTCGTGGTGCTAAATGATTATCGCCGGGCCCCCATATCAAGTGAGGCCTTAGTGAAGTGACAGATAATGAAGGGGACTTCGCGTTTAAAACCAGACGCTCTGCTTCAGCTTTAGTTTTTGGATAATGTGCATCGTAGGTCTGAGGATAAGGGGCGCTTTCATCAATGCCTTCTTGATCATCGCCTCCAAATACAACACTTGGTGAGCTAGTATAGACGAGTTTTGGTACCTTCAATAGCTGGCAGGCATTGACGACGTTTTTGGTGCCAACGACATTAGCTTCGTAGTACTCGCGATAAGCTCCCCAAACCCCAGCTTTGGCTGCTGTGTGAATAACAGCATCACAACCTTCCATAGCTTTTTTAACGAGATTAAAATTAGCTATGCTCCCGCGAAAGCAGGTGACTCCGGGTTGTTCCAGTTCAGGGTACCGCCCACGATTGATGGTATGAACTTCGTCCCCTCTAGCGAGCAGGAGTTTTACAATAGCCGACCCTAGGAAACCGCCGCCGCCGGTTACAAAAACCTTCAATGTCTTATTTCCTTTTCTGCCCAAATGGCAAGTTTCTCACGAAATATTTTAGAGTTGTGCCTGATATCTACGGGAAAGCTTTTGTGAAACAAAACGCGATTGATATCTTTAGTTTCGGGAAACTTTTTGCCCTCGTTCAATAGCTCTTCTGTTAGTTTTTGCCTTCTTTGTTTGCTCAAAGGCACTAGTGTCTCGACACAAAGAACTGGGGATTTGTATTTTCCTGTTCTAGATAAGCCTACTATAGCGCTACGAGAGACATCTTTGTTCTGATTGAAGATAGACTCTCCGGGAATGGTGTAGATATCACGCCCAGGTTCTACTGCGACACGATGAGTTTTGCGGCCGCAAAACCATAATCGGCCTTCAGAGTCGAGGTAGCCTAGGTCACCCATGCGGTGAACGGTACGTCCAGAGTCATCAATTTTCGCCAGTAAGTTCGCCTGTGGTCTTCCGAAATATGAGGCTGTCACTTGAGGACCTAAGACGGTGATCTCTCCGATTTCGCCTTGAGAGCAGAGTAAATCATCTGACCACGTATCGATAGGTTCATCGGTCACTCGAATGATTCTGACTTTAATGGAAGGTACGGGATGCCCGACGCAAACTCCTGAACCAGTCGCAGTCCGTTTTTGTATGTCGCTGTGAAGTAGAGAGTCACTCGAGGTGATGGCAACGGGCAATGATTCTGTAGCGCCATAAGGTGTATAGATAGGACAAGACTCCGGCAAAATAGCCTTAAGGGCCGTCATAGTGCTAGCGGGAACTGGCGCTCCAGCCGAAATCACACGGCGTAAGCTTGTAAAACTTTTGTCTGCACTACTACTATGTTGGCTTAGTTTCTTTAGGAGTGCAGGGGAACCAAACATATTTGTAACCTGGAAGGTCTTAGCCGCGAGAAAGATCTTATGCGGATCGACCTGGGCTGGCCTGGTAAAATCCATTTCTGGGATAACCGCCGTCATTCCTAAGGCAGGAGCAAACAAAGCAAATAGTGGGAAGGTGCAAAGATCGATTTCCCCTGGTTCGATGTCAAACGCCCGGCCGAGAGCGTCAATCTGAGCGCGAAAGTTCTCATGAGTGTAAATCGCCCCCTTGGGTATCCCAGTACTGCCGCTAGTGAAAAGTATAGCAGCGATGTCTGGCAGTGACTTTGGCAATGTTGTAGAGCTTTCTGTGCGTCCCCTAGCACTTGCTTTGGCGAAAGAATCAGTACATCCGAAGAGGTTTTTTCCAACCGTCAAGGTCTTCTTCCACTTGCCGGGTCGCCAGCGAAGGATATGTCGTGCCAAGTGGGCCTTATTGATCCCCATAAAATAGTCTGGATCGGCCTCTTCGATACACTTACCAAAATTTTTAACACCTATGCCTGGATCAATAAACACAGGAGCAATATTGGCGCGAAACAAGGCAAACGTGCAGATAAAGAGCTCGAGGGAAGGGGGAATCATCATGGCCGCTCGCGTTCCGGGAGCGTATCCCGACTGTAAAAGGCCTCTTGCTAACTCATCGGCTCTACTGTCAAGATCCTCGTAGGTAATATGAGAATGGCGCATATGGCCAAGACTATCACGCCCCTTAGTTACGACGATCGCCTTTTGCTTTGGGTGTTTTAGGGCCATACGCTTGAGGTGATCTGCAATGTTCACAAAGTCTTCCTCCTAATGACGGACAAAACTGTGCATGCGTTCTACGATATCATCGTGAGAATCTTCTACGACGAAGTGACCTGAATCAGGGTAGGTATGAACCTCAGCATGAGGAAAGTACTCGCGCCACCTGGTTAGAAATTTGTCGTCGAACACAAAGTCTTTCTCGCCCCAAAGGATCAACAAGGGTTTGTCAGACAGGGTTGATAACCTCTTTTCTACGTCATTCACGACGGACCAAGCTTGATCGTCTTTCGTCAAAGGGATGTCTTTGACAAACCTGTGGACAGCGAGTCGATTCTTCCAGTTATTATAAGGTGCTAGGTACCCGCGTTTTTCTTCGGCCGACAGACTCTTTTTTGTACAGCAGGTTAGGGTTGCCCCCTTGCTGAATGCATTGAAGCCCCTTACGAGGATCTCACCAAGAAGGCCTGTTCGACACATTCTAATAGACATCGGCAACTGCAACCCTTTGGGATTATGAAATGCTGCGGTGTTAAATACCACGAGGCTCTTGATAAGCTCAGGAAACCTTGTGGCAAAGGTAAATCCAATCATGCCACCCCAATCATGGACAACTAATGTGATATCTTTGAGGCCCAATGACGTCACAAGGCTTTCCAGGTCTTGAACGCGTCTCTCTAACGTGAAGTCGTACTGGGAGTCATCGGGCTTCTCGCTGAGTCCACAACCGATATGATCTGGTGCGATCACTCGATGGCTGGTGCTGAACTCTTTGATTAAGTTCCGGTAGTAGAAGGACCATGTGGGGTTGCCATGAATCATCAGGATGGGATCGCCTTCGCCTTCATCCACGTAGTGCATACGATGGGAGTCGACGACGTGATACTGCGGTTGAAACGGATACATTTCCTTTGAGACTACCATTCCACCCCCAACATTAGGCAGTTAAGCCCAGAGCCAATGCCAAGAAATCCCACGCGATCTCCTTTAACCAAAAAGTTTTGTTCTGCAGCGATCGCGGCCGTAAGAGGTAGCGACACCGTACCCATGTTACCTAGGCGATCAAAGGTAGGAAAGTCTATGGCTTCGGGAAGCCCTAAGGCCTTTAGAATACTGGACCTGTGCCCTTTGCTCACTTGATGGGATATGGTTTTATCAATGGCCTCGTGGGCCCATTTTAACTCAGCTAAAAGAGCCTGCCATGTGTTGATACCAAGCTGGACACCGTACTTCATGACGTTGACTGCGTCGGTCATAAGGAATTGTTCCAGAACTTTTTCGGGAAGCCTTCGGACTCCCCAGCGACACAACTCATGATGGCGAGTATCACTGCGATTAGCGCCACCGATAAGTCGATGACCGAGGCCTTGGCCCTTGGCTTCGCTGGATAGGACAATCGCAACGGCTCCTGATCCGCCTGTAAGTGTTGCGAGGGTCTCTTTAAAAAAGTCAATATTTCGATTTGCCAACATCTTTTGAATCGTATCTTCGTTGATTTCTCTGGCGGACTCGCAAGATACCACCATGCCGACATCTACCTGACCCAGCTCAATGCGGTTAGCTATTTCGATGATTCCATTGAGAACCCCAAGGCATGCGTTACTAAGATCGTAAACCATCGCCTGATCTTTCAGTCCGAGTTTATGGGCTACTCGACAGGCAGTGGCCGGTTCGTAGTAATCACGACAAACGCCCGCGTAGATCAAGATATCGACATCTTCGCGGCTATAGGGAGTGCTACGGAGGGCATTCTCGGCTGCTACAGTAGCACCATCAGAGACTTGAAAGTTCTCCGGCCACCAACGACGCTCTTTGATCCCAGTCAAAAACTCGAGTTGGCCCTTAGGAACGCGAAGGCTTTCATAAACAGGTTGGATTCGTTCTTCAATCTCTTTTGTTGATATCACCGTGTCAGGAAGGTGGTAACCAATCGCATCCAAATAGACATTTTTATATCTCATAGACTCCCCAAAATGCGCCGTATGGTCTAATCTCGACGCATCGTAACCAGAACTTACTGCAACTTAGTCCTTCATAGTGCAACAACTTGGCCAGCTAATCATGCTTTTTTTGCTCAAATTGACGACCCGCAGGTCTTCGACCCTAACATTCGACGTCGCGCGAGAATAAATCAAGCTCTTTTGCCTTTACTGCTACGATTCGACGCAAGGGTTGTATCGTAAATGTTTTTTAAAAGCTAGGAGGAGCCGTTTGCAGCAGAGTTTTTTAGCTTCTCCAACAAAAACCTGCGTGATAACCTTATGGCCGTCGATTTACAGGTAAAAGATGTCATACCATCAAGTAGACGCAGAAATGGACCGAACTCTCTTGATCTGCTGCAGAGGAGCCTTTGTATGATACCCGTGACAGAAGTCATTCCATCTCTTTGGAGTTTTCAACAACCGCATAACCTTCCTAGTGACGAAGGCTACCTAAGCTTACCTGCTACCCCATTGCGGGCATTCGGGTCTTATGAGTTTTGTCGGGAACTAAATGTTTCCATTCCCTACGTTTCAGGAGCTATGGCTAACGGAATCGCTAGTCCCGAGCTTGTCATTGCTATGGCCCGTGGACGTCTGTTGGGTTTTTACGGTGCTGCTGGTTTGACCATCCCTACTATCACTGAAGGGATTGAAACAATTATAAAGGCCGTTGGCGATAAAGCCTTTGGTGTGAATCTAATTCATAATCCAAGCGAACCTCATTGGGAGTGGGACTTAGCAAAGCTATTGATCCAGAAAGGTATCGACGTGATCGAAGCGTCAGCCTTTATGAAAATCACTGAACCTTTAGTTTATTTTCGTTGCAAGGGTTTGAGTCGTTCTAAGGACGGCAAGGTCGTTGCTAAAAACAAGATTATGGCTAAGATTTCTCGTGGTGAGCTTGCCATTAAATTTATGCAGCCGCCGGAAGAAAAGCTATTAGATTCACTGAAAACAAAGGGGTTGCTGACAGAAGAAGAGATTTCATGCGCCCGTGAGATTCCCTTGGCCCAGTATATTACTGTGGAGTCAGATTCGGGCGGTCATACGGATAATCGGCCAGCGTTAACTCTGTTTCCGGCCATGCAGTCTCTAGCCCAAAAAGTTCAAAATGATTTTGACTACGAGCAACCATTGAGACTCGGACTGGCCGGAGGTATCGCGACTCCACAAGCCGTAGCGTCTGCGATTGCGATGGGGGCTTCTTATGTTGTCACAGGCAGTATTAATCAGGCTTGTTTAGAATCAGGAAGCAGCGATCCTGTGAGAAAAATGCTTTCGGAGGTAGACCAAGCTGATGTCGTCATGGCTCCAGCAGCAGATATGTTTGAGATGGGAGTCGAAGTCCAAGTCATGAAGAAGGGAACTATGTTCCCAATGAGGGCTAAAAAGCTTTTCGAGATTTATAAAACTTATGATGGGCTAGAAAGCATTCCGGAGGCGACCAAAACTCAGCTAGAAAAGCAAATCTTTCGGATGACTTTAGATGATGTCTGGGAAGAAACTAAAAAGTTTTTTCAAAGCAGGAACCCCGAACTGCTCAAAAAATGTGAATCGAGACCCAAGGTGAAGATGGGATTGGTATTTCGTTGGTATCTGGGCCTTTCTTCTCGTTGGGCAAATCAGGGGGTCGACGATCGGAAGCTTGATTACCAGGTGTGGTGTGGCCCTTCTATGGGGGCGTTCAATGCCTGGACGGAAGGCAGTTACCTTGCTGATCCAGAAGAGCGCTCGGTAGTGACCGTTGCCCATAATTTATTTCTTGTGGCCTTCGCATTGTATCGCCTTAATTTTCTAAAGGCTCAGGGATACTCCACAGAATTGGTGGAACGAACCATAAATAAACCTCTCACGCGTGAAGTTATTGCACAACTATTACAGGAAGACATATGAGTACTGAAAAAGAACCGATTGCTATCGTTGGGATGAGCTGTCTATTTCCCGATTGTGAAAACCTGCAGGAATATTGGACAGCGATCAAACACGGTAGCGATTTTGTTAAGGATATTCCCTGTACTCATTGGGATCCTGCCGATTACTATGACGAAGACCCGAAGAAACGCGATCATACCTTAGCCAAGACCGGAGCTTTTCTTAAACCTTATCCATTCAATCCTATCGAGTATGGGATCACGCCCTCTGCACTTGAGGCAACGGATACAACTCAGCTCTTAGGAATGGTCGTAGCGAAACAAGCACTAGAGAACGCAGGCTATACCTCTGATAAAGAGTTCGATCGCAACCGAGTAAGTTGTATCTTGGGAGTCACGGGTACACTGGAGCTAGTCATTCCCTTGGGCGCAAGGTTAGGTCATCCTAAATGGAAAAAAGCTTTGCAAAAAGCCGGCCTTCCGCAGGATCAGATTGATGATATTTTAGACGACGTTAGCGATTCATTCGTAGACTGGCAGGAAGCAAGCTTCCCTGGACTCTTAGGAAACGTAGTCGCAGGGAGAATTGCTAATAGACTCGATTTGGGGGGAAGTAACTCCGTAGTCGATGCTGCGTGCGCTAGTTCACTGGCAGCTGTTCGCACTGCTATCATGGAATTGCAAACGGGGCGTAGCGATGTCGTTGTTACCGGCGGGATGGATACTTTTAACGATATATTCATGTACATGTGTTTTAGCAAAACACCAGCATTATCTCCCACGGGCAACGCAAAACCATTCGATGCTGATGGAGATGGTACGATCCTAGGCGAAGGCCTAGGTGCTGTCATTCTCAAGCGGCTTAGCGATGCCGAAGCTGACGGTGATAGAATTTTTGGAGTGATTCGAGGTGTAGGCGCTTCTAGTGACGGCAAAGGTAAAGCTATCTATGCTCCCGATTCAGATGGTCAAAAGAAAGCCCTGACCGCGGCTTATAAAGAAGCGGGTGTGGAGCCTAGAACCATTGATTTGCTGGAATGTCATGGTACTGGAACGAAAGTTGGGGACGGTATCGAGTTGACTGCACTGCGCGAGGTGTTTACCGCTTCCAACTCTGACGAACGATGGTGTACCTTAGGGTCGGTAAAATCACAAATTGGTCACGCAAAGGCAGCCGCTGGAGTCGCGGGACTGATTAAGGCAGTTATGGCTTTGTATCATAAAGTACTTCCGCCGACCATTAAGGTAAAGACTCCCCATCCCAAATTAGTGAACTCCCCTTTTATTATTAGAAACAAACCGGCCCCATGGCTGCATTCGAAAGAGCATCCGCGGCGTGCGGGAGTGAGTGCCTTCGGCTTTGGCGGTAGTAATTACCATATGGTTCTCGAAGAGTACGATAGTCGCAAATTGGAGTACGATTGGGACACCGGTAGTCACTTACTAGTCGCCTCTTCATCTTCGAAAAAGGACCTTATTAGTAAATTAGGATCGTACTTTAAGCAGTTAGAATCGTCTGCTGATCCAAAATATTTGGCTGAGTGGCGTGAGCAGTTGGTTTCAACTGATCGGCATAGGCTGATGATATTGTCGTCATCTATGGAAAGTCTCTGTCAGTCTTTGGAAAAGGCTATAAAAGATCTAGCAAACGACCAACCTCTGTCAAGTGACGAGAGTCAGATTCTGTATACCGAATCAGAGAGCACACCGCGATTGGCCGTGGTCTTCGCTGGGCAAGGATCTCAGCATCCAAACATGTTGAGTCAGTTTGCCTGTCAATCGCCGATTGCCCAAGAAAAGCTCACGTTGACCAACGATCTGATGGATGGGACTTTATTTCCTGTTCTTTATCCTGGTCAGGCCTTCACGAAAGATGAGCGTAAGGCACAAGAAGCGCATTTAGCTGCCACAGCCTTTGCCCAACCAGCTATTGGCGCCTTGTCAGCCGGTATCTGGGAGACACTTTCTGGATTCGGTATCAAAGCTCAAATGTTCGGGGGGCATTCTTATGGTGAGCTAACGGCACTTTACGCGGCTGGAGCATTTTCCGACCAAGACTTTCTCAAGGTCTCTGCATGTCGTGGCGAATTGATGGCTGGTGCAGCCTCTGATCTTGGGGGCATGATTGTTGTTGAGGCGGAGTACAACGATGTTGCCAAACTGCTAAGCGAGATCAATAGCTCCTTGGTCATTGCCAATCACAATAGTCCGGATCAAGTGGTTGTTTCCGGTGATGACGACGATTTAGATGCCTTTAAGGTGGCTGCAGAAGCTAAAGGCTTCACTCCTCGTGTCCTCCGGGTTGGAGCTGCCTTTCACAGCCCTAAAATGAGAGGGTTGGTGGGACCCTTTGCCGATTACTTAGATCATACCGATATCGGTACGCTTTCTGCGCCTGTCTTTGCCAATTGCAATGGACAGCCTTACGAGAATTCGAAAAAAGATATCGTTCGAGTTCTTTCGGAACAACTTGCCCAGGAAGTGCGCTTTGTTGATCAGATTAAGAATATGAAGGATGCTGGCGCTGATCTGTTTTTGGAGATTGGTCCATCCTCTATCCTTTCAAGACTGGTAGGCAAAATTCTTCCGGAGCAGAGAGATAAAATTCTCTCCTTCGATGCACAGAAAAATTCTACGCGCCAGTTGGAAAGTATTCTCGGAAAATTATTTGTGGCAGGGGTGGATATAGATTGGCAAAACTTTGCCAAATCGTGGCAGCCAGAGTATAGAAAGCCTGCGAAATTTTCTGTCCCCATTACTGGCGCTAACTATTGGGATACCTCAAAGCGTCCGGAGCGAAAACGGCGTTATGTGCCCAAACCCGAGATAGCCCAACCAGTCCATCAAAACTCTGAAACTTCTGACGCTCCTACTCTAGCAAAAAGACAAGGAGCTCAGGTTAACCCTATACAGCAGACTGCTAAGAAGGATGAAAACGCTAAACTGCCTAGCAGCTTAGGTCAGCAGAGCCAAACGATTTCCTCTAACATCTCAAGGCGGGAGAAACGCATCGTGAAACAAGACAAAGATCAGAATCACAGCCCAATTCCAGCGGACTCCTTTGGCAGGCATTTACTCGCAATGCAGAAAATGCAACAGCAAAGTGCAGACCTTCATCGTCAGTTTTTGGAAAATCAGGCTAATTCCCAGCAGATGTTTTTCGAGTTACTTAGAGAGTTTTCACAACTCGAGGAAACCTCGGTGCAAGCGCCCCAAGATACTTTGCGAAGGGGGGGGACTGAAGCCTTTGTGGAAAATACCTTACCATCGGAGCCGACATCCTTTTCTTTGCCGACTGGTGGAGAGCCGCATGCATTGACCATCGATCAGTCAAGCTCTGAGCAGCGGTCTGGTGGATTCGAGAGTCGTGCAGCAAGCGAGACCGCATCCTCTGCTCAAACACGAGCTCCTGCAAAGCCTCAATCACCGACGCCAAGAGCTTCGGTGGCTAGTACAGGCGATAAGGGACGAATGGAAACCGATCGAAAGACAGCACCATCTCAACCATCGGCAGCAACAGAAGTCCTCAAAATTGTGTCTGATGCAACGGGATATCCCATCGAATCTCTCAATCTGGATATGGATCTGGAAGAAGATTTGGGGATCGACTCGATAAAACGTGTTGAGATATTTTCTCTGCTTCAAGAGAGCTTTCCAATACTACAATCCATGGCTCCTGAGGAGTTATCTGAGCTAGCGACCCTTGCCGATATTATTGTAGCCGCAGATGGTCATGAAAAAGCGGAATTATCACAATCGGTCTCGGTAACTGCGTCAGCGGTTACGGAAGAAACTACTACGAGCTTGAATACTGAGTCTTCAGCGGATCGCGAGCAAAAGATTTTGGCAGTTATCTCTGACAAGACTGGTTATCCTATGGAATCCTTGATAGGCGATATGAGCTTAGAGGACGATTTAGGAATCGACTCGATTAAGCGTGTTGAAATTATTTCGGACCTCCAAGAGGCGTTTCCCATTTTAGCGGGATTGAGTGCCGAAGAGCTTTCCGAAGCATCAACGATTAGTGATTTGGTAGAGTTGACCGGAGGTAGTGATAAAGACTCTGCAACGGTATCGCCAGTACCTACAGCAAAACAGGACTTGTCATCATCCATAACTCCATTGACGCCTTCACCATCTGAGTCACAGGCCATGGATGCGAATGAAGCTATGCAAAAGGTACAAACTGTTATAGCCGAGAAGACGGGATATCCTGTGGATTCTCTTTCTCCAGAAATGAATCTTGAAGAAGATTTAGGTATTGATAGTATAAAAAGGGTAGAAATTCTTTCCGACCTTGGTGAGTCCTTCCCTAAAATTGCTGCGGCGACACAAGATGAGCTCGTAGAATTGGAGTCGATTGAGGACATTGTTGGGTTTGTAACGGGAGAAACATCCAGTAATGTAGCGGAAGATGTCCCTCAAGTTGCTCAACCCATAAGTAAAGAAACTATTGAAGCTCCGATAGCTGAGGAAGCACCAAGCTTAGAAGAGGAGCTCCCTCCACAAGATATCGTCCGATCTTATGGGATTTCGATGGTAACCAAAGATCTGGAGCCAGAGGCGAAACCCCTTGGTCTATCAAAAGGAGCAAAGATTTGGATATGCGATGATGGTAGTAATCTAGCTAGAAATCTAGTCATGAAGCTTCGCGACCAAGGATATATGCCACGATTGGTTTCGATTGCTTTTGTTGACCGATTGCAGGCACCGGATGATTTAGATGGTCTCATAATCCTGGGGCCTCTCAAACTAGAAGGAAATCCACACAAGTTTCTACTCAATTGCTTTAAACTGGTAAAACTGTGTGCACAAGCGCTTGACGGGTCAGAAGCAAAACTATTGGCAACAGTAAGTCGCAATGAAGGTGAACTTGGCATTCTTGGTTTGGATTCCTTGTCTCAGGTTTATAGTGGTGCTCTTGCTGGGCTTTCCAAGTGTGTTAGGCATGAATGGGAAGGCGTACGAGCCACACATATTGATTTGAGTCGCGACTTTGCTAATGGCTCTGCTGTGGCTGAAAGATTAATTGATACTTTATTCCGATTTGATCTGCCTGAAATTGGACTTTTTGAGTCTTATTACAAAGTTCCAGAGCTCTTGATCAAGGATATCAGCGAAGAAACTCCCGCGGTTTTTGAGACCAATGATTTGGTTTTGATCACGGGCGGAGGTCGTGGTGTTACGGCAGCAATAGCTAAAGAACTGTCTTCGCAACCGATTAAGATTTGTCTATGGGGTCGCACTTCGATAGAAGAGAAGCTCCCTGAATTTATTAAGGTGGATATGGATGATAGCGCCCTCAAGGCAGCTATCCATTCATCAGGACTTGCTGCGACTCCTAAAGAGATTAACGATCTATTCCATAAATTCAAAAGACAATTAGAGTTGGAGAATACTCTCGAAACGTTAAGGTCGGGACAGGCCACGGTAATTTACCAAAGCGTGGATGTGTCCTCCGAGCAGAGTATCCGCAAAGGCCTAAGTCAGCTTGTTGAGGCAGAAGGTCCGATTGTGGGTCTGATCCATGGTGCAGGAGTACTTGCAGACAAATTTATCAATCAGTTGAGCGAGAAGGAATTTTCCTTTGTTGCAGATACAAAAATAAGAATTCTAACTGAATTAGAAAAGCAATGTGGGCAAAGTCTGAAACAGTTAGTCTTTTTCTCATCTTCTACCGCTCGCTTTGGACGTAAAGGACAGGTGGCCTACGCTGTTGCCAATGAGGTTTTGAATAAGTATGCCCAGTACTTTAAGCGTCTCCATCCAACTTGTCGGGTCTCTTCCCTAAATTGGGGGCCTTGGGATGGCGGTATGGTTGATTCGGGGCTGAAAAACCTATTTGCCGCGGAAGGAATTGGTTTGATTCCTTTAGCTGAAGGTGCCGGCCTACTTGGGCGTCAAATGTCTAGGGCTGAGCAGACAGAGCTTGTCGTCATGGCGACTCCAGCTGGTGCTGAGGAATCCGAAAGAGTGGAAGCAGGTCGCATAGATTTTCAAACTTGGCCGATACTAAATTCTCATGTCCTGAGACAAAAGGGTGTTGTTCCCACGGTACTACTTATCGAAACGATGCTGGCCGAGGTGAAAAGTCAGCAGTCGGGAACGTTTGTTAGCTTCAAAAACTTCAAGATACTAAAGGGTATAGCCTTAAATTCGGATGAAATTTATTCCTATCGAGTTGAGTTTCAAGAAACGGAATCCGTAGCAACCGGCGATATTAAAGGGTTTTTGACGACCATGTCGGCGAAGGGTGCCCAGGCGGATAAATGGTTTCCAGTGGCCAAGGCAAATATTTACTTGTCAAACGATGCTGCATGGAAACCTCACGACGCAGCACCGTCCATCGAAATAGAAGGCTCGTGGTCGATGCCTGAGTTGGACGACCTCTACGAGATTTATCTGTTTCATGGTGAGGAGCTACAAGGAATTTCCGGTATTCGATCCTTCGGGCCTGAGGGGATTGTCGGTACCTCGCTTCCTAGTCCTGAGCCACGAAAGTGGATTAAAGGATTCGAGCATGATGCTTGGTTTACTGATCCCATGGTAATTGACGTCGCCTTCCAGCTCGCTGTTGTCTGGAGTGAGCGCAGGTTCGGTTCTAAATCGCTTCCGACATCGATTGAAAGTTTCCAGCAATTCCGGCCGTTCCCAAAACAGGGCTGCGAAATTCGGGTTCAGTTCACCGAAAGGATAGGACAGTCTTTTAAGGCTTCCATTGAGTTTGTGTTAGAAAACAAGTTGATTGCAAGTATTTCTGGCTATGGCGCCATCACAGACGATTCCCTTCGGGAGTCCTTTGCGATGAATAAGGCTATTCCATTATCTGCCGAACGTGATTAAGGGGAATCCTATTGGAAATTGCCATTGTTGGAATGTCAGGTCAGCTGCCCGGTTGCTCTTCTATTGAAGAGTTCTGGGAAGCAGTCAAAGACGGTAAGTCGTTAGCCTCGGATGTCCCTCGATACCGTTGGGGCCGACCAGAAAAATACATCTCTAAAGGAGATACCAAAGATCGGGCCTTTCATGCTCGAGGTTATTTCGGCAGAGATTCCTACGAAATGCCTGTGGATTTTACTGAGAGTGCCGAAAGCTGGGAGCGTTTAGATCCTTTGATTCAGATGGCTATCAGGGTGTCTTCAGATGCTCTCGCCGATAGTCTTAGCAAAAATTCAGCCCTGCACCCACGCACTGCAGCTGTTTTTGGAAATATCGCACTACCAACGGAGAAATCCGGTCGTATCGTTGATCAATACCTGAGGCATGCGCTATTCCATCGTCTCGGAGTAGATAACAACGAAAAAACCATCGAAGATATTGATGCTAGAAACTACTTTCCTGCAAGTATGCCAGCCATCATGGTAGCCAAAACTTTTGGCTTTGGTTTAGGGGGATATAGTGTTGATGCGGCCTGCGCCTCATCTTTATATGCCTTAGAACAGGCCTGCGATATGCTGCTTGAAAACAAAGCTGATATGGTTTTGGCTGGTGGATTTAATCGAGCAAATTCACTTTATACCCAGATGGGATTCACCCAGTTAGGGGCGTTGTCACCCACAGGTCACAGTCGACCCTTCGACGAACGCGGCGATGGTCTGATTGTTGGTGAAGGGGGAGCCGTTTTTGTTCTTAAGCGGTTGCTGGATGCGGAATCTTCTGGAGATAGAATCTACGGAGTCATTAGAGGGATCGGTCTAAGCAACGATCGCTCAGGAAAGCTTATGGCACCAGATTCTGAAGGGCAAACCAGAGCTATGCGCGACGCCTATCAGGCGGCGGGTTGGACGCCTCAGGACATAGATTATATAGAGTGTCACGCGACAGGAACTCCAAAAGGAGATCGTACAGAGCTGGAGAGTCTCAGACAGCTCTACTCTGGTCGGCGTGGATCGGCGTCCCTAGGTTCCGTTAAAGGCAATATCGGCCATCTTTTAACGGGAGCCGGTGCCTCGGGTTTGCTGCGACTACTTCTAGCAATGAAAAACAAGACTAAGCCTCCGTTACTCAAAGAAACGCAAGTGATCGACTCGTTTCCCTGGAAAGACTCAGGACTATCAGTGAGCTTGCGCCAAGAACCTTGGGATGTTCAAGAACATGCTAAGACAAGAAAAGCTGCTCTCTCGGGTTTTGGTTTTGGCGGAATAAACGCTCATGTCCTCATTGAAGAGTACAATAGTGATAGATCTCGGAGCGAAGTGATTTCGAAAGGTTCAGCCAATCGTCGTGTCGCTCTGGTAGCCATGGGTGAGCATCGCCCTGAGACTACTGATCCCTGTCCCAAATGGTTTGGTTTTGAAGCATCACCCTTCTATCAGAAAAAAGTCGCTGCCGGTCTCAAGGTGACGACGAGTCAATTTGATGATTTTAACATTCCTTACGCCTCCTTCCGAATACCCCCTAAAGAAGTCCAAGATATGCTTCCTCAGCAGATCGGTGCACTTCTAAGTGTTAATGCAGCTATGAAAGGCCTTGATTTGGAAGCAAATCAACTTGAAAAAGCTGCAGTCTATGTTGGGGTGGAATTAGACGGAATGGTGAATGCCTACCTGAGTCGCTGGTGGTTTGACGGGCTAGATACGGAAGGCATGTTGGAAATCTCCGGCGAAGGCCATGAGGAAAAAGCTGAAATATGGATCGAGCAAGCTAAAGATGCTTTGCTTACCCAATTGAACGCTAATAAGGTGATTGGGTCTCTAGCAAGCATTGTTGCCTCTCGGATTGGTCGGGAATATCGCGTGGGTGGTTCGGCGATTACGGTTTCGCAAATGGATGGGTCTGGATTGCGGGCATTGTCTTTGGCACTGCGGGATATCTCTAGTGGTAAACGAAACTTGGCCCTTGTCACTGGAGTCGATACGCCAGCAGAAGTATTTTCTGCCCTAAATTGGAGCTCGTTGTTTAATGAAGCGAGCGCTGAGCATAATTATACGGATTCTGCGATAACTCTGGTTCTCGAAGACTATGAAACAGCAAAGGCAAAGGGACATCCCATTCTTTGCGTTATAGACGATGGCGATGCAAATTTAGTTTCGCGTGCGTCCTCGACCTCTGGTTCAATCCATTACGGCGCTTGCCAAGGGATTCAAACCTTGGCCCAGTTTATTTCGGCGGACTCCGGTCAAGACACTAAAGGGTTTCACTACTCTGGACCTTTTGATGCCGGTTTTCAGTTTCAAATAGAAAAACAATCGCCGACTCTACCTAAACATTTTGCGGTGTCATCGGACACAAAAGCATTTAAAGTCATCGTTAGAGGTGGCGAGGTTGATGTATCGCATCTGAAGCGTACCTCACCCATAGCTGGAGCGCAAAAGTCTCCAAATTATGGGGCACTCAAAAGTCATACTGCTGCGGAACGGCCGCTGAGAAAGGACCTTATGGATTCTCACATTTACAGCCATATTTTAAGTGAAATGGGTCGCACCAATGAAGCACAAGTTGCGGCACAGCAGGCTTTCGAATCATTAACCCATGCGTCTTTACAGAATCAAACTGAGTTATTAAAACAAGCCATGGAGGCTAAAGCCCCCACAGCTGTTACCTATGATGAATCATTAGTTGATTTTGATGGTGTGATCGGTAGCGAAACACAACGTGTAGATCATGAGCAAGCAATAGACAATCATATTGCCTATCAGCCAATGAATCCGAAAGAGGCTTTGTGGGATTACGAAGCTTGTGAGACCTTTGCCCTTGGTAAGATTGGTGATGTATTCGGACCGGAGTTTGCTCATGTGGATGAATACCCCACTCGTGTCAGACTGCCTTCAGATCGTCTGCTACTCTGTCACAGGATTATGGATATTTCCGGTGAAAAGTTCTCTCTGGGAAGCGGAACCTTGGTAACAGAGCACGATGTCAATCCAGATGCTTGGTATTTGGATCAAAATAAAATCCCTACGTCTATTGCCATCGAATCGGGGCAAGCTGATTTGCTACTTTCCGCTTGGCTGGGCGCTGATGACCATACCAAAGGACTGGCCTTGTACCGCTTGTTAGATGCGGAAGTGACATTTTATTCGGCATTGCCATCGGCAGGCGAATATATCCGTTATGACATTCATATCGATAATTTCTTCAAGCGTGGGTCCACTCTTCTGTTTAGGTTTGGATTTTCCGCCTATGTCGGAGATAAAAAACTCATGACCATGAGACATGGATGTGCTGGATTCTTTACAAGTGAGGAGTTGGATCAGGGGCGCGGTATTATCAAATCCCAAGAAGAAGTTGAGCCTGGGGTCTTTACGGGTGGCTACCAACATCGCTTCGCCTTTGAAAACGAAGTTCTGTCAGCTGATGAATTAGACTATATTCGAGGGGGAAATCTTGCCAAAGCTTTTGGAGATGACTTCCAAGACCTTGATGTTAGATTACCTGTTGGCATTCCAGGAGGAGATTTACGTCTCGTTCATCGTATCACTGAAATGAGCTCTCATGGTGGTAAATTTGGAGTTGGATTAGTGATAGGAGAGGCTGATATTCAGCCTGACGATTGGTTTTTGACCTGTCACTTTAAAGACGATCATGTCATGCCTGGTACTCTGATGTACGAATGCTGTCTCCATACATTGCGTGTGTTTTTACTAAGGCAAGGCCTTATTGGAGAGACTGGTGAGGTCACCATCGATCCAGTCCAAGGTGAGATGTCCAAACTATTGTGCCGAGGACAGGTCCTTCCGCGGACGAAGTCGGTCCAATATGAACTTCATATCCGTGAGATCGGTTTCAATCCCAACGCTTATGCTTTGGTAGATGCTTATATGTACTCCGATCACCATTGCATTGTAGATATACGCAATATGACCTTGCAAATGACTGGTGTTACTAAGGAGTCTGTTGATAAGGTTTGGGGAAGTTCCGAACAAGAGTTGGTATTTTCCGATGCTATGATTAAAGAGTTTGCTGCAGGTCATCCTTCAAAGGCCTTTGGCGCACCCTACAAAAAATTCGATCATGATCGAAAAATGGCGCGACTTCCTCGTGGTAGATTGCAATGCATTAACGAGGTGATCTCAACTTCAGCGAAACCTTTTGTCTTAAAAGAAGGCTCAGAAGCAACGGCGATTTTTTATAATCAGTCGGACTCTTGGTTTTACGACAACCCAAGTAAACAGATGCCTTACAGTATTCTGTTGGAAGTAGCCTTACAGCCGTGCGGTTGGATGGCCGCTTATATGGGCTCCGCCCTGGCCAGTGAAAACGAAGATTTGTTTTTCCGCAATTTGCAGGGGGCGTCTCGTTACTCCAAATCAGTGACTCCAGATATGGGGCCTCTAACCGCTCATGCTAAAGTCACAAAGATATCTCAGGCGTCGGGAATGATTATCCAAGAGTACAGCTATCGCGTGATGGCTGGTGACGATGAAATCTATTCTGGGACAACAGCATTTGGATTCTTCTCGGCAAAAGCACTAGCGGAACAACAAGGTATCACTCCCCAGACTCAGCGTTTCACGGATTTGAGTTCGGAATGGATCCCAGTTGGTGTTGACATTCATACCAATCCTCTGAGCTTGATCGATGATTTCAGTCCCCTGAATACAGATGTTGACAAGGCGATAGTCGCTCGTATGAAAGGACGGTTGTCAGTAGAGGCTAGTCAGTGGTTCTTTCATGACCACTTCTACCAAGATCCAGTTATGCCTGGGTCCTTAGGGCTAGAGTCCATACTCATGACCGCTTCTGCAGCTGCTAGAGATATTCTTGGGCTTGTCGACACTCCGTTCGCTTTAGCCCCTGGTTCAGAGCAACAATGGGTTTATCGAGGGCAGGTCTTGCCAGATAATAAGCTGGTAGAGACCGAAATAGAGGTGATATCAGTTGACGAGTCGTCTCAGTCCGTTACTTTTGATGCTTATTTATATTGCGATAATCTGGCGATTTATCAAGCGAAGCGCTTTGTCTTAAGGGCGATCAATGATGAAATTGCTTAGGTGAAAATTCATAGCGGTGACGAGCTTTTATGCTGGTCACCGAGTTTTTTTTCTTCTGAATTGTGTTTTTACTCGAAAACCCAAGGTTTGAAAGTTACCTGCTGATCGCTTTTGACTTTAACTCCTTTGAATAGAAACTCGTCAAAAAGCCCAAGAGAAGAACCCGAGAATAGCTCGATTTTATAGGTGCCCGCCTTTAACTCGCCTTCAAAGAAGTTTTCCCCGGAATAGTCTTCTAACACAGTGACGCTGACAGGAATAAACGTGTTAAATAGATACTCGTAGAATATCATTCTTGTCCCGTTGTGCTGGACATCGCAAACCCCGTCCAGAGCAATGCTGGTTTGCTGTGAATCCGCCGCAACTGAAAATTCAATGGTGGCTCGTTTGCCTTTAAGAAAGGTTTGGTTATTCAAAACATTTGGTTCGTCAAGAGCCTCCTCACACACATCTCCTGTGTTTGTGAAGCCATCTCCCAGATGAATAAAATCGCCATTATCGTTTGATCTGTACGCAAATCTCGGAGCGCCGGTTAGGGCAGCCATGACAGGCTCTTCGCTAGTGTATTCAGTCCCATCCTGATCGATGAGAACAATCTTAATTCGTAGCGCATTGCGCGGAATTTCGAATATAAACTGCCAGCGATCTTGATCATCCACCTCATCTTCAATGGAGAATATTTCAACAGCACCTTCAGGATAAATCGCATAGGCTGCCTTGAGCATAACGCCATCTAAAGGAATGTTGTTCCCTTCTGGGTCCTGCATAGCACATCCAATAGATTCCGTATCGTCATCGATTTCTGTACTAGCACAGTACAAAAACGCGCCTCCTACCATAGCTGGTTCGGCAACGGTGATAGCCGTCTCTGCGTCTACCTCGTTAACCGCTTCAGCTGCCTCTAGGTCGGCTGTCGGGGAACTGATTTCTTCTACTTTTTCGGACTTTTCGGAGCTTTGCAATTGGGCGTCGTTACATGCTGTCAACAGTAGACTTAATGAGGCGCATGCCACTAAGCTAAGTGCTTTTCTCATGATTTTTCCTTTAATGTTTGCTCTGTGAGACATATCGGCTTTTTGTAGGAAAAACGTAATAAATGAGAAAACTGACAATAATATTTGATTGTTGATTGGAGGTAATTTTTGCGTAAGGATTGGGGCCTTGGCCAATAGGCCTCAGTCCCTCGGTTCTAGGGTATTTCTTGGAGTTGAATCAACTGATTGTCATCGCCATGACATTCCCACTGGATAACGTTATTCGGGTTAAAAATATTGGTAGTATTGTCTAAACACTTCTGGGAGTATAGGTTTTTAATAGTAGCAAAACCATTTTCTTGAGCCAGTGTTGCAAATTTTTGACTGTCAGAATTGATACAATCAAATTGGAAAATATTAGTCCCGTCATTGCGATTTAATTCAGATAGGGTGACACATAAATTACTATTGATGTTACGAATGAAGAAGTACCCCTCAGAGGCGCTAGGGATAAGATGGAATCTCTGAGAGTTTGAGTTGTTGCAGGCAAGTTGGTGGATATTAGCCTGGTTTGCAAGAGAGCCTCCTAACACACCGAGGCACATCGAGCTATGCTTAAATTTGAGGGCAAAAACTTTGGGGGGAGAGACTTTTTCTTCCTCTTCAATAAGAGTTTCCGCCTCTTGCTTACCTTGTTCGGCATCTTCTTTTGTGGTTCCGAGATCGTCAAGCACCTCTTCATCGGGCTTGAGAGCTTCAAGATTTCTCGAGTTAGGGTTTGGCGATTCATTTACAGGCTCAAGTTCAGGGCCTGCTACAGGTTTTGCGTAGGGGTTATCGTCCTCGGGCACGGGATCTCTGGTTTCGCGGCACGATAGACTGCTGCTAATGGCAACCATTAACAAGATTGTCAGGAGTTTCATTTTATACCTCTACTCGTAAACTCTGATCCTAGAGACGGTATCGGCATATTGGGTGAAAATACTTAGTTTATTTAGTTTCAGGCGTGAAAACAGGACGATATGGATTTGAAAACCATAGGTTTAAGTGAACAATGGCGTGATTTTGCAAATCATCTGGTAGGAATGTTTAGGGTGTTCGGGGACATCCTAACGCGTCCCCTAGGGAAGAGTTTTGCTAGCCGTCATCATCGCTGGTAGGGGTCCATACACAGCGAAATCCCGTTACTGTATGCATCGCATCTATCGCAAGATCCAACGCAAGTGCGTAAATCCCAGTATTAGCATTATCTCCATATGAGCCTCCTCTTTGAACGGTTCCCCCTTGATCGTTTCGTCCAGGAAAGTATCCGCCTATCCCATGACTTCGATTTAAATCTAGGTTGGTAGGAAGGTAGCTAATTGCTGGCATAGATTGAGTTGGTAAAGTAGAATTGAGCTCAGTCCAAGCATTTTGCGGTGATGCCTTGTCAGAAGTATCCACTTGCCAATCCACATGCTCGTGAACATTTCCAGCAAAATCCCAAATGATATGGTTGAACGTTAGTACATGCGTTCTCTTTTGACTATCCCAAGCTACGTGCGAGCAAGTTTGCTCTGTTTCAAAGCAGGCTTCACGGCGATTTACTGATGCTTGTAGGCTTTGCGCCGGGCTGTTATCACTATGACCGCGATTAATCGACCCTTCATTCACACGACCACTGCTCCAGTTTTCTGGATTGAGTTCAATGGTTCGAGCAATAGCCATCCATTGATCGTTTGTCATGAGGCTATATCCATCTCCCAAGTCGGCGCAGCGATCCATGGCATCACTTTTGGTGATCGCAACCCAAGGCCTTCCGGCGGCCTGAGAAACCGGTTTATCGTCGGCCCCTTGTTTCATCTCATAAGTTGCCACGCAAAACGGAGGAGCATTCGTTGTGGGGTCTCCTGCCAAAACAGGAGTATAGTTTTCTGGGCATCCCAATAGGGCTTCTTGTGTAGAAATAGCTGTTGGCGGTTGGTCACCAAACTGAATATCCGCTTTGACACTGACGACGCGATCAATCAGGTCTGATTGTATAGCGAGCACCATGGCCCAAGATTTGATGGTATAGGCTAGCGATCTTGGCTCAAAAACCTCGCCGGAGTCGGTCATAACCCCAACCGAAGACAGTTGAAACCCTTCAGACACAACGTTATCTTCATTATCGCGAACCTCACAGGCTAAAATTGCCTCTTCCGCAGACAAGTCGTCAGGACTGACACCTGTGGATGTGACCGATTCGGGATTACACACAAGGAAAGCTCCGCCGACCATTTGCGGCTCGGCAACGGTTTTGTCCGAATCCTTTAGTTCACTTTGCTCAGGAGTGGATTCCTTTTGGTTGCTTTTGTCTTTTTTATTAAAGCCTGTATTGGAGCAGCCGAAGCTCATGACGACTGCTATACAGGTGAAAACCTTCAGAAAATGATACATAAATTTCGCCCCTTTATTCGTCCTTGTACCGTATCGGGTAGTCTTTGCTGTATTTTTAATTCATATTTATTAGGTAGTATTGTCTGAGGGTTATATTGCAAAATCCAACGTCCGTGGTAAAGTTCCCCGGCTGCCGGAACATCGGCTCTGCTATTCTTATCAATAGCTTAGGGTCGATTTGGTAGAGTGCAGGTTTGGGTAAGTTTACTGACCCAAAAAGGCTATAAATCCCCTGATACAATATGAGGGGCGACGCATTTTTTTGATTTCATTTTCTCGAGCCGATATTGGCCTAAGTTGTCGGGTCAAACTGCCGAAACTTATCGTAACCCTGTCTAGATAGGATGCCATTTAGTGGGATTTTCAGAAGATCAGTTGTTCGCTTGGTTTGCTCAGTATGCTTATCAGCCTGGAACCGTTTACTTTCTTGTCTGCGCTTTGATGCTTGCCAGCAGTTTTGGGCTACCATTCCCCGAGGAAGTTACCTTGGTGAGTCTGGGTGTTGTTTGTTATATGGGGTCGCGCCCCGATCTGTTTCCTCCTCCTTTCGAGGGGGCTCCCAAAGTCAATGTGACAACAGCCTCGATTGTTGCTTTTTGTGCGGTGTTTTTATCCGATTTCCTGGTGTTTTCCCTCGGAAAGTTTTTTGGGGGGAAATTGATTAACAAACCATTCTTAGCCTCCCAACGAGACCGATTAGACAAAGTAAGCTCCTGGGTTAGGAAATACGGGGCGTGGGCTGCTGGCATATTTCGGTTCACTCCTGGGTTGCGATTTCCTGGACACTTCAGCTGTGGCATGCTTGGTCTTCAACCGGCGAAGTTTATTGCCGTTGATGGGGTTGCTGCTCTTATTAGCGTGCCCTCACAGGTTATCCTTATCGCTGTGTATGGCGAAACCATCCTGGAACACATAAAAGAAGCTAAAATTGTGTTTTTTGGTGTACTTGCCGTTGTGCTGGCTGTCTATTTCATCAAGAAGAAAATGGCTGGCAAAGCTAAGGCTACCTGAACTAGCGTCTTGGTTTTTTAAGGAAACCCTCAAACAAGCCGATATTACTCCTTTAGGGTTTAACCAAGGGGGATAGGTTTGCGCCTTTTTTTAGTTTTCCTTGTCATGCTACCTTTGTCAGTTTCCTGCTTGAAAAAAGCCAAACAACTTCCTCAATCAGGAGCTGTCTCTGCTGATGCAGACAGCGCTACTGAAGACGATCCTCAAGCCGCTCTCCATGAAGGGCGAACCGAGTGTGCAGTCTGTCATGAAGCAGTACGTCCGGAAGACGAGTCTCATCCGGCCGAAGGTGATTGCGTCTCTTGCCATTCATACCCCACTTGGGCAATTAGTGAAGAAGAAGAAGAAGGAGCGACGACCTTCAATCATGATCCATTGCCTGACAGTTGTGTTAGCTGTCATGAAGGGGATCGGCCTCAGCCTGAGCATAACGGTACCACTGACTGTGCGTTGTGTCATACTTTTCCCAATTGGGACGACATCTAGGCGGGATTAGTAAAAAACGACGGATGCTGCGTTACGCCCACACTGCGAAATCCTCACGCACGTTTGTGCGCTGCGGTTTAGCATTGTGGCCAAGCCTTGCCTCCGGCGTTTTTCCAAATCCCGCAAATAAAAGCGAGGTATGCTGCGTTACGCCCACACTGCGAAATCCTCACGCACGTTTGTGCGCTGCGGTTTAGCATTGTGGCCAAGCCTTGCCTCCGCCGTTTTTCCAAATCCCGCAAAAAAAAGCGAGGTATGCTGCGTTACGCTCCCACTGCGAAATCCTCACGCACGTTTGTGCGCTGCGGTTTAGCATTGTGGCCAAGCCTTGCCTCCGCCGTTTTTCCAAATCCCGCAAAAAAAAGCGAGGTATGCTGCGTTACGCTCCCACTGCGAAATCCACAGCCAGGTTTGTGCGCAGCGTTTAGGCTAGCTCGGCAAAGAAGTCGTTGCCCTTGTCATCACAGATGATAAAAGCTGGAAAGTTTACGACCTCGATTTTTCTTATGGCTTCCATACCTAAGTCCTCAAAGTCTACAACTTCGACTTTCTTTATGCTGTCTTTTGCCAAGATGGCAGCAGGACCGCCGATGGAACCAAGATAGAAACCACCATGGGTTTTACAAGCTGCAGTGACCTCCGGTGATCGGTTACCCTTTGCCAGCATGATCATAGAGCCTCCCAATGACTGGAACTGGTCTACATAAGGGTCCATGCGATTGGCAGTGGTTGGTCCAAAGCTTCCTGAGGCCATACCTTTAGGGGTTTTAGCGGGACCGGCATAATAAATGGGGTGATTTTTAAAGTAGTCTGGCATGGGTTTGCCTGAATCAATAATTTCTTTTATCTTTGCATGAGCAATATCTCTGGCTACAATGAGCGTTCCGCTCAGATTTAATCTGGTTTTGATCGGGTACTTGCTCAGGGTCTTTAAAATCTCAGACATGGGCTGATTCAGATCGATAGCCACGGGCTTATCGTTAACCTCTTGAGACTTGTTTAAGAAGCGCGCAGGATTGGTTTCCAGCTTTTCTAGAAAAATTCCGTCTTTGTTTATTTTGCCTTTAATATTCCGGTCAGCGCTGCAGCTAACGCCAATTCCCACTGGGCATGAAGCGGCATGTCTGGGGAGGCGAATGACTTTTACATCGTGGGTGAAGTACTTGCCACCAAATTGAGCACCAATGCTGCTGTTTTGGCAAATCTCTTGGACTTTAGCTTCCCACTCAAGGTCGCGAAAGGCTTGACCACCCATATTGCCTTCGTTTGGAAGCTCGTCAAAATTCCCAGCAGATGCCTCTTTAACGGCTTTCAGGTTCGCTTCGGCTGACGTTCCACCGATAACAATAGCCAAGTGATAGGGTGGGCACGCTGCGGTACCTAGTCTCTTAATTTCACTCTGAATAAACTCAGTGAGAGAGGCTTCGTTTAGTAAGGACTTTGTCTTCTGATAAAGGTAGGACTTATTTGCCGAACCTCCACCTTTGGCCAGAAATAGAAACTGGTACTCATCGCCTTCGCTAGCATAAATATCTATCTGTGCGGGAAGGTTGGTCCCGGTATTTTTTTCGGTAAACATGGTTTGAGGAACTACTTGAGAATATCTGAGGTTTTTCTCTTGATACGTCATGTAAATTCCCTTGGACAATGCCTCAGCATCATTGGTATTGGTCCAAACCCTTTGACCTTTTTTTGCCATGACAATGGCAGTCCCTGTGTCCTGGCAAGTCGGTAACTCACCGTCAGCAGCTGTGACGGAATTTTCTAGTAGGGTTCTTGCAACAAAGCGGTCGTTGTCACTGGCTTCAGGATCATCAAGAATCTTGGCGACTTTCTCTAAGTGAGCCGATCTCAAGTAAAAGGATACATCTTCGAAAGCCTTGCGAGCTAATAGCTCTAAGGCCTCTGGCTCAACCTTAAGAATCGTCTCTCCATCAAAATTGCTTGTACTGACGTGTTCCTGAGAAATGAGCTTGTACTCGGTTTTGTCCGAGCCGAGTGGAAAGGGTTTTTGGTACTCAAATGTCATAGGTATCCCCGTATATCGTTGGATGAAGTTGCTACTGTCATTATTCTTTAAACTCAAATTTTACAACTACCATTTCGCCAGTTTCGCCATTAATGGGAAGGGTGGTTGGTCCATAAAAGCTTGAGATTTGCCGCTTTGGTTTGTCATAATAGGTGGCCTCTAAAGTAGGTGCAAACTGCCTAACGATAAAGTTTTGAGCTTCCACGGCAAACACATACCGCTCGCCCTTCTCCGTTTTTTCCTTTAGAACCAGTGCGAAGGGAATCGTTTCAAACCGAAATGGCAAAAACAAGTCAAACTCGAAGTCCTTACCTGATACGATGCTATCCCAGTGTTTCAGAATTAATTGATTGAAGGTCTTTCCGTGGTATGTAGTGTCTGTCCAGGTAATCTTACCTTTTTTGTAATCCTTTTCTTGTTTGCCACGATAGGATATTGCCACGTCCTTGCCTGTGGACTTTAGAATGGTCGATTCATTGGTTAGCTTATTGATATATTCGTAGTCTAAAATCTGGAGAGTCTTACTGTCGTAGCTGAAAAACTCGGTTTGCACGACGTTACCCTTAGGGTCTTTGTAATAAGCTTTTTTCTCGACCTTACCATCCTTTTCTACGATATCCTCATAGCCGCTATAAACGACGTTTCCAGTCTTCTTTTGTTCGATAGTAAAATCAATGCGACTGCTCAAAGCGAATGCTGTGGCTGAAAACATCAGGCTCACCAGTATGGCAGGTATCAATCGTTTCATGTTAAATCCTTATCGATAAGATGAGACACAAGTGTGCCGTTTCACTTTAACAGATGTACAGATGAAAAAACGATGATCAATTAGAGATAGTCGGCGACCACAGCCTTAATGCCATCGATGATGAACTGAATAGCGATGGCTGTGAGTAAAACTCCCATAATTCTTGTGACTAGATTAAGGCCAGTCTGGCCTAATGCTCGCTGTACAAGAGGAGCAAGTCTCAGAACCAGATAACAGGTTATCGACGAGGCAATGATGGCCGGGAGTAGCACCCAAACCGTCCCTGAGCTGTCTTTTTGACTAACTTGTAAGATAACTGTTGATATGGCACCCGGTCCGGCCAAGAGCGGAGTCGCTAATGGAAAAATGGAGACATCTTCTTTCTGGATGGACTCGTCCTTTTCTTCTTCGTTGACACGTTCGCGATGGGCTTCCAATTGACTCAGACCTAGGATAAGCAAGAGTATCCCTCCCGCAATTTGGAAAGCAGGAATCGAGATGCCGAAGAGTTCGAATACTTTTCTCCCCGTTAGAGCAAACAAAATAAGCAGCGAGCCGGATATCAGAACCGCCTTGAGACATACCAAATTACGATGACTTGCCTTGTAACCCTCTGTAATCGTTAAAAAAATTGGTACTAGTGCGAATGGATCTATGATCACAATCAAGGAGGTGTAGACGGAAAGAAAGCTGGTTAGATAGGCAGTCATTTTAGGAACCCATTTTGAATCGGTGCCCCTAAGTCATACTCGTTTGAACACAATCTGGCTACAACTAATCATGGAAAGATGATGTACGCTTTCGGTATAGGCTAGATAGTAATTCCACATACGAAGAAAGCTTTGATCGAAACCAAGATCTCCCAGTGCTTGGAAATTCTGGACAAAGCTTTGGCGCCATTTTTGATACGTGAGCTCACAGTCTTTTGTCATATCAAATAGCTTTGTTATTTGCAGATGCTGGCTGTGAGTGAGCGTGTGACATAGTTCACTCAATTTTGGTATTAAGGGCTCTGGGACTGCATAGTTTGTAATGGGAGTAAATTGAGACCAAGACTTTTGCTGTTTATGCTCGGGAGTCAGCAGTAGTTGGTGAAGCATGGCACCCTTTGGAGCTAGTATATGATCGCACTGATGAAAAAAGGTAGCTAAGTCACCGGGAATCAGGGAGTCCACCAGCTCAACGGAAATGACTTTATCGTAGCGTCCCTGGATCTGCCGATAATCAGCGAGTACCGGTTTTACCAGATGCTCCAGCCCCATGTTTGCTACTTTTTGATTAAGATACTGAAACTGCTCCTGGGAGATGGTCACAGCTGTGACGGAGCACTTTCGCGTTTTCGCAAGGTGAATCGCCAGCCCGCCAAAGCCGCAGCCAAGCTCGATCACCCGATCCTCTGGAACAATATTGAGGCGTCTTCCGATGGCCTCATACTTATAGAGTTGTGCGTCTTCAAGAGAAGTGTCTGACGATGGAAATAATCCCGACGACCGATTCAAGTCTTTGTCCAGAAATTTCTCGAAAAAACCCTCTCCCAGATCGTAGCTATAAATATGCTTCTTTCCGTACTCGTTGTATGCAGACTGGTTCAGATTGTGCTTAATGCGATCGATACCATCGAACAAGCGATACAGGGAATAGATGGGGCTACTGTCTTCTCTTTGTTCGACAGCGTTGAGTATAAACCATTTAATTGCGGATACGATATCGGGGCTGTCCCATTCCTTCGAGGCATAGGAGTCTCCAAAGCCGATTTCGCCATGTTTAAGCAATGCGGGGAAAAAGTTAGGGTGCTTCACTTGAATTTCAGCTTTGACGCGCTTGCCCAGCCCAAAAATAAAGTTTTCGCGATCATAACCAATATCAAGCTCTAGACGCCCCTTGGTCATTTGCTGGAGCTTACCTAAAACAGCATTTTTGTAAATTTGATTTTGGTAAGTTTCAAACTTCCTCATGGTACGAGGAATTACTTTTTCCATGGTCAAACCCCAAAAAGCTCGGTATTCACTTTTGCTAGTGATGCAAAGACTGCTTTGAATTTTAAGCTTTGTTAGGCGGTTAGAGCAACCTCAAATGCAAAAAATTATGTTGATAGCCTCAAAAGGAGTCTATTTAATCGTTCCTGTAGGCGCTCGATACGACGACCTACTGTTATGGTTTCGAACGGAAAAATACTGGGTAGAATTCCTCTTACGCGATGGGAGCAGCCCAGGTCACCGCAGACATGGATGCCGATTTTTCGACGTGGATTACTGTTGGTTTTAATGAAGGCCGCTTTCACACCTATATCCTGGTTTCTCGCATGGCATAGGCTGCAGGAGTTTTTGTTGACTCCGTGTCCTGCGTTCATTTCGACGACGAAGCCTCTAACACCATCACCATCCTCTTGTTCCATAAGCAGATAGTAGTTGCCATTTTTTTCGTGCTTCCAGGAGAGAAAATCGATGCTACCCCAATCGACGTTAGAAAGCTTGGGCGGGCTCCAATGAGTTCGGTCGTCTTTATAAAAACCTTCGATAAGATTAACCTGCGAAAGATCTTTCATGTGTACTCCCTTAATCTATTTTGGAAGGAATGGAGCTCCTTTACTAGGTAAAGTGGTCGTTATCACTCCACTCTTCGTGACGATCATAGTGTGCTCATATTGTGCGCTGTAAAGCCCCTTTGGGTTTGATAAAGTCCAACCATCATCCAGCTCCACGACTCCTGTGCTGCCGTTTGATAAAAACGGTTCGATGGTAAATGTTAAACCGTCTTGGATAACGCGCCTTTCTTTGGGATCGTAATAGCTAAGTATCTGCTGAGGTTCGTCGTGTAGGGTTTTGCCCACCCCATGGCTGCAGAGATTGCGAATGATGGTGAGCTTTTCTTTGTTTGCCGTTTTTTCAATCGCTTTACCGATTACATTAATATTGGCTCCGGGACGTAGTTCTTTCATGGCAGACTGCAAAGCCTTTTTCGTTGCAGAGCAAAGATGCTTGAATGTGGGATTCTGGCTCTGAAAGGCAAGTGTGGCGCCTGTATCGCCAAAAAATCCAGCTTTTTCTGCAGAAACGTCGATATTTATCAGATCTCCCGGTTGAATCACTCGATTGGACTTCGGTATGCCGTGAGCTGCTTCGTGGTTGAGAGATATGCAAGTGGCTCCAGGAAAATCGTAGCAGACTTGGGGGGCTGATTGCGCCTCGTGATCGTCTAGAAACTTCTTTCCGATCGCATCAAGTTCTAAGGTTGTCATTCCTGGCTCGATGGAGCCTAGCATGAGTTTGAGACAATCGGCCACTATTGTACCGATTTCTTTGAGTTTTTCAATCTCGTCCTGACGAGTTACGATCATGGCGTCCTCTGGTTCACAGTTCACTTCCATATTACCAATAATTTACTGGTAAATTCATCCATTTTCTCGATATCAGTTGATTCTGTGGCAGTCCCCTCGGTGGATACAGGCTATGGAGGCAAAAGAAAACAACCGCGAAGCGCTAGATTGATGACCATGCAAATTGCTGGGCTATTGATTTATCTAACTGTTTAAATTTATTTGTTTTATTGAATAAATCGCATTCCCCTTAGGAGCCACATTTTGGCTGTCGATACCTGGTGTATCTCGGACAGAGGGAAAGATCGATGTTTTTTGGCAAAAAAACTCTCTTACTTGCGTTTTCATTGCTGGTCTCAGCTTGCCGAAGCGACCCTGTCGACTCTCATACTGGGGTTCGTGGAAGTCACGATAAGTCCTCTCGAGAGACCTTGCGACTCCCGCTTCTCGTCTCGTCTCCTTTGGGCCTTTCTTCTGGAATTTCGGATATGGTGATAGCAGTGGGAAACTGCCGTAGCGGATATAGCGCAGAGCTTAAGGTTTTGTCTCCGGATATTGAGATGTATCGATTTGATCGGGACTGCCTGGCATCGATAAACTCTTTTACCATAAACGGGGCTGAGTTTACCGCGAAGTTACCATTCGATACGGGAGAGAGGGCTAAGAACATCTTCAGCTCCAAAACGGGTGACGAAGCTCAGGTTATTGTAGTCAGCCAGTTGTCGTCACCATTAAAGGACAGTGATCAGATAAGCTTTTCCATTCGACTTCTAGATAACGAAGACGACGTTGTCATTGATAATCTTGCTAATGTCATCGCTATTGAAGTAGACCAACCGCTAGTTCACGACGGTATCCACCACTGTATTTGAATCGAGGCATTGCCGGATACTCTGCAGTTGGCTTTGGTCATCCCAGAAGACATCTTACGATAGCTTCCCATGAGGAGTTGGATACCAAGGGCGTCTTCGATGGCAAGACGATTATACTTTCTTTGCGAACTGGTCACAATATAGAACGCGAGCAAGTGCTTTACGAACAAGGAGGTCTAGAGCGGGGCCTTTCGTTGACACTTTCTAACGGAAAGCTTGCGTGCCAGCTGTGGAACCAGATAGATGATTTGTTGACACAGTTTTCTGGACAAATGTCCCATGAGATTGACGTGGAAGCCTACCAGAACTATGTTTTTGCTCTCAGATACGATCGAGCTTTAGACAAATTTTCCTGTTATTAAGACGGTCAAATCATTGGCGAGGAGAGTCAAGTTCCCACTTTGATGGGAGACTCAGATGGCACTGGCATTGGTGGTGTGGCGGCAACAACTCGATCGTTTCCGGGAGATGGCTTCGAGAATGACCGTGGTTTTGTCGGCTATTTGAGCGAAGTCGTAATGTATAATGTCGCATTAGAATCCACAGAATTTCTGGTGGTCAATTCATTTTTGACGAAAAGGTACGGTAAGGCCAAGGCGCCTTTTGTTTACGTCGCAACTCACGAAAGTCAGGTGCTAGAATCGGATAAGTATTTTGAAATCACTGTTTACCGAGACGGTTTAGGTGATGAAGACTTGCCTGTTTCATATAGCTTTGAGAGGGATGCCACCGAGTCTATGGACTTTGACGTCTCCGAAGGGGTGATAACCATACCGGCGAATCAGATTAGCGCTAGCCGTAGAGTGTATCTGATCAATGACGAAAAGCCTGAGCCAAACGAGACTGTGACGGTTAGACTACAGCCGAGCACAGCCATGCTGTTGGACTCGGCGGAGCTTCCCTATCGATTCTAGACGACGATATGGAGCAAAAGGCTCTTCCCGATTCGGTTGTGAGCCTCACTTGGGGGACTCTTCCAGTAGAAGTTGGTCTAATCTCTCGATGGGAAAGTATGTCTTCAGAAATCTCGGCGTTTCAAAGCAGTAGTCGTCGGCAACCTAGAGTTGCTGCTTTGCCATTGACTGAAGCGTCTACTAAATCCGAGGAACACCCTAATGAGTGGTCGGATGCTGCAAAACGTGGTCTCTTGTTCGATGGTGTAGACGACTTGCTGCTCCTGGATAACCACAAGGATCTGAATATTGGTGGCCCCTATCGTGCCCAGTCTATTGCTATGTCTTTTGAAACTGGTGGAGATGTTCAGCGCATGCAAATGCTCTTTGAAAAGGGAGGGAGTCAGCGTGGAATGAGTTTATATGTGAGCGACGGACGTTTGTACTTCAACCTTTACAACTTTCCGTCAGATCAATCTGGCTTTAAAAGCTCTTGGGGGCCAGAGTCTGTATCCCAAGACGTGGAGCCCAATAAAACCTATGTCGTCATCGCGGGCTTTGATGGTGACCAAGGTCGCATCTTTCTATCACTAAACAGAACGCTGAGCCAGGTTCAGCGACCTATAGGGTATTTGTACGATCACCCGAATGGCATCGGTTTGGGTGCGGTTCACAGTCAGTCCGTAACCCACACTGGCGAGGTGTTGAGGGGAGGGCAGTATTTCGGTGGTGGCATCTCTTCACTCTTCTTGTTTCATCATGCTCTGGATCGAGACAGTTTGAGTGACATATTTGATCAACTCAAAAACTCATTCGAAAAAGGTCCCTAGGACGACGAACGGTTCCGTTTCAAACTGACCCATATTAATGTTTTAAGTTACCAAGCGTATGGATGTGGGGCCTTTCTGCAGCCTGAGTTAAATGTATTTCTACTACTGAATAAGAGCGTCTTCTGCGAAACCACTGCGGGACGACGGTTGATTTTGTTGACATACATATTTTCAATATGTGCCAAGTGTAGCTATTAGAACCCTTTAAGAAAAGTTAACAGAATTGATTAAATTTGCTTTCGGCAAGTGTTGACAAGAGCCAGCTTAGGCTTGTAGGTTGGCTGTGTTTTAGCGCAAAATTTTAATGTCTATCTTAAAGGAAAGTCTATGATTCGTTATTTAGTTGGAGCAATTTCTGCTTCTCTTAGTCTTGGAGCTATGGCCAACGAAGCTGCTTTTGAGCAGGCAGACGCATTATTTGCAGAACGCGAGAACAATATAGAAGCCACTCAGCAAGCACGAGATGCTTACCTTAGTATCGCAGCGACGGCTTCCAGCGAGGACTTGGTTCGAGCTGTTGTTGGTGCTGCGCGAACTTTGATTTATGAGGGAGAAGCCCTGACTGGCCGTGACAGTGACGAAGATATTGAAAGCCGGCGAAGTATTTTTCGCTCGTGCTACACAGAAGTGATGCCATTGATCAACCCCGAAGCTCTTGGATTTGAATCCCCGGCTTACTACTACTTTACAGCTTCTTGCATGGCATACTATGCAGAGGTGTCTGGGACATTGGAAAACCTGCGAAACATTCGAGCCTTGAACGAAGCTCTTGAGAATGGCCTAAGCCTACAAGGTGGAGAGCTCTATGAAGGTGGCGGACTTAACCGTGTTAAAGCAGCTGTTAAAAGCAACCCCAAAGCCAAGCCTATTCCTGGTGGGCTTTATAACCCAGAAGTTGCGCTTGAATTGATTGAAGCAGCCATTGAAGGTGAGGCCTATCCTGGTGGCGTCGAAGGAGCTTTGTTCTGCGACAACTTCCGTCGTAAGGTTAATGTTCTAGCTGAGCTTGATCGTAGCGAAGAAGCTCTGGAAGTTGCAGAAATTGCCATCGATGAGTTTGGCTTTCTACTTGAGCTTGACGAAATCCCCTCCGTTATTGTCGCCGAGACAAAGCACTGCATCAAAGTCATCGAAGAGATTGCAGAAACTCTATAATTGAGCGTTTATTAATAAGAGCAGACTTTTACCTATAAGGTTTGGTCAATATGAGGGGAGTTTTACTCCCCTTCTTTATTTGAGGTCGCGTATGAAATATTTTTTATTCACTATTGGTCTGTGTTTAATTTACAACGATCAGTCCCTCTCCTTCGAAAACACTCAGGTATTACCAGAGGGTATTCGTAATCTTAATATCAGAACTGTCTACACCGAAGCCAATACAAAAACTAGTGAGAATGGCGATGTGGAGTCGTTGGCGGAACCTCTTTGGAAACCACTCAAGTTCCGTAATATCATCAGCAGCGAAGAGGGTTTAAAGAAAAAGCAATTACAAGCACTACTGATCCAGCAAGGTTGGACAGAAGACGATACGGTCGGCGATTTTTATGCCGAATTGGATGCTCAGATCAATGTTTGGGCGCCTATTTTTGCCTATGGTTTGACAGATACAATCACAATTGCTGCTGCCTTGCCTTTTTATTCGGCTAGTACTGATATCGCGGTCGGATTCCGAACAAATGAAGGTGCTGAGAGATTTATCGGAGCGCTGACCGACCCAACTATGAGCAATAATAATGCTGCAGTTGAGGCAGGAGAAAAACTTCAAGATGCCATCTCTCGCTTGAATACTAAGCTCGTTGATAATAATTACGAGGAGTTTGAAAAGTGGAATGGTAGTGGTATGGGTGATTTGACCTTACTCGCCAAAGCATTAGTTTATAATGGAAATGTCTTAAAGTCGGCAGTTTCGGCTGGATTTACGGCACCTACCGGCCGTATCGATAACCCTGATATCTTTACCGATCTTCCTTTTGGCGACGGACAATGGGATGTGTTGACCCAATTAACCTTCGATCAGCAATTGGCAAAAGGCTTGGTTTTTAATCAATTTTACAAATACACCTATCAAATTGAAGGCCGTAAGGATACCAGGCTCAAAACCAGAGAAGAAACCATCGAAGTGGAAAAAGATAACTTGGCCTTCAAGCTAGGGGATAAAATCGATGCGGGAGTATCACTGCAGTACGAGCAAGAGCAAACAGGACTCCAGGCAGGGTTGGGACTAGTGGCATTCCGCAAATATGGTGATCGCTACGAGACGGATGATTTCGAAGCAAAGCAAGAGCTTCAGCGCGAAACGGATCAAGAATCAAATTACTGGGCGGCGAAACTAGGATACTCCACAGTGGGAGCCTTTCGTCGAAAAGAATTTGCCGTACCGTTGATAGCAAGCATTGAGTATCGAAAACAGGTCTCCGGTAAAAACATGCCTCGTACTGACTTTACTCAGTTTGATTTACGACTTTTCTTTTAAGAGGAAGCATTCATGAATAAGTACCTATTGATTATCTTTTGTTTACTTATGTCCGGCTGTGGTCGCTGGGCAAAAGCGAAAAAGCAGACGGTGGATGTATTGCCGGTAACCGAATATCCCGTGTTTAATGAAAATGTATTCAGCCTCACTCCCGCTAGAGAAACCATCGGCTATGGTGGAACTATGGTGATTTTTAACAAGGCTGCTGATCCAGTAGATATTGCTGCTTTGTTACAGGCCTCTATTGATTCCCGTATCGCTTGGGCAAGTATTAGGCGGTTTGATGAAGTCAACCAATATGCTCTTAGATACTCTGAGGATGGTACCGTACCTAAGACCGTGGAGATCATGAAGGCTGACTTAGAGGTCTTTCGTCAAAATGCGAAAAAAGGCCTAGAAATCTCACGAGAAACCTTAAATGAGACCTCAGAAACATGGATGAATAGTGAGCTTGACCTATTATTTGGTGAAGACCCCTCTCGCGATAAGGCGGACGCTGTATTCAGATCCTACTGCGAAGCGAAGATCTTTGAACTAGCAAGTAATTCATACTTTGCTGCGCGTACCTTTAGTGAGCGCCCGACTCCTATGCCCTTTTGTGAACCTTACTACGCCGCAGCTCAGCTATTCGACGATGCTTCCTGTCAGGCTGACCCTTCAGGGAAAGAGTATTTTTCCTGCCTCTGGAAAAGCGCTATTCCTAAAACGGAGGCATTTAATCGCTTTTCTGAAGGCTCGCGAACCGCTATTCTAAGCCTCTTTGCCAACCAAAATTTAGAAAGCCTTCGAAAAATATTTGCTCTTGATGAATCAGGGTACGAGTTTACTTCCGATCGGTTCAAACGCGTTGTTTTTGGAAGGACTGGCGATAAACGCAACTATTTTTCCAACCTGGTGTTGAAGCAAGAATCTGTGAGCCAAAGGGTTTGTGATAACGCACTGCCAGATGGGATCAGGACTCTATGTAGTGTTTTTGAGCGTAATTTTGCGGCCACTGATGTCGATCTAGATCAGGACTTAGAAACTATTGTTGCTATAGTGGAGGGTTCGAATATTGTGGCCTCTAGTAGTTTTGTCTTGCCGGATCGACCCGATACGACCTTCAGCACAAAACAGATCTTCTTTTACTTTGGAGCCCGAAGAAACCATGAGAACAGTGAAGCAGATCGCATTTACCATCAGATTGTTAGTGGTCCCAATCTGGTAAAACCTGCGATTACGGACGAGGATATTTTGGAGAAAGTCGGTGAGCTCGAAGAGGTGTTTACCGGTAAACTATATCCAGCGATTTCTGGAGATGCCCTTAAGGAATTAGAAACGCGTGAAGCTTTAATTGCTGATGCTGAGAAAGAAATCGAAGATTTTCAAGCACAGTATGACACTCTCAATGATGCGATACCTGAAACCAGTGCAGTGGCTTTCACTGTTGGTAATCGGCCTAACTTGGCCCATGCATTTATGGAAATCCGATTTAAAGTATCAAATCACGACGGCATCCTTCGAGCCTACTTTTGGTTAAACGGCTACAAATCAGGAGCTGTGCTGGGATGCTTCAATCTGGAGAACAGGCTTGCTCTTGACTCTCCGTCCTGTACCCCCGATGAACGAGACGGAATTCCACTCGGTGATATAACGATAACCGATCAGTTTACCGTCGATGAAAAAACTGGGCGCATTGATTTTGCCTTTGAGATGTTGTCTCCTGAAAAACCAGGGCTTGTGAGGAAGGAAAGAAAGACGGGAGATAATCCCACCTTTGAGTCTTTCAGCGATTTCTATGCTGCTGACTTTTATCAGAAGACCCTTCATCTCGAGCTTTTTCCGAACTTGGTTTATGATCATTTAGAAGTTTTAACAGGTAAGGCGTTTATTCGAAAAGACGGTTTTGATTTAGAAGAAGCCGCTATCTCTCTTTGGGATCAAAACTTATAAGACCGAGCAGCGATGGCATTCATTTATCAAATTTTTGGGGTAAGCAGCTCGTGTCTGCTTACCTCAGCAGTCTAATATCTCAAGGTATCAATCAATTAGCGATTGAATAAGAGCATTGTCAGTGTCATGAGGAATGGTGATGACTCCGATCTCCTCTTCGTTGTACTGCTCGCTAGCTGTAATTGCATTTGGGTTTCGCGCCCAAGCTCTACGAGCGACACCACCCATAACATCGAGTGTGAGGGCGTTTTCGAGGATATCATCTACGCGCTTCGAGCCGTCTAAAACCATTCCAAAACCGCCATTAATTGATTTTCCGATCCCGACGCCGCCTCCGTTGTGTAGGGCTACGAGACTCATACCATTTGCGGCATTTCCCGCAAAGATAGTGGATGCCATATCTGCCATGATGTTGGAACCGTCTTTAATATTGGATGTCTCTCGGTAGGGAGAGTCGGTGCCGCCGGTATCATGGTGGTCGCGACCAAGCATGATGGGGCCGATCACACCATCCCTTACCATTTGATTAAACTGAAGGGCAATAGCTTTGCGACCCCAGGCATCTTGGTAAAGAATGCGAGCCTGACTCCCGACTACCAATTTGTTTTTCATGGCATCTTTGACCCATTCATAGTTGTCCCTGTCTTGGTAACGAAGCTCAGGCCTAATCCGCTTAATGATGTCCGCTGCCGCTGCATCTGTTTTGGCTAAGTCCTCTGATTTGCCACTGAGGCAAACCCATCGAAATGGTCCATATCCATAGTCAAACAATTCGGGGCCGAGAATATCTTCCACATAACTCGGCCAGATAAAACCGTCTCTTTCATCTGATTTATTTTTGGCGATGTCTTTGATTCCAGCATCGAAGACGGATTTCATAAAGGCGTTTCCATAGTCAAAGAAGTAGGTTCCACGGCTAGTAAGGGTTTGAACGGCCAAGAAATGCCGCCGAAGGGTAGCGTTTACTTGCTCTTTAAATTGTTGTGGATTGGTTTCGATTAAAGCGGTGCGTTGTTCGAAGTCGAGCTCGACAGGGCAGTAGCCGCCTTCATATACGGCATGACAACTTGTTTGATCCGACAGTAAATCGATGGATATCTCGTGCGATACGGCAAATTCCAACAGATCGACGATGTTCCCATGGTAGGCAATAGCAACTGTGGACCCGGATTTCATGTGTTCTCTAGCCCATTTAAAGGCTTCTTCAGGAAAACTGGTAACTTTACTAACCCAGCCTTGGTCCAGCCGGGTTTTTATCCGACTTTCATCTACTTCGGCAATAATTCCCACTCCGTTGGCTATGGTAACCGCCTTACCTTGGGCTCCACTCATACCTCCAAGCCCTGAGGTGACAAAGAGTTTTCCCGTTAAATCACCGCCTTGAGGTACATTTAGCTTAAGCCGGCCTGCAATTTGGATGGTGTTATAGGTCCCATGAACGATCCCTTGGGGGCCGATGTACATCCATCCCCCAGCTGTCATCTGCCCGTAATTGGCAACGCCAATGGCTGCCGCCCGCTGCCAATCTCTGGTGTTATCGAACATCCCTATCATTAAGGAATTTGTGGTAATGACTCTTGGACTTCCCAAACGACAAGGGAACAAGCCCAGGGGATGGCCCGAATGGATCACCAAACATTGGCGATCAGTGATCGTCTTTAGATACTCTTTAATGAGGTGATATTGCATCCAGTTTTGACAAACTTGACCTGTTTCCCCATAGGTCACCAGCTCGTAAGGGTAAAGGGCCACATCAGGGTCCAAATTGTTGTCTATCATGAGTTGCAGAGCTTTTCCTTCCAGACAAGATCCCTGATACTCATCGATGGGGAGTGCTCGAGGCAGCTTTTGAGGGGCGAATCGATACCCGTAAATCCTTCCCCTTTCCTTGAGCTCCTGAAGAAACTCAGGGGCTAGGGTTTTGTGATGCTTTTTCGGTATGTATCGCAGCGCGTTTTTTAGAGCGAGGCTAGTATCTGCCTTGGACAGGTTATAGCCGCGGCTAGGAGCCCTTCTTAGCTTGGGGTCGAATGCGGTTTTTTCGGGTAGACTTCCATGCCATAGAGACGCTATGTGCGCCCCTTGCGTCTTATTAGTCATGATCTCGTCCTATTCTGGTGAAAGTGTCTATAATGTAGAGGACTTTAAATGCCTTGTGAAGCAGGATTTAAACGTCTGGGTAGGGCGAAATTACACAAAATTTACAAGCTCTCAGGGATCCAGAGGCGGCAGCCGTGGTAAGCTACGCCAGGTAATAAGATTGCATGTTTAAAGGAGCTAAAACCATGTACGAACTCTTGTGTCTCGCTGTATTTATTGGGGCATACCTCCTAAATATCTGTTATATATCGGTTTTTTACCATAGAGGCCTAACCCATCAAGCCCTAACGCTGTCTCCGAAGGCTAAGCGTTTTGTAGTGGCTACAGGAGCTTGGGTGACCGGACTCGATCCTAAAGGCTGGTGCACGATGCATCGTTTGCACCATCGCTATTCCGATACCCCTAAAGATCCGCATAGCCCAGTTCATAAGGGTTTTTTCATGATCGCCTACGAACAGCTTCAGTCTTATAAGAGAGTTCTCAAAGGGTTGATTAAAAATGATAAGACTTACACAAGTGTTGCAGGCGATTTTGATTTTGATGTGAGTTGGATGAACAAGAAAAACTACTGGTATCTGCCCTACTTACTTCATCTTGCAATCTCTGCGGTTCTAGTTTTTGCCTTCGATGCATGGTTGCTGGGTGCTGCATATTATCTAGGAATCATGAGTCATCCCATTCAAGGTTGGATGGTTAACTCAATGGGCCATGCCTTAGGTTATAGAAACTTCAACACCACAGACAATTCTAAAAATAATTCGATTGTTGCTTGGCTTGTGGCTGGAGAAGGTTACCAGAACAATCATCACAGATACCCTCGAGCGGTGAAGTTTTCCATGCGCTGGTGGGAAGTTGATTGGGGTTATGCCATGTGTTGGGTTCTCGCTGGTGTTGGAGTGGTTAGTTTCGAGCAACCATCTAGCCTGCGAGCTCTAGATCGTCCCGAACCTTGGGATCTTGGGATCCAGAGCCCAACAGTTTAAAGCATAAATCTAGATTTTATTTGCATGGAGCCCTATTTTTCAAGAGGGCTCTTGTTTTTTTACAACACTTAAACCCTTGGAAAATCAGTGTGAAACGGGCATCCTATTAGAGTAGGGCAGGCCTACAGTGTGATTCTTCCGTAAGATGGTTCTTTCTTGTGGTTAACGTTTGACTCGTATCAAAGGGTCTGGTAGATAGCCTTAATGGCAGGACATAGGTTATGAGATTCGTTGATGAACTGGAGTAAATGTTAACACAAGGGACTTTTCGGATCGTAGTTTGAGGCAAAGCTTGGGGGCATCGTCTCAGCTCAGTATCAAGCATTTTAGGAGTGATAAATGGGCAACGTGAACAGTCAAATCAAAGAGATTGGACTAGATGTTTTGGGAATCAATCATGTCGACGAATTGTTTTACAACCTTTCTTACGACGAGCTTTTTCAGCATGAGACTGAATACAGTGGAGACGATTTTGCGAAAGGAACTATTACCAATACGGGTGCGGTAGCTGTAAATACAGGGCGATTCACTGGACGATCTCCAAAGGATAAGTACATCGTCCGTCACCCTGATTCGGAGAAAAACGTTTGGTGGGCAGGAACCGGATCCGACAATAATCCGATTGAGCCCAAGGTTTGGGACAAGCTGAAGGCTAACACCTTAGAAAGATTGAACGGACAGAAACTGTACGTTATGGATGTTTTTTGTGGAGCGAACCCCTCTACGAGATTATCCATTAGACTTGTGACCGAAATCGCTTGGAAGGCTCATTTTGCAAAAAATATGTTCATCCGCCCAACAGAAGAAGAGCTAAAAGACTTCAAACCAGATTGGACGATCCTGGATTCGTGTAAGACCAGCTTTAAGGACTTTGCTGATGTTGGTTTACGCTCCGAAGTCTATGCCGCATTTAATATCGAAGAAAGACAAACAGTGATTGGCGGTACCTGGTACGGTGGGGAAATCAAAAAAGGTATCTTCACAATGATGAACTACTTTTTACCTTTGAAAGGCATCGGCGCGTTTCACTGTAGCGCCAACACCGGGAAAAATGGTGATACCGCCCTATTTTTTGGACTGTCAGGGACTGGCAAGACTACCTTATCAACGGATCCAAAACGCATGCTGATTGGTGACGATGAGCATGGTTGGGATAACGATGGTATCTTTAATTTTGAGGGTGGTTGTTATGCGAAAACGATCAATCTCTCAAAAGAAAATGAACCGGATATTTATAATGCCATCCGCCGCGATGCTCTTCTCGAAAACGTTGCTGTAGATAAAGAAGGTGTTGTAGACTTTGATGACGTATCAAAGACAGAGAATACTAGGGTTTCTTATCCTATTTATCACATCGACAATATCGTTAAGCCTGTGTCTCGGGGAACTCACCCGAAGAATGTGATCTTTTTAACTTGTGATGCCTTTGGTGTGCTTCCGCCGGTCTCTCGATTGACTCCAGAGCAAGCCCAATATCAATACCTTAGCGGGTATACAGCGAAGGTTGCAGGTACGGAACTCGGCGTGAAAGAACCTACGGCTACGTTTTCTCCCTGCTTTGGTGGGCCGTTTCTCTTGGTTCACCCAACCAAGTACGGGGAAATACTTGCGAAACGCATGCGTGAAAATCATAGTAAGGCATACCTTGTGAATACAGGCTGGTCAGGCGGTGGCTATGGTGTTGGTGAGCGCATGAGTCTGAAAATCACAAGAGCCATCATTGACTCCATTCTTGACGGAGGCATTGAATCCTCAGAATTTGATATTCTCCCCATTTTTGGAGTAGAGGTACCAAAATCTGTTCCGGGAGTCCCAAATGCCATTCTTAACCCTAGAAATACTTGGACTGACACGAACGAATACGATAAGACCCTTGAGAAACTCGGTCGGATGTTCAAGGAAAATTTCGCTAAGTATACGGATACCCCCGAGGGTAAGGCTCTTATTGAAGCTGGGCCCTCTCTTTAAAATTTAGCCTAAGTGTTTTCATCTGCAAAAATAGCCCCTTATTGAGGGGCTTTTGTTTTTCTATAGAATCCATCGACAAAACCGATAGTTTTTATAGCAGGCGTCGTCGGCCTGCCTGAGCTATCTGAGCCTATTTAGAGAGTGAATTGAAGGCTGAGGGCATATTTAAGCGATCATAAGTGAGTTACGATCGTTATCTGCTCCGAAGATAGCTAGCACTTTCATTTTTTGCTAGGAATCTATGCCTATGAATCCACCGGTTAGTCGATGGTTGCGACGTTTTATGTCGTTTCTGGTTCCAACACGTAAACTTGCCAACCCTTTGTGGAAAGATAGCTGGGAATCGATGGAGAAAAAACGGTTCCGTAGTCTGTCGCGTCTATTTTTTGTGACCTCTGCTGCTGCCTATATCTTGCATTTTTTCTTCATTGACTACCGGTTAGGCAAGACACCTATCGAGCTTTGGGCTGCTTACCGATTTGGTTTGGCTACAGTCGCCTTGATTGGTTTTAGTCTAAGTTTTAACCGTAGATTTGTCGCCTCTAAGTATTACAAGCTACCAGTAGCCGTAGCTGGGGTTTTATTCAGTTGGTTGCAGGCAGAGACTATGCTCTGGTATGCGGGAATTCCTTATTTTTATGCCTTCATAATCCCATGTCTCACTGCAGTGGTGCTGCGCTTAAATCTAATCTCTAGTTTGGGATACCTTACTTCGATTCATATGATTCAGCTCAGTAGCTTTATGGCGGCCGATGTTCCAGCTCACTTGCTACTGAGCGCATCGGTCATGAGTTATACTGCGGTAATAGTCTTTCGAGCAAATATGTTCGCTGATGTAAATGCATTTGTTCTAGAACAAATGAAGGATGAAATGCAGCTGAGGCTAAATAAGGCTCTAAATGAGACCCGAAAAAAAGAAAAGGCCGTGGCAATTGCAAACGAGGGCCTTATGCGGAAGAATGCTATTTTCCATACTCTTTTGGAATCCGCAACGAATTTGCCTCATTTCCAGGAATTAAGAGATCTCCTCGAATATGCAGCCAAGGAGTTCGAGGATTTATTTCAGGGCTGTGGAATTCTGTTAGTTATATCGGACCAAAGCACTCAGCTGCTACAGGAGGCTATTGCCATAAATGTAGAGGCTGGTGTGAAAAAGAAAATTGTATCGAATTACCATCGGCTACTGGATCGTGACTACCTGATCGAACTAAGATCGGATTTATTTGGTGACGACAAACCTCAATACCCCTGTGATAACGTTATCTCGTTACCGATGGTAAGCTCTGCCGATAAAATAGTCGGCACGGCTGTGATGATTGGGGTTAGCCAGGGGCAAGAGACCTTAGAGACACTCAGCCTGTTTCTTGCATTAGTGACGAGTTGTGCAGAGAATTTGGCGCTCACCAAACGCCTAGAGTATCTTGCACATACAGACCATTTGACATCGACCTTCAATAGGAACTTCTTTGAAAGAGAGTTAAAGAGGCATATCCGAACGAATCAGGAGTTTCCAGACCTACACTTTTCATTGCTATTAATTGATGTCAATGGCCTAAAGCACGTGAATGATTATTATGGGCACAAAGAAGGTGACAATCTGATTGTAAAAGTCGCAGGATTACTCAAATCAACCTGTCGGAAAACTGATGTGGTTTGCCGGCTGGGCGGGGACGAATTTGTCATTCTATGTCCTGAGACTAAAAATGCGACCTGCTTGACCGACAGACTGAAGCGTCGTGAAGAAGACTTATACATGGTCTGCCATACTATGGAAGGTAAAAAGATCGAACTGCCAGTAAGGTTTAGTATTGGGCAAGCGACGACTCTGCAGCATCCAGCAGATTCTATTCTAAAATATGCCGACGAAAAGATGTATGAAAACAAACGTGAGTATTACGAGTTTACTAAGTTAAAAAAGAGTTCTTAGGCCACACTTTCGTTGGTTTCGAAATCTAAGGAACGCGGCACAGGGGAAAAAAGTAAAAATTCGCGATTGCGATCGTAGACGGAAATATTTATCGTAGCGCTAACGATTTTATGATCTTGAGTAAAGTTGGCTTGTAACAATCGTTCGACTTCGTTTGAAGGCACTATGATAGTGTCCACCGCCCGCACGGTTATGGGCTGCTGGGTTAGGTCTGCCAGTGAGGTAGCAATATCAGTAAGGATTTGTTTTGGAATTAGATCCTCAGTGTCCTTAAACGAAATGTTCGTGCCGCTCAAGTGTATGATCTTCGGGAATGAATGTTGTAACGAAGTCGCCATCAATATGAGGGGAGCTAGGTCCCTACTGATATCGATGCGGTATAAAGGATAATTTTGGATTGTTTTACTGGTTTTTCTTATTGAGTTGAATTTTTCACCAACGACTAATCCAGTATGTTCGATACTAACTGGAGATCCCACTATGTTACTGACAGCTTCTATAGATTTGAGTTGTGCCGCGTCGATCCAGTGAATGATCTGATCGAATAGTATGTGGGGATGAATAGCCTTTGATCTGTTCAGTGGTATAGAAAGATGGAGGACATTGTCAAAAAAGTCGACAATTTTAGTCGCCACAGTCCCCCCTCCTTTTATTTGTATGTTTTTTCTTAGGAAATTGATCGGCAGAAGTGGGTACGAAATTAGCGAAGGTTTCGCTTTTTAGGTCGAGTGTTGCGAGTTTTTGATCGGATTTGCCATATTTTAATCTGTTTAAACCCAAGACCTAGCAGTGAGATTAGCATTAATTTGATTTTTGTACGAATCGGTTGTGGGTGAACCATTCCCCCGCTATACGCGTATTGGTAAACCTCTCTATAGATGGAATACCAAACGTATGGATGGACCTTTTTGCCAAAAATAAGGTCCTTTTTCTCGGCAAGTATTAAACGATGCTGGGAGTTGCCAAGAGTTTTGTTTTCATAAAAACCACCATGCTCGGTGAAACCTAGCTTCCGATAAATCGGTAAAAGCTCTTTGGTGGCTGAACCCAGAATGAAACTCCGTGGATGGAGCATTGCCGTATGAGCAGTAAACTCAAACATTCCTTCGAGAAGGTCGCTCTTTCGATAATATGGGCTTGTGCATACACGGGTGATCTCAATGATATTGTCTTTTTCGGGAAAGTAAAAAGGAATCGTTGTTTCACCTTCGTGTTCCATAAGTTGGTTCTTATTTGAGAATATTAGTCTCAGACTTCCTACGACTTCATCGTGATGAATGGCGATAACAATCACAGATCTTTGGTCAAAAACATCTGCCATAGTCTCGACCTTGTTGGATAGTTTTCCTGCTTTGGAGTAACAATCCTTCCTTAATCTGAGAACTTGTTCAAATTCTCGCGTCTTGCTGAGGACTTTATAAATAACTCCCTGTTTTGCCGATTCTACAGGAAAACCTTTTTCTCTCAGATTTTGTGGCGATATTTGGTTTTTATTGAAATAAATCTGTCCTAGGAATCGGCGCAGTCGTTCGGGGCATTGGGTGAATCGTAGGCCTAACTTATGATTTTTATCGTCAATGTACGCAACTCTTGTTACGCATTTGATCCATTTAGTACCAAGTTTGAATTGTAAACGATATTCTTGCCCAAGACGAAAATCGTGGTTTTGATGAATTTTTAGATGAATAAACTCGTAGGAAAGTTTTTCTAACCATACCCTGAAATGGTTTTTATGCGACGTCAAACGACATTCCAGTCTGGGAAGCGATCGACCTTGGGGAGCTCGATACTGACTTTTCAGCCTTCTTCCATTGCCTTCACTTTTAGCTAACTCCCACTTCAACATTCTTCCTCTATGGTAGTCATTGGACCAGAAGTACTTAGCGGTGATCAACTAGTTTTCTTGAAAAGCGATAAAAAAATGATTAATTTCAGCTTGTTATCACTTAGGTTTACTTTTGATAAGAATTACTAAATAGGAAGGTTCTCAGCAGCCGAAGGCTGCTAAGGGCGGTCTCTAGTCTTCCAAGCCAAGCGGGTAGGCTTGAAGATTGACCTTTATCATTAAGCTTTGCCTGCTATGGCTTTGTTTTAGTTTATAGTCGTTGATCTTCTGTTGAAACTCTTTTAACAGCGCTGCGTAGTGATCACGCTCTAAACAAAGAACTTCCGTGGAAAACAAAGCATTTTGATGGTTTTCGAATTGAGGTAAAAAATCGGCAGCTTCTAGAATACTGGCTTGAGTGTACTCCCCCTTGGAAAGAATACTGCTATCCACGCTGCTTTTGGAAGAAAGTTCGAAGCCATTGTCGGTTTGGCGAATAAACCCTTCTTTTACGAGATAAGCGAGGCTAGACTCGATTTCCGTCAGGCGGTGCCTACCAAAGTAGTCAACCAAATCTCGTAAATTTGGGGTATTAGGAAACAGAGGAAAAGCCTTAAGCAATTCTCCTGAGAACTTAGTCGGATCAGTTCGATTGGGAAGAGTCCTAGTTTCGTGACTTTGTTGAAACAGGGATTCCAAAGAATCGAGTTGTTTCTGATAAAATACCCTTTGGTCATCGGACTTGCTGTGATCTTTCTCTAACAGGCAAAGAAAGTAGTGTGTCTGAGTCTCAGATAAATCGAAGATTTGTCCAAGCTGTGACCAGTGTTTTCGACTGATTGATCGCCGACCGCGAATCATATCTGAGATATGACCTTTCGATGCAATACCGAGTTTTTTACCTAGGATCGTCAGACTGAAAGTGGGTTGCTTCTGTTTTTGAAAGCTGTACAAACGCCTTAACACTTCATGTGAGTCGTTTGAAGATAATAAAATGTCATCTACCTGATTCATTTGTCGCCTCCTTGCGCTCAAAATAATTAAATGATCATGCCATGAAATTCAATAATTATTTAATAAATTTCGAAAATTACCCCTATTTCCTTGTTCGCAGTTTGGCTCAGTACCCAGGTATTTCTTTCGCTTCTATCGATTAGCAAGAGTGGGAGGGCGCCGAAAAGGCATGGGCAACAAAAGGTAGGCAGAAAAGTCCAGTATTACGAAACTGAACTAGTGCGTTAAAATTGAGGGGTGTGGAATTCCCGTAATCCCCACAAGAACTGATTATAGGGGGCAACAATGGACGATGCTGTATACAGCTCTAAGCGGCGTTTTATAAGAGCGGAGCCGGACCTTAACCAGTACGCTCAGATCGACCCGAATGTGGAGGGGGATTTTTCGTTTGTATATGCTGCTTTGATCGTCGAAGAATCACCCTTGGGTGGATGCAGTATCGTTTGTCTAGAAAGTCTCAAGCTTGCTGTCGATGATATCGTGAGAATCAAGGTTGGAAACATGGCGCCTCTAAAGGCAGAAATTGTTTGGTCACGACCCTTAGACGATCAGGTCGTACGTTGTGGAATCAAATTTCTCGAATAAAGCTCATTTAATTTTCTATCCTGTGATAGGATGCTGTTCCAGGATCAATTCCGGCTACTTTGATCACAGGCCGCAACTAGGATGATCACCATACCGTGCATACAGCTCCAAAGAAACATGAGATCGTCGAATTTCTCATTTCCATTGCCGAATCTTTGCATCATTATGGTGCCGCGGCCCATCATATCGAAGCAGCATTAACCGGCTTATCTAATCGTTTCTGTGAAAAAGGCGAGTTTTTCGTCACCCCAACCTCTCTGATATGCTCATTCAAATTTGCTGATGAATGGGTGACTCGATTGAAACGTGTGGAGCCAGGGGGAATTGATCTAGGCAAGCTGGCTGAAGTCGATGCCATTGGCGACAGAGTCATTCGTGCCGAAATTGGCTTGGAACAAGGAACACGGTTGATTCAGGACTTAGCAGATGAAAAAGACTCTAGGTTATGGTTGCTAGCTAAGTGGTTGTCGTTTGCTGTTGCCTCTGCGGGATTCTGCGGGTTCTTTTTTGGTAGTTGGTATGAAATGGCGGCAACAGGCGCCATTTCTTCACTCATTTGGCTGGTGGTTTTGCTTAGTGCCAAAACAAAACTCTTTGGTTCTATGCAAGAATTCGTCATTGCGGTGCTCGTGGCACTTTTGAGCTTTACGGTTTTGCAGTTTGTTCCCCAAGTGAATCCGGAAAAGATTCTGCTATCGAGTCTCATTGTTCTACTTCCAGGTCTGTCCTTCACTGTGGCTCTTTCAGAGATTGCCACAAAAAACTGGATGGCCGGTACGTCGCGACTCATGGGAGCTGGGGCTGAGCTGAGTAAGATTGCTTTTGGCGCTGTTTTTGGCTCATTATTTGCTTTATCTGCGCTTAATATCGAAGTTGCTACCTTAACGAACGCGATTCCTACTGAACATGTCATTCCAGAGCCAGTTTTGTTGGTTCCCAGTGCCTTAGCTTTTGCTATTCTTTTCTCAAATCAACCAAAAGATTACCTTTGGGTGATACTTGCTGCCACCCTAGCTTATTACTCGGCGAAATGGGGAGGTAGTGTATTCGCCAAGGAGTTAGGGGTTTTTTGGGGAGGAGCAACTCTTGCTGCACTGAGCAATATCTTTGCGCGGGTTTTTCAACGGCCTGCGTTAACGCTGCTACTGCCAGGACTAATCCCTATGGTCCCAGGTTCCGTCGGCTATCGATCGATCACTGCGGTTTTCCGCCATGATGTCAATTTAACGATGGAGATGACATTAAATTTAGTGATTGTTGGTATCGCTCTCGTGTCTGGGCTTTCCTTTGGCAACCTGCTAGTTCACCCGAGACGGTCGTTATAGTTGCTTTCAAGCATCTGCGAGTAAGTCAAGAATATCGTCTTTAGTGATGCTGAGTGCTCCTTGATTTTTACCGATTGCCGCCTCCGCAAGAGACCGCTTTTTGGCCTGAAGTGCTAATATTCTCTCTTCGATGGTGTCCAACGCTATAATCGGATGTACCATGACTGGGTTCTCTTGGCCAATACGATAGGCGCGGTCTGCAGCTTGCTGCTCTGCCGCTGGGTTCCACCAAGGATCCATTATAAATACGTGATCGGCACGTGAGAGATTTAGGCCGACCCCACCGGCTTTAAGGGACATGATCATAACTGGAGGTCCATCATTAGCCTGAAAGCTATCCACTACGGCGCCGCGGTTACTCGTACTACCGTCTAATCTAACATGATCGATTTTATGATGGGTCAAAGCTTCCGAAATAAGATCGAGAAAACTAGTCCACTGGGAAAAGACGAGAGCTTTATGCCCTTGAGCGAGAGCCGTTTCCAAGGTTTTGATGAGCAACTCAACTTTGGCCGATTGACCCACGTTAGGCCCTCCTGGAATCAGGTTTGGATGACAGCAGGCCTGACGAAGCCGCAACAGTGATTCCAATACTTCGAAGACTGTCGATTTGCCTAAGGAAGAGGCGACCTCTTTTTGGGCAGCCGTCCTAATTGCATCGTAAGTCTGTCTTTCGGAATCAGATAGCTCAGCAAACAGCACTTTTTCCGTTTTGGGGGGGAGCTCTTTCGCAACATGCTTTTTTAAACGTCTGAGAAAAAATGGTTGAATTTTACTACGAAGCCTTTTCCCACAGTCCTCATCTCCTTCGAGGATAGGTTTGATGTAGCTATCTTTGAAGTATTGTCGGCTGCCTAGAAGTCCGGGGTTAAGAAAATGCATTTGACTCCAAAGATCGTCGAGTCGATTTTCTACGGGTGTACCGGATAGGGCAATGCGGAATCGAGCGTGGATGCCAAAGGCAGATTGCGAGACCTTACTCTCGGGGTTTTTTATGTTCTGAGCTTCATCTAATACAAAGGTATCCCATTTACGGCTGCTCAGAAGATCTTGATCAATCCGAAGCAAGCCATAAGAGGTTATGACAACGTCGGCATCTCGATCGAGGTTACGTTTCAAGCCATGATAGACGTTAACTTTAAGGTTTGGTCTGAATCGAGCGATTTCTTTCTCCCAGTTGGGTATGACGCTTGTAGGAGCGACCACTAAGGTTTTGCCAGACATGATGGTGATGGTTTGTAGGGTTTTTCCTAGACCCATATCATCTGCCAAAAGAGCTCCTAACTCTTCTCGTTGCAAAAAGCCAAGCCAATTGACTCCTTCCTTTTGATAGCTTCTAAGCTCCGCCTCGAAGACGACGGGCAAAGAGATTTCTGGAATGCTACTAATTCCTTGTAAAAACTCATGCCAGTCGTCAATCTTGATTTGATCGTCTGCTCCTAGGTCTCGAGCTAACTGAATTAACTGAGGAGCTACAGACTTTGGAAGTTCTGGTTTGGATTCTTTCGCGAGAATAAGCTCCTGTATCTGCCTACCATACTTTTGTAACCAGTCCCTTGGAATCTCGGCAAAACCACCGTCCTTTAATGGAACTAATGGTTCCTCTTGATCCCAAGCCTTAAACACTGCGGAAGCTGAGGCTTCTTTTTTCAGATCTCCTTCGCCACTTTCAAATGATAGAGAAAAACTATTTTGAGAAAAGGTAATCTGCGGAGTGATGGGGGCTAGAACTTGAAATGCTCTGGCACCATCACCTGCTTTACGACCTTGCCATTGACTCAGTTTCTTGGCAAAATCCATCGCCTTTTGACCCTGAAGTAAGTGGGTGTCTTTGAATTCTAGCTTTAGTTCTCGGAAACAACGATCCTTTAATTCCTGCTCCAAGACGAAATTCCGCTCCGGAATTTTATCGTCAATAATACTAAAGTCATCACCTCTGAGTATGGCGGCAGGTGGGCTTCCATAAACTATTTCGGGCACGACTTGAAGGCTCCTGTCTTTACGAAACGACGCGATTCTAAGGCTTGGACGTTCTGTGACACGCTGGGGCAAGATCTGACTAAGATTTTTGATCTCATATTTTTTTTTGGCATAATATGGCAAGATTTGGGATACCAATTCCGTGAAAGCTTCAGGAGGATATATAATGCCTTGTTTAAGCTTTTGAAACTCGATCTTATCCATTCTAAAGACGTTTATGGCATGAAGTTGATTCTTCTGAAGTCCCCATCCGTTGACAAAAGTTTTGTCAAGCTTTGTGCCAAGACTTGCAGATACTCTAACTCCTTGATTATGATCTTCCACGGCAATGACTAGGCCCAATGCTTTGTTGCTTACTCGAACATTTTGGTCATCTAAAAAAATACGATCTTCCATCAAAGAAAGATGTTTGATTAATTTTGGTGAAAGATGGGGCATCAATATTCCTGGATTTAATGACTCCAATAAAATATCGATGGCAAGATCTTCCTTAGTAGGTGAGAGATCCAAATCTGATCTTGGGCTATTATTCTTAGTGAGTCTTTGGGATAGAGGAGATAAGGTCTCGCCGTTTGTAACCTTACGTTTAAGACTGAGGCCCTGTGCTGTTGTTGTAAAGTAGTAGTTTATGGAAGCAGCTGCGGTTTTAGATTTAGGGAGAGCGCTTCCACTTTGTTTGGCCTGATTTAAAACGATGATTCCGGCTGCCACATGATGGCAAGGATCCATCTTACACGGGCAATCCTTTGTCCAGTCCAAGTCTTCGGGAAAGTAGTCCACTACTACCGAACGACCCAAACTGCGATCCAACACCCTAAGCCTAACCGACTCGTCTGTTTCTTCATCTGCCGTCACGGCATCTCGCCTGCTGAGCTGAACACCCTGAGACCAAGTACTTGTTTCGCATTGCTCACGGATTTCGGCGAGCAAATCGTTCCAGGACATAGCTACTCCTATCGCTTTCACATCCGTGGGGATTCATACCTAAATCTCATCTTAGCAGCAAGCTCTTCGATTGATAATCCGATCCCACCAAGGTACACTCAAGAGACTAACTAACATCGAGGAATATTTATGGCGAACCGTCGGCGCAAATCCGCTCGCGTCAATGTCGAGCTCAAGATATCTGCCGAGCTCTACGACCTGTTGGTGGCATTCGTTGGTGCTGACGAACAGTTAAACAGTGTAAACCAGGCGGCGGAAGCCATTTTTGCTGAGAAACTAATGCCAGCTCAGTCATCGGCGGGCGCGAAGCCCAAGGCTCAGAGCAAAAAGACAAAAAGAGTGAGTCCTCCTGCAGAATCCTCCGCGGCTCCCCTCGATGAGTTCCTACCAGCGGGTGTTGATCCTTTCTCTCCACCTTCTATGCATGACTGGCATAAAAATCCTGTGGATTTTTCTCTTATAAAAGAGCGTAGTGAAAAAGCTCCTGAGCTTCGCTATCTTCTTGGTGAAGCTCCATACTAAATTTGGCTATCTTGCCAAGCACTCCATAATTGAGTAAGGCTGTAGTAGGAGGTTCCTACTATGTCCGCAAATGAAAGTCTCAGTTTTCCTTTAAGTCTTAAACGATCCCATAATCGGTTTGTCTTAGCTCCTATGACTAACACTCAGTCATTGGAATCAGGTGAGCTTAGCGAGGACGAAGCAGCATGGCTGGAGAGGCGTGCACAGGGAGGCTTTGGAATTGTTATGACCTGTGCGGCGCGGGTTAGCGCATTTGGGCAAGGTTGGCCAGGTCAACTGGCGGTGGATCGTGATGAATTCTTGCCCGGCTTGACTCGGTTAGCCGAAAGACTTTCTGCAGCAGGTGCCTTGTCGATCGTGCAGATTCACCATGGCGGCTTTCGATCCCCGACTGATTTGATCGGTGGTGTTCCCTACTCCACATTTTCGTCTGAACCGACAAAATCCGTACCTTATGGTGCTCGTCAGATGAGTGAACATGACATCGAAGCAGTCACCCAAGATTTTATCGAGGCGGCTGTGCGAGTGAAAAAAGCTGGCTTTGATGGAGTCGAATTGCATGGAGCTCATGGATACTTGCTGGCTCAATTTCTTGATCCTTCGGTGAACCAATTAACCAATCGTTGGGGCGGGTCGTTTCAGAATCGCACTAGGATCTTTCGCGATGTGATCACTGGTATTAGGGCTGCCTGTGGGCAAAGCTTTATGATTGGTGTTAGATTCTCGCCAGAAGACAACCAACCCGATTCCAACGGGGCCCACCTTGCAGAGACCCTTGATTTCATGAACCTGATGCACCAGTGCTCGGTAGATTTTCTTCACGTATCTCTTTGGGATTGGCGTAAGTCACCAGTCTCGAAGGTTCACGGTGACGGTACGTTGCTTGATATTTTGTGCTGTTATAAAAGTCCAACGTGTCCTCTTATTGCTGCCGGTAAAATTGCCGAAAATGCTGATGTGGATGCGGTCATAAATGCCGGAGCAGACATGGTCGCTATTGGAAAGATGGCCATTGCGAACCCTGACTGGCCGCGTCGATTCGGCGATAGTTCGTTTCATTTAAAATATCCACCCTACTCAGAATCCTATGTAAAAGAGCAGTCGGTGGGAGAAAGCTTTGTAACTTACTTACGGCGTTGGGAGGGCTTTTTCGAATAAAAGCCGTCGCGCCTTGACTCTTTGTTGACAGGTTTACTTAGCTTAGTTATTTAATTGTGCGCTTTTTTGAGAATAGTTGGAGAGGCTATGACAAAAAATCTAAAGATCATTTTTATCTGGCTAAGTTTGTTGGGCTGCGGGCAGAATCAGTCTTCAGAATTGAGGGCGATCATCGGTGAGAATGACTTTGAGGACTACCCAGAGCTCGACGCCATTTCTACGGCTATTGGGCGAACCGTTGTAGGATGCACGGTAGCTCACCTGGGCGAGGGGTTAGTGATGACGGCTGGTCATTGTGTTCCCTCGAACTATTGCCGATCTAACTCTCATGTTGTGACCTGGGGTTTTATCGCCTCGCGACCTCAGGGGGTCCTAAGATCTCGCTGTGAGGATGTGATATCTAGAAACTTCGGACCAGATAGCGACTTTGCCTTATTAAAGTATGATAGATACCCAGAGCCTTACATTCCTGTTAACCTGGATCAAAAGCCGAGTGAGGGGGAGCCTCTGACGATCTTCTCTCACCCTGATGGAGAGCCCCTTCAAGGGTCTGGCTGGTGTTGGCACTTAGGAGATTATCTCGGAAAAAAATTCAAATACGACTGCGATACCCTAAAAGGAAGCAGCGGCGCCCCTATTTTGAACGAACAATTCGAGATTGTTGGGATTCATAATTTGGGAAAGGCATCGTTGGGCTTCAATGCCGGTACCTATCTGCAGGACATCGTAGAGGATGATGAATAGGTGTTCGAAACTAAGTCTCTTAGGTCCTCGTCTCGTCTGCCTCGCTCTGCTGACCTATTCTGCCTTCCCTTTTTTTAGGCCAAAAACTACTATTAACCTAAATGTGTCTCCCTGCGGTCGCTCGTGTTCTGCAAGCAAAATAATCTTCCCCGAACAAACCAACATTTGGCGTAAAAAACCTCAATGGGTGTCAAACCTAAGCGACAACCGAAGGATCGTCTTTAAACATATCAAATTTACGATAGGCCAGTGCTTTGGCATCAGGGTCGTCCCGAACCTTAAGGTTCATCGACTCTAGAAGTATAAAGCTGTAAACATTTTGTAAGCTAGGGTCTAGCATTTCGTAAACCTCCCGCTGTAGGATAATGGTACTGGAATTATCTATAGCCTTCTGCCGGATAAACTGCTTGCGCATTCCTTCGTAACGGGTAGCTTGTACAAGAGCTTTCCCCCAGAGATCATAGCGCACCACGCCGGATCTTGAAAAATAGCCTTGAACAGGTCCTTTCGCTATTCCAATCCCACAGTAAATTTGATTTGTTGTTAATTTGCTTGCAAGAGTTTCGGTGAATATAGTCATGATATCCTCTGCGAGGCGGACGGCCTCGCCGCAAGGATTACCATGGGGTGCTTTAAAAGGAAAACCTAATGAACATAGAAACCCGTCCCCCACTTCTTTAATCATATAGGCGCGGCTATGTAGGCTGTCCTCGTTGTAGCTCGACATCATAAGTTCCCGGCATTGGACCATAAAACTTTCCAAATACTCTTGGAAGCGTCCATGTTTTATTTTGCTGCTATTGACAATATCAAAGGAAAGAACGCAGGCTTCCTGAGATCCCACAGGCATGGTTTCTTCTATGGGAACACCATTCTTAATTGATGAGATTTGATGAGGATAGAATACTTTTTTCATTTGATCGTAGCTATGAGCTCTGTCGTCAAGTAGTGTTTTCAGCCTTCGATTCGATTGAACCTGATTCATTCGAATTTTGTCGGATACAGCTACCGAAAGTACCAGCATCTCAATGATAATAGCAACGATAGGTACGATACTTTTTCCCGGCATTTGAATGACGCCAAAATTGTCAAGAACCACCAAAAAGGTGCCTAGGAATACACAGGTCCACCCAGCGGTATAAAAATAACCTGAGCGGTATCTTTGGATACTTGCATGAATGCCGACAGTTAAAAGCAATCCCACCCAAGGCACAAAAAGGGTATTGCTAATGAATCCCCAAATTCGTACTGTGAAAATACTTGCTATAGTCCATGCACCAAACACCAGCATTAGACCGATGAGTGTTTTATCCATGCTAGGCCAGCGCTTTTTGGTTGCGAGTAGACTGCGAGCAAACTGAACTGAGCTAACACCACCAACGCCAAGGCCAAACCCTGCCATTTGTTTATTAAAAAGCCATCCCCAACCCTCTGGAGTGATATACACCCAGCCCCCGGTAAAATACAGTGACCAGTAAAATACAGGAACTAAATAAGCGAGGTAGAAGATGCTAGAGGGATTGGGCACAAGTATCGAGATAATCATATTGTAAATTAGCATGATTGTCATGGCTGCGACGACGGCAGCGATAATCATCCGCGAATCCGCTTGTCGTTCGAGGAAGGATTGTTTGGTCCAAAGTCTTAACGGAAAGCTGGCAAACCCCGACTCAAGACGAACTATCACTCTCTTTTTCGTTTCGGTTTCAAGATCAAACTCAAACATAGCATAATGATGCGGAGGTGACATTTCGTTTTTTCCGGTAGGTAGAACACTAGCGGTTTTTTGCAATATACCGTCACTGATGAGGAAAAAATCTAGCCTTTGCATCAAAGTAGTATATTCTAAGATAAGGCTAAGGGTTTTCGTAGCCTGTGACTCCACTGTGAACATAGCCCAGTAAACATCACCATTGGTGGCACCCAAGTGCCCATTTGAATCCTGGTCTTGCCACCAAGAGTTCTGGTGACTTTGAAGAATGGTACTAATTGTCTCTCTACCTAGAGGATCGTGCTGGTAAAAAAGAAGCGATTCGATTGACTTTGACTCAAATGAATCTCCATCATGTATTGTAATAGTGTTAGACTGATCGTTTGCATGGGCAGTGGTATGTAAATCTGCGATCAGCTGCAGTACTGTGCAAAACATCACCTTGAAACACAGAAACCGCAACCTGAACTCTCCTACATGCTCTGAGCCAGTTCTCTTGTTCGGTTTTACACAGCATCATTATGGGGAAAATTTTTCCTACGTTCCCTTAAATTTTTCTAAGCAACGGTGGAGTCTCTTGGGTCACCAAATCTTGAGGAAAACTCAGTAAAATGGAGAACGGTTGAAAGAGAAGATGAGATTGATTTTGATCATCTGGAATCACTAACTCTATGTGTCCACCTAAGTCTTCCACCATCCCTTTTACGGCATCTAACCCCACACCTCTACCGGAAATATGGCTAATGGTTTCTTTTGAGGAAAACCCTGAAGTCAGTATTAAATTGGCTATTGACTTATTTTTGTTGCTATAGAAGAGTCCAAGTTCTTTGGCTCTAGCTTTTATTCGTTCTAGATTTAATCCCCTGCCATCGTCGGAAAAATGTAGTCGTAGTTCTTGTTTGCCCTGATCTAATTCAACCGTTAGAAAGAAGTTTGAGTCTTTCGATTTTTGTTTTTCATATCTTTCTGACACTGATTCTAGACCATGATCAACAGCGTTATTCATAAGATGAATAAAAATTTGTCTGATAATACTGGAATACTTTCGGGCGACCAGAATATTGTCACCCTTAAATAAGAGTTGTGGTTTTGATTTATTAAGATCTTCCGCAAGTTTAACAGCCTGGTGACTGCACTCTATAGCAAGGTGTTTGATGGAAACGGAAGTGGCCTGAACAATGTCGTTATAGATTTCTAGCAATATCTCTCTGGACTTGCTGTTATCTTCGATGGAGCTAGCTTGGATGCGAGAAAGCCAGGACTCCGCCTTATGAATATCAATGATTTTTTTCGATTGGCTTTCGACTCTCCGGTTGAGCTTAATAGTATCGAGATCGTTATAGTAATCCACTGCCTTTTGAATGCCGTCTAACCTCTCTTGTAGGATGTTTTTGTCAAATCCTGAATGTTCGGTAATATGACGTTGAAGTTCGGATTCTACATCATGGACGATATTGGTAATACCTGTTAAACCGAAGATTCTAGATTGCCCTTTGAGGGTATGGAGTTGTCGGTATATGAAGCGAGCGGTGTCAATGTTTTCATTTTTGTTTGATGGCAAGGTCTCGCGGCAGGCCCGGATCAAACTGAAGGAACTATCCATTAATTCGGCAAATTTTTTAGAGTCAATACCTACGATTTCGCTAATTGCTTGAAGGTCTTCATCATGGCGCTTTTTCTGAGAGATTAGCCCACGGATCTCCGTGGTGTCTCTTACCGAAACTAGTATACGATCGACCTCATCGTTTTCATTAATGATCGGATCCCAATCAATTTCCAAAAATTGCTCGCCGTGATCTGATTGGTAAACCATCTCTTTGGGTAAACATGATTCATTAGCTTCGAAATTTAAACAATGATGGCCTAAACTGGCTGAAAGGGTTTGCATCATAAGATCACGATCATTATTCGAAAGCTTAACCTTATCGAGTAATAGTGACTCTAAAGTCTGGTCTAGTCCTGGTTTCTTGTCCAGCATAATCGTTGTGTGTTGAGAATAGTCTGAATGGATTTTTAAGTTTTCTGGCATGATCATAAAGATGCCTTGACGGATTGTTTTTAGTATCGATCGGATATCGCGCGTCTTTTCTTCCACCTGCTGCTCCACGTTTGCCAAATGAGACTCTAATTTTTTATTGACATGCTGAAGCTTGCGCTTGAGTGTGTTTAGCCTATCTGCTAATGCAAATGAAAGTAAAACCACTTCTAGTAATGATCCAATTTGCATGGCGTTTTCCGTCAAAAAATTCCTGGGGAGGACAGCAATTTGCTTTCCAACATAAAGAAGAGTCCCTAGTACGATGGCGACCCAAGCAGCCACATAAAAGCGGGCCTCTCTTTGTCCAGATGCTAGCTTTGAACATCCTACAACAATGGAACTTAGGGGAGAGATGACGCAGAAAACGGCAAATATTTTAATATATAGGGCGTAGGGCATTATCAATGAAAGACAGGCTAGGCAAGCGATGAGGTACTGGCAGATGGTCAGAAAATAGTAGGATTTTTTTTCTGCCTTAGTAACATTTAGAAAGCTCTTGGCAAAAGCGATGACAAACCAAAGACAAAGAGTTCCCCCAAAGGAAATGGCAAAATCTGAAAGTACTGGATAGCTGGGCCAAACGTATTGAAAGGAGATTCCTTTTAAGCTCGATTGGATGCTTATAAATCCAAGGACAAAGCCAATGTAATAAAAATAAGTGATGCGCCTAACAGATAAGAAGATGAAAAGGTTATAAATCACCATGATAAGCATAGCGCCGTAATAAAAACCTTGGCCCGTGGTAAAGTACTCTCTTTGCTCATAATATGCCTTTGGATTCCATATGCGTATGGGTAGTTGGACAGAGCTAGTGGATGCCACTCGTAAAAAAATAAGATAATTACCAGGCTCAGACACGGGAAGCGGCACAACAAAATTTGTATGGTCAATAGGCCTCTGGTAAAAGGGAAATTTATCTCCAAGCCTCCATTCTTTGACTATTTCGAAGGTATCCGTGTAAAGAACGATATCGATTTGGTCCAAAAGCGGCCAGGCAATTTCTAGTAAAGGCATCTCGCCTTGATAATCGAGGGAATGGATAGGAATGTAGAACCAAAACTGACTTGAGGTCCAACCGAAAGAAGGAGCGGTTTTGGTACTTTTAGTAAAGAGCTCTTTTCCCTGTGGGGTTGCTAGGTCTTCCATCCTAAAGCTGTGATCAGGGTCGGGTAGTTGGAATATCGTAGGATTCAAGAAGTCCTTTTCTAATAGTTCGGAAAGAAGTGTTTGTTCTGTTTTAAGTTCGGGAACTTGTCCCAGGCATATACTTTGGAGGCCCAAAAAAAAGAACGTAAAAGCCAAGGCATATGCTCGGATCTTAGAGAGGGGGCATAATCCTTTTCTGCAATCCAATGACTTTGAGGGCATAGTAAGGCTTTCGATAAAAATAGGATTCCTCCATGGAGTAGCGGTATTTTTTTGAAAATCTTGAATATCGTCGAACCATAGATTTTTTGCTGATTGCATTGTTTCATTACGACGAAAGCGTTTTTTTAACTTCATTAAAAAAACAATGAGACAAGATAAGTTCTTGACTGCAGTCAAACTCTGGCGTATTCAAAAAATGATTATGATTATCAATATTCGGTATAAAGTAGCCTACAGAAAGAAGAATTGCAATGAAAACAACAAAGTACCTTTTGGCACTAGCAGCCACCGTACCTTTTATTTCCTGTGAAAGCTCCTCTGATGACGACTCGACTAGTCCGCAGTCGATATCTAAGGAGGAGGTGGTCGCAAACTATGCCGAACTTGTTTACCTTAATTACAAAGATGCTTTAGTTGGTGCCACTTTACTAAGCGAATCTGTTAATGAATTCGTGGCAGAGCCAACAGAAGCTGGGTTTTCTAATGCAAAAACTGCCTGGTTAGCCTCTCGCAACCCCTATGGTCAGACCGAGGCCTTCCGTTTTTACGATGGTCCCATCGATGACGAAGATGGTCCCGAAGGTCAGCTCAATGCTTGGCCCATGGATGAAATCTACGTTGATTACGTCGAAGGTTCCACAACAGGTGGGCTCGTCTCTGCCACTGATATTGCCCTTACCAAAGAAACCATAGCTGGTTTGAACGAAGGAGCGGATGGCAACATATTCCTTACCGATGGATTCAATGCAGAAAAATCTATCGCCACGGGATATCACACTGTTGAGTTTTTGCTTTGGGGACAAGATACGAGCGCAACAGGCCCTGGAGAACGGTCTTACAAAGACTATTTACTCTCTGAAGACGCTACGGCACCCAATGCAGATCGACGGGGGACTTACCTTTCTATTGCCTCGGAATTGATCGTTGATGACCTGACGACACTCGTCGCGGACTGGTCTGCGACTGATCAAGAAAACTATCGAAATAGCTTTTTCTTAAGTCAAAATGCTGACAATGCTTTGAAATCAATTTTCACAGCTATAGGCATCATGGCGAAGGGTGAATTAGCTGCGGAACGGATCGACAACGCACTGCAAACTCAGGAGCAAGAAGATGAGCACTCTTGTTTCAGCGACAACACTTATGCTGATATTAAAATGAACGCATTGGGCATTCAAAATGTTTACCTGGGTCGCTACTCAGATCAGATCGATGGACCTGGATTGGATGTTTTGGTGGCTGCAGTCAATCCTGAACTAGATCTAGAGATTCAGACGCTAATGACAGAGATCTTGACAACTATCGATAGCCTTCCGTTGACTTTTGATCAGGTCATCCTTCCAGGGCTTGTGGGAACGGAAGGTAGAGAGAAACTAGATGCCATCGTTGTCTCATTGCAAACCTTAGGAGATAAATTTGCAGAAGCCGCAGAAACCGTAGGTTTAGGTACAATTTCTGTTGAGTTGCCCGAATGATTTTCAACTCTAATAATAGAGCGTGCTTACCCGTGATGATGCTCATCACGGGAATGCTATTCCATCTTACGGGTTGTCAGAAATCAAACTCCAAAGGGGATGTTGCTCCTTCGATAGACTTAACTCTATTGGGGGGGGCGGGCACGGTATTTGATAAAACCAGTGGCGCTTTTTCTCGTGAGCCTAAAGGCTTTCCGAAGGAGCTTTCCAGGCAGTTTTTTCGCGGTCGAGCATTCTTTAGGGATCCCTGGGTCACGGCGCCTGCTTCGACTAAGGCTCGTGACGGACTTGGACCTCATTTCAATGCTCGAAGCTGCGAAGCCTGTCACCTTGAAGACGGTAGAGGGCGGCCCCCACTGTCTCTAAACGAACCCATGACTTCGTTATTGTTTAGGATCTCCGTACCTGGAGAAACAGAAACCGGTGGACCCGCTCCTGTGCCGAATTATGGTGGACAGATTCAGAATTTCGCAGTTCTTCCCCTCAAAGCAGAAGCTTTTCCATATGTGAATTACGAAATTATTTCTGGATCTTTTGCCGATGGCGAAACTTATGAGCTTCGCAAACCCACCTATGGGTTTAAGTCACTCGCTTTTGGGCCGCTTCCTGAAGACGTTATGATATCCCCTCGAGTGGCTCCTGCCATGATTGGTCTCGGACTTTTGGAGGCGATTGATGAATCTGATATTTTAGATCTGGCAGACCCAAATGATGAAAACGGTGACGGAATTAGTGGACGGGTCAACCGTGTCTGGGATGTGGAAAGCCAGTCGTATAAAATCGGTCGTTTTGGTTGGAAGGCAAATCAGCCAAATATCCGGCAGCAAACGGCAGGGGCCTTTCTCGGTGACATTGGGATTACCTCGAGCATGTTTCCTCAAGAGAATTGTCCAGGTGGATTAAGTGATTGCACGCTGGCTGTGTCTGGAGGTTCACCTGAGCTACTTGATGTGATACTTGACGATGTGACTCTTTACTCTTTAAGTCTCGCCGTCCCAGCGCAAAGACATAGCGACGATCCAGCTGTACAAAATGGATATCAGGTATTTGTCGATATCGGTTGCGAAAGTTGTCATCGAAGTACGTGGCGAACTGGAGTTAATGAAGCATCCTCATTTTTTAGTGAGCAAACCATTCATCCCTTTACCGACCTACTACTGCACGATATGGGTGAAGACTTGGCAGATAATCGTCCCGATTTTACAGCAACTGGTCGAGAATGGAGAACGGCCCCACTCTGGGGGTTAGGACTACAAGAAACCGTGAATGGGCACCTAAATCTTATGCATGATGGTAGGGCCCGCGGCTTCAGCGAGGCTATTCTATGGCATGGTGGAGAAGGAGAAGAGTCTAAGCAACGCTTTAAGGAGCTAGATACTGTCAAGAGGCAAGAGTTGATTCGATTTTTGGAGTCTTTGTAAATGCGATATTGGCTAATAGTTTTACAGTGCTTTTCTTTATCTTTCCTTTCTGCTTGTAGCTCTTCGAGCAGCGATCCGGAAGTACAATCATCGGATCGCAAGCCGCAGTTGAAAGTTTGGGCTGACGAGCTGCTAAGGCCAAGTTATAGCCAGATTACTGCCGGTGCTGAAGAATTTTCCATTAAATCCTCGGCACTTTGCCTTACGAAAACTGCTGATAAGCTATCTGACTTGAAGCAGTCTTGGTTGGCTTTGACTCAGTCTCATGCAAGGGTCGAATTTTACCAACTTGGTCCCTTTACTGAGTTCTCTGAAGAGTTCAACTTTTGGCCTGCAAGGCCTGCTTCTATTGATCGCTATATTGCTGCAAAAGACTTCACTGCTCCTACCCTGTTAAGCGGAAGTGTGCTGATAAAGAGTTTTTCCGCTGTTGAATACCTACTTTATAGTAAGTTAGAGGAAGAGTTTTTACAGGATCTCAAGCAAACTGATCTTTGCGAGTATCTTATCAATTGGTCAAGTTATCTATTGGAGTCGAGTCGTGAGCTAGAAGCTCAGTGGAGTCCCGAAGCTGGTCTCTATTACCAAGCCTTTGTCGATGCAGGCTCTAATATGTCTGAGTTCTCGAGGCAAAAAATCCCTTTTGACATCATGGTTAATGCCATAACCCAGGGCCTTCAAACCGTTGAACGGCGAAAACTAAACCAAGCCCTGACTCCCAAGACTGATGGTAGCTTGCGATTGCGCGAGGTGGAAAGCCCCTATGGTTCCTACTCACTGGCTTTGATCAGAGCAAATATCGAAGGCCTCGGATTAGCATTGTTTGGTAAAACCGCTGATGAGCCTCTGAAGGAAGGTCTTTATACAGTCGTTCGAGATCAGTCCCCTGAAATAGCCCAAGATATCAAGGATAGATTTTCAGATATACAGGGGAAGCTTGATGACATTGAAGGGAATTCCCTAGCATTGGTACTGCAAACGAAGCCTGAAGAGCTTCGCGACCTAGCATCGAAGGTAAATGAACTACTAGAACTCATGGCTACAGATGTAGCCAGCTTACTAAATGTGACGATTAACTTTAGTGATAATGACGGGGATTAAATGATTCCCCAGCGTCCTGCGTACCCTTTTTACCAAAAAGCTAATAAGCTCGTTGCAGCCGACTCCCTGATGGTATATCGGTTTTTGGTCGGTATTCTATTGGCCTTTGGAGTTTTACGGCAGTGGTACTACGGTTGGATCGAGCAACAGTATATTAGACCAGACTTTTTTTTCTTCTATGAGGGGTTTTCTTGGGTCAAACCATATAGCCAAGAATTCATCTATTTCCTTTTTGCCGCCTTATTTCTCTCTAGTCTAGGTATGGCATTTGGTTGGCGACCAAAACTATCTGCTGCGATAAGCTTTTTTTGCTTCACTTATATTGAGCTGATAGATAAGACCAACTATCTCAATCACTATTATTTTATAAGTATCATACTGTTCGGATTCGCACTCATGCCATCTCTTCCTGGACTTTGGGGACGCCAACAGTTACGATTTTTTTGGTTGTTCTTGTTTCGGTTTCAAGTGGGAGTCGTCTATGTTTTTGCAGGGCTAGCTAAGCTAGGTAGTGATTGGCTTCTCGAGGCTCAACCGCTTTCCATCTGGCTTAAGGCAACTGGATATGTCCCGATTCTGTCTCAGTTTCTTGAGATGAACTACGTTCCGTATATAATGAGTTGGGCAGGCGCTTTTTTTGATCTTTTTGTAGTGTTCTTTCTTATTTATCCCAGAACACGAATACCTGCTTACCTTTGTGTAATCCTTTTTCATGTTGTGACTTGGGTTTTGTTTCCTATTGGGCTATTTCCTTGGGTAATGATCGCAGGGGCTGCTTTGTTCTTTCCACCAACTTGGCCACGGCGAATGATATTAATAAAGTCGAAATTTGCATCCCCAAAGAATCGCTGTATTCGTTGTCCTCAGCCTATTCCTTATCCGTTAATAGCACTTGCCGTATTGTATGTCTTGATACAAGTTTTACTTCCACTTAGAAGTCTCACTTATAGAGGTAATACCCTTTGGACTGAGGAAGGCTTTCGATTTTCATGGAAGGTTATGCTTATTGAAAAAGCAGGGTTTGCACGCTTTACAATTCACTATTCCAATGGATCTACCGAGGTCATTTATCCAAGTGATTGGCTCACACCTTTACAAGTTAAGATGATGTCTACCCAATCTGATATGATCATTCAGTTTGCCCATCACTTAGAGGATCGCTTCGATCACAGATCCATAGAAGCGATATTTGTGGATTCAAAGGTATCTTTCAATGGTCGAAGAGCTCAAACATTTATCCGCCCAGATGCCAACCTTTTACAGTATACGAGTCTTGAAGGGGCACAAATTGTGGAAACGCTGCAGGTGGGCCTCCTCTGAGCACTATGTTTTACATCTATCTATCACAAAATGGATCAACTGGAATGAATGCCGCCGCTGAAATCTATCGCAGCAAACAAACTTGCAGCATCGCATCTAAGAATCGTGATAACGTGGGAGCCTTATGGGAGATTCCCATAGTGATGGTAGAACGCAGAAAGCATGGGAGATTAGTTTGGCATGGCGACTAATGCAAAGACTTACGATTATATTGTAATAGGTGGCGGTTCTGGGGGTATAGCTAGTGCAAGGCGCGCAGCGCAGTATGGCGCCAAGGTGCTATTGATTGAAGGTGGTCCTCTCGGTGGTACCTGTGTCAACGTTGGTTGCGTGCCAAAAAAGGTGATGTGGAATGCGGCTACTATGGCTGAATGGCTGTATGATGCTCCTGGATATGGTTTTCGAGAGGCAAGTACAGAGTTGGATTGGGCAACTCTAAAAACCTCGCGGGATGCCTATGTCAAAAGACTTAACGACATCTACGCGCGCAATCTAGATAAATCTAACGTTGAAGTCATACATGGCTGGGCCTCCTTTGCCGACAAGAATACGGTGGAGGTTAAAGGCCAAACGTTCACAGCACCTCACGTTTTGATAGCCACCGGTGGCAGACCCTTTGTTCCCCCAGTTAAAGGGGCAGACCTTGGAATCACGTCGGATGGTTTTTTTGATCTTGAGCACCAACCCAAAAAAGTTGCTGTCATTGGAGCTGGGTATATCGGGGTGGAACTAGCAGGGGTATTAGCTGCCCTAGGTAGCGATGTGACGATGATTCTCAGGCGTGACGGAATTTTGCGTAGCTTCGACCAAAAGATAGCCAAGTCTTTGCAAGAAGAGATGACAAAAAACGGTATCAAGTTCATTTTAAATACCGAACTATCTGAGGTTTGTCGTGAGGGAGATACCCTTGAACTCACGACCACTCAAGGTGAAATCTTGAAAGGGTATGACTGCCTTCTTTGGGCCGTAGGTCGTAATCCTAACCTTGACATAGCCTTGGATAAGGCAGGTGTTGAACTCAATGCCCGTGGCCGAGTCATCGTCGATGACCAACAAAATACGACACAAGCCGGCACCTACGCCGTGGGTGATATCATAGGAAAAGCAGAATTAACACCAGTGGCTATTGCTGCTGGAAGACAGCTTTCTGAGCGTCTCTTTAACCAAAAACCCGAGGCTAAACTCGACTACAATACGATTCCCACTGTTATTTTTAGTCATCCGCCCATAGGTACTGTGGGTCTAACCGAAGCGGAAGCTGTTGAGGCCCATGGTGAGTCCCAGCTAAAGATATACGAATCTAAATTCACCAACATGTATCATGCCATGACAGAAAGAAAATCTAGCACCTATATGCGGGTCATCACTAAGCTGCCAGAAGAAAAAATCCTGGGTATCCATCTCATGGGTATTGCCGCTGATGAAATGATTCAGGGTTTTGCTGTTGCTGTGAAAATGGGGGCGACGAAGCAGGATTTGGATAATACTGTTGCGATTCATCCTACGGCGGCTGAAGAGCTGGTAACTATGACCTAAGTCAGAAACGCGAAAAAATCCAGGATCGCTGCGTTATGCTGGAATCTCTCAGTCCTCACGTACGCTTGTACGCTGCGGCTGATCGCATCCACCAAGCCTTGCGCTCCTGGTTTTTTCGCGTTTCTTTACGGATGCTGCGTTATGCTGGAAGCTCTCAGTCCTCACGTATGTTTGTACGTTTGTACCTTTGTACGCTGTGGCTGATTGCATCCAGCAAGGCTTGTGTTATTGTTTTCTATTCTGGTGCGTAAAAGAACTCTTCCTTGACGATCTTTCCTTGCTCTACGGTGTAAAGGCCAACCTCTTTCATTTGCGAACGCTGCTGACTCTGCTTATTTGTGGTGTCCATATCAAAAATCACCGCAAATCGATCGCCATGTGGAAATGGACCTGTTACTTGACCGCTGTGCACCTCAAAGTTTTCCGCCCACCACTGATGCTTTCCGCGGATTTCATCGATATTTTTTGCTGTAGTCCCATCTGGTTCGATGCTATGGGCATTTTCAGCGTATAGTTCTTTTAGGCAGATGTCTTCTTTGCCTTCTTTACAATAGCCCACTAGTTTTTCACCAATACTCAATGCAGTCGTTGTCATTATGGTCTCCTCAATAAATGGCTAAATACCATAACATCGTAACATCAAAATTGCGCTTGTAAATGGAAAAAAACCATATTTTTTTATGGGTGTTTTTAGGCCGATATTTGCTTTTTGTCCGAGATATAAACCTGGTTTCTACCGCTCTCTTTGGCTTTGTATAGAGCCTGATCGGCAATCTGGATGAGTTCTTGTGGTGAGTTGATGTCGTTGTCAGGAGTGACTGATGCGACACCCATGCTGATAGTCACAATATCGCTAGTGGGAGAGGCATTGTGCTCCAATGCAAGTCCGCTAATGGCGCTCATGATGGCCTTTTGGAGTGAAGCTGTCTGCTCGGCGTTAGTGTTAGGGAGAATAATCGCGAACTCCTCGCCGCCATAACGTGCTAGCAAATCACCGGGCCTTCGAAGCTGTTGACCTATGGTTTTGGCGACCTCTTGAAGGCAGGTGTCGCCCATCTGATGCCCATAAGTGTCGTTGTACATCTTGAAATGATCAACATCGATCATTAACAAAGCTAGATCTCCGCCGTGTCGAGCTGCGCGACGCCACTCTTGTTGAATGGTGTCGTCGAAACAGCGACGGTTTGGAATTCCTGTCAGCGCATCTATCAATGAAAGGTTCGCTAGGATTTCATTGAGATCAGAAAGCTGGTTGGTAACCTCGATTAGCTCTCGTTCGCGAGCCTTTCGTCTCTCAATTTCGTACTTAAGTTTGATTCCGGAGCGGGCCCGCGCCTTTAGTTCTGTAATATCAACAGGTTTGCTGATAAAGTCCGTGGCGCCATAGGCAAAGGCGGAAGAGATAGCTTCCGATCTATTGCCCTCGCACATGACCACTACAGGAATGTCTTTATAGACGGGAGATCGCCTTATTTTGTCGACAAAGTGAAACCCTTCGGGATCCCCAGTGACATCGACGAGTACTAGATCGATACCTAGCATGGCGTTCAGAGAGGTTCGTTCTTCGCCAATCATCGACCGCCGCGCATCTTGAACGCTTTGGAACGAAAAAATTTCGCCATAACCTGAGGATTTTAAAATCCCAATGACCCGATCTAAGTGGATTGGGTTGGCATCGATGACTAGGATTCCCATGCTTCACCTATGAATATTCCGTTACTTTGGAAGTATCGGCTCGAGGGGCCAGCTACTTAGAGAAATTTTTTATTTGCCTTAACCAATTGGGAGTTGTCTAGTAAAAGGATGTCATAGATAAGGCGCGAAGAAGGGGTTGAAACTTGCGTATATTGCTAATATGTTTCGATAATCTAGGGGATCTTGTGTTTACGACAGGGATCACTAATCATCTGAAATCGAGGGATCCAGCATGCAAGATTGATCTTTGGTGCAAAAAATATGCAAGCCCCATTTCAGGGTTTATGATGGGGATCGATCGAACCTTTGCCTCCGATCCTTTTTGGGATCGATCCCCTGGAACGGCAAAGGGGAGTTATGTAGGTTTTTTTAAGGAATATCTGAAGGTAAGGCGTCAGACCTATGATCGTATTTATCTGACTAGTACTTGCTGGCGATCAGCGATGGTGGCTTGGACTTTGAATAGCAAAGAGGTTGTTGGTTTTGCTGGCAAAAAAAATCGATGGTTTTTAGATACCATCAAAGCGACTCCGGATCGTAAGCAACCTGTAATGGAAGAAATCCTACGTCTTGTCAGTAATGAGTCCAAACCTGAGGCAGTTTATCAATTCCAGAGTAAACCGCCTGCACTGCCGTTGCCGAAACAAGGAAAGCTCCTGGTCGGGTTACATCCCTTTGCAGGTAGTAAAAAACGCTGTGCTCCCCTCGAGTTTTGGTTTGCCTTAGCCCAAACTCTCGAATCTGCCAATCGGCAAGTTCTATGGTTTGGGACTAAACGGGAGCTCGAAGACATGATGGAAGAACACCCGGATCAAAAAGAGAAATCACTCCTTAATTACAGCAATCACCCTGATCTTATCTTGGTAGCGGCGGCCATGAATGGCTTAGATCTTTTCGTCGGGCATGACTCTGGACCGCTCCATGTTGCAGGTGCCTTTAAAGTGCCTGTTTTCGGTTTGTATTTACCAGGTGAGCCCCAACGAACGTTTCCCCAGGGGGCAGGTCCCAAAAAAATGATCGTTGCTAATAGCCCGGCAGATCTTGATTTTCCCTCCGCCATCGCAGAAATTAATGACTTCCTGACTTCGTTATAAAAAGCCGCAATACCTAAGATGACTCAACAGTATACCAGCCCCGTTCGTAGAGGTCTCCAGCAATACGAAAAACATCATTGCTTTGCCCTCGGGTAATCTTTAGGCAAAGTCCTTCATATTCACCCAAGATCGTCGAAGCCAATGTTGGGCTTTGACTTTTTGCAAGCCAACGCGAAGCTGCTACATAGTAGAGAAGTTCTCGGTCTATTGCGAGAAATTGAGACGAATCTTGAAAGATACTCCCTAGGTCTTTAATCCGAATAATCAAGGGAATGTCTTTGTCGAAACACTGCTCTAAATAACGATTAGCTTTGACAAAAAATGGGTAAGACTTTGTGTCGAAATCTTTTTTTCTGATCATGCTACGGATCTTGGGGAGTTTCTCTAACCACTTTCTCTGAGGCCAGGCACATACCCAAAGATAGGCTTCAAGTAAATAAACTGGTTGATGATGAAAGTTGCTTTTTTGAACAGAATGAATCATGGGCTCAAGATTCTCGCAAAACATTGCCTCGAGGCAGACGGTCTCCCAATCTAATTCACCCCGGAATTTACGACTATAGCTGTCTTGGGCTTTTAGTTCTTGAATAAGGTGGTTTGCCTCGTCACGGCGTTGTAGTAGTCTGAGCGATCGAAGTTGCCCCATGAGAGCGGTCTCTTTTTGTCCCTCATTCAGATTAAGTGTCAACGCGTGCTTGTATTCAAGAAATGCTTGAGATACCTGACCCAGACGCATGCCTCTAATCGCCTTTGCCAGAGTCTGATACCCAGCCCCGCCCGGAGGTTTGCGTTTTGCCACCTGTTTGCACACGTCCTGCTGCCAAGACGCTGCCCTATGCTGTCCTTCCTGGCGAAAGATCTGACTCAATGCCATATGGATTTCGCCATAAAGAAAGCCCATTTGAGAGGTTTCAGGCTGAACACCTTGGATTTGGAGTACATGATAGCCAAGGGATGCCAGTTTTTTGATTTGAGCCGTTAGTAGTCCGCCCCATTGCTTATGATGCAGGAGGGCAGAGACGATTAGGACAAATAGTCTAAGTAGGTCTTCAGAACTTACTGAGCTTTCTAACTTCTTAATTTCTTTATGAATATAGGCGAGGCGCTTTTTTGGACCCCCTTGGTCGAGGACGCCGTCTAGTTCGGCTTTAACTTGCCGTTTAACCGAATCGATTAGGGTGTGGGTCCATCTCGTGGTTTGTACCAAATTTAGACTCCCATACTTTTGAAATCTATCGGGAAATTCAAAGAGAATCTAAAATATTCGGTCGGTAATGTTATTTTAACTATATGAATTTTAATGAATAAATTGGTGTTTTTTAATACCTTTAAAGCCGTGCATAAGCGTTGCCGATAAAGCCTTTGAGAGGAGCCTTATGCAAGAATTAAGAACATATACACTATCCATTTTAGTCTTGGTGCTTTGCTTATCCTGTTCAAGCAACCAATCAGGAATGTATGGAAGTGGAGTGACTCGTGATTATGGTGGCGGTAACGCTGGGTCTATAGATGGCAAGGCCTCTGCCAGTGATAGTGGAAAAGTCTCCGATGACGATGAAGGAATACCAGGATATCTCTCGAGAGGTGTTGACGATATTTTGATCTCTGATGGGGAGAATTCTGAAGTCCTCTCTGCACCGGCTGGATCGGCTGTTCCTTACTCCGAAGACTTGTTTGTGGGAATTTGGACACTTTCGAAACGTAAAATTGATTTGTCAGACAAGACCTTAAGATCCGGCGCCAAAGACGATGCTGAATTTCTTGAAAGCGTTCGTGTCAATGACGATGGCTCGTTTTCAATCGATCTGCCAAGCAACACGTCTAGCAGCACCGCTATTATTTTCGCATTTAGCGATATCGAGCAGCCTACGGAGTTAGAGTTCCGGGCGACTTCTCGGGACGAATTCTCTGCATTCACCGCGTTGAAAGATAGCGATTCTTCGAATAATAACGCCACTGCGTTACAAGCTAGTGCTTGGACTGTTGAAGGGCTTCTTCAAAGTGAACCATCTTCGAGTTCTAGCTCTTCGTCCTCGTCATCTTCGTCGTCTGTGTCTATAAATAACTAAGTGACGGGCAAAAGTGCAGAGCCAGATATTTTTGCTCAAGATTACATATGAGGTTTAGGCGGACTCCTGGTCAGGAGTCACAACATGCGGCTTTCCTGCGGCAGGAACAAATTTATACCATGCCTGCTTTGCGTGAAGATCGTCTCGAATTTTGTGACCATCATCAGAGCAATTCCAATGGAAAAACTTTCGTCGCATGTCACCATTGAGCGCTTGAAAGACTGAGTCTTGGATAAAAATAAGACTCCCTTTGTAGCCTTCTTCGTAGTATACGACCCGTCTCATGTTCTCATAACGGATGGCAAGGTTGACTGGCCTACCGCGAAGATCATATTGTTTAGTTCCTGAAGTCGGAAAAAGCCTTCTACCATTCCCTCAACAATGCCGACTCCACAGAAACTTGGTTGCTTCAGTCTTAGTCGTTCCATTTCTTCTTTGAAAATAGCGCACATTTTTTCTGCCATGAGTACTGCATGTTCCGCAAGATTTTGATCGGTAGGCTGATGGAAAGGAAAGCCAATGGAAACTAACAGGCCGTCTCCCATCTCTTTAAGCCGATATCCATTAGACTGAAACCGCGCTCCATTATAGCCTGTATTAAGTTCTCCTTGTAGTCTAGCCATGACATTTTCCAGGGTCAAAGCAAAGTTCTTATGCTGAATTTTTGTCGAGCCTACGATGTCAAAGCTTATGATAATAGCATGCTGAAAACCCACAGGCATCGTAGATTCCAATTTTTCTCCAGCAACGATTTGCTCGATCATATGAGGGTATACTATTTTTGATAGCTCTCTTTTTGTATGGCGAAGTGTTTTGAAGGCATGAGAGAATTTGAGTGCTAGGATTAAGCTTTGGCAGCTTATGAACACCAAAAGCCCAAAGAACACAAGCTCGGGACCTTTATACATATCTTGAATAATCATGATATCGTTAGCTGTACAGGCAGTCATTGTAGTGACCCCGAGGACCATTGTGCGAGAACCAACCAGACCATTCCTAAATGATTTACCTATAGCATAACAAGAAACCAGGGAAGCGTAGATAAAGTTGAAATGATAGATCCAATTATAGGTTCCGTAGAAGCTATTGTTTGTGAAGAGCACAATGATTGTAGAAATCAATCCTATGATCGAAGTAATCTTGATATGGATAGCAGGCACGAGTCTAGGGAACTCTCGATAAATAAAACAAACGAATAGAGGTATAGACACGTAATAGGCCATAAAGCCAATTTTCCAGGACCATTCGTAGGAGAAATTTGGGAAAAAGCGGCTTAACATCGCCGTATCACTTCCTAATGCCAATCGTGCTGCCATTAGGCTGCAAAAAAAGCCGAAAATGATATAGCTCTTTTCTCTTCGATTCAATGCAAAAATAGAAAACTGATAGATACCAGAAATGACAATGGCCCCTATCACAAATGCAATCAAGAGGTCTTTGCGCCTTTGCTCTTCCAACAAATCCTTTGCTGGTGCCAACTCGAGTTTGCCGAGTGGCATGAACCATCCATAATGTTCGCTGGATACCTGAAGGGCCAGGGTAATGGGTTGATCTGATTGAGGCAAAACTACGATTTCTGAGCCTCTCTCAGCGCTTGATTCCTCGCCTATATTACCCTTGCTTTTGACGAGCTGCTGGTTGATATATAGATTGTAAGTGGGAATTTCGGGGATTTTTATACCCCATTGCCGGTCGCCTAACTGAGGAAGTTCGATTAAGAATGTGCCCATTGTCGGTAGGTTTAACTGCTCGACGCTGTCTTTATGGAAGAGCTGTGAGATCGGAATCTCCTTTGTTTCAGGTCCTCGAATCGCCTCGCCTGTTACGAGTTGATTCTCAAAAAATGGGTATGGTTCGTCTAAGTACCGGCTTTCAAAATTTTGCCTGTCAAGCTGAGTATCTGCCGCAACCCACAATGGCCAAAAAAAGCAAATGCTGGTTAGGAGACTCCCGAGAAGTCGCAATCGTCCTAGTTGTTTTTTATGTTTTCCCATAGTCAGTATTTCGGTATGTTTTTTTGAATCATTAGGTCTTTAATAACTAAAATCATGGAGGAATTTCGGTTCTACTGTCATATTTGGGATGTCTAAATAGCGCGTAACTACCAGAAAACACCTTGGAGATTTTGGGAAAAATTGATATGACCAAGCGAAATGTCACCCACGATAGTCTAGAATATCGGTGATTTGGCAATCGTCAGAAAAAGGTAGAAAACGCAATGACTCAAGAGCTATTACATAATAAATTTGACCGTCCAACTCTCGAGGCAAAGATTGCCAAGGAGTCCTTCGAGCGTAAGACGATCTCCTTCTATCGCTACTTCTTGATTGCGGATCCATCTCAATTACGGGATACGTTGTATCGGGAGTGGGAGTCTCTTGGCTGTCTTGGCAGAATCTATCTTGCTGAAGAGGGCGTCAACGCTCAAATGAGTATTCCTTTGCCTAACTGGCAACAGTTTGAAAAAAGTTTAGAAAAGTATTTTCCTAACGTACCTTTAAAAATCGCTTTGGCTGATGAACAAGCTTCTTTTGTAAAGCTTTGTATTAAAGTAAAAAAACGGATCTTAGCCGATGGTTTGGATGATGGTGCTTACGATGTTACCAACGTGGGTAAACACCTTTCGGCAAGGGATTTTAATGAGGCCATGGAGCAAGACGATACTGTAATTGTTGATATGCGCAATGCCTACGAGTCCGAGGTCGGATATTTCAAAGGAGCCGTTAAGCCGGATGTCCTTTCTTTTTCCGAGCAGCTTCCAGTGGTGACCGAAATGTTGCAAGGGAAAGAGGATCAGAAAATTCTACTCTATTGCACTGGTGGCATCCGATGTGAAAAAACAAGTGCCTGGCTAAAGCATAAAGGCTTTAAAGATGTTAATCAGCTTCATGGTGGCATCATTGACTATGTAAGGCAGGTTAAAGAAGACGAATTAGAGTCAAAGTTTATCGGAAAGAACTTTGTTTTTGATGATAGATTGGGGGAGCGCGTCACCGACGATGTTGTTGCTCACTGCCACATCTGTGGAACTAAAGCTGACACCCAAAGAAACTGTAAATGGAAATACTGTCATACACTTCACGTGTCCTGTGACACTTGCTTCGAAAAATACGATGGATGCTGCTCGGAAGAATGCCTAACTGCCATGAATGAGCCTATTGTAGACCCTAAATGGCTTGTAAAGAAAGACCCTCTTGCCGCAAAGCGAAATACTAGACGGGTGGCGCCGAAAGCTGAAACAGAAAGCTCCTTATAGAATAAACGATAATATTTTTGAGGCTTGTTAAAACCCTTTTTCCTCTAAGTCGAGGAGTATGTCGTGATAAAAGGAAATGGGGTCAAAGCCTGGTGTTCCACCGTGACTAATGATTCTTCCACGATCTATGATTCCCAAATGAGATATACTATCGCCTTGATCTGGTTTTACCAGACCTCGAAAATGCCCAAATTGCGAGTGCTCTCCGGCCACTAGTCCATCATTTACGGGTTTACCTAGTTGTTTGTTGAGCCAGGCTAATGTTTGTGAAAACTTATCGGCGATGCTTTCCGTTACAATTGAAGAATAGCTTTGGCAATAGACCTCATAGGCGCAACCCTCCGATGGATCGCCTATAATGGCATTTAGAAAAGCCATATCCTCGGTACGCATGGATTGGTAGACAGCTAGTGAGTCGGTGTTCCACTCACCTTGAAAGGCTGCAATAACGTTAGTTATCATGACCGGTATCCAGTGAAGACTATCTGGGACCACAGCGAACAAAGAGTCAGCAGTGACGGAACCTCGGTGCGGTGTGTTAAGTGTAGTCAACGAGGCCACGCGATTGGAAATTCCTACTGGACTATACTTCCACAGCATGTAGCGGGCATCAAGACCACCCTTGGAATGAGAAATAATATTGACCTTTTCGTAGCCCAGCTCTTCCGTTATGTAGTTAATATCTTCATATAGGATATTAGCATTTTGATCAAAGCTTCCCCAAGCAAGGTGATTGCCGTCGAAGACTTCATAGCCTTTACTTTTTAAGGCCTTTGGGAGCCGACCAAAATAGTGCGCACCCAATACCTCACTCTTTGCAGCTACGCCGTGAAGCAAAAGAATCGGGTATTTGGTTGTGCCATAGGCCTTGGAGCTTAAGGATAGGCAATAGACGAGCATCAAATAGACCATTAAGGCTTTTCTAAGCATAATCACACCGAATTGTAATGAAAACTTACCGCATTGTAGGCTAAACCAGACGGATTGGCAAAGTGATTTGCGTTGGTGGGGGTTTTAAAAATCTAAAGTCATAATAAAGTGCGAAGGCTCTGCTTAAGCAGTCTTTTTTCCAAGTAGAGCTTCGCCCATGGCGTGATCAACAGCTCGGCAGAAATGCTCGTTGGTAAATGGTTTATGAAGCCAACCGGATATTCCCAGACCTTTAGCTTCTTCGATAAATCGCTCACGATCATCTAGTGAGATGACAATACTTTTTCCTTGATAGCCAATATTCTGCAATTGACGTAGGACTTCCAGGCCGTCGAGCTTTTGTGATCCGTGATCGACGATAACCAGATCGAATTCTTTGGCGCGATCGAAAACAGTACTCGCCTCCTCGTGGCTGACAGCTTCAGTCAAATCCCAACCTTCGTTCTCAACAATATACTTAATCACTGTTCTTATGGATGGGCTGTCTTCAACAACAAGAATTTTCATACCGATCTCCATTTTAACGGCTCTATTAGGCTTTATCGTAATAAAGATGTAGGAATTGAGACAAATCTTAGAATTCTTTTAAAGCCGTTGTTTTTATTAATAAAATTGAGGCCCGAAAGCTGAGAAAAGGCTCCAGGCCTCCTACCATATATAGTTTAAATGTGATAGATTACGAGCCTTTTTAGCTTATTTGATACCTAAGCACCGCAGTTTTGTGCTATCACCTGGAGCCACGGCGCTAGGAGGCAGCTTTGAACAAAAATCTAAATTATTCTCAGGAACAAATAGAGCAGCAAGCGATTATGCTTGGCAATCGCCTCAGGAAAAATTTCAAGAGGTTAAAAAAAGAGTTCGCTAAAGATGGGACAAACAGCTTTCGTCTCTATCAGCTTGATATTCCAGAAATCCGACTCTTAATCGATAAGTATGATGATCATTTTGTCGTTAGTGAATACATGCGCAAACAAACGGAAGATCCTGCTTGGTTGGAAGCCATGTGCCTAGCTGTTGCTGATGTTTTTTCTGTTCCTCTTAGTCACGTACACCCAAAACGCCGACAGACTAGACCAAGTGATGGAAGTCGTCGTTACCAAAGATTATCGAGGTCTGAAAACAGCCTTCTCGTCAAAGAATCTCACTTCAACTTCATTGTAAAACTGGATGATTACATCGATACTGGACTATTTTTCGATCATCGCAACACAAGGAAGTTTGTACGGTCAATTGCTGAGGGTAAAAAGGTTCTGAATCTTTTCTCCTACACTGGTTCATTTTCCGTATACGCAGCTGCAGGTAAGGCTCGTCTTATAACTTCCGTGGATGCTTCTGATACCTATAACCAGTGGGCGAAAGAAAATTTTTCCAATAACGATCTCGAAACTAATATCCATGAGTTTGTGACTGCAAATGTTTTCGATTTTATAGATCGGGCGAGATCTGATGGCCAAACTTGGGATCTGATAGTACTAGATCCTCCTTCCTACTCCAGTCGAGGACCAAATAGAGAGTTTTCTGTGTTGGATGATCATCCGATATTGATTGACTCTACAAAAGGGTTGCTTGATAAAGGAGGGATTTGCTTGTTTTCCACTAATCATCAGGCCTTTCGACCTAATCACAGTGATCTTACTGAAAACAATGAGGTTACCAAGGAGATGTTGACCGCTGACTTTCGCAATCGCGCTCCCCATCGTTGCTGGAAAATCGAGGGATAAACTCGATTTTCCTTGGTTCCTATTTTTTAGCTTTTTTTAGGTCGGCCGCCACAACTTTAGTAAGTCTGTTGGCTTGGACCATGGTTTTGATATCCCGATTAACCTGCTCGAGAGTCAAGGACTGAATCGCTTTCGAACGCTTGATATAGAAATCAAGGTTAAGTTTTGATCTAAGCGAAAACTCTAAGAGTGATGCTAATGTTTTATCATTGGCAAAACGGGTTTTCTCTTGTTCGGCGTAGCCTGATTTAGCTTTCGTCATTTCGTCTTTGGTAAGTCCCTTATCGGCGAAAAGCTTCACCTCTTCGATGATGATCTCTAAAGCGCGCTGGGCGTTTTCTGGGCCGCATATAGCGCCGGCTGTGAATTGGGCATAATCACCTTGCGCTGCTGGCGAGAATCCTCCCCAAGCACCATAGGCAAAGCCTTCTTTTTGCCTAAGTCGATTATTCATTCTTGAACTAGCGCTTTGGCCAAAAACAAAACCTGCTAGCTTTGAGGAAGCGTATTTGGGATCGTCGATTCCCAACGACAGTGTATGGCCAACCATCACCATGGCTCCTTTTTTATCTGGTGTGTTCACTACTTTACTGGTGGCTATATTTGATTGGAGTGGCTTGACAATTTCTTTGTAAGTAATCTTGCTCGATTTTGGTTTGATGGTCTTATTCAGTAGACTGGCAATTTTGGAATCATCAAAATCGCCAACTACCGAGTAAGTAGCGTTTTTCGTTGTATAGAACTGCCGATAAAAATTACGAACCTGATCTAGTGTGAGTTTTTCGACTTGCGCAATCGTGTCTTTAGTAGAATAAACGTGGTGGACAGAATCCTTGGGAAAAGGGTTCATGGCTTTTTCCATCTCTTCACTGGCAATCGATCTAGGTTCTGATAGCTGGCTTCTTAAACTAGATAAAATTTGCTTTTTAAACACGTCAAATTCTTCGGCATCAAATCGCGGTTGGTTTAGTAGTTCATTGAAGATCTTCAATACCTCTTCGAGATGTTTCTTTTCAGTGCTAATGGAAAACTTTGCAACTCCGTCAGAACTGTTTCCACCACTGATCCCTGAGTCGATAGCAACAAGCCTATCTTTTAACTGCTGATAGCTTAGGTTGCGACTTCCTCTAGTCATGAGAATAGGGGTGAAGTATTCAATAAGTCCCTTATTTAATAGACTATTGGCATTACCATAGCGCAGACCAACTTCGATGAATATTTTTTCACCACGAGTTCTCTTGCTGAGAGCAGCCACCGGATTTCCAGATTTCAACTTTAAAGTCTTTAGGCGACTTTTGATATTCTCAAAACTAGGATCAAAGGCCTCACCCATGGCTACCGTCTTTTTCCCTTTATATGACGCTACAAGTTTGCTCGTATCGGGCTTTGGAGGAATCGTAGCTCTTACGGGGTTTTTGGTTGGAATGAAAATTCCAGCCGTGCGGTTACTCCTTAGCATATACTTCTTATAAGCTTTACGTACTGCCTCCGTGGTCAAAGACTCAATGCGGTCACGATATATGTAGCGAAGTCGCCAGTCACCCAAGGCCGCCCATTCCGATAACTCTATGGCGATTTGTTGGCTGTTGGCATCGGCAACGCGAATCTCACTCAGAGTTTTTTTCTTAAACCGTTCCACCTCTTCTTTTTTGATTTCGGCAGGAGATAAGTTTTCGATCCGTTTTGTGATTTGATCCAAGACCTGTTTTGGGTTTTGCTTTGGATTCATTTCGGCTACCGCCCAAAAAGTACCTGGATCATGCCAACCGAAGGTTGTGCTGTAGACGCTAGTAAGTGTACCTTTTGTGACAAAATCCCGATAAAGAATTCCGTTTGGTTTTGTCGAAAGAATATAAGCGATGGCGTCCATAGCAACATAATCTTCATGATCACCCGATGGAATATGATACAGGACCCCAGCCAAAGGGTTTTCGCCATTACGTCTTAACGTAACCAAGCGCTCTCCATCTTGAACAGGCTCCGTTGTATAAGTTTTTGGTAGTTTTCTTTCGGGGCGAGGAATCGTGCCGAAGTGTTTTTCCACAAGAGCTTTGGCTTTATCTTTGTCAAACTTGCCAGCAACGACTAGCATGGCATTATCTGGTTGGTAATACTTTTTGTAGAATCGCTTTAAGCTTTCCGCGGGAACCCGTTCGATATCACTTCTATTACCTATGGTGGAGTTACCATAGTTGTGCCACAGGAAGGCTGCGGAATGTAATCGCGCAAGTAGTACGCGGAAAGGCGAATTTTCGCCCATTTGAAACTCGTTGCGCACGACAGAGAATTCTTTGGCAAGATCTTTTGGGTCGATCTTGCTGTTGATCATACGGTCTGCTTCCATGCTGAGTGCCCAAGCAAGGTTTTCGTCTGTAGCAGGAAGCGTTTCATAATAGTTGGTACGATCCGTCCACGTTGTACCGTTGAACTGTGCCCCTTTTTCTGTGAGGGCCTCCCATATATTTGGTCGCGTAGGTGTCCCCTTAAAAACCATATGCTCAAGCAGATGAGCCATTCCTGCTTCGCCATAGCCTTCGTGCCGGGATCCGACAAAATAAGTTATATTAACAGTGACTTTAGCCTTTGATGGATCGGGAAAAAATAATACCTTTAGGCCGTTATCCATGCGGTACTCTGTAATACCTTCGACGGTAGTCTGTTGCTTAAGGCTATGGGAAACCTTGGCTTTTGGCTTGTCTCCATCTTTCGTTGTCGTTTGGCAGCCAATAAAAATACTTGCTACTACTGCCATCAGTCCTACTTTTCTCACCTGTTCTCCTTTTTGTCCGAGTGTTTCCCTATGTTAATGCGAAAAAATTGATTGCTCCAATAGAAATTCGCCCATCGTCGAAGGAAAGATTTTGAGTTTTCTATGATGAGTGATCCGTAAGTATCTTTATTAAGAAAAGTTAACATATCTGTTGTTCTTTGTAATTGTCTAATATTTCAAGAAAAAAGATCTATTGGAAAAAAACAGAGGACTTGTGATTAGGAAAAAAGATTTACGAGCGCCACCGAATAAGGCACCATAGAAAAAATAAAAAAAAATTTGAGTGTTCCATAAAAGGGGGGAAGGCCATGAGTTTGACGTCTTATTCCGTCAGCCAAATTGCGACCAGAACAACTGCTGCTCTGTTGGTAGCGATACCGATTTTGCTTTATTTTACCTGGCAGAGAGAAACGGTGCTTGTTGCTGCATTTTGCCTGGTTTTATCACTAAATACTCTATTCTTATCCACCGTAAATCTAAGTAAGACCACCTTTGCAAACCTTGCAGTCATTGCTCCATTGATTTTATTCGGCGCTTTTATCGCACTTAGCACTGCTCCTTGTATGATCGAAGGGGCCGCTAAACAGTCTGCGCTCTTTATTGCTTACAGTGTATCGGCTATGTTCCCAATAGCGGTCCCTGCTCTGATGTATGTGACAGGTAAAAAAATCATGGATCACTATCCCTTACCTGAAATTGGTAAAGGATGGAAGCCTATTCAGGTGCCGGAATCTGGTCTCCAACCTGTAAGGGCAAACATCTAAGACGAAGGTATCTCGTCAACGAAACATTCAGGCATTCAAAGGGTAGCATTCGCTACTCTTTTTTTTCGTTCTGTGCCATTCTATTGCCATCTATGGACCTTTTATCATGGTGGTTATATGGCTGAACAATTAGAGCTTGATTCCTTTATGAAAGGCTTAATCAAGCGCAATCCAGATGAACTAGAATTTCATCAGGCCGTCGCAGAGGTGGCGCGGGACATTGTCCCTTTTATTCAAAGTAATCCAAAGTATGCAGAAGAATCGATCTTAGAAAGACTAACAGAGCCGGATCGGATTCTCATTTTTCGCGTCAGTTGGGTCGATGATGATAACAATGTGCGGGCGAATCGCGGATATCGCGTTCAATTCAATAACGCCATTGGGCCCTATAAAGGCGGGCTCCGCTTTCATCCTTCCGTTAACCTCAGCATTCTAAAATTCTTGGGTTTTGAACAAATATTTAAAAATAGTCTCACGACGATGCCCATCGGCGGGGCAAAGGGGGGAGCCAATTTTAATCCGCGAGGAAAATCGGATCGGGAAATCATGCGCTTTTGCCAGGCTTTTATGATCGAGCTGTCTCGGCATATCGGACCAGATATCGACGTACCAGCAGGAGATATTGGAGTTGGGGCCCGGGAGGTTGGATACCTTTATGGCCAATATAAGCGCATCGCAAACAATCATACTGGGGTTATCACTGGAAAGTCATTGACAACCGGTGGTAGTGAGATACGCAAAGAGGCGACAGGTTATGGTTGTGTCTATTTCGTGCAAGAAATGCTGAAACATGCCGGTAATAGCATAGAAGGTAAGATCTGTGCTATTTCTGGCTCTGGTAATGTCGCGCAATACACAGCTGAGAAGCTGATTGACCTAGGTGGGAAAGTCGTCACCATGTCAGATTCCGATGGCTTTATTTATGACGAAAACGGAATCACAAAAGAAAAGCTGGCATGGATAATTGATCTGAAGGAAAATCGCCGTGGGCGCATCAAAGAGTACGCACAGGAGTTTCAAGTCGAGTATATACAAGGCAAAACCCCATGGTCAGTTCCTTGCGATCTAGCATTCCCTTCTGCGACACAAAATGAAATTCACTTAGAAGACGCGAAAACCCTTGTCAAAAATGGTTGTATTGCCATTGGAGAGGGGGCAAACATGCCTTCCACAGCTGAAGCCGCTGAGTACTTTTTAGACGCTAAGCTTTTGTATGCGCCGAGTAAGGCTGCCAATGCTGGTGGGGTCGCAGTGTCCGCCTTAGAAATGTCGCAAAATAGTATGCGCCTGTCCTGGGATTGGGAAGAGCTGGATCAACGTCTCCAAGGAATAATGAAGCGTATTCATGCTTCTTGTGTTGAGCATGGCAAACAGCAAGATACCGACGCTATCAACTATGTTAAAGGCTCTAACATTGCCGGCTTTATCAAGGTAGCTGATGCCATGTTATCTTATGGAGTCACATAGTCGTGTGGGAGGCGCCAGATGACGAGCATCTGGCTTGTTTTCCGATTATAGTTGGTTGGACTTGAAGGTCACTTCATCGCCAAAGACTGAGGGTAGCGCCTTTAAGGCTGGCGCACTGGTTTCGCTGCAATATAAAACATCTTCCAAAACAGCTGTTGTTGCATAGTTAATGATTTCCCAGGTTTCTTGTGGTGGCAAAAAGTCTGGTGCGCAGCCGTCGTAACCTAAACGCTCAACTATACTGGGCACTCTCACACCGTTTTTGATGGCGATAGCAAGAATTCCACCATTTTCTGCACCTAAAGAACAGATTTCAGAATAAGCAAGGTGGCCTGCATTGTTTATGGTGACCAGCGTTTTTTGACCAGGATACCCTTCGTACCCACTTTCTTGACTAGAGTAGGGGACTACACCATCCCGCGCAGCTCCCATGACCAACACAGATTCGATTTGAGGATTAGGCGTGATGCGATTGGCAGTCATGGGAATAAGAACTTTGACCCCTGGGATGTCGCCTAAATCCCCTATAGCATTGCCGCCGGCACTATGTCCTGAAAGGCCAATACGAGTTAAATCATAGCGACCTTCGAGGAAGTCGAAAGCGCGATCGCCCCGATTTAAGGCTGCTATCATGTTCCTCACATCACGTTTTTGATTAGCAAGAATGGCACCAATGAGGCCTCCTCTTCCCAAGAGGTCCTTAAGACGAATACGTGGATGATCGGCAGATAAAACAATAAAGCCTCGACTGGCCCAATGGGTCATCTGGGGTAGGGCCTGTGTGCGAAATGCGGCAGTTCCGTGCACAAAAACAACTACAGGAAAGGACTCTTGACCCACGGCTATCGGTAGATCTTGGTAGCAGTCGCAAAACTGAATAGGATTTTCAGCGTCAGGAATCTTAGCTCCCTCGCGATCAGGCAGTTGGTTTCTCAGATCGTAGGTTTTTGGTGACAGGTTTGAAACATCTTCGACATCTGAAGGGTACCAAACTTCTATCCCCAAGTTGCCTACGTTGACAGTGCGAGCACCGACTTTATATGGTCCAGCATCAGTCGGACTGTTGGACACGTCTTTAACGCGATTATCACAGGTATCGGATAAGGCGACGCTAGGGTTAATGAGTAGGCAGCTGCCAAGTAAGATGAGGTTTCTCAACATGATTAGACTCCGTTTCGTTGAACTAAAAAAATATTGTGACTTGATAGAGCTAATAAGCCTTTTAATGCGAAACGGTAGTTTTAAGGTATTGATATATTGTGAAGGGAGGGGAATGAAAAGAGCCTTGTCGGCTCCTTTTTAGTTAAGTACTCTTTGCGACTCTATTTTTTGTAGGTGATCTCGATTGATGCACTCGAGGTACTGCCTTCTAGTTCAGAGATTCTGATACTTTGTTTATTTAAAATTGTGTAGTTACTTGTTTCGGTACCATTTACTTTAACGGACTCTATTTCTGAAAATGCCTTTGACGTTGTGAAAATAGGGTCTTTCGGGACTATACTGGTCTCCACCATATCCATCATAAAATCACTGTAATCGCTGCTCGTACAAGAGTCTTCTGTGAGCCCTCCCGATGCCGTGGCCATGGTGTTGTAAGACAAATCATAAAGCTGCTCCACTGTACACACAGAGGTGGGAGCGATGGCATGAAATTTTAATCCAGCTGTCGGCTGCATCGCGTCGAGCAGGCCTTGCAAATCGTCATAGTCGGGCCTGCTGGCCAAAAGTGTGGCCGAATTGGTGCCAGGATCGTGAGTGTCTGAAACAAAAATGATATTGACGATCGCGCCGTCTCTGAAAACCTTATTACCTTGATTAATCGTAAGTAGCTGTTTCACGGCCTGCAAGCCTGCCTCTGCCCCTAAACAAGAAAAGGATGATTGGGTTGCAGCCTCTAGGCAGGAGACTCCGTTGGCATTAGTAGCAGTTGGGCTGAACCATCGTTCGTTACAGGCATCCACAGACCATTCGTCAGTGTAGTCGGTACCGAGGGCTCGATATTCTTCCACAGCATCTTGATGGACAAAGTCTAAAAACCCAGGTTCCTTTTCGATACCGGCATAACCTGTGATTCCTGTCCCCGTCTGATCGTAATCTGGTTCTAGGCCGTGCATGGTGTTCATGACTGCCAACTTAGCTCTGGCCGGCAAAACATTGCGATCGATGATGGCTAAAAAGCCGTCGCTGACTTGATCCCTAATATCTTCCATGGAACACGAATTGTCTAGTACGATGAGATAGTCCACCAAGTCAGTTGCAGACCCTTCCCCAAAGCTAAACGTTTCCAGTAAACGGAACTCGTCGAGGGTTTCGATGGACTGAGAGTTGCCATCGCGGTCTTCATCAAGGCCCACGATATCGTCAATGCCTTCTTGTCCAACAGCATCATCGCTGTTTTGTCTTTCAAGATCGCTGTCTTCCGTGATGCTTTCCGCTTGCTTCCTCAATCCATCAGGCACTTGATCAGAACTGAAACGGGTTTCTTCACCGCAGCCAATGAGCAAAAGCCCCATTACTATGGGTAATTTACAGCCCCTACATAGGAACCAATAGTTTTTAAACATGACTCTCCCTCCTCCAAAATCTGAGCGAACGTCAGAAAAAATTCTGATTTCCCCTCTAACCATCCCCTCGGCTTAATGGGTAGAACTGTGAATCAATCTTTTATATGTAATATTATTAGTAGGTTGTGTAGGTTTTTTTTGTCTTTTCGCATGATGTCTTTGAGTACTTTTGGAAAAAACTTTAGGGAAAAAGTTTTTACTTTACAACGCGAAAGATTTGTCTTTTTTCACCGAGAAGGAAAACAGGCAAATAGGAGGTAAAGTGCCTAATTTTACCAAAATCTCGCTTGGACCTGGAGTCTTTTGGCTGGAACATCGCTCCAGTGGATTGAGACTATTGTGCGGACCGGTGGCAGACAGTGTAAAACTTCTTATAAAACGGGGACTCATACAAAATATTGAAATGGATGGTCAGCGGTGGGAATCGGGACCAAATGCGATCCTACTAAGTGATGTCGGAATCCAAAATGGTGAACTTTGTAATTTAAGTGAGTTCCCAATTCTTCAAATGCTCTACCGGCAAGGCTTCATGCTACCGAACCATCCGATGAATACAGGCCAAAAGCCTTTAGTTATGGGGTCAGAATCTCAAGTCAAATCCCAGCTTGAGTATATTTATCGGGGCAACTACGGTCTAGCTAGCAAAGAAGAGTTACGTGCGGTCTGCAGTTCTGAAGAAGAAGTTCAGATGATGATGGCGGTTAAGAACTTCTTTGCTTTTGGTAAAATTAATCGCCCTGAGCAGTTTATAGATGGTCTATACATCTCGGGAGACTTTCAAAACATAAACCGGAAGGTAAGTGTGCGCCGCGCAGAACTTAACAGATTCGAGTTTTCCGATGGCCAAGAGCATGTGACAGTGGATCTCAATTTAAAACCATTGGAGTGCTATCCTTCTCCGTTACGTTTTAGTCCGACCCTTATACAAGAAGAATTTTTTTCTGTTATTCATTGCGGTGAAGGCGATGGCTGGGATGTGGACCGGGGCTGCATGGGAAGTATGATTAGTTACGATCATAAATTCTATTTGGTTGATGCTGCGCCTAATATCAAACATACGTTGCAGGCTTTGGGTATCAGCCTGTCGATGATCGATGGCGTCTTTATTACTCATGCACACGATGATCACTTTGCAGGTTTAGCCAGTCTCATGTTAAGTCATAGACCTATAAAGCTATATGCAACCAAATGGGTGAAAGAATCAGTTATCAAGAAGTTTTCAGCTTTGCTCAGTCTGAATGAAGCCTACTTTACCTCGCTTTTTGACGTTTGCGAATTGAAGGCTGGTGTGTGGAACAATATTGATGGACTTGAAGTGCGCCCAGTATACTCACCCCATCCCATCGAAACTTCGATTTTTAAATTTCGGTTGCTCTGGAAGGATGGATATTTACGATATCACCACTTGGCAGATATCACCTCGGATCGAGTCCTATCAGAGATGGAAGATCATGCTAGTATCTCCATCGCTATGAAAAGGGCCATCAAATCCGAATATTTAGAACCAGCAAACTTGAAAAAAATTGACATTGGTGGAGGGTTGATTCATGGCAAGGCGCCAGATTTTGCCGATGATCGATCAGAAAAAATCATACTAGCCCACAAAGCTGATGACCTAACTCCAGAGGAGAAACAGATCGGTTCCTCAGCGACTTTTGGCAGCGTAGATGTTTTGATTCAGGAGCAAAATCGTTACCCTACAGTCAGAATCCTTCAATGTCTTGAACGATATTTTCCTTCTGTGGATCCCAAAGAGTTTCGAGCTTTCTTGCAATGTCCCTTGGAAACCTATGGTGCAGGAACCATCCTATTGAAAACCTCCTCTAAGGCTGAGGATATTATACTAATCGTAGCAGGAATCATTGAGCGTATCGATACCAAAACCAATTCTTCACATGAAGTTTTGGCCGGCACCCTGATTGGTGACCAGTACATCACAGATCACGAGTTTGATTTTACGTTTCGGACCAAGAGTTATGTTTCTATCATAAGAATTCCGCGCAAGGTGTATGACCGTTTTTTGATTCAGCACAATATGAAACAGCATCTGATCAATCTTTATCATCGTTATTCTGAGCTGGCAAAGTCATCGATATTTCATTTTTTAGGTATGTCACCGCATTTTATCGATTTGGTTAACTCGATGTACCTAATAGATTTTTCGGCTGGCGATAACTTGAAGGATAACGAAAACCTCTTTCCTAAAGGATTACTTCTGATTCGGCAGGGTGAGGTCAAAATGGAAATCAATCACACAAGTTGTGTGCATATAGGTCCCGGAGAAATTTGCTTTGAAGAATTACTTCTCGAGGAGGCCAATTGCGGTGAGATCATAGCGATGACTGATGGTGACTGCTACGTTCTGCCTATAGGTAACATTCGGGAGGTTCCCATTTTGTTTTGGCAGGTCCTAGAAATCTTTGAGAGGCGGAATGGTGGGACAATGTCGCTGCGTTTGGCAGCGACTTCGGGCACCAAAAGCTCAGCTTAATAGCGGAGTCGACGTATGAATCGAGACGGCTGATAAATCGACAATTTCGCCAAAGCTAACCTCCAAATTTAGAGCCTCTCGCAAAACCTCGTCGACGGTATCCACAAATTGAATCTCCAATGAGTCTAGGATTTCTTTGGGTATCTCATGAGTGTCCTTTTGGTTTTTTCGAGACAAGAGGATTTTCTTAACCCCAGCTCGATGAGCCGCAATCACTTTCTCTTTGATCCCACCAACGGGAAGAACAGCTCCACGCAGGGTTAGTTCGCCACTCATGGCTAGTTTAGGATCGACCGTTTTTTGAGCGATAAGAGAGATCAGCGAGGTAAACATCGTGATACCCGCAGACGGGCCATCTTTAGGAATCGCTCCCGATGGAACATGGACATGGATATCGAACTTTTCATAGTCGAAGTTTGGATTGATATTGTGGAGTTGAGAGCGCACGTGGCTCATGCCAATGTGCAAGGACTCCTTCATGACATCACCGAGTTGACCCGTGATGGTTAACTTGCCTTTTCCAGGCATCATTTTGCTCTCGATAAAGAGGATCTCTCCCCCCTGAGGCGTCCAAGCTAGTCCGGTGGCGACGCCATGATAGCCTCGGCTTTCCGCCAATTCATAGGAAAACTTTTCTGGCCCTAGGATCTCTGTTAAGTCGCTTTTCTCAACTTTGATTTCAGAGAGCTCGTCAGAATTTTTGGCACTAGCAATCCTCTCTGCGAGGTAGCGACAGATTTCTGCTAGCTTTCGCTTTAGCTCTCGAACGCCAGATTCTCGCGTGTAAACGGAAATGATGTGATTGAGGGTATCATCGCTCGGGACTAAATCGAGCTCTCCAACACCATGCTTTTCTGTCTCTTGCTGCCAAAGGTGGTTCTTACCGATGTAAAGCTTTTCATTCAGCGTATAGCCACTGAGGTTAATGATTTCCATGCGATCACGTAGAGGTGCAGGAATTCCATCGAGCGAGTTTGCCGTAGCAACAAATACGACGTGACTCAAGTCGTAAGGCACATCGAGATAGTGATCTTCGAAACTGTTATTTTGCTCTGGATCTAAGGCCTCTAGTAGGGCGCTTCCTGGATCACCACCGAATCCATGACTCAATTTGTCAATCTCATCCAAGAGAAAAACCGGGTTATTAACGCCAGCTCGTTTGATGCCTTGAATGATGCGGCCAGGCATCGAACCCAGATAGGTACGCCGATGCCCGCGAATTTCAGCCTCATCACGCACCCCACCAAGACTGACGCGAATAAACTCGCGATTCATCGCCTTGGCGATACTCTTTCCTAAACTTGTCTTTCCAACACCAGGAGGTCCTACTAGTAGTAATATGGTTCCTTTTTGTCCCTTGCTCAAACTCATCACAGCAAGATGTTGAATAATGCGTTTTTTGACTTTATCGAGACCATGATGCTCGGACTCAAGAATAGACATAGCCTCATCGATGTCAATTTCGGGATGCACTGGGTCACCCCAGGGTAGGTTGAGAAGTAGATCGATGTAGTTGCGGATATTTGGAGCTTCGGGAGACGCCGAGGGGGTGGACTCCAAACGCTTGATTTCATCTAAAGCGATTTTTTTAACATCCTCGGGCATAGAGGTTTTTTCTACTTTAGTTTTAAGGTCCACGGGATCACCTTCTTCATCCCATTCACCTAGCTCTTCGCGGATGGCTTGCAACTGCTCGCGTAAAATCACCTCACGCTGACGTTTGTCTATCTGCTTTCCAAGTTTTTGGCTCAACTCCACTTGAATCTCAAGGGAGTTCTTCCTTGTTTGTAACAGGTTTAATATTTTTGATAGGCGATGACGTAGGGATGCTGTTGCAATAAAAAAGATCTTATCGTGGCGCGACATCTCTAAGTGTGCTGCACACAGGTGTATAAAAACTTCTATGTCGCTAAGTGAGTTGACCAAGTCAGAAAGCTTTTTAGAGCCGCTTCCTTGGGACAAGCTGAGGATTTCGGTAGCCAGTTCCTTGCCTCTAGTGAGGAGAGTTTCCTGGGTATCCTCGTCGATATCTTCGTCTGCGTAAATCACCTCACAGCGCGCCTGGAGAAGATCCGAGTCCTCCTCCAAATGTGCGACGTCAGAAAGCTTAACACGGCTAACGCCGTTAAGGATGACTTGAAATCCGTCTTTACGATCGCCTCTGGCCTCTTCGACTTTACATAAGGTGCCAAAATCGTGGAGCTCGTCTGGTTTTGCCTCGCCGGTCTTAACCTCTGCATCCACAGGGACGACTACAATCCAACCTTTATCAGCCAGAGCTAGATCGATTGCTTTTTTGTTCCGTCGTGACGCTACATTCAATGGAACGGAATTATTTGGGAAAATTACTAGGTTACGAGTCACCAGTAAGGGGTAGTCTGCGCTATTTGCCATCTGTAGGGCCTCCTTGGAAAATCGATCAGCCATCTGAGGCTCGACCATCTTTGTAACATGATCCTGGATTAAAGAAAGTCAACCCCCGTCTTTTCTTCCGTTTAAAAAATTTGTCTTGAAACTCCAAATATCGATTATAACTAAAGTTTAGTCTGTAGAAATATTAAGGCTCGGTAAAGATAGCCGAATCTGCTTTATTTTATTGAAAAATATATATTTACGGGTTAGAAAACTGTGTCAAAAACTCATGGGTCATTCCGTGAAAGCGGTTTTACATAGCAAAAGTGCATAGGCGCTCATCGGAGACCTGTCCCAAACAACAACATTTTAGGTATATTTGAATGTCTACAAATCACTTGTTCATCCCAACGGTTCTTCTTGCTTTAACATGTAATCACGTCCAAGCACAGGATGCTGCCTCGAACGATGGCACGACCTCTGACAAAGACGCACTCCTAGGAGTCGAATCGTCATCCGGCGTGAAGTCTTACTTGGAAAAAGTCGAATACGAGCAAATTCTACATTCGTCTAGTCGTGGTGTTGAAGCTGGTGAACGAGCGAAGATCGAAGCTGAATTTAAAGTCGAGCCCACTAAGGACACATTTTTCGGTGTGCGTGTGGATACCGACCCAAAAAAGAACAGTGTCGAAAACCAAACGAACAAGTTTGAACTCACTATGGGATCAAAGCTTGCAGATTTTGAGATTGAAGTGGATTTGGATGTTAGGGACGGCCTTTCAACCATCGGTGCTGACACCGACTCTTCTGGTACCTTTGTAAGGTATAATGCCACAAAGAACCTTGCCTTTACCTTATATCCATTCAACTTTGGTGGTGATCTAGGCGATGTGTTCTACACACGTGATGCGGCGCAGATATATTACATCGAGGGCGAGCCAAGCTCAATTCCTCAGCTTCCGCCTTCAGAACGAGAGATCAATCGAGACGTTGTCATTCGAACTAAGAGTCTTGCAGGTATCGATGTTAAGTATACCTTATTACCTGGTTTAGACCTGATGGCTGGCGTCGGTTCTGCTCGCTATCTATATCCCGCTGATGATGACTTTGATATCGCCACAACTCGCACCGCTGAAAGCTGGGAAGCGAAGACAGATGTAGGCTATAAAATTGGAGTTGATTACAAATCTGATAAGGTAGACGTTATTTTTAAGGCTGTCACTCACGAAGCCGCCAAAGAAGGCGGATCCCTCATCGAAACGGCGGCTAACCTAAGAACGACTCTTCGCGTTTCCAGACTAGTTTTGTCTGCCGAAGCTGCTTACTCGAAATCTGGAGAAAGCCCGTATAACATCGAGTTTGAAGAAGAATGGTTGGCTGATTTTGAACGAGCAAACTTTGTCTATACTGACCAAAACGGAGAGTTGGAAGACTGGTTCGGTGAAGACGGCTACGCATATAATTTGACCTTAGCCTACGCTGCACCTTCAGTAAGTCCTTTTGTAAGTGTAAGTTCACTCACTGAGCACTACGTGTACTGGGAAGACGAATCAGTCCACAAACTCCGTACTGCTGACAGAACAAAATCTCACGGTGGATTAAAAGTCTACGGCTTAGGGGTTGATTTTAAACGCGGAAACTATACGATAACACCATTATACGAATACCTAGTGGCTAAAAACGAGGTTTTCGGTAACAAAACGGATCTTCGAGAAAACGAAACTCTCGTGAACAGAAATAATAAATCATCAAGAATTTGGCTGAATCTAAGTTACGGTTTGTAGACTTGGTCGCTGTTTCTTACGGATAACGCAAACGAAGTGAATCGACACTTGAAAGGTATCAGTGCCATGAAAAACGTTTCTAAACTGCTGATTTTGATGATGGTTTTGTTTGGGACGGTCGCAACTACGGCTTGTAATGAAGCTCAAACCGATCAGAACAACGATATCAAAACCGAGCCTGCCTACAGCGAGATCCTCGAGATGATCCAATTAGTTGGTCAAGTCGAGGACAATGTTGAATCAGGATTGCTCCTATCACGAGCCCGTGATGAGGAGAGAGACACCTTTTTACGATACATGTATGACTTAAGAGTGATCTTATATCGCCTTAAAGCAAATCAAAATGACCCTGCCGCGCAGAACGCCTTAGCAGAAATCACCGGCAAAATTTCAGCCCTCCCGATTATCCGCACGGATTCGGCGCAGATCACGGCACTTTTGCAGAAGCTTGAAGACCTGAAAGGCATGCTACAAATTGGAACCTCTCTCACAGAAGGGGAATTGTTTGTACAGAAATTTGGTGCTTCCTTCGGCGACTTCTCGCAATACCGGGTCACTGGTAACGTTCCATTTAAGTTGGACGCACAATTTAATAACGTCAACGTGAATGCTTTCGGTAGCAACGCAGCTGCTGAGACTTGGTTGATCTCGCCAGCCTTCAATTTTGATACGGTTACTGATCCCAGGTTTTCCACAAGACAAGCTGTGAACTACCTCAAAGACTGGAAAGATCTTTCTGTTTTGGTGTCTAACGATTACGTCACTGGCAACCCTAATGATGCCACTTGGACCGAATTGGAGATCGAAGATAAGCCGGCCGTAGACTCCCGTTGGAAGTATGTGTCGTCCGAAGAAGTATCCTTAGAAGGTTTGGTTAGCTCCAGCACTGTGATCGCGTTTCGTTATAAAGCCTCTGCTGATGGTCCAGCGGCTTGGCAAATTGATAATGTTACGATACTTGGGACCAGCGAAGGAGCCTTTACCTATACCGGATTACAGTTGAATGATGGGAAGGGAGATGCTCCTGCACCAGGCGGAAACAACGGTGGCGGATCTGGTGGTAATAACCAACCATCGGACGAAGATCTCAAAGCTGTTGCTGCTCAATTGAAGGCGGAAGATGGCCTGATCTTTCACGATTGGTTTAATCGCGCCAAAGACGATATGCTCAAAGGCTACAGTGCTACCAGTCTTGAGGGTGATAACGAGTGGTTAGGTGGGTCGCGCAAGGATAATAATTCGGGAGTCCTAGCTACTTACTTAAGTATGTCAGGCTTCAAAGATGATTCCGATAACCACGATTGGCTCGTGACTCCTGAGATTGATCTGACCGGAACTAATAAGCCTTATCTTCAGCTAGTAGAAACCATTGGCTTCATTAGTAACTGGGATGACGTTCGTGTTGCTGTGTCTACTGATTACGCGGCAGACAAATCCGTCGAACAGAATACCTGGAGTGAAAACTTGGTTCCCCGCGGTGATCTTCCATCAAGTTGGACGGATTACACATCGGCCGGAATTTCATTAGAAGCCTTTAAAGGGAAAAAGATCCGTATTGGTTTCCAATATCGTTCCAAGCTCAGTGCAGAATCAGTCGGCACGTGGCGTCTTCAGGAAATTTTAGTTGCTGATGGTGAAGCTCCAGAACCTGAGCCACCGGCTGAGCTTTCGGTGCTTCCTCAAATTGAAGTTGCCGATGACGCTGCCATCTTCCATGACTGGTTTAATCGTGAGCCAGCGAACATGCTCGAGGGATACAGCACCACCAGTATCACTGGTGACCAAACTTGGAGAAGCTCGAGCCGTAAGCAAGGTGAAACGGTTGTTACGGGTCTGCAGGTGTCCGGCTTTGCTGACCGTGAAACATCGGATAACGCTGACTGGTTGGTGAGTCCAGAGATTGATCTGACCGACGCAGAAAAACCCTTTTTACAACTGTTTGAGACGATAAACTTTATCGGTGATTGGAATGATATCAACGTTGTTGTTACTAGTGAATTTGATGCTACTAAACCAGTTGCAGAGAATGCTTGGAGCGAAAATATTGTTCCACGCGGTGACACCTTTCCGAGCGGATGGACCGATTACAAATCGAGTGGCATCTCCCTCGACGCCTACAGAGGCAAAAAGATTCGGATTGGATTTTTCTATCAATCTAAGCAGGGTTCGGAAAAGATCGCCAACTGGGCCATCCAAGAGATCCTGGTAGCCGATGGTGAAGCGCCGGTTATTGAGCCGGAAGAGCCAGGTGAGCTCTCAGTGCTAGCAAAGTTAGACTATGGTTCGGATACCGTTTACTTTCACGATTGGTTTAATCGCATTCGTCCCGAGATGATTGACGGCTATGATGTGAGATCATATTCAGGCGCAAAAGAGTGGGCTGGGGGAAGCAGTGAATCTGATGGCACTGTTTCGGCAACTTACTTGCAGATGTCAGGGTTTCGTGACGATGCCGACAGCAATGATTGGATCGTTACCCCGGAGATCGATCTTTCAGAGGCAGTGAATCCCTATTTTACATTGATAGAAACCATCGATTTTCTCAAGGATTGGGCAGACCTTCAGGTTTTCGTGACTACATCTTTTGACGCGGAATCTGATTTTGGAGCCCTAGATTGGGGCGACAGCTTGGTGGTTAGGCCTGACTTAGTTCCTGAGAATGGTAAGGCAAGCCTAACAAGCGAAGTGGATTTAACGGCTTACGCTGGGAAAAAGGTTAGGATCGGTTTTCGGTACCTATCTAAAGTGGATGCGTCTGCCAGGTGGCGGATTGAAGAGATTCTGGTTGCTAACAAAACTGTTGAGGACTAAGCCATGAAGGTATGCAAATCTTCTGTTCTAGCTGTGTTACTAGCGTTTGGACTACAGAGCTGCGTGCAAGATCCGCCAGCTCACAAGGAAACCGAGCAGTTGGTCTCAACTTCAGATAAACATGCTGGCTCAAATTCGGCAGGTAATCTGTTAGCTACAGCGATCCAAAAAACAGAAAATATCGATATTGTTTTTGTGCCGAGCAGCGTTCTCGCCGATGACCAATTCGCTCTGCTCACCCCTGAGATGAGTGAAGAAGACGTCGAAGATCGTATCATGAGGCTTTACAATAAAAGCTCAACGGATATGACGTTTATTGCAGGGACTATGCGAGGTCGTGATATCTCTCGTTTTGTACGGGCAAGGACCATTGAGACCTTAAGGCACGATCTACACGTGGCGGGTATGACCTATGCCATCGAGTTGGAAGGCGGTATCCCGAGAGTCGAGAGCTTCCGTCTGGAAGGTGGCAATCGTATCGAACCAAACGGTGTGTATCGAGTTGCGGTTCAGGAAAATGCTTATCGTGGTGTGTTTCCTGGGTACTACTTTCGTCAGGGACTCAATCGCTCGTTTCGTGAAGAGCGCGATAGCTTTTCGGCTGCAGACAGTCTGAAAGCTTATCTAAAATCTGTTAAAAATCTGACGAAATACTCTGAGTTTCGTTCTGAGGTGACCCTTCAGAACAACGGCACTGTTGAGGGCATCACAGCGATTTCTCAGATCCAAGGTAACCGGCATATGTCCCCTTACCTTGGTAAATCGGTTACCGTTCGTGGTGTTGTTACCACTGTAGGAAGCGATAACGAAGGCAATCGCGAGGGAGTCCTGGAAGGATATATTCAATCTTTGGATCCAGACGATAGCCCATTGACCTCCGAAGGTATTTACTTTGATCTGGAAGGTCAAGATTCTGTCAGTGTTGCGGTTGGTGATATCGTCACGATTTCAGGTATCGTCTATGAGGATGTTGTTTCAGAAGCCCTAACAAGAACCGGCATTCGGCAGGTTTCGTCTGTAGCTATTGAATCCTCAGGTAACAAATTGCCAGAGCCGTTCTTGGTTGGTGATGGCGATGTGAGAGTTCCCAATAAGGTGATCTCGAGCTGGTATGGCGACCTAAATGAGAAACCATTCCTTAATCTGGAAGACGGTATCGATTTTTGGGAGTCCTTGGAAGGGATGTACGTAAAAGTCGTTAAGCCCGTGGTTGTCGGTTTTGCCGGCGGACGCAAAGACTACAACCCAAATCCAAGACCTAAGGGATACATCAATGTATTTATTGCTGCTGATCGTAGTCGTAGTCTTGAGCAGGTGACGCCTCAACCCAATAGACAGAGTGAGACGGCAAGTCTTCTGCCTTATAATCAGGATGTTAAAGGTGGCTTAATTATTGACAACATTAAAGATGACTACAACCCTGAGATCATCCGCGTTATTGATCACCACCTAGCTCCCAATGTTAGAAGTTCTTATCTTTATAATGTCGGCGATTCTATCGGTTACGACGTGCTAGGAGTCATAGGCTACAATGTCAATCTATTTGGTTCCGGCGAGTATGTTCTCTACGTAACGGGAGATTTTTCAGGTACCGTATCGAAAGAGGATTATAAGCCAGTCGATCCAAACGACTGTAACCTCGATGGTCTTCCAGATACTCAAGAAGAGCTTGATGTACTTGGCGTATGCAAATTTGATTTTCAGTATCAGTTGGCAAAGCCAGCTACCACTCTGAGACCCGAAGATGGAAAGCTGACCGTAGCTACCTTTAATGTGGAAAACCTCTCGGGAAGCGAAGCCTCGGCCGGTGGAAAAGACTATCGTTTTGAGAATTTTGCAAGGTCAATCGAGCAGAAGCTTTCGTGTCCCGATATTATTAACTTGGTGGAAATCCAAGATAACGATGGACCTTTAGACCGAAACCCACTAGCGGGCGAAGATCAAAAAACGGGCGATGCCGATGCGTCTTTAACTCTGCAAAGACTGATCGACAAGATCAAGCATTGTCCCCATCCTGCGGAATATAAGCCGATCAATGTGGATCCCTTCGAGAATGCTGAGGGCGGTCAGCCTGGGGGTAATATCCGTGTTGCTATGATCTATAACAGCCTACGGGTTGGATTCACCCCTAGAGGGACGCCCACAGCTACATCCCAGACCTATCTAGATAGAGATAACTCTTTAGTCTTTAATCCAGGTCGGGTCTTTCCTTTCGACGAAAGGCTCAAAGGAACTCGAAAACCCATCGCGGCTGAGTTTACCTTCCAAGGCGAAAAAGTCTTTGTCATAGGTAATCACTTTAACTCGAAGGGCGGAGACACTTCTCTGTGGTCAGCAGCGCAGCCACCTGTTTTAAGATCAGAGGATCGTCGATCCAATATTGCAGCGACGGTAAACGACTTTACCAGTCTCATCCTCCAAAGGATTCCTGACGCGAATATCATTGTCACCGGTGATTTTAATGACTTTGACAATTCACGAGCGCTCAATCGCTTAGAGGGTAGTACTATGAAGAACCTCGCTAACTATGTAGCAGATGATGGTTTTGCTTTAATAAAGAAAAACGATCAGTACACCTACAACTTTGGCGGCAACTCTCAGCCACTCGACTTTATTTTAGTCTCAGAAAACATGCTAAAAAAGTCTCCAGAGCTCGCCATTCTTCATATTAACTCAGATTATATGCTGCAGATTTCAGATCACGATCCTGTAGTTTCGCGATTTGACTTTAGCAAGTAGTCGTATAGGTCTGTTTTAGAAAAAATATCTTCTGACCCCAGGTATTCGTACCTGGGGTTTTCTTTTTAGTATTTAATACAGATAAACTAGAGACATTTGCTTTGATTTGTTGTTTATTTGTTATGTTTTTGCCTATCGTTAAGGGAAAACACTTCGCTTACTTTGGTTCAGTTGCCAAAATTGTTGCAGGTATTGACTCGTAAGTTTTCCCTTAACGATAGGCAAAAACATAACAAATAAACAACAAATCAAAGCAAATGTCTCACAATTAAATCTAGGACTCTCAAAAATGCTTTCAACACTAAGTAAAAAACTATGCAACGATAATATGCCAAAACTTTCGGGTAACATCTATGCCATTGGCCGAAATTATGCAGCTCATGCCGCAGAACTCAATAACGAGTTACCCAAAGAACCGCTGGTATTCTTAATGTCGCCTAGTTCCCTTAGGGAGTGGGAGGAGGGAGCGACGGCCTTTCAAGGAGAAACCTTTCATCACGAAATAGAGCTTGTGCTTTTGGTCGGTGAGCATAGTCCCTGCGGCTCTGTTCCTAGACTTAGTTCCTTAACTGGCATTACCCTGGGGCTGGATTTGACGCGCCGAGAGGTTCAGACTCAGCTGAAAGCCAAAGGGCACCCATGGACTACGGCTAAAAATTTCCAAGGTTCAGCCTTCGTAGGTACGTTTCACTCATTAGATTCCTCTATCTGGGAAACGGGAATTACCTTTAGTTTGGATGTCAATGGCGAGACAAAACAAAGCGGAGACAGCAGATTAATGCTGTTCCCACCAAAAACGATCTTAACTCATCTCTTGGGTTACCAAGACCTGTATCCAGGTGATCTCATATTTACCGGCACACCTGCGGGGGTGGGACCAGTTAGGCATGGTGATGAACTTGTAGCCCGATCTCGCGAATTGGGAATTCAGCTGAAAGGACAGGTCTAAGGGTGATTAAGTTTTTCGAAAGTCCCATCTTAAACGACACTTTCTATCTAGTATTTTGTTAGTATAAAATATGGAATAATTTACGGAGAAGAATGTGATGAAGCGTTTATTCTTAGTTTTTGCTTTAATTTTTGCTGGCCAATCCTACGGCAAACCTGCTTCGGCGCTTGTTGCAGCCGATACATCGAGAACCTTGATGCTGCTGATGAGTGAGTGGGAAGGTATCGAGATTTACGACGAGGGAGGCGGTTTTTTAGATCAGATCCGCGAATTCCTAGATGAATCCTATGCCTTTCTCCTCGAAAATTTTGATTATAATAATAATGGCAGAATTGATTTTGGACCGGAGCTAAGAGATTCGATCTCAGAGGTCAATAGCATTATTGTCTCTTTTTTAGATCGAGATGGGGATGGTAAATTAGCTCGGATCGAAATTCGATTATTTTTCGAAGAGTTGTTTGTCTTACTAAGAGATGAAGCTGTAGCAAGAGCATGTGAGGTCATCAATGAGGAAGCCGAAAAAGCAGGACCTTGGTTGCCTTTCCGTCCCGTGTTAAAATACTTGTCTGAGCAGTGTCGTACGACTTTAACGTTATAATATGACAAAGTCAGTATTGAGAGGATGCCTTACTTGTCTAGTCCTTCCCATAAGTCTCCGGTGGACCTTTTGGATTCCTCTCTTTTACTGTCCCTGTTACTGAATCATCATCCTTGGCATCAAGAAGATTCCTTAGTGGCCAAAAACCAAAAGGCCCCCTTAATACCGGATATCAAACTTTTGAATTTGCTTTTTCCAAGATCGATGGTTAAGGCACACTTAGCGGCTGAGATTGAGCAGCAGTATTTACTGACGTTTGCCTTAAAGCACCACCTGACGAGACTTAATTATTTTACTCACGCATGGATTGACTCGAGTATAGTAGCAGATATTCCAGAAGATTTGTGTTCAGCCTTCGAAAATGTGTGGCAGACTGTTGCCGACGCAAACATTTGGCCAATTATTGGCTTTAATGCAGCTGGTAGTTTTGTAGCCTGGCAACGAATAGGCCGTTGTCGCTTTCTCGATGCCTACGATCGGATTCTATGTGACAGCAATAGTCAAACCGTTTTTTGCGATCAGCATCGCGAACAGAGTGCTTGGTGGGATGACTCAGGGCACCTTGATACGCTTGGAACGATGATGGCGTTCTATTGGGATCTAGAGAATATCCATGCCTACAGTCCGCAGGATTTGGATCGACTATTGTATGGTTTCTGGGAGTCTTATGCGAAGTCTGCCGTGCTACTTGATACCTCTAGTTGGGACAAAGCCCTTTCACTCTTTTCTTTGACTAGTCTTGAGGAGCTTGTTTCCTTGGGCTTGCCGTCCTTAAGAGGGATTTACCTTAGGCGATGTATGGAATGTCACCCCGATAAAGGAGGGGAGGAATCTCAGTTTGTTGAATTGGCCGAGGCATATCGGTGCCTATCGGGCTATCTTGCAGCAAAGTGATGCATCATAATACCACTAGCCACAGCAACATTCAGGCTATCAATATCCGAAGACATGGGGATAAAGCATCTTATCTGAGATTGGAGACCAACGGCCTTTGAAACGCCGTGACCCTCACTTCCCAGGACCAACGCGATCCTTTTTTCTGCTTCGATTTGATGAATCGGGGTGCTCTCGCTACTGATCTCAGAGCAAGCGATCTTGTAATCCAATTCTTGTACATCCCTGAGAACCTCGACAATATCTTGGCAATGATGAATCTTGAGCTTGAAGGTGGATCCCATTGCCACCCTCAGCGCTCGTCTGACCCAGGGACTACAACTTTCACCGTCAACGATGATGCCGGAAAATTGAAACGCCAAGGCATTTCTAACTACAGCTCCGATATTTTCCGCGTTGTTGACTCCATTCAAAATCAAGATGCGATCAGGTAAGGTTTCCAAGGCCGCATCTTTTGGTCTTTCGGCAATAGCCATAACACCTTTGTGAATCGAATGGCCGGTCATTTGGCGAACATCACTCTCACTGAGAAAGGATACCGGACTGCCGGAGGCCCTGATCAAGTCTTCATGCTCGAGGAAAAAAGTCTCGGGACAGACGATTCGTACCGTTGGAATACTGGCTTTGAGCAGTCGCAAAACCAGCTTAGCGCTGTCGGCCACGATAAGGCCTCTTTGTCGCAATTCTCCATCTTTTTGCGTCATGAAATATGCCCGGTGCTCTTCCGGAAGATGGCTCGGAACCATAAAACTCCTAGTCTTAAAGCCTAACAAGTGGAGAGCTTTTTTTCCTTTCCCCTGCAGCAGGTCATAGGATAATGTTCCTACTCACGGGAAGTCATCCTTGTTCATCTGATATATCATAGGCTGCAAAGAATTGGTCTGTAAAAAGGAGGGTATATGAGTCATTTTGATCATCTCTATTGCCGGAATAAAGTCATTTCTGCGTTGTGGGAGCACTATTACCGTCAGGTTCCCTTCGCGGCAACCATAGAAAAGGCATTCGCGGCACGAGGTGATTTGTGGATTGAAGACCACGTCGCGTTCCGTACCTTACCTGGAGTGCACTGCGGCATGCATATTTTACAGAAACTCTTCGAATGGCTCGGTTATGAGCGCCGCGACGATTATGATTTTAAAGAGAAAAAGCTGAAAGCCTTCTGGATGGCGCCTAAGGACAACGATGCTCCAACGAAAGACGTGGCCCCGAAGATTTTTATTTCGGAGCTGCAGCCAGAGTCCTTCTCCCCAGCGTTTCAGGAATGCCTCAGCGAGATAGCTGCCCAGTGGCAAGAATCGCCGCTTAGTAAGCTGGAAGCCTTGGCAACTCAAGGCACTGCCACTGACAAACCTACTCGCCAAGACCAGTTTGTCGCCTCTGCAGTGGCTCTTTTAACCCAAGGACCAAGCTGGGCACGGCCAACTCATCGCATATATAACATTTTGAAGGAAGAAAGCGACTACGCTGCATGGACTTACTTGTTCGGGCATCAGATCAACCATTTTACTGTGAGCGCTCATCTGACAGATAGTTTTTCTGAATTGAATGAAATGGGAACATTCATCGAGAGCGAACTTAAGATTGAAATGAACCATTCGGGTGGTTTAGTTAAAGGCACAGCCGAGCTTTTGCTAGAGCAGATAGCGACGATGGCGGCGCAAGTTCCGGTTTACTTTCAGGAGGGTGTCCAGGACATTAGTTATGGGTTCGTCGAATTTGCCAAGCGCTACCCCTTAAAGGGGAAAACCTCCGATGGGCACTGGCATTCCTATTATCAGGGTTTTGTAGCGGCTAATGCTGATAAGATTTTTGAGTCCACCTATAAATAGTCACAATGGGTTTTAGACGAAAAGAAAAGTCAAACGATGGAAGACCAGTAGACTTCTTTCATCGTTTTAACTTTTTTAGGGTCTCGCTCCCTACGATGGCCAATGGAAATCACAAAAACATTCAGCCGTCTTGAAACCTTTCACTGATAGCGACATTTTTCGTTCGGCTTCATAAGTTTTTTACAATTTCCTTTGGCTATCGTAGGGAGCGAGACCATAGCCAAGAATCGATATGTCATTCTTTGGTTAGATAAGATCGTAGATATATGGAGAGTAAGAAAGACGACCTATCTGTACATAAATCGTCTTTCCTATTGTCTAAAGTTGAGTCGTTGTCCTCTTATTCAGTTTCGTAGCCAGAGGCGAGCACCAAGGCCGATTTTTTGGGGATGGTAATAGATCCTTGGCCAGAGGTGATGCCGATAGGCGACTCACAGCTGTCGCTTAAGATGTTGCAATACTGACCATCTGCTAGGCTACTAGCAATATTGATGGTTTTGTCTTGGCTGCCGTTGTTAACAGCAATCAGAGCCTTATCGCCTCTTGTGAATACAATCGTAGAGTTGTCTTTTTCTACAATGTCTAATGGCTCGTCACCTAAAAACTTTCTGAAGGCTACCATCTTAACGATCTCCGGCCAGCGGTGCTCGCAGGCCCACCCTGCATTGCAGTCGACGCTTTGAGTCACTCCGTTGGCATCGGAGGGAGGGCCGTCGTTGAAGGAATCAAAGTCATAGGATGACATAATTTTTGGCAATCCGTAATTCCAGGCCAGCATGACAATGTTAGCAAGTTTATAGGACTCAGGTTCTTTAAAGCTAAGGCTATAGTCTTTCCTTTGGGTGTCATGATTATCGACAAAGACAACGGCTCCGTGCTCCTCCAGCTTATAGAGACGATTGTCTAAGATGGAAAGATTATTGCTCTTGAATGCTTGTGAGATGGTACCGGCAAAGTTAAAGTCGGTGACATCCCCTTTTGTACCAGCATACTCTTCCAGCGTGATAGGCTCATCCGGCGAGGCAATCACTTCGAGAAAATAATACGGTTGCTCACCGCTGATCTCATTGGTCTTGTCAATAATAGCAAAGACATCTTCAGGATTCATATGCTTGGCGGCATCGATTCGGAATCCGTCGATTCCTAGGGACACTAAGTCAGCGAGGTATTCAGCGATCCGCTGTCGGACACGGTCTTCTTCTGTTTTTAAGTCGGCGAGGTTGACTAATTCGCAGTTTCTTACCTCGAAAGCATTTTGATAGTTGCTGATATCTCCCGATGTGTCTGGGCAATTCATATGAAAGTCTTCGGTATTCCAATCAGGATAGCTGTAGTGAGTATAGGGAGATCCCGCCGATCCAAAAAGGTCTGTGGCCTCGTCAGGAGCGCCTGTCATATGATTGATCACAGCATCAGCGTAAATCGCCACTCCCGCTTCGTTGCAAGTTTGTACCATCTGAGCGAGCTCTTCCCGGCTGCCGCTACGAGATTCAATAATATAGCTAACTGGCTGATAACGTTGCCACCACGTAGAACCGTCAACTAACGCATGTTCGTTTGGAGGGGAGATTTGAACGCCCTGATAGCCTGCTGGCCCCAAAAAGTCGACGCATTCTCGTGCGATATCGTTCCAGGTCCACTCAAACAAATGCACAAAGACTCCGGAATCGTTTTTAGTGACCAGATCTAATTTGGGCGGGTCCATGGGAGTCTCGTCGACACCATCGTCATCGGTACAGGCCAGTATTTGGGTCAGTAGTAACGAATACATAATATTTTTGAACATTTATAACTACCTTTCGTGGTTGCTCTTCAATTGCCCTCTGGGCAATGCTTGCGGCTGTTTGGTGGAAACTTACAAGATATTGAGGATTTAGCAAAGACTTTAAAATATCCTAAATAGTACGTCTAAATGACTTGACACTAACCTAAATGTATGTTTAAATGACGGCGTTGCTAACCGCTGACTTGCCCTAACGGAGTGGACCATGAAATCACAAATCTTATTACTTATCCTAAGTGCCTCACTTGTCGCCTGCGGAACCTCGAAGAAAACGAGTGCTTCCAATCGAGATCTCAATAAACAGCCTGAACAAGTAACTGAAGATACTGAGAAAAAAGAGGATCAGGTGACTGAGCCAGGTATGATTCCTGTCACTCCTGAGCCGACAGAAGACGGGCCTATCGTTCCTGCCCCAGTGATCCCCGAAGAGGAGCTTCCAAAGGTTGGTGATACCCTTGAAGGTCTTCCCTTGGACGTTAAAGAGCTCGCATTAGCCGTGATTAACGAAGGTTCTGTCCGCGCTGCTGAAGGTTTCGATGAAACTTGGAACGTTAAACATGTTGAGGTTACGGAAAAAGCTGCTAACGAACTTGATATTACGGGCGTGATTACTATCCACAAGAAAGTTGGCGGTATCATCCCCGCTCCCGGTGAAAACCTACGATTCCATATGATCGTTAAAGACGGGAAGATTGCTGACGCACAATACAAAATATACAATAGCCTTGGCTTTGTGAAAGACATCGCCGGACCTGTTTTGGCTATCGTTCAGGCTTACTTCGGTGTGGCTTTACCCACAGATCTAATTCTGGACATCATTGATAATCTACTGGCTGATAAAGAAGCTGGTTGGGAAGAAAAAGGTCTTAAGTTGGCCACCATAATCTCACTTGAGATCTTTAATGTAAAAGTAAATGTGAAAAGTTAAATCACATGTTTTCTAAGCTGATTTTCGTAGGGTCGCGCTTCTCAAAGCGCGGCCTTTTTTGTGCTCTAATCTACGATAAACACAAATATAATCGTGATTGTTCAATATGATGAAACGATATTCCGATACGTTACCTAATCATTAGTGAAAATCCAGGAAAGTATCGACGGATGGTAAAACGCTTACTCATAGTGTTATGTATCGGCCTTTTGGTCCAATCGTGTTTGGATCTTGTCATCGATGAGCGGTCTGGCGAATCGTCGGAGGCTCAATCAGCAGTAAGCTCTGGTGATGCGAGTGGTAATGGCGATAATTCCGTTCTTATCGATGCCAACGGCTGCACCTTAGGTGATTGGTGGGATAGTCAGTACCTTTATCGCCAGTCTATCCAGGTTTCGGTACCAAAGGGGGAGCCGGTTCCAAAAGGATACTCTTTTGCTCTCCCATTTGATCATCAAAGGCTTGTAGCTGCCTCTAGGGCGCATCCCACGGGTCGCGATATACGAATGGTCCACCTAAGTGAAAACTGCCTTCTGAGTGAGATTCCTTTTGTTCTTGATCCCAGTAGTTCATGGAATCGATCGAATACCAAAATTTGGTTTGCCTCTGCCGAAGACATCCCAGACGATCAAACCGTCTTTAACTATTATATATATTATGGCAATAGTGCTGCTGCTATCGTGGAGCATCAGGAAGATAGCGTGTTTATCGAGTTTGAAGACTTTATAGATCCGCCTGCTCCGGGGACATTCTCCTCGTTGGAAGAAGGTGCTGGAATCTCGTATTTAAATGGTAATCTCGTGGTTGCAGGAACGACCGATGAGATTAATCAGTTCAAACCTTTTGGAATTTTTAGAACCGTAAATGGTGTTGAGTTACCTGCAGGCACGATTATTGAAACCTCGCTAACCATTCCTGATACGGGAGGAGCCGAATGGAAAGCTACGGTGGGAGCGCCAAGCCTGATGCTCGGTGTTTACCAAAATCGAGTTCAATACTATACCGACGTCAATGATGGCGAGATGGTGTTTTGGACCCCCCTTAGCGAAACTATATTTCCAGGTAATATTGTCGATAATCAAAGAATTAGTTTGAATGTGCAGCCAGATAATCTTTCTCTCCAGTTAAATGGCTCTGTCATCGGCACGAGAGATATCGAAACCATTGGGTTTCAGCCAAGGTTTACATTTTCTCCAAGCATTGCTGGTGCGACGTTTGAAGCTCACTTTCATTTTTATTTGGCAAGAAAAGCTATTTCTACCGATGCTCTCATTAGTCTTGCCTTAGGAAATATAGAATCTCGCTAAACATAGAACCTGTTAACATTCCATGCGGTTCTGTCTTTGAAATATAACACTTTCACAGGTGACACTTTCTCTGACCATAGTGACTATGTTATCTTCACCATGAAATTTTTTTACCCCAAAGATATAAACTTTTTCAAAGAGTGGCTCAGTAATGTCATTTGATGAAGATTTCGACACTAGATGAATCTATTTCACTCAGTGAATATTGGACCGTCGGTAAGATTTTCCTAGACTTTTATAAATAGACTATTTCCTAGTTATAGCACTCCGAGCAGTTGGGTTAACTTTCGGGCGTGTTCACCGATCGTTCTTTTGTAGAGTTATTGAAATTTGTTCATGAAAATTATTTAGTTTTTAGTGAGTTTAGAGGTTTGTCTTATTGAGGGAAAACGGAGGTGAAAATAAATGGCAAAAAGTATTGCTTTTGAGCCAAATCGGCTCTGATCTTGCCGAAAAGCTACTTTCCTATTTCCAGGCAAAGCCAAGCCAGGTATTTCATCGTGGTTCCATTGAGAAGGCGAATTTATCAATCGAAATCGGTAAGCCTGATTTAATCATTTGCGTCTCTCGTAACTGGGACTTTGCTCCTCACAGGATCGAAAAGTTTGTTACGGAAACGTCAGAATCCATTCCTAAAATCTTGATAAGTAATAATCTACAGTTGCTCACGTCACTTGAACAAAGCCTTGAGGTTTACTGTATTTTATCACTAGAAAGATTCTCCATATTAGACTTTGAGCGGGCTGAAAAACAAGTTTTTCTACGGCATCGACAAATTCAACAGCTGATTACAGAAAAAAAGAAAGCTAACCAAGAATCTCAGTTTAAATCAGTTTTCCTTTCTCAGTTTAGTCATGAGATTCGCACGCCCCTAAATGCCGTGATCGGTATGGCTGATTTGTTGGAAGATAGTCAGCTTACTAACTATCAGGCTGACCTGTTGACTGGGCTAAAGATGGGAGGTGCGCGCCTTTTATCTATCGTTAGTGACATTTTGGATATTTCAAAAATTGAATCCGGTAATATGGAGTTAAACAATCAACTCTTCGATATCCGCGATCTTGTCTTCGAGTGTTTAAAAGTTTTTAGCGGTGATGCTGATAAAAAAGGAATCCTGCTCGCGGATGTCTTCTCACCGTCGATTCCCTCCGAGATTAATGGAGACTCCGATCGTATTCGTCAGGTGCTACTTAATTATCTAAGTAATGCGATTAAATATACAGAGTCAGGATATATTATTGTGTCAGTGGACTTTGATCAATTAGGTAGGGTTCGGTTTTCCGTCAGAGATACTGGAAGAGGAATTAGTAGGGAAAAAATAAGTAGCCTATTCTCACCATTTAAGCAAGCTGAAATCGAAGATATGAAGACCGGAACCGGTTTGGGACTTTTTGTCTGTAAGAAATTTGCTAAGCTTATGCAGGGAGACGTGTCTGCAGAGAGCATACTAGGAGTTGGTTCGACCTTTAGTTTTTCCTTTAAGCCCGCTGGAATATATACGCGTAAACTTGCAAGAAGTAACTTTGCATTCTTAGAGTTTTTTGTCGGGAGCTCCGATGGCATTCTGTTTGATTTGCTAAGATCGCAAATCTCTTGCCGTGACAAACGAGCGAAAGTTGTGCAACTGGATCAAGAACGGTCCTGTACTTTAAGTCATTCTGTAGGCCGTGAGATAGTTTTGTCTCATCGTATCGACCAAACTGACAATCGGTTCGAACATGTGCTCTGCCTTAAAGCCTTGTGGAAAAGTTCGAATCCCATCAAACAGTCGTTAATCAAAAGTCCTATTAGCCATCGCCAGCTGCTCCAGCAAATAGCCTATATCTTAGGTGAAAAGCCTATGTTTGATAAAACTCTTCAGCAAACAAAAGATGCCTTGGCCCTGAAAATCAACAAAAAGATACTTATCGTGGATGATGATGAGCTCAATCTTAAAATCCTCGGGCAGATGCTCCGTAATCTCGGGTTTGAGCCCGATCAGGCCCTAAACGGTCTCGAAGCTATCAATAAAGTTTATCACTCCAAGGGCGGCTACGATATCATATTCATGGATTGTCAAATGCCCGTCATGGATGGGTATCAGGCCTCGAAGAAGATCAAGGCGTACTCCAAAGCTCCTATCATCATTGCTTTGACGGCAAATGCCTATTCTGAAGATAGAGAGCAGTGTCTTGATGCTGGCATGGATCGTTTTCTAACAAAGCCGGTGACAAAGAACCAAATCGTTAAGGTGCTGGCTCAACTTTCGGGCAAAAGTCACGTCGCTTAATATTTCAGTGTTAATCTATCTATTAGAATAGCCTTAAGCATTCCTGAATTTTTACCACCATGAGCACTATTCACATTCAGCTTGATTGAAAATTAAATCAATAAAAATAATTATTTACATTGTAAGTCCTGCAATTTGAGTACAAACAAATGAGGTAGATAGTCAAACTGTCTCTAATTGTATTCACAATGGTACAAAAACCCATTTAAACTGACTGGTCAAGACTATATGAATGCCATTTAACCATGGTATCTACCTGCTTCATAACAGAAATCTGACATTTTTTGGCGGACTCTGATTCGAGTGCGAGATCAGTTTGATCGGATTTTTGGACCTAAACTAAAAAGCTTCATTTTCTTAGGAGAGAAACTCATGGTGCGAAACGGCCTTATCGCGGTAGCGGTCTTATTCACCCAGCAGGCATTTGCGCAAGACTGTCAGCTGACAACGAAAACGTCTTGCGAATCATTCATCAATTCTAAAGCAGATAGCTTCCCTAACGTCAATTTTCGTGACATTAGAGAGGACGTCGAGCAGTGTAATGGCAACGCACAATTTGAAGCCAACTGCGGCACCTGTGTCCAGAAACTATACCGCTTTGCTGGCGAGCAAATCAAATACGGCCGAGGCGGCTCTCGCGCCTATGGTATGGGTATGACTAAGCCTAATAATCAGTACCTAGCAGAGCAAGAGGATACCACACGTTATCCTGCTGGCATGATGAAGATTCCAGAAGAGTTGATTTCCATAGAAAACGAAAGCATGACTGGAACCGTTACCAGCGCTGCCTACTGGGAGATGTTCCGAACAGACTTCGTCTCTGAAAAATGGCAAGCTCTAGAAGCAAAAGGTTGGAAGCGTCTTGTATATTACTCACGCACAGTGCCTAACCCTCCTTTTAGCTCTATGAGACGTCTTTTGTTTTTCGTGCCTGGCGATTCCTACGATCGTTGGATTCAATTTACCCTTCCTGATGTAACTCGTAATAGGGAAGCAAACGAGCAACTTGTTGACTTTATCGCTGTGCAGAAAAAAGCTGTCGACGGTACCCGTCTGGCAGAAACTCAGCTACACTTCCGTCAGTATACGCGTCGTTACAATGCCGGAATCTTAAGTCAAATTGATCTAAGATCAGGAACAGGTGATAAGTGTTACTCTTGCCACCCAGGCGGCATGAGACCTTTGAGTCCAGAAGTTGCTTCTGTTATGTCGACGGACCAGCTGAACGTATTGGACTTCTTTAATGAGACTATGAAATCATACGGTAAGCAAGGTTGGGCCGGTGGCCTTAATGTTGAAGATCATGGACCAGCCTTAGGAAAAGATGTTGGTTGTACTCGCTGCCACGGTAAAGGTAAGGAACGAGGTCCTATTACTTGGTCTTTCCTTAACTATGCAAAAATCATGGGGATTAACTCAACCCTTCACAAAATGACTCAAGACCTTTCTATGCCTCCAGATATGACTACGGTTGCATTCAAAGAGTCACTAAGAAAATTGAGCCACCAGAACCTACCGGCTGATGAGTGGGAGCAGATGTTTAAGTCTATCACTAGCTCTAGCAATCAGTACTCAAGATTTGAAGCTGGTATTTTGGAAGCTCATAGCCGTAACCTTTTGTCTACAGCTCAAAAAGACTCGTTTATTAAGCATATCAAGGAGATGGTCTCTGCAGGTCGCAAGACATATGAAGTCCTTGATGCTGGTGCAGCAAAAGAAGTCCGCGATTGGCTGAAAGACGATGTTTCTTGTGGACCAGCTGGCAACTAAACCAAACTCAATTGATGGGATATAAAAAAATGAGTCAATTACTACGAAATACTATACTAGGGACTCTGCTCTTAGCAGGGACTGGTTTCGGGACGACAGCTGAGTTGTCGCCTACCGCGAAACGCGTATCTCAACTTAACTGTTATGATGCCCTGGCATCAGAAATTGGTACCTGGACTGATTCCGTTAAGTGGAAGCGTTACGGTAACAATTCTGCTGGCTACCGTGTTTATCGGTCCCCAACACAGACGATAGGAACCTGGGTAGAGATCGTTGCCGACAAAACTTCGGTTAAAAAGTTAAATCTACTCAAGCCTGATGCGGTCACTCAGTTAGAAATCGCGCCTGATTGCGGTTTTTCTGGCAACACCTATGACAGGCAGCTTGATGACGATCTTATGTCATTAGGTGTTACCGACGAACTTCTAGCTTCAAAACTTTCTGGAAACAAGAACGGAACCATAGTCATGGCATGGTCTCCTCATATGCCATGGTCGCTGGAAATGTTCGACTATGTTTCCTCTGTCGCCAAAAAGAAGTCTTTAGAGGTTGTGGTTGCTCTTGATCCACAGGCAGATCCAGATTTTGCGAAGGAACTGGCAAAAACTAAGGGTTTGGAAGACGCTGATATCTTTCGTCCTGTAGAATCTTTGGAATTGATATTTCGTGGTATGACCACTCATTACCCTTCTGTTTTATTGTTCAATAATGGTGGTTTCTCAAAACTATTGCCGGGTCGGGAAATCGAGCCTGCCTTAGTAAAGTTTGCCGAGGTGCAAACAGAGCGTTTGAACGCTGAGATGCCCTCTTATACGACAAAGAAAACGCAGCATAAATGGTTGTATATGACACTGTTAGGCCTCATGATTTTGGCAGCCTTGGCCACGCTTGCCCACAAAAAATTTAAAGGAAATGCATAATGAAATATATAAGATCTATTAAAAAAGCTTCTATAGTAACGTTGATGATGGGTGCTCCGCTTTTTGCTCAGCAGGATACCTGTGAGCTTGATCCAGGACGCGCAGGTATCAAAATTGCTAACCTTGATCGTCAGCCAAGTTGGTTTATCTCTGTAAATCCTATCAACAGTGATTTAGTAGGATATATCGGTGGCGGAAACCGTATCATAAACATGAACGTTGAGCGCGGTGCTGAGAATCGTGAGATCACGATCCCAGGAAGTATCGACCCTGTATACTCCCCTGACGGCTTATTTATGACCATGCCAAATGGTGGATTAGCGTTTATCGAAACCCAAAAACTAGAATCGGCCTTCACTGATGATTACTCAGCAACCGACGTACAAGCTTTGTTTAATGACAGAGAGATGTCTGGTGCTTATCAGTCAGTTGGTATGCCTCAAGGTTATGATGGGGTGGTTCAAGAAGACGGCTCAACAAAGAAAGTCTACCGGTCCATTATCGAGCAAAATGATTCTGGTCCATCGACCCTTAGTATCCGCGAATACACTGTGACGATAACTGCAGACGGTGAGATCAGTCCCGATGTTGAGATGGGTGAGTTGATGACACTTTGCCCGAACCGCAAACTAAAAACTCCAAAAATCTCAAAAACTGGTAAATACCTAGCTGCTTATGATTTTGAAGCAGAAATTACCAAGATCTTCCGTTTGGTTGATGTCAATAAATGTGACGAGATCCCAGGCTTGGACTTTGATCTTCATACAGGTAAAGTTGACTTTAACTTTGATGATAGCTTGATCTCATTTCACATCTCTCGTTATGAAGATGGAAATTACAGTCGTGGATTTTGGCCTTCGACCATCTCTGATAGTGAGAAACGCGATGTTTTCGTAGCTAAGATGATTAAAGATCATAGTGACAACGTGGTTGCCATCGGTCATATGACTCGCGTTTCACCACCGACAACTTACGGTGAAGGCGCATGGTACCCAACGTTTTCTAACGACAATACCCTTGTTTACATGACACGATCTCGCGATGCTGAAGGGCAACCTGTTCACAGCTTAGTCAAAGTTAACCCACTTGAAGATCTTGAGTATACGCCATACCTGTTCTCACTGATCAACATGAGTGAAGACGAAACAAAAGATATTCACGCCACCTATGCCTTGGCTTCTTTGGCTGGTGAGACTTGCGAGTGGGGTGCTGAGGCCGATATCCATAGCCTTTTGATGGATATCTCTATCATGAAGCCGGAAGCTTGCCGTTCAATGGTGACAAACTTGTGGGATAGCCTTCAGGGTGATGTTCGCGGCAACTTAGAGCGTAGCGCTGCTGCCGGTAGAATCGATTTCGCGATGTTTGATAGTTTGACCAAGGACGACCTCACTAATGCCTGTGCAACTAAAGTAAAGACTCAGGTTGTCAACGTTGATGGCGGTGTTGCCGTTGATCAAAAAGCGGAAGTTACCATTAACACAACTTGTGGATACTGCCACACTCACGGCAATATCGATGGCATCCGACGCATTGACTTCACAGATGTTGCTGGGCTTAACTTAGAGGAGTTGAACCTTTCTATCAACTCAATCAACTACGAGCCTCAGCCGGAAGTCTTCGAAACAGAAGCTGAGCAAGAGCGTGAGATTGGACGTAAAATGCCGTCAAGTGAAACCTTTGATGAGCGTACTAAGACTAAGGTTGCTTGCTACTTCTACGAAAAGCGGGCGCAAAAGTTCCCAAGCTTCCAAGTACCAAGCTACTGTGAAGGTGTGAATGACTAAGGAGATCCTATCAGACTGTTACTCACATTAAGCTTGTCATAGCCCTCCATTGTGAGGGCTTTTTTGTTGGCTGTTTAAGGATTTTCCGCATGCAAAAGTGAGCAAGACTCAGTTGAAGCAAAACGCTAGATCATCGCCTCGTTTGCTTTTAAAACTTGAAATCACATTATTTTCCCTGTTCTTGGTATACCGATCTGAGAGAACAGACCAGTACAGGCGGTCTCCAAAATTGACAAAAACAAGCTCCTCTTTGCCTAGCTCAGCTCGTTTACTCACTTGTCTCGCCATGATTGCAACAGCGCATTCAAGATTAGCAGCGGGATCCGTGAGTTTACGACCTGGCTTCTGGCGATCTACATGACACCCCCAGTCGCTTGCCCAGACCATATCTTCGTAACTGAGCTGGAGTAAGCCGATACTATCATTGCCTCCACCGTCATTTGGTGCGAGCGCCATGGGATTGAAGTTTGACTCAAACTTTGTCATGGCTGCAAAAAGAAAGGTCCAGAAAGCGATTCTTTGCTTTGGGTTGAGAGATTGATAGCGGGGGCATATCTCAAAAATCTCAGGGTCTGGTATCGGAGTCTTTTTGTTGAGTAGAATTTCTGATGATTCCTTTAATAAGGCGGCTCCTATGGCGGAGTTCCATTCTGGATTCCAACCTGGATCACCATTTTCGGCGTCATAGCTTTTAGCGAAGGGAACATCTCTTAGTGCAGTTTGTAGCTCAGTGGAAGATTCTGATTGATACATGGGTCTTTGCACATTGTATTGGGTTAATCGACATCCTGTGATACTCAAGTTAATGAATAAAAATAGGGTTGCGATGAAAAAATAGTTCATGTCTGGCATAGGATGTTCCTCTATGATTTTTTATTCGAGGCTAAGCTTAACTCGCTACTGATCAAGCAAGCGTGGAAAGTAAGCTTTTCTCTTTTTCCAGAGTCAATCCAAAATCTTCGGACTTAAGAATGTCTTGGCTTCGAATCGACTGCCAAGTGGCCTGGATTGTATCGGTAATCGCGCGTGAGGTTAATCCTCGCTGCCGAGCTTTGCTACCATCAACTCTGTGTATACCGCGAGAGGTTTGCGGCACCCATAATGGTAAGTCAGTCCAGGGAGTGATGGATTTTGCCAGTAGGGCTGATTCTTCCACCCAAGTAATCTTGCAGGGATTGTCTAAGGTATGCTGAATACCATCTAACAGCTGCCCCCAGGTTAAAGGCTCATAAGGGCCAACGGCATTGTAGGTACCTAAAATTTGCCTGCTAGCAACCTCCAAAATCCACTTAGCTAGGTCTCGAACATCGATGAATTGTACCTGATCCTTTGGATGACCGGGCGCCAAGACCTTTCCTCCTTTTCCTATTCGATCAACCCAATAAGGAAAGCGCCACGTGGGATCATTGGGGCCCACGATTAATCCAGGACGAATCACTGTAGCCTGTTTTTGAAAGATCTTTTGAACGACGTCTTCGCAGGCTTTCTTTCGCATGCCATAGGTCTCGGCAGTATTATGATTGAGGCTGGCAGCATCACTTGTGGAGCAAGTGGGGCTTGTCTCAGTGATGGCTTCACAGTTAAAATCGTCGTACACAGAGACTGAAGATATGAATATATAGTGCGATGCTTGAAAAGCACAGGCGCTTTTTTCAACGGAGCCTGGAAAGTATCCGCAGCAGTCGATGACAGCGTCCCAGTTGTCAGAAAGAGAGGCTTTATGAAGGTGTTCTGTATCGTTTCTATCGCCAATCAGCCTTGGTAGTTTAGGAAACAGGTCGGGAGAGCTGAGACCTCTATTGAGTAACGTTACATTGATCCCTTGCTCAAGACACTCAGCCACGATATGCCGGCCCAAAAATTGTGTCCCACCAATCACTAGTATCTTCACAAGACATATCTCCTACCCATCGGTCAATACTAAAACATGTATCCAAGCAAATCGACATCATCAGAGTTCCAGGGATTTGCTCCGAGGACTTTCACCATAAAATACTCACCTAAGCTCTCTTGTTTGACAGAGAGGGATTGGTGTTCATTTATAGCCAGCCATTGAAGTTTGTTGTCATAACTATTAAACCCGAAAGACTTATAGATGCGCTGATCGTCTGCAAACAAAATTAGGCAGTCAATGCCACTGTTTTGCGCCATACCTTCAAGCTTTTGAAGCAGGTCTCTGGCAATCCCTTGACCGCGGTATTCAGATTTTGTGCAAAGGTCAATGATACCAAAGATGCGACGAATCGAGGATCCAATACGAATCACGCGGTGATCGACGCCGACCTGTCCCACTAGTGTTTCGTTGTCGTAAGCCAATAGACGAAAGTGAGGAAGCTGCTTATAATAAATTCGTTGGTTCAAGAAATCAGGAAAACTCTCTCGTAAGAGGATCTGTAAATCCTCCCTCTGGATTTTGGAAAGCTCGTATTCGTCTTGCTTGTGAATTTTACTCGTCATTTTTTTTCCTTGGAAACCTGAATCCTTTTTCCATCCCAGTTGTTTTATTACCTGGTGCAGTTTTTACCGGCACTTTACCTGCCTAGTGTGCAGCTTATCGCAAATACCGGTCTTTAGGAACTTGCTGAAATGACTGTCGTTAAATGACCTGTAATGATACTCCCATCGTCGACTAAGGACCACTTCCGTTAAGCTCGTACAAATTAGTCGCCATGTATCATGTTTGAGTGCGTCATATAGGTATGTATCTTGAAAGAATCAACGAGATTACAATAGGTTACATGGATGCAGTGATCTTCCAAGTGATGAGCTTGGATTTCCATAACTAGCTCACTAAACCAGTAATAATTGCTCTTGAGATTTTAAGGTTGCTGTCTCGGACTAGGAGTTTAATAGCTTTAGTTTGGGTAAAGTTGGTCAATTGCCTGAAGAGATCATTGGATTAACCTACGAACCTAGCAACGTGGAAAACAGTGACTGCATCCTAAAGGTTCTCTAATGTAGATTTACTAGGAAGGTGTGATCTATAATTGCCTTCCCTGATAAATATTGCTAGAAATCAGTAATTATTGCACGAAAAAACCCGCCCTTAGCTACGGCGGGTTTTTTGTCTTGAAAGAGTACTTAATCCTATTTCGCGGAAAGCAGAGCCTCGAGAGCTCGCTCTTCGGCTCTTTCGTTCTCGATTTCAATCTTCTTCGCTAGCTCTGTCGTTTCAAGGATAAGGTTTACATAGTAGGTATCCTGACCATAGATTTCACCGCTTTCGATATAACGTTGCCCATCTAATATGATTTGTCCGTTTGTCCCTCGCAAGGTTAAGACCAACCATCCGTCACAGCTTTGCGGTACGTTAAAAGAAAACTCAAGGGATGTCGCTGTAATTTGCGAGTATGGCAACTCTTTACGTCTTTCTGTGAGATTGCAAGTATCAGAGCTTACCGTGTCGTCTGGCAGAAATGTGGCTTCGATAAAGGCTAATTTTGCCATGGTTTCTTTGTCGATGACCTTCGAAGGACCATCGCCTGTCACTCTTACTTCAGTTAGTAGTGAGTTCTTTGATTCAACTGTTAATCCGTGCTGACAGGATACTGAAAGTAAGGCAATAACTAATACGATAAATTTCATTTTGGACTCCCCGCTGTGCTTTTTGCTTCGTTCAATTAAGCTTCGACATTCAAATGTGATAGTCTGTAGTTTCCTTATGTGTAGCAAGCCTCATACCAGATTGTAAGTCATCGAAATTGCGCGTAGTCGGCTAAATGCCTACGTTAGGATTATTGACATTATTTAAGGACGCTTCCCCACTTCAGGTAAATTCATCGAACATAATTCGGTACATAAGAGATTTGATAGTTAAAATGTGTTAGTGGTCAACAATCTAACAAAGCTGTCAAATAACTAGGCAATCCTTACTTGAGGGAATAAGTGATTTCGCTCTGTTATCCTTGGACTAGCTCTTGCTTTGTTACCTGGAGCGAGGTAACTGAGCTGGAGTCATATCTTATGGATCGTAGAATATTTCTTGTAAGTGGAGTCGCGTTTGTCCTTGTCGGTTGTGGTAGAGCCATTGCTCCCAGACCTCCCATCGCAGCCTGGCGGGGAAAGGGTCAGCCTGCCGAGGATGACCCTAATCAAGGCATTGATGATAAAGATGATTCGGTCGTTGATGTTGGTACCGACGACGATAAACTTCCAGGTGATCAGCCTGGTTCTGATACCGATAGTCGTCCTTTGCCAACTTTGACCGGACTGTCTGTCGCCCTGACTGTCGGTCATGGCCAAGGGTCAGGATCGTTTGAGCGCGGAGCTCAACCTGCAGGTCACAGCGAATATGATTTAAATCTTGCACAATCAGAGACGATCTCACGTATGCTGACAGCAAGGGGTGCTAAAGTTAAAGTTTACAATTACTATCAAGGCCACCCGCCAATCACTTTATATGATCGCGGACAAAATTCCGCGGGATACGATATTCACGTCTCATTGCATCACAACTCATTTGGTGATACCAGCGTCCAAGGTGGTGAGACCTTGGTTTATAGTGGCAATGCTACGAATGAAGATAAGTTTTTAGCCAAGGCTATCAATGATGGTGTCGTCTCTGCTATAGGTGTGGCTGATCGCGGCGTTAAGACTCAAGACTTAGGCGTTTTACGTGGAACACCCTCTGGTGTTGTGAAGTGCCTTTGTGAGCCATTCTTCTTATCACAGGCTGGTCTTTCTAGATCAAAGGCTCAGCAGATGTCTCAAGATGCAGCGCAAGCCATTGCCAAAGGAATCGAATCATATTGGCTGACAAAAAATTCTGTGGCTCTCTACTCACAAAGAGTGTTGCCTGAAGTCACAGAAAATGACTTAGAAGGCCTATACGACGATCACATTTAGATCGCGTGTGACGGTGACAAATATCTTTTTTTAAATTTACTATCTGTGCTAGTCTTCCCAGCTCTGTCACGTTTTTTATCGAGCCGGGAAGGCATTTGACTTCCCTTTATCGATCTTCCAGGTAAAGGACATATTTCATGGTAAGACTATCTTCCCTTATCGTTTTTCTTTTCATGTTGACCAACTCATCCGTCTCCCTCGCTTCAATTGTTACGATCTCACAAAAACCTGGTCGGGCAGACAATGGTGCTTTCGGTAAATTAGGAGCTAATTGGGAACAGAAAACCGGAAATACGGAAAAGCTTGCCCTCGGTGGCTTTTTTAATGGTGGTTATATTCTCGATCAGAACTCTTTTTTGTGGCTAGCTACTATCGAAGAAGAAAAGTCCCTTGGAGTTGTAACCAGTGAAAGCTCATTGCTTCACCTACGGCATCGCTATGCCTTTACCGATTGGCTGGATTCGGAGATGTTTGTTCAGCAGGCGCGGAACCCCTTCAATAGGTTAAAGAGACGACGCTTAGCTGGAGTCGGGACACGCTTTTCTCTGCAAAAGGCTGCCGAGACTGGGCTATCTCTTTATTTTGGTTTGGCTCTTATGAGGGAGCACGAGGTCTTGGAAAGTGCGGGGGAAGATGCTGAAACCACCACTGATGATGGAATTTATGAAACCCGTGCCTCAAGTTATCTTTTTCTAACCTACGATTGGGGGGAGGGGAGGACATTCAATCAGACTGTGTATTATCAACCTCTTGCTGACTATGCCAAAAACTTTCGATCCATTAGTCAGACCTCTATCACGCTACCCTTAACCAAAACCATTTCATTTGAATTATCCTATCAGTTTAGTCGAGATTCCTATCCTCCCGAAGGAGTTGAACCAACGGATAGCCAGTTTAAAAACTCTATAACTTTAGAGTTATAGGGGTTTCCCTTTGACATCTTGGGCCCATCGTTATAAGTGGATATAAAACGACTAACGAGTCAACCAAAGTCTCATGGAAAAACGATGCTACTGACATACGTTTTCAAAACCAGCCTTTATCGCTGCCCATTCTTCGGTCTGTCCGAATGGTGGGACGAGTAGCCCATCTCCTTGCACAGTGATGAATGGAACGGTCTTCACCGTACCTCTAACTTAAATTAGATAAGTCAATATGGTTTAGTTGCGTCTAAGTCACTGAATCCGTATTGAAGCCTGCTTGGGGAGCATGAAATGAATATATTTTCGCATTCGCTAGCTGCGTGTTGGATCGTGGTGTTCACTGGGACCTTCTTAGGATCGCCTCTTTTCGGCCAAAACCAAATCGAAAACATCGAGGAAAAGACAGAGTCTAAGGAAGATAAAGAAGAGAAACCCGGAGAGACGATTACGGTTACCGGTAGTCGTATCAAAGGAGTTGATGCAGAGGGGTTGGCCCCGGTCATTGTTATTTCCGAAGACGATATTAAGGAGTCAACGGCGACGTCCATCAGTGAATTACTCAACGAAATCGGTCGTACTAGGGGGGGTGAGGGTAGCTTTACAACTGCCAGTTCGGGAGCCCTACAAGCAGATTCTCCAGCAGGGTCGGCAGCAGTCTCCTTGCGTGGTTTAGGAACTGGAGCCACTTTGGTTTTGATTAATGGGCGGCGGGTTTCTAGTAGTTCCTTTTCCTTCCAATCGCAAAACTTTGTCGATACCAACGCCATTCCTTTACGGGCGGTAAAACGAGTGGAAATTCTAAGCGGTGGTGCATCGGCCATCTACGGCGCTGATGCCATTGCCGGTGTGGTCAACATCATTCTTGATAACGACTTCGAAGGTTCGGAAGTGTATATGTCGTATGGCAACTCGGAAGCTGATAGCGATGAATCTGAGGTGGCAATTAACGCGGCTTGGGGCGGGAATTTAGGTGCAACTCACATAAATTTATTTGTTGATTACTTCGAACGACAACCGCTCTATGACCGCGATCGCAGGGCCACCGCTAATAGCCGTATTCCTAGCCGACAGGGTATTTGGCCTGGATACTCCTTTTTTGAAGATGGCGATACGAGGCCATTAAATGATAATGACTTTGTCGAAGAATCTTGCCCACGGGGGTTGCGTTTTGATGGCGGTGATGACAGCCATTCATACTGCGCCTACAATCAAAATCAATTCCTACAAACCTATCCAGAACGAAAATCCTGGAGTGCAGGACTATTCTCCGAGTCTAGTTTTGGTGCTGTGGATTGGTTTAATGAATTGACTTACAATCGCAATCAGGCTGGTGCTATCTCTACAGGCGCTCCGTTCAATGGTTTTGAGGTGCCTTTAACACATCCCGATATTCCGGCATCTGTGTTGGCAAATCTACCTCGCGACGTTGTCTTCGGTGATCCTGATGATTTGGATCGGCTTTATCTTCGTATGTGGGGACGGTTTCCAGAAGCGAGAGAGATTCAGAATACAACCGATAGCGTTAGGGCTGTAACCGGCTTTCGTGGACTGATTGGATCATGGGATTGGGAATCAGCGGTTCAGTATTCCACCAGTAAATCAGCCCAAAAAGCCCGCAACGGCATATTCAATGGCCCGAAGTTTCAAGCAGCTCTTTATGGTGAGCTTTGTCCCGATGGTTCCATTGGTTGTGATCCTGAGTCCGGAGGCCTATTTTATAACCCTTTTAATGGGCAAAGTTCGAGTGATGAGATCCGCGATCTCATTAAGGAAGAGGCGATTCGCGAGGGGTTTTCCACCACAACTAGTTTTGACTTTCGTAGCTCCGGTCCTTTGGCTAGTATCGGAAGTGTCAATATCTCGGCTGCCTTTGGATTAGAGGTTCGTAGAGAATCGATTCAAGATCGCCCTTCGGATGTTGCTAAGCCTGACCCTGATAATGACTTTCAAATAGCTACTATTGCTTTTGGCTCCACCGGTGCTGAGGCAGATCGTGAGTCTATCGCAGCCTATGGGGAGCTTTATCTTCCCTTACTAGAAAGCCTAAATGCACAGCTTGCCCTACGGTATGATCGCTACTCTGATTTTGGAGAATCAGTCAATCCCAAAGCGGGTTTTGCTTATCGTCCGTTGGATAGCTTTCTTATGAGAGGGTCGTGGTCGCGTGCCTTTAAAGCGCCATCGCTAGCTCAAATCGGTGCCGATACTAGTTATAGTTCGGGAAGCATAGATTGTGACGCAGAGTTTATTGATACCATTTGCGGTGGCGAGTCCGGCTCGGACTCTTATCTTACAGAAGTATATGGCAATCCTGATCTTGAAGCGGAGACAGCTACCACCTATGATTTTGGTTTTGCTTTGAGCCCAACGAAAGATATGACCTTCACCTTGGATTACTGGTCTATTGAATACGAAAACTTGGTGGGAATCGACGAAAAACTACTGTTCCGACAGGCCGTTGCCGATAACTCCTTGATTAAAACCATCGAAGAGTTACGCGAATCAGGAGATGTGGGAATTGCAACCACTACCGGCGAAATAGGCAGCGGAGTGGATGAGGTTCATCTGAGGCTAGAGAATCTTGGTAGGCAGCTCACCCAGGGTTTGGACTTTGGCTTTACTCAGTATTTTGGTGGTAAAGAATGGGGGCGTTGGCTCTTTTCCCTCGATGTTACCCACCTGATTGCTCTAAAGCGCCAGTTAGCGAAAACGTCACCGGAAGAATCCCTTGCAGGTGAGTTTAAGTACCCCAAAATTTACATCAACTCGGGTCTACGCTGGACTCTAAATGACGTTACTAATCGGCTGACGGTATTATATACGGGGTCTTATCGAGATGATCTGGATAGCTTTTCCGATGAAGAAATCGAAACCCTTAGAGTGGAGCGAAACCGCCGTGTTCCGGCATGGACAAAGGTCAATTGGTCCCTTGGTTTTGATGTGGCAAAAGATGGGTATTTGCAGTTGGCTGTAGAAAACCTTCTCGATGACCAACCGCCGCCAGTTTATGGAACCAGTGCCAATGTAGATTTGAATAACCATGATACTTTGGGCCGTGCTTATCGACTCGGTTATACCTATACATTTTAGATCGTAAACTCAGGAAGGTTTCATCTGTGACACTTATGCAAAAACGAATCCGAAAATTTGAAGTGCCCGATACTTTGGTCATAATCTTGTCGATTGTGCTATTGGCTTGGGTAGCGACTTTTTTTATCCAGCCCGGTTCCTTTTCTACAGAGACTGTGAGTTATCAGATTGGTGATCGGCAGGTCGAAAGGCAGGTTTTGACCAGTGGTAGCTTTCAGTATGCAGACTCGCAAGCTTTAGGTTCCTCCATCTTTGATCCAAAAGACGACCAGAGCCTTTTATCTTTTGCTTTCCTTGGCTTGACCTCAGGAAGTAAGTATGGGGCAGCCATTGGCGTCATAGCCTTTCTTTTGATCATTGGTGGGGCCTTTGGCATCCTTCTTTCCACGGGTGCCATTGATTTAGCGCTGAAAAAAATACTGGTAGTTTTGGGATCTAAAGAATTCTTACTCGTACCCATCTTGTGCTTTACGTTTTCGTTGGGCGGTGCCGTCTTTGGAATGGGTGAGGAAGCCATTGCCTTTGCCATGATTCTCACCCCGGTATTCGCGCGATTAGGTTACAACCCAATGATTGCTATTATGTGTACTTACGTTGCCACTCAGATTGGATTCGCTACCTCTTGGATGAATCCATTTAACGTCGCTGTGGCACAGGGTTTGTCCGGAGTTCCTATTTATTCAGGAGCTGGGCTACGGATTGTCATGTATATTGTATTTACTATCGCATTGATCGGTTTTACCTCATACCAAGCTAAAAAATCTAAACAAGCCTTTCTTTCCGATAAAAACTCCCATCAGCCATCAACACACACTCAAGACTTAGCCGCGGACGTGACGATGACACTGGGTCATTATCTCATTATCGCGACCTTGGGGATCACGATCCTTTGGATTATTTGGGGGGTGATAGTACATGAATACTATATTCCTGAAATTGCCACTCAGTTCTTCACTATGGGCTTGGTGGCAGGCATCATTGCCTGTGTTTTTGGGATCGGTAACTTCACGTTAAACAAGATGGCAAAGTCTTTTCGAGAGGGAGCTGAGCAAATGCTAGCGCCTGCCCTTGTGGTTGGTATGGCCCAGGGGATTTTAATCGTCCTGGGCGGTACAAACCCTGAAGACGTATCTGTGCTTAACACGATACTGCATAATATTTCTGGTTTGTTTAGTGATGTCTCTAGCTCGGTGGCGGCTGTCTTTATGCTGTGTTTCCAGTCGGCCTTAAATTTCTTTGTGACATCTGGTTCCGGACAAGCTGCCTTGACGATTCCCCTGATGGCGCCTATTGCTGATCTGGTGGGGGTGACAAGGCAAACGGCAATACTGGCCTTTCAATTAGGTGACGGACTAACCAATATCATTGTTCCAACCTCAGCGTCGTTGATGGGGACTCTTGGAGTGGCTAAAGTAGATTGGGCGAAATGGGCCAAATTTATCTCTAGCTTTCTGTTTCTAAACTTCCTTATGGCATTTGTTTTTGTTGTTGTGGCGGTTTTCATAAATTATTGATGGGATTATTATGATAACTCTGATTAAAGGTGGGCGTGTTTTCGCCCCAAATGATTTGGGTACTTTGGATATTCTACTAGTGGGCGGCAAAATCCGAGACATGCAAACTAGCATTGACCTTTCCGCTTCAGATTATATTTCGGTTATAGATGGCCGCGATAGTTACATCATACCAGGTTTGGTGGATTCTCTAGTCCACATCACTGGCGGCGGTGGCGAAGGCGGCTTCGCAACGCGCACAAGAGAGATCGATGCTAAAGATATCAGCCTTGCCGGCGTGACCAGCCTTGTAGGTGCTTTGGGCACAGACAGTGTCACAAGATCCCAGGAAGACCTTTTGGCGAAAACAAAGGAGCTACGGCTTGCTGGGATTTCTGCCTATGCCCACACTGGGTCCTATCGTTATCCAGTTAAGACTCTCTTTGATACCGTTCAAAAGGATCTTATTTTGATTGAAGAATTTATTGGTGTGGGCGAAGTGGCGATAGCCGATCACAGGGGATCACAAATTTCGGCATCGGAATTAGCACGCCTCGCCTCCGAGGCTCGTGTGGGTGGTATGCTCTCTGGTAAAGGGGGGATAGTGAGCCTACACTGTGGTGACGGAGAGGACGGGTTAGAGGTATTACACCGTTGTATCGCTGAGTCCAATATCCCTATCACTCAATTCTTACCGACGCATATCAATCGCAACAGACGTCTTTTTGAAGAGGGGTTAGCGTTTGCCCACGGCGGCGGATACATCGATTTTACCACGTCCACCACAGAGTATTCCTTATCCCATGGAGAGGTCAGTTGTCCTGAAGCCCTGGCAGAAGTATTAGAAACCCAATGCCCCATAGATCGTGTGACTATGAGCTCTGATGCGAACGCCAGCCTTCCTGATTTTAACGATCAAGGGGAACTGATTTCAATGAGTGTTGGTCAAATATCATCTCTTTTTGATGCCACCCGGAGGGCCGTGCTTGATTATCATGTTCCCTTGGACTTAGCCGTTCAAACCGTAACCGCTAATCCTGCTAGGGCCTTGGGCCTTCATGATAAAGGACGGCTAAAAGTTGGCGGCGATGCAGATGTCGTTATGATAGATCGAGATAGTCTTTCGATCACAGATGTCTTTCAGATGGGGCGGCATGCAGTTATCAATCAAGTGTATCAGGAGGTATAACATGCCTTCTTTGAAATCTTTTGTTATCGGTGTGGCTTTCATGTCTCTCGCTATTAGCTTCAAGGCGCCGGCGCAAGATAACAGCTTTCCATTCCATTTTATGGGAGGGGCTTTGCATACTTGCTCTAGCTGGTTTCCTGATCAGTGTAAGACCTTGGATGCATACCTTTCAAGCCGTAAGCTTGCTCTCAAAGACTTTAGTCAAAAATCTGTATATCAACTCCGAAAAGATCGTCTCAAACAACTCGTAGCGCATCCTAGGTTTTTAGAAGCCTTGGGCTCTGAGGCTCCCCAGTATGTCGCCAAACTTAAGTCTCTGGTAAATAAATCTCATGAAACAATATTTTTTCGTGACGAATTTATCGCGTTCGTGTCCCAGGCCATCCCCACCACTAAAGCCATAGTCAGAAGGATGATCACAGATTTTCATGAGATATCTCCCAAGGCTCACTATAAGTTTCCCGAGGAAAAAGTTTTTCTACATTTGAATAAAGATGAAATGGCCTTGACAGTATTGAGTGACTTTATCAAATCAGCCCGGATCATCGCAAATCTCAAACCTGAGCAAAAACCAAAAGTCTTTTTTTCTACCGCCTCCTCAGCTAACCCTTTTTCCGCAGTGGGCTTTTATCAGCAAGTTTTCGAACAGCTCGGTGCTGAGGCTATTTGGTTGCCGACAGATGCTGCTTTGTCGAAAGCTTACGAGGAAAAAAACTGTAATAGGATCATCACATATAGAGAAAAAATCTTTGGTCGTTTCGCTAGGGAGCTTCGTTATCCTGACCTACATAGACGCCAATTGGCATTTTGCAAGAACCCTAAGAGCTTACTTGACAAGCTTGATGGCTCCCACGCAGTCTTTTTCAATGGCGGCGACCAATCTTTAACTCGTGCCAGCTTTGTTTTGCGCTCAGGTGACTCTCCCTGGCTTGCGCGTATAAGAACGTCTGTGATGAACGGATCATTGGTTGTGGGTGGCACTAGCGCAGGAGCAGCGATACAGTCCGGAGGTCAGCTGATGTCAGGCTCTCCTATCCCCATGATAACGAGTGGTACGAGCCTTGGGTCCTTGCAACGCGGTGTGATTGCTGCCCCTCCTCCCATCGAGTCATGCCTAAATATCTCCTGTAGTGACTACAATGGTGCGGTGACTTACGATGCTTTGGGTGGCTTTGGCCTGATCCCCTTTGGTATTTTTGATACCCATTTTTCAGAAAGAGGTAGGCCTATCCGCCTACTTCAATTGATGGCAAAGACTAAAACGCAGTATGGTTTAGGGATCGATGAGACTACGGCTATTCAGTTGCATCGCAGCAAGGACCAAATCACATTTCGGGTTCGAGGGCGATCAGGGGTATGGATATTTTCTAATGATAGTTTTGGTAAGCCTTCTGAGTCTGATGGATCTTTTTTAGCTCACTACTTAACCTTTGGCGATACTGGAGTCGTGTCTCTGAAGACGGGACGCATAGAGATTCATTTAGCAGGCCATAAACAAGACTTACCGCAAAGCATGAGCTTTCGACCCCCCAATGATTCAGCGAGTCTTCTCGAAGGCAAGGCCTTCTTAGAATTGGCGCGGCAATTGAGCTTGACTAAAAAAGCCTCGTGGCTAGGTAAAATCAAGCTGGATCAAAATGCGTATCAATTGGGAATCTATAAGACCGATGAATTTAAATCAGTGGCTGGTACTGTGACTATTGGTGGTAAAACGACTTCCCTACAGTCTATGAAGGCTTTAAAGATTCGCTTATCTCCGTTGCCATTACCTAAATCAACTCACTAGTTTTGCCGCAGATGACAAAACCGTGGCGAAAAAAGGCAAATCTTTCCAGATTGAGGCCTTGATTCAGTACGGTTCTGTCGCTTTTTCTAGCACATACCTACCATCTTTGTTAAATTTATAAAGAATTAAGTTGAAAAGCGGAGGCCATATCAGTCTCCAATTATATCTCTCAAGGAGGAGTCGGCATGGACATGCGATCAATGAGCTTGGTTTTTCACCTCGTATGCCTTCTCCTTGGTTCAGCCGTTTATGCCTCTCAAAGTCATCCCGACTCCTATCGCACAGGAAGCTTCCATGACGTCCGTGTTCCCATGGAGTCAGGAAATGGCGCAACATTGTTGATGGGAGGAGGAGCCGACGTTGATGAAGCGTTTGTGCGGGTAAGGTCTCACTTTGGTACTCGGGTTGATGTTGTTGTGCTGAGGTCGAATGGTGGGTCGGGTTACAATGATTACCTGTATCAATTGATGGCCGCAAACTCGGTAACGACTCTGATTATCGATACCGTCGACAAAGCTAACAGTGATATTACCCGGCGCGCTCTTGAAGGCGCCGAATTTGTTTTTATCGCGGGAGGAGATCAATCTAGGTATATCGAAAGCTGGCGAGGGACTCAGGTTCAGCGACTCTTGAAAGATTTGATAGAGCGAGGCGGCGTTGTTGGAGGAACATCTGCAGGTATTAGTATCGTAACCGGTATCGCTTATGATCCTGGGCGTCGATCGGCCGCTGTTTCTGATGAGGTGGTGCGTGACTACTGTCATCCTAGTCTTCGTTTTAGTGATGGATTAGCAACGGTTAGAGTTACCGAAAAGATCATTGGTGATAGTCATTTCTTTGAGCGCGATCGCATGGGGCGATTGCTGACGTTTATTGCAAGAAACTTTTCTAAGCAACCTTTTGGTGTAGGGGTTAGCGAGGCCACGGCGCTTTTTGTCGAGTCTGATGGACAAAGTGAGGTTTTTGGTCGCTACGAAGTATACGTCCTTGATGCCTCCGAAGGTCGCAGGCAACAAGTCTCCTGCCGCAGAGAAGTTGTCTTTGACCAGGTGAAGCGGGTTAAACTTACGGCAGGTCAGAGGTTTCATTTTGGAACCGGAAAGACTGATGGCTCATCTCTCATCTTGGGAGTTGATGGTCGCAAGTCTGATTTCTATCTTCCCACAAATCCCTATTAAATCAAAAACCTGCAACAAGCCTACGATGTGAGTTCCTGCCGATGGATTAAAATGTCCTGTCGCTATGCGAACTACTTAGGACAAATTTCAGTCTAAATGGCTGTTTTTCCAAGTGATTCATTTAAAAGTTAAGAGAAACTTTAGCTAAGCCGATACGCCTTTTGAGGGACACCAAGATTGAAGGGGTATGAGACCATGATACGTTTAATGGGGATCGCAATTACTACAACATTTTTAGTATCTTGCGGGATTAGTTCGTTTAAATCAACCAAAGAAATTGAGACGGAAGAAGGGGGGGCTGATGCGGCCAAAGGCGGAGAAGATTTGCCTGCATCTTCGGATGATCTCGTTGTTGATGAAGGCGATAACGCTGTCGATCTAGAGGCAATAGACGGCGTCAAGCAAGAGTATGTAGTGGGTACTGCGCTCTTCGAGGGGTGTAAAGATCCAACGAAGATTCAAACACTGCAGCAAAACCTTAATTTCAAGGAGCGACAAGACTGTTCCTTCGGAATGGGCGACAATCTACCCATTAAGAATAATTTTGTGACAGCCAGAGAGTCCCAAACCATCAAAGCAGACCTTCCACCGGATTCGGTTGTCTGCGACATTAGGATGGAATCAGAGCAAGCTGATCTTCACTACGACGATTTTTTGTTCATCACACTTAATAACGATATCCTCGTGGCTAGTGAGGTTGGTTTTGGCGACCTGTTTGCTCCCGTTAACGGTTTGAAGCCGTGGGACTGGGAGAAGATTAAAGGTAAGCCATTCTCATTGGCGCAAGGCGATACTAAAGGCGTACCCTACTGCCTTAACGATCCCGAATGTAAAGTGCCCGGTCACGACATGGTTGGTGCTTTTAAGTACTCAGTCGATATTGAGGGTGTACCCGCTTTGGCTGCGAAAGTTATCAATCAACAAAGCATGGACTTTACCGTCATCGCAACTGGCGACGATAATGCTGGTGATTGCGACCATTCTACCTTTAATCTGAATTTAACAGTCGAGTATGTTCCCATTCCTTAGGGGAACAACCTTGATCCTGAAAGGAGGCCTCGCCTATAACAAAGAGGCTTCTTGACTCAATACCCCATCAGTCTTTGGGAATCACCAATACCGTGTGGACATGACCATAGCGAAAATCGAAGGATCCAGCGAGATTCTGCGGTAAGGTCTCGCGGTGTTTGACCCGGGGCGCGAGTGAAAAGGTAAAGTGTTGGCCTGTGCTTAGTCTGGGTTTGATTTCGATATCTTGGTAACGGATCAGTTGATTAGATGTGTGGGTAAGTGCCTTCACGATCGCCTCTTTGCCAGAAAACATAAGCGAAACATAAGCATTTTTTGAGAAAGCCGACTTACTGATCCAATGAAAATTGGCGATCTCTTGCTTAGTTAACATAAATGACCATAGTTTGCGTCTGCAGGTATCGTTGAAAATTTTCTGAGAATTAACCCCGATGCCTATGTAGCGATCTCGTTTCGCAACGGCAGCCGTGACAAAAGTCGAGGTGTGACTTACGGAGCTTATGACCTGGCTACGGTCGATGGGATCATGGCAGCATTCAGCCGATTCGCTGATTCCAGATAACTCCTGCTGTCCAGCATCCAAGGCTTCACGCATACAGAAATCTCCAGCGAGGTACTGAATTTTTTTTCGTCTTGGCGCGTTAGCCAGGTGGCCAGGTAATCGTTTGATCTGTTTCTTGGACAAAAAGTCTGCGTCAGTCGCAATGATCAGAGCCGATTTCTGATATACCCCTGGTTGGGCAATATCAGGGTTCAAAATTGAAGTATACAATCGCTATCCCATCGGTTTTTAATAATCAGCGCAACAATCATTCAAAACTTTCCATTATGTTGCAATGAAAATAATTTCATGTCGCTACTCTATTCTATTATACCAATTAGCAAGATTCTCTGGTTTCTTTTTTTCCTGGTTGCTGCCATTTTTGCCAAAAACTTGCCTTTCTGTATGAATTTTTTGAGGAAAGCTAAGCGGAATAGTCTCTTAGGGAGTCATAATAAAATACCCTTACGTAAGAAACTGCCAGAATACACGCATTGGCTCTTGGGTCATAACTGCCTACCAAACAAGCTTGTTATCGATCATGCCGTTGTGAAAATACTGCAGTGTTGCTTGGACTTGTTCTTGCTTTTTTTGCTGAGCTCTCGTCTCATCGGTGAAGCTCTGGGGAATGGTCAGCGACCATTTTTGTGTGCCTTGCTGTATATGATAGGTGGGACCAGTTCCAAGTATCACAAACCGATCCTTGTTGATGCGAAGACTACTGCCAAATCTCGGCATTTGATCTGGTCCAGTCCATCCAAACATATCGATGAGGCTGGGATAAATATCAATATGCTGAGCGATGCTGCCTGGGTCGAGTGAGCTGAGATCGGCAGTGGGGTGATAGAAAATTAGAGGCACACGATAGCGACCGTAATCATTTTGGAAAGCGAGATTATCCGAAAGAGAGCTGTGATCTGCTGTCAGTATAAACAGTGTATTCTTATACCAGGGTTTCGTGCGAGCCACTTCGAAAAACTTTTTTAAAGCGTAATCCGAGTAACCTACGGATTCGTGGATCGGTAGTGTCCCTTTCGGAAACCGATTCTTGTACTGTTCGGGAATCGTATAAGGTTGATGGGAGCTCAGTGTAAAAATGCTTGCGAAAAATGGGTGTTCTGACTCGTCAAGGAATTGGAGCGCGTACTGCATAAAAGGTTCATCAAAGATTCCCCATCGTCCATCGTGATCGCCACTATTAGGATATTCTTTGGCACCGATATATTGATCAAATCCAAACTGTCCCGCCATGACATCAAAAAACATGGTACCGTTCTCACCACCATGGAAAAATATGGTCTCATATCCGCGACTACCGAAGAGACGTGGCAAAGGGTTTAAAAGGTTACTCTGATAGGGAGAGGTGATATAAGGGTTTGGCATCCACGCCGGAATTCCAGCAAAAATAGCAGGCATAGCATCGATGGAACGACGGCCGTTGGCATAGTGGGTTTGAAACGAGACTCCTTTCTTTTCTAGCTGATTCAAAAAAGGAGTGTAGCTAAGATCTGTATCTTGTCCTACATATTCGCTACCAAAACTTTCTAGAATAATAATCATGACATTCGAGTCTTCTGGCAGCATGGCTGACGAGCCTGAGAGGATGGGGCGTTTTGCGAGTAGACCTTTTGTTTCCTCCCAGCTTTGAAAATATGCTACTGGAGTCAGACCCGGCTTTTTAATACTCTTGAGGATCGTGAAGGTGCTGTTCAGACTCAGTTGACCAAAAGCAGGCGATTGATTTTGGTAGGCGAATGCGGGAATGAGCGGTTTAATCTGCCAACCTCCTCTTGCCGCGACAGCTATGGCCACGATGACCAGCAGTTGTTGGCCAATCGCGCGATACCAAATAATGGTTTTGTTTTGCTCGCGACTTTGAACTCTACGGTCAAATAGAATGATCGCTACTGTGGCAATCACAATGGCTAAACTGAAAGGCCAGTAATCAGTAATATAAGCCCCTAGCTGATTCTCCATATCGGTAACGATCAAGAACGAACTAGCAGTCAGGCGCTTTGCCGAAAACTTGTAATACTCACTATCAAAAATATTGAGACTAACGAAAAGACTATTGACCAGAATAAAATATAGGCGAAACCAAAAGCAAAGGTATCGTTGAAAAAATGGCGTTTTCCAGTAAGGAATCGCCAGTAGAAGAGGAGCGTTGATCAACGCTAAGGCTGATAGATCAAACCTCAAACCCGTAGCGTAGCTAAAAAAAAGATCGGCGAACTCATGGTTTGAAAAATAGCTCAAATTGTTAGCATAAAAAATAGTACGGACAATTGAGTAAATGAGCATGATGAAAAAAAAGCGTGCAAGCACTGGCCGAACCCCTTTCGCATCTGACGAGTCTAAGCCTTGTTAACCACTTTCAACATGATATCATAGGTGACTTGCTGCAAATTTTTTGCGCACAAAAAGATTTTTGCAAATAGAGTATTTTTTGCTAACTATGTTGGTCCAACAGAATAGTCTGTTTTGGCGGTAACAAATTTAATTCGGAGATCCCATGAAATTTTTTTGGAAAACGGCATTGGTGGCGTCAATAGGACTTAGCTCGATGGCGCTTGGACAATCGGGAGATAAAGTCGGAGCGAAGTTAGGAATGGGGCCTGGGGGTGTGACCTTGGGAGCCGAGTATTCCGTTCAAGATACGGCCTATGAGAGCTTTGCAGGATACCTGACAATTCATCAAAAAGATGAGGATGAAGGCGCTCCAGGACTGTTAGCCTTCGGTATGGCTCTCAAACTTCACCAAGAGTTTGGCCCCTACGAGATCTACATGGCGCCTGGATTCGGAATCATTCAGTATGACGGTGCGGATGATGAACTGCTCATTGGACCAAGGTTAGCGATTGGCGCGATGGCGAAAATCGATCGCTATCTTTCAGTAGGGTTTGAAAATCAAAAGCTCTATAGTTTCCTTGGAGAGTTCCAGGGTGGCATTGACGATAGTTTCTTGTTTACGACAACCTACTCCATGTAACAGTCGGAAAGCGAAATGTCCGCTGATAGCGGCGTTATGAGGTTGGGCAAGTTCCTCACATACCGATGTGTATGCTGCGGACTTGCCCCAACCTCATGCCTTGCTCTCCCCGGCATTTCGCTTTCCTTGACTAATTTGTCTTATGGTAGCTTCGATGAGGGAGACGAAGTCCCCCTGCTGTTAGCCTGTAATCCAATCCGATAGACCGACGATCATGACGACTGCTACCGCTGTAGGAGCGATGAATCGGCTGATAAATCGAATACAGCGAGCTGCCGTTGTTGGACCGCCGAAAATTCCGTAGACTTTTTCCTCAGGAATAATCCAACCGAAGAAAATCGCCGTGAGCAAACCACCAAAAGGCATAAGGACGTGTGTCGTGGATTTGTCGAAAAAGTCAAAAAAGTCAAAGACACCAGACAGCACATTAAATGATAAGGCGCAAAGAATACCAACCGCCCAGATAATGCCAGCGAAAATGACGGTTGCTTTTTTATGACTCATATTGCGCTCTTCGCTAAAGTACGCCACGACAACTTCAAGCAGTGAGATAGCTGATGATAGGGCAGCAAAGGTGACTAAGGCAAAGAAAGCAGCCAGTAGGTAAGTGCCGCCTGTCATTTGACTAAACAGCATGGGCATAGTGGAAAACATGAGCGCTGGACCGCTACTAGGCTCTTGTCCATAAGTAAATGTGACGGAGAACATGACCAGACCTGCCATGACCGCGACAATCGTATCGAGGGCACAGACGGCAATCGCGATTTTGAAGACCTGCTCTTTCTTCTCGAGAAAACTACCGTAGGTAATCATCGCTCCCATACCAAGGCTTAAAGTAAAAAAGCTGTGGCCCACTGCTTCCAATATCGATTTTCCTGTCAACTTGGAAAAATCTGGTTGGAAGAGAAAGGCGAAGGCGTCACCGAAACCATCTAGGCTCATAGTAATAAAAAGAAGTAGGGTTAGCAGGACAAAAAAGCCTGGCATCAATATCTTGGCACCGCGCTCGATACCCCCTTTAATCCCGCCGACGACAATACCGGCTGTGATCAACATGAACAAAGTGTGCCAAAAAAGAAGAGACTTCCAATCTCCTAGCAGGCCACCAAGCATACCGCTGATGGTTTCTGGAGTCGCATCGGTAAATGCGCCAGTAAGGACCTTATACTCAAATGATAGGATCCAGCCACCGACGACGCTATAGAAAGATAAGATCAGAAACGCACTCAGAATGCCAAGAACACCGATGGCGCGAAACGGAGATGGCTTACCATGAATCACGTTGAAGGCTGAGACTGCGTTTTTCTGTGCGTTTTGGCCAATATAGACCTCAGCTATAAAGATAGGTAAGCCTACTATCAAAATTGTTAGTAGATATATGATGACGAAAGCCCCTCCGCCATTCTCGCCAGTTATATAGGGAAACTTCCAAATATTACCTAAACCGATAGCAGATCCGGAAGCAGCAAGTATAAATGCGAGCCGTCCGCTCCAATGAGATCTCAATGTCAATCCTCCTTGTTGGTCACAGATGTGGTCCCCACTTATACACCATCAGCCGAGGGGAAGAAGCTGATTTTATTTTTTACCAAGACTTTTTAAATCTATGACTGATTTGCGGTGCTTAAATTCGACTTGTTAATAAATGTAGCAATTCATCTGCCGCGATCTTTGCGAAACAACAGTTCTCCTCAGTGTCTTTGTATATCTTATGATTGGTTCGCATTCCAGCAGGCTTTGTCTCGGTTCCCAAACGCTTTTGCATCAAGGGATTGAGAGGAGTTTTAAAAAAATCCCACTACTTCGAATTTTGGCCTGGAACCTGCTTAGAGCAATCCTGAATAACAACCCAATTGAGGAGAACATCGTGAAGATTAGGAATCAGCTTGTTGCGTTTGTCGTAGGAAATTTAGGTCTATCCTTAGCTGCTTTTGGGCAGTACGCACCGGACACCGAGATCGAAATCCTAGACATTGTATATAATGGTAGTGGGTGCCCACTAGGTACGGTTGCAGAAAATGTTTCCCCAGACAAAGATGCCTTTACTCTTACTTTTTCTGACTATATAGCTGAAGCTGGTCCAGTTTTTACCGCAAGAGATGGGCGTAAAAACTGTCAGCTAACTCTAAACTTAAAAGTTCCTAGCGGCTGGCAATATTCAATTGGTGACTTTGACTACCGAGGCTTTGTTTATCTAGATAACGGCGTACGAGCTGAGCACCAAACCAATTACTATTTCCAAGGTGATGTGAATACCACAAGCTTCAATGAGCAGATTTTTGGCCCAGCTGATGACTCGTATGCATTCCGAGAGACCATTGGTCTTCAGTCTCGCGTTTGGTCGAAGTGTAGCACGCAAAGAGCTTTGAACATCAATACTTCTATCAATGTTCGCAACATGGATAAGCGACGTCGGCCAAATGCCGAAGGTGTCATCGGTACCGATTCTATCGATGGACAGATCACACAAATTTACGGTGTGAAGTGGCGACGTTGTGATCAGCAAAGTACAGATGGTATCGGATTTGAGCCTTCAGGCCTTTCTTGGTGTGAGAGCTTACCTCACAGCGTTAACCCATACAAATACCGAGTCCTTGCAGACCAAAGTCTTGAAGTGAAAAACGCTACCTCAAATCGTACCGTTGCTCTTTTAAGAATCAAAGACTATGGCTTCGGCAACTTCAATACATTGCCAAATGGACAAACTGTTCCAACTTTCTTCGAGTATGCCTCGGGAACTGGAAACGAGTTGGCCGTCTATCGTAAGAACGGTCTTCCGCACCTTTACCACCAGAACAACGGAACAGATATCCCACTCCGATGCCAGCCGGATGCCTTACAGTACCGATAACAACTTGTTGTCAAAAACAAATGCCTAAACCTAAATGTCTAGAGGCCGGCTCGTGATGAGTCGGCCTCTTCATTGTCTAACTAATTGATATATTTAAGTTAAACTAATATTTTTTAAGAAATCTGAGAATTGGCCGATGGAGTTAGTTGATCCTAAAGGGAAGACTTAGTCCACTGGTTGGAGTCAGATCACATGCCAAGAGTTTTACTCGTCGATAATGAGGTTGATGTCATCGAGACATTTCAGTTTGTCGTCGAACAATCCATGGCTGACTTTGACTTTGTCTATGCACAAAGTGGCTATGACGCCATGCAAGAGATTGAGCAGTCAAAACCCGACCTAGTTTTGACCGACTATCGCATGGATCAGGGCGATGGTGCTTCCTTAGCCCACTATTGCAATCACCAAAGTATTTCTTGTGTCATACTAACTGGGTTTTCGGCTAGTGATGTGATTCCGTATGTTCCGGAGGGGACACTTGTGATGAAAAAGCTGGATATACTAAGACAAGGCCGGCTCAAAGAGCTCATCACGTCGATGATCAGTACTGCGACGTAGGTAGTCAGAGCTGTGGTTGTGACAGCCGGCCCAGGAATCATTCCGTTGTTTGTGTTTCCGCAGGCTTTTGAGTCTCCTCACCCTTCTTCATGTCGTCTTTTTTCGATTTCCTTTGGGCCTTGATCTCTTTTCGTTCGGCCTTCAGATCCTTTCGGCATTTTTTGAGCTCTTTTTTGTCTTTTGCCGCTTCAGCACAGGTTTTTGCCTTAGTAAAGGTAGCAATTATATCTGTGTAGTAACCGACCGTATTGGTTTTTTTCGCCTCGAATTTCTCTTTTTTAGGGTCTGCCAGGCCAATACTGGCCCCAAAAAAACCAATGACAACAAGTATAGCTTTCATCAAGAGTCTCCATTTGGATTCAACCTAGGCTTTATTATAACAAAGTTTGACCATGATCGGGCTACCATAAGGTCAAGCTGATACCTGAGGAATGCCCGTCCCGAACCAGCCATTTAATATAGTATTTTTAGCTGGTTATCTACACCGAATCCTGATATATTAATCAGCCTAATCAAGTTCAACATAACATCCGGTATTCTTCATGATGAAAAACTTTGACTTCAATCTACTTATTGTTGCTGAAAGTGTCTATCGCACCTCGAAGTTGACGCAAACAGGTGCAGAATTAGGACTTAGCCAATCTGCTGTCAGTCATGCTCTAAAACGTCTAAACGAGTTGTTTGGCAGACCACTATTTGTGCGTGGGACTAAAGGGATGGTGGCCACAGATTATGGGATGAGTTTACGCCCGAGAATTCTACAGTGGTATGAGGAAAGTCAGAGCTTGATTATGTCGAGTCGCGAGTTTGATCCCTTCAAAGTGAGTGGGCGTGTTGTGATCGCAGCCACAGAATACTTTGAAGCGGTATTTGGTCCAAAGATTCTATCCGTATTTCAAGAGAAAGCACCTAAGATTCAGTTGAGTTTTCTTAATACTCTAGGAAGAGTGCCTAAAGAAGAACTAGAATCAGGATCCATTGATCTTGCTATTGCCGGTTTTTTTCGAAACCTCCCTGAGGGTTACTTTCAGTCTGCCTTGTTCGAAGATTCTTTTGCTGTTGTGTCGAATAAAAGTCTCAGTAAAACCCAATACCTTGCAGCCAAGCACTTACTCATTAGTATCAGTGGGGATTTTGAAGGTATCATCGATCAAGCCTTACAAAAAGAAGGGAAAACACGGCAGGTTGTTTGCGCTAGTTCGAGTTTCTTAAGTCATCTGTATTTGTTGAAGCAAGATGATTTTGCCTTGACAGCTCCGAAGAAGTTGATAGCTGCCTACCAAGAGTTAATGGACCTTAAGGTTTCTAAATGCCCCGTAGATATTCCTGGGATTAAAGTGAGGATGATTTGGCATTTACGCTCTAAGGTTGATCCACTGAAAGCATGGGCACGCTCTGCTATTCAAGAGATATGCAGCGAGGGATCTTAAGGATTATCCCATGTAAATGCCGATGGAGTTTCCGCAGTCACAAACAAATTCTACCCTATTATTTTAGCAATGTTATCTAGCAAGGGAAGTTAAGCGTAAAATAGTAGCTTTGCCAGACGTAGGTGGACTTACGTAAATTGCGCTTAATACTGTCAAATCTTTGGACAGTCTGTTGACCCTTGAGATTTTCGCGAGTATTGTCTGTCTCTGGTAAACAACGAATTCTATTTCCTTATCCCGTCAACTGCAGGAACTACCTGCCTGGACCGGCATTTGCTTTGGTGGCAGTGTCTCACTGTTTGAGACGTTTCTGTTGTTGCTGTTGTCATATGTGGAGTTGCTAATGTTATTGTTCCGCCCTCAGGCGTGGCCCATGGTCATTGCCAGTCTGTCTCTTATGTTTTCCCAAGCTTGTCAAAACGATAGTTCCGATGATCCGGCATCACCTACGGTGATTGAAGGAAAATCATGTGATCTATTCGGCTTAAAAGATGGCGAGTCAAAAACCGTCGAAGGTTTCTCTGCCGAAACAGTAAAGTTTGGCGATACTTGCGAATCCGTTGCTTTATCGAAGACGGTAAGTTGTAGTGATGGAGTGATCGAGCAATCGAGTTCTGAGCCATTGTTTCTTGGTTGTAATGCTGAACTACCAAAGGCCTGTGATAATGGAATGGCTCATGGCGAGTCAAAGACATTTCCTGGTTTTTCCGCAGAATTTGTGGATTTTGGAAGCTCCTGTAGCGCTGTTGAAGGCATTCAAACGTTAACCTGTGAAAATGGAGTGCTCACGTCAGCCAACCCCGAACTAGAGTTTTCTAGCTGTACTGTTGCCGAGCCGATGGCCTGCGAATCGGAAGGATTAGCTCATGGTCAATCATTATCCATCGAGCGATATAGTAGTGCAACGGTTGCCTATGACCAGAAATGTAGCGATGTTATGCAAGAAGAAATTAGAACTTGTGATAACGGCAACATTGTTGTTTCAGGCGCTGATTTAACGGTCTATACCGAAATGAATGTGTGATGTTACGCCAGCTCGGACTTGCGACACCGAAGGCTTGGCTCATGGGGCACATAAAGACGTCGATGTTTTTAGTGCAAGCACTGTACCTTATGATAAAACCTGCGATACGGTTAAGTCTGTTTCGCGAAGGACCTGTGTCGACGGTGATATCGTTTATTCAGGAGCCGACCTAAGCATTTTTGATGAAGGTCAGTGTACTCCAGAGGAAGCCAAGCGTTGCGTTGCTGAGAACCTTGATCATAATGCGTCTGATACCGTCCCTGTATTTAGTGCTGAAACCGTGGCATTTGATGAAAGCTGCAGCGACGTAGAATCTAAGGTAACCCGCACTTGTGTTAACGGAGATATCGTTCGCTCTGGTGCTGATGAAGACATATTTAAGCATGCGAAATGTAAACAAGCTGAAGCTTTAGCTTGTGAGGCTTATAACCTTGCTCATGACGAGACGGCAGATAGGGATGTATTCCGTGAGCAGGCTTCAGGATTGAAGGCAAGTTGTGACGATCTCAAAAAGACGGCTAGCCTAACTTGCTTCAATGGTCAGATCCAAGGCGAAGGGATTGAAGACTATCCATTCAGTAAGTGCTCAGCTTACCGGTCTCAGGTTTGGGTCTTTCAGGAAGATAAAGCTTGGACGCCATGGCAAGACGATTACGAGCCGCTCGCTTTGGATTCTGATTTAGTGACTGAAGACGCGAGAGCCTGTCTTGAGTCAGCGCAGGCCCAACTCGAATCTGCTTTGGCTGATGAGGACATGAAAGCTCTCATCGAAACAGTCCTAGCTGCACAGGGTACAGAACGTATCATCGCCCTTGTATCTGACGTCAAACGCTACAGCTCTAACAGTTGGTTTGAAGGTAAGTATATCGATCGTGATCCTTATTTCTGGCACTGGAATCAAGATAAAAAAGTTCCCTCACTGGCTATGAGCCGCTTTGATCGAGGGGCTTGGGTCTGGGAATCTAGCCTTACCCGTGGTGTTTGTAAGCATCCAAGCATTCCAGAAATGAAGCGATACCTGGAATATGCGGCAAAACGCTTAAGTATCGCAAATAGTCAGTAACTTAGACATTAAAAAGCTAATAGAGGAATATGATTATGAAATCTTTAAAATATACCGTATCTGTTTTAGGCGCTTCATCCCTTATGCTGATGGGAGGAATGGCCTGTCATAACCAAGGCGAAGATAGTCAACTATCAGTAACGCAAGTGAAACACACGGAAGTCAAGCAGCAGTCCATCGGTAATTGCTGGCTCTATGCCATGGCTTCCTGGATGGAATCGTTAAAGCTCAACCAAGAAGAAGAGCTCAATGTTTCAGAGACCTATTGGACCTACTGGGACTGGTACATTAAGTTGAAGCGCGGTGGTGGAGCCGACGAGATTAGTACTGGCGGAACTTGGCGCATGGCCGTGAATATCATCAATCAATATGGTTGGGTTTCCGAAGAGGAATTCGTATCATCTGAAGGTGATCAGATCTACTCCTCGCGGCAAAAATGTGCTGAGGATCGCATCAATCGCGAGCTTAAAGAAGGTGGACGGCTATTCGAAGTGGAAAGAGATCATGATACCCTTATCTCTGTCCTAAATGATGCCTTTACTTGTAATGACGAGATTAAAGTTGATGGCGAGGCTGTTTACCAAACACTCGCGAAGTCATCTAACGATACTCAATTGGTTTTACCTGGGTCGGAAAACGTCATGAGCATGAGGCAGATGATGCGATCATGGCGTACGGTCCAAAATCCTTACAGATACTCACCAAATAGTGCCAAAAAGCTACCTAGTACGCGAACTATGGCCTCCTTTAAGAGCATGGAGCAGAGGATCAAAAAGGCCCTTAATGATCATATGCCGGTAGTTTTAGGCCTATATGTTTCCTTTAATGCGGTGGACGCCGAGGGTAAGTTTAACCTCAATTCTCTGGCTAAAAAAGGTAGTCTCGGGAGCGGTGGCGGCCATATGATTGTGATGCACGATTACACCGTATCTAATGTTCCCGAGCTTGACTACTTGGGAGAAGGTGATATGGATCCCGAATTGAAAGAAGCCGCATTGCTAGGAGATTTGGATTATATTGTTTCCAAGAACTCATGGGGAGCCAATCGTCTAGATAGGCCTTGGATCAAAAATGGCTATAGTCGAGTCGATTGGGACTACCTAACGAAAGCCTATGTTGACGATGAAGGTGATTTTAGATCCTTTATGTATGACATCGTTCTTCCCCCTGGATACTAGTCCCTAGGACTTTATTAAGATAGTTGGGGCCTCGCTTCTTATGCTCAGGAGCGGGGCTTTTTAGTGTTTGGTGTACCACTCACGATAAATCTTTGGAAAAAGTCGAGCACAACGAAATAGGCTTAGTCCAAGGCCGGCGGTCCAAATGGCTGTTAGGGCCGGATGGTCGCTATACCAGAGCCAAATTAATAGTGGTGTGTAGATACCTATCAGTCCTTGCCACATACAGTTTCTTGCTAGTCGGAACCAACCTTTGCCGAAGATGATGCCATCAAATATAAAGGCGATCGCATTAGGAATTTGAGCGATAATAATGATCCACCAAATACTAGCGACGAGTTCTGTGACTATTTGATCGTTGGAAAAAAGCCCGGTGATCTGCGGATAACATGTGTAGAGGGCTATAAAAACACCTCCGCTTATGAGAGCAAGAAGGCTGCATCTTTTTGTAATGAGTGCCCAGGTGTTCTGCTTTCCTTGTCCGAGAACTTTTGAGCCTAATCCTGATGCGGTTCCGGCGAATCCATCGAGGACATAGGCATTGAGGAGCCATAGTTGTAAGGTGATTTGGAAGGCTGCTGCAGTGAGATGCCCCTCCCGGTTTGCTAGGCTGACGGCAACAAAATGGCTTCCACTCAGGGCTAATGTTCGTAGAAACTGATGGCTCGATTTGCTTAGAAAATCTCGCAGTCTAGACCAGTTAACGTGAAATAAGTCTTCTGCTAAATTCACCTGAGACCTGTGGATCACAAAATAGATCCCCAAACCAGCGGTAAGTCCATGAGCCATGACGGTTCCTATAGCGGCACCTTGGATTCCCATTTGGAACTTGTAGATCAGAATATAGGTCAAAATGATATTGAATAGACTCTGAAAGACAATGAGCGCCATGGATGTCTTTATCAGCTGTAGGCCTCGCAGTATCCCTGTGATGGCGATATTGATAAAGACAAAGCTGAAACCCCAGAGCCTTGTCGTCAAGTAAACCTCGGCTAAGGGATAGGTCTCTGAAGATAGTTTCATGACTCGCAGAAGAAAGAAATCGCTGAACGTTGCCAGAGATACCGTAAGAAAGATTCCTAGCAGTGTTCCGGTAATCAGGCTAAATCGGATAGTTTCTGCAAGACTTTTTTGATTCTTCTCACCATAGAAGCCTGCAATTTCGACAGTTCCTACCTGAATCAAAAAATTAAATATCCAAACACTAACGGCGAAGATCATACTGCATGCTGACAGAGCAGCTAGCTCATGGGATCCCATGCGGCCTATAAATGCGGTATCCACGATTTCGGCCATTGGTTCCACTAAGGTAGCGGCGATTATAGGAAGTGAATACCAAATCAGATAGCGGTAGCTTGATTCATTGCTGTCATGAATGGGGGATCTAGAAGGAGACCTCATAGGGGATCCTTACATGTATCATGGCATAGACTTCGTCAATCGTTTGCAAGCTGGATTCATCATCGCCGGGATAAGAAAACAAAGACTTACCATAGGTTTGTGGAATATAATAACTTCGCTGCATTCCAGCTTCTAAACGTAGATAACTAGCCAGTTTGAGTCGCAGAGACACCTGCCAATCGAAGCCTGGCCTAAAGAAAAAAGTCTGTCGACTGACCTGCTCCGTACTATCTTCACGCGTGATATTGATTCGATTGCTTAAGTCTGAATGATCTAAGTAAATGGCCGCTAGATTTAGTCCGATAGAAGGACGTAATGATAAGATTCCAAATCTCAATGGCGCAGCAAAACTTAGCGGTCTCCAAATGATACCATAGGCCTGGCTTTCTGATTTGTTGCTGGCAACTATCAAATGATCTGGAATCAAAGCGTGGCCGATATAGACTTCATTAAGTCTTTTGGCGCGACTCCGATATTTTTTCGGAATTTTTGATTGATTCCGTTTAATCACATCCTGATTAATAACTGCAGCTAAGTCCAGCTTTAAACCATAGTATGCTCCTTCGTCATTTGGAAGCATCTGATCGTCAAATTGGATGAAAGAAGGACCGACTCCTATATTGAGTGGGATTTTCTCTTTCGCTATTGCAGAATTGGTAAGTATAAGCAGTATTAGTAGAGAGAAAATCTGGACCATGGTATCTCCGGTCTTCATATTGGGTCGGTATCAGGCTTCCTAAGATTATATGACTTTATTTTTGGGTTGTCGAAGAGAACCTTTATAGCAAAATTAGAGTTTACGAGTTTTTATAGACCTCGGTCTAGATAAGAATCCCCCACTATAGCGAATGCTTAGTGGAGGGAGGTTTCAACTTTGAAAGGTTTTGTCGAGGGGAAGTAAATCAATATTGAAATTTACTAGTTCCTCTGCTGGGGAGGGATCCACCAGACTACCGATCTCATCGATGAACCTGAGAATCATCCCTTTTAAAATGGCTAAATCATTTTTGCCAATAGTTATGGCTGCTGAAAATTGAAACCCGTCGGGGTGCTGAGACTGCCCATCTAGGGATTTTAGTCGCCAGTTGTTGTGATGCTGTTTGATCAAAGGGGAATCTTTTGCCAGGTGAATATGATTTGGGTTGGGTTGCCAACGCTGCCCCCCTAAGTATTTCACTAGATCGATAGCCGCCAGACCTCGTAGGGTCTCGAGAACAAGCTCTTCTGGTAAATCAAGATACCTGGCTATGTCTGATGGCTTAGATATCCCATCGATCCCTAAGAGAAGATGGATAGCGCTCCAATACCAGTTAGAGAAATACATTTGCTCAGCCTCAATGGACAGAATATCTCGATCAGAGAGCCTATCCTTGAGATTTTCCGCGCGCGCTCTAGTTTGGTTGAGCTTGCCTTTGATTTTTGTCTTTAATTCGGGCTGACTGATTTTTTGGTATTGAATCAGCAAAATAAAGTAATCTACTTCCAGATCACTCAAATCCAAAAAATCTGCGATCCCCATAGCGTGTTCGAGAGTCAAGTTTTGACTGCCGTTGAGAACCTGTGACAGGTAAGATCTCTGGCAACCGGCTGCACTGGCCAGCCGACCTTGAAAACCGCGAGTGGATTCGTCTTTGTGAATCACTTGTTTGAGATACTTTCTGTAGTCTAAATACCTGAAAATATTTATCAAATGTATTCCCAACCGAACCATCGTATTGTTTATAAAATATAAACGAACTTGTATATAATTTCATAATTTTAATGCACACAGAAGCCAAATTTTTGCCTATACCTAATGGCGTAACTGGATGGTTGCACCCCGACACCTAGCAAGGAGATTAATTATGAAATTTTTGAGAACAGTGAGCTTAGCAGCATTCGCAGCAGCTGCAATATCTGCCTGCGGCACCCAGGAAGCAAGCAATCTCGATGGACAAATGGTAACCGGCGGCTTTGGACGAGCGTTTTCCATAAAGGTTCAATTCGCGAGTATTGGTGCAGGAATTGATTTTGAAGCGGCTCGCGCCTTTGATCAACTCGTCACAGAATCTTTAGAAAAAGGTATTATTGATACGGCAGATTCTAGTAGCTGGGGCCTAGAAGGTGAAAGAACGACTTGCCTAAACTTCACTTTCGGTGAGGACGTCTATAGCACAACCCAACATATTGGTCGCATCGTTTGGAACAGTATCAATAACGGCGGATTGACTAGTTTTCAACTGCTTAATAACTGTGATTCTAGCGAGATCATCACCAATGGAAACAATCAACTGGGACCATTTAATCAATTAGGCGATGATGTTAGCCTGACTTGTAACTACTACGATAAAAGAACTGGCTATCATGCTCAGTTGCTTCTCACAGAGAGAATTCTAGATCTTCGTTCGACAGAAGTAACCTTTGACCTTCGGCAGTCATCACCCACAGCAAGGTATGCTCGTATCCTTGAGAGCACATCTGATATGGGTTTGGTGTTGACTTCGAGAACCGATTACAGCTTTGTCTACCAAGGAGAGCAGATTACTCTCGTATTTAAGCCTGTTTTGGGTGCAAAAGTCGCCACATATAGTGCTGTATTGACCCTTGATGAGTCGACCTCGGTAGAGCTGGTCTGTCAGTAGGTAGATTAAATAACGCTAATTCTACGAAAGCCTCGTTGCGGGAACGTAACGAGGCTTTAATTTTGCTTTGATCCTTAAATTAGTCTCTTTCGCAGTAGCGGATATTATCGATGCCGCCGCTTCCAGCAAGATGAATGGTCACTTTGCGGGTTACATTATCCTTATCAAACGTTTCCACCTGATATCCGCGGTCATACCCAGCTTGAATAGTTCTGTGATGTATTCGTGTGGATCGATCTGTTCCAAAAACTTCAATGGATGAGCCATTTTCGTCGAAGTCTAATAGGCTAATCTCACGAAATATCACATCGCGGTCAAAACTTATCGTGATGCTACCACCGAAACGGCTAAAACCAGGATTGACAAATCGCCCCGAAGCGTTGGTTACATGATTGTTTGCGATGACAAGGGCTCTCTCGAAACTTTTATGACCATTTAGCTGTTGAGACCCCAGGTAAAGATCATAGGGGGTCGAGCTGTTGTGGGGAGACCCCTCAGAATCTCTGGTATCAAACAGGATGGCACGATTGAAACTTAGGTACTTGGCGACGACAGAAAAATCAACTCTACGAAAATTATCGGTAATCAAATCACCGGACTTATAAGTTCGTCTTGCCTCGCTATTGTACCCGTCGAAGTCGATTAGCTTTTCGTCACAGGCAAACGGTACTGGGGTAGGGCGATGAGGCTCAGGTTGATAATGATCGTCATTTTGCCCTGAATCATCGTCGTTTTGTCCGGAGTCATCCTTCTCATTTTGTCCGGAGTCATCCTTCTCATTTTGTCCGGAGTCATCGTTTCCATTTTGTACAGTTTGATCCTTTTGATCAGGGTTTTCTGTATCGTCAGGATTTCCTTGAGTTCCTACTGTAGGTTCGCCTTCTGTTTCGCCGCCTTGGTTTGCTGTCTCACCACTCTGTTGAGTGGTCTCATCAGCGTTTGGTAGCACTGGCGTTTTTTTCTTGTCTTTGGAACCACAGGCTGTCAGGGCTAACATCAATATAAGTGTGCAATAAGTTCTCATGATAAAAATTCCTTTCAGATTGAACAACAACTCATACAGCAGGGAAAGCAGGACGGAATCCTCACATCTTAGACAGTGCAAATCCAAAGCCTGCCGAAAAAATCGATAACCAATTAATTTCAACAGAAAAAATATTTGACAGTACTGTCAATAAATTTGACACGCGCTTGATTTGAGTCGTTGAAAGCATAGTATAATTCTTACGTAATGTAACAAGTTGGCAGAAAATGAAACTCAATCAAGTTTTCAGATGGAGGAATTAAATCGGTTTTAAAGCCGTCAATCGAGGTGCAATCAACAATATCAAAGCCGATTGCTTTGGACCGAGAGGAATTGAAGGCAAATAATTGAAAGTTGTCATGCAATTAAGAATCCTTAGTGAGTGTAACTATTTTCGTGTGGTTTGTTCCTGTGTACACGTAATCTGTTATAATAATTGGAAATTATGGCAGTGAGTGGCATTTTATGTGTGAGATGAACTAAGTATTGCTAACTGTGATCCGACAAGTTATTGATAACGAAGGCACAGAAAGGCACGATATCCTTAGTTTTCTAAAGACAATTCCCTCCCGTCTCGAAGAACGTTGGATAGCACAAAAAATATCCACTGGATCATCGCTTAATGCTTTATCCATATGGATCAATGATCATGTTCGGTTGGATATTGGCTGATCTGTATATGATTAAAAACAGAGAGCTACTGACGGGTTTTATTATTCTGAGACTCTTCAGTGGGTCTAGCCTTTTATTCCTTCCGCTAGTCACCAAAAGATACCCTAAAACCAACTTATATATTTTATGTGTCGTACTTACTCTACAAAATATTTTTACCATAACAGCTATTGGTATGCTTCCAGCGGAAGCCTATGGGCCCTATATTCAAGTTTCAGTCGTGACGCTCTTTGCGATGGTTATTTTGTGTCCACCCTCGTTAAAATTGCTAGTCATAGCATGGTCATTACAGATGTTGATGTACCTTTCTCACTTTTATTTCACCAGCTATTCCTTTAGTGAACTTATGTTTGATAAAGGTATGATTATTAATATCAATGCTGCTTTGTGTATGTTGATTCTTATCTTTCTTAGGGAAAATATAGCTCGGAATGAATTTCTGAACATGATAAAAATTGACGAAAAAAATAAAATCATTGAGGAGCAAAATAGAAAATTGGCATCGATTTTCGATGTCATACCAGAGGCGATATTCTATCTTAACAAAGATCACCGGGGGGGTCTTACTATAGGAAATGAATACTCTAAATTCACGGAAGACATCGCCGGCATGGAAGGGGCTAGTTTGAGTGGATTGGATTTTTTCGAAGCCATTATCCCGAAATTTGACATTGATGCACTCAGTCTATCACAAACCAAAAACGTTCTTTTGTCCTCCATCGGTGAAGACCTTTTACAATACCAGGCTAACATACATCTAATGCCCCAGCGATTAAAGACAAAACGTTCAGACCGTGAAAAAGTAAGGTACTTTGATGTTGTATGGATTCCTATGGTGGATCAAGATATTATCTTGAATTTTTCGGTCCTGATGTTTGAAATCACGAAGATCATTCAACTCGAAAAGAAGCATCAAATTGATCAAAAGTTGCAGAAAATCGTTCTCGAGATGGTTGTGATAGAGTCAAATAGAATCTCGGATTTTATAAAAGTCTCTGATGACATCATTGAGACGATCGCACCTATGGTTTTGCAAAAGGAAGGATCTAAAGGGCATGACTCCCTCAACGATCTTTACGCCTCATTTCATAGTCTTAAGGGAATGGCGATCACTCTAAACTTTACAACATTTGCGCAGACAGTCCATAACGTCGAATCGCTAATTTTTAGTGTCTTGCAAGCTTCAGATGAAGAATCAGAGTCAATAACTGAGATTAATTTGCAGGCCATAAAGGCGATTGATCTGTTTAAACAATACAAAGCCATAAATAGCGAGGTCTTTCGCCGTCATGAAGATTCCCTTACTATAAACAAATCTCATGTGGAAGATATTCTGTCTTCGGATTTATCTGATGCCCATAAAATTTTGAGTATTCGTGAGGTTGTTTTTTCATCATTATCTTCAAAAATCACGGCTACGTTGACAGAGGTATGCAATTCGGTTTGTAAGAGAGTTAAAAAACCGGAACCTTCTATTACCGTATCGGGGCCGCCGATCTTTTTTAGAGATCAATCGATCAAATCAAAAATACAATAACGGTTTACTCATATAGCTAGGAACTCTATGGATCACGGAATTGAACTTCCAGAGCATAGAGTCAAGCAAAATGAATCTCCAATGGGAAACATCCATGTTGAATGTCAAGTAGAATCCTCTGCTATTGAAATACGGTATTCAGATGATGGTAGAGGACTACCCATCAAGGAACTTGCGGACAAAGTCGCTGCAGAAACCCCAGCCCTGGATGACTTGGTTTTTCAAACAGGCTTCTCCACGGCTAAGACGGTGTCCGATATCTCTGGCAGAGGGGTTGGGTTAGCCGCCATAAAGTCGGAAATTGAAGAAAAAGGAGGAAGCATAACCATGGTATTTGGCAACGCAGAAGTCGAAGACTATAAGCCATTTACTTTTTTGATTACATTGCCTCATCATTACTTTGATTTAGACTTGGACGACTCAGAAACGTCAGTTTCTGCCGCTTGATCGGTACTGTCCCAAGACGTATATGTTTCCGTCCTAATATTTGTGCCTAATTTACGTAATGACTCTTCCTTTGTATCCATTTAGCATAGTGGGGTTTTTTGAGTTTCTCTTGGTATCCTTTTATGTCTATGATGTCACCTAACATATCAGATATTGTTTGGTCGCCCGAGCGACTGCAGCTTATTCCCTCGAGGACTTTAGCGCCTTTTATCTCTCAATTTTCATGCTACGACGATTGGCCATCCTTGGCGGCGATCAATCAGGTGGCCGAATCCATGGGATTCCCACTAACGTTTGCGAAGCAACGAGTTCTTGGTAAGAGGGCTAAGAAAAGGCGTCGTCAACTTGATCCAGACTATCATTTTCTCCGCGACCCTGATCGATATGAACGTTTGGTGATACATCAAGCCTGTGTACCCACAAGGCCGGGTAACTGTCATGATTTCTTCAATGCCCTGACCTGGTTCCGATTCCCTCTAGCAAAAACCGAGATCTGTCAACAGCTGATTATAGCTTGCGAGAATGCGCTTAGAACATACGGTCACCAAGCCAAAAATAGACCGGTTATGCACGATCTGTTAACCAGTTTTGACGAAAGTGGCTTAGTTTGTGTCGTGCCACACGAGAACTTTCAGGAGGCAAAACAGATCTTGAATTCTGAAAACTTAACGAAAAAGCTAACATGGTTTTCGCAGCAATCAGGGGCTGATGTTATGATTTTTGGTCATGGGTTACTGGAGAATCTGTACCTAGATTCTGAGTTGGAACTCAATGCGATGACCTTATTGATCAGTAAAAATTATGATAAGGACATCGACATTGGTATCACAGAGGCCATAAAAAACCTAAGCCTTGAGCCATCAGCTACTGTTTTTGGCTCATTACCCCTGTCTATCTTGGTAGGCCCTAGCTCTCATATTATGTAGTTTTTTATAGCTGTCGATCAGCCTTTGATGGCGATCTAGGCCTTCCAGTTTCATGCTGGTAGGGGTTAGGCCATGAAATTTAATACTACCTTCAATACAGCTGATAACGTCGTCCACAACCTCTTGACCATATAAGCGGGTCATGTTCGTCTGGTAATCGGCCATATCTAAATCGGGATCTAGGGTAATATCGAGAGCAGCATTCATGGCATGATAAAACAATCGTCGCGCGACTGTGTTGTCATTAAAGGTAAAGAATCCTGTCGTAAGCTCTTTAGCATCTTCATAGCGCTTCAAAGCGAGACAAATCATGAGTTTGAGTTCACCAACATTGAGTTGGCCCCAAACTGTATTTTCATCAAATTCGATACCAATAAGTTCGGCAACATTTGTGTATTCGTCCATCTCATACAGTTCAAAACGCTCGAGCAGATCCGTTAATGAGCTATCGTCCAAACTATGAATATTGAGGATGTCTGCTCTAAAGTCTAGGGCCTTGTTATTATTATCCCAGATGAGATCTTCAACGGGATATATTTCAGAATAATTAGGAACCAGAATCCGACAAGCATTGGCTCCTAGGTCCGTATAGTCAGCGATATAAACCTCTTTTTCAAGCTTTTCAAGAATTCCCATTAGGTATTCTTGCTCGCTAGCAGTATCGCCAGGGATATTCCAGTCGACAAACTCATAATCGTGTTTGGCACTAAAAAACTTCCATGAAATCACGCCAGTCGAGTCAATAAAATGCTCTACCAAGTTATTGGGCTCGGTTATGGCCTCTCTACTAAATGTTGGTGGTAAGACATCATTTAGACTCTCGAAGCTTCTTCCCTGAAGGAGTTCTGTTAGGCTTCGCTCGAGGGCCACCTCAAATTTTGGATGGGAACCAAAAGAGGCGAAGACGCCGCCATTTCTTGGGTTCATCAGTGTCACACACATGACAGGAAAGCGCCCTCCTAATGAGGCGTCTTTCACTACCACTGGGTAACCCTTATCTTCAAGCTCCTTAATACCGGCCATGATTCCTGGAAACCGATTGAGCACTGATTTAGGTACATCAGGTAGCACGATCTCTTCAGCAATGATCCGATTCTTGACGGCACGTTCAAAAATTTCAGAAAGGCACTGAACCCGAGCCTCGGTGATGGTATTCCCAGCACTCATACCATTACTGACAAATAGATTGCCGATCAGATTTGCAGGGATATAGACGGTTTGTTTGTCGGAATGTCGGATAAAGGGTAACGCACAAATTCCCCGGTCGGACCGACCAGAGTTAGTATCGATGAGATGGAAAGACTTTAGTTCTTGGTCGGGATTATAGATATCTAGTAGGTGCGCATCCATAAGCCCTTCGGGAATCGCGTCGTCTTCTCCTGGGATAAACCACTTTTCATCTGGATAATGGACGAAGTCTTGGGATGCGATGTCTTCGCCAAGGAAGTGATCATTATAAAAATAATTACAACTTATCCTTTCCATATACTCGCCAAGGGCTGAGCACAGGGCGCTGTCTTTAGAAGCTCCTTTACCATTGGTAAAGCATAAAGGAGAAGTAGCATCACGAACATGTACCGACCAAACATTCGGGACAAGGTTGCGCCACGAAGCAATTTCTACGTTGATTCCTAACGTTTCAAGAACCTCAGTCATCGTTGAAATGGTTTCCTCGAGAGGAAGATCTTTTCCCAGAATATTTGTTTTTTGGCTGGGGTCCGGTGCTGCCATTGCCATGAGCCCAGAATCTGATCCGAGGACATCGACAGTTTCAATACAAAATTCCGGAGTCTGCTGAATCACTTTTTTAACCGTGCATCGCTCTATGGAACGTAGGATTCCTGTCCGGTGATGCTCAGACAAGTCTGCTGGTAGTTCCACTCTGATTTGGAATTTTTGATTGTAGCGGTTTTCTGGGTCGATGATATTGTTTTGCGATAGGCGAATATCTTCCGCTGGGATATTGCGAGCTTTGCAGTATACCTTGACGAAATAAGCGGCGCATAAGGCTGAAGAGGCTAAAAAATAGTCGAAAGGGCTTGGAGCTGAGCCATCTCCCTTGTAGCGAATCGGTTGATCTGTGGTGATGGAAAAGTCATCAAAACTTGCTTCGAGTCTGAGATTCTCTAAAAAACGTACCTGTATTTCCATGATCTTATGTTTCTTTCGTAAGTCGGCAATTCAAGGGTTATATACGAAAACAGAGGGTCTTACCAGGTCAAAGGCACATGATAAATAGCCGTTCCTTCGAAAGCTGCGAGGATGTTATTTATATTTAATGATTACAGTCAGTTATATCAATTCCTGGAGAAGTCCTGAAGATCTAGTTTTTATTAGAACTAGTGTTTTTGAATCGAGTCTATGCGATCCTGAACTATCGGATCAACCGATAGTTAAAATTGATCTCATAGGCTGCAACGAAAACCCGGAATGCCCTTAGGAACTCTTTCTCGAAGATAAAAGATAGAATCCCATATCCTAATGTTAACTATATATATTTACAGTTATTAGTGTATTTTTTTTCAACCCCAATGACCGAGAAAAACCTCAATGATTCAAACGATTCACACAGAAACCGATTCCACCTTGAGAGCTACCAAAAGATGAGGGTTCAATGTTAGAGTGGCTGACCCTAGCCAACCATAGCTTCTTCGATGGAGTGGCGGATTCGATAGAAAGGAAACAAGTCGTCTTCCTTCAGGCTCCTCATGAGTGTCTTTCGTTGTGCGGACTGAAGCTGCAGCAACGACTCATCAACTATTGCATGATTCCCTACCAGGCCTACGCTGGATTCCAGAGTTTTCGAGAATTGGTAGACTCGAGCACTCTCGCATCAACCCACAGCACGGTTGATTATCCCGAACTTTGTGCTCTCGATCAAACGAAAGACCTAGACTCGAAAAGTCAATGCAACTACTGGCCCGAACTCACCATCAATGGAATCTATCGCAAACTCTGCGAGAATACATTAACAATGCAAAGGGACCTGATTGCAAAGGGGTTCTTTGACAGCTACCTTATCTTTAATCTAAAATTCGACGACCACCAAATTTGCAATCTATTCTATTCCCTCCTTTCAGCACGAAATGACTTTAGAATATTTATACTGTTCAGTGATGCAGACTTGGAAAACTTGAAGCAAAAGGAAATCTTTGAATCAGCCTTAACGTTCCGATCGATTCCACACGAAATGAAAATTCTGACTTTCCCAAAACCAGAGGAAATCACTGCGGTTACCACGGAGCATCATCAGGTTCAGGGCAGTGGCGATCTAGCGACAAATTTATACTTCTACCTCAATGAGAGGAAAATCAAAAAAGACTTGCACGGCAACTTCATACTCAAAAACGATTCCGTGCAGCATTTCCTCCATCTCCAAGGCCTTAATCCTAATGTGTTTTCGAATAAATGCGACACTCCCTCTACTAAGGTAGTTGATTGCCCAGAGTTCCGTAGCCTCGAAGAAGCCTTTCACCATATGAACCTCAGTCAGATTATGGCACAGCTCGACCGACGAACGGAGAATAGATCTCACACACCCTGGTCGCTCTATCTTTACTTTACCCTGAGTTATTTTGTGCAGTCTCCTTCATTTAAACATGAACGCGATCAGTACCAAGCCACAAAGTCGATTTGCCTTAATCTTGCTTACCTTAATGCAGAACTTATGGGAGAAGGCAGGCTAGAACGAATGCAAGGAGTCGTAGAAGAGGTTTTAAATGCGAAGCCCTTCAAATTCAGTCAAAGTAATATTGATGACTTTCTCGCAAGCATGCGCCTCTATTCCTTTTATACCCGACAAACTGATTTCCTTGATACGATTGATACCATATGTCTGCGTAGCGACGTTGACCCTTTCCAAACCGTTATCACCCAAGCCCTGCTCGGATCAATTCACAACAATCAAGAAGCTCAAAAGGAATTTAGTCAAAAACTCGCACGAATTATCGAAGGCGCATCGACTGATAATTTTCTAGGACTCGCCTTAAAGTATCCGAGGTCACTATCCCTTTTAAGGGCCTCCCTCGCCATGAATCGGGCTCGACTGCAGGACTTGATCCCCGATGTAGATCAATCCTTCCGTGAACTGGGTAATCTTGACTTTTATGTTGTGACTATAGGTGCCACTCCTTTGGCTGGAGTTATACCACTCATCAATTTCTGCAATCGAATTCAGGAAAATAATCAATTTGAAAGGGCATCTGGAATCCTTTATCGGCTTTCCAAGATTTCCTCTGCTGATTATCTTGATATTCCGGACTATCATAGGACAACAACTTCAGCCCTTTTACTGGCTTATCTTCAGTACGGAATTTCTGACTTTGATCTATCTCCAGAGGATTTTGCTTATGATGGCATATTCAAATCCAATGCCCCTGACTATCTTTTTGGGCATTGCCTCGTAGCTCAAGCTATCTTGCAGCGTGATCAAAGACTCGCTCAAAGACGTATCACTGAATTCTACGATTATCTCGACAGAATTGGGATTAAACTGGATATTAGTTTCACGCGGATGATCATATGGGAGTGGCTGTCTGACACTGGTAAAAGTTTTCATTCGATTATTGGGAATCGCATCCACTACTTCAACGATCACGCACGCCGTGGCATCGAGCTCTATATAGCTGACGGCAAGAAGCTTCAAGATATCGTACCACTCATGACAACGGCCGAAACTGTGGCTATTGCGGCACTGGCAAGTCGATCGTCAACGCAAGGCTTGAATAAAAGTGAAACGATCCAAGCGATTCAACATCGCTTCTTCACAATACTATTCATGGGATGGAAGAGCTTTCACCGTCGTCTTGAAATCGCAAACTTTCCTCAGATCCAACTCTTGCTGCAAGCCAATCACGAGAATCCTTGTCGCAGCCACTATTTTCATTCGACCTACAAACGCCATATTCACGACTACAGTAGCCTATGCTTAGCTATTTTGTTTGATCTGGGCACACAGTCACATGTTAGTTTGACCGAACTGACGTGCTCGCAGGGTAAGTGTATCATTGCTTATGATCTCACGACCCACCGTATCATACACCAATGGCAAGAGAGCGAGTCAACCAGTAACACAGAAAATCTGCAGAGTCTCATCCGGTCCTATGATGAGCTCCTGGTTGCCGAATCACCGGATGGAGTAGAACTGAGCTATGGACAAGATGTAAGGATTCTAGTTCGAGGCGACGAGCATCAGTTATTGAAAAACTGTCGAGATCCGCTGTTCTTGTCTTGGGTCCAGGATGTTCTCGTCGCCATTCACCAGCAAGAACAAAAGATCGAACTTCAGAATCACCTAGAAGCACAGAAGCATGCATTTGCAGAGGCCAATCTTCAACTCGCCCAAAGTGTTCGCGAAAAAGCCCATAATCTCAGTGTTGCCAACAACAAAATATCGACGATTATCGAGTCACTTCCCCAAGGAATCTTGTCGGTAAATACTGCGGACGGATACATCGATTCTGAATTCTCGGCTCGTTCGCCGCAATTATTGACCATCCTAGGGCTAGATCAGATCAACCCTGAAAGCAATATCTACGATCTCCTACTGGAACGAACTAACATCGAGCAAAGTATTATTGATACCATTCGATCAATTTTCGACATGTCAATTGGCGAGAACTTCCTAAACTTTGAAATCAACAAGATGCAGCTACCTTCGGAATGCCAACTCAATGGCCGTATCATTGAAATCGAATTTGTTCCTGTATTGAATACCGAGGAAGACATCGAACAGATAATCATATCGCTGCGAGATATCACTCATTTTCGCGCTCTCCAGGCACAAGCTGATGATGAACAAGCGTTTACAGAAATTCTGAGTCAAATTGTTGAATTTGGAGTTGAAAGGTCCTTCGACCTGCTCCAGAGCTTTCAGGGCGAGGTTCAAGGCCACGACCATAAGAATCTACCAACAAGGAATTCCAGGGCCTACAAGAACCTATTCATATTCCTACATACTTACAAAGGCAATTTTCGTTCGATACGCTTTTCTCACTTAGCCAGTATTATCCACAAGCTAGAAAGCCACCTTCAGGCTCAAAACCAAGTTCAGTTCTCGAATACCTTTACTCAACTGCAATCTGTGCTCAGTAAGTACATTGATATAATCAGTCAGAAACTAAAACCAAATCAATCCAGTTCTGCAGCTTCTACCTTTCAGGATGACTGTAGAAATATAGTCCAGTTACCAATCAATACCGAAGAAAGGATCCAGCTCATTCAGGAAGCTCTCAAAATTAGTGAGGGTATCGAATTCAGTGAGCTTCTACGACCAACGCGAAGCTCGTTATCATCCATCTCTCAGACTCTCAGAAAACGATGCCCAACGCTTAATATCAGCTCCATACCCACCGAAATCGATCATGTTTTTGTCGACCGGAAATCCGCCAGAAAGATCGAAAGCATCATGGGGCATTTGATTCGAAACTCAGTCGCGCATGGTTTTAACGAAGAATCATTAGGAACAATTTATATTGAAGTTTACCTTCACGACCAAGCGATAGTATCCTTTTGGGACTCTGGAAGGGGCCTCAATCTCACTGACCTCGCGAGGCTTACAAACGAGAAACTGACTGATGACGAACTCAGTGATTTGATCTTTGTTAGTGGAATTTCCACGAATCCGAGCGTCGACGAGATATCTGGTCGCGGAATTGGTATGGGTGCTGTACGAGACTATATCGAGAGCTGTGGCGGCACTATCCAAATCCAATGGATCCAGGAACGCGATGAACACGGCAATCGTCCTTTCAAGTTTATGATGACCTTTCCGCCGGGAGTTTTTCTGACTAAACCAAAAGCGTTGACCGAACTAACAGCAAAATCTAAAGTCGGTTAGAAGATACTTCTGCACCGCATCAAATCTTCTCACTGACAGGCCAACAGCATTATTCTATAGCTGCGAGAGTAAACCCGTGGAATGACTCTTCTTTACCCTAAAGGAACACTGCGACCCTACCTCTTGAAAAATACATTAAATCCTATCAAAAATTTAATTGTGCATTATAAGTCAATGTAATTAAATAATTAATAAGATTTATTCATATACATTATTTTCATACCGAAAAGTATATAGTAAGCACCGGGGGATAACATCAGTTAGGACTCGGCTGAGGGACTGAAGAGCAGGGGATACAAATGAGTTTTAAAATACTAAAAAACAGATTCGTTCAAAAGCTATTTTTACTGATGCCATTGGTATTTGTGAGTCATGTTTGTGGGGCTTCCGAAAGGGGGCTCAACGAACTTAGCCTTCATCAACAAGACCATAGCTTTGCCAATGACGAGGTTTTCGATGTCGAAATCGATGCTGACACTGAATCGATGGATGATGCCGAACTAGAATCCTTCACGAAGCTCCATAAAAAATGGAGTCAGAAACATATCGTGAATAAGCCCTTGGACTGTGTCACAATTAAAGTGGACGGGAAACAGAAGGATCGATCTTGCCAATAGTTCTCCTACTCCTAGCAGGAGACTGACATATACACTCACTCTCTTACAAAGGCTCAAATCTGAGGATTCAGGTTTGAGCCTTTTTATTTCGTCTAAACCTACCTGGCTTTAACACAGTCCCAGTTAATAACCTTATAGTTGTTAGTGATAAAACGAAAGTTTTAGATTAATAGCCTTCAGGTAGTTGAAAGTCCACGAGCTCTCGAGTGCTTTCCATATTGCCTTGCACATCGTAATCTATGCTTCTAACTGTCATAGTAAACGGTAGGTCTAGGCCACCAAATGATGTTATGGCGACTGGAGATTCGTAATCGAATAGTTCCCACTGTAAAACCCCGTCCTTGTCATACTCTTTTACATGAACAATCGGATCGAGAGTTCTGCCAGAAACGTTAAGGGCAATAGAAGGCTCTCTGGTTTGCTCACCTTCGTCCAGATCAAAATCATCTGAATCTGAGTCGTCTGACGCGCCGTCGGCTGCATTTTGACAAACGGTGTTTCTTTCCATGGCAATCGAAAAGGTGTCGTTTGCTATCGACTCTTCAAGATTATCCAAGGTTTCGAATGAGCCAAACGTCTGCTCAATAGTATTGGCATCTAGGTGCTTAGTTTTGAAGTAAGTATAGGTAATTTCATCTGTGTTTAGATCTAGTTCCTTGTAGAGAGTCATATAGCCATCAGGTAGCATGTTTTGCATAAGCTCCCAGTTGCAGTCTCTGTTTCCATCTTCAGATTTATTGCTATCACTCTTATCACAAGATATGGTTCCTATAGATAGGGCTGCTAATATCGGTAATGTTCTAAATAATCTCATGTTTTTCCTCTTTATGAATCGTTGTTCGTTTCGAATCTTTCCGATTGTGAATGTATGACGCTGGAGTTCAGGAATTATTGCAAAAAAAAGACTTCCGCTACCAAGGTTTGATTAAGTAGACCGCTTCTTTTGAACTCAGATTTGCATGAGAGACTATGGCGTCGTCATCATTGGAGAAAGAGAGGTTGGCAGCAGAATCAATGCTGGTAAAGATAGTACTGCGGAAAATATTTCCAAGGGTTCGGCCAGAGCAATAGCCAGCGTTCGCCAAGCAAACCACAGAAACTGACTCATTATGATGATCTAGAATATAAAGATTACCGGCAGCGTCTAGCTTTAAATCTTGGGCGTCGCCAATAGAGGTTGCAGTCGCATCACTGTTATCTGTAGTTGTACCTACAGAACCATTTCCCGCGAAGTGATAGATGTTGCCAACGGTGGCGCCGTTGCAGGTTAGACTGCTGTTTTCGCGGCAGATAACGGAAATGGTCCCTGAGCTTTCGGCAATAAAAACGTTTTCATTGCTATCGACAGTGATACCCCTTGGGTCATCTAAACTACTGGTACTTGCCAGACTATTATCCGTAGACTCGGTGGCTACCCCTGTCCCAGCTATTTTGTAGATGGCTTTTTCTGTCAGCCCGTTGCACGCCCCGGAGCTAATCTCCTGACAATAAACATAAGCCGCGACGTTGGTATTATCGGTGTAGTAGAGATTGCCCATGGAATCGAGAGATAGGCTGTACACCTGTCCGATGGAAGCATTGATGCCAAGGGTACCATCTGAGGGTGTGCCAATGACTGAGGTACCCATGATCGTATACATGCGTCCAGCTGTCTTGTCGTCACAGTATCCGCCCGAACTAACTGTATGACAGATCACCCGAACTTTGTAGTAACTCGTATCGGAATAATAAGGATTTCCTTGTGAGTCTACGACGATATCACCAATAGTTCCCATTTGCCAGCTTGCTGCATTATCAGAGCCATCTCCATCGTTAATAATGATTTGGTAGGACGTGAAATCTTCGCCATTGCAGGGACCGGTTGCATCGGTGTCGTAGCAAAGGATGCCTTTGTCGAGATAAATATTATCATTGGGATCAACAGCCAATGCGGAGAAGCTCGTATCGATCAGAGTGCTGCTTTTGTTATCATCTGATCCGCTTGCTCCCTGGTCAGAAATGATAACATGATCTTTTACGGTTTTCCCATCGCAGTATAAATCTGGGGTATCTGTATTCAAGCAGTAGTATTTGATGTTGCCATTAAAGACTGTTGACCAAATAGGATTGCCGTAAGGGTCGAGTTGCATCTGAGAATTGCGACGACCCTGAGCCTCTGACTGAGATAAGGTATATTGCTCGTCTGTATCACGATTAGTGCAGGTGTCATCGGTCCGATTCTCTAAGCAGATAACGGTAAATAAGAGGCTTGTCGACGAAAAATAACTGCTACTATGGGTCATGACAAAAATATTACCAAAAGTATTGATGGCGATGCCACGGGTTTTACCGATATCTCCGCTGCCATAGACGCCTTCGATATCGGTTCCTAAATCGTAGGCGCGCCGTGCCAGCCTTCCCTGACAGTACCCATAGTCAGTGTCCTCACAAATTACGGTAATGCTATCTAAGGCACGTCCGGCTAAATAGACGTTTTCTGCAGCATCGAGATCGAAAGCAGCCCGTGACGTATCCCCTGAGATAACGGCGACGGTTTTGCTGGATGCATCTCCGCCTCCCACATAGCTATAGACTCTAGAGGCGGTTTCACCGTCACAGAACTTGCCAGTGGTGTAGTAGCAAACAATGAACAGCTGTCCTGTAGCGTTAAACGAGGTGGTATACATCAAATTTCCTGAGCTATTGACTCGGATGGTATGAGCATTGGAAAAAGGGATCGAAAGTGGGTTGCTGGCATCAGACGGAGCGCTTGAGCTATAGCTCCCGTTGCCGACCAAAGTATGAACTTTGTCAACAGTTTTTCCATTACAGGGAGAAGCAGCTGCTACGTTGGTACAATAAACTAACACGTAGCGCGTTCGCGAAAAGTAGACGTTAAAATAGTCGTCCACATAAATTCCGAGTTCTTCGGTGGAACTTGAGTAAAATGTAGCTGCCGTGGGATCTTGCCCCGAAGAAAATGTTTGAGCGTCTTGGCTACCATTACCTATAATGGAATATAGTTTTCCCGTCTCTTTATTTTGGCAGTAAGGGGCTTTCACCGTCTCCTGACAATAGACTTTGATGCGGTAGTCGGATCCGGTAAATCGTCCCAGAATATTGCCCGCCGGGTCTACTGCTATCTGTCCACCGTTGGACTCTAGGTCAGGGGTTTGATTATAATCGGGGACATTTGTTAAAGGAACCGTCTGCGATGACGTGGTTAGGACTTCGTTCGTATTGGAGTCTGTGGTACCAGATGGAGCGTCGCCACGCAGGACCATATAAAGAGGGGACCAGTTACTAGCGGTGTAGGCCGTGGACGAAACCCCAGGATCTATGGTCAAGTCGGGGTTCATAAAATCCTGATTACCACTGGAACCACTGGTAAAAAGCTCATAGGAAATTGTATTAGCCTCGTCTGTGGTGCCCGTCCAAGGTGCCCAGCTCAGTAAATACTGGAAACCGGGTGCGATAGGAGTCGTCTCTAGAAGACCTGAAAAGCTAGGGATACTCGCACTGGCGGATCCTGTGAGGGCGCTGCTAGAGTATCGGAGTAGGGCATCGACGCTGTAAATGGCATAGTATCCTGTGCTAGCGTTTGTGAGTGATTCATGCAGATAGTATTGGTTGCTGATGACCCCGAGTACAGTGTCTCCCGAACCAAGGCTATCGCCTGCATTATAGCTGACCTGATCGCTTGGACTCTGAGACACCGCTTGGCTACTATTGTAGATGATCAGATAGGATGAAGCTTCGGCAACTGGTTGCCATTTGATTCTAATGGACTCGTCAAAACTTGTGAAAACAAGTGATTGGGGAGCAGCAGGAGCCGTGGTGTCCCAATAGAATGTCACAGTATTCTCCGACTCTACGTTGCCGGCATTGTCATTGGCTTTGACTAGTGTCGTATAATTGGCCCCGTTGGTAAACAGTGCATCCGCTACGGTCAATGACCAGCTGGTAGTACCAGCGGCCGTGACGAAGTTGGGGCAAGTTGCATCAAAGGCAGAAAGCGAGTTATTAAGGCAGGTGGCCGCACCGACTCCCCACTGCATGGAAATCATGATCGAAGATACCCCGCTACCTGACCCATCGGTACTGCTTCCACTAAAAATTGTATTGGCACCTGCTGTGGATTCATCGGAGTAAAAATCATCGAAGCTAGCCGTCGTCGCGGGAGCATCCACCTCATTAGTCCAACTGTAGCTTTGCGTGGATGAGGTATTGCCAGCTTGGTCGAGGGTTCTGACACATAGAGTTTTATCGCCACTCGCGCCTGGTGATAAGGTGATATTGCTGGCAATTGAGTTACTAGAACTCCAGCTGGCGACGGTGCAGTCTAAACTTGAGGCCACAATAAACGCTTGCCAAAAATCTGCACCTGTTCCACTGACGCCAACATTAAGATTGCTAAGGTTGTCGAGGGCATTGGGAAGGTTTGATAGGCTAATGTCTGGATCAATGGTATCTCGTACCCAGGTGTATTGGGTTGGACTGGATTGAATATTACCAGCACTGTCTTTTCCAATTAAGCAAAGTCTGTAACTAGCATCGCTATTAGTGGTAAGACTAATAGTGTCACTGATACTCGTAAACGCGGTGTAACTCCCACTGGAACAGTCGGCCTGATCCTGAAGGAGCTTGTACTGATACTCAGCAACGTTATAGACAGTAAGAGTGAAGCTAGACTCGTTGTTATAGCTGTCGGGACTGGAAGATAAAAGAGCATTGTCTGGTACTGTATCGCGGGTGATGGTGTATTGAGTCGGGATCACCTGCTCTTCTCCGTTGACGTCTCTTCCCAGAAGGCAAAGAGTATAACTTGTTTCCACGGCCAAGCTGATATCGAGGCTGGTAGCATTGCTGACCCATGAGCTATAGCTCTGTCCCAGGCAGTTTACTGATCCCTGGCTGAAGACGTATTGATATTCATCTGTGCGGTTGCCACTTACAGTTAAACTTAGCGATGTTTGATTTGTGGTGTTTCCGCTTGGAACATCTGCTTCGGCTCGGATGGGCAAGCTGTTCTTTTCCCATTGGTATCGATAAGTCGAGGCCAGACCATTGCCAGCGGTATCCCGCGCTTCGATACACAGAGTCTTATCGCCGTCAGTACCCAAACCTTGGGTCAAGGTTGTATTGTTGTCGCGCCACTCACTATAAGTACTGGCACTTGAGCAGGCAACATCGCCAGAGAGTAATTGGTAGCGGTATTCACCAGATTCGTTGATTGTCGGAACGACGGATAGCAAGGTATCACTGGAAACAGATTCGGGTAGTCCTGCTACAGAAATAGTTGGGTTGGTGATATCGTAAGTCCAGGTGTACTGAGCCATGGCAGATTCATTACCAGCTTGATCGCGGAGGATAAAACAGTAGCTGTAACTGCCTTCCACGGATAATGAAACATCTACAGTCTCTGCCAAAGTTTGCCAATCCCCAGTGATAGCACCGCAAGTCGATCCGCTGGTGAGCGAAGATTTAAAGTCGCTAGCCTCATCGATGGAGAAGCTAAGCTGAAGTGGAGTGGTGTTTGTAGCACTAGGAGGGCTGCTTGCTAATGTGGGGGTTGGAGCCGAAGTATCTTTTTCCCACAAAATTTCTGTCACTTCGATCTGTCTTGGTCCGTAATCATCGTAGGCCTGCAAACATAGAGTTTTAGGACCATCTGTGCCCAATGACAGTGATAGCGGTTCGGAAATAGCCACCAGCTCCGAAAGACTAGCGTTGCTGCAGTTACTGGACCCATTAAGTAAGGCAAAGCGATATCCTGTGGCTTCCTCAGCCACCACTGAGCTAGTCAGTTCCGTGGAATTGCTATAACTGCTCGGAGCTGATTCTAGGCTTGCCTGCCCCAGATCGACTGTAACTTCTGTTTGATAAGGCGAACTCTCGAGACCGTTGGCATCAGCAAATTTAACAAATATTTTGTTAAGACCGGGATTTGTGAAGACATACGGTAGTTTTGATGCAAAGGCTTGCCAAGGGACTCCTAAAAAATCGATCGTTTGAGAAATTTTCATGAGGACTGGATCGCCTTCGGCAATAATATTGAGGGTCGCCTGTCTTTGTGAGACGACAGACTCTCCCTCGTTGATTTGAATAAAGCCTTCTGCGCCTGTGGAAACTGTCAGTGAAAGATCACCTAAATCGAGAACAGCACCTGAGCTAATCTCGATATTTGGTAAGACTAAGGGATAGTATCCATCAGCTTTAACGGCAACGGAATGAGTCCCTACGGGCACTTGGTCCATCGAAAATGTACCCTCTTCGTCAGTTAGGGCTTGGTATCTAGTTCCTGGGATGAAGACTTGGAGCCCTAGGACATCGCTTGTATCGGATTTTGTCACACGACCTTTGATGCCTCCTGCGACAGGAATCCCCACAGCCTCACGTTTGGCTATGGTGCCAGGTATAACTTCGAATCCACCAAGTCGAACAGCTCGATCGAGGCGTGAATCTGTCCCCTGAAAGCCGACGCTAAGGGTCCCTGCAGTCACCACTACTTCCTGTGTGCCTTCGGGGACACTCGGAAACTCCAGATTGCCGTCACTGTTGGCCTCAGCCGTGACTTGGTCCTCATAGCCGACTACGTACCCTTGAATGGTATCCGGGTCGGCTTCTTCTTCGTCGATTTCAACGACAAGTGACCCAGTCGACGAGCCTGGTTTTGATAAATCTGCCTCCTGCGGGGCAACTACTGTGACGCCGCCGTTGTTATCGCTGCACGACCCCATAAATATCAGCAAGAGTAGTAGGTTTATGTTTCGGAATCCTCTCAACGGTCCTCCTCTGATGGTTGATATGTAATCGGGATTCCTGACAGAGGAGTGACTCTATTCATGGGCAATATTTTCCTACTTCCAGATATTTTTATAGGCCCTTTAATTAACTGAGCAAAAATATGGTAAAATTCTGTAAGTGAATTTATAGAGTAAAGGATGCATACCCTAAGAATGACTTTGCCGTCTGATCGCTTAAAATCGTTGCCATGTCTGGGATTTTTCTTTTTTATATCTTTCGGCTGCGGTTTAGAGAATGGCGCGCATACGCCTGAGGACGACGCTCAGACAATCGTTTTGTTTGCTGATTGTCCCGATCGCATACAAGGCAACCTCCTCTGGGAAAGCTCAGAACATCATCAAAAAGTTTTGGATTCACATTATATAGAACCCGTCATGGCAGTTTTTAATCATCTGCCCAAAACTCTGCAAAAGGCCATGTGTGCTCTTGATGGGATATATCTTGTGTCCGACGCAAGCTTTCTAGCCGAAGCCTCGCGTAGCGAGATTTACCTGCACCTTAGCGTGTTTGATCATGCTAATGGTCACGACTTGAATTCCTACATGTCAGGTCTATTCTTTAGTTTTATAGAGGGGTGGGGAACAGATCTCTTAGGTCACTTTCCATGGATCGATATGAGTCTTGACCATGGTAACTATAATCCGCGACTGCTTGCGGTTCTTGCTCATGAGCTGGGGCATATCATCTTACATCAGGATCTCAAGCTCCTCAGGGATAATGTAACCTTAGACTACGGCCAAGCCTTTTATGACATTAGTTGGGCCAATGATGACTATAAGGGTAACTTTACTATGCGTGAGCACTTCTGCACACAGAGTGATGTTGGAGAGCTTTCCACCTGTCATCAGCATAGTCTTGCTAAAGTACATACAGAATCTTTGATCGAAAGCTTTCTTGCTAGCGATTTTGTCAGCCCCTATGGAGCCTCTAACTATCATGAAGACTTTGCCGAATTTGTCACCTTCGCTGTGCTCACTGACGGCTTTGCCATGAAATCATGGATTCATAACCCTCAAAGTGACACGCGGTTCTCTCTCGATGAAGGGTCTCGCAGCCCTATTTATCAAGAGAAGCTCGAGTTGGTTAGAATCATCCTTGAGGACCACAATAACGATCTGTTCCCTCATATTTTGTCTGGTCGTTAGCCATATATTCCAAAAATATCGTCTCATTACCGTAGCTAAAAATTGAGCGTCGCCAAATTTTTTTTGCAATAAAAACTGAGTTAAACAAGGGTTCTAACGAGCCTTGACAGAGCTAGCGCAAACCTAGACAGGGCTGAGTTCTTGGGAATCCAAACATCTCAGCTGTTTAAATTTTGGAATAGCTTTTGCTTTGCCTAAGCCAACACATGGTTCGGAATTTTCTTGATTAGGAGTGGATTATGAAGCGACAGATGATGACTTTAGTATTCGGTGCTGGGCTAATGATATCCTGTGGTGAAGCGACAACAGAGGCTGAGCTTTCTTCAAACGGTTCATCGGTACAAACCGACGATGGTAATGCCATCCAACCCATCGATTTGAAGGCCATGAAGTCTTCGAGTCGGATGCTGCTGCATGACTGGCAAGCTGCTGGAGATGAGCCCACTGCTCTTAGTATTTTACAAGGATCTTGGAAAATCGTCCTTGATGGCCAGATCACCGGATTTGAGCTTGATAAAGACGCAGGCACAGCCAGTGGTGGGGTATTGAATTTTGAGAATATCCGACGGATTAATAACAACGGTGATTTTTGGGATATTATTGGAGACATATTTTTTGGCTGGCTACCCGAGGATAAAGATCGCTATGGCGCTGACATGTCGATGAATTTTTCAAAAGAGCTCTACAATGAGGTAGATGGCAAGCCCTTTAAATTTGAGAAGCCGGCTAAGCGCGTATCAGTATCTGTGCACTACGATTACAATGGCAAGCTAGTCGCTAAAAAGACAAGTCTTGGAAATTATGGTGGTAGTCGAGCGGCAGGACTGGCGGCTCTTGCCTTGACAGCTAGTAAGGTCCTGAAGAATGAGGCAGAAAAACGTAAACCTTCGGTGAAATTTAGCGCTAGCCAGCTTGCTTTCATTGATGCGCCCGATCAGCAACCTGGGTTTATCACGGCTTGCGAATCAGATCCTGAGCAGCGCGTAAACTTTAATCCTGGCACCGGTAAGGTCAAGTATTTTGCTTATTATGCTGATTCTCCCGGTGGACAAACGCGGACTTTAGGCTGTATCCGTTTATGGAAAAGTGCTCCTGGAGCGGGAGAGATCGCCTTTATGCAGATGCGTGTTGGCTCAAAACAGACCATTGTCTCATTGGGGACTCCTACTGCTGCCACAGGTCCATTTAAGTATTCAGAGTGGATGACCTTTGCCAAATAGAAACACTCTTAGCTGTTCCCTATGGGACATAGTTAAGCCCCTGTAGCGGGAGCCGCGGTTGATTCTGTGGCTTCCGTTTCTATTTTTGGTTCAGGGGATTCGCTGTGATTTGATGGTGAATCGTCTCCGCAAACCTCGCGGCGTATCTTGCTATGCTTCTCTCGATGAATCTCTAAATAACTTGGTCCTGTCTCGTCTATACCCCCTGCTTGCCTCGATTGGTGAAGATAGGCAACGCCGTGAGCAGGGACATAAACCCTGATATACACGGTGCGAAATCTTGGCACTATCTTAATCTTGCCACTTTCCAGCTTAACCACAGAAATACGCCTTAGGAAGCGACTAGCTGACACTTCATGAAAGCCTGTGCGGTACTGGCCAATTTGCTTGTAGTCTGTGATGATGGCATCGTCGTCTGCCGTATCAATGCCGTAGCCTGCAAGAATCAGATTCTTTTTGGCTTGTTTCAAAGAGATGTTGCAGTGGGTTAATCGTCTGATCTCGTCTTCAGGCATAAGATCGAAGCTAACACAGGAACTTATGAATGCACCTAGTAGGATCAAGGTGAAAAAGGCAAAACCTCTCGCTAAATGGGAAGATAATCTCATAGCTTACACCCTCCTTTGGGAATTCCTTGTAGTGCCTGTTGATCATAACCTATAACGGCTAAAAAGGCGAGTCAAGCAAAGTGACCTGCCATAGTTCAGTCAGAGTCTTTGCCCGCTTTCGTCGAGACTACCAATTCATGTGTAAAGGGACCCTCAATCACTGACCAACTGTTGCCGCCACAGTCTGCACCGTGCGCCTGCTATGGTTAAGGAGTATAACAAGAACCATCGAATGAATGGATCGACTTACGTAAAGGAAAGATCATGAAAAGCTTCATCTCTACCGCCCTGGTGTCTTGTACTATCTTTGCTGGCTCTGTTTCGGCAAATACTCCTGAAGAAAATCTGGTGGAATTTGTTGACGTTCCACGCTATGCCGGACTTTGGTACGAAATCGCTAGTATCCCCCAGTTTTTCAGCTTTGCATGCCGCAATACCACAGCTGAGTACACCGTGATTAACGAGACGCAAATTGGTATCTTCAACAAGTGCAGCGTAGCAGGGCTCTTTGATATCGATATCGAAGGAACCGGGACCGTGGTTGACACCACTAGCAATGCTTTTTTAGAAATCGACTTTGATCGATTTTCGGGTTTGGGCGAGTATCTGATTATCGACTTGGCTGAAGACTATTCTTACGCTCTCGTCACAGATACAAATGCCGATAGCTTATTCGTGTTGTCTCGTGAAAAAACCTTGGATGCGGATATTTACGAGGAGCTTTTGGCTAAAGGCGCCTCTGTCGGTGCTGATATATCAAGGGTTCGCCTCACGCGCCAGGACTAGGCCCTACGTCATGAGAAAACGATCCCGAGCTGAATCGTTCGGGATCGTTTTTCTTACTCGGTATTTCCCCTTTTGGATGACACATTAAAGCTTGTCGAGATTATCAAACTTCTAGTCTTTTAATGGCTTTTCTAAGGAATCGAGACTCTGCTGTGAGTTCGTCCCAGCGCTCTAACCAATAATCTCTCATCTCGCGGTTGGACGTTCCTTTTAAATACTCACTTGCGAAACATGCAGCTCGCTTGCCAGACGCATGAGCTCCATGCACCGTGGAGGCCTGAGTCTCTTCGCGAGTGCTAGTGGCTTCGCCTGCGAAAAAAAGAGGGCCATATTCTGGGCTTGCCAGTTGGGGTCTGGCCTCGGCTACAGTCATATCTCTTACCGATTTATTAAGTGTTAAGTAGGAATTGCATCCTTTGGACCAAGGGTCAAATGCCCAGCGCTTGGCAATGACTCGGCCAATTGCCTTTTCACGCCATTCATCGAGACTAAAAAAGTTGTCTTTATCAAAAAAGCTCTTGAGATCTTTGCTGACGGAAGTTTCTAGGTCTTCCTGAGTCATTGCATTGATGCGGTCATCGGCATCATCACGTAGATATAAATTGGTAATTCCGGCTGGTGTCTGATTTTGAACAAACCAGGTTTTTCCCATAGAGCGTATCTTTGTTGGGCTATGGATCATTGTTGTTTTATCGTCATAAATCTTTTGTTTTAATTCGACAAAGACTTTCCCATGGGATCCATGATGGAGGTATTTTAACGCATCTTGAAACTTAGGATTTAAGTCCGCAGCTTTTAGCATGCGTTGACCCTGTTTTGACTTAAGATAACCAATCGATGACGTGCAAATGATAGTTTTGGCCTTGAGAGAAAAAGCTCCTTCTGGCGCGCGACCTCTAATGAGCATGCCACCGCCCTGCTGCCTATGAATCGTGTCAACAGCATGTCCGAGTCGTAGACGACTGCCTATCAGACTAAGCATGGGGTCTAGTAGGCTGCGATAGCCACCCTGAAGTTTAAAGGAAAACTCTTCCGCAGACTGCTCGGCGATGCGATCGTAGCCGAATCCCAATACGCTAACTTTTTGCTTTCGATTTTCTAAGCGATTTTCCCAGTCTTCACCATGACCCTTCAAAAACATGCGAACCATATCACGGACATACTCACCTCTGTAGGCTTGATAGCGCTTTTGCTGTCGCCTTATCCATCCATTTGGTGAGATGTCATAGCTTTGAAAACGAATCTTATCGGTGGCAATATACTGTTGATGATTTTGATAGAAATCACTGATGTCTTGATTGAGGAAAGCGAGCTCGTTGATAGCACTTAGTTTTATATCGAGTCCCGGTTGGGCAAAAACTGCAGAGTTCACTGATGATAAGCCACCTATATGAGGCCATTTAATCCGGCCGCCAGAATATTTTGAAACCTTTTGGTAAGAAAGCTTGTATCGTTCAACCTCCGTCCATAAGGGAACACTACCGACGTCACGATGTATCAACTCGGCACCGAAATCCACGGGATATTGTTGTTGACCAAAATTCAAATGGCGCGTATCGATACGCCCACCTATGCGTTGAGATCCTTCAAGGAGTAGGACTCTGTATCCTTGTTCAATTAAGTCTCGAGCTGCCGTGATACCCGCTGCGCCAGCACCAATAACGATACAATCCCATATATCATCTTGAGCAAAGACACGAGAAGGCCCAATAAGAGCACTGCCTCCTGCTAACCAGCTTAGAGTCTTTAAAGTTTTTCGACGTAAAGGATCTTGAACCATAGAGTAACCTCCAGAACAAATTGAGATATAGGGACCAGACTAGGCAGGTTCATTCTGGTTTGATTGAAGGATCATACCTTCTGCAAAAAGGAATAGGAATTTATTTTAATCTAAATATTAACTGATCTTTTAAGAGCCTGATTCCATCTTGATGCCAAATCGGATTTAGCGCAATCCTATGCAAAACCCTGTTATTTAAAAGAAAAAAAGGACTAAAAGACCCATTTTGCCTTGAGGATTTATACTAGATAAATTATCTAGACGTCGTCTTATAATTCGAAAAGGAGTCTAAGTATGCGTAACCTTTTTTTTGGTCTAGCTTTTTTTATTAGTTTTCCTGTACTGGCTGATTCATCTAGTCAACCGATAGCATCGGAACTTGTATTTGAACAGAATCGCGCGACGTCTTATACATCTTATTGGGATGTTGCAGATTTTGGTCGCACAAAAGAGATTCAACTTCATCAACCTGAAAGCTCCTTTTCAACTATCGAGGTGACGGAAGCAAGATGCTTTCAAATCGATTGGAATGACGAGCTGATTTCGGAATCTGTTGATGCTTCGGATTTGGTGACTGTAAATCCTCAATCGATGACAATTACACTGAAAAAGAATTACCAAGTCTTAAATCAGCTTTATGACGGTAACGTGCAGCTATATGCATGGTGCTCATTTGAATTTGTGGGACAAAGGGAAACCTCTCGTTCCAACACTGCTCTCCTATCAGTTTATCTTGCTGACAGTCTTTGCGAGCAGTTAGGGGCTGGTTGCGAGTAGTAAAGAGGCCTGAGTCTTTACGGCTCTAAATCCTCGGGTGGATTCGGGTCTTCAGATGGAGCCGGATCTTCTTCTGAGTCATCGGGCTCAGATTCCTGAAGTGAGCACCACTCTACCAACGGATTTGTATTTGCGAAACCTGCAGGTATGGTCTGGCAAACAGAAGAGTTCATTTCGATGATCTCGCCTACATGCTCCAACTTGCTCACTGCCGAGATATCAGAAAGAGCCGGAGTTTCGATCAATGAAAATCGCCTCCCCACTATTGCAAGGTGATTTAGTCCCTCTAAACTTGTTAACTGGCCATGGCCATTTACTTCGAAGTGTCCGTTGACAGTTTTGAGGGATTCAAGTCCAGAGAAAGACTTCAGCTGACTGTCCTCAGGAAAATCAAATATGGTAAAGTTACCGTCCACAGACTGAAGTGACTCTAGACCACGAAAGTCGGTTAGCTGTGTAGTGGAGCCGTTGAGGGCGATTCCTTCTGGCCCAACCTTTGTTACATTTTGCAGCCCTTCCACACTATTGAGAGATGTCAGAGATAATAAATCTAGTCCGACTGGTAATTCTGTCAGCTTATCTAACCCTTTCAAAGACGTTAGAGAAAAGAGTCCATTAATTGATAAGAATCCATCTAGTCTTTTAAGTGTGCTCAAACCCTCAAGTGAGGTGATTTGATCCATGTAAGCTAGAAAGAGTCCATCGGATCCCACATAGCTTAAGTTCTTAAGGTCATCAAGACTTTGCAAACCTAACCCCGATAATCGCAAGCCATTTAATCGTTTGAATTGTCTGAAGGCTTCAAGACTCGTAACCTTTGGAAGTTCATGTAGCTGTAAGATATTGATTTGCTCTAGATTGGCAAAAATTTGATTGATCTCATCGTCAACAGGAAGATCCTGAAGCCAGAGATCGCCAGCCACAGCAGAGATGTTTTCTAAGCCTTTCAAACTAGTTAAGGCAGGCAGGCTTTGCAATCGGAGACGGTTCGTGATTTTTCGGATCGTCGATAGTTTGGAGATGTCTTCCAAACTTTCCACATTTGATATGTCGATCGTCGAAACGCTCTCCCCGAAGGAGCCTACCGGAAGCGCAGGCATAGAAACAAAACTCAGTGTGAGCCCAGACAGTCCTTCAATGCCTTTGAAAATATCAAAATTATCGACAAGCGGGAGATCCCATAAGGTGAGTTCGCCAACACTTTTAAGCGACTTAAGGCTTTCGACAGAGTCTAAAAGCCATAATTGACTCATTTCTAATTTGCCTTGAACCGTCGTCAAAGCCTCCAGGCCTTTTAAGCTAGTTATCTCTAGAGTAGTGAGTTCTAAAGAACCTCCAACTTTTTTTAATTGGGATAATGCGGCGAGATTTTTAATGCTGATTCCTTTTAAAATCAGGTTACCTTGAATCTCATCGCGCCCTTTTAAGAAATCCAGATTTTTTAACCGAGACATGTTGCTCAGAGATAGACCGGAAAAGTTAGTCTCCTTAAGTCCCGACAGATCTTCCATATCACCATTATCAATTATCAAATCCCCGCTAATGCTATACGTAGCCAAGGGATCGATTGAAATTCTTGAGGTATTAAAATTAAACTGAGCATTGCCTGACACTCGTAAATGATCCATGCCCCGTAAACTCGATTGCACTGAGCTTATGGTGGCAAACATAGAGCCAACACGGCTCACATTAGGCATTCCTCGATAATCCTCAACGTGAAGATTGGTTAAACGTAACTCTCCTTCGACTCTGCTCAATGATTCTAAGCCTTCGATGCGGTCTCCAGCGGACAGGTTTAGACCGCTCACTGAGGTGCAGCCATCTTCTTTGACTAAAGCTGATTGGTAGTAGACACTTAAACAGCGTTTTTCTACGGTAAATAGGAGCTCTGTCGGTACGCGATTTTCTCGCGTCTTATATTTAACGAGCCAAGATCCTTTATCGAGAATGGGCGGAGCGTCAAGAAAGAAAGCTCGGTAGTCATCACAGGTTACCTTTCCTTCTGCAAGATCCCGAGGGTCTGCAGATGTGATGCAAAACTCGATTTCTAGGTCAACGAGATTTTCAATGGAGTAAAAATTCAATGCATAGCCGGGATCGACAAAGTAGTGCTCTTTGCCAAAGTAGGGGCGGCGATCCTCAAGAGGGCCCGCTGCCTTCAATTCGTCGGCCGGTAGTAAGGCAAGATACAAGCGCTTAACATCGTTAAGCTCGATGGATGTTCCTTGACCGCTGAGGCGTAGATCCGATGTCCAAACTCTCACGGTGCCAGTCTCCGGTATGGCAAAGCACCCCTTTTCGGTAAACTCAAGTTTTCCTTCGCTGCGATCCTGGTCAATAATCTGACCACGGAGATTTGGTCCATCAATACGAGTGCCCTCATGGTCAAATGCAAGAGCATAAGTGCCCTGAGGCTGCATATCTGGCCCACAATCGACAATGCTCTGATTAAACTGGTTCGAAGGCTTGTCACAGCTGAGTGATAGTAGTGATATCAGGATGATAAGAAAGATTTTCAAGACTGACCCCCCAATAAGCCAAAAAGGCGTACAGACTGTACCAAACAGTATTGCGGCATGGCAATAATAATCCATTAAAGCTAAGTATATTAGCTAGATATCTGCCTAGGTGCATGAATGGCAACGACGGCTTTTACCCTAAAAACCGCTTTACGAAAGAAGGAGACTTTGGTGATGAAAGTATTGCGTCCTGTGGGCGGGAGATTGCTTAACTATCTACAATAATAATAAAAATTTTTGTAATAGTCTGACAAATGCACTAGGTATTATGCGCCTTGATACAGCCTAAAGTAATGAATCAAAGAAGCTGATAACTCCATGAGATAACACCAACAAAAAGGTAGCCTAACTATGAAATGGATCGTATCTTTATGTTTGTTGGGAGCTTTAGTTGGCTCTTGCGACCTAGAAGAAGAGGATGAAGAAACCTCCGAGGAAACTGATGCCGTCAGCTACACTCCCGTTGAGCGTCTGCCCGTTGACGAGGAGCTCAACCTATTTGTTTTTGGGAATTCGCTCGTGGTTCATGAGGTCACTCCAACCCCGACGGAGGAGAAAAAAGTTCCTCACTGGCTAGGTTTATTAGCTGCTGAAGGAAGCAAAGGCCTTACTGTAGATGGACGTTATGGATTCTTGCGGCAGTTTTCGGATTTTTCTGAGTTAACCCCTCAATGGGGGTTTCAGTCCGTGGAAAGCCTTTGGACTGATGAGACAGACTCATTTTCCTCTATTGCCTTTGATACCGCTATTCTAACGCCCACTAATTTTATTCAGTACCAAGCTCCCGATGTTGACTACTACGATGAGGCTGGAGTCACCCCGTTATCGACATCACTTAGCACTTTAGATCAAACCGTGTCCGCCATTAGTGGGATCGGCATCTATATTTATGAAGGCTGGCCTGATATGAATGGTTTCGGGGACTTTCCATCGGGAGTCGACCTTGATGCCTACTATGCTTATGCAGCGGGTGATTATCATAACTGGTTTATCACCTATCACGATACGATTCTGGAGCAACGCCCCGGGCTAAATATTCGGATGATACCAGTCAATCACATTATGACGATACTTCTGACAGAGACAGTCCTTAGTGGAATGACGATCACGGATCTTTACGAAGATGATGCCCCCCATGGTCAACCGACCTATTATTTTTTAGCCTCCTTGATTGTTTATATGTCTTTGTATGAGGAAAAGGTCCCTCTAACGTTTTCGATCCCCACCACGGTTCACGAACTAGTGCGAAACAACTACGAAGATACTGTGGATCGCATTTGGGACGAGCTCCAGGATTTTAACTTTGCCGATGGGGCCAGTCGTGTCTTTTTTTAAGGCGGGGAATATTATCATTTCAGTCGCTACTGGAGTTTTATGAAGGCTGTGATGGGACATATTCAGAGACTTCTGATGACTTGTTTGATCGTCTTGTCAAGCTCTGCTAGCGGATTAACGATAATCTCAAGCGAGTCCTTTCGTGAACAAGCTAATTCCTTTTTGATCCCTCTATCCGAGGAGCAGAAGACCCAATTAATAGAGCAGGGCCCACATACCCTGGATTTTGATCATTTGTCTCAAGTGCCTGATTCTCAGTCACCTCCTCGTAAAAACCTGCGCATGAAAAAAGAACCGAGCTCTATGTTTCTTCACGTCAAGAATCCCAAGCAGCAGAGTCTTTTTCTTGAGATGACAAATGGCATTTTACTAAATATGATCGTCTATCAGTGGGATGGAAACAGCTGGCTTAGTTCCGCGATTAAGCATGAAAAAAACTTTGGCTTATATTCCACTATAAGTCCCATTCCTCATATTGAATTAGGGCAGCGAGACGATGCTTATATTCTGATTACGACGAACTCAATGATAGCCCTCGCTTCGGATGTCATTATTTCTAATCAACGAGGCTTTAATCAACGCAACTCTTATCTCCTTGTTATTGGTATGTTGTATTTTGGGGTTGTATTTGGACTGGCGTTTTATAATCTGTTTCTATTTATCATGACTAGGGAAAGAACCTATCTCTTTTACTCCACCTATGTCTTAGCGCATAGCGTTTATATGGCCACGGAATGGGGGTATATTTATCTTTTCTTGGACACTCCCATCATGCCGACTCGATGGGCGAGTTTGGCGGTTAGCTTCGTGGCAACGCTATTTTTTCTAAACGAAATCATTGGGCTGAAAGCTTATCCACGAGCCCTTAAATGGCTTATTGCGAGCCTAGGTCTTCATATCTCGGTTAGCTTTGCCATGCATTTCGCTCCTTATATGACTCCTGATTGGATTCAACTGGTTTATTCCTTGACCTTACTGACGGCGATTTCCTGTATGTTCTACATCATGATCTCGGCTAGACTTAAAGGAAATTATGCGGCTCAATATCTATTAATAAGTCATACCCTTTTGGTTCTGACTATTGTTTATGCCTCTTCAAATCTAAATAGAGGGGACCTGCCCTTTGTTCAGGAAGGATTGATGTTGGGATTCGCATCGGAAGCGATTCTCATGGCATTTGCCCTAGCATATAAGCTCAAAGTCTATCAGAAGGAAAAGCATGAAGCACAAAAAATTTCCAATCAAAGGTTGCAGAAAAATCATCAACTCAATTTAGATCTTGTATTACAAGAAACTGATGCGGACAAAATTATATCTGCTATGGCTGCCATCGAAGGAGAGCTTGCAAACTTATCTCCAAACTATTACATGGCCTATAAGGCTAGCCCCTCTAGCGATATACTTCATGAAAGGGGAAAACAAAAAGACTTTCTTACTACGGAGGCCATTGTTGTTGGGTTTGAAAGCCAGATCTTTGGTTGTTTAATCATTGGACATCAAATCACTGATTGGTCCTATGTCCTACCTTTTGTCAAAAATGTTGCTAGCTCCTTAGGAACCCATCTGAATCATGGTATAACGCGCGAGGCTCTTCGCAAAAAGGAAACTCAAGACCGTGCTTTGCAGGCCTCTCAAATCATTCAAGAGAGCTTTTTGCCGGCTAAAGCAGAGATACCCTCATGCATTCGTTTAGATAGCATTTACCAGGCAGCGGATGAAACTGGTGGCGATTGGTTCTACGTTTTTTCTCTGAATGAAGATCGTTACGTTTTATGTCTTGTCGCAGATGTCGTCGGACATGGGGTCTCCTCCGCATTGGTTACAGGTGTGATATATGGAGTGATCGAAAGTTATCTTAAGCCCTATATGACTCATGCCAAGTCTGTCGACTCACAAGTGATACTGGATCAATTGTTTATGAGTCTCAACCGCATTATCCATCAGTTGTCGGCTAAGTCAGGTCTTAAAGTGGCTATGCTTGGACTACTGCTTGATGCCAAAACAGGAGCTGTAGAATACCGCAATGCTGCTCATCGCGGCTTTTACTACAGCCAAGGCGATCAGGTGAAGGGATTATTAGTCCCCGGCAGCTGGATGGGAAGCTCCGAGGATTCCTTTGCTTTAGGCCGTGAAAGCTTTCGACTTAGTAAGGGTGATCGAGTCTTTTTGTTTACCGATGGTCTAACAGAAAATACAAACTCAGAGGGCAAGACACTCCGAGAGGCAAGTCTTGTCAAAAAGTTTAGCCAAATGACTAGGCTAAGCGAATTTTTCCAATATTTGCATACGACGATATCTGAGCACTGGGATGATCAACCCGAGGACGATACGACTGTTGTCGTCTTTGAGTACTGCTGTGACCCCGAACAGCAGGCCTCTGACAAGGTCAGTTAATCAGGTTCTTATCTCTTGCAGAGTCCTGCAACAGGTGGCTATCCCTACCGAGTACAGTTTGGTGCGATGGACTCGGTAGGGTTGGGAGTTATAGCTGCCAATTAATGGCTGTGGTAACGGCTTCGAAACTTTCGATTTTGCCATAACCCCAGGTGTTATTGGGGATAGCTGTACCGGGCGTTCCACCGCAAGTTTGGTTTGCTGTTGTGGGTCTTGCGGTTTGCTCGATAATTTGAGTCACCGCGTCGACGTTACCTTTAAGTTCTGGCCTTGCGCTTAGGATCAATGCCACGTGGCCCACGACGTGAGGTCCTGCCATGGAAGTCCCGCTAAAGCTGCGATAGCGACCATTGGTGACCGCCGAACGGATGCTAACGCCTGGTGCCGCAACATTAGGTCCAACGGCATCGTCGTAAGGGGAGGGCCCCCGGGATGAAAACCGCGCGATGGTCCCGCCGCGCACACTATAAGCACCGACAGTTAGTGAGTAATCTGAGATACTCGCAGGCTGGTCGGTAATTGTCCCACACCTTGGTCCAGCGTTGCCTGCTGATACAACATTAATAATGCCAGCCTCATAAATAGCTTGTAAGACATCTACCATCTCCTCACCGCGGCAGCCCTCAGACCGCGGGCAGCCCCAAGAATTGTTGATCACATCAGGAGCTAGATCAGGCCGGCCATCGACAAATGAGTCTCCTGAGACGGGGTAAGGTGCTAAGAAAAACTCATAGCAACGAATATAGGTGGAGGGCCGACCATTGCCCGCATCCATATTACGACAGCCGATCCACTCCGCCTCTGGTGCCATTCCTATCTGATTCGACCCACCATCATCACCGACTATGGTGCCAATCGTGTGAGTACCATGATTATTGTCATCACAGGGGGTATCAAGGGCGAAGCCGCAGCGATTGCGGCCCGATCCACTGCGGATCGCATCGAACCAGTTATAGTTATGTTCAGCGATCGCTTCACCGCGAAACCCTCGGTATTGACGAATGATAGCAGGGTGATCCCACTGGATTCCCGTGTCTTGACCAGCAATCACCACGCCTTCACCCTTGACGCCGAGTTCGTTCCAAACTCTTACGGCGCCGACTTCAGTCAAGGAACTTTCCACAGCGGCGATGGAAGACTCTGCAACCTCGATCTCAGGAAAACTGATCTCAAAGGACTCGTCAGCTACCAGGGCTTTGACATCCGAACGTTCTGCGAGTCGTAATATAAAGTCTGAGCTAGCATTATCGAAAGCGATCATATTATTGATATAAAAGCGCTCATAGTTTTTACCTTGAAGATCAAGCCATTGAACGATGGGTAGCTGGGCCGCTTGGGCCACGTCTCGTAAGCGCTTGTACACCATAGCGCCTTTTTCTTGCTTGCTCATGGTTTGCGCGATGCCGGTGAGATCGGCTTTGCCATTCATATAAACCAAAACAGGCAATCCATCGGTACTTTCCTGAGTGAGCGTCTTCTGAATAACAGGACTGAGCTTGTTCCAGGTGTCAGAGTCGTAACCACCGCTAGCCAAACCAAAGCTAGTCGGTACCAGTACAGCCGCAGCCGACCATAGTAACTTAATCATGAGTCTCTCCCATATGAAATAATTGGCTTTAAGATAGCGAATATTGGACTACTGGCGAATTAACAAATCTTGAATCACCATTTGGTAGATTCGCAGGTTGATAGCTTTTTTGATCAGTGTGATGGGTTTAGAGTTAGGCCTTATAGAAACACAATGAAGGGACTTAACTCCCGTGGAAAGCCTGATTGAGTTTCTCAAGTGAATTAAATTCAGTTCCGTGAGATCTGAACATGATTCATGGCCGCTGCTTACGGCCCTGCTGCAAAACTATATTTAGAATTAGCCAAAACCTTGGAGGAAACATCTTACCTGGGTCGTTCTCAATAAATACATGATGTCACAATTTCCCGGTTGAAGTAGGGGTTGTCGGGGTCGCATCCATTGCGGTCCGAGAAGTATTTCACAACATCAACGGGACGTCCTTGAAGATCTAGACGGATGGTAAAGCCGAACCCCGTCTCGCGGCAGTCGAGCTGCGGGTACTGATCGACGATATAGTCGTAACTATCGGACCCCTCACTTTTGCTTGTAAGTCGCAGGCTCGGAGGAAAATACCATTCGTGATTATTGTTTTTTCGAAACTCTCCATAGCCATCTAGGAATACCAGAACGCGGCATCCGTTGGCTAATTCATAATTACCGGGAGTGATGGCCTCGCCAATGGTCATAGATAGCAGCTGAGTTGTTAGTAAGCTCGTCCCCAACAGGTAGCTACCTAATCGAAAAAGTGACATAGACATTCCTTTCGAAAGCGTATAACGGATTTTTTGCTGACTGACTTTTAGAGTTGCTTATCATAGCTACGCACTGGGGGCTATTGATTATGTCTTTACACCGACCTGTTGGGAGCATCTGTGTCTTATGAGTCTCAGTATGGTCTGTGTCCTAAGGGACTCAAGGTCTATAAAGAGACAGTTTTTACTTACAGGCAAGTCAATAAAAAACAATGATATCGAATAGTTAATTAGTTTTTTGGTTTTGTTTGTTTCTGGCAAAGCAGTTGCAATCCTTGAGCCATGCACTTGATTGCGTAACGAAATGAATTCACTATGACAAAGGATAGTAGAGTATGTTTAGCAACAACCAAAGACTCAAACAATCGACCAAATTTGCTGCTGTAGCCCTTTCCCTATGTTTGCTAGGAACAGCCTGCGACGACGATGATAAGAAAAGTGATGAGCCGGCTCCTGCTAAGACTTATTTTGATTTGGGTGAGCTCGTTTGCGTTCAATTGACCGAAACAGCCTTTAAGTTGATGCCAGCAGATCAGCAGCAGCAACTCGAAGAAGGAACTTGCCCAGATACCAATGAAGCCGAAGAACCAAAATTAGCAGCCTGTAACGCCGAATTTCAAACTTGGGTCTACTACGCACTTCCAGGTGCTGAGCAGCTTGAGCAAGCCTGTAAGGAAGATCTTGAGGGGACTTGGGAGCTTTTTGAGCAGCCTGACCCTGCAGATGACATCGATCCGACGGCAGACCCAGCTGATGATGACCAAGATTTAGGCTTTACTGGAGATCTAACGGAAAGCTTTTGCTACGTGACCTTTGCCGAGGACCGCGAAGAGATCGGAGCAACCTTTGTTACTGGTGAAAAGTATCTTTATGAGCCGTCGCTATTATCTGGTGCTTATGTGATTTATCAAGACGATGAAGGCTATGATTCGTTTCGTATTGGTCGCGATGAGGCTGGTGCAGAGTTTTCTTGTGACGAATCCGAAGACGCTGCCATTGAGCTAGCCATCGCCGACTTTACTGGCTTTGACTCTGTTGGTAACGAAATTTGTCAGATCAAAAAAGGAACATTAATTGATACCACAGAACTGTCTTGTATTGGCAATTCTTGTAACTATACCAGTGAAGGTTTGACGGAACTTTGCGGTCAAAATACGGTTTATACTCAAGGCGAATATATCTTCAAACTTCAAAAAGCTGCTGAATAGTCTTCCCTAAGTCTTCAGCTCAATTGTCACAAGACCTTTCGTGACCCCTGAAAGGTTTCCTAATTTCCACTGGGGCGTGCTGCGGCGCGCCCCTTTTTTGTTTCTTTGTCCAAGAAAAAGCGGATCACCTTTCCAAGTCTAGCAGCTTAGTTTGAAGCTGTGACCTTGTGTGTTTCAATTGTGGTCTATTGTCCCCACTGTGGTCTATAGGTTACCTAGTGATCCTAATAAAATTAGAGTGTTACATTTGGCATTGATGCTGCTTAAGGATAACTGAATGCTGTGGTAGATGGCGCTCAAATCAATTTATGAAAACTAGGATGTTAAAAATGAAAGCACTGATATATTTAATCCTTATGACGAGTCCTATAGCAATCTCTCAGGTTGCTATAGCTGGTAAGCTCGAGGAGATACGAGACGATAAAGACAAAGCCTCAGAAACAAAAGAGAAAAAAAAGGTAACAAAAAAGAAAAGGAAAAAGCGGTACAAAAAGAAGACCGTAGTCAAGACGGAATATTCGGACGGTTGTGAAGAGGAATACCATTCTGAATCAGATTCTATCTTTTTTGAGCTTTTATTCCTTGCTTCATACGGAATATTTATCGGTGGTGAAGACGCTGAAGGGGAGACTGTCGACCTACAAATACCTTATAGCAATCATGGGGATGGTTGGTTTGCTCCGAGCGAATCTGCAGGATCTGACTACCTTGTGCAGATGGATTACAGTCTCTTTCGTGAATCTGAAGACCTAAGCGCTCACCAAGTGTCTGTGGGACTTGGCCTCTCGGATCGGGTTAATCTACTATTTGATTATGATCGCTTCGAGGAAAAAACAGAAACTTTCACTGACAGTTTGAGTGTTTGGCAAAGCAAAATTCGTCTTAATCGTGTTCGCACGTCAAATTTTGTCTTTCATTGGGATTTCGGAATGATGGGGTTTGATAATTCCCTTGGTGTCGTGGGTGGAGCTGGCTTTAAGATCTATCCGACCAAACCCGTTAGCTTTGATACCGGGTTCTTATGGGGAAGTGTTGATGAGCTAAGCTATAAAGAATTCGACGCGAAAATGAACTTCCATCTGAATCGATATTATCTTCAAGGAGGATACACCTATTACGAATTCGGTGATCAGGTGATTAAAGGACCCAAAATAGGAATCGGAGCATACTTCTAATTTTGAGAACCTAGGTTCAGCAAAAACTGTTATCAATCAGGCCAGGCTTTCTTCGGGAGCTGGCCTTTTCTTGTTAGACCGTATGTTTTAGCTTTTGCCTCCAGTTATCTTTGCCCACGATATGTTGGTGTAGTCTTAATGACTTACATTAATGATTTATCGAGACCTTGCAGGCTCGATGAGTGCGTCAATTTGGTTGAAAATATGCAGAAGTCAGGGGTTTGCCCTTGCCAATGTTTAGTCAAATGATCTATACAAACTTGTCTAATGAGATTATGCTTTTTTACGCAGTGAGAGCCATTTCGTTGTTTAAGTACGTGTCAACCTCAGGACCACTTTATAAGTCCTTGTTTCGCATGAGACTCAAAAACATACCAATTAAAGTCGTTGGTTTGTTTGTCTTTCTTTTTATCATCGTCTCGTTTATCTGGGCGAGCTTGGTGGTTAGCGAGCATGTGCGGATGACAGTGTACGAACGCTTCGAATCAAGGGCGCGAGAAAACACCAAACTGATCGCCAAGCTGATCCAGCAAGATGTCTCCAGTGGATTGTATCCTGAGATTATTAGCAAGATTTCTGAGCTTACCGACTTCGAAGACCTAGTGGAAATCATCGTTATCGACTCTGAGGGTGAGCTTATCGCCAAAGACCTCCGCGATGATACTGGCGATTATACTACCGTCACGTATAGGCAAAGTGTCTATGCCCGCGGCGACGCAAATAAGATGCCCACTGGTTATCTTGAAGTTAAGTACAGTAAGGAGCGTATCGAAAACGCACTTAGCAGTGTGAGCCAAAACCTCCTTTATATCTTTGGCTGCGTATTTTTGGTGATTCTCATTGTTATGTTTTACACCTTTCGATTCTTGATTGCCCCTCTTCAAAGGGTGACCTTTGCGGTGACCAATTCGGATATGGAAAAGGGTTCTTTTGAGCGGCCCGAGAAGTCCGTATTTACAGAAATCAATTTGCTGACAGACAGCTTTAGCCATGTTTTTAAAAAGCTTTTCGAATACATTGAGATGAAAGAGGTCCATTCTCGTAACCGCGCTATTGCTAAGACGACGCAGATGCTCGCTCATGATGTACGCAAGCCCTTCTCGATGCTAAAGGCTTTGATTTCTATGACCCAAGAAGCCAAATCCTCTAGCGAGCAAAAAGAGATCTTAGACGAGAGTCTGCCCAGTATCAAAGACGCGATTCATACCGTAGAAGGCATGATTGAGGATGTTATGCTGGTGGGAGCTGAGACGAAGCTCTCTGTAGAGGAAGTCCAGCCCGGTATATTTTTGTCCGACTGCCTTTACCGACTTTTTGGGATGAATACCGAGTTAGATATCAACCTTAGTTTTGATATTAGCGATACCACCCTCTGGCAGATCAGCCCTAAACGGTTCTCCAGGGTGTTTGCCAATATTATTGGCAATGCTGTGGAGCACATGCATGGTAAGGGTAACATCTGGATCTACGTGACTCATACCGAAGCTGGGTTCAGCAAAATCACCATTGGTAATTCCGATTCTTATATCCCCGAAGAAGACCGAGCCAAACTTTTTGAGTCGTTTTTCACTAGAGGAAAAGAAAACGGCACGGGTCTGGGATTGGCTATCGCCAAAAAAATTGTTGAAGCTCATGGTGGCAGTATTCATTGTCAGTCCTCTCGCACGAAGGGGACGGAGTTTATGTTTACCATGCCCTCCACAGAATCTTTAGATCCAATCGATCTTCCCGATCTACCCTCACACTCTAGCGATTACTTATTTAAACAGACGGCACCTGCGGTGGAAGAGGTCGGTGACGCCGCTGTTATCAACGAAGATCTGCTAGCAGAAATTTCCGCAATAGACTTCAATCTGATCGTCCTTGATGATGAAAAGATCTATATTGATTCCCTAAAGTCTAGTGTTAAGAGTCTGGGCATCAAGGTGGAAATCCATGGCTTTGATACTAGTCGCGCAGCCTTGATGCACGATCCCCATGACTGCGAGCTGATTATATTAGATGTGGATTTAGGGCAGAATGATTTGAATGGCTTTCAAGTCTGCCGCCGGCTGCGGGAGCGAGGCTACGAAGGTAAGATCTGCATTCACTCCAACCGTGGGCGACTGGAGTATCAGCCAAAATCCATCGAAGCAGGTGCGGACTTTTTCCTACCCAAACCTATGAACAAATCTGATCTATTGCAATTACTGGCTCAATCCTCTATCGCCGATTATACCCCGAGTCGTAAGCGCGTCCTACTGTTTGAAGACGAAAGGATCTATCAGAGGCAATGGCGCAAGCACCTCACTCATGTGGATCTCACCGTCTATGCTAGCTTGTCTGAGGCTCATCTAGAAAATGTCGAGGGAATCGACTTCGTTGTCACGGATTACTATCTAAAGAATGGCGAGACGGGAGCCCATGTTGCAGCTGAATTAAAGCGCAATGGCTATCGACAGCCGATTTTTCTTTCCTCCAATCTAGAAGAATCAGAGATTCCCAATATGAATCTTTTTACCGCCAAGGTCTGTAAGGATGTTAAGCGTGCGGTAGAGCGGATTAACTAATCTCTTCGGTCCTAGCTACTACCTATCGGATCTTCATCGATTTCGATACTCTAAGCTTAATAATCTGTTACCAATTTGTAATTTTATACAGATAGGAAGTTTGTTTGGTGTAACCACAGCTCTTCTCTAAGTTGTTGAGTTCATTATACAACTGTTTTTTTTCTCAAGATTCCTTAAATCCCAACGATCCCATTTCCATGCAGCTTATACTCAGAGAAAGAGGTGGAAAAAGATGAGATTAAAACTATGTGGTATTGCGGCGAGTCTTGCCTTGGTAGGTTGTGGATCGTCTGATGATGATGCAGCAACGACGACCACTGCTACTACGGAAGCAACGGAAGTGGATGTCAGTACGGGAACGGCCCTCAATGTAGGAGTCCTTGCTATTGGCTCGATAGATGCGGATTCTGTCGGTCTTGGGAGCAGCGATCTTTGGCTGCAGGATGGCGACGATAGTGGTGAAACAGCTAGTGCTCGTGACTCGCGATGCTCTGATAATGGCACTCCCATGAATGCTGATGGTTCGCGAATGACTCAAGAAAGCGCTTCGTACCCTCAGACAGCTATTTACTGTGCCGTTGCCTTCAACACAGGCTCACCTGATTCGGTACTAGGTGCTATCTCCATCCCAGGTGTCTTTCTTTGCGAAGCAGAACGGGCTGGAGCTTGGGATTCTGATGTTGACTTTACCGAAGCGGGCAATAATGTAGGTGATGTCACTATCACTTTGTCTACGAACTGCGCCGAGGCCTGGTTAATAGAAGCCTTATCCGATGGTGGCGATGGTGTATATCCCCTTACGGATCTCACGTTAACACAACTTCCAGCCACTCACGGCTACGATAAAAAAATAACTATGGGCGTCGGTGATGGTCCCAGTGATATTTATATCCGTTCCTCTGATAATTTTATTGCGGCCAAATCGGAAGGCTGGGCGTTCTCCGTTGATCTGACCAACAACATCGTTCACTACGAAACTCTTGGCGAGTCTACTAGTACATCGGACAACTCAAGTTACGTGAGACGCTTACGACTGCGGGTTGAAGGTGAGTTAGGCGACACAGGTGCTTTTTCAAGCATCGCCTCTCTTCAGGCGCTAAAACTTGAGGGTCGTGGTGTGGATGAAGGTTGGAGTGAGATTGTCACACTTACCGGATCACCAGCTGATGGCATGGCCTTTAACTATTATTACGAGGCTGAGGGTTTTCAAGCTGTAGAGGATGGGTGTAGTGTCAGCGATTGCTCTGCGATCACACGGATTAGCGCGACAGAAGCTCAGGTGGATACCTTCCACAGTAATGCTCAGGTAGACTTTACGGCACATGATGCTAATGAGGGAATCATAGTGTTTGATACAGTGGATCTTAGCGGCAATGGTACATACGATGCTTCACGATAGGTTTTAGAATGTTTTGGGGTCAAATGGCCCCCTTTCTGGACATTTTTCAAGATCTGACCCCAATCGATTTACCCTCGAAATCACAAAAACATTGCGCCTCGTTGGGGTATATTTGTTTTCGCGAAGGATATTGGTTCGCCTCCATAAGTTTTTTACAATTTCGACGGTAATTCGATTGTGATCATATCATAGACTGCTATGTTTTAGATATTGGATTGCGTTAAGTGGATTGTTCGGCAATTGTTGAGGAAGGTTGGCTTGGACATTGTTCAAGATCTCACCCTAATCGATTTACCCTAGAAATCACAAAAACATTGCGCCTTGTTGGGATATATTTGTTTTGGCGAAGGATTCTGGTTCGGCTCCATAAGTTTTTTACAATTTCGACGGTAAATCGATTGTGGTCAGATCATAGACTGCTCTGTTTTTGAAATTGGATATAGCATTGAGCCAATTGAATGGTTTGGGATGTTTTGAGGAGGTTTAATATGGGGTAAATGCCTAAACCTTACCCCATGATTTTTATTTGAAACTACCTAAACTATTTAGAAGATGAAACTTTGAGAGAAATCCAGATTTAATACTATATCAGCTACGTCAACTATCTACCGAAAGCTAGGTGACGTATCTAAAGACAAGCATTAAGGGATTGAAAGGTTGTAAATAGTACAATATTTCGCAGTTGAACCTGCCCATTTTAGGTCCTCTTTCCCATCAATCTTTACCTCCAAGCCCTGTGCTTTGGCAAAAAGTAGTTTTGATAGGATGGCTTTTTTTGCGTCTTCAGAAGCATAGCTTGAGCTTAAGAAGTAGCCATTCGGACATCCTCCACTTGCTCGGGTTAAGCCAACGATGGTATCGCCGGCAGCGATGCCGTAGCTATAGGTATGGATCGTTGCGATTTTGCCAGTATTTTTATCAGCGAAAGCGTTTGCGCTGATGAGAGATATCGCCAAAATAATAGCTTTTTTCATTTTTAGTCCTTTTTTTCTGCTTATACATTTCAAATCCATTTTGCTAACAGAAGAAAGAGTTTTCTTACTTAGAATTATTGCATGTCTGGGTAAAAAATATTTCTGATGGCTATTTATTTAATGGTTAAGGTGGGCTACGGAATGGGGGGTAAGTCTGAGACTCTATGAAATCAAAGCCCCAGAATAGTTGTAGATTTATGCAATAATCTCCTCCTTCGAAACTCTTATCATCACCAGTGTTATGCGCAAGTTTCACAGGCTAATGTTTGTGACTTATCACTCCCTAGACTATAAAGAAAGGTATCAAATGAAATCGAGACTACTTAACCTAATTGGAGCATGTCTTGTCTTGAGCTCTTCGGCTTCCATGGCTAGAGAGAGTTGGGAATTAGCAGACATGGGAACTGGGCAGACCAACAACTGGTCATGCGGTATTCATTCGTCGAATCGCATGCTAAATACCTACGGTAAAAATCTGTCTTATCAAAGGATGATCAGCGAAGTAGGGCCTTTCAACTATATGTTTCCCTTCAGTGCCGGTTACACGAAGTTGGTGGAAGAATCCATATGTTCTGCTTGGGGTACAGTCATAATCGGGGCTGCTCCTTGCATTTTTTGGGATACTGTAGAAAAGGAAGCTGACTTTCATGAATTGATTACCTTAAATCTAGATAGGCTGGTGGACGGAGGCTTAGGAATCGGTAAGCCTACCAAGACTATAGCCTTAGAACTGGAAAGATATGGCCTTCCTGTAAAGACAAAAAGCGGTAATACTTCGATCGAGGACATTAAGTCTTTAATTGATCAGGGTAAACCGGTGATGACTCTGATACAAAATGGCAATGCTATTGTCGATGCCAGAGCTATCATTCCTTTTCTGCCTCAACCTTATTCATTTATTGTGGGGTTCTCTAATGTTCATATTCCAGGTCTTCACTGGATTGTGATCAATGGTTATGACTCTACTGGCTTTAAGTACTATAATACTGGTAGCGGTTCTGATTCACTTGGTGCACGAGATTCTTCTGGTCTCAATGAATCGCGTCATGTTTCGTTTGCTAATTTTCAAAGACTATGGGGATGGAATCACTTAGGTTATAAGAAAAATAACAACTTAGTCCATGATTTTCTTAGAAGTTTAGAACTCGACAGAAATACTATTTTATGGTTTGACGAGGCCTTGCCTGAATATCACGCGAGACAAACTGCTAGACAAATCTATTATGAAATTACTGGCAAGACTCTTAGTCGTGGGAAAGCCATTCGATACGGTAGGTTTCTGTTAGAACATTCTGAAGAAGAGTTGGAAGATCTAGTCTCACAAGACGTTATCATCGGGGTCTTCACATCCGTATGGGGTTACGAGCCAAGCCTATCACAAATCCGAACTTTAAAAGAACTTGTCGATAGCAACGAAATCCAAATTGATGACCTTAGAGCCTATGTTGAATCTCAACGACAAGCTGCTCTATTGGTGCCGGTTACTTCGATACTACTTTAAGCTATAGACGTAACCATAAGATTATTAGAAATACTCTTTTTAGTTTGAATATGGTTGGTATTGTGCGCCGCTTGATGCGCAATACCAACGACATCATTGGAAAACGGGGTTCGTAGACAATCCTACTTTGTCTTAGCTGCAAGGCTTCCGAAAGAAATCGTTTTACTCAACCATAGCCTCGTCAATCGAAAAGCATTCCTTTATGGGATCAATCGTCGCCATAGCTCCTATGGGCAAAACAAACATCGGGTCCGTATGTCCAAAATCCATCTGAGTGACAAGAGGAATATCGCATTTAGCCTCATCGAGAACGACCCGGCATAGCTCGTCGTCATACTGAGAGAAGGTGCTGGGGTCGATTTTGCCGCCGGGGCGGCCGAGTAAGATACCGGATAATCGTTCTAAGATGCCGGTGGCTGCGTAGTTTCTGAGCCAGTAGCGCAGCCATGTGGGGGAGGGCGCGTCTTCAGATGTTTCGAGAAAAAGGATCTTTCCCTCCCATTCCTCTAGGCTGGGCCAGATCTCGGTACCTTTGATCATTTCGAGAACATCGGCGCAGCCACCAATTAATTTGCCGCTGACCTTTTTCTTGCTTCCCAGGTAGCGCCAAGGACTGGGGTTATTGAGCTTGCGTTTTTGATCCTGTAAGGAGGTATCGTTCCAATCCAAAAACTCCACGGTCCAACCATCAGGGTTGGGGCTGATCACGCCGGGCGCTTCGGTGCTCACCATGGTCTTGCGTACGGAATCTACCATGTAAGGGAACATCCCGCCGTTCTCGGCAAAACCCGAAAGGATCGAGGGACCATAAAAGCTGGTGAGGCCCGCCTTAAAGCAGGCAAAATGCGAAACCGTGGTATCGGAATATCCGAGAAAGACTTTGGGGTTCTGTCGGATCACCTCGTAATCAAAGTGCGGGATCAAACGCACCGAGTCGTCTCCGCCGATCGTGGCGATGATCCCTTTGATGCTCGGATCTTTGAAGGCATTCATCATATCAGCCGCCCTGGCTTCGGGATTCTGGGTGAGCCAACTGTCAGGTTTAAGTGTGTGCTCCATAGCGATCAGGTTCCAGCCGAACTCCTCTTCTAACTGTTTTTTACCACGTTCAAAGCGATGAGGGACCGCCTCAGGGCCTCCCCAAGACATGCTAACGGCAGCTACGGTATCGCCTTCTTTTAACGCTTTGGGACGGATCATGGGTTACCTCATTGTCATCGTTGCAGCGGGAAACGGACTCGTTACTCGCTATGATAGTAGGTGCTGGAATAGTATCCCTTAAAGTTTATCGATGCGTTGACAGTCTCTCCATCTTTGAGAGTCATGCTAAGGCGAAAGACCGGAGTTTCGGGATCGCTCTCATCAAGATTGATGGCAATGCTACATACCTTAGCGTAGGCACCCTCACAGAGTTCGGGAGTTTTTAGCTTGCCCAATTGATCGTCAGTATCTTCACCGTTCTCAACGGGGCGAAATTTACCAACCTGTACTTGGTTTCCTTTGTATTGGAGAAGGATGGGAGCCTCCGCGGTATCAAAATTCAGGCCCAAACTATCGATATTGAATGGCGTGGTCAACGCAACATCACTGCTTTCGAACTTCAGCGGTCTACCAGCTGTAAAGATCAGTGGCTCTTCAGATAGGTTAGTATCCTCTGTGGTGAGATCGTGATAGGAGACTTGAAACTGCAGGTATGAGAAGCCAGCCGCATCATCCCAATGATATCGGTTATCGTGGATCCAGCCATCAACACCAGCTTTATATATTACGGCAGAGGTTTCAAAAACTTGACCCGCTGAGAAGCTCTCAATCAGCTTTAGGTCAGCGGGCGGATTGCTTGGACTATCGTTATCATTAGAGTCAGAATCATCGCTCTGACATCCCATCGTAAGAGCCAAAGACATGGTCACGATGCTAGTGGTGAAACGCATAAGTTACCCTCCTTGTGGAGTATTAGAATGGCTACCCCCTGATCTTCCGATGAATGGGTAGCAGACATTGTATATCCTGTTTTATGACGGTTAAGCCTATGATTTCTGTGCAAAAAAATATAAAAACATAGACCTGTAGTGGTACCATACAATTATGACGATTGACTCTCCATAAAATTTCAATATTTTTCCTAAAATAGCCTTTAATACCTCTAAACGACTAAGCTATCGGGTCAGGTTTTCTGCCATATCTCTCACACTTTGGGCAATATCCGACTGAGCAATGAGAGCGACCGAACTCTGCCACTCAGGTTTCGTCTTTACCTGAGAGGCTACCGAGGCCAAGAGTTTTAGTCTGACGCCTTCCGAAGACTCCTGACTCATGCGAGCTAAAATTTGATTGGTGCTTGTGTCTCTTAGCACTCTAAAGGATAATTCGTGGGCTGCTGCTTTGCGCACCTCATCCTCAGGATCGGTTTGAGCGATATCGAGTAGAATATCCTCCACAGCGTACAAATCGACAAATCGTAGTGCCGACACGGCCACTGACCGTGTGGCAGGATCCTTAGCCTGCAAAAACTTTTTGGCAATATCTAAGGTCTCGGGTGCTCCCAAATTACCCAGTACATGAAGGGCATTGATGCAGTCTACGTAGGAGTCACAGGCGATAAGACTAGCCAAACTCTCCTTCTTTATGCGCTGGTACCTTTGGGGCTCACGCTTTGATAGAGACCGTGCCATATTACCTAAAGCTAGGTTGGATACCTGTTTGATATCAGCGTTGCTAGACTGCTCTCTGTGATCTCTTATCGCGTTTTCCGAAGCGATGGTCGGATATTCGGTTACGCCTAGGTCGCCTATCAGAGCGATTTGGCTTTTGGCATCTTGATGACCATTTAGGGCTACCACCAATGCCTCTTGTGCTTCGGGACTCCCTACATGACTCAATACGCCGGAAACCAAATGGAATTTGGAGCTTTCGAAATCCTGTTCTAGTAAATAATCCGATAACCTTAAGGCCTCTTTAGGATTTAACTTGACCAAAGCTTTCAGCTTGAGAAAAACAGCCGTAAATTGCTCGTCTTTGGCACTCTCCAATGAGGCCATAATCGTTTCGAAGGTATCATCTTGTAATTGCCGCCTCTCCATGATCTCTTCGAGCCTTTTTTGATCGTCCTCTTGGGAAAGGGCAACAGATTTCGTAGTCACGGGCTTTTCAACCTGGAGCTGATGGGTTTTCTTCGATTTTGCAGCACGTAACCTAGAGTAGGAGTCTGCTAGGAGTTTGTCAGCAAGGTAGAATTGTAAACTTACCTTCGAATCGATCTTGTCGAGACCTCCTGCCGCAAACGTATATTGGGATGTTCCCTGGTCAATCCTTATCTGCCGCTGATCACTCTGTTTTACGAAAGCCTTGGTCTCAGTCCCATATCGCTGCCGCGTCTTAGTCAATGTGTTGTCAGCATAGGTATAGTCTGAGAGATAGCGCCCATGACTATCGTCTTCTTCTGCGGTCCATGTTGAGCCTTTCTGTGACTTGATGGAAAAATGAGACAGCATATCTCTCACGAGATAGATCTGTATCTGCGAAACCGAATCCTCAAAATGCATGCTGCGAATGATTCCTGTATCCTCACGATCTATCTCAACCTTCAATAGATTCAAATCTCCTATTTGGGCCAGGAGCCCTGATTGAGACTCAATGGTAAAGGAATGAAGCTTGACCCATATGTGACGATCTGTGCAGCGCACTGCCAAGGAACCATGGGCCTTGATGCTGGAGTTACCCTGGTCTAGTCCCGATAGCTCCATCAGCGTGGCATGACTTGCGCCGCCACTCTCATAAGTAACGTCGAATGTTTCTGTGTCATGGGAACACAAAATACTTTGATTTGAGAACCCTGTTTCATGGGTATCTTCCCCTTGCGGATAACGCACTAGGACGATTGCTACGCAAAGCCCTAGTAACATCGAGATGGCAAGAAGACGTCTTGACTGTCTCAATTGATAAACTCCCTTAGTTCACTATAGAAATTATCTAAGCGATCGTCATGAGCCTCGGCAAGCCGATGAATGATCTCGGCCTTTTGAGGGACCTGCTGAGCTATCGGTAAAGCTGCGTCTTTGGCGATGGCTTCAGCGACTGAAAAGCCGCGATCCACGGCCTTTTGCTCAAGAGCTTCTAAGGCTCGCTGTCTGTTGACATAATTTTGTTCCAAGATATCTTCTGGGGATAGATCGCCATCAGCAATCAGGCCATTACGATTTATCGTCGCGCTATAGTCGAAGATAGTCCCTTCCTTTCTGAATCCCTGCCATTCGAAAAACTTCCATCGCCCTTCCCAGGTATCGAAAAGATAGTTTATCTTTGCGTAGGCATAAAGGTTACCCGATAACATGGTGAGCTCAGCGGTTGAGGATAGATTGAGGTTAATCAAAGGCTCTTCTTCGAATTCAAAGCCAACGGTTCCCTGTATGGGAAGTTGAAGCGAGACGATCTGAAGTTGTCCTCCCACTCCGAAGGATGCTACTTTTATGTCAACACCGACTTGTGCATAGGCGTCAGCGGCCGCGTAGGGATTGGTGTAGGCACCAATTTGAAGGGGGTATAGTTTTAGTCCATAAAGGACGCCCATCTCTCCTCGCAGTCCAAACTCTGCCGACATCGGGACAGGGCCAATGGAAAAGGGGTACTTGACACTCTTAGCTAGGGAAGCGCGATAATTATCCTCCCAGACGAGCTCTCCTGTTTTGACTAAGGGCTTGTTCCACTTCTTTTTTCCATCAACGGCACTAGCGGCGAGATCAATCTTCAGGGGACCACTTCCGGGAGAGTAGGCCGATAGTTTGATATTGAGTAAATCACCCTTCCATTTTCCAGCCAGGCCGACTTTCACATTGAGCCCTGCCTCACCCTTGGCTTCCACCTTAGTTGCTCCAAACTTTACGTAGGGAAACAGGCCGCCATAGAGCTTACTCTCGTTTCCGCCCTCCCAAGACCAGGTTTTTTCCTTCTGGAACTCCACCGGTTTGCGATCAATGGTGGGTTTCGTGGCTTGCCATGTAGGCACTGGCGGTAGGTTCACCTCATAGCTACCCTCTTCGGCTTGGCGGTATAGCTCCTCCCAGTCAGGGTAATTGGCATCATACTCGTCTTTCACCTTATCCCAGAGCTCTTCCCAATCGGCATCGCCGAGTAGATACTTTGCTAGCTCTTCCCGGATAGACTTTTTTATTTTCTCGCCTTGCTTTTTCCAGGTGCCTTTACACTGAGTCCAACCTGATATCGTTTGATTGCCGCCATCCCGAATAGAGTATCCCCATTGATTGAGGACACGCTCCGTTTCGTTTAGCTCCCTAAAATAGTCGGAAGCCTTAAATTGCTTTTCTTCGTCATTGACCTCGACGGTAATGATATCGTTGGGATGATAGGTATCTCCCGTGTCAGGGTTCGTCATGGGAATCTGAACGAAAGGCCGCGGTTCTTTTCTATTTTCGAATACATCGGTATCGCCACATTCTGGCGAGGCATAGGTTACCGACGCCATTAGACTTGCGGTCATCAAAGTTAAAAATCTCATGGTATTACTCCTCTAGTCTTGAGGCTAGTTCGGCCCACTGACGTTCATAAAATTCCAGCCGATCCTCGGCCATGGCGGAAAGCGCATTCGCACTTACGGCTTTCAAGACGGCAAACCTTTCGCAGTCAAGCTTTGGAGTTCTAGATTTGCAGTTTTGCTGAAGGGCTGGAGCCATTAAAAAGGCATACTCTTGCACCATCTCCGCAGGAGTCAGGCCCATAGTATTCATAGAATTCCAAAGATTGTCGGCGCTGCCACATTGCGCAATGATGCTTAGTCTAACTACTTCAGCATAAGGTGAGTCCAGATTAGCAAGAGAATCCTTAGCGACGTGGCACACAACCCTAATATCCTTCCAGGTTTGCTTCGCCTGATAGTAAGCGAAGTCTAGCGTATAGCCATGCAGAAGAAAGGTTTTGGCGTAAATCTCAGATCGATAGGAGGAACTTGCCTCCTCAACCATCTTCAAATCTCGAAATCGTGATAGGGATTCCTCGAGCGGGTATTGTCCGACACGTATAAGTTCCGCTTTCATTTTGCCTAAGACTGCCTGGTAGGCAAGATCATTAGCTCGTTCCATGTCAGCAATCTTCGACTCGGCCTTGCGCGATACTGATTTCAAGGCCTCTTCGAGGGCCTTACTGTTTGCTATGGCAATCTTGACAATATCAGCATACTCGTCGAGCTGACCATCCCTGATGGTAGAACCTCGGGCCAAAACTCTAAGAGCTGTCTCGCTCTTTTTTGAAATTTCGAGAGATTCAAGGTTCAGCTGAAGCAAAAGATATGCCTGCCCATCCATCTTTATCTGAACCTTAGTGTAGACCTGATCTAGGGTTTCATTGCCCAGATCAATAGCAGCTAATAGAGAGGACCAGCCGTTGATCCATCTTTGAGAGTCCTCAAAAAATTTCTCTGAAAGCGTTTGAATGCCAGTTGGTCCATAAAAATGCTCATCTCTCACTTTTTGATAGTAGCCATAAGATCTATCTAGGCTGTTGGCTTCTGAAACCTTATTTGCAGCTGTTCTCTCGCGTCTTTCTAACTCGTCTTCGGTTAGTTGCTGCGACCATCCCGTGACAGCCGATGCCAGATAGGCAAGAGTAAAAAAATACCTGAGCCTCATAAGTTCTCCCTCACATGAAATACAAATGTACGATGCCTATGCTCACCAGTAAAACCAACTGTCTTGGTGAAACAGTAGGACGCCAATCGATGGCTTAGCCCTCACTGATCAACTTGTTTAAGTCGTTATATAAGCCGTCTAAGTCACGGCCTGCCTCTTTATGTTGATCTATAATGCTGTCTCTCTCGATGGCTACGCGCCTCGAGGCGCGATTGTTTAGCGAACGATCAACTACATCTATCCTCGCAGGAACCTCAGTATCAACGCGGTCTTCTAGCTCAAATAGAATGGCAATCTTATCTATATATGGGTCATCAAAATAGATCACTGACCTGATCTCGAGTCCTTCGGCGCGGGTAAGGTGAGCGTGAACCGGGCTAGAACGCTTATTCCAACCGTCATAATTCCAGTCCCACTGATCGAAAAACAGTCCGCGATCTTTGCTAAATAGAGAGTTACTATCAGTGTCGTAGTATCGGATTGACTGATTGTCGTAACCGACAGCAACGATCCAATGCAAACTAGGGTAGGATATGAGCTCCCAACCGACCTTTTCTAGTTGCATGAGTGTCAATACATGCTTGCCATCATCGATAAGGCCCTCTAGCTCCGACATACTTAATCGCTCTCGCGCCACAGCGCGCACACCCCAATCATTTAGCTTATCTTTGAGTTGATACAGGCCGCGGCCGATCCCTAACTTTAAGGGGACCTTGACGGTTGTGGCGCGTTCCACAGTTTTGGTGGTCCAGTTACAGGCCTTATCTAGTGGCCAAGGAAGTCTTTCGCAGACCTCCACGCGCACTTCCTCAGTAATAGTCTTGGTCAAGTTGTACTTAAACTCATGCTGTCCTATAAAGCTCTTTAACTCGGAATACGAGTCATTCAGTTCGAAGTGATTGAGCACACGGTGGGACGAGTGAATACCGCAGGACCAGCCATCGTTTTGAAATTTTGAAACGCTATCGAGACGATTTGGGTTTGCGCTGGCCCATCCCGAGACTAAAAGCAACATCAAAGGTATTTTGTAATGCATGATGCCCTCCCTTATTGGTTTTCGAATTTAAGTTGATTCCAGGTTTCTTCGTATTGCTTCAGTTGATCCTGACTATAGCTGTTTAAGGCCTCCTGGGAGATGTTTTCAAAATCTTTTAGTCGCTCACAGTCCACGTCAGTGCTGGATGATCGGCAAGCCTCCTGATACTCGTAAAACTTAAGAAACGAGTACTCATAAACCATCTCTGGTTGCGATAAGCCTGAGGCGGCAAAGGTATTCCAATTGGTGGCAATGGACTGGCATAAACCCTCGATTCTAGCCGCTGCTTTTGATTTGTAGTCGGGCGTTAGGCTAGACGATCGTATTGCATCTTGTGCCTTTCGACAGAGGCTGATTGATCGATCGTGAACGGATTTGGCTTGAAAATAGGCAAAGTCTAGGGAATAGTCTGACATTTTGAATGATAGGGCTTCCAAATCATTGATGATTGGTCTGGCAGTGGATTCAAAGGCAACCATTTCTGAGTATCGCTTCAAGGAGCTCGCGACAGGATATTGACCATTGTCAATCAACTCTTGCTTAATTTTTATGATCAAGGCTTGACTAGAGATATCGTTGATTAGGGTCATATCACCCAGGTAGTCCATGGTTTTGGTATCGACGGTTTCCGCAGAGCTCCTCAATTCCTGTATTCTCTGATTCAGCTGCTTTACAACTTCTTGCTGAGACCGTGTTAAATGACTGTAACGCGATATGGTCGGGGGTAGGGCCTCTAGCACTTTGACCTTCATACGTCTGACCCGTTCTGATAGATCTCTTAACTCTTGCAGATGGACCGACTGCTTTTCGAACGTGTTTTGGAGGGCTTTCAAATAGGCGTCATAGCTTGATCCGAACTCTACGGTGGTAATAATTTCCCTCCAATTTGAAGTCCAGCGATCAACCCCATTAAAATACGCCTTGGAGTAGGACATCATCGGCGTGTAAAAATGATTCCTAGCCTCCTCATATTGCTTCAGATGGGTTTCCACCTGATCAACTGTGAACAGCACCTTGGTCGCCTTTTGCCTACGCTCTTCAAACTCTTGCTGCGATATCTCCCCCAGGGCGATTCCTGACAGCATCCATAGCGAGAGAGTTGTACCTAATGTTTTCTTCATAAATTTCCTCTCATCCGTAAAGGAACCAGGCACTACGGTAGTGCCTATGGCTATATGGTCTTCCTCTTTTTTTTATTGCGGTCTACTTAAGCCTCATCAGGAATCTGATCAAGGATCTCTTTTAGGCTTTTCTCTACTTCGAGCTGCCAGTATTCGTAGCGATCGACCATGTCGTTGCCTACGGCCACATCGCGTTGAAGTTCCTCGAGGTACAAAGCCTTGACCTCAGACATATCACCCGAGCCGAGAGACGGGATGGGGGTTCCCTCAATTTTTGCCTGAAGGGAGTTCCTTACGGCAATAAAGTGGGCCTTGGCTCTACAAGAACTGCGATCTCCTCCCTCACAGGCGCCTTCGAAGGCTGTGATTTTTCTGTTCACAGCCTCTAATAGGGTATTGGTTGTGGTAGAGTCCCATGAAATAAAATTTTCCAGATCGCTAGACAGTAGATAGAGATCGATACCCTTGTCGATTAACCGCGCCTGAGTGATCGAACTGCTATTCCAATCATCGATTTGGTCAATGGTGGGTAGATAGCTCACACTATGGACCTCAATGCTGCAGCCTGGAGCGAAGGTCTTGCGACGATTGAGGTCACTCGATAGTACCAGCTCCTGATCTCCCGTCACCGTGACCATACGTTGATTGGCACCCATCTCTAAGACCACACTATCACGGCGGCTGCCACCAGCCTCAAACACAAACTCCGTGGGAGTACCGCCACCGCAGATAAAGGAGTAGGACACAGTAAAGTCAGCCTCGAACCCCTCTCCTTGATAAACAGGTTTTGGCGCTAATGCGTCCGAATCTATGGAGCAAGCTGTCCACGAGCGTGAGGACTTAAACTCACAATCCAGTAAGCTTTGGGCATGGGCTACCCCTGTCATGGACAAAACTGTTAATAAAAAACCCTTAGCGATACCATTCATAGTCAACATCCTTAGTCTTTGGAAAAAACATTCCTAAAAAAACAAAAATTCAATATAAAAATCCAAATCCAAATGAAATCATCTGATCAAACGAAACCATCGAAACAACAGTCTTGAAAACCTAGTTTTGATCATTCGTGTTAGCCTCTAATTCTCGGAGAATATCAACCCTTCGGAGCATCCGTCTCTCCTCGGCGGCTAGGCGTTGCTGCCAGGCGTTATCGCCCATAATCAGGCCGTTCGCCGAAACAAAATGATCGGTCCCTGACTCCTCTGCGACATGGAAGTTGACCACCAAACCGGGATAGGAGGTCTCATCAATCGATTCAATCTTGACCGGATGTCCTGAGTCACTGAGGAGTAGATCATTGGTATCGATATTAGAGGCTGCTTTGACAGCAATCACGAATCCGCTTTCGTCCACCACTACCACGGGATGAGCTCGGGTAAGGGTGATACTCCCTTGATTGGTGTTGAAAATAAACACAAGTTCTGACTCGGGACCAGAGGTAATCCCATTGACTGAGGAGGCGGTGAAATCTCCGTAAAAGGGATTGTAAGATAAGATCTCCGGCCTGTTGAAAAACAGGCGAGTTCTCAAATTCAATATTAAGTTAACAATAAATGCAAAAATCTGGACCTGATTAATAGCTTTTTGATCTAAGTCTGATTTTGACCACAAGACGCATCGAAAATTAAGTGAATTTCGCCAGTATTGACTAGATTTCGACATTCTCTTTAGATTTTGTACAATTGCGGTTAGGTATAGTTGGATTTGAACTTTCGACCGGCCTCGATATTTCGCTCGTCTTAAGCAATGTCTATCTTTAGCTTCGGCGAACATACCTTCGATTTTCCACTTACGCTCGATTTGCTTTTTAATAAATGTGTTTGTCGGCATTCTACGTCGAACCGAATCGATTTCACCTTGAAGAGGATTTCTGAATAGAAAGCGGGCACGGTGCTTCTGCTTTTCAGGTAGACAGGATTCCTTAAGTGAACAAGTGCGACAAAGCCCTCCGACAATTCGATAACGTTTGATACCCC
>JABSRP010000119.1 GCA_013215145.1 Pseudobacteriovorax sp.
TCTAAGTCGAACTGGTCAAGAAAAGATAGATCTAATGTCCAATCAACTTTTGAGCGTTCCGACCAAATTCGCCAACAGTCATCTATATGCTTATCAGTTTCTTCTTGACTCCAAGCATTGACGAATTGAAGCCATTTTTTGGCAATATCTGCCCTACCTTTGATGCCAGCTAGGCCCATGTGCTTGACTTCATGACATGCAGGACAAAGGACTATCATGTCAACAAGGGTCTGAACAAATGTTTTATCATCGTAGTGCCAAACTTCGTGAAGTTCGACGGGATGACGTGTACCTCTACCGTCACAAACTTCGCACCTATGATTAGCTTTTGCGTAAAATTCCTTTCTGAGGTAATCCCAAACATCAGTGGATACATTTGATCTAACATTTGTATACCAGGATGTCTGAGGAACAAGCTCCATGTTTAGCAGCTTCTTTCTGACAACTTTTGAGTTTCTTCTATTTAGTCCAGGGATATTGTAGTTCGTTTTCTCAATCGCCCATTTTTTAAGTCCGAGATCAAACTCCGATCGACTAGGGGAGTACCAAAGTTTTTTGTCATCATCCCACCTGGCACCCAAAACTTTTGCCTCATCTTTTTCATGATAAGGAACATCAAGCCATATCAACTTTTCTCTCCAGATCCATTGTAATGCGAATGACCATTTATCCTTAAGCTGACCTTCTAAATCGGAGTCCATCAGTTCTTTTAACTTTGACGCAGGCTGGTAAATAATAGGCAATTTACCATTCGAACTTAAGCTTAGACTCCATATCAGCACGGATATGCTCATTAGCGGCACCGCAGTCGTACACTTCAAGAAATCTCTCTAAAAACTCAGCTCTGGTCGACATCATTGGCTGGGTTTTAGCAGCAGACGTCGGAGTAATTAGACTAAATTCAACCCACCCACCGTTAGCACTAGTCCCATCGGAAAACTTGAGTGGATATGGATTGGGGTCAAGCAGCCTGCCAGTGGTTCGTTTATAAGCCTCAATAAGCGCAGAGGCAAAAGTATTCGAATCGAAATGACCTAGGTATTTTTCATGTACGATGCAAGATTCCATAGACCTTAAAGCATATTGTGCGCCTGGGAAAGCGTCTGTCTCTAAGCGTAAATTATCAATTACACTTTGTTTAAATTCTCCAAATTCGTACTCATAAGAGCTTTCCAATATTTCTGGGATATCTAAACTCGATCCACCACAAACAGCTTCAATAGATTTTGCGAAGTTTTCAGCGAGTTCATAAGTTCTATATGATTTGCGTCCCAAATTAATATCAATCGATGTTTTTAGATGATGTCCCCATTCATGAACGAATGTCCAATCTATACCGTAGGGATTGCCGCTTTCTTCAGTTGTTTGATTTGGATAATCCCAAGCATCGTTTTTGCCGTAAATTCTAATTGAGCTTCCTACATTAGGAAGAATAGCGCCAGTGTATCGCATCTCTTTGCTAGCATCAGCGTGGATAAATTCGCCAAGAGTAATTTTGTTATAGGTATATAATCCAGTCGTGTCGTCGATACCTTGATCCCAAAAGACAGTCACAGGACTATTATGTTCAGGAAGAGATAATACAGGGCATTTTTCTAGCATTTTTTGGTAAATAGGTTCTAGTTTTTCTATACCTTTAACTTCACCATTAGTGTCGTCGACATATTCAATAGTGCCATTCCACTGACTAAGATATTTAGTGGGAATGTAGCTAACTTTTTTTGAAGTCCCCCAAACAGGTAAAAAAGTCTTTAAGTGTGTTAATAGATCGTCGACATATTTAGTTTTTGATTCTCTAAATCCGCTTGCTGCAACATACATCGGTGAAGCCCAGCTCGGATTATACTCGTAAATTAAAGGATCTTTATTCGAAGGTTCATCGCCAGTAACTGGCGTTTGAACCGGAGGATTATTGTTAGGATTAGTGGGAGTATCTTCAGCATTTTTACTACTTTTACCACCGCATGAAGTGGCGGCTATGGCAATCGCTATTAGTGAATTACGCATCAAATACCCCTCGTATTTTAATCTAGTGTAATGGGCGCGGCACTAGTGAGTGTAGCATCAATTGTACTTCCGTCAATTACAACATTTGAAACTTCCAAGGTATTAATATCACTATACTTTCTAAACCTACCTCTAGCTGTAAAGGAACATGTCATTTTTCTTATTTCGCTAGTAGAAAGATCTTTCATTCGTTGAATTTGTGTTTTGTACTCGTCGATAGTCGATCTAAGCTCACCAGCCGATTGAAACCCGCGAGGCATATCTTTTCCAGTAAGAATTTTCATAGCTTGATTCCAGTTAGCTCCGGTAGAACCGTGTTGAGAAACAAGATTTGAGTAACCTGAATCAAGTGATTTAATATTTGACTCGATCTCTGACAAAAGTGAAAAGTATCTATCGCTAGAAGGGATAATAAAGCTTATATTAGATGAATGAGCTGAACTCATTTTATTAAAAATGTCATCAATGTGAGCCTTTAAAGTAGCTACCAGTACGGATTTGTTTATAAGATTGGGAATAGCTCGGCCAAGATTCTTACAACTTTGATTTTGATTACACTGGTTCGCCATTTTTTCCGATTTATTACGCTCGTTAGCATCATCAACAGCTTGAACGAACACTGGTGATGCTTTACAAGCAGCAATAATACCAGCGTCATATTGATTGTAATCGAGATTCATCCACCGACTGATATAGTTATTAGTATACGGTTCAATATTTGACCAACGGTTATCAGCAGGACCGTTACGCATTCCTTTACCTGGGCAGCGATAGCCACCACAACCAGGCCAGTTGGCATCGTAAACGAACCATTGAGCATTGGGATAAGTAATTGCCCATGTGCTTGTAAGACCGTAGGATCGTGCAAGAGCCCCGTACCTTGTGTTGCATTGAATGTTTCCTGCCCCTGTGACTACACGTCTTGAGCCAACTTTTGAGACATAAGCGCTAAAAGGCCGAAGAAATACTACTCTGTGAGGATCGTTACAGGCTGGATCATTTTGAAAAAGTCTTCTAAACTCTCTTAGGCCACTTGCACCTGTTTGTTTGTGCCGCTGCCACTTTCCGTTACAAAGACAAGCTGCTCTATTTTCTTGCTCGTCGCAGGCTAGTTTGTACATATTCTCACCAAACTCTGCAGTGGTGTAGTTAAAGGCTGCTGTAGCGCTATTAACAGTGGGGTGTTTAGGGTCGTATTGGTAGCCGTCTTTCGCAGGTGGAACAGGATATCTTGGTGGAAAAGCCGCAGCAAACGCTATCCCTATATTTTCAATACTTGTTTTAATCTTTGTCCATAATCTTATGATATCGCCGCTTAAGCTCTCATCATACGGAATATGATAAATAGAGGCATCTTGTTGGGGCTCGGTATTGTCAAATGCTACAAAAGATCCTTCGGCTGTATCAAAATCTTGAAAAGCTGCTTCATAAGCTACTCTTGTTTGCGAAAGATCAAAGGTGACTTGCCATTCGGTTCCTTGAGGAACAGGGTTTTCAAGGCTTTGAGTGATAGCTTCAAAATTAGAAATATGAATCAAATCTTCAGCAAGTTTTTCACCAGGAGTAGAGCTTGTTTCTAGCTCGATTGATAGATCAGCGTAGCCGATTGTATCTGAGTCAATGACCAGAGACTGTTCGCATTGCTGATTATATGAATTGATATCAATATTGCCTTCAAATCCATACATCACCGAGTTTTCTTGATCGAAACTAGCGCTTTTTTGGGCAACGCTTATAGCTTCATTTTTAAATGTCTCAAATGTATTGGGCTTATAGTCTGGGCTATAATCGACAACTGTTTTTTCTGGAAACTGCTCAGCAACAAGTGCTTTGATTTCTTCTATATTAAAGCTTTTAGAGATTTCACTGATTTGATCGGTAGTAATAACATCGTCTGCGACTATGATATTAACGTTTGCGCTAGCCGTTACTTCCTGGCCTGCGCCGTAGCAAGTTGCTTCGTATAAAGTTTCAATAGCCGATGGTACATGAGAGCCTGATTCTGCAAGAGAAAAACTAGTTACTTCTTCTCCACCAGCAAATATTTTACACGATTCAATCGATGAACCCGTAACTTTAAGCGTAACTGCTTCGCCTTCATTTACGCTCACGGGAAGCGCTGTAAAATTTTCGATCACAGGAGGCAAACTAGCCGGAGAGTCATCGTCTTTTTTTGGGTCGAGTTCGCACGCAAGCAAAGGAAAAAACAGGAGCAAGCTTAAATTACGCATAATACACCGTCATTAAGTGATTATTGAAATAAAAACTAATATAGCAAAGCAAGCTTGCATAAGCAAGAAAAATTAGCTATTATTATTGCAAGTTAACTAATTTTTACGCATTTTGTAACACGCCGTTTTGATTGAGGAAATATGTCAGACGTATTATCTGGTAGCGATAAG
>JABSRP010000120.1 GCA_013215145.1 Pseudobacteriovorax sp.
AACCGTGCATGAAGTTTTCCCTCACACGGCTTTCCCCCTGACATTCTTCCCGCTTCATTCGGCATCTATCTAAGTAAATTAGGAACATAATTTAATCCTTTATTATAAAAGTAATCATTCGGCCATTTTCTGGTTCCTTTGATGTCCTTACACTGCTTTCGTCTTCTCCAGAAGAGTCGCAATTGCTGACATGCAAAGTTAGAAAGTTTTAAGGCTGCATCGTAGCTGTTGCCAACTTTGAAATACTGGGCCCAACCGGAAAGTTTCCGGTTAACGGTTTTGATGACTTCAGTCAGGTGAACACCTAAAGGGAATTCTTTGACTGCCTCTTTGATTTTCCTCTGCATCCCCACCACTCTTTTCGGATTTGGAAATTTAATCCGTACCGGCTTTAAAGAGCTGTATGAATAAGCTTCTTTGTAGGTAAAACCAAGGAAGTTAAAACCTTCACGGACATGACAGACTTTGGTCTTCTCTTCGTTAAGAGTCAGCGATAGAGCCGACAACTGTTCTTTGAGTTTAGCAAGCACCCAATTCGCCTGAGCTTCACTGCGACATAGAAATACTGCGTCATCAGCATATCTTATGAGGCGAACTGATTGGTTATTGCACCAGAGCTTATCGATCTCGTGTAAGTAGATATTGCTTAATAAAGGACTTAAGACGCCTCCCTGAGGAGTGCCGCTTTCCGGCCGGCGAATTTTGCCTTCTTCAAGTATACCTGCTTTCAACCATTGATAGATCAGAGCAAGAAGACGTCGGTCTCTTATTCTCTGACGTACACAGTTCATCAGTTGGTCATGCGCGATAGTGTCGAAATAAGACTTCAAGTCTACATCAACTACCCACTTGTTGTAGTTCACAAGTTTGTGGACTTCTCCTGCCGCTTGTTGATTGCTTCGTTTTGGACGGAAGCCGTACGAGCAATCAGCAAAGTCGGCTTCAAATATCGGTTCAATTACTAACTTCACCGCCATCTGAATAACTCGATCTTTCAGAGTCGGAATTCCCAGTGGACGTTTATCGCCGTTATCTTTAGGAATAAAGACGCGCTTAATGACTGAAGCGGTATACTCTTCATTCATCAAACATTGTCGAATTTCTTCAAGAAAAGCATCAACGCCAATATCCTCAACCACTGTACGAATATGAACTTTATCCACTCCGCAACTGCCACGGTTCTTCTTTACGCGTTTCCACGCTTCGAAAATGATTTCTTTACGATAGATTTTATCATACAAGATCCCGAAGGTTCTCGATGAATTTGCCTTGGAAGCAAGGCATAGCCTGTCTTGAAAAGATTTGACCTTACAGATTTGGTGTTCTTTAGTCATAGACAATCACCAAAGCCTTTTCTCTTCAATACATGGCACCGTCAGGCTAATGGCCCTTCGCTCAAGTGAAGTTATGTTGTCTTCACCGTCAACACTACTATGACCATCTCCGACTTCCTGAGACACATCATTCAGCCTTTCAACCTTACGCCTTATAGCTGAACTTATCCTCACATATCCGCTTCCCTCTGTAGACACATGCGGATATGAAATGTGATCTACAAGCTTGATTAAACGGCTCAAGCGATTCAAAATCTTAGGCCCAATGATATTTTGGAATGAAACAGGATCTCCCCAGTTGCTGTCAAAAACTGTTGATTCATGCCGCCGCCTTTTACACCGTCGCCATATCGAGTGCACGTTCCCACTTTCTTCCTCGATATTTACAGACTTCTCCCATCGAACACAGGATCGTCTAAAGCGAAAATACCCGTCTCTGTCAACAATAGAAACTGACGGTTTACCTTTACGATGCTTACGGTCGTTCGTTTGCCTACGGCCTGAATCGTTGCCTCGCCACTCTGATTGACTACGAGTCCGCTCAGAAAGAGCTTTCCCTGCTCGTGACTTTGTCTCTACGCTTCGAAGATAAACATTACTGCTAAATCCGGTAGACTGGCTACATACCCGAAATGGGAAATTGGTATGACCGGGACATTTCACCCGGCTAGCTCCTGACGCATTAGTCTGGGCACACGTTCGATTAAAGTGAAGCCTCTCCTACGGATCAGCTTTACCTCACCGACCAAACCGTGCATGAAGTTTTCCCTCACACGGCTTTCCCCCTGACATTCTTCCCGCTTCATTCGGCATCTATCTAAGTAATTTTGGAACATAATGTAGTCCTTTATTATAAAAGTAATCATTCGGCCATTTTCGGTATCCATTTATGTCTTTGCGCTGTTTTCTTCTTCTCCAGAAGATTCGCAGTTGCAAACATGTATAATTGGATAGTTTCAGTGCTGCATCATAGCTGTTGCCAACTTTGAAATACTGGGCCCAGCCCGAGAGTTTGCGATTTATGGTTTTAATGACTTCAGTCAAGTGAACACCCAACGGAAATTCTTTGACTGCTTCTTTGATTTTCCTCTGCATTCCCACCACTCTTTGCGGATTCGGAAATTTAATCCGTACCGGCTTTAGAGAGCTGTATGAGTAGGCTTCTTTGTAGGTAAAACCAAGGAAGTTAAAGCCGTCACGAACATGACAAACTTTGGTTTTCTCTTCGTTCAGAGTCAGTGATAGAGCCGACAGCTGTTCTTTAAGTTTAGCAAGCACCCAATTCGCCTGAGCTTCGCTGCGACATAGAAATACTGCATCATCAGCGTATCTTATGAGGCGAACTGATTGGTTATTGCACCAGAGTTTATCAATCTCGTGTAAGTAGATATTGCTTAATAGAGGGCTCAAGACGCCTCCCTGAGGAGTGCCGCTTTCCGGCCGGCGAATTTTGCCTTCTTCAAGTATACCTGCTTTCAACCATTGATAGATCAGAGCAAGAAGACGTCGGTCTCTTATTCTCTGACGTACACAGTTCATCAGTTGGTCATGCGCGATAGTGTCGAAATAAGACTTCAAGTCTACATCAACTACCCACTTGTTGTAGTTCACAAGTTTGTGGACTTCTCCTGCCGCTTGTTGATTGCTTCGCTTAGGACGAAAGCCGTACGAGCAATCAGCAAAGTCGGCTTCAAATATCGGTTCAATTACTAACTTCACCGCCATCTGAATGACTCGATCTTTCAGAGTCGGAATTCCAAGTGGACGCTTAGCTCCATTATCTTTAGGAATGAAGACACGCTTAATTACTGAAGCTGTATACTCTTCATTCATCAGACATTGGCGGATATCCTCAAGAAAGACATCAACGCCAATATCCTCAATCACTGTCCGAATATGGACTTTATCCACTCCGCAACTACCACGATTCTTCTTGACGCGTTTCCATGCCTCGAAGAGGATTTCTTGACGATAGATTTTATCATAGAGAATCCCAAAGGTTCTCGATGAATTCGCCTTGGAAGCAAGGCATAACCTGTCTTGAAAAGATTTGACCTTACATATTTGGTGTTCTTTAGTCATAGACAATCACCAAAGCCTTTTCTCTTCAACACATGGCACTGTCAGGCTAATGGTCCTTCGCTCAAATGAAGTTATGTTGTCTTCACCGTCAAAACTACTATGACCATCTCCGACTTCCTGAGACACATCATTCAGCCTTTCAACCTTACGCCTTATAGCTGAACTTATCCTCACATATCCGCTTCCCTCTGTAGACACATGCGGATATGAAATGTGATCTACAAGCTTGATTAAACGGCTCAAGCGATTCAAAATCTTAAGCCCAATGATATTTTGGAATGAAACAGGATCTCCCCAGTTGCTGTCAGAAACTGTTGATTCATGCCGCCGCCTTTTACACCGTCGCCATATCGAGTGCATGCTCCCACTTTCTTCCTCGATATTTACAGACTTCGCCCATAGAACAGAGGCTCGCCTAAAACGATTATACCCGTCTCTGTCAACAATAGAAACTGACGGATTACCTTTACGATGCTTACGGTCGTTCGTTTGCCTACGGCCTGAATCGTTGCCTCGCCACTCTGATTGACTACGAGTCCGCTCAGAAAGAGCTTTCCCTGCTCGTGACTTTGTCTCTACGCTTCGAAGATAAACATTACTGCTAAATCCGGTAGACTGGCTACATACCCGAAATGGGAAATTGGTATGACCGGGACATTTCACCCGGCTAGCTCCTGACGCATTAGTCTGGGCACACGTTCGATTAAAGTGAAGCCTCTCCTACGGATCAGCTTTACCTCACCGACCAAACCGTGCATGAAGTTTTCCCTCACACGGCTTTCCCCCTGACATTCTTCCCGCTTCATTCGGCATCTATCTAAGTAA
>JABSRP010000121.1 GCA_013215145.1 Pseudobacteriovorax sp.
GTATGCAATTGTCTCAAGTTGCTTTTGCAAACAGATCTTTTCACCTTCTCCCTGGCTTGCCCCAAAGCTGGCAGCAGAATACTGACCAAAATACCTAATATTGCGACTACTACCAAAAGTTCTATCAAAGTAATTTTTTTATCTTTCATCCTCTCCCCCCTGACGCTCAGATTCATAGCTTATAATTTATAATAAGTATTTCATTTTAACAAATCTACGTAAGCGTCAAATGAACCTTACTTTTTGAAGTTGTGAGGTAAAAGCTCTTCGATTTTATTTGCCGGATGGCCATTTATTTTTCTAAGAACATCAGAGATGTACTCAAATGGGTCGACGTCGTTAGCTCTGCATGTCTGAATAATTGATGCCCATGTAGCGGTTGCGTCACCACCATTTTTACTTCCAGCAAAGAGCCAGTTCTTTCTACCGATAGTTAATGGTCTAATTGATCTTTCACTTTCGCCATTATCCGGCTCCAAGCGTGGATCTTGCAGGAATGTTTTCAGAGCTTCTTTTAATTTGATCGTATAATTGAGTGCCTTGCCAATTCCAGATTTGGGGAGAATCATTGGTCCAGTGAGCATTTCGTTCTCGATATAGCCGAAAAATTCATTGATTAAAGGGCTTACTTTCTCCTGACGCAATTTAAGTCTGCTTTCAGGAGTCATTCTTTTACCAATGCGTTCATAACGATAAAGGTTTCTGATCATTCTGAGGATATTTCTTCTGAATTCTACAGGAGCATCTTCAGCTTCAATAAATTTTCTGCGCACATGCATCCAGCAAGCACACTCGTGCACACCTTCAGAAGTGAATAAGTCGTCATATCCACTGTAAGCATCAGCATGAATGTATCCTTTATAGTTTCCCAGGAATTCCTTTGGCCTTTTCTTTTGCCGATCTTTGGTAAATTCAAATATTTTCATCGGTGGCCCAGCACCTCCGGCGACATAAACCCAGATGCGTCCTGTCAGTAAACCTTTCTTTCCTTTACCTTTAACCTGTAATTTTACCGGTGTATCATCTGTAAAAATTATACCTCGATTAAGGATTTGTTTTTTCAATTCATCATAGAGAGGCTTAAGAACTTCCGCCCCCCTGATAATAAGATTGGATAAAGTCTGGCGACTGACCGGAATACCTTCGTTTTTCATCTTCTCTTCAATACGGTATAAAGGAAGATGGTATGAGTATTTATTTACGGCTGTATCAGCTATAATTGACTCATCAAATTGACTGCCTGGAATAGCAAAATCAGGTAGATTAGCAATGAGGATGCCGGAAGTTGCATCTTTCTTATCTGCATACTTGGGACGCACATAAACTTTAATGTAGTAACTGGCAGGTTTCTTGGCCAGTTTACGGCTTCTATCTACACCAATTTGAATAAGGCCTTCGCGCTCTTCCTCCGGTACATCAAGGATGATTTCTTCTTCTGGAAGATCTTCTGGAATTAAATCTTTGAGAGATGACTTTTTCTTACGCGTAGAGTTTCTTTGCTGAGTCAGTTTATTTTCTTGCTGATCCAACTCATCACTTAGAGAATCCAACTCTTTAACTAAATCTTCAAACTCAGGCTGGTTTTCATCAAGATCAATCTCACGTTCAGACTTTGGCCCGAACAGGGCTTTTTCAAGCAGGCGAATGCGTTGCTTAAGCCTGTTATTTTCAGCTTTAAGTTCAGTGACTTCGGTCGTTTCATTTTCAAGTATTTCAGCCATGCAGATATATAGCATAAAATACTCAAATTGCAGCTTAGATGAAGCTTAGACTCCTCTAAAACTTGTACGTATTTTCAGAGGCTCAACTCCTTCTAAAATTAATGTTAAACGGCGACGATCAATTAACAGTTTGCCATCAGCCGATTGGGCGATATCAAACAAACCTTTTTGAAGATACTTATACCAAAGAGCAAAGCCGTCACCATCCCAATATAAGATCTTTAGGCGAGTCCGGTTACGGTTGGTAAAGACATAGAAACTGCCATCAATCGGGTTCTCACTGAACTTTTGAATAAGGCTGATTAAACCATGGAAGCCTTTGCGCATATCTGTTGAACTGGTGAATACAAAAATCCGTGCATCACTCGCTATATTCATCATAGCGACATCAAAACTTTAAGAGCTGAGTTGAGAGTCTTTCGATTGAAGCCATCTTCCAGATTGAATCTAAAATCGTCTCTGTATTCTAGAATGATTGAGCCTGGTTTATTCTGTATTGGTGCCTCTTCGGTATCATCCACTTCAATGAAAGTACCTACTTCGTCAATCGCTGATTCCCGGACTTTCTTGCGCCAATTATAATATTGACCCAAGGCTATATCATTTTCCTGGCATTGTTCTTTAATTGACTTCTCACTATTCTCAAACTCTTCAACGACAAGGCGCCAAAACTCTAGCTTGTCTTCTGCATTCACCTTTTCCATTTTTATCCTTCTTAATATTTAAGTCGAAGGAAGTATAGCAAGGGAAATCAGCTTAAAGAAGATGCTCTACATTATCGAGGTAGGACAGCCAGTTACCCGACTGCCCCCTCACAGATCCCAGCGTGCGGTACTACCGCACTGGGCTCTTCATAATAATTCACTTCCGTAATAGCATGTAAGGTTTTAGAGTCTGAAACTGTTAACGATTTTCTTCTCTGTTACTTCAGGTTTTGGAATACCAAAGTATTCAATGAGCTCTTTAAAGCCCTTCCAGTTGTAACTGCGTTTCTGGCTTCGCCTATTTAACCACTTAAACAGAATCCGTAAACACTTAAACCAGAAGTGACTTAAGCGTCTATTATTCCCCATCAATCCATAGTAGTTATAATGTCCCATGAATTTCCGACGTACATTTTCCATTAGTGGTCTGATCTTCTTATCACGATTTGACTGAATCCATTCGGCAAAACGCTTGATACCTGAGCAAAGATTCTTAGTAGAAGTTCTTGCTCTTACATACCTATTGCCTTTACGGCTTGTTTCCCAATGAAATTCAAACCCCAGAAACTCAAAGCTTTGATTTTCTTTACGAGTCTTGTATCGTGAAAAGATCAGCTTCTTTGTCTTCTCGGGCGCAACCTCAAGATTAAATTTCTTGAGTCGCATACCCAGCTGACTGTAAAAGGTAGAAGCCTCACTCTCGGCTTGAAATAAGCATACAAAATCATCCGCATAACGAATTATACGACTGGTTCCAATGCATTTTGTCCGAATTCTTTTCTCAAACCATAAGTCGAGTGCATAATGCAGGTAAACATTAGCTAAAACTGGTGATATTACACCTCCTTGCGGTGTCCCACTTTCGGGATGTATCACCTGTCCGTCTTCTAATATTCCTGCTTTTAGCCACTTGCGAATAAGTTCAAGTAAAGCTTTATCCTCGATACGCTGTGACAACATCCTCAAGAGCCAGTTATGATCAATATTATCAAAGAAGCCTTTTATATCCGCTTCAACTACGTAGTTGCAGTTATTGAACATCGCTATTTCTTTTGTAAGCTTTACTGCATCACGCGCTCCTCTATTGGGGCGGTAACCGTAACTTTCCTGAATGAAATCTGCTTCATAGATCGACTCAAGGATTTTCGCACTCGCATATTGGAGTAATTTATCCTCCAGAGCGGGTATTCCTAAGGGACGAAGTTTAGTCGCTGATTTCGGGATATAACACCTGCGTATAAGTTTGGCTTTATAGCTCTTATTCTTTAATCGCTTAACAAGGTCTTCTAAATTCTCCTCTAAGTTTTGTCCATATTCAAAGTAACTTACACGATCTACACCTGTAGCTGAACGTTTGTTCAACTGACCATAGGCCCAGCGTAAATTCTCGATATTTAGCAGACGAAATAGCCCGCCGAATCGATGCTGTTTGTGACTTTGTGCTCTTTTGTTTATTCCCTTCAGTGAGGTTAGCATGAGTTGTATCAACCTATCTTAATTGTTCATGTTTCCTTTGAAGGCTACATTATTATGCCAGCTCCTTCCCCATGTGAACGGCTCTCCCGAACTCGGAGTACTATGGGCTGGTCTGACTTCCTAAGCTCCATCTGCACGGCTTCTTTCCAGTTGCCTAATGCATACCCATGCATCCACATATTTCTATGATC
>JABSRP010000122.1 GCA_013215145.1 Pseudobacteriovorax sp.
CGTAATATTCTGCTCGAGTTGAAACAAGTCGTTAAAGAAGAGCATGATTTGGAACGGATATCAATCATCACGGAACAAGCGATAAAAGATCTATAAACAAATCCTAAATGCGTTCATCTCTGATTGAAACCGAAAATACAGTGCAGCACTAGATTTCTGTCTATTTCTAAAATCTACTTTCTTTTCTTCTCATGTTTGACGATCACGATCGTAGCAATCGAAGAAGAGGAGGAACGGACACTCATTTTCGATGCACCCAGTAATGCCGAATCAATCTATCATTTTGCTTTCTCCGATTTCATCGATCAGAAGTCAGTCGATTTAACCAAAAAACTTGGCATCCGATCCATTGTTTCTGCCTTTAGAAATACCAATAAGCAGTGGGTATTTGTTGATGAAAATAGTGACGTCTATTCCTATAATGGATTCGATCTTGAGCAAATCAGATCGCCGTTCAATGAGCCATTGAAGCACATTTTTAAGATTGAGGATAAGCTCTTTTTTACCGCGTCCCAAAACAGGAAACTAATAGTTTACCATTGTAATGATGGGAATTGGATATCTTTCGATTTTCCTGAGAAATTCTGGAATTTAAATATCGTTGATACTGAAATCAATTTTCTCCAAAAATCAGTGGTATTCATGTATGGATCTGGAAATGAAAGAAATTTTCTAAGTTTTAATTACATTGATAATAGTTTTTTTGATCTAGGCCTGATTGAGATAGGAATTGACGAAAATTGGCAAGACTTACAATGATTCGATAACGATGAATGGGTGGTGGAAAACAATGATCAAATCATCCATATAAAATTTGAAAATAAACCTGAGAAAATTAAAACTTATAATGCTTTCGGCAATTTCGATGAAATCTATAGCATAAGTGAGAATCTGGCACTGATTACCAGGAGATTTAAGGTCGACGATGAAATCGAAAAAACCATGGCTCTTTTATACTCTGACAAGGGTCTCGGTGAATTTATAGAATTTGAAGGCGACTTCATAAATGGTGATGATGATCAGGTATACTTTGTTTTTAAACGAGGAAGCTACGGCTATCTGTTTAAGATCGAAAATCTTAATCTAAAAAGAATAGGCCCAAGTTTTCGTATCAGCACCGATGATATATTCGAAAATATCTTTTACGATAGAGAGCACCAATTCATTCTTTCCGGCGCGGATCGGTCTATCTTGATAAACGCAAAGCCAGAAGTCATCTCGAACCTGCATGAGGTCTCGAATGCTAAGTTAATAGACTCAAAAAGAGGTATTATCGAGATCACGAAAGGAGACGATCGATTCCGCTTGACCGGTTTTCCAAACGGGAACGTTAGCAAAAACAATCGAAGCGATGTTCTTTGGGTGCAGTATCCATGGAGTATTGGTAGCGACCTTTTCCTTCGGAATGAGCATTTTCCTAATTTGAAAATTGGCGTTGATATCCGATTGGTGAACAGGATGCAGTATAGCTTAAACAACAAGATATACTACGATACGCATTCAGATCAGGTTCTCATATATCGCACTCAAGATTCCGAGCGTTTTCCTGATCTTCTGGTTTTAAACGAAATCCAAAGTCAGGAATTTGATTATCTCCCTGAAAACCTGATTCTCTGGAGAAGAATCATTAGACATGACGACGGTTATATTGAGTTAATACAAGGCCGCCTGATTAATGATGATACAAAACATTTCGTGTGTATCCACAAATTGGACTCGAACTTCGATCTAATTCATACACACGAACACTACTATGACTCAAATTTTCCAGAGACTACTGTCTTTGATTATACCGAACATGTTCTCCCGTTTTTAAATGACACACTCGATGATCACCAGACTTTAATCAGCTTATTAGTTTCCGATTCATTCTCCCCTATCAATGACGATACAGCCATTATTTGTACTGACCCACAAAGCCTACCAAATGTGGCGATTATCAATTGGGGTGATGAGGACTATGGGGTCGATTTGTATTCCCTTGAAGACCTAGATCTTCAATACCTGGGCAACGTCAGCGATGATCGTATCGCACTAAAAGACCGCTCTGGAAATTCGCTCGTCGAAGCAAGCATCAGTGAATTCGGGAAGGAAGATCCATTTATTTGGAATATGCCTGAGGGCTATAGTGTTACAGACGTTTTGATCGAGACCGATCAAGGGCAATGGGCGATAATCCGGCGCCAAGGTTTTGAGGGTGTATATTTTCTAGAAATGTTCCCCGAAGAGTCCTCACCATTGCAGATGAAGGTTACCCTTGGCAATGAAAGTGTTGTCTCTGGAGATAGAATTTCAATCTACCCAGCGGGCCGGTTTGCCTTCAGATCTGAGACGTTTAATGATCCAGTCTATTTTCAATGGCGTTATTCAAACGCTGAGTGGTCTCAACGCCTTAGCGCATCCTCAGGATCTTTCAATATATCAACAAGCGAGATGCCAGTAGGTGAGGGTGATGTCGAAATCAGAGGATTTGATTTTTTCGGTAAAGCTGCTCTTGAAACAGTATCAAAAAGAATAAATATTTTTCCGATACCACTACAAAAGAGACCGTGGTTCCCCTATGCAGTCGGCGGCTTCATCTTCGCGCTCACTGTTTCCCTGATTATAGCGATCATCCAAACGTTCAAAAGTAGACGCAGTGCATATAATCTTGCTGTCCTGAATCGCACTTTAGAGGACAGAGTTAGAGACCGCACAGCGGAAATTGATGCTCAGAACCAGGAGCTCACCGCTACCAACACACTGCTAAACGACACAAATAATAAGTTGAAGGAAACCAGCCAAGCACTTGCTGAAGCGTCGAGAGCAGCAGGAATGGCTCAGGTGGCTTCCGGAGTTCTCCATAATGTTGGTAATGTGTTTAATTCTCTGTCAGTTTCTATCAATGTTTTGTGGAATGATACTAGGCACACCGATATTCAGGAGGGCCTCAAGAAAATCTCTAATCTGTTCACAAAAAACAAGGATTCTGATACATTTTGGCAGAGCGTAAAAAAGCGAGATGCATTCACGAAATATATCAGTGAAATCTCAAGAATGATGACGAGTCGGAATGAGAATTTTTCCGATGAAAAATCCCGTATCACAGAGAACCTAAACAAGATTGCAGACATTCTCAGGTCTCAACAAAAATACACTGAGAATGCGAAGGAAGTTAAACAGAAATATTCTCTACATAAACTGGTTCAGGAAACAATGAAAACAGTTGCATCTCAAAAACCTCTTAATCGTGTGAAAGTGGAAATTTTAGGGACAGCAGAGGTAGGTTTTGTGGTCGTGGACGTAAGCTATTGCCAGCATATATTGAAGACTTTGATCGAGAATGCATACGATGCTTGTATCGAAAAATCTGGAAAAGGCCACATCCAGATTAAATGCACACTAGATCAAAGCAATAATAGCTATAGTATCGCAATCAAAGACGATGGAATAGTGAGCTGGTCCCGCAATGTTGGACAGGTTGCTAAGAAGAAATAAGATACAAGCAACCGATGAAAAAACGACGTAAATTCACCGCTGAATTCAAAAGTAAAGTAGCGCTGGAGGCGCTGCGCGAACAGGAGCCGATCCACGACATAGCCAAACGGCATCAGATACACCCTACGCAGGTAACCGAATGGAAAAAGGCCTTGATGAGCAACGCCAGCAGAGCAGCGTGTTCGAAGGCACGCGTGACAAACACGAAGATAGCCTCAAGCAGAAGCTCAAAGAAGATCGTTTATACAAGCAAATTGGCCACCTCAAAGTAGAGGTGGATTTTTTAAAAGACAGCTGTGATCAGCTCGGTGTCACTCTCCCAGAGGATGGGCTTCGTTAAAAAGGAAACTCAAATGAGCCTTAAGAAACAGTGCAAATTACTCGGGATCCCACGATCGAGTTTTTACCACAAGCCCAAGCGCGCAGTGAGCAAGACTGATGAGATGCTAATGCAGTCTATG
>JABSRP010000123.1 GCA_013215145.1 Pseudobacteriovorax sp.
CAGACTTGATCCCCGACTTGATCCCCGACTTGATCCCAGACTTGATCCCAGACTTGAGCCCAGACTTGATCCCAGGTCATTAGCTCGATCAGTACGCCTGCTAATTTTTGTTGGGCTGTTTCATAGGTCGGTACTGAACTTATCAAATTGTCAACTTTAAAGGTGTCTTGATGGAATGTTCTCAAATCAGAATCTATAGTTTCTGGGGTGTGAGGTATCGAATGGAGCATTAATTTTATAAAGTCGGAGGGATACTCCTTTAATAGAAGGGCTAAATTATCGATTCTTGAAATTGCTTGTCTTGGGCCTTTCAAATACTCACGCAAGAAGAGAACATTGTTTTCTGCGGTAATGACATGAAATTTTGATTCTTCTCTAAGAGATTTCCCGTATTTTGAGTCTTTATTTCCAATTTTATGGAAGTATGGGCTTACCGTTGTAGATTTTCCGATATCCATTGGATCAAGAAAGCTAAATATTTCTGTGTTAAGTTCTTCGGCGATCGTTTCAAATGGTCCTGACAAAGCATTTGAGGAAAAAACACAAAGTGAAAAAACTAGGAATAGCAAATGTTTCATTTTTAATTCTCAATTTTGTTAAAATGGGCCTATTTTATATTATATTTGCTCAAGAATTGGAAGAGCAATTTTCCAAAAAATGATCCTTTTGGATCCCAACTCTGATGTAAATCTTAATGGTCAGATTAGGTTGTTTGCTTTATCGACCTTAAAAATTCACCCAACTTGACAGTATTTATCGGTTTTTTAAAGGTCTTAATAAACTCCTTGTCATACTGTTCACGAATCAGTAAGCCTGTAATCAGAATAAGTTTGACATTAGGTTTTATCCTTTTCATATCATGAGCCAAATCAATCCCTGTGCGTTTATCTCCCTTCATGAGATAATCGAGTAAGGCTATATCAGGATCAAATGTTTCTAGCGAAGTAATTGCATCGTCATAGCTTGATGAAATAGCTACGTCGAATTTAAGACCGTAAAGTGATTCAGCCATCATTTGCAAAAAAGTGCGATCATCGTCAACTGCGAGTATTTTCATCTTTTAACCTTTATTATCAGAATAAAACAATAGATCCCTTGAGCGATATTTTGGTGTTTGTCATCGACTCGAAGCCTATTTTTGTTGCATCAAAATCACTCCGTGTTAATCCAGTTATATAAGCCTGAACTAGGTTAGAAGAGGCATCAAAGTCAAAATATCTAATTCTTTGTCCCTTTTTTAGAAGACCTCTAAGAGTGCGTTTCTTTTTATTGGTATCATCCACCCCTTTTGTGAATATAACTTGCCTATTCGTAGCCTGAGCAATATGCCACTTACAAAGGGAGTAATCCTTGGAGGCTGTTTCTAGATCATCGAAAGATACTACCACTTGAGCCGATTTTATAGATACTTCTTTAAACTGAACACCAAGGAAGAAAAGTATTTTCGTCGCTTCTTCGACTGACTCAAGTGCTCCAAGGGGATCTTTAGCTTGGGAGTATTTAGGAGTAGGAAGCCCATCAAGCCCGGCTAAAACTGTATCTGGAGGCAGCTCCATTAAAACTTTCTGAACATCCTTAAGGTTTTCCGCGCTCTGAATCTTAAGATAAGCTGATGGGTCGTTAACTTTTACCTTAGAAAGATAGCGTCTTTCTTTAAAAGGATCTCCAGTAGTTACCCATTTATCTGGAAGCCCATTTAACTGAGTTGCTGAGTATTGAAGCTGGTGAGTGCTTCTATCTACAATATCTATAATGGTGCAGTTTTTCTTACCTGGATAAGTTCTAAGCCCTCTTCCTAGACACTGGTTATAAACAAGTGGTGAAGTCGTGGGTCGAGCCAATAAAACGCATTCTATTGAGGGCTCATCATACCCTTCTGTTAGAATATTATAGTTTAGAATAACCTTAATTTTCCCTTCTTTAAAATCGTTTAACACCTCATTTCTATCTTTTGAATGCCCATGAAGGGCCTTGGAAGTTATTCCAATAGAATTAAAATCATCACAAAGAGCATGAGCATGTTTAACGCTGGCACAAAATACGATTGTTTTCTTAGAGTATGCCCTTTCAATCCACGCGTTAATGGTTAGCTTTCTGATTTCTGGTGCCATCATCTTTTCTGATAGCGAATTTACCTGAAAGTCTCCAGCAGTCATAGCAAGGTTGTCGAGGTTTAATTTAGCTTTCGTCGAGTAGTATTTTATAGGGCTTAAAAAGCCTAAATCTTGAAGCTCAGTTTGCTCAATTGAGTATACTATTTCACCAAATAGGCTGATCGCAGATCTTCCATCTGATCTGCGAGGCGTTGCTGTAAGCCCAATCAAAGTAGGGTTGCTTTTCGAAAAAAATTTTAGCACCTCAATCCATGTTGAGGCTAATCCCTAATCAAGTGACCTTTATAATGGCATAATTTTCAAGATTTTCACTGGATACATGAGCAAATTCACCATATTTTTGAATTTTTCTCTATTCTGTGGTTTTATTATTCCATAAGACAAGAAAACAGAGGAGGTGATATGTTCAGTAACACAAATGAACACAAAAATAACTTTACAAAAAGGTCACTAACTGTCGCCAATAGATTAAGAGATGCTGTTAAAGTTAATAAGAATAAAAAACCCATTATTGAACCAGTGCAATCCTCAGCTAGTCATAAGTGACCGATATTTTAGTTTCAATATTACAGCAGGTTACGCACTATCGAAGACTTCCAGTGTTGACGGTCTTTTTCGACTATTCGGATCAGTTAAGTCATCAGAAAGAAGATCTAAATTTATTTTGATTTGATTTAGGCCTAATTCTGTAGTGTCAATGATATACCTTGAGATCGAACGTATAAGAACTTGGGTGACCTTTGCAGCTCTTTGAATTGATCTTGCAATCCCATTCTTTTTTTTTTCTTTATTTGGATTTGACTCTGAAATCAGAATAGATAACTGGTAATTAATAATCCCAACCAATAGCAAAGTGATAACTGCATAAGGGTCTGTTGTTGGCATATGGTCGATATTTATACTCGATTTACATGCTTTAAAAGCAAGCTCTACCTGCCAGCGGAGCTTATAAAGCTGATGAATATACTTTGGATCGCAATCCAGATTTGTGAGATACCAATGGTAACTTCTCTCAACTGGATTCCAAAATCCGATCGCTCGACACATCAGCTTACGATTGTCTGAACTAATATTGACTAGTACTTCTAGTATCTTACCTCGGCTTCTTTTGAAATCTAAGGATAATAAATCATGACCGATATGCTTCTTTCCAACTCCTTTTACGATTTCCTCAATTTTTAAAGTGGCTGATTTTTTAATCCGTGATAGAAAAAATGCTTTTTTTTCAGCTATTCTAATGAGAAGCTCATATGACCAATACCCTAGGTCAAAAATAAATAACGTTTTTTGTGCACCTCGCAAGCTTGGAAAGCACTGAGAATCATGCGTAGACCCCGCTGTATGGTTAAACCATGAGATAGAACCACTAACCAAATCAATGCAGGCATGGAGTTTGATGGCAGCATGGTGAAATGTACCTGGAAACTTTAAAAAAAGGCTATCCCATAGGGTGACCATTGAGGAATCGACAGCTTTAATTTTAGTCACTCCAATTTTGTGGAGGAAATTAATGCTTTCTTCATAAGTGACCGATATTTTAGTTTCAATATTACAGCAGGTTACGCACTATCTAAGACTTCCAGTGTTGACGGTCTT
>JABSRP010000124.1 GCA_013215145.1 Pseudobacteriovorax sp.
GGCTTGATTACAAATCACCTGAGCAATTCGAAAATGAAATAGCTTAATGGGTGTCCGTTTTTTCAATACCACTCCACATGGTCTCTTTCATCTTGTTGGAATAACTAGGCATTACGGTATCTCCATACCGCCCCGACTGATCAATATTTTTTTGAATTCTCTATGCGGCAACTTTCCTGATAGAGGGGGCAGCTGAACCTAGCTTTAACAATTTTATTCGACGAATAGTGCCAAAAAGATATTTCTTCACTTTACTCTTGTCTCGAATTCAATAGAACAATCATATAGATAGATTTTGAACCTACAGGCAGTGAAATCTTACTAATATTATTCTAAATATATTTACATAATAGAAGCCAATTCATTTTCTTTGATGCGAGGGCTTTCAAAATTTAGACAGTAAAACGGAAAAAAAGATATGCTAATATCTGAATCAAATAAAGAAAATTTTAAAGGTACTGATAGACTCTTACATCGACCTCCATTTTTACTTGTAGATAGGATTCTTGCTCGCTGTAAGGACACAATCAAAACACGTAAAAATATTAGTGCTAACGAGCCTGTACTGATAGGCCATTTTCCACAGAATCCGATCTTTCCCGCAGCCTACATTATTGAATTTATGGCGCAATCAAGCGGCCTGATTATCGATAAAGAAGGTTCCAATAATAGTGAGCTAGGATTTGTGGTTAAGATAGACAAAGCAATATTCAAGAAGATCGTAGTTCCTGGTGATATTCTTACATGCTCATCTAAATTTATTCAAGAGATTGCAAGGTTTCATAGATTTGAATGCTCCGTTCATGATGAACATACAAATCTAGTCGCAAAAGCTGAGATATATTTGAAATTAGAACTGTGAACATTTTTTAATAAAAAGTTTTTTAGGTGGAGGGTAAATGTGGTTAAGCAAAAAAATATTCCAATAGTAACTTATGAAGAATTTCAAGAACGCGCTAAATCAAATCCAAATTTGCTCGCAAAGAGCCCGTTTATTGTCGAAGGATATATTCAGAATTGGCCTTGTTATGAGGAGTGGAGAAACCTAGATTACCTTAGAAAGAAGTTTGGTAAATTGTCCGCCTATGCTTGTTCTCCACAGTTTACTACCAATTCAAATGTAAAACTTACTAGAGTTAAAACAAGATTCGATCAATATCTTGATTATCTCAAAAATCCCGAGAAGATTGAAGAAATATACGAAGGACTTTGGTGCGATGGATCTTATGAAACATTTTTAGCCCAGAACAAACCATTATACTGCGGAAGTTTGCGAATTATTCAAGAAGCAAACGATAGAATCTTCGATGATCTAAATCCAATAGTTCCAAAACCACTTGAAAACTGGAATAGTATTTTACCTTTTTACTATAAGATTTGTAACCATTTTTGGCTTTATGTGAGCTTACCTGGAGCATTAACACCATTGCATCAGGACAACAACGGAACTTTCGCCTATCTTGCACAACTAGATGGGCGCAAAAGAGTGACACTCTATAGCCCTGAAGATTTTGATTTTTATCATAATTCAAAAGTAGGATTTCTTGACGTTCTGAATCCCAATGATGAAGAATTCCCAAAGTGGCGATCCGCAACTAAATGGACTGGAGAATTAACTCAGGGCCAGGCTTTGATGATGGGGACAGATTGGGCACATCATGTTGTTACGATTGAGCAGTCTATATCCGTAAGTTTAGATTTCGTTAACCAAAATAATATATCTGCGTATGCTGCATCTGAGCAATGGGCTAATAGTTTCGGACGTAGAGTTAAAATGAAGCCAGAAGCTTTAGGTTTATTCAGTAGCGAAGAACTGAAAAAAAAATCTGATGTCTACATTGGTCGAAAAGCGATGCGATCAATTCTAAAAAATGGTTTGAAAAATAATAACAATGGATTTGATGGATCAATTAGAAAAGTGTTTCTATCCGAGTTGGAGTCACTGTCCGAATAGCATCGTAAAAAGCTACTTTGGTAGCTAAACAAGGAGTTAATATGAATATAAGATGTTGTTTTCTATATAGTAGAAATTTGTTATTTTTAATTATCTTATTTATGTTTTGCAGTCATAGGGATCTATATGCAAAGTCTTTGACAATTGAAGAATTCGTGGCAGCATATTTAACGCAAAGCTCCGATTTAGAAAAGGTGAAGCTTGAAAAAGAAAAAATAGCAATTGATGAAATGGCAAGCAAAGACCTACATAAGACGATTTTACTAAGTGAATTTGATTGGAGTAGAAAAAAAGAGGAATCTGCGGAAAATCCTAGTAGCGCCTTTGGACCAGATCGAGTTCCTAGCCAAAGCTTTGAAGACTATGATATTAGGTTGGGTGTCTCTCAAGAGTTGTCCCGTGGAACTAAACTGAAAATGGAACACTACTCATCTTACATTAAGGGTTCAAAATTAGATAATTTTCGACCTGAAGCTAATACAAGTTTAACTCTGTCGCTAGATCTTTTAAAGAAACTTGACGGAGAATACGATTCAGTGAATAAGAGTTTTTCCGAGGCTATGCTTGAAGTTGCAAAACTTAAGGTAGGTCAATCTTTTTTAGAAGAGTGTTTCGAAGCAAGTAAGATCTACCTCAATACCTACTTTCAACAAGAAATACTCACTCTATATGAGGAAAATTTAAATGACGCAAAGGAAGTTTTTTCCTCACTAGAGAATCTTTATAGTCGAAAACAATTGCAAAAGATTGATTTTATTAGGGCAAAACAAGATGTCCTAGACATGAAATCATTTCTAGAGGAACAGGACTTAAGATATCGTAAAAAACGCCTACGAATTTCAAGTTATTTGAAAACTTCAGATACTGATAAACTTGTGAAACCAGTGTCAACTGTTTTTAGTAATATAAATTTGGATACCGTTGGTCTCTCTGATTCTCTGAGTCTAAAAGAACTGAGAGTTAGGGTAGATGCCGCTACTAGTCGCCTTAAATTAGAAAATATAGAAAGCCGGCCTGATCTAAGCCTGGATTTTTCGCTTACTAAATATGAGCAGGAACAAGCTTTTTTTCCGAAGAGAGATGGAGTTGCTGTCGGTGTTGGGATTAGTTTTACTCTCCCAGTAGTCGATAGAAGTCGTACTGATAGAATCCGACAAGCAGCTCTAGATCAAAGAATAGAAAATGAGGCGCTTAGAGATCGAAAAAGGTCTTTGGAAATAGATCTGTCTGATGAAATTACTTCCGTAAAATCTTATAAAAGTAGAAAATCAATTATAGAAAAGCGATTAAAGAACGCCGAAAGAGGACTGATTGAGGCAAGGCGCCTTATGAATCTCGGTCGAATGGACATTACAGATTACATAAAAGATCGAAGACGTGTAACAGATCAAAAAATTGATTTGATACGAATTTCCCTTTTGGAGATTGAATCGTTAATAAACATAAATCAGTATACAAACACCACCCCAACTATATGTGAAAAAGGTGAATAAAATGAAAAAAATTATTTTTTTCTTTGTAGAAAGAAGTTTTCTAGTTAATTTACTGTGTTTCGGAATTATATGTATTGGTCTTTTTCTTGGAACTAGTATTAATAGGAATGTGTTGCCAAAAGTAGTACGTCACGTAGTAGAGATTACTGGAGTGGTATTGAAAAAACGGACACCCATTAAGCTATTTCATTTTCGAATTGCTCAGGTGATTTGTAATCAAGC
>JABSRP010000125.1 GCA_013215145.1 Pseudobacteriovorax sp.
CTCACTGTCTGGAGTAAAGCCCTAGAAAATAGTGCACTCATCAAGAAAAGTTTGCCGTCAAACCTCATTCAAGCCTTAGGCAGTCATGATGGTATTCCTGAGCAATACGCAAAAGAAGTCGACAGTGATTATCAACCTTTGCCATGGGGTTATTCCTATGTATTACTTGACGATCCTGAAGATAAACGCAGTCAGGGCGAATTTTGGAATGCCTTGGGCGGCCATCCTAAACCCTCGTTAAGCCTACGAGTAACCGTGCCCATTCGTGTCGGCAATGAAATTACTGAACCCAGTATTGTTAGTATTTCTTTCAAAGAGCCCAGATCACGCGACTTACCGGTTAATGATGGCGACTCTGCTGGTGATTGGAAGGCAAATCCTGCACATAATAAACATTATGTTGCGGTATTAGGCAATGTTAGCACCAGCTCAGATGCCCCGCTAACCCAACTTATTGTACACGCAAGAAATACCGTCACTGACAGTAAAGAGAGAACGATTGATAGTGATTCAGGCAGATATCATTTTAGAACTTTGGCCGTGGATGAATACATCCTGTGGGTGACTGACGGAGCCGCTGGAGATGAAAATGACTTGGTGCCGTTAACGGTGAAATATGGCTATGATGGCATTATAGTGCCAGAAATTCTTAACCTTGAATATATTGGATAAAGGGAGGTATTAATGTTTCAAAGTAAAGTGATCAACTACTGGTAAATAAATACTGGAAAAAAACCACCAAAATCTAAAACCACCAAAATCTAAAAAGTCAAACCGATTACCACCCAAGGGCAAGACTTTACCATCAATACTGCAGGCGACACGGTTTTCCAGTCGCTGCTCATGTTAGCGCTTGGTTATAGAATCATTAACTTGCACAAGGAAATAGTAAATCATGTATAAAAATCAAACGAGTAGAAAAACAAGCATCCAAAGAAAACCCAATAATACTGGGTTATCGGATCAAGTGAAAAATGGCATTGAGGATTTATCAGGTATGAATATGCCTGATGTCAAAGTTCATTACAACTCGCCAAAACCGGCAGCGGTGCGAGCTCATGCCTATACCCAAGGCAGTGATATTCATGTGGCTTCCGGACACGGAAACGATGCTGCCGATGAGACCTGGCATGCGGTTCAGAAAAAACGAGGGCGAGGACAACCAACAACATCAGTGGGCAGAATGACAGTTAATGATAATGCTGGCTTAGAGCGTGAGGCTGATGTTATGGAGGCCAGGGCTGCTAGTTTTAGGTAGCATATCAATCAGTCTAGTGCTTGTTTTGTTGTGCTTGTTAATGGTGGTTGGTGTTTTTAAATGCCTAAATTGACCATTTTTATTGAGAGTATTGTGAAGCAAGAGATGAAATTCCTTTTAGGTGCGCCATAAGCCTCCTGACCCCGCAAGGTGACCCAGTACAAAGGTGGGTGGCACCTTAAAATTCGCAAGAAAGCGTAGTAAGCAGTGAATATATCGTACTTTTTTTTATTCACAGTTCCTAATATTAAAACAAGTCTCAAAGAAAAAGCGGTGCCACCCATTGTAAGTAAAAATGCGGTGCCACCCATTCTAAAAAAGGACTTACATTTTTGGGTGAATTTTGGGTGGGTGTCAGCCTTAAATTTGCAATGCTTATACCCAAGGCAGTGATATTCATGTGGCCTCTGGACAAGAAAAACATGTTGCCCATGAGGCTTGGCATGTGGTTCAGCAAAAACAAGGGCGAGTACAACCGACGACATCGGTTGGCGGTATGGCGGTTAATGATAATGCTGGCTTGGAGCGTGAGGCTGATGTTATGGGGGCGAGGGCTGCGAGTTTTGGGTAGCAGGGTAATTTGTCGGGTGCTTGTTTTGTTGTGCTTGTTAATGGTGGTTGGTGTTTTTGAATACCTGGTTTGACCATTTTTATTGAGAGTATTGTGAAGCGAGTGGTTTGATTCCTTTTAGGTGATTGGCAATATTAAATCACCTTTGGATGAGCTAGATATTTAGTAGTGGCTCAATAACAGCCGATTTGGGTGTTATTGAGCCACCAGTGTTCGAGGAGTGGTCTTTTATCAGCCAATTTGGGTGTTACAAGACCACTAATGTAAATGAGATAGTCGAGATAAAGTCCACTAGTGGCTTTTATCCGGCATTGTTATAGGCAATGAAGAATGCTTATAATATTTATTAAAACCCAATTGAAAAAGGTTTGAGATATGTATGAACAATTAGAGAAGCAGAAAGTCAATAAAACTAAATCAATTGTTAATTCTATTGGACAGAAAAAGAGTAATACGCGACAAGACACTGGATTTGTAGATAATAGAGATGTGTCTGAACGAGTGACACTCCAATATCTCCGGGGCCCGGGAACTGAAGGAATGCAGGAAGTGATACAGGGAAAATGGCATGTAGAAGCCTCATGCCATGTTCTGAACGTTGAAACGTCTGCAAGATCCCAAAGCTCTACACCGATAAACTGGGCTGTAAAGCTGATGGAACCGGCAATGACGAAAGTGACTAATCCTTTATTTCAATGTGCCGAAACCAAATCCCTATCAGCAGCGCTACGAGTTTACACGCCTTCGAAAGAGTACGGGATTTCGGAAGAAATATTGGAGGATATATATTGGTACAACGTACAATGGTATGGACAAAATGAAAAGGGTGAAGACAAAAAAGACAAAGACGGAAAATCACGAAAAGAAGGAGATCAAGCAGATCCCTGTAAAACTTGTGAAACTTGGACTGAAGGGAATGGCGGGTATCTTACAATAAAGGAAGGAGCTCTGAACTTGGTGAGGCGAGATAAAGACGTAAAGTTGTACGATAAAGAACATCATCGGAATGCTGAAAACAAAGAACGCGATGTGAAGAATATATTCAATAAGAAAATAAGTTTTCTTCAAACATTTAATCGTTGGCCTAACCATATCGAGGGACATTACGACGTACTTGATGATGAGATGATACTAGTCGCTGCTATGGATGATGATTTATACCAAAAAGTGAAAATAGCTGACAGGAACCTGGGGGATTATCTGAAGGAGAAAAATATGGTCGAAGGGAAATCAACAAAGTCCAATGAACTGCGCGGAACACTGGTAGTAAACATGTTGAACACATGGAGAGCTATATCGAAAGAGATTCAAGAGGGAGTGGCAGAAGGATTAGAATGACCACGTCTAAAATCGATCAATAATTTTTAGGTGGGTGTCCGTTTTAATTTTTCAATCAATTTCTTTGATGAGGTTGTGTGATCAAAGCTGCTCCGATAGCTGTATTCAATTTTTTAAATTCTGATTAACATTTTTTTAAGGGTGGGTGGCACCTTAAATTGGACAACGTATTATCTGACTAAAAATAACTAGGACACCTATCGTTAAATTTTCACATTGTAGAAACCAGGCGCGGATTGATATTTGAAACTTCTGAGTAATTTTTTCTTCAAATTATTCGGACACCCATCGTTAAATTTTTAAAATTAATTCGGACACCCATCGTTAAATTTTTAAAATAACGGTGCCATCCACCCTAAATAAAAATTTTAATTCGGACACCCATCGTTAAATTTTCTAATTGTTGCAGGTGGCGGTGGCGCAGGAGGTGGA
>JABSRP010000126.1 GCA_013215145.1 Pseudobacteriovorax sp.
ACCCGTATCCGAATGCACTTCAAACTGCGACGGTGACACACCCAACAGTTGTAACAACAATCAATATTTTAACTACGAAACCGGTTGCTGCGAGGACCGTGAGAAACCAGGCTGTGACTTAAATCAGTCTATTTGTAATCGCGATGGTCTGGATTTTGATGCCGCAAACTGTGAGTGCGTGGATCCTGGAAACGGAAATGGAAACGGTAATGGAAATGGAAACGGTAATGGTATCCAACCCTGCTCACGGACGTGTCTGGATGGGTATTACAAAGACTTTGAGGATTGTAATTGCCTTTGCTGGGACGAATTGAATCTAGAACCGAAACCCCTGGTTGAAATGCCTGGTTTGGCAACGAGCTACTTACCTCGAAACGATTTAATGAATCTGCATGCAGAGCAAACTTCAGAGTGGGATGACGGCATAAATATTGGTACCGAAGTGACACGATTTGGATCTGGTGTGTATACGCCTGGAGAAGATGACCCCCTGCTGACAGATCCAGCCGTGTTGGACGTAGCCCCGAACACAACCCTACCGGTGTATCTGAGCTTGATGAACTTTGACGGGCTTGACGGTCAAGCGCAGTCCTACGACCTGATTTATAACCTGCAACTGGTTGCCGGAGACCCCAGTAAAATAGCCGCGTTTAGATATGACGCCAGCCAAGATAGATATATTCGTTATAATTGGGGAGCGTCGATTCCACTAAGCTTCGAATGGATCGACCCCGAAGAAACTGATGACCGACTCACCGAATTTCGAAATAATGGTGTCACCTACTGCGGAGCCGTCTTGCGCAGCGAAAACCGTAGATTCCGCATTGTTACGACAAGTCATGAGCCTTTTGAATTTGTAGCGTCATCCGTCGACTCAAATGGCACAGCCTCGAATCTAGCTAGGGTTACCCTCCTAAATGTGGAGATAGAAACGTTTGAGGATAATGTGCTAGGTCCAGATAAACCCCACCTCATAAACTTAAGCACACGCCAAAATGAATCTCAGTTTTATGGTGACTACGAGAAATGTGTAAGTCATGTTTGCGATAGTAGCGAAAAGCTTGATCTTATTAATTATTTAGCAGGTTCGGATGACACAGGTGCAAGAGCTTTGTATGAACAAACCTTAAAATGGCATTCCAATGGAACTGAATTAGCTGGTTTTGAATTGGATTACGGTTCCGTTCCAGAAAGCGATGGGATTAAACGCTTTGACATTGAAGTAATGATTGATGGTTCTGGTCGCGTTTTAGATCGTCTAATCGTAGTAATCCTTCATCCCCAAACTAAGCAACGCTTTGATACTTGGTATGATACTGAGATTACTGATATGGGGTGGCTTCAAGAGCTTCCACCTCTCTATAAGCGGTTTCAATTTACAGAAGAAGGTATAATATCTCCTGAACTCGTACCAGATGACCCTGAGCCGTCAAATTGTTCGCCTCAACGATGGGGGGATGTAGGCGATAGTAACACATATTATCACCCTGATGGTTATTATAAGATGAGATCTAAAAAGACTCCTAATGATCATGGGCACCAGGCAATTTATAATGGATTTGCTGGTGTGATTCGTTCCGGTGTGAGCGCGGGAAGTGCTGATCGTAAGGCAGCTTTCCCAGAAAATTTTAATCCTTTTCTACACGTTGATGCAGATGTTACTCCCTTTATTTGGGCAGCTCAGTTAGATGGGAATCCTGTGGAAGCAAATGGTACTACTATGACTGCACCAATGTTGCATGAAGGAGCTTATTTAAATCGCTATTTGGAAGTTCGACCACCGATTGCCAATAGTAAGCCAGAACTCAACCCCAATACTTGTGCACCTTAGGCGGAGAAAATGAAAAAAATATTTATCCCAGTCATTATCACTTTAGCTGTGCTAACTTTACTCTTATCAACTAAGACTAAAGAGAAAGTAAGCGAATCTGAGACTAAAGAGTTACATGAAAAACATCAATCTAGCGAAGTTGTAGCTCAGCAGAAAATAACATCCTTAGTTAATGAAAGAGGTGGAGAGACTGTAATACCACAAATAATCTTTCGTTCGGGTAATTTAGAGTTCTCATTACTTTTTGGAGATAATGTTGAATTTGAAATACAAAAGTTGATTACAGAGGATATTTTATTGTTGTACGGACACCTTGATATTCATTTGAAGAACCTCGATAACTCCACCAGTTTTTTGGTTGGAAAATCCTTGGTAGGATCCAAACAGAAAATAGACTTTTTGGGTCCTGGTCGCTACCTTCCTAGTGAGGTCAGAGAGTTGTTTGGTTATGTTGCAGAATTAAATGATAAACGATATATCATCATCTCAGATGAATTAGTCCAAGCTTACCGCGATGCTAAAATATTTAGCCAAAAGCATCGGTCAGCATTTGATAATCTAAGTCAGTTTTTAGATATGATGAATGATTTAGAAAATGCAGATATCCCTAAGCTGAATGAAATATTTTACTTTGATGAATCAGCAGCACAATATAAAGATTACTTCGTAGAAGGCGGAAAAAAAGAAAAATTTATAAAAGAGTATGGAGGGTTGAGATACAAGAAACCGAGTATTTTTGATACGAAAGAAGGCCATTCATTCAGTAAAAGTTTTTTTAAGAAATATGGTTCTAAGCTAATTACTAAAGTCTATGTCTTTGACGATTCAGGAACCTTAAAAGACGGTAGCCCTCCTTTTATCTATGACAATGGAAAGTGGAAGCTATTAATCTATATACCCGGAACTTGAAAATCCCTAAGCTCTCGAATGTCTGCGGCACATGCAGTGCCAGCGGAGCTGATCACGGCATCTGCTCTGCATCCTTCGCGGGGCGCTCCGTTCAGGTATTGAACTAGCATCGCACGCTGCATGTACCTAGAGGGTCCAAAAGGGTCAGTCTAAGAATTCTTGATTTCTAGAATTTCATTCCTTCTTTCATCGCATGGCATAGAAGATTCGAGAATCTTAAAAAGGGGATATATTTGTTGACCCCGATGCCTGCGATGCGGCGATGGATGGCGAATATCCAATCGACTGCGATCCCGATATCCCCGGGAACGACTCTTGTGAAGAGTGCGCAGACTGTGGGCAGATCGAAGCGGACTGTACTTCGAGCGAACGTTTCGATATTGAAACAAATTGCTGTGTGGGTAACGGAAACGGAAATGGAAATGGTAACCAACCCTGACGTGTCTGGATGGGTATTACAAAGACTTTGAAGATTGAATCGCCTTTGCTGGGACGAATTGAATCTAGAACCGAAACCCCTGGTTGAAATGCCTGGTTTGGCAACGAGCTATTTACCTCTAAACGATTTAATGAATCTGCATGCAGAGCAAACTTCAGAGTGGGATGACGGCATAAATATTGGTACCGAAGTGACAC
>JABSRP010000127.1 GCA_013215145.1 Pseudobacteriovorax sp.
GGGTGGGTCAAACAAAACCGGTAAGGGTGGTCCTCGGATTCCGGTTAGGGTGGGTCAATGATTGTCGTGACGGGCACTACTTCATCCGTATATCAAAAAGTCCGAAAGTATCAATAGAATCATTATACGGAATCTCTGAAACCCTATCCTTCCCGTAAACCAGAAAAGGTTAGCTCTCAAAATAGGCAATCTGTGTAACCTCATCTGCAAAATGAGTATTCAACTCTTTCAGACGAACTAGGTCTTTAAATATTGTGTGGATTTTTTTGTTTTCCTTTAACATGCTTAAAGTATTAGTTTAATTATCTATCAATTCTATAGCGTTTGTAATTTAAAAGTCACTATGACTCATAATATTGGATGATTCGTAGAAGTGTAAATGCAATGAAAATCCAAAATCTGACTAATTTGGCGGGATAGGAGGGTGTTCTCGCTGAACAAGATATTGAATTTAGGCTGTAATAAATTTGCTTATGTGGCGTTATAGCAATTTTTTAATCGTAATGCTTAGGAGATTCAGGTTCGTAAAATCTATTTGCTGGGTTTGTATTTCTTACTGTTGAACTTCACGGTCTTCAATCTTAAGCATAGCCCGAAACTCCCCAAGCCTTTCCCTAAGCTGCTCATTTTCCGTTTCCACTTTGGCATTGCGAATTTCCAAGGCTGTGCTCTTCGACTGAATCTCAGGAAGCTCTTTTAGTTTAGCAGTAGAATCACCAAGCTGAGTTTTTAGACTCTCTATTTCTTCATTCTTATTTTCAAGCTCGCCTTTCAAAGTCTTTAGGGCCTCAGAAATCCCCTCCAGTGATAGAAGCTCATTTTCCTGCTTTTTGTTTAGTTCTAGGCTTTCCTTTAGCTTCGTTGCGAGTTCGGTTCTTTCCGTTTCAATCTCACTTAGCTTAGCTGAAAACTCTATAGCAAGACTTCATTCAGATTTTTCGCCGTATAATCGAGAGGTCACTTGTTAAGCGGAGAGATTTGTACAGTAAAAATCTAAACTAATCCTTAGGAGGTACCCATTTTTCTTTGTTTATTACTAAAATATCAGAGCTATGCTTGCTCTGGTATCTTTCTAAATCAATGGACTGCGATTTGAGTCTTTTTCCGTACTCGATTAAGAAAACGAATTCGGAAGGTGGTTCTTGGTCTAAATGAGACAAACAGTATTCCGGGACATGTTGATGATTCAATAGTCCTTCAGGAGTAATATAGGCGATCCTATACATGCCATCCCAATCTTCCTTTTCCTTCTTCGACTCAACCCATTCTGCTTTCGATAGTGGTCTCCATTCAACTACCGCATATTCTTCATTTATAAAAGGAGAATGATATGCATCTATCTTCGGTGAGACCTTAACTAAATCCCCCACTTCAAAAGACATATCATAAGCAAATTGATCATAATCGGACTGTGGAATTGCGGAAAAATCAATTTTTTTGATCAGCTGCCCAGACACAGAATATATCCATCTTAATCTGGAATCCCAATCATCAGCCGAATCTATCTTTAATTTTGTAATCTCATTTCTAAAGTACACTCTGTCCGAAACAGAATATTCTTCATCGATTACTGTTTTAAGATACTCCTCTGCTTTTTCAAATGAAGAGAAAACTCCCTCTTCATCAATACGTATACCCCCGCTTTTTAAAAAACAGAATTGCCTAAAAATATATAAAAAATTTTCACTTTTCCCGCCAGTCTTTGCCATTTTTCTTCCTCATATGTTTTCCTACTCTCTCGATGGAATTTTATCCTGCCCATGTTGAGTTGATCCACCTTTATTATGTGTGTCTACCATTAACTCGGGCCAATTCGTTTGGCATTTCTAATGAACCGTTTGAGAGCTGAGTCTGGTACCAGGACAATAGATGATCCAGAAAATCACTGTCGGTTCGGCCATCCTTAGATGCTAGGGCTTTGAATGTGTCGCGGGTTTCTTGTTTTGCGCGGATTGATAAGGGCTTTGAGTCTGACATTGATGCTCCAAGTGTAAACATGTTTTCTTAGTAAAAACAGTATGTTTACATGTCATCAAATTGTCAACATCGTGGATTTAAAAGAAAAAGGAGGCCTACACCTCCGTCATTATTACCTTAAAAGACTTTTAACTTCCCTATAGGTATCAACCGCTATTTCCGCAGCCTCTCTCGGGCTTTCACCCTTTATCTCAAGGACAGAGATCGCGCCACGGTAGACTTCAATAAGTTCTGTTTCATTTCGCTTTTCATTATCTGCCATTAAGAGGCCTCCTCTTCTCCATCAAAAGCAGCCAGGATTTTCCTGAACGCCTCAAGCACCAACATGGAAAGATCAAATCCTTCGCTAAGAGAAAGATCGCCGAGCTCAATGGGAACTAACAGGGCTCCATCAAGTGCTTCTTCTAGATTACCCCTGAACTCAGAGCTCTCTAGTAGTTTTAAAACATCAGTTAATTGGAGCCCGTCGCCAGATACCTCCCTTCCGATTAAGACTCCGAGGGTTGTGATCAGTTCGATCAGGTCTTTGGTTTCTTTGATTGTTCTCATAGGTATATCTCCTTAAAAAATAACGCAGAATTGCGTAAAGGTGGGTAGGTGGGAAATGAGAGAAGGCCGAGTAGATTTGTTTTTGAGGTTAAATCCACTGAGCGCAATTTTGCGGTGCGCCACGAGGCGTATATCTAGTCGAGGGTGTGAGTCCCTCTCCGGTAAATGTGCCGACATGCCGGGATCGAGTCTTGAGTTTATGGAGGTAACAACATGGATTAAGCGTAGATAGAGAGAGTAGCAGGCCGTAAGCGTTAGCTGAAGTAATTGAGCCCCGAAACTGCGCATTTGGGACGGCTGACACCGTCGCATTGGTGGAAAGCAATATTGGATAGCCTGTAATGGCTGGGTTATTCAGCGTCCCCGGGGTCGTCGAGCACGGCATGCTATGAAGGCTGGATGTATGAACGTGGGAGATCCTCATCGCTCTCCATTGGAGTATTGGTGAACAAGTGTAAGAGCAAGAACACCAAGATGGCGATGAGGAAGTCAGAGTGATCATAGTACCTATGAAGTAGGGTAATGCCTATGGAGGGAAGGACCACAGGTGAAAACAATCTTGGAAGGGAAACGTTGGATGGTAACCACAGAGTTCCAGGGAACAACGGCAACGAAACTGAAAAGAATAACTTGGTTATCTAAACAAGACGGCACTAAGGTGTTCAACTGCTTAATGCACCATTTCAACTGTATTGCTTCCCCTGAAAGCGCACTCAGCATATGTTAGAGTGTAAGGAAGGATCTTATAGATTTGGGAGAATAAC
>JABSRP010000128.1 GCA_013215145.1 Pseudobacteriovorax sp.
GAGTGTTTACGGCGATTTAGGAAAGCAAAAAAAATTGATCTAAGGAAGTTCTCTTATGATCTGAATTTGAGTAGGTGTTAGCAGCTTGATTGTTTCTTCATATTTCCAAGGAACCCACATTGCTGGATTGGCTTTTACATGATCCCTGAACCTTTGAATATCTGTCAGATAGTCGAAAATATTAATTGATGCTTGATGAGCAGTAGCAATGATCGAAATCATTACATTTGCGACAGCGGCACCTGCAGCAGTTTTAAAAAATGAATAGTTCTTTCTGCCAAGAATCACAATTTTGAGCATCGCTTCCATTTCGTTATTGTCAATGGCGGCACCTTCAACATAACAAAATTTAATCAGCTCTTTTTCGTGATTAAGCATGTATCTGCAAGCTTTCCCTAGACCTCCATTTTCTTCGGCTTCTCCACTTTCAAGTTTGCTTTTACACCAAGAGAATATTCTCTCCATGACGGGGAGGCTGTGATCTTTATGGTATTTTAGTCTTTCTGCATCATCCATATGTTTAGTTTTAGTTTCATCCTCGTTTTTGAAAATGATTTCATATTCATCAAGAATGTACAAAGCCTCGCTCTTGAAAGAGCTAGCGATATCATAGAATTGCCGCCTCCCGTGAACATTGCACTTCAGCCACTCCACCTCTGTGACGGTTGGTTTGTTCGATGATAATGCGTCGCTCATTACTTGTGGTGGAGGTAAACCAGTATCTCTAAGGGAGAGAATCTCATCTATAAATTCTCCTGCGTGGCCAATATTTGTCTTAAAAAGAACTATTTTGTGATTGTCTTTTGTTTTTGCAATTAAACCAGAACAATAGATTCCTGTCCTTTTCTGAGTCTTGCTTGAATTTCGCCTCTTTTTTTCTGTCTCTTTTAACTCAATGACTTTATGCCTTGTATCATCAATCTTGAATTTAGGTGCCTGAGGCGCTTCTTCTTTGGCCAAATATTCATAAACAGGATTAGCATCGTTTGCTACTAACTCTACTTGATCAAATTGAGTTGACGCAGTTATTGAAACTCCAAGAATCTTTTGAAGACTTGCTTGACGATAAAACGGGTAACCTGCAAAAAACTTAAACAAGCTCATTAAAGATCTGGCAGAATGGGCGTATTTTTGACCAGGTTCACCTTCATCTCGAACTTCCTCGGGTAGTTCTGCTGTGAAGTACGATCCACAGTTATTACACTTAAATCGCTCAGAAACATGAATAGTTGCAGTAAAAGGTGAGTGACCCGTTATTCGAGTGAACTGTGAAGGTAAGTATTTATACAGTCGGCCACTTAAGCATTCTGGGCATTGCTGTCCTTTGGCCAATTTCTTGTGTTTGTGGTGGACTACATTAGGCTTTTTCTGAGGAAAATCTGTCCTGTTTTGATTACGTTTTTTCTTTTTTTTCTGTTTTTTGTCAGAGTCTTTATCAGCGTTTGGTTCTTGTTTATCAGATGGTAGATCTTTATTATCTGTAGAGTTACCAACGTCATTGCTAACATCTGTCAAGGTTGATTTTTTCTCTGATGACTTTACCATCCCTAAGAGCTTTTTCAGCTTTAGTATCGTTAAATCGTTATTTTTGACTTTTTCTTGAAGGTGGAGACAAGTTTTGAAGGCATCGAGTAGTACTATAAGATCCTCGTCCTCAAGGCATAATCCTATGTTTATAGCATCCTCAGTCCTTCCAATAAGATCGTCGGCTTCTTTTTCTGTCAGCTCATTAACTTTAATATCTTTAATATCTTTCATTCTATCCTCTAAGTACTCTGAGATGCATGTTGATTCAGAATGACAGTGAATTCAAGTTAAATTTCCAACCTTCTGCCAGTTCAAACTGCCATACTTTTCTAGTGGCTCCTCAAAGAGCATGTCGATTAAGCCTTTGGAGTCTATCGATGAAATCTTTCCTCCAGTGTTTTTAGGCCACCAAAACTGTCCTTTAGATAAGCGCTTCATACATAGCCAGTAGCCAGTACCGTCATAGTATAAAATTTTTACCGCCGTCTTTTTCTTGTTCCTAAAAACGAACATACTTTGAGACCTCGGATTGTGCCCAAAACTAGATTTGCAAACCTCACATAACCCATCAATTCCTTTACGAAAATCAACCGCCGCAACAGCTAAAAAAATCTTCGTTTTTTGAGTTAATTTGAGCAATTTTATGTCCTTTTTTTTGATAGACTATGACAAAAAGTGCATTTGATTAAACTCTGCACCCATGTAACAACCTGTAAATATACAAGTAATAAATCGCCGTGTTATTTGTTATTCTGGAAAAAATCTGACGCTAAAGCAGCCGCGACTTCTGGAGTCAAGTCGCCTTCAAGGCATATTTTCTCCCCCGATGGCCTGCATAACTCCACTTTCACATTACGGGCAATTGACTTTGATTTAGAACTCTTTCGAGGCTCTAATGATGGCAGCTCATCTACTATCTCAACGAATGATGCTTTGGAGGTTTTTGGGGCTCTAGATTTTTTAGGTGGGGTTGTTTTTTTACAACTATCTCTCCATCTCGCTAATGTACCAGGTGTAATATTGAGCGATGATGAAACCCGTTTTAACGTATGTCTACCCAAAAGAGAGACTACTTCTTTCTTGATTCTTGAAGGTGCTCTTTGCTGTCCTGTGCTATTTGCTTTCCATCTTTTGTAAGACTTAACAACTGCAGTTAGGGACTTTGGCTTCATTAATGGCTCCTTTTTGTAGGGTTCATATTAATGAAACACTAGTAGGACTTAAAATACTATGCTACGGCCCCGTAAACACTCGTTTAAACAGAAGTTTCCATCAAAAAATGTCGTTTAGGTTATGATGATCCTTGTAATATGGGACTTTTTAGTACCCTTCGAAACTCCGCAGGCTTTCCTGCAAGGTTTTTGTAAGAAAATCGTTGCTTAAGTTTTTGTACTATCGCGCTTCCAGGTGAATTAGCTATTTCGTCTATGAGCTGCTTGAAAGATTTAACCACAAGCTCTTGGACTATTGACCCAGCCGACCTAGGCTTTGTCGAGTTATTCCCTTTCGTGTCGACCTCATCAATTTGCTGAAGCCGAATTACAGTCAATGCAATCGCAGCTATTGAAATAGCGGTTTCTACTGCATTTTGGGATTGCACTGCC
>JABSRP010000012.1 GCA_013215145.1 Pseudobacteriovorax sp.
TCACCAAGAAGTACCTATAAATATTACGGTTCTAACTGGTACTGGGAGCTGAATCCAGCCTTAAGTTAACAGCATTGGAACGTCTATCTTGCAAAGCATTTAGACAGGCGAGTTTAATATTGACGTATTCACTTCTGAGGAAATAGACGTTGGCAACCAGGAGTCTGACTTAATGGTAATGATAAAGCTTGATTAAGTCTTATAAATTTAGTTGCTTATAGAAATGTTTAAATGTTTTGACCGATGATTCGATAATCTGTTTCTTGTGGCATGGAGGTTGCTTTTTAACCTACATAGCCAAAAGGCATATTTACTTATGATTTAAACCGGGGGAATTCTGATGTTACTTAGACTTATTGCTATCGCAAGTTTTGCTACTTCTTGTATGACCTATGACAGTAAGATTGAACAATATGATTTTACTTATCAAGGTAAGGAATCACTGTCTGAGAATCAGGAGTTCTCCAAGTTTACCCAAGACGACAAGTTTTGTAATAACAACGCCGCTAAGGTTTACGTAGAGGCGCGAAACGAAAATGCCAGTGATACCGACAAGTTTGTTGGTTGTATGAAGTCACGAGGATGGACAGCTGACTTACGTTAATTCACGGTTATTGTCCTTCCCCATTTCAATAGGGCTGGCTGCGGCCTAGCCCATTTGAAAAAGTGCCCACCAGTTTCAAAGAATAACCTTTATATTTCAATTAGTTAAAAATTAGCGTCAAGCTTCTTTGGCTGCAGACTGAAAAAAAGGAAAGACCTGCCGATATCCTCCGTGTGACGGAATTTATGATCGACGAGGTTATCTGTGCTGCAGAAGCGCAAACGGTTTAAAACAGGTGAGATAATTTTCGCGGAAGGTGATCCGGGAGACAGCGCATTTATTATCGAAAGCGGTCAGGTAGAGATGTTTGTAGGTCCTCCGGACGACTCCGTCTGCATCATGACTTTCGGGATAGGAGAGATCTTTGGTGAGATGTCGGTGATCGACGGATCCACTCGCACCTCTTCTGCTCGCGCGACGGAGCCCTGCGAGCTCATTATTGTCTCAGCGGAAGCTTTGGCTGAACGTATCGAGGATGCCGATCCCATAGTACGCTTCCTAGTCACTATGCTGTTGAAACGGATGAGGTCAGTTGGAAAAAATACTAGTAATTCAGCTCTTTTAGATGTCGATGGCAACAACCAATCGAGGCTTTTGACCGTTAGCGGACTGACTGGAGAGGGAGAAAAGGAGCGGACCCTTAAAGTCATCGAAAAGATGCGCATCGAATCCGAGCTTAAGCAAGCTCTTCATGCTGATGAATTTGCCTTACATTATCAACCTATCATCGATCTCCGCTTTGGCAGTATTGCAGGGTACGAGGCTTTGATCCGTTGGAGCAGTCCTGAACGCGGTCTCGTTCGGCCAGATATATTTATGGGAATAGCTGAGGAGACATCGCTTATCGTTCCCATCGGGCGATGGGTAATCGAACGAGCCTGTAGGGATCTGAAAACCTTTCTAGATCGCATGAAGGAATTGAACTCCAACGAAGAGCCAGATCTTTTCGTGAGTATTAATATCTCTGGCAAACAGTTTTTAGACGGCAACTTCTTTAGTCATCTGACAGAGTCAGTGAAAGCTTCGGGAGTGAGAAACTCACAGGTGAAACTCGAAGTAACGGAAAGGATTTTTATGGAAGGCCCTAATGCCTTGCATTCAATCAAGCGGTGCCGTGAATTAGGATTCCACGTTTCGTTAGATGATTTTGGAACAGGCTATTCGAGCCTCAGCTATTTAGCTCAATTTCAGGTGGATAGTATAAAAGTCGATCAGTCCTTTGTTAAAAGGATGCTAGCGGACCCCAAAACTTTCGTCATCACTCAGGCCATTATAGCTATGGCGAACGGTCTTGACATACCCGTGATTGCTGAGGGTATCGAAAATGAAGAGGAGTTCTATACACTTGGAGAGGATATGCTTTGCCGGTACGGTCAAGGCTACTGGTTCAGCCGTCCCACTCCTCTCGCTGATGCCTTAAGTTTATTGGGGCACCCACTACCCGTAAAGAAAGTGTCTTGAGGTTCGTTTCTTTGTCTCTGGAAGCTGGAATCCCTCTGCCTTAGACTGGAATATGACTAGATCTCAGCTTTATTAACGTTCTATAACATGCTATAAAGTGCCGTTTTGACGCTTGCTCCGGTGACGAAGAGAAGGATTCAATATTTGGATAAGACCCAAACCACCGACCTGAAAATTAAACTTTATTCCGAAACTAGTCTACCTACCACCTGGGGTATGTTTCAGATCTCGGTGTATCGAGATAATAAAACTCAAGACGAAACTATTTTAATCAGTAAGAATTTAGATTCGGTGGAATCTCCCTTTGTGAGGATTCATTCCGAATGTATCACGGGTGAGGTTTTTGGTTCCCTCAAGTGCGACTGTCGTGAACAATTAAACCTAGCATTGGCAAAAATTGAAACTGATGGTTCTGGAGCTGTCGTCTATTTACGTCAAGAGGGCCGTGGAATTGGGCTAGGAAATAAAATCAAGGCCTATGCCCTACAAAATCAGGGTTTGGATACCATTGAGGCAAACCATAAGCTGGGATTTGGAACAGATCTGAGAGAGTTTGATATTGCTGCATTGGTTCTTAAGGATAAAAAAGTAACTTCCGTGAAACTCAATACCAATAATCCTGAAAAACTATCATCTCTTGAATCGAACGGGATCGAGATAAAAGAAAGGATTCCATCGATTACCTCTGTCAACTCTCATAACGAACCATACCTAGAAACGAAATATAAAAAACTAGGGCACCTGCTAGGTAAACTCTTTTAGTTAATAAAAATGATGTCTCCGCGCTCTAGGACGAAATTATCGATGATAGATTTCTTTTCTGCCATCTCTTCCAGTGATGTTGTATATCGTTGCCTTAATCCAGTCTTATCTGAGCGTATGAGAATTACGCGAGCACTGTCTCCCACTGCACCGCCTGCTCGAGCTAGACCTTCGAGCAAAGTGGTTTTCTCGCTGAAGGTGTAAACTCCTGGACTACGAATATTACCAGAGAATGTTACTTTGTAACTATGAGACGAGGCCGCAGCGACGGTAACTCTAGGGTATTTAACATGAGGTTTAAGCTTGATTTGGATCGCGGTTTTGAGAAGGCCTACCGATCGATTCTTGGCGAATACGGGGCCAATGCCAGGTAGTATTATGTGTCCGCTCTGTTTGACTAAAAATCGACCTGAATATTTAGGCTGCCGATGCACGTAGACTTCAATGACGTCATCGGGAGCGAATATATAGTCGCCACTATTAGCCGAAAACGTCGTTCCTACAGGAGCTCTAGAAATATCTGGCAAGACAACAGGTTTTTCCTCGGGTGTTGTTTTGCATCCCAAGATAAAAATTGATATGAATGCAAAGATAGAGAAAAATCTCACGGTACTCTCCTACGACTGGTTCTTTCGTGATTTCGGCAGAATTTACCTAGTGTTAAGTGCTGTGTAGGTAACTATTTGTTATTTAAACGAATATATTTACAGGTAGGTGAGAAATTTTGGTTTATCCACAGGATATCCCCAAGGATTTATTGACATGCTAGGGATTTATTTTGCGACAAAATATGGGTACGCGGCTTTAGCCGTTGATAGTGACGAGCTCCAGAGGCTTTGGTTGCCTTACAGCAACCTCGACAGGCTGCGGCAAGAGCTAGTAGACGAAGGGTACTATCCTTTTGAATGGAACAAAGAGACCCCTGAGTTTCCTTCCTGGGTTGATCATCTAGTGGAACTCATTCAAAGGTACTTCCGAGGTCTACTCACTCATCCCGACTTTTCCTTTGTGCCGCTGAATAAGACGTCTTGGTCGAGATTCCAAAATTTGGTTTATAAGGCCTTGCATGAAGTCCCTTATGGAATGACCATGACCTATAGGGAACTAGCAGATAAAATTGGTTCGCCTGGCGCGGCTCGGGCCGTGGGGACTTGTATGGCCAAAAATAAGTTCCCGCTAATTATGCCATGTCATCGGATAATCAAATCTGATGGAAAGATTGGTAATTTCACTGCGGATGGCAGCGTGCAGCTGAAACAAGCTATGCTTTCCATAGAATCGTCAGGATTTGCAACCGACGATATAGGCAACATATGACTCGCAGAGCTCGCCTTCGGTTGTCTTATCGAATACTCCGTTGCCGTCGCCCTCTTCGTCTGTTCCTTCCCAATAGATGTGATGGCTAGCAAATCCTGCTTCATCCAAAAGATCACAAATTTCAGGAATAGACCAAAGGCGCCAGTCATAGGTGAACACTTTCTCCCGCTTTTCCTCGCCATTGCGCTTTATGTGAATATAAAACATGGCTTCGTGTGTCAGTGGATGAAAGCTATCCTGATCCCAAAAATAGGAAAAGTCGTCATGTTCAGTCTCTTGTTCATTGGGCTCCATACAATCCGGACCACCAAAGCAATCTAACACCAGTATGCCGTCGTCTTTGAGACTTGCTCGACAAGCTTTGAAGTAGTCGAGCAGCAGAGATCGTTGTTTGAACCCGAAGTAGGAAAAGTTCAAGGCGGCTATGATATCAGCCTGTGGTAGCTCGTCAGATAGAACATTTGTTTCGAGGATGGTGACACGCTTTTTTTGCTCTTCATTCAGTTGGCTAAAATAGTTTGCCATCCCGTATTGAACTGGCTCTGGATCTAGGTCGATGCCGGTAGCTATATAGGAATCGTTAAGCTTGGTCCAAGAGCAACACAAGGCAAAGGCGGCACAAAAATCTTCTCGCATGTGTTGAAAGGATTTTCCAGGATTGATCTCCTTGTACAGACGCTCTAAAAATTCGGCATCAGCCTCAGGTGACTGAACGGATTTTGCGTAATACTCATATTTATCAAACTCTTTCATCACAACCTCATCTCAATAAAAGCTTTTGCGGGTTTGATTGTTTTATACCCTTGTTTATGGCTAGACGACGCCCATTTTTTTGACCTTCTGAGTAGCCTATCATATCTCTAAATCGGCTCCTTTGCGAGGTCTGTCTCAACTTTGGATAGCGTTTTCTAATAGCTAGATTGAGTGTTTGGGACTGCAATGCCCTGACTTCTACTTCTTGTTGGCTCAGATTATGCTCTTTGTCTGACTCGAGTTTCTCAGCAAGTCCCGCAATCACGCCTAATAAGTAGCTTTTCCGATTTGCGCCGGCGCCTGCTTGGCGTTTGTAAGCTTGCCACATCAGAGGGAGGCGATTCCAAACATAAAAATACAAATACTCTGCAAGTTCAACATTTTCCTTACGTCCAATGATTTCCAGAGATTTGTAAGTAGTCGTTTTTTTTGCACAATAGCTGGTTTGGAATACGATATCAACAAGATAATGCTCACAAAGGAGACTAGCTAATCGAAGCTGATGGTGAGGGATAGATTTTTTCTCGTGACAAATCCGACGGAAGGTATAGTCCTCAGAATCAGACAGATTAGATGGCTCAATCTGAAACTTCTCTTGAAGTTTCTTTGCCATATGCATGGCAAGAAAGGCCTCATTTTCGTTGCTGGATTGAGAGAGAGCTTGGAGCTTTGCTAGTTTCGCTTCGATTTTTGTTAGCTGAGCAGACTTTTTCGTATCCGGTCCTACTGTTTTAGAGATGTCCCCTGTTGCCCTACGTGCCCAGTGAGCGACGGCTAATTGCTCACAAGCACAATGAAACAGCTCGTCATGATGATGGGTCTTGGAGGAAAGAATCTCTTGGGCGAATTGATGGGCTATTTCATGTTTGAAAATCTCTATCACTACGGTCCAGTCATACTGTTTGATTAGATTCGTATTAATATATATGCATCTTAGTAAAGGGTCCCATTTGCCCCACCATGAGTTACTGTCGCTGATCTGAATGGTTGGTTTCCTAAGTTTTGCCGAATATTGAAAGCAAATATCATCGAACTCGCGATAAAGTTGTAGCGTCCAGGCTTTTTTATAGTAAGAGGAAAAATCGCCATCAATCATTGGACTTCCTTTTATGTTCGTAGCCCCGTTCATCGACGATGGATTTATCGTCTGACCATCGAATGACCTCGTCTTCATCAGTTATAAATCCAATTCTTATCAATTGAGGGTATTTTTTGAGCAAAGTCTCGGCAATACTTGAGTTTACGGTAAAGCAGATTTCAAAGTCCTCTCCGTCGCTTAAGATCCGTTTGATTTGCTCGGGCTTGCTCAGATTCTGAATAGTATCTCTGGCTGGTAAAGCATCTTTGATCAAGAAAGCTCCGACTTTGCTTTGCTTTAAAATATGCCTCAGATCTGTGGCTAAACCGTCTGATATATCTATCATACTTGTTATGGGGAACTGTCTGACTAGTTCATGGACTAGTTCCATAGGAGGAGAAAAATCTAGGTGATGACCTGCCAGGCTTCCTCCTAAAGCTCCAGTAACGAATATATGATCATTCATACAAGCGCCGCTGCGTCTAATGGGTTGTCCTTTGATTGGTCTCCCAGTTAGGTTTATGGAAACCACTAGGGGCCCATCCCAAAAATTTGTATCACCACCTGCGACGGCAATACTGTAGGTATTCGTTAAAGATAGAAACGATTCTAAGAACTCTTCCACAAACGACGGATTTAAGCTCTTAGGTATCGCTAGTGAAAGAGTCAGATACTCTGGTACCCCACCCATGGCGAGGATATCACTGATGTTCACGCATAGAACCTTGTTCGCTAGTTGTCTGGCGGTGATCTGACTAACAATAAAATGGGTGCCGTCCATGAGACAGTCTGTGGTCACCAAGCCAATCGCCGGATGAGAGGGTAAGATGGCACAGTCGTCCGCTGGGCCAAGTGTTACCAACGGGGACCGACTAAGGGATGTCTCGATGCGATTGATGATCTCAAGTTCGTCCATTCCAATATTCCTCAATGAGTTCTGATAACCCAATAGGGTTCTTCCGTTCCCCTATACCGATTTCCTTGGCGATTTGTCTAAAGACTTCCTCTGGCTCGATTCCCTGCTCTCTTAAACTCGAGATGGTAGTGCTTCTAAGTCTTTTGCTTAATTTGAGATGATCAGGCCCCACAATAAGAGGGTGGTGTCCATACACAGCGCCACAGTCTTTGCCATGAATTAAAGACTTAATGTAGGATTGACCGCCTGTGGCGTGGGTAATATCCTCTCCTCTGATGATTAAGTTCATAGATTCTACTAAATCGTCTATAGCCACTGCGAACTGATAGGTCCAATTACCTTGGCGCTCCCGGATGAGCGGATCACCTGTCAAGCCATCAAAAGTCTGGACTTGTGGGCCTAGAAATAGATCTTTCCATGAAAAGGTGTATGACTCCTGCCTGATCCGAACACCTCTCCCCTCACCCGGGCCGAGATTGCGATTACGGCAGTAGCCATCGTAGGTCAGTTGGCTTTTATCAGTCCCTATACGTCTTGAGATGGTCTTCCGGCTACAGTCACAATAGTACGTGTAACCTAACTCATGGAGTTTTTGAAAGTAGGATTCATATCTGTCAAAATGATCGCTCTGGAGGTAGATATGGGAGCTCTCGAAATGGAACCCTAACCATGTCAAGTCTTCGAGAATTCCATCAATGTGGCTTTGACGACTGCGACCTTGATCATGATCTTCAATGCGCAAAAAAAGCTGGGCACTAACTTTTTTACCTATAGCATAAACTAAAAATGCCGACAGTACGTGCCCCAAGTGAAGCCTACCTGTTGGGCTAGGGGCAAATCGGGTTTTGATATTTTTGATGGATGTCACTTGAGTGAGGTCGGGAGGTCTCATTCCATGTTTCCTACGGCACGCAGTAGCTTTTTTCTCGAGCAGTATATATATCATGGTCTTGAAAAAAGGAGGAGTTTTCGCGGTGAGTCATAGCAAGGTTTCTCAAAAAGACGTACTGATACTAGATTCTGGCATAGGTGGCCTAAGTGTTGCCCGTGAAATTCACCTTGCACTGCCCGATGTTTCGACCGCCTATTTGGCAGATTTTTCCTTTTTTCCCTATGGAGAGAAGTCTCAGCCCGAATTGAATCACCGGGTCACAAGTATTGTGTCCCAGTGTATAAAACTCTTCGAGCCGAAAGTTTTAGTGGTGGCCTGCAATACGGCAAGTACTGTGGTCCTGCCCACTTTACGCAAAGAATTTGAGGTGCCTGTCGTAGGGGTTGTGCCTGCAATCCACCCTGCGGCTCGGCTAACAAAAAGCGGCGTAATTGCCCTGCTAGCCACTAAAGGCACGATAGAAGGAAATTATATCGACGGCCTTGTTCAATCTGCTGGGCGCGAGTTACGCCTAGTAAAAGTCGCTAGCCAAAGACTAGTGGAAATTGCCGAAGAAAAACTTCGCGGTATTCCACCCAATCCAGAAGAATTAATATCGATTTGTAGACCTATATTTTCGAGTCATCTGGGTGTGCCTGATGTTGTTGTATTGGGTTGTACTCACTTCCCTCACCTTACCAATGAACTATTAAGTTCGGTTTCGTCACAGATTTCTTGGATTGATTCAGGAAAGGCCATAGCGAATAGAGTTGGTGTCCTGCTTCAATCTAGCAACTGTCATCAGCTTGACAATAGCCACGTCTTTACCGGTACAACTCCAGTGCAGGACCTTCCAGAAAAATTAAAGCTATCCATCGAAACTATGGGTTTTGACCTATTGCCTTGGCGTTGCGACGAGCCGATTGCTTGAAGACGGACGCTTGAAAAGTGGCAGAAGACGGTCTCCTTGAATCGAGAAAAGGAAAGTCGGCCAATGACTGCGGTGTCTCGGGTCAAAAACAGTACTTGATTCAAAAAAAGGTGTTTGGGAATTGGTTTTCAGCGACTTGATATGGGAGGCGACTTCCAGTCTAGATACGGGAAGGTTTCTCAGAGCTCTAATGGCAATTTGAATCGAATGCCTTGCGATAAGCCAGTAGTCTACCATCTGGGCTTCCCTAGAGTGAGCAAAAAAACCGTCTTTGTCACTATTTACTTTCAACCTATATGGCAACTCGTTGTAGCTCCCGATATAGTCCACGAAAACGCTGCTGCTTAGGTAAGGGTCCTTTGGTTCTACTAGCTCTTTGGCTCGCCAATTTTGGCTGCCTAGTAGCGGCATTTTGGGGACATTATAGTACTTGAGAATACTCGCAATGTGACGAAGATTCTTAAAGTGATCGAGAACCACCAAGCCGTCTATTTCAATAATCGGAGGTAAGATAATCTCTTTGTTTTCATAGCCATCTGGGTACTCCTCTTCTTTCTTTTTAATGAGGTCGAGTAATTCCTGCTCCCTGCCTGTGACGTCATCAATAGCAAATACAGATTTGACCGCCGCTTCAATTGATTTAATATTTAACGGATCGTAGGACTGGTTTGCCTGCTTAGTTAGCCCGATTTTTTCACCGTGACTTGTGAGCTCCGCGATAAAATTACTATGCTTTTCCTTTGGATGAATGATCGCATAACGTCTAAGTCCCCTTCCAAACATATAGGTTGACAGCGTGCGTGCCATTTGTCGTTGGTCTGGGGAAACATAGAAACTAAATTTCGTCGATAGAGCATCCTGTGAAAACCACTTATTCCTCATGATTAGTGTTGGAATTTGTAAGGTTTCTGACCAGACCCGTAAAAGTTTTGCCTCTTTAAGGGTGACGCCTCCAAGTAAAATTGCGGGTTTATGTATGAAAACCATATCCGCAACAGCTCTATGGAACTTGGTTTTGTTGCTTTTACTGTCAACAATAATGACCTTGTCGTCAAAGGCTTTTTGGTGGTTTTTGAAGAGTGTGCGTATAGAGTCCTCATACTGCAGACCAATAATACTATCCACTCCAGTGAGAGGTAGTATGATCCCAATCTTATTTTTATGTCCCATTGCGAGATCAATGAGTCCCTGGGAAGGTGTCTCACAATCATTTGCTTTAGATAATAGGACAGATTCTAGATCCGGATCTCTTAACTCTGGCGAGAGCTTAGTCTGAAGCCGATACAACTTTTTGTAAAGGGGCAATTTGGATTGAACAAACTGCTGACATTTCACTTGCCCTGTACTGACGGGTGATTCGGTAGCTAAGAGACTGCAACTTATCGTTAGCATTGTAATCAAGATAATTTTCACAGATTACCTTTCGAATATCTCTCTGAATTTGCCGCTAAGGGAAATTGCCTTTAAGTTAGTATCTGTCTTTTTAGGTTCTAAACCTTCAAGGAAGTGCATCGTCACCCCTGCGTTATCCAAGGAACCAAAATTTGGATGAACCTTGTGAGATTTGATCTTTTTTGGGGCTTCAAAATCTAGAGTCTGGTGTAGTTTTTCGATTCTTTTTGCGAAATTTGCCCAAATTGGTAGAGCTAGCTTTACGGCGGATACGCTAGACCCTTCGAAGCCGATGTTGCCGTCCAGCCCTGCCCATAAGATTGCTGTTGTTTCGGGTGTGATGCCACAAAACCAGTTATCTTTAGCGTCGTTAGATGTTCCGGTTTTGCCAATAGCAAAATGTGAAATATTACGGAAAGCATAGCCAGTTCCGTATCTCATAACCGATCGCAACCCCTCTAGCATAAGGTAAGCGATTTGCTCGGAAACCACCTTGGTCTCTCTTTCGCTCGCGGGAGGCGCTTCGTACAATACCTGACCTTCTCGATCCGTGATTTTGGTGATAGCGATAGGCTCGACTAACACTCCTTTGTTGGCAAAGATACTGTACATCCTTGCCATATCTAGCATGGTGACTTCCGATGCACCGAGCATCGTTCCGATTTCATCCTTTAAGGTGGATAGGATTCCAAGCTTTTTAGCGTGATTAAGGACCTCCTCCATACCTAGATCCTGACCCAATTCAATCACAGTGGTATTGATGGATTTATAAAATGCTTTCAGGAGTGTTGCTTCTTGGAGGTAGCTATCGGAGCTATAGTTCTTGGGTCGATAGTCATCTACTGCAACAGGTGAGATGTAAAACATGTCAGACCATTTATATCCTTGTTCTAGTGCCAAGGAATAAATGACTGGTTTGAATGCTGAGCCCGGTGATCGTCTTGCCTGAACGGCCCTGTTAAACTGCGAATGGTTGTAATCTCGCCCTCCCACCATAGCTAAAATTTCACCAGTCTGAGGCTGAGTTACAAGGAGAGATGCTTCTAGTCGATTGTCTTTTGAGAGACGTGATTCTTCTATGTAGGCTCTAGCTCGATCTAGCGCATGCGCACTTTTATGAATCGTCGTTTGCGCTGCCATTTGTATCTCGCGATCAAGTGTTGTGTGTATTCGTAGGCCTGTGTTCTTGATCTTTTTCTGAATGAGATTTTTTGCTTGCTCGCGAACATAATCGATAAAATAGGGTGCAATTTGCGTGTTGATAGAATTGTATCCCGTATAAACAAGCTTAGTGTTTAGCATCTTTTTAGCTTTCCGTGCTGAAACCTTTTTTGAAGCCACCATCGCCCTGATGACCTGTTTTTGTCGTTTTTTAGCCTTTTTTGGAAATCTCTGTGGGTTGTATCGACTAGGGGACTGAAACAAACCAGCGATCAAAGCACTTTCAGCCGAATTTATTTCACTTAGGGGTTTACCAAAGTATCTTTGGGCTGCGGCAGCAACTCCGTAAGAGCCATTCCCAAGAAACAGCGAATTTAGATAGATCTCTAGAATCCTTTGTTTGGATAGTTTCCTTTCTAGGCGCAGGGCTAGATAGATTTCTTTTACCTTTCGAGCCATAGTCTTTTCTCGGGTAAGAAGGAAATTTCTCACGAGTTGCTGGGTCAGGGTGCTAGCTCCCTGCCTTAGTCTGCGAGTCTTGATATACTGGAGTCCTGCGCGAAACATAGCTCTAACATCAATGCCCGAATGGGAAAAAAAACGACGATCCTCCACGGCTATGACAGCTCTGACCAAGTCTCGTGGAATATCTTCAAGGGGTGTATAAACGTAATGTGTGGAATAAAATTCACCGAATTTCTCTCCATTGCGATCGAATACAATCGAGTTGTCCGGTGATTCGTAGGTCACGATAGATTGAAGCATATCGTCGTTAAGAGCAAAAAAATCGATCTTATCCAGCCACTTAAAGCTGACGTAACCTGCTCCTGATAAACCGAGAACGGAGCAAATCCCGATCAGCCAAAGCCATACCCGCCTGGGGCGGTTGATTTGGGAACCAATCGGATCGACGAGTGGATCTTGGTTTTTGTTGGCTCTATCTTCGTATGTCATTAATATTCATGGGTTTTATATTATTGACCCCTCTAAAACCTGCTAGGGTCCCAATACCTTTACGAGAACGTCATCTAACCACCGGAAAATACAAAGGTTACATTATAATCATTAAGATACCTGATGGTCTGCCGATGCCATTTATAGAAGAGGCGATGCGTCTATCTACCATCCGGAGGGAACGTCTTTGTCAACGGACACAGAGACATCGATGAGAGTTTTGATCGTAGAAAGTTCGAATACGAACAAGCATCTTAGTTCTGTATTTTCCCCACATACTAAGTATAGCGCAGAAAACGGGTTCGGGATAACTTGCGTATTTAAGTCTGCCTCAAGTTTTGCTGAAGCTATCAATCATTTCCAAGATATGCATCCTGATCTAATTGTGATCGAATTAGGGGCAAATTTGACTGAAGCTTGCGAGTTCGCCAAGTTGATTAGAGTCGAGGAAGATCAACGCCATACAGGGATCATCTTTCTCCAAGGTAATCAAGCCATGTCCGAGCAGCTCCCTGCGATTTGTTTAGAGGCCGGAGGGGATGAATTTATTGAGAGCAAAGCCTCAGATCGGGAAGTTTATGCCCGGGTGAGTTCTGCCTATCGATACAAGATCATGACGGACAAACTAAGGTCGGCAAATCATCGATTGAAGGAATTGTCTCTGACAGACGAACTCACAGGGCTTCATAACATGCGTTCGTTTAATAAAAAGTATCGGCAGATATTGAAGTCCGCACAAGAGTTGCAAAAAGGCTTTGGAATCATCATGCTAGATTTGGACCATTTCAAGTCTATAAACGACACCACAAATCACCTGATGGGAAGTTTTGTGATTGGTGAGGTCGGACGTCTTATAAAAGAAGAGGTCGCTTCTATTCAGGATAGCGTCCCAGCTCGATACGGCGGTGATGAGTATGTGATCTGCTTACCCTCTGATGATCCACAAGAGGTCATGGCTGTGGGGCAATCGATTTGCAACCGCATTCGGCTTCATGGCTTTAATCATGATGGGTTTTTAGTATCAGTAACCGCGAGTATCGGTCTTTCCTGGGTTCCCATGGGCTTTAAAGGACTGGCTGATGATCCTTTGAAGGGTGCTGATCTTATGCTCTATAAGAGCAAAGACCAGGGCCGTAATTGTGTTAATGGGATGATGTTAAGGGATTCTATTGATCTTAACCATGTTAGTGGGCTTCATTTGATTGATGGGAATCCCAGCGGTAATCACAACAACGTCGTCGCTATCAACAACCTTAAGGTCTTTTAACGCCTGAGGTAAATCCTGAACAAGAGAATCCGTGTTGTAAAATGAAGGGTTGGGTATCCCGTAGACACCCCAAACCAGAGAGAGCCGATTGGCTACATCTCGCCGAGGGCTGATGGCAAATATTGGGCACTGTGGTCGCCATTTAGATATAGATTTCGCAACTGATCCTGTCAGAGTCAGGCAAACAATCGCCTTAGCATCTATAGCGTGGGCAGCTTCACAAGCTGAGATGGCAACAGACTCGTTCACTTCCCAGTCCTGAGTCTTTGGGTTTTCTAGGTAACTGTAGCGAGGGTTATGCTTAAAGGTCCATGCCTCCACTTTTTCGATAATAGAAGCCATGCGCTCGACGCATTTTATGGGGTACTTGCCGCTAGCCACCTCTCCGGAAAGCATTAGGCAGTCTGCTCCATCTAATACACCATTGGCAACATCAGCAATCTCCGCCAAACTTGCTCGTGAGTTGGTGATCATGGACTCCAGCATCTGAGTAGCGATAATGACGGGCTTTCCTTTTTTGACGGCAGCATCAATGATTTTTCTTTGAAGTATCGGTACGCGTTCGACATTGGCTTCGACTCCTAAGTCACCTCTCGCGACCATCAAGCCGTCAGCCAATTCAGCGATCTCGTCAATTTTGTCAATGGCAGGTAACTTCTCAATTTTTGCCACAACTGGGACATCCGAACCCAATGCTTTAATCATAGCTTTTATTTGGCGAATGTCTGAAGGGTCTTGTACGAAGGAAAGCGCCACATAGTCAACGTTGTTAGCGATTCCAAAAAGCAGGTCCTTCGAATCTTTGTCTGTCATTGCGGGTAGGGAAAGCTTCGAGTCAGGAAAATTCACTCCCTTGCGATTTTTTAAGAGCCCGCCCTCTAGGACCTTGACATCGACACCCGCGCTTTTTACCTTTTGCACCTGCAAAATCAACAAACCATCATCCATCATGACGCGTTGCCCTTCGGATACATCGTGGATAAGGCCGCGGTAATCGATGGGTATTATGTTTTTGTCTGTTTGCTCCGTCCCAAACCTAAGCTCGTAGACCTCACCGCTTGTTAAAGTCATTTGGTCGCCCAAAAGTTTTCCAACGCGGATCTTAGGTCCCTGTAAGTCTTGGAGTATTGCGATCGATTTGCCGGTTTCTTTAGCAATTCGTCGGATCGACTCGATATTTCGCAAATGCATGTCGTGATCACCGTGGGAAAAATTTAACCGCGCGATGTTTAAACCTGCTTCCACCAACTTCTTCTGGGTTTCGTAATCAGAAGAAGACGGCCCAAGGGTTCCAATGATTTTTGTATAACGCATTGACTTCGTTTGGTTTTCTTCTAAGTCTTGAGCAGCAGGAGCACCGGACATATTCGATCCTTATTAATTGACATGGTTGGCTCATAGTAAAAGCACCTCTTGTTTTAACAGTAACAAACAAGAAGTAAAGAGTGAATCAAATCAGTTTTCTTAAGTTCACGTCTTTGCTACCGATGAGTAGATCACGTTCTACAGCAAAATTTTGTTTTGAACATGCGTATACTTCGTCACTTTGTTGAGGGTAGGCTTGTCGAGAAGTAGCAAACTTATTGGTGCTATTATCGCTGATCGGTATTGTATCACTGGAGAAATTGGCTCTGGTGGTATGGGTAAAGTCTATCGCGCGATTCCTTTCGACGATCCTTCCCAAAATGTCGCGATTAAGGTCATTCTTCGCAATCGTCAACTGAATTACGAAGATATGCTAAGATTCCAACGCGAAGCTGCCCTGATGAGCCGCCTTCACCATCCAAATATCATTTCGTTTCACGAGCTTGGCTTGATAGAAGCGGGTGAGGTTAAAGGGCTATCCGGCGGGTATTACATCGTCATGGAAATTGCCAGGGGCGAGGATCTTAAGCAGGTCCTAAAAAAAGGTCGAAAAGGACTAGACTTTTTTTTCCAGCTTGGTCTGCAGGTCACGTCTGCCTTGGAATATACCCATAGCAAAAATATTATTCATCGGGATATCAAGCCGCAAAATATTATAGTTGGCAACACTTGGGATGACGATGATCAGGAGAACGAGGAATTGATTGTCAAAGTCCTCGATTTCGGGATTGCCCAGCTGACAGAGATCTCGGATTCAGAATTAGGTTCAAAAGATGTGGCGGGTACCCCTCTTTATATGGCTCCTGAAACCTCGGGGTACACCACAGCAGCTGTCGACCACAGGTCTGATCTTTACGCTCTTGGCTGCGTCTTATACGAGTCTTTGGCAGGTCATCCGCCTTTTACAGCAAATACCCGGGAAAAACTGGCTAGAGAACACGCCCAGACACTTCCCGAGCCACTGACCCAAATCCGGCCTGAAATCCCAAAGTTTGTGAATGATATCGTTTCCAAACTCCTTGCCAAAGACCCTGATGATCGTTATCAAACTGCCTTCGGACTGCAAGTGGATCTCCAAAATGCCCGACGTTGTATTGAGCAGGATAAAGATTTTTTTGTCGAATCTAAAGAGCTAGCCAGCTACGACAAGCTACGCATCATGACTGGTAGCCTAGATTTGGTTGGTCGAAATAATGAGTTTGAAATCCTATCGGACAACTACGGAGAAATTGCAAAAGGCCGTGGTCGGAGTCGACTGACAGTTGTACGAGGAGGGGCAGGCACAGGGAAGTCACGGCTCCTTATCGAGTTTAAGTCCTATCTTTCCAAACATAAGATTCGATATATTTCTACATCTTTCTCCCGCCATGAAAACAACCTACCCTTTAATGCACTAGCTAATGGTTTTAATGAATATCTCATACGAGTCTTTAAAACTCAGCAGGTGGAAACCGACGAGATAAAACGGAAGGTCAAGACTCTACTGGGGCCTACGGTTCAACTAGTGGCAAAAGTTGTCCCTGGTTTAAAGCCGTATATTGATGAGGAAGACCAGCAGCTCGACCTGGATAATCATGACGAAATAGATAGTAAGATCGATTTTGCTGAATTTGCTAAAGCATTTTCTGATTTCACACGTTGCTTGACGACGGAAAATCATCCTATTGTTTTTATCTTTGATGATATGCACTGGGCAGATCAAAAGAGTATTGAGCTTGTTGATAAATTCTTCTCTCACAATAACTCACAAAGATTCTACCTCATCATCGGGTATAGACCTGAGGAGATACAAGGAAACTTAGAGTTTGACAAGTTTTTGCGAAAATTCGAAAAGTTGCGCCGTCGCTATTCTCAGATAGAGCTTGGCCCCCTCGAAGGTAATGATATATCAGAACTCACTATGCAGATGTTGAATACTGAACAACAGTTGGATCCCGAGTTTGTTGGGTATCTTGCCGAAAAAACTAAAGGAAATCCGCTGTTTTTGGTTGAGTTTGTCAGAAGTCTGATTACCAAAGACTTTCTATTCTTCAATCGTAATGAGAAGATTTGGGAGTACGATCTTAAAACGATAAAATATACCAACATTCTTCTCGACTCTATTGATCTCACCCTCAATCGAGCGACTCAATACGAGGGTGCAGACCGTGCGGTTCTAGAGGTAGCCTCAATTCTTGGCACGAGCTTCAACTTTGAAATGCTACTAATTGACGAAAGCTTTCCTTCTATTGCTGTTCTGAGATCTTTACAAAAGGCCATGACCGATTACTTGATTGTTCGGTCCACTGATGTAGTCGATTTGAAACACCTCGGAAAAGCTTTCGCGTTTTCTCACTCACGCATTAGAGACTCGATTAGGGATGCGATAAGTCCTGAAAGACAGAGACAACTTCATAGGAAAATCGCCTATAAATTGCAGAATTTAGTTCCCAAACCAAGTACTCAAATGGTTTTTACCTTTGCCCATCATTTTGTTCAGTCATTGCATTTCGAACAGAGACGTTTGGTTGATGTCGATATGAAACTAGTGATGTTGGCACTGAAGTACAGTATTGTCGCGGGCGAAGAGGCGTTTAAAATCGGAGCTTTAGTTTCAGCTGAGAGATACTACAGAAATGCGTATGGCATCTTTCCAGCTCTCACCGAAAAAGAAACCTTAGCTACTAAGAAATACGTTCTTAATAAGCTTGGCGATATTTTGGGTCGACGTAAACAGTACACTTCGGCTTCGCGCTTTTATCAGGAATTACTAGTTCTTGAACCAACCCGAGCGGAATACGCTTCTATCTCATATAATCTCAATTACTTTGGAATGCTGAATGGTAAAGTTTCGGAGACTATAAAACAGCTATCAAAGGTTTACCGTAGACTCAAAATGGAAGTTCCTTTTTGGAATCGGAGCGTTGCCTTTTATTTATATCTACGGATTTTTGATATCCTGGTCTTTAAAAAGTCTAGTAAAGTATTCCGTCGCTTTACCACCGTATACTCAGCTTTAAAAGTTCGGAAATACTCCCGTGAAGAGTCATTTCATCCTGTTAAGCTCTATCATTTAGGACAAACAATAAGCCTTAATTACGATTTCAAGGAAGCCGTTGCATACCACTGTGAAGCACTAAAAATGTGCCTTGCAGGTTATGCTACACCGGATGCGATTTTGAGAACTCTGGGTGATCATGCTGTTATCATCGGTTACTTGGGTTTCCGTAAGACAGCTTACTTTTTGCTTGATACGGTATTGTTGAGTGCTCGAGAGCTTGGCTTTAAACAAAGTTTTGGGTATCTGCTTGTTCAAAGAACCTTAACTCTAGACCACCTACAAGGAAAATTCGAAGATTATAAACAAAATATGAACACAGCCTTATCGAACCTAACCTTCGAGCAGAATCAGCAGCTAATTGTTCAAGGCATCGTGTTTCAATTGTACCAGGCACTTATTGAATGTGATCAGCAAACGATTCGAAGCTTAATGCGTCTATTGCCCGTACACTTGCGCACCAGGCACTGGTTGAGTCCAAGGGCCATTAGTATCTACATCTTTTCACTTTTGCTTCAAGATTCACGAGAACAAATTGTGTTGCATCGATCATATTTACGAAGACGAGAACAGGTAGGATCACGGAAGGCTGGCCTTTACGTCTCAATGATTGAAGCTATGATCAATTTTGCTGCCGGAGAACCCGAAAAAGCATTTGCGAACTACCTGCAAGTACTCAATAACTATCATGCTAAGCAGTCGCGTTTTCTCTATCCCTTCGAAGAGGACTTTGCTTTGCTGTTTATCGTGTTTTTTCCCGCTGTTATTCAGCACGAGTATCGATTTTTTCAGTTGAATCTACGAGGCGTTAAAGAAGTCTTTCAACGAATTTATGAGAGAGTGCAAAAAGATGATTTCTCGAGGCGCGCTGTTCCTGTCCTTGTCGTAGCTAGAATTGAGGAGCTGTTTGGTCTAAAAAATATCAAATCCAGATACGATGCCTCAATGAAAGCTGGACGCTTTACGCGATCTACTTTGGTTGAATTGATGACTCACTTTTGGTTTGGAAAATTCTTGTTAGGTGAGAAGCAACATCATCGCAGAGAATACATCTACCATATGCTAAAAGCCTCCAAGGAGAGAGGACTTTCATTATTAGAAGGTATGGCTGTTGGGCTATTGGAGGAGTATAGATTCCCTATACCTGAAACCGCCAGAAAAAAATCTGCATCGGAGCCCACTTATGAGTTTAGCCTGCTTCTTACAGATGCGTTAAATTTGACTCATAAAGTCTTCAGTGATCGTATTTCTCAGGTCCAAGGGCTCAGCTCGATGCTACGTCTCTTACGGAAAAGCTACCGTTACGATTCCGTTCATATCGTTTTGGGTGATCATTTAACCCATAAGAAATCTCGGCCTTTCTCAAGCGAAAGGAGAGACCCAGAAACCTATCTGAAAATTATAAATTACGTTAAGAGTTATTTTACGATTCGCTCGGCACTCTTCATTCCGGAGGGGGATGCTCCTTGGAATAAGTCTGAGGGGGAGGCTACTTCCACGTCCAATGAGATGATGCCTGAAGAGGATGCGAACCTACAGAATCCCGAAGAAAATATCGATTTGGAAATGACAGCCAAACTGGATGAGGATGATGATTTACAGTCTACGTTAATCCTTGAGGGAACCTTGCCTAATGGTGGCGACGTTGATCTTGGTGAGGCGCCACGGGTTCGAAAACGATCGACAGATTCTCGCTCACCTGGTTTGAATACCATTATTCCGATGAAGGATAATGGAACCAACATTGGAGTTGTTCTGTTAGAGAAGGTCGAAATTGCCGGCGGCGACTCAGCTCAAGCACGCACCGATCTAGACTATTTCGGTGCCTACTTGGGTCTTTGGCTTCGATATTCGGGTATGGCAGGACAAAGTAGTCCACCTAGTCGATATCGCTACGAGTCTGGTGGACACTATATGGAAGATTGTTCATGGCTTCATGTTTGGCCGGAAGGGAATCTGAGAGCTCGACGGGAATCTACTTGGTACTTGGGACTTGCGACGTCTGAGGAAGACTATCTGGTCATCTATTGCCGTCTCAATGGCCCTGAGCTTGACCGAGAGTCCGTAAGCTCTCACCTTTGGTTCCACTTAATCGGAGTCCGTAGTCTTATCGTTTCGAAAAGTAAGGCAGGCGTCTCATGGGAAGACATCTATGAAGAAATGATGAAAGTCTTAACAAATGGGACTCACGTTAAGCGCTTGGAGGGCGTAGCTCTTTCCTTCAGTCTGTTTAATCGAAAAAAGAAGTCCGTGATTAGTGGACATTTTGGACCATCAAGGCCGGTTGTGATTGGAGCCGAAAATGAAATTATCCCTCAGAATAAGGCAGTGATGACTTTAGGCCATGGGCGGGCGCTCCGCTTCTGGAAAGTTGTGGTAGAAAACGGCGAGCAAGGCGTGTTTATTCAAACACATGACTCGAGTATATTAGATAGCCTCAACATTAGGTCGTTGCGTCAATCGGATTTTTTCCGTGGTTCAAAGGAACATAAAAGGAAAACATTTTCCATTTATTTAAAACAGTTGCTTGTCGAGGGACATGTTCCGCGATATTTTGTAGCGGCAGTGTTTGCCGACCCTTTTGCTAAATTGCAGGCTTTAGAAAAGGCAGAATGAGACGAAACAATTGTATTCCTGTTATCATGGGTACATAAAGAGGTTCACTCTCTTAAAGAATTAGAGGAGTTTTTGATATGGGTTTACCCGGCGTTCCAGAAATGTTGATTATCGGTGGTGTAATTGTTCTTCTTTTTGGCGCATCTAAGTTGCCAAAATTAGGTGGTGCGATCGGTGAAAGTATTAAAAACTTTAAAAAAGGGGTTAACGACGACAGCCCAAAGATCACCGAAGAATCTGAAAAAAAGAAAGATGGGTCGTCCGATACATAACTCGGGCCCAGTTGGGCAGGTCACTGTGCAACAAAGAGCCAGTCTTAGTTGATTGACTTGTCGATGCGAAACCGTCTAAGTTACTTGGCGTAGCTATGGAGTTTATGGCTAAGTGCTAATGACTCGGGATGCCTCGATGCGAATAGGAGCCGCAGTGACACCCCTAAATTCTCCATGCAGATGATCCAACGGCCTTTCCTGGAGAATCCCAATTGAATTTTCTGAATAACATTCTGAAACGCAAAGTCATTTTAATCACCGGCAAAGGCGGGATTGGAAAGACTACCGTCGCTGCTGGCCTAGCTCAGTATGCGGCTGCCCAGGGAAAGAAAGTCTGTCTAGTAGAATCTAGCAGTCGCGATCAACTCTCTCCCTTATTTGGCGTTGACGCCGTTGGGCACAATCTTTCAGAACTACAAAAAAATATTTTTGCGATCAATCTCAAACCTGCAGAAAATTTTCGTGATTTTGTGACGATACATCTTGGTTTTGCAAAACTTTTCGAAAGAGTGTTTACGAAGGCAATCGTACAAAGTTTTATCAAAATGCTCCCGGGTGTCGCCGAACTCACACTTCTTGGTAGGCTTTTCTATTTTAGCGAACTTGAGAAGGATCAATCCTTTGATTTGATCATTTTTGATGGTTTTGCCTCTGGTCATTTTTTAAGTTTATTGAAAACACCAGATGCCGTTTTGAATTCGGGCATGGTTGGCCCCATTATCAAAGAAACCCAGCGTGTTCGAGATTTTCTACTCGACCCACAGAGAGTGGCTACTGTCATTGTAACTATGGCAGAGAAGATTGTTATGAAGGAAGCCGTAGACTTCGCCGTTCGATTGGAAAAAGAGGTTGGTGCTGGACCTCAGGCTGTTATCGTCAATCGCTGCCTACCATCGACCCTAGACCAGCCATCAAGCGAAATTATTGAGGATAACAGTCTGGATCAGAATCAAGCTTGGCAATATCTCAAGCTTAGACAAGATATGGAATATGCGGCGGTAAAAAGTCTTAGCAAAGCCTTGTCAGACTCCCAATATCACAGTGAGACTGCCGTCACTCTCATGCCAGATATTGGTTGGGTAACAGAGCCACTGGCCGATAATTTTGCCGAGACCTGGTTTGCTGCGGCGAAGGAGGCCCACTAGTGAGTGATGATGCGGCAAACTCTTTTGCCAGAGATTTGATAGCGAAACACCGAGTCATAGTCGCTGTTGGTTCTGGTGGGGTTGGAAAGACAACAACATCAGCCGCTTTGGCAACACTTGGGGCTAAGATGGGCCGAAAAGTTGCTCTGATCAGTATCGATCCGGCCAAACGCCTTGCCGATGCCATGGGAATCTCCTTAGGTAGCACCTTTAGTAAGGTTGAGTTTCCTGAAAATTTGGAGGTTTCAGGCAGTGTTTTCGGAGCGATGCTGGACCAAAAGGCGGTATTTGATGAGATGGTCCAGAAGTGGGCGAAATCCGATAAAGTCAGAGAGAAAATCTACGCTAACAGTATTTATCAGGCTGTGTCTGAGAATTTGGGAGGGCCACTTGAATATATGGCGCTAGCAAAACTTCACGCTATATCTGAGGACTCAACATTCGATCTCATCATCGTTGATACTCCCCCTGATACCCACGCCTTGGATTTTTTGGATAGGCCAAACGCTCTCGCAGGCTTTATGGAGAGAGGTGTGATGACATGGTTGATCAAACCGTTTCACATTGCACAAAAACTTGGAGCGGGAAGGATCATTAGGGCAGGCGGTAAAATGATGTCAGGCATCGCTGCGGTCACTGGAGTCAAAATGCTGCAGATGTTAGCTGAGTTTCTTATCTTAATAGAGGATGTGATTAAGGGATTTAGCGAGTCTGGTAAAGAAGTTGTTAAACTACTTCATCAAAAAGATACCAGCTTCGCCCTTGTCACAACGGCTCAGAACTCCTCGCTACGTTCAACCAAGATGCTTGCGCAAGAGCTGCAAGCGAAAAACTTTTCTTTGGGTGCTGTTTTTATTAATCGGTGTTTTCCAGAAGAGCTTTTGAAACATATCGAGACCGCTCTAAACCAGTCATCGGATGACACCCGTTATAGTCACCACGATCTAGAGATTCTAGCTAAAAAAGGTTATAGTATAGAAGCTAATGTCAAGAGTTTGGGCCCAATTTTGCATGCTCATGGATTTGGTGATGTGCCCGTTGGCAAGGTTAGCGAACGTAAGGAAAACATTCATACCCTGGAATCCTTGGCGCGCTTTGCTGATGATCTTTAGCCTACGTCTACGTAGAGGAGGACGGAAATAGCTTCTATTGTAGTGAAGAGCGGTAGTTTTATTCTAAGTCGTATCCAATCCTTCGGCGCGAGTTTTGTGTTTTTGGGGAAAGTACTAAAATGCCTGGTACGACCGCCATTCCGCATTCAATTGATCTTGCAGCAAATGGAGTTCATCGGAAACAAATCATTCATGATTGTTCTTATCTGTGGCTTTTTTATTGGTGCAGCGGTAAGCCTCCAGGTGGGAACTATATTTGTCATATTCGGTGCAGAAGGCATGCTGGGGGCGGCGAATGGCAAGGCCCTTTCGAGGGAGTTAAGCCCCTTAATCACTGGCTTCTTATTAGCTGGAAGAGCGGGCGCCGCGATCACGGCAGAAATTGCGTCGATGAAAGTGAACGAGCAAATCGATGCTATGGAGGCCATGGCGGTCGACCCTATTGACTATCTAGTCGTTCCAAGGCTTATCGCAGGAGTCGTCATGCTGCCGATGCTTGTGGGAATTTTTAACCTTGTGGGACAAATTGCTTCAGTCATTGTTGGCGTTATGATTTTTGACATCGATCAAGGGGCTTTTTTTCAGAAAATGACCACGATTGTAACGCCTGAAGATATTTGGAGTGGGCTGCAAAAAGCTGTTATTTTTGGGGGCATCATCAGTTTGTTCTCCTGTAAGTTTGGGTTAGAGGCTTCCGGTGGGGCCAAGGGTGTGGGTGTGGCGACGACGACTTCTGTAGTCACGATTCTCCTAATTCTGCTTTTTGTCGATTTTGGAATCACTTATATTCAGATTGCGTTGTAGTATGATCCGTTTTGAAAACGTAGTGAAGCAGTTTGGAACTAATCGGGTATTGGATGGCCTAGACCTAGAAATCCCCGAGGGGAAAATCACAGTAATTATAGGTAAGTCTGGTGAAGGCAAGTCGGTTACTATTAAGCACATTATGGGGCTTTTGACCCCAACATCAGGACGAGTTTTTGTCGATGATCGGGACTTGAGTACCTTTAGTTTCGAGCAGTTGATGGACTTAAGGCGTTCTATAGGAATGCTTTTTCAACATGCTGCGTTGTTCGACAGTCTTTCCGTTTTCGAGAATGTCGCCTTTCCTTTAAAAGAGAGGAGATCGATGAAGGAGAGTGATATTAAAAAGCGCGTTTTTGAAGTTTTGGACCAAATCGGATTACCTGATATTGCTGATAAATTCCCAGGTGAACTGTCCACCGGAGAGAAAAAACGTGTGGGGCTCGCCCGAGCTTTGTCGCCAAATCCTCGGATTATCATGTATGACGAACCCACAACTGGGATGGATCCGTTAGTCTCGGAAATGATAGACAACTTAATCGTCGATGTGGGGCGCTGGAACCCAGAATTAACCAGCATAGTCATTTCCCATGACCTAAAAGCGGCATTGGAGACAGCAGAAAATGTTGTGATGCTTTACAAGGGAAAAGTTCAGCTTGCGGGTGCGCCAGACAAGTTTCGCAAGGTAGATGACCCGATTATCCGTCAGTTTTTTGCAGGAAAGGTCGAGGGACCTATGGAATTTATGTGAATTTTTAGACTTTTTTAACCATCTCCCAACTACTATGATTCATGTTTTTTGTAGGGTTGACGAAACGGGAGATGAGCTTTGTTAGGTCAGGAGATCTTTACTAGATGAGCAGCAAATCATTAGAATATCGCGTCGGACTCTTTAGCCTATTTGGGGTTGCGACCACTGTTCTAGCCATTTTTGTGTTGTCGCCTGATATGTTCAGCAGAAAAGAGCAGATCAACTACCACACGGTTTTGAAAGATGCCACAGGTATACTCGAAAAGACACACGTGAAAACTAATGGTGTCACAGTAGGTAAGGTACGCAAAATTTCATTGAGTAGAGATGCCACTCGAGTTGATTTTCAAGTGGATAAGGAAGTGTTTATTCCTGAAGGCTCAAAAATTATCGTTCGAACGGTTGGGTTCTTGGGCGATAAGTTTATCGAGATCAAGCGACCCAGTAACGTCGAGAATGGCGTTGGGCCAAACGGGTTTATTCCACAAGCAACGGATGCTGCCGACCTCCAAGAGGTCATCTCTTTGGTCGGTTCGATTGCAGAAGACATCAAGAAAGTAACCACGAATCTTTCAAGTGTTCTCGGCGATAGTCAGGGCGAGAGGACCATGGCAAATATTGTCGATAATATCGAGCAATTTACCAAGGATGCTAGAGGTATCCTTGAAGATAATCGGGAGGATGTACGCACACTTGTTGCCAATATCAGAGATTTCTCAGACTCGATGAAAGAGGTTATGAATGATGAGAACAAAGAGAGGATCGATCGGATTCTAGCCAATTTTGACACTTCCATGGAAGACGTCAGGGGAGCGACGAAAAACATAAATCTCATTTCCGAAAAGGTCGAAAAAGGCGAGGGTACCTTAGGTAAGCTGATCAACGAAGACGATGCCTTAATCGAGATCGAAGGCGCACTTAAAGACCTCCGTAAAGTCCTCGCTCCTGTGACGAAAATGGAAATTGCTGTGGATACTCACTCCTTCATACGTCGCGATGAGTCATCTCAAACCTATTTTAATTTGGTTTTTCGTACCCGGCCGGACGCCTATTACATCATAGGGTTTACAGACTTTGCCGAAAGGACACTGGACACGACCACCGAAACCATAGATGGCGATAACAGTGATGGTACCGTGCGGAGCCGTGAAACGATAGTTGAGAACAAAGAACTCCGCTTCAACCTGCAGCTAGGCAAACGTTGGGGATGGATTGGGGCTAGATTAGGGATGTTTGAATCGTCAGGAGGTGTTGCCGGTGACATGTTCTTTTTCAAGGATAGGTTCCGAGTCTCCCTCGAAGTATTTGATTTTGCTGACAAAGATAGCGAAATCCGGAAAACGGCTCATATAAAAGCCTATGCATCTGTACTTTTCTTCAATCATCTCTATGCCTTAATAGGTGTTGATGATCCCACACGCCTAGACCCAGAAACGGGAAAAGTTGATAAAGATATCAATCATTACCTCGGAGCTGGATTAACCTTTACAGATCAAGACCTTAAGGCGCTCTTTGGAATGGCGGCCGTGGCTGCAGGTGGTCCATAACCTATTTGATTTATGTCCAATCTCTAGGTGCCGGCCTAAGTAGTTAATAAGAAACAGTTATATGTTATATTGACATATCTTGCCAAATATGAGATAAGTCTCCTGGGTTTTAAATAGGAGACCGTTGTTATGAAGTTGTTCCCGTTGTTTGCTGCTGTATCTCTATTCCTTTCACCAATGACCATCAGCCTGGCTCAAGAAGCCTCGCCTAAGCTTTCTGATGGAAGCGCTCAGTACTTTGAAAAAGATAAGATTTGGGTTACCCCACCGGCTGGTTGGGAAATCCTAGAAAACAAGTTTGGTAAGGCTGTTATCTTGCAAGAGCCTAAACCTGAAGACGTCGTTTACGGGGTAGCCACCTACCAACGTAATATTACAGTTGCGGTATCAAATGAATCGACACCAATCGATGAAACCACGATAGCCCAACTTAGGGAAAGCCTTCAGGAAACATTTGGAAAGTATGGTCAAGACTTTACCCTAGCTACGGATCATGAACTCTTTGATTACCGAACAGAAAAAGACGGTGTCATCATCTACAGTTTTCTAAAGGTAAACGGATATGATTTGACTCAGCTTCACGTTTACGTTTCGGGAAGCTCGCAAAATGTACTGCTAACCTACACCGATTTGACAGATAAGTTTGATGCGGAAAGCGAAACTTTCGCTCAGGCGTGGAATGCTTTGACATCAATCCAAGTTGAGGGAGTTCCTGAGCCCAGATTTCAAAAGTTAATCTTGATTGGTTCAGTGTCCGGTGGGCTTTTTCTACTTATCTTACTGGTCAGTATGATCCGTTATTATCGTGCTAAAAAAGCGTATGAATCTGAAGAAGACGTCCTGTTTTCGGACGACGACGCAGCGTCATCGGCTGATGATGAAGACTACGATGATGACGAAGATGATGCCATTGATCTAGGTTCATTCGATGATTTTGATAATGATCACGAAGATTTACCCAAAACAGTCACAAAAGTTCAGACTATTACGTCTTGGTAGACTTACCTTATTCCGGCTTAAGGACCTATCAACGGTCCTTGAGTCTCTTTGGCAACCGTCCTGGTGCAAATTTTCCTTCATGTAATTCTCAGTATAATCATGCTAGTCTTATAGTTGTTATCTTGTAACCAAATTTAATATGATAAAAATAAAAATAAACTTGGTTGAAGAAGTACAGCATATTCTAGAGACGTTTAGTTACTTGGCCATTTCGGGTACTATTTGCTCTGGGCAAATTAGCTGATAATAAAAACACTTTAGTCGGTCGACGTAGTGGAGGATTTCATGACCAAACTTATTTCTAATCTGAGGCGTATTGGGATCACGGCCGGACTTAGTATATTTTTAGCCGTTTCCTTGGCTCCACGAGCACAGGCCTTAACCTGCTCCGAAGTCCGTCAGTTGACTCTACTCTACTTCAAGATGCATTTTTCCCACGATAAATTCGATGACGAAATCAGTAAACGCACTCTAGATACATTCATCAAGAGTTGGGATACTTGGAAACTCTATTTCTATAAAAAAGATGTGGATGAATTTAGAGCCAAATATGAAACAAAACTTGATGACATGATTAATGGTAACCTTGATTGCTCTGCAATAGATTCTATCATGAACCGTTACGCTCTCAGGTTTAAGGAAAAGCAAAAGTACATCAATCAACTGCTCAAAACACATAAATTCGATTTTACCAAAGACGAATATATGAATGTAGATATGGAGTCTTTCGACTACCCAAAAACTACAGAGGAAGTGAACGAAAGGTGGCGTAAGCGAGTCAAATTCCAATTGCTGAGTCTTAAGATGAGTGTCGGCGATATGAAAAAGGCCAAAGAAAAGTTAAAAAAGCGCTATGAATTGGCCCTAAAACGCCACAACGATCTGACATCAGATCGGGTTTATGGGATTTTTCTAAATGCCTTTTCTAGCTCCCTAGACCCTCATTCGAGTTACATGCCGGCAGCAGATCTTGAAGACTTCAGAATTCGAACAAGACTATCCCTGGAAGGCATCGGTGCAAGTTTACGGTCCGAAGATGGATTCACCATAGTAGTTAGTTTGGTTAAAGGAGGAGCCGCTAAGAAGGGTGGACAGCTCAAAGTCAACGATAAGATCATTGCAGTGGCACAGGGTGACGGTGAACCTGTTGATGTGATCGATATGGATCTTCAAGAAGTCGTTAAAAAAATTAGAGGAGCTAGAGGAACCACTGTAAAACTGAGCATCATTAGGGAAGGATCCAAGTCGACGAAAAAGATGGTGGTCCCCATCGTAAGAGAAAAAATTCAGCTTGTCGAACAGCAAGCTTCATCCAAGATCGTTGAAGTCTTAGCTGCGGATAATAAAAAATTAAAAGTTGGCGTCATTACTCTGCCTTCATTCTACATAGATTTCGAGGGTCGTCAGAAAAGACTGAAAAACTATCGATCGTCATCCAACGATACAAAAAAAGAAATCGAGAAGCTCAAGAAAAAAGGGATCGACGCTCTAGTGATTGATCTTCGTAGTAACGGTGGCGGTAGTTTAGAAGAATCCATAAATATGGCTGGACTTTTCTTCGACGAAGGCCCTGTAGTTCAAGTCAAAACTGATGATGGCGATATCGAAACTTACTATGATCGAGATGGTCGTACCTACTACGATGGACCGTTGGTGGTTATGATAAATCGGCATTCAGCAAGTGCTAGTGAGATTTTTGCAGGTGCCATCCAAGACTATCAAAGGGGCATCATCGTTGGCGACTCTCACACCTTTGGAAAGGGAACGGTCCAAAACCTTAACGATCTAGCTCCCCAATTAGGAGCAATCAAAGTCACAGTTAATCAATTTTACCGGGCTGCAGGGGAAAGTACCCAACTAAGAGGTGTAGAATCAGACATTGTATTACCAAACGTAGTCGATGTACTAGATATTGGTGAAAAATACTACGATTACGCCCTACCCTTTGAGAAGATTAAGTCAGCAAAGTTTGAAAAATTCAATCAAACCGGTCTCTACAAGAAACAGTTGGCTGACAGAAGCAAGGCTCGCGTCAAAAAGAACAAGGACTTCGATGAGGTCTATGATGAGATCAAAAAATACAAAGAGAATGAAAAAGAGCGCTCCCGAGTCAGTCTAAAAGAAAAGCCAGAAGATAAAGACGCCAAAGAGGAAGAAGAAGAGGTTGATGAGGACGATGAAGTCACCTTAGCTGATGACTTTTACCTACAAGAGACTCTCCATATTACCGCAGATTACCTGTCTCTGTTAAAGGGGGACAAGCTAAAGGGACAGTCGACGATCCCAGCACTTGTGGAAAACACGAAAAAGAAACCGTCTCAAACCGGAGTGGGGACGGCGGTGAATTCTAAGAAAAAAGATAACTAGTAAAAGCGCAGTTCGAACGACTAAGAGTTAACTCCTGCAGAATAAAGGTCAAAGTAGTGCCCTTTTTCTGCGATGAGAGTCTCGTGGTTGCCTTTTTCTAGAACCTTACCGTTCTGCAGGTAAAGTATTTCATCACAGCTTTGAATCGTTGAAAGTCTGTGGGCAATGACGATGACAGTCTTATTTCTTAAGATCGTTTCAATTGCAGATTGTACTAGACGTTCTGAAGCTGGATCTATGGAAGATGTTGCCTCGTCGAGAATAATGATGTCTGGATTGCGAGCTAAAGCTCTAGCAAAGATAATAAGCTGTTTTTGTCCCTGAGATAAATTGCCTCCATCTTCGGCGACTTCGAATTCCATATCACCGGGAAGACTTTGTAGTAGGTTATCTAAACCTACTAAAGCAGCGGCTTCCTTTGCCGCTTGTTCTGAAATCTTTTCATTATCTAATGTAATATTAAATCGAATGCTACCGCGAAACAGGACGATATCCTGGGGGACAATGGATAATGATTGTCTTAGCTTTGTAGGATTGATCTCAGAAATACTTTGCCCACTAAAACTAATTTCGCCGTCATAACCCTGATACATTTTCGATAGAAGCTTGATGATGGTGGATTTCCCTGATCCTGTTCTTCCTACAAGTGCGAGGGATTTTCCCTGCTGAAGATCGAAAGAAATGCCTTTAATAATCTCTTCCCCACTGTTGTATCCGAACCGAAGGTTTTTCACCTGTATTGAGCCGTCACCTGGTTCCAGAGCTTTAGTTCCTTCAATAAAGTCTTTAACATCAAAGACCCCAAAAATCCTATCCAAGGAGGTGAAGGCGCCTTGTAACATGGCGATTTTATTACCTAACTGCTTTAATGGATCAAACAGATTTTGGATGTACTGAACGAAAGCTACCATGACTCCTACAGTAACGGTGCTTTCAGTGGATCCAAATATCTGGCTAACGGCAAACCAAAGAATAACGCCAATTGTAATTGAGGCGATGCCATCTAAAAATGCAAATAACAGGGCATCTATGATAACGGATTTCATTTGTGCGTTGCGAAACTCTTCTGAGAGTTCGGCGACTTGTTTGGTAGCCTGTCTATTTGCGACTAAGAGTTTGATAGTTTTACTGTTGTAGAAGCATTCCTGCGTAAAAGCATTGAGTGCAGCAATTTTCACACGAGCTGCGAGCATGGTGCGCTTTAGGACTTTTGAGGTTTGAGTGATCAGCAAAACGACAAAGGGTAAAATAACGATCGTACATAACGCGAGTTTCCAGTTCAAAACAAAAAGACCGACAATGGCGCCAATAAGTACGGCGAAGTCTACAACGGAATTGAGGACTCCAAGATTTAATGCATCACTTAGACTATCAAAGTCGCTGGTAGCTCTTGTAACTAAAGCGCCACTCATATTGCGATCATGGAACTTGGGGGAAAGCCTGAGAATATGCTGGATAAGCGATTCACGCATATCTCGAATCATAACATGAACAGACTGAGCAATGGTGATGCTTTGAGTCGCTCTAACAATATACTCGAGAAAAATAAAAATGAGACCGGCCACCGAACCATAGATCAAGGCATCCAGATCTTTAGGAACGACTCCATTGTCAATAATCCATTTAATCAACAGAGGCATGGAAGTTTGGAATAATGAAATAATTGGAATCAAAGCGATAGAGAAATACAGCTTTTTTTTGCTTCTCCTTAAATATGGCCACAGCCTTTTCAGACCAATGATATCATTCCAAAGCTTATTTTTCGATTGAGTCACGCTGCTCGTCCTCTCTGATGTCAGGATGTTTTTTGGCAAGCTCTTGGTAGCTGCCTTCGTCGATGATTTTACCCTCTTTCATGAGAAGGACTCGGTCACAGGATCGCAAGACAGATGTTCTGTGGGAGGCGATTAATAGGGCGGCATCTTGCTTTTCAATGGCTTGGATGATGTTTTTCTCGGTTTCATTATCCACTGCCGACAAAACATCGTCAAAGAGCATGAGCTCATGTTTTCTCAAGAATAGGCGTGCTAGGGCGAGTCTTTGCTTTTGTCCTCCTGAAAGTCGCACTCCTTTCTCACCAATTTGTGTATTCCAATTTTCAGGAAGGTTTTCGATATCTTCGGTCACCTGGGCAATTTCAGTAGCCTTAGTAAGCTGTCCTTTGCTCAGCTTGTTTTCGAGACCAAAAGTGAGATTATCTTCAATGCTGGCTGAGAATAGCTCTGGATTTTGTAAGGCATATCCAATAGTGTTTCTTAATTGGTCAGGTTCAATATTGTAAATATCTTGGCCATTTATAAAAACTGACTGCGGATTGGCATCGAGGATGCGCGTGATGATGCTAAATAAAGTTGATTTACCTGAACCTACCGGTCCGCAGATTCCCACCTTTTCCCCCCTTTCAACCCTCAATGAAATGTGATCAAGCACTGGTTTTTCGTTGTCGTAGGAAAAACTAAGGTCTTTTATGCGGAGTAAAGATGCGGCCATTATGTCATTTTCAGTTTCCTTGAAAGACTGAGTCGGCTCGTCGGCTAAGGGTGCGATCCTTTGAATCGCGGTTTTGGATCTTTGAAAGATGGATAAGACGATGCCCAAAGACGTGAGTGGGAAAGCTAAATATCCAAGGTATATATTAAAGGCCAAAATATCACCGACAGTGATGTTGTTTTGAAATACTTGATATCCACCAAAACCTATGACACATATTTGTGCCACACTGGTCATACTCGTAAGTAGAGGAAAGTATAGCGTCCGAAACACAACCAATTTCATATTTGTCTGAAACACATCCTCGTTGTTTACCTGTATCTTTTCACTAAAACTCTTCTCTGCGCTGTTAGTTTGAATCACATGAACATGATTGAATGCTTCTGTAACCTGCGTCGTCAAATGTCCGATGGATTCTTGGTTTTTTCTTGAAAACTTATTCAACATAGGCATCAAAAATCGTGAGGAAACCAGCATAAGCGAAATGGGAAAGAGGCATAAAATCGTCAGAGTCACGTGTACCGATAGCATTTGATAAATGGTAAAGATGCTCAGAAAAATCAAATTCAGAATCTGCAAGGCAGCGAAAGAAAAGAAAACTCTGACTTGCCCAAGGTCATTGGACAGTCGAGATATAAGGTCACCCATCCCAAAATTCTCTAAGAAACTGTAAGGGAGTTTCATAGTGTGGGAAAAGAGGTCCGTTTTAGATTCGGCTTCTAATTTTCTTCCCGGGAAAAAAATTAGGATTCTAGAAAGACTTCTTGCAAGAATCTGCATAGCCCCCAGAAATATAATGCCAATACTCAAAGAGACTAGATGATTTTTTTCGATGGATTCGGCATCAAGTGCATTGATAATTTCTTTGGCTAACTGCGGAATCTCTAAGGTTATGAGGTTAGTGAGAGCGAGGAAGATGGTACCTATGAGATACCAGCGCCAAAGAGGAAGGGCATATTTAATTGCGAAGGTTTTGATATTTAACATTATGTCTCGTTTTTGAAAAAGAATGATTCCACTATCTCGATTTTTTCAAGTGCTGATTTGTCACCCCAAGGCTCCACTGGAAGTAGCTCTCCCCTGCGAATTCCCACTAGTCGCGAGCACAAGCTGGCAGTGTATGGGGCAATATGAGTCGAAAGTATAGTAATAAGTTTTTGTTGTTTTCGTTCCTGAATATTATCTTGAAGAGCCTTTATATGGAACAAGTCGAGTCCAGAGAAAGGTTCATCTAAAATTAGGATATCAGGGCTGTGGATAGTGGCAAGGCCGAGGCTAACTCGCTTTTTCATTCCATGTGAGCATGCTGTCAGTGGACGGTCAGCAAAATGACGGATATCCCAATAGTCGAGACTGCTCTCAATGATATCCTGGCTGTTTTGCAATTCGTAAAGGTTGGCAGCATAAGAGAATAACTCCTTGGCCGATACCCACTTTGGTAGCTCTAAGTTCTGAGGCAGATAGCCAAATCTCTTTTTTAAAGCGTAGTTGCTGATTGATATGGGTTGATCACCAAATCTTGCGCTTCCTTCGGATAGCCTGAGGTTTCCCGTAAGGATCTGAAAGAGGGTGGACTTGCCTGCTCCATTTTGTCCCATAACACCCAGGCATTCGCCTGGCTGGACATCAAGATTAAATGGACCAAGCCGGAAGTCGCTATTTGCGTAATGATGAGAGAAATTTTCAAGTGAAAGCATGGTTGAATATCCCGCCTAGGTTCCATCTATTTATAAAAAAGATCTTTCTGATACTTCATGCCGTAATATAACAGGATTGGAATCGCTGCTGCGAACAACCAGTGAGCAAAAATTCCAGTACCTAAAAACAAACATACAAAAAAACACAAGAGCATCTGCACCAGTGATTTCTCAGGATCGATCTGAAACATGAGTGGTGCTACTGCAAGGGGGCCGATAGACGAAATGGGAATGACCTTTAAGCTTGTTACAAGATCGAAGGACTTACCCAAGACAAAATATAGTGTAAAGATGGTGAGACATAGAAAAATAGACATGGTTAGCGATGCTAGAATTCCTACCTTAAGGTAAGCGCTTGTGTACCTCTCATGAGAGATTCCAAGAGTTTTCTCCAACCAACAATGCTTCATATCTTCTTCGATCTGAAAAATGATAGCGGACCCAACAAAAAAACCCATAGCCATGGAAAGAAGTATGATCAAGGAGTCCGCCTTATTCAAAAATAAGCTTATGACTAGTAGCGCGGCGGAACCTCCTCCAGCGGTAAGAGCTATTCTGCTGGATCTTTGTCTGAATAAGATCTGTTGCCATCTCCAGGCAACCAAAGCTTGAGAGGGAGAGTGTTGTTTGTGTTTTTGAGATCCTCGATAGGCTGTATGCTTTTTGATCTGCGGTGATGACCATTTTAAACTAAGAAACAGAAATGCACTTATAAGAGTTTGAAGGCCAAGGATTTGACCGATACTGAAGGGGTAGAAAAAACTATTTATGATCACCCATTGAGAGACGAAGCAGCAGATCTGAATCAGCGTGCTTTGGATCAGCCGGTACCAGGCTACCGTAACCTTATCGGTCCCCAGTCGAGTGGCAGTTTGGCCAATCGTAGAGAATTCGAGCTTACTTTCTCCTCTTGTCCACTTTGTGACTGCATATGCAGTGACGAATAATAAAATATAGGAGAAGGTTTTGGCAAAATTTTCCCTAGTGGATGCATCTAAGGCGGCCATTTTAACGTGAATAAAGTCCTGAAACATATAGTAAAAGAGAAATAGCAGTACTGACGAACAGACTAGTACAACAGACTCACTGATAAAATCATAACGAATTTTTCGAATGAATGACGAAACAAAAATCTTTACGAGCAGTAGGCTTTGTCGAAGCATAATGGGGTCAGACCTTCTGTATCGAAGCTTCTTTGGGGCTTAGAGAATCAATTAGCCAATCAAATTGACGACTATAAACTAGATTGGCGGGTAAAAAATGTCAAGGTGGGCACGATAATATAAGAAAATTCAACAATAGGTCTGCTTCACCTATTGTTGAAAATTTTCCTCAAAAACATATGTAGTTTAGAAGGATTACTTTTTAGCAGCTTTAGATGTTGTTTTCTTTTTAGCGACTTTTTTCTTGGTGGCTTTCTTCTTTACTGCCTTTTTCTTCGTGGTTTTTTTCTTAGCAGCTGTTTTTTTCTTCGTGGTTTTTTTCTTGGTGGCTGTTTTCTTGGTGGCTTTCTTTTTAACAGCTTTTTTCTTTACTGCTTTCTTTTTGGCTGCTTTTTTCTTAGCGGCCGCTTTCTTCTTTGCAGTAGTCTTCTTTTTCTTCGTTACTGCTTTCTTTTTCTTGGCGACTGCTTTCTTCTTTGTAGATTTTTTCTTAGCAACTGCTTTCTTCTTCGTGGCTTTCTTTTTTGTTGCGGTTTTCTTCGCAACTTTCTTCTTCTTTACTGCTTTCAAGACTTCCTCCTGACGATCAACATGAATGACTGTGATTAATGCACTAATAGTGTTACCCAAAAAAATTTTTTTATTCAATCTTTTTAGCTTGATTTTTTTTAGGTGACGATCGTTTTACAAAAAATTTAGAGGAAAAGCTAGTTTAAGAAATCAAATTGAAAAAAAATTATTTCAAGCAGCCGGCTTCTTGGAATTCTAACTCGAGATTGATTGATTGATCTATGCAGCTAAGTCCATAACGGACTAGATTGTGTTTGCCAAAGTCTTTGCGAGAATAAGTAACGACAAGTTCAATCTTTTTGGATTTAGACTCAAGGATCAAAGTATCATCGACTTTGAGGACGTCCTCAGAAATGACACCGATTCCATGTTCGGAAATATCCACTGGCTTACAGGAAACCCCCTCACCTCCGGCTGCTCTCACCAGACGACCAGGTAATAGACCTGTTAAGGCCTTCCGCGGACGAAATCGTTTTTCTTTGAGTTTGAAAGCGTTCATAAGCACCTTGCAACTGTGGACCATATATATTTTTTCGGACTAATTTACGTAAACTTAAGTCGGAGTCAAAAATGCAGTAAATACAGTTAGTTGGATGATATTCATTTGGCCGCGAATCGGATGCCTGAATCAGGTTTTTATTTTTTTTGGCAGTTTGAGACCCCTCATGCAGGAATAAGGTAAAATAGTAGCGAAGGAGGATTGTCGCATGTTAGCTATTTTTCCGGAAATTGCCGCTACAGCAGGCCAAGGTGATATTGAACTACTGTCTTGTCTCGTTCGTAAGTATTTTGCTGGTACCAATGTGTACAATCCAAGACTAAATGTAGAAAGCATCGTCTCTGCAGTGGGTATTTCCTATTCAAACACCGCTATGCCATATTATGGAGTCCTCGCTGCCAAAGATGAAGGCGGTAGAATGCTTGTTACCATAGCGAACCAAGATAGTGATTTGAGCCCGCTGGAAAAAAACTTTTTATTGGGGCATCAACTTGGTCACTTCTTTTTACATGTACAGCCGTATTTAGTCAGAGGAGAATGGAAGAACACCGGATTTAAGGAAGACTATAAGCCCATGCAGCGCTATCTTCAACCTAACTACGAGGTGCTTACCGAATCTGCAGCGAACTTAGAGAGGCAAGCAGACGAGTTTTCTGCGGCTCTACTGATGCCCATGGGTATGGTGAAGAGAGCTGTCGAGAAGCTACAGGATACAAAGAAAGTTGCGGAACTTTTTGCGGTCTCAGAGCCTTTGATATCTAGAAGGTTGGAAGACATTGGCCTTTTAAGTCGAACTGTACGGGAGAACGTCTTAGACGAGTTGCCGAAAGAGCAAAGAGAAAACGAAAATCAAAAGGCAAGTTCTGTGAATCTCAAAACCCAAAACATAGAAGCCGGTTCTGGTGAAAGGGGATTCAGTCCTCCTAAGGCCTCGCCTGGAAGCATTAAACAACCGCCCAAAGTAGACTCTCAGTCCAGTCATTCAGAGAAAAATCCCATAGAGAATAGTCTAAAAATGTTTCGAGAATTGGCCAAAAAACTGGACAAATCGGTAGATCCATAGAACCTTGCGAAAAATCTAAAAAGTCGCTAGATATACCCCATAATGACAAATTCCAAGGTTTGAGGGGGTATCATGGTCGAGAGTCAGCAGAAACTGCTATGGTCACCGGATAGTTTGAGTCAAAAGACTCAAATGGCACTTTTTCAAAATTTCATCGGACGTCAGCATAAGATTGACATAGCTAACTACTGGGACCTTCATCAATTCTCGATTGAACAACCTGAATTATTTTGGTCCTCTCTTGTGGAGTTTCTAGAGGTTCGCTGGCAGTTTCTTAATGAGGCCGTGTACGAACAGGAACATGAGGAGTCCCCTTTCTTATCCAGCCGCTGGTTTTCTAATTGCTCTTTGAATTTTGCGGAAAATCTTCTTTCCGGCCCTGAACGCGATGATGCAATCATTTCCATTGTGGAAGGTCTCGAGAAACCAGTAAAACTCTCATTGGCGGATCTAAAAGTTGAAGTTGCCATTCTATCTTGTTTTTTAAGACGAAAGGGTGTCATTAAGGGTACTAGAGTTGCTGCCGTCGTTGGAAATACTGTGGAAGCTCTAGTGGGGATGTTGGCAACGACGGCATTGGGTGGTGTCTGGTCATCATGTTCACCGGATTTTGGTAGTGATCCCATTCTACAAAGGTTTCGCCAGGTCGATCCTGAAGTTTTATTCTTTACCCACGAATACCAATATAATGGGAAGACGATCGATTGTAGTGGGACGATGACCGAGGTTCGCCGCGAATTGCCGTCACTAAAGACAACGATTATAGTCGATCCTTTGCAGTCTTTTGCCAAAGATATTAGAGACGATGATTCTCTATACTCCTACAACGAAATTAGATTGATGAATATTGTTCCTGATCTTTCCTTTGCCTCTGTTGGTTTCAATGATCCTTTATTTATTATGTTCTCTTCTGGAACCACAGGAGCTCCTAAGTGCATCGTACATGGTGTTGGTGGAACTCTTATTCAACATCGTAAGGAGCATCAGCTACACTGCGATCTGGGTCCAAGTAAACGTTTGATGTTTTTCACGACATGTGGATGGATGATGTGGAATTGGATGGTATCAGCTTTGGCATCGGGTAGTGATTTACTCTTATTTGAAGGTAGCCCGAGTTACCCTGATGTTGGTTTGCTATGGGAGCTTGCCGAACAGTATAAGGTGCATAGTTTCGGCACGAGTCCCAAATTTTTGAGTGCTTGCGAAGCTAAGGGTTTTTCTCCAAAAGAAAAATGCGATCTCGGTGGCCTTTATCAGGTGCTTTCTACTGGGGCTCCCTTGTTGCCAGAACAATTTGATTGGTTTTATGAGCATGTGGGCGGCGAACATCGCTTAGTCTCTATTAGCGGTGGTACCGATATCATATCCTGCTTTATGTTAGGGGTGCCGAATCTTCCTATCTACCGTGGTGTCATTCAAGCTGCTGGCTTGGGAATGGCTGTCGAAAGTTGGGTTAACGGACAGTCCATGATCGATCAAAAAGGTGAGCTTGTATGTATCAAGCCTTTTCCTAGTCAACCGCTTGGTTTTTTAAACGATGATAATCAAGAACGTTATGCTAACGCTTATTTCCGAGAGTACTCAGACCGAGAGGTTTGGCACCACGGTGATTTTATCGAAGTGACACAAAACAAAGGTATTATTGTACATGGTCGTTCGGATGCTACCCTGAATCCAGGGGGAGTGAGGATTGGCACGGCTGAAATCTATCGAGCGGTTGAGTCTTGCTCAGGGGTTTTGGATTCTCTCTGTATCGGAAGGCCTGTTTCAGGGGACTCGGAGATTCTTTTATTTGTGCAAACAGATGCTTCCTTACCATTCGAAGGTGTTGCTTCTGAGATCAAATCTAAAATTAAAACTGAGCTAACGGCTAGACATTTACCAAAGCATATTTTTTCCGTAGGCTCGATTCCTTACACAAGAAGTGGCAAAAAGCTAGAAATTCCCATTACTCGAATATTTGCTGGTGACGGCAGTATCAATAAATCAACAGCAGTGGATGAAAGTTCCTTCGACCAATATGAAGCGATTCATAGGCAGCTAGAAGGTGAAGGTGGCGCCGAGTCTATCCCATCGACGGTATAGTAGCGACAATGCTTCATGGCATTTGGCAAATCGAGGGCTTCGTTAATCCATGGGATTTGAAGCTCCGCGGCTGGGATTAATACGAAATCCCTGTTTTTAGCCTCAGGATGAGGAATCACTAGGTTTTGCGAGTTAAAGCTTTTCAGCAGGCGGTTTATTGGATCCCGACAAAGAATAATATCTAGATCAATGGTACGGTCGATCCAATGACCGTGTCTTTGTCGTCCTAAGTTATTTTCAATATCTTGTAGAATCGTGAGAACATCAGAGGGTGTGGCGTTATGTCGACAAAGGGTGATTCCGTTAAGAAACGTATTGTTGCAGTTTCCGATGGGCTTTGTCCGATAGATATGGGACGCTTGAATCATTTGAAAACCATTTTTTGCCATAGCATCGAAGGATTGCTTAATGTAGGTTGAGCGAGGTTCAATGCTAGAGCCGAAGGCGATTAAATAGTCAAAACTCATCAGAAAGGGCTATCTTTCACGAAAGGGGTTGCACCACATAATTGCAGGCTGGCAATGTACAGAATTGGCCGTAAAATTCCTATTAGTTTTAGCAATCGAGAGCAGCAGTTTGAAGACGATTCGAGATATTGAAGAATTATTGAATAAATTTAGTGGGTTTCTGTTTGATGCATTTGGCGTTTTGATGGATGGAGATGGTCTGTTACCCGGAGTCCTTGCGCTGTTGGAACAGATACAGCTGCAAAATAAGCCTTTTATGATATTGAGTAATGGCAGTTCTAAGACCTTGGAGCAGACCGTCGAAAGGTATCATAGTCTCGGACTCAATGTGGATTCATCTCAAGTTATAACTTCCGGGACACTTTTGAAAGGCTACTTGGAGGAGCATACCCAGCCTAATGACCCCGTGGCTTTTCTTGGAACTACTGGCTCGTCCCAGCTCATAGAAAACAGCGGGCGAGTTCCCAGGCTGGTCACGTCATCAAATGTGGAGGCCGAAATATTAGTTATTGCTAATCAGACGGAGTTTCCTTTCTTAGAAAGCCTAGATGGAGCACTAACCATGATCTCTGATCGAATTGATGCAGGTAAGCCCATCACTGTGGTTGTGACCAATCCTGATTTAATTTATCCTTCTGGTTCTGGAGGGTTCGGTATCACGGCCGGCTCTCTGGCGACGGCTCTTCGAGAAGGGTTGAAGGTTCGCTATGGTCAGGGTATCGCCTCTATTTTTGTTGAATTGGGTAAACCAAGCACTAAGATGTTCGACCATGCCATCAATGTCCTAAATACGAAGGACCTCATTATGTTTGGGGATCAAATCTATACCGATGTGCTAGGCGCAAAGAGAGCTGGTTTGGCATCCGTACTTATGGGAACGGGAATCACCTCAACGCGTCATCTGGAATCGTTTCCCGTAAGCGATCTTCCTAACTATTTTTTACCTTCGTTAAAGGGGAATATATGATTTATATCACCCTTGGGGATCCACTCAGCGTGAATATTGAGTGTTTGAACAAAATTGGCGATCTTTTTGATAAGACCAATATGGGGGTGACCTTTATTGGGGACTATCACCAATGGGAAGAACAAAATGGAAGATGGGGGTCGCCAATCGATGCTCGTTTAGTTGATTCCATCAAGGGTCTTGATCCCTCGAAACGAAACTTCGTCCATGTTGAGACATCCGCCCCGAAAATAAACACTGAGGCTCTAAGCAGTCGACATAGAGGTGAGATTGCTTTGGGTAGTTTAGAAACTCTAAAACGCTTGGATTTAACAACAGCAAGTATATTAACTGGTCCTATCGATAAATCTGTCTGTCACCATGTCGGCTTTTCGTTCCCTGGACAAACAGAGTTCTGTGAGTCCATGGCGGGATCTCAAGGCATAATGATACTCGCGGGTCCAAAACTTAAGGTGGGCTTAGTAACAAATCATCTGCCGATCAGCCAAATAGCTAATACGCTTACGGAGGACCTGGTTTACCGTAAGCTAAGATTACTGGCGCAAACGATGGGAACACTGATCCATTCTACGTGTCCCCGAATCGCAGTTGTGGGGTTGAATCCCCACTGTGGTGACGGAGGGGCTTTTGGTGTTGAGGATCAGGAGATCGTTTTGCCAGCCATCGAGAAGGCTAAGAAAACGGATGCCCGTTGCAAACAGGTTGTCGGTCCGATTCCTGCAGATACCGCATTTTTTCGTTGCCTTGAAGGAGAGTTTGATGCGGTCCTCGCTATGTATCACGATCAGGGCCTTGGTCCGTTAAAAACAGCCCATTTTTATGATGCTGTGAACATTACTGGGGGACTGCCGTTTCTTCGTGTTTCTCCTGACCACGGTCCGGCAGCTGATAGGTTCGGTAGCAATTCTGCTAATCCCGCTAGTTTTAGAGAAGCCTTAAAGCTCTGCATTAGGAGACAACATGAACTCGTTGGATAGTTCTTATATTGAGGTTAAAAACGCAAGAGAACACAATCTTAAGGGGTTTAATGTAAAAATTAAACGCAACGCAATCACTGTGATCACCGGTGTAAGCGGGTCAGGAAAAAGCTCCCTCGCCTTTGACATTGTTTTAGCCGAATCGAACCGACGTTTTTTTTATACCTTATCAAATTATACGCGACAGTTTCTTGATATGGGCTCAAAGCCCGATGTGGGAAATATAACCGGGCTTTCCCCTGCGGTTTCGTTAGCACAAAACGAGACTCAACCGTCTTCACGAGCTACCATCGGAACCTTGACGGATTTAAATGAGCTAATTGGGGTTCTCTTCGCAAGATACGCAACTAAAATATGTCCAGATCACTTTGAGCCAACAGAAGCAACCACTGTAGATCAGATTGTGTCGACTATGGTCCCCCGATACGAAGGTAAGGTACTCGCGATATGTGCGCCAATCGCAAACCAGAAAAAAGGGAATTTTAAACAACATTTCAAAAGATTCTCTAAAAAAGGATATTCCAAGGCATACGTCGATGGCAGTATTGTTTCAATTTTAGAACCGATCGAACTAGATCGTGAATATCGGCATGATATCAAAATAATTGTTGACTACGTCCCCGTAAAGGCCAACAAAACGGATCGACTCGCTAGAGCTTTGTCGACGGCATTTGAATTATCGGAAGGTTTTTGTGAGCTGTTTGAAAGCTCCAAAGACGGTGATGTTGACGGTGATTTTGTTAAAGTTTCGATCAATGATGGCTGTCCTGTTTGTAATTTTTCTTGGCCAAGGCTCGATGCTCGTTACTTTTCTATGAATTCGCTGGGGAAGTGTCTGGCCTGCAATGGGTCCGGGTTTATTTACGATGAGGATACTGAAGCCGAAGAAATTTATGATACTCCTTGTAGTGTTTGCCGGGGTACAGGTATTCGTCGCGATATAGATGCCATACAGTATCGAGGTTCTGGTATCCATAAGGTTCAGAAAAGTTCGGTAGTTTCACTGATCAAATTTTTTGAGCGTGAGCGACAATCCAAGCAAACCGAAGAGGCGGAAGATCGGCTGATAGAAGAAATCTTAAGCCAATTGAAGCGAATAGAAAATATTGGTTTGGGTTATTTAACGTTAGAACGGAGATTACGTAGCCTTTCGAGTGGCGAGCTTCAACGATTAAGACTTAGTAGTTCTCTGGCAGAAAATCTTCGTGGCGTATTGTATGTCTTAGACGAACCAAGCCAAGGGTTGGGAGCCGTTGAACTGGATAGATTATGGGAATCTATTGATTATTTAAAACGTCAAGGTAACACAATCCTTATTGTCGATCATGACGAAACCATCATGAAGCGTGCCGACTTTATCATCGATTTAGGGCCTGGAGGAGGACTGGCAGGAGGTGAGATTATGGCCCAATTTTCGCCAAGTCAGGCGGGGAAATTCAAGTCTCAATCACTGACAGCAGCTTACCTCGCAGAGATAAACGATGATATAGAAGTGTCGATACCCGAAAAAATAGAGTCCTCCGGCAAGTTCATAAAGATAGTGGGACCAAACCTAAACAACTTGAAGATACCCGAGGTTTCCATACCTAGTGGACAACTAACGGTAGTGACGGGAGTAAGTGGAGCAGGAAAAAGCTCTTTAATTTCTGGCGTTCTTTTTAGGAATCTAAAGCAGGCATTAAATGAAGATTTTCAGGTGAAATTTGCCAAACGAATCGAAGGGATAGAGCATTTCGAAAGAGTATCATTGGTGAATCGTAAACCAATCGCCAAAAGCAGTGTCAGCATGCCCGCGACATATTTAGATATTTTCACGGATTTACGCCAATTATACGGAAAATTGCCCCATTCCCAAATCTACGGGCTAACTGCCAGACACTTTTCTTTAAGTACAGACTTAGGCCGCTGTGAAGCCTGCAAAGGAAGAGGGTATCAACTATTAACAATGAAATTTCTCGCTGATGCCAAGATCACCTGTGACGTGTGTCTGGGTGCCAGGTATAAGCCACAGGTTTTGCTTGCTCAGTACCGTGGTAAGTCCATTGCTGACCTACTATCTATGAGCATATCCGAGGCCGCGGAACATCTTAAAAGCTTCAAAAAGATAACTCGCAAGTTGCAGCCAGCCATCGATTTAGGGATTGGCTATCTAAGGTTGGGTCAGCCAAGTAACTCATTGTCTGGTGGAGAATCTCAACGATTGAAACTGGCAGCCGAATTCAAAAAAACATTCACAAATGGGCACCTCATCATTCTAGACGAGCCTACCACAGGATTGCACATATCGGATGTTGAGAAATTATTGAATCAATTGATGAGACTACGATCACTAGGTGCCACAGTCATTGTTATTGAGCACCATCAACACCTAATCAAAAATGCGGATTGGTTGCTGACTCTCGGTCCTGGCCCCGGAGCAGAAGGTGGCAACCTGGTTTTTTCTGGTCCCCCTTCTAGAGTAGAAACTGGTAAAACCCTGCTTCAATGACATAAGTCCTCGATATCGCTTATGTAAAAAAACCAAAAAAAACTTGCATAAAAGCCAAAACATGCCATAATAGCGGCACTTACGAAAAGTTTGAAGCAAGAGGTTAATTATGGCTATGAGATTTACCTGTGGAATTATTTTGTCCACCCTTCTGCTATCGGTGGGATGCGCGACAAAGGAAGACAACAGCAAAAATGGTAGTGAAAGCTCCTGTATTGCTGGAGAAGACTGCGCCGACAATAAATTGGTTCTCCGCGATGGCAACGGAGTGGTGATTGAAAATGATGACGTTACTGCGGAATCGATTCTTCGTTCGGCAGACAGTTATTCCTACATGATTGATCCAGAGGCACCAGCCATGAGTATCGAGGCCGTCAGGTCTTTTGAAAATTTCTTTATCGAAGACAACGATATCGAAAACGAGGGGTGTCTTGAGAGCCTCGCCATTAGAAATAACATTCTTATAGTTAAGTTAAAAGATTTCGATTGGCGCGTTAGTGCCGAAGTTTCCTCCCAGCGAATTAAGAACTGCTTAGTTAATATAACCCTGGAATATCCGGAAGATTTGGCATTCAGTATCGATAAATTCGACTCTTCACTTGTTCAAGGTAGCTTTAGTGGGCTCCCAGTTTCCGGTGAAGGAAAGGTTCTATACTCTAACAATGCGACTCCAGAACGTTCGGTTAAGCTGATTAGGAACGTGTCCGGTGACAACGGTGAATCTGATTTTGTAGGTACCGTCAATAATAGTTTGTGGTCAGATTGCTCTGGTAGATCCACGATTGGACTAAAATCCATTTTCACCCAGGAGTTTGCCAATCAAAACTTTGATATTGGTGTATTAGAGAATGGAATGAATTTTAAAGAAAACACTTTTGTATTTTCATTACGATGGAAATCGTGTGACTAAACTTACTCTTGCAACTCGCGGCCTCCCCCAATCTAGCGATTGGGGGAGGTTTTTTTTATCCTTTCCTGTGATTAGGGTGTCAGTTTTTTTGACATCTGTCCAGGGCAATCACCAGGTCATCATTTTATTAACTTAGTTAATACAGGAAGTTATGCTTGGCTTAGTCCTTGCTCATCTATGGCTACGGGCACTACCTAGCCCAAAATGTTGTTGCTACTCCTGTTGTTGTTATTTGCTGTTGTTGAGGTATTTATGTTGTTGTCGTTGAATCGTAAAAAGTTCCGAAAAATATCGGATCGCATCCCTACTTTCCTATACTTTTGCCTAACCGTGTTTTCCTTCGTTACCTTAATGGTGGCTAAGCAAGACTATGATGCTCGCCGCAGTATGATCAATCCCACCGAAAGCATCGCAATTCAACTCCCAAGCACTAAGCCAAAATTATCGCAGGAGTCAGTCGATATTGCTCTTGCCATGTATAATATCGAAGTCCCTAGTAATGTGAAAAAACCTTACTACGACCCTACATTCGAAGATAGAGGCCTGACAACACTGAGAGGCTGGGGTAAGAAATTAGAGGTTTCTGTGGGGCCGGCAGCCTTCGAAAGTTGGGCTCTACTAGGTTCAACACTAGCTCACGAAATTGAAGTTCATTGTAAGCAGAATTTTACTGCGATTCGTATCCAAGATCTAGTTGGGCTTGACGGAACATCTAATGCCGAACGCGAAGCTTACAGTCATGAGCTTAGCAATGCCGAGAGATTTGGTCTTAGTGATAAAGAAGCGGCAAGCATCGAAGCAACTATGAATTTCTACTACCCCGAGTCAGGTGACTTAGCACTATAGTTTAGGCAGCTTCGATCTATTCTAAGATCTGAAAAACCCTCTTCTAAAAAGTAGAGGGCTACCGAGATGGCTTGATTTGAGTTTTCCGCAAGTATCCTTAGCGGCCGATCTTGATCCCGACTTTGAAAGTCCTTCAGGTCAACCGTTTTGATGTTTACTACCTCTTTGGCACTATCAATGACTTCGGCTTCACTGAGTCGACTATCAAATACCCTGGATACATCATCTGATCCGCACCAAGATACTTTGGCTCTTTGTGCTAAAAGCCAGTTTATATAGGTAATAAACTTTGTCTCGCTCCAATCTGTCAATTGCCATAGATCCTCAAGCCGATTAAGTCTAACGCTGTTCAAAACCCAAGGGGCTACTAACAGCTTTTGACAGACAAATGGTTCCCAGAAAGGCATCTGAATATGGTAAAGAGGAGTCTTAAGGCTAACTTGGTACATAGTTGCTTTTGTACTCGATATAGTAAGCAGACGACGTCAGTAAAAAACTTTTTTCCTCTTCGCTGACCTCGCGAACAACTTTTCCTGGGTTACCTTTAATCAAAGAATTTTCTGGAAATACCTTACCCGGTGGCACAAGGGTGCCTGCGGCTACGATACTGTTAGCGCCAATGACACAACCATCCATTAAAATCGCACCCATGCCGATTAAGGAGGGACCGTGGACTTCGCAACCGTGAATGGTTGCGTTATGACCAATGGTGACATCGTCGCCGATGATTGTGGGATGCTTGCCGTTGGTGACGTGAATCACAGCTCCGTCTTGAACATTGGTGCGGGACCCTATGCGAATATGACAGCAATCTGCCCGCACAGCGGTATTAAACCAAAAACTACATTGGTTACCGACGATCAAATCCCCAACCAAATGGGCTCCGCTAGCTAAGAAAACTCCTTCACCTAGCTGCGGCAAAACAGATTTATAGGGTAGTAAACTCGAGCCTGGCATTAAATACATGGTATATTCCTCTCTTAATGAACCACAATTTGATTGATGATGTCCTCTATGGTTCCATGACCTCCCTTGCAAACCTGTAAGGTACGGTAGGCAGCTTGAACTAGTAGCAGTTGCGCAATGACAACACTCGTACTCAAAGGTAACCCTGCTGCAGCAATGGCTGCTGTGACACCGACCAGCACATCACCAGACCCCGCTTGGCCTAAAATGGGTGCTGACTCTGATATCAAAAGATTGGGTGTATTGGACTCTGAACCTAGCATGATTGGCGTCGCTGTTTTGTAAAATATGTCCAACCCGTGTGTTTCACATTTGTTTTTTAGCTTCTGCAGATCTTTCAGGCTCTTTGGCGTTGCGCAGACTAATTGACTCTTGATTGCTTCGCCAGGATGAGGGGTCAAAAGAAAGCGAGATTTTGGTAGTTTACCTCCAAGACTGCCACCGATCCCATGAATCGCACCGGCGTCTAAGATAACTTTAAGATCCTGCTCGTCGCAGATCCTTGCTAATTCTGAAAGAAATGCCTCTGTTAGGAGTGACTGCGACATGCCAGGCCCAATGACAAGGACTCTAACCTTGCGACTTAGAATGTGGTTGAAGATGTCATCTTCTTTGAGATGACCGCGAGCATCAAAAAAGTCTTCTCTAACAATAAAAGGAGGTGTGTGTTGAGCCCTATCAGGCAGCGATAAACTGGTCCAACCGGCCCCTGCTTTAGCACAAGCTTTGGCTGACAGAATGGGAGCACCTGTTTTACCAACGCTTCCACCAATAATAAGAACATGACCTCTCTGGTATTTATGTAGATCCTTGCTAAGTTTCGACCAAATCCTGGGGATTTGCCCTGGTTTGACTCGAACCTGTCTGATCGTATGATGGGATTCTACATCGCGAATAGCCTGGGGAGAAAAATCGACGGGAACAACGATCACGTCCCCACACAGGGTTCGCGAGGGGCTCATAACATGACATGGCTTCTTTCTGCCAAATGTGATCGTAGTATTCGCAGGTAATATCGGTGCGAAATCATCATCGATAGAATCAGGATGGAGACCACTGGGCACGTCTACAGCGATCACATATGCGGGCTGCCATTGCCGAATTTGGCTAAGAGCATCTGCCCAAGGGCCGCCTGTCAAAGGACGGGTGATGCCAATTCCAAAACAACCGTCGACGACCACTGTTTTTTCTCGCACGAATGCGGAGAGATTGAGGTCGGTAATAGGTCTAAGATCTAGGCCCCGAGTTGGCTTGGGAAATGGACGTTCTTCGGCTTTACCTGACCCGGAAAAGGCGCATACGGGAATCTGATGCTTGTGCAAAAGGTTGGCAAGAATTAAGGCGTCCCCTCCGTTCCCGCCCTTACCGCAGAAAATGAGGTACCGAAAGCCGAGCTTATGCTGGCTCATAATGACTTTAAAAAGCCCCTCTGCTGCCTGCTGCATCAAATGAGACAGCGGAATCCCATGCCTCTCAATCGACTGTTGGTCGATGGATTGGGCTTCGAATTGAGACCAAATCGTGTGAGTCTCTAGTTCGTCTGGCAAACTGAAGGGGTGGGAGGTCATTTTTCGACCGTGCCACCCGCACGCTCAACGACTTTGATGATTTTACCAGTCACGTCAGACTTTAAAGGCCGGTGGGAAAGCGCGATTTTTTCCTTGGCTAGGGTGTACGTGGTGCCATCTGCCGATTCACTGCGATCGAAGCTAAGGGTAGAGGTGCCAAGTTTAGATAAGGTCACAATGAGCTGTTCGTTTTTCTGGCTAAAGCTGACGATTTTACTGAGAGCTCGGTCTCCCATGGCAGTTTCGAGAGAGGAAACAATGGAATCTGGGTTTTTCTCGGGAAAAAATATTTTCATAGTGACCCTGTCATTTTTCTAGGACTGCACTCCAAATATCATGCAGAAGTTGTTTGATAATCATGTCGTCGGTCACGAATAATTTGTTATCCATGCACCACCTTATGCCACCAAGAGCATCCAATCTCGCCTCAAACTGGTGCAAAACACGACGCCTCAGTTGGAACGATTCGGTGAATTCTAGTATCGCCATAAGTTTTGTGCCAGATCTTTCTACTTTTAGCTGAATATTTTCTGCTAAGATAACGAATCCCTGTAACAAGCCATCTGCGTCTTTGTCCATAGGACAAAGGTTGAGTTGGCGGTCGTCTTGGGTGTGCTCATTAAACGCAGCGACGCTCATTAAAAGGTCTTGGTAAATAGAAGAGACCTTTTTTGAGATAGCTCTTTTGTTGTGTTTTTGAACTTCGTCGGGGTTGTCCAAGAACCACTGGCCATCTTTAAGCTTGGACTTCGCCAGAGTTTTAACCCAAAAAAGATCCATAATGCGCCTCCCATTTTACAGGCTCAAAAGGAGTAGGATGCCGTAATGTTCCCATAGAAGTCTGTCAAAAAAGTGGGGAATTCGTCACGAAGCGCTGTTTTCACTGCTTTCCTTAGCTCTTCTGGGTTGTCTGGTTTGATCTCCTGTACTTCACGATCGTAACCAGCAACATGGAGGCTAATTGATAGCCAATTAGAAAACAAAACTTCAATCGTTGCGATACCAGCCAAATTTTGGTGAGAAAAATCGGCGTCGGTATTCTCTTCCCCGGGCTCGGTGGCTTCTATGATATCGTTGCGTCGATTACCCTGAACCTGCTCGTAATATCCATCGAGGGATAGTTTCAGGTTTTTTGTAAAGTCGTATGTGGCTCGGATCCCGAGCCTATTATACCAGTCAGGTCCATCAGTCTCGGTTATCACGTAATTAAACTGGCTTAAATCGGCTGAGGCTAACACCCGAAGCCTTTGGTTGACCTGGAGGTTGAGAGAAAGGTGCTCGCTAGTTTGTTCCAGCCTTCGAGCCTCGAAATAATTTTGTATGTGATAGTCAACTTTTAGGAGGATCCAGTACTTAGGGTTCTTTTGTCCGAGACTCAGCGTAAAATTAGGCAGTGAGCTTTGAAGCTTGCTGTCATTGTCGGGAAGAAAAAGAAGATACTCTCCCTTCAGTCCCAACCAAGTGTTGTTTCCAATATTCCACTCAGGACCCATAGCAACAGCCACATCGGAAAAGGACTTGGCCTGGGTGGTATTGATAATCTCTCCGCGAAATGTCTCCCTCGGTGAGGCTAATATGTCGCGAACGTTATCTTTCAACTGCAGCTGACTGGACTGGACAGACAAGTTGGAATGAAAATGGCTGCGTTTGCTTTTAGAACCGAAGTAAAAATCTTTCCCGTACTGAGCAAAAACTCCGAATTCCGTGCGTTCTGCTTCGGCTTGACTGTCTCCTGAAAAGTCCTGACTTTGGCTAAGGTGCTGAGCAAAGATGCCGGCTTTGTTATCGGTTAGTAGAAAGCCTTCAATCTCCACCGTAGGTGCTTGTTGGCGTTGCTGGCTTGAGCGCCGATCGTTTCGTTTTGATTTAGCCAGCTTTTGCCGTTCGCGCTCGCGTTCCCTCTCCTTCTCTCGCCGCGCAGCTTCTTTTCTTTCCTGTATTTCTAATAGCTTAGACTGAGCGAAGCGCTGATAATTGCGTTTGCTTTTGATGAGCTTGCTCGGCAGGACGACAGCCTGTTCCATAAGCGTGAGGCCAAGCTGATAATCCTTGGTTTTTATCGCACAAACGCCGCCATAATAGCTTGATAAGTCAAAGAGAGCATGGCCGCTCGGTACGATCTGAAACCCTCTGAGGGCCTTCTCGTACTTCTTTTTTTTGAGGAAGGTCTGACCGTACTCATATGCAGTCTCGGGGTCGAAGTTCTCGACCACAAGCTGCGAGAAGATTTTGGCTGCCTGATCAATTTTACCAAGTCGATAATAAGATTTTGCAATATGAATCCGCGAGGGCTCGTGGCTAGGATAGCTCCTCAAAATAATGGTAAAGGCGCTGATCGCATCGTCAAAGCGACTTTGTTGAAACAGCTGAGAGGCCTTTTTATACATTTTTAATACGCCAGTTTGCTTGCTGCCCGAGGATTGAGCGAGCGATACAGTTCCTGGCAGTCCTGTCCCGATGACCATGGCAAAGGCCCATAGGCAAATGAGAGGCAGAACTGTTAGCTTTGGCATAATTCAGGGCTTCCATGTTTTGTGCTGTCAATATTGTATCATCAAAAGCACAGATTTGCTGGGGTTCGCAGGATAAGAAAATTTTGAAAATCAATAATTTTAATGGGTTCCCAGTTGCACCATGGTTCTGGTATCATCTTTCTATCCATTACAATTACTATCATTTCCCTAGTAATAGTTTACTCAAAGGTTGACGTGGTGGATTTGCTTATATATAAGCAGAAATTCACCTTTTCACAGGAGTCTTTATCTATGGCCCGAGTTTCCATTGAAGATTGTTTAGAACACATCGAGAACCGTTTTGCACTAGTTTCGGTGGCATCGCATCGTACAAGGCAGCTAATGGAAGGAAAAGCGCCACTCGTTAAGACTAAGAATAAAGAGGCGGTCACAGCACTGCGTGAAATCGCTGAAGGAATGGTTACCTCAATGGGTGATCGAGTTGTGAATAATGAAATAGTTGATCATAATCCGATGGAATCTTAGGCTGATCGTTTGGCTTAGAGTTCACCGCCTGACACGGCAGCACCGATTATAAATAGGCTTGTCAGCCGATCGAGAAGTTCTTCCTTGGACACGTATTGTGTTTTAAACCAGGGTTGGCTTCTTATGTCCTTCCAAATTTCATCTCCCAGAACTTCGGCTATGGCTTCTCCGACTATGTCTCTAAAATCCAGATAATCCCAAGCCATCTCGTTTTGGCACTGCATCTCACTCAAATAGCGATTGCAAAAGACATCGTAGCTCATATAGCTGTTCGCTGTGATGTAGCCGCGGATGTAGTCATCCAATAGGCTTTTGTTTTTTTGCAGGTACTGTTGCTTCCGCTTTTTTCGTACCTCTGCTAGGTAAATAATCTCGCTCATAGGATCTTCCTAACCACAGATCAGTAAGTGTAACTCTCATTCATCAAGGATAATATCGGCGAATATTCAGGTTAACTTAAGCTCGATATCTCGAAATAACCCATAAGTTTGCCTAGTTTAATAGGAAAAATCTGATTGGCTGTAGCCATTGGTATGCTTAGGATTCGTGGATATACTGGTATCAAGGTTAGGAGGCCTGATGAAATATGATGTGGGCAGTATGGTTTTCGATCGGATTGGTCGGCCTGGGGTGGTGGTCAAGCGCAACTCCGATGGGTCAGCTGTGGCCGAAAAATCTGGCGAACGCTTTGAGCAGGCGAAACTGAATGGATTTATCAACGGATTAAACCCCACTGATCGGAAAGATTTTAATCAGGTATCTGCAGAAGTTAGGCAACGCAAGATCCCAGAGGAAAAAGTCGCTTTTCTTCAAGAGAAAGTCGAGCAGCTTCGTCAAGATCCCACGCGGTGGGTCTTGAAGCGGTACTTAGAAAGCGAAATGGCATTCATTATGAACTCAGAGGGTATTCATCCTCCTGATTTTGTATTTACAGACAAAGATATTTAGAGAAGGAGAACCCATGTCGAATATTGGAGATTTAGTGCCTAAAGCCGGGATTTATACCAATCCTGGAGTGGTGGTGGAAAAGAAAGATGACGGTACCGTGGTCATTGATACCGAACCAATGACGATCCATAAGTACCACCGTTACACCAATACAACAGGTTTGGATGAAGCAGAAAAAAATAAATTTAATGAAATCCTCGATCAGATCTATACTAGCGAAGATGACGTCGAGAAAATCAATGGTATCCAACAAAACATCGATAAGCTCAAAGTAGATCCCGCAAACACTAAAATTGTCCAGTATTTGCGTAATCAGCAGTCTCATTTAATTCGGAAAGCGCAGGAATTACCCCGGTCTTACAACTGGGATACTTCTAACATTCGCGGTCTTAAGCGGGATGAAGTCTAAGTCTAGATCGCTTTAGGAGTAATCTGCTCCAGCAGCCGACGAGCTTTCTTGTAATTGGGCTCCTTAATTAGGGCTAGCTGAAGAAACTGTTTGGCCATATCGACTTTTCCCCAACGTGAGTAACAGAGCCCCATGTTATAAAAAAGCATGGGGCTTTTGTCTTGCTGGGGCAGCACATACTGGGCCTTTGAGTAATGTGAAAGAGCTTCCTCATATTTTTCTTGCTTGACTAAATGAATCCCTTTTTGATTGAGCGTTGACGCAACCTTTGATGCTGTCGCAGACTTAGCTAGTAGGTCTCGGCTTTCTTCCAATCGACCTTGCTCAAACCTAAGTGTTGCAAGACCATTGAGTGCAGATCCACAATTTGCATCTTTGCTGAGAGCGACTCGGTAGTAGTGCTCGCCCTTTTGCGCATCGTTGAGTTGTTGATGAATCTCACCAATTTTCACCAATCGGGAAATATTGTTTTTATTGCGCCTTTGGAGCATCCTTAACGAATCTAAGGCAGCTCTGTGGGAGCCATTGGCGATCATCAACTCTATCATTTTTAGTTTTGCGGGATAGTAGTTTGCGTCAAGCCCAAGAGCTTTTTTGTAAAAATCTTCAGCCGATTCGCTGCCTTCACTAAAATGGGCAAGAAGGCCTTTTCCATAGAAATATCTGGCTGACTGATGTTGATCAAGTATACCCGCTTTTTCAATTTGCTGAGATATTCTCTCTACCAGGTCGGGATCAGTTCCGGGGCGTAGTAGATCAAGAGAGTGAAGCACCTTGCGCCAGAGTTTTTCTCGCTTCACGTTTATCGACGATGGGTTTAGAAGGCAGTCTTTAATTTGCCGTAATCCGTTTTTGATTTCTGATTTCATATTTGGCATGTAAACCACGTTATGAATACCCAGTTCCTTGAAGTAGACTTCGTCCTCCGCCTGTGTCTCGGAGGTTATCACGATGAGCCGTTCGTCAATGTCAAACTTAGGGCTGATTTCGAGCAGCTCCTCGATGATGGCTCCACCGATTCTGTCCTTACATTCCCAATGAATAATAATTTTTGGGGTGTTATGGATGCGAGACCAGGCTGAACGCAATGGAGTATCTGAACTCAGATTAATCACGGGTATTTTTAAATGGTCGAGTAGTCGCCTGACCTGAAGGGAAACCCAGTGCATATTACGATCGCAAATAAAGACTGTTTCGTTGAATACTTTGGCTGTCATAGTTCCGGCGGTCCTCTATCTGTTTATCACTCGGACACCATCGACAGACTTTGCCGTAGTATTAAGAAAACAATTATTTGTCCAATAAAATTCATTACATAGAGTGTTTTTTTGCCGCTAGCCAAGCAGCCTCAGTTCGGAAGAGTGCGATAGCTCTTTTGGCTCCATTGTGTGAGAATTTTAGGGCTTCGTTGAACGCTTGTTTACCAAGCTCAAAATCTCCTTGTCTCATAGCTCTTTGACCAATCCATCGAAACCACTCAAACCTTAGGTTGTCAGTCAAATAATCTGGCAACTCCTCCTGAACAAGGAGGCCAAGAGTCTGGTTTTTGATTTTGGCCTTTGATCTTATGTACAAGTATTTGTGAAGCCAAGTTTTATTAAGAAAGTCCTTCGGAATCCCCACGCTGCCCATGAGGTAGGCGAATATTTCTTTGTATTGAGTCTGCTCGAGTTGTTTCAAAACGAGGGTGCGAAATACGATCTGCCTTGTGAGGCTGAGCCCTAAATCCGTTGTTTGGCTTTTTTCGAAGACTGATAGCAATAAGTTTTCAGCTCCTGCATAATCTCCGGTTATCATGAGGCGATCCACTTCGGTAACTCTTTGTTGGAAGTCTTCCAAGTATTTTAAGCGGTTTGCAGGAAAAAGATCCGAGGACGAGTCCTCTTGATTTCTTAAGCGCCATCGCCAGAGAGCTAATTTTATAGCTTGGTCGTTTGGATTGATAGCAAGACGCCAATCTAGGTATTTTTGATAGCTCCAGTCCTTAGGTTGCCTCCAGCTGGGAAATATATCACTGCGAGGCTGTAAGCTTGCTTTACTGTGAGGGCATTGATCTCGAAAAACTCCAGGGAAACGAAACACTTTTTGCTCGTACGGACTAACCTTTTTTTCATCCCATTTAGCAAAGCTCTGCTTCCACGTAGTCACAAGGTCATCGCGACTTTTACCAAATGCAGGTCCCCAAGCTTTTCCATTGTATAGTTTTAAAACTGGTTCAGGTCCGTAGGTTTCTTTTAGGAAAAGCAAAAAAGATGCCGCGGTTCTGTAGGCGATACGACCCGACTCGAGCCAAAAAAGTGGCCCAAAAATACGATTCATATCCGGAAGTTTATTCTGTTTTATGAGAGATGATACACTCTCATTTTCACTAAAATCTCGGATATTTGGAGCTAAAGCTGTAGCAATTCCTTCGGTTAATGCCATGTTGGGATGAAACCCTAACCCGAAATAAGCGTCACCTGAAGTGATGGCATGAACCAACTCATGCCGCAGGGTTGAATGAGGCCAAGGCTCCAATTGAATGTGTATGGACGGGCTTACGACATCGGCTAAATCCGTTGCACCCCCACCAAATAAGAGCTTTTTTTGACTTGAATTGTTATAAACATATATGTCGACTTTATGGTCAATGGAAGACCAGGGAATCATATCGTGTATATGAAAGTCTGCTTGGTGCTGAATGTCTTTAAGGTAATTCCTACCTTTTTCTTTGATCCGGGATTCATCGTAGTGGATTCTGTAGAGGTCACCCTCGATAGTCCCATTAAGCTCGTTTTTTATCGCAGCATGACCGTGACCTAGCGAGGCCTTAGAGTAATCAAATTGACTAGCGACTAAACAAAGTAACGTGCAGACAATCAGGCTTTTTTTGGTAAGACCGCTCGGGCGGGCAAGGAACAGCCATATTAGCCCCAACCCTATGAATCCATGCAGAGCTCTTAAGAGTACGATGCTCTCATCGACAGGAATCCATAGATCGTAGATGGGCCCATGTATAAAGCCGAATAATAAAGTTGTAATGCGCTTTTGAGGAAAAAACCAAAGATACATTGAGGGGACGATGACGAAGACAAATAGCAAACCAGACCAAATGAAAAAAAATTTAGTCTTACTATCAAGCGACTCTCTCCATCGGCTCATAGCTAGCATAAAACCTGTTAGTACCATGAGAGATGGCGTTAGGTTGATTAGGAGCCAAAGTAGGGATTCTCGGGGTGAGCACACTGGGTCTGCAAATAAAGACCAAAAAAAGGGGAGAGTGGGCCAGACTACTAAAGAAAGTAAAATCGGCTTTTTACCCACAACTAAAGTCTGATGGGATAAGGTTTTCGATAGGGGGACTAAAAAAGCGATTAAGGCAAATACAATAGTGGTGGAAAAAGCGTATTCGTATTCGAGATTCCGATTTATTTGGAGGGTTAGTGGTGCTACTAGGGCCGCTAACCCACCCAATAGATATATGAGACTTCTTCTCATAAGGATTCGAAAAACTCCCGGTTGCGATTACCAAATTTGCAAATCGAGATAAGAGAGAGTTTGTGTTGTCGCGTTCTCCGCACGATTTCATGTTGCGTATTTGATTGCTCTCTCATCTCTATGAGCTCCGTCAGGCGAGAATTTAGTTCTTTGAAAAGGCTACTGATGCGCCAGGTCAATAAACATTCCCCTTGAGGTATCCTGATATTGCCAGATGTGGCTGATACTTTAAAGTCGTCAAAACAGTCATCCAGATCATCATCGTCAAATAGCTTTACGACCAGCTCCAATTCCCATAATCGTCCATTGATCTGATCTTGAGTTTCGGATTTGTAGACACTGGCTCGATAATAGGTCAAATGACCCATAATGTCTTGTTGAAGGTCTTTACAGAGTGCAACGAGTTCGTTGATGATGTCCTGATCACGGCGATTTATCATTACTGTTCCCCCCTAAGACTTGCGTACAGTCTCAAATATTCCCTCTAAATATTTTACCAGGTCTTGGGGGTTGTGTGTCGAAAGTGGCATGTTTGAGCTTTTGCAAATGGCAAAGCACATACTAATACTAATTGTATTCTAGGGATTTGGAGTCACGTTGCATCGGTTACCAATTGAAGGAAACTTTTGCGTGACGGTTAGATATCATAAGTCTAACAGCGTCTTTTTGAACAAGCTTTTCGGAATCTCCGAAACTACTATCAAACAAAACTAGATACTCTTCCGTCCAGAGGTTAACCTCGGGAAAGAACGCCTTCCACTGCTCTTTTTCTCTGAGCTTTTTGATAAGAACCGGTTGTATGGGACCGCTAGGAGAGTCGACAAAGATGTTCCATAGCCTCTCGTCTCGTAGATCTGCCAGATCCTCGTTACTTACGTGGGCGCTAATAAAGAACCCGGCTTTGTCTGAGGCTTCTCCAAGAACTGGTTGGCTTTCTTGAAACAACTCCAAATGCCTTTTAGCCATAGCATTCCTGAAATCAGTGGTCAGGAATGTAGACGTGATCGAAAATCGAGTTTTGAACTCGTCGTGTACCGTTTTTGATCTGGTAGCTTTTGTGTAGGAGCTGTAGTAATCCGTATCTGCTTCGATGGCTGTGGCTGTTTCGACACCTTCATCATTAGTGGTTTGGCAGGCGGCTACCGTCACGAGGACTAGAACACCGGTGACTAGTTTAAATAGTGACTTGGTTTCGGCCATTTGTTTTAGATTGATATAGTTTTTGATCTGCATCTTCCAATAGATCCTTAGGCGAAGACATGGACTGATTTAACTGCGACACACCAAGGGAAATCGTTTGTTTTATGACGTGTCCCTCAGATTTGAAATCGTGTTGTTCCGTTTGTATGCGAATGCGCTCGGCTAAATCGTACGCCGTCTTCGCATCTGTTGCCGGCAAAAGAATAACAAATTCTTCTCCACCAAATCGACAAAAAATATCGTCCTTCCTGATCATCGATTTCACTAATCCTGAGGTCTCTCTGAGAATAAAATCTCCGACATTGTGGCCATAGGTATCATTCACTTTCTTAAAGAAGTCTAAATCGAAATAAATTAGCGACAGATTGCGGCTGTAAGTCCGGCTAAATTTAAACTCGGATTCTAAGGCTTCGATGAGATACTTTTTGTTAAATGTCTGGGTGCCGCCATCGATAGTTGCCATGCGATAAATTTTGTCGTGGAAGACGTTTTCTATGTTTCCTTGAGCAAAAAACTTGAAAACAATATTACCGAGTCTAATGATGTCGCCATCATGGAGGGTGTGTTGCTCTGCGATTCTCTTGTCGTTGACGTAGGTTCCGTTCGAGCTTCCTAAGTCAGTTATGGCAACGTTATCTCCTAAAGCAAGACATTGGGCGTGATTCCGAGAGACGCTTTGCTCGTTGACGACGATCTGAACGTTCGGCGATCGTCCTACAACCATGTCTTTTTGGTCTAATACATAGCGTTTACCTAAGTTCGCTCCACTATATTGAACAAAGCACGCGGCCGTTTTTTTGGGCGGATTGAAAATACTGGCCCCAGGGTCAGCAATAATGGTCTTATCGTCAGCCATATTAGTAACTTACCTGCTCTAATTGCGAATTTGCCGTGAGTTTATACCTATTTAGAGGATACCACTAGGGCTAGGTGACTTGCAAACCTATCCAGAAGGTCCTGAAGCCCCATATGTGCGAACGAGAGGAGGGCAACTTTGTTTCGTTACTTTCCAGAATAAGTCATATTTGTCGGCTTGTTATTGCGGGGATGGTTTGTAGGGTGTATACCTAAAGATCACTGAAATTTACCGTTTTTTGGGAGCATTTCATGCAGGTTGCAATGGTCGGTACAGGATATGTGGGTCTGGTTTCGGGAAGCTGTTTAGCGGAGGTAGGGCATACCGTTACTTGCGTTGACTTAGATTCTGAGAAAATTGAAAATCTGAGAAAGGGCATTTCTCCTATTTTTGAGCCGGGTTTGGAAGCCATCATAGAACGAAACCTCGCTCATGAAAGGCTTTACTTTACTACTCAATTGCAAGAGGCTTTGCCATCCGCCGAGATTGTTTTTATCGCCGTAGGGACTCCTCAAGGTGAGGATGGGTCTGCTGACCTAAAATATGTATTAGATGTTGCGCAATCCATTGGACGTCTGATGACTTCAGATTTAACTGTGGTTGTTAAATCGACAGTTCCTGTAGGGACTTGCGATCTAGTCGAGTCTGTTATTGATAGAGAACTGAAGCGACGATCGCAAAAATACTCCGTCACTGTGGTGTCAAACCCTGAGTTCTTGAAGGAAGGGGATGCCATCAAGGATTTTATGAAACCAGATCGGATTGTGGTCGGAATTGAAAATGCCGAGAAAGAGTTGCAGTTCAAAGATTTGTACGGCCCCTTCGTTCTTGATGACATCGGCAAACTCATGTTCATGGACCGGAGGTCTAGTGAGCTGACTAAATACAGTGCCAATGCCATGTTAGCGACCAGAATTTCTTTCATGAACGAAATGGCTCGTCTTTGCGAGAAAGCAGGAGCCAATATCGACAAGGTAAGGATGGGGATTGGAACCGATCCAAGGATCGGAAAAAAATTCTTATTCTCTGGTCCAGGGTACGGCGGTTCTTGTTTTCCTAAGGACGTGGCAGCGCTGATTAATACTGGAGCAGATTATGGAGTCGAACTTGAGGTTTTAAATGCCGTTTCCCGAGCTAACGAGAGACAAAAAGCGTTTGCAGCAGAGAAAATTATTAAAAGCCTCGGAAGTCTTGAAGGTAAAATAGTTACCATCTGGGGACTTGCCTTTAAGCCTGGTACCGACGATGTTCGGGAAGCGCCTGCAAAAACCGTTGTGAAGTCTCTGATCTCTAAAGGAGCCACCGTGGTGGCTCACGATCCTGAAGCGGTCCCAAATTTTGCTAAAGACCTCGGAAATCATGATCGCATTAAATATGTGGATAACAGTTATCGAGCTCTTGATAAATCCCATGCATTAGTTTTGCTCACGGAATGGGGTGAGTATCGTAGGCCTAATTGGCAGAAGATTTCAAAGATAATGGCTAGAAAGCTTGTTTTTGACTTTCGGAATCAATATAAGGGCGAGGAGTTGACGTCTCTGGGATTTGAGTATCACAGCATGGGACGGCCAGATTCCTCGCCGCAAAAATATCTACGTAAGGAAACATTAAGTGAATTGGAATAGACACAAAAAAGCCCTTCAAAGAACGACACTTGTTTTCATTCTATGTGCGATTCCCATAGGGTATTTGGCTTATCAATACAAGAATAGGATTGACCTGAATATCGAAGAGTTTGGAGTCGTACCTGATTTTCAACTCTTGTTTAGCAATAATCCCGTAGGGATGAACCATAATGATACAGCCAAACACCTAACCATCGTCGCGGCAGTTGGTAATGCTTGTGATACAGGTTGTCCAGAGTTTGTCGCCCAAATGGGGGAGGTGCAATCATATTTTGAGCGCGAGCTTAGCCCAAAAAAGGACGACAAGTATGCGCCTCGTTCAGCTAGGTTCATCGTCCAGGGGACAGCTGACGACTCGGTCTTTCCTAAAGGTTGGGACGTTGCCCTTATGATGGACGATAGCCCCTATTTGATACCTGACGTGAAAAAAAATGAAGCTCTTCCAGCTTTCGTACTCATCGATGATGGGAGTTTTTACCGTGGATTTATTACTCCTGATACTCCTAATGGCATGGAAAAATTAAAGCGCGAACTGGTCCGTATGACCTCAAATCAGTATTTATATCACTATGTAAGCCAGCAGACACTCATGTGGCGCCGAGCAAACGGAAGAGATATTAAAGAAAAAAATAACCAAACTCATTGATTCAGCGAATGTATGCCTTGTGATAGTTTGAGAACAAAATTTCAATTTTGAAAGCCATAACGAGGACATAATGAGCGAGAATTACAACATAATTGTTATTGGTGCCGGCTCAGCTGGTTTGGTAACGGCCTACATTGCAGCTGCAGTAAACGCAAAAGTAGCCTTAATAGAGAAAAAGAAAATGGGGGGAGACTGTCTCAATTATGGCTGTGTTCCTTCCAAAGCTATCATAAAATCCGCTCGTTACGTTCAGGAGCTTCGAAGGCACAAAGAGTATGGCGTGAATTCCGTAGATTTTGATGTTGATTTCGCCAAGGTCATGGATCGAGTTCATGAAAAGATTGAAAAAATTGCCCCCCACGACAGCGTCGAGCGCTACACTGGCTTAGGAGTCGAGTGCTTCCAAGGCGAAGCTAAAATCATCGATCCTCACACGGTGGAAGTGGATGGCAAGGTGCTTAAAGGCAAGAACATTGTTTTGGCTATGGGAGCATCACCTTTTGTCCCTCCCATTGAAGGCCTAGATAAAATCAAATACCTTACCTCGGAAAATCTTTGGGACCTACGAGAGCTACCCAAACGTCTAGTTGTTCTGGGTGGAGGACCTATCGGTTCAGAAATGACTCAGGCTTTTCAAAGGCTAGGCTCCAATGTTACTCAGATCGAAATGCAGGATAGGATCCTTGCTCGTGAAGATGATGACATTGCTAAGTTTGTGATTGACCGATTTTCCGAGGAAGGTGTCAATCATGTGACCAAAGCTAGGGCAGAAAAAATTGAAGTCGTCGATGGGGAAAAAATCCTGATTGCAGATCAGGGCGGCGAAAAAATTCGGATACCTTTCGATGAGATTCTTATTGCTGTAGGTAGGAAAGCCAATACTGATGGTTATGATTGGGATAAGCTAGGTATTGAACTCAATAAGAACGGTACCATAAAGGTGGACGAATACTTGCGGACAAATCAAAAACACATATATGCATGTGGTGATGTTGCCGGACCATATCAGTTTACTCATACTGCTTCACATCAGGCTTGGTATTGTGCTGTCAACGCGCTGTTTTCTCCCTTCAAAAAGTTTAAGGTTGACTACAGGGTGATCTCCTGGTGTACCTTCACGGACCCTGAAATTGCTCAGGTGGGGCACAACGAGAGTTCGGCCAAGGCTGCGGGTATCCCTTACGAAGTGACTACCTACGGTATCGATGAATTAGATCGTGCGATCACCGAATCGGAGGACTATGGTTTGGTAAAAGTTCTGACGAAGCCTGGCAGTGATGAAGTCATCGGAGCGACGATTGTTTCCCATTTGGCAGGAGAGATGATTGGTGAATTTGTTACGAGCATGAAGTATGGGATTGGGTTGAATAAAATCTTGGGGACCATACATGCTTATCCGACTTATATTGAAGCCAACAAAGGTGCTGCTGGAATGTGGAAAAAAGCCCACGCACCTGATTGGGCATTGCGACTTTTGGCTAAATTTCATGCCTGGCGTCGGTAGTTAAGGAAAATTTTTTGTGAATGAACTCTATGTTGGAATCATGATTGGGGCAGCCAGTTTGGGGCTGCCTCTACTTATTATAATGGTAGTGCTTATTGTTCAAAAATCTAAGCTGAAAACCACATTCACCTTAACCAACAATGAGAAGGAACTTCAGTTAGAGTTACTTCGCTCTAAGATAAAGAATCATGCCGAGATGGAAGAGTCACTCTCTCATCTATTTAAATCTCTGGCAGCTACCAGCTTATCTGAGAGTCAGCAGACGTTTTTGTCTTTAGCTAAGGCTTCATTTTCTCAATTAGAGCAGGCCTCTTCCCAGCGGCTGAGTCAAAAAGAAGACGCCGTAAGTCGTTTGGTCCAGCCTATATCGCAAGCACTAGATCAGGTTAAACAGCAAGTCGGTAATATTGAAAAAGAGAGAATCGCATCGTTTCAGGTTCTTAAGGAGCAGGTGGGTCATCTTAAAGATTTGAACCTCAACCTCCTTGGAGAAACGTCAAAATTGGCCACTGCCTTAAAGTCTTCCACAGTAAGAGGTAGCTGGGGAGAGGTGCAGCTGAAGCGAATTGTTGAATTATCGGGCATGCTTGAGCATTGCGATTTTTCGACTCAGGAAACAGTAACGGATGAATCAAGTCAAATCCAAAGACCTGATATGATTATTAGGTTGCCGGAGGACCGATTTATTGCGGTGGACTCGAAGGTTCCTTTAGACTCTTATTTAAAAGAAGTTGAGGCCGATTCAGATAAGGACCGTGATAAACTCAGGCAGGATCATGCCGCTGCAGTGAAAAGACAGATACAGCAGTTGTCTCGTAAGGCTTATTGGAAAGCCTTAAAGAAAACGCCAGAATTTGTCCTATTATTCATGCCAGGAGAGAGCTTTTTTAGTGCAGCCCTTTCAGCAGATCCAACTCTCATTGAAGAGGGGATCAGGCATAACGTTATTATCGCTACTCCTACGACTCTATTAGCATTGTTGCGTACAATTGCATATTCTTGGCGGCAAGATACACTTGCCACTAACACGGAGCTTATAGCGAAGTTGGGAGCCGAGCTATATCAGCGTATGGCGGATTTTTCCCTTCACATGGAAGATTTAGGAAAAAACCTTTCCTCGGGAGTCGCATCTTATAATAGTGCGGTGGGTTCGCTTGAAAGAAGGCTGCTAGTCACTAGTCGCAAGTTTGCAGATTTAGGCGTTGCCACAGGTAAGAAACAGATCGCTCAAATACCGCCTGTGGAAAAGGAAACAAGAGTACTGCGCTCAGACTTCTAACAAAATACGTCACTCATATTTGTTGTGAAGTTCCTCGATTCTCATTTTTGTGTGGCTAAGACGCTCCTTCATCGCCTCGATGAGCTGATACCCTTTCTCTACCTTAGTCACCATATTATCGAGATCCAAGTCTGGTGAAGACATTTCTGTTACGATAGTCTCTACTTCTTCGAGCATTGATTGATAGCTTTTTGGCGATTCTTCTGTCATTTCTGTCTCCCTTCAACAAGGTGTTTTACCTCAAGTTCTGCATGTCCATCTTTTAGTCGGAAATGAACGGTATCACTCAATTTAAGATCCTTGATGGATTTAATTCGCTGTTTATTTTTGGTAATCTGTGTCCAACCTTTACTCATCCAGGGGCTAGGATCCAAGCTCTTTACTAGGGATGCTTTATGATTAAGCTCAACTTCAGCCTTGTGCAGAGAGCTCAATGTAGACTGTCTGAGTTGATAGGTTTTTTGATTTAGACTTTCATTATAGTTTGCGATTCTCTGTAGGCTATTGCGATTCACATAGTTTTCCAAATTTTGCAACTTACCCTGTTTGACTTGATAGTGCCTATCAGCCAAATGGTAAATGCGCAGCTTGTGGTTGTTCAGAGTATCAAACACGCGATTTAGCTGTTGAATAGAGTTTTGCTGCAACTTTGCAAGTAGTCCTTGGAGATGGTGAAAGAAATCAGAAAGGTGCTTGATGAGCAATAATTTTATATTTTTACTTTGTGACTCCAAATGTTCGGCGAATCTTTGGAGATTTAGTCGGGACACTTCCTGAATTCTTTGTCGGGAACGGTCGATCCTAAGGATAATGCTCTGGATCTCTGAAACAATGAAATCTGCTGCCGCTGTTGGGGTTTTTTCCCGTCTAAAAGCGATTTCTTCGGCTACACAAACATCATCATGGTGACCGATAGCTGCAATGATTGGGACTTTTGAATGAGCAATGGCCTCCGCAATATCCTTATTATCGAACCATCTTAAGTCAGCTTGTGACCCTCCTCCTCTGGTTAATACAATATAGTCACAGGACTGGAGATTTAGCTCTTGAATCGCATGGCAAACTGCCTTAATGGTGTTCTCTCCCTGCATCTGTGTAGGCATGAAAAGGATATTTCCTGGATAATGGTAGCTTCGTAGCTGATCGATAAAATCAGAAACGGCTCTGGAACCAGAGGCACTTATGAGCCCAATTTTTAGCGGAAAAAGGTGCGGGATTATAGATTTGTTTAAACGATCTAGCCCCCGGCGTCTAAGGTCCTTTAATAGCTTCTCTCTTTCTAATGCAAGAGCGCCTTTGGTGAAGCTGGGATCGATATCTAGAATATTAAGACTTAGGCTAGCGCGATCCTTGAATAGATTTAGCTGTGATAGGACCCGAATCTTTAGGCCTTCCTGTAAGACTGAGGCAAGTTTACCGTTAAAGCGCTTTTCAACTGCCAAAATCGCTTGCTTCCAAATGGTGCAATTGATTGTGATCGTATTTGACTTCGAAGAGTTTTCCTTAAAGTCTGCAATTTGTAGGTATACGGCACCACTGCGTACGTTAAGGCTTTGAATTTCGCCATAGACCCAAACAGCTCGTGGGAAAGCTTGCTTGATATGAAGGTCTACTTTGTCCATAAGCTCCTTAACGCTCAGGCCTTCCACAGTTTGAGCGCCAGCATCGAAGGGAGTATTGCTTTCGATCTTTATGGGGGCTTTTTCCGCCACAAACTTAGGCGAGGGGACTTTCAATGGTCCACCGCCTACTGATTTACAAAGTTCAGCCACAGCTTCGAGGGTCTGTTCGTTAGCCATCATGGTCCAGACCTTATCCTGGCCAGAAAAGGTCCCGCCTAGCTCTTTAATCCGATTTTTGTAAGGATAGGTTTTTCCCGAAATAATAATGCTATGATTAACCTGTCGGTAATATATGGCCAAAGCTTCGCCTCCTCGCCGCAAGGCTATATCGTGGTATAAGTGAAGTCAAGCCAGATTGGTATTGTAAGGGAGTTTTGTTATGGATCTAGAAGCCCTCAAGGATTTTATGAGAGAGTTGATTATCGAAGAGTTCAATCCAGAGCCGGCCGAGCTGGCCAACAAATGGGTGGGCGGAAATATTAAAATTGAGTCCGGTAACGATACGCAGGCCAAGGACATCCCTCTTGATGTCTTTTTGAAAAAGGTTTTAGGAGTCCGCGATAGCCTGAGGGTTTTGGAGCAAAAGATCAATGGGCATCCAAAGCTTTCGCCAGAGGATAAAGCAAATTTTCAAGGTTATATCACCAAAGCCTATGGCTCTTTAACTACTTTTAATGTGCTATTTAAAGATAACAAGGATAAATTTGTCGGATCCGGCGGTGGTGGCAAGGGCGGAGCAGCCAAAAAAGAAAAGATGACATTGAAGCAGGCTCAGGATAAGTTAGGCCTAAACGAGTATTAGGTAGAGAGAGACTTTGGCAAAAGATAATCGTTACAAAGAAAACTATTTGGATTCCCTTAGGATTGAGCTTGTCTCAGCTGTAGAGCGGAAGCTATCACCAGTGGCACAAAAATATGGGTATAGCCAAACAAATCTGGCTGAAAAGATTAAGTGGCGACCTGTGGTTTTACTTTTAGGTAATTACTCTTCAGGGAAGTCAACTCTAATCAATGAGTTGCTTGGATTGGACGTCCAAAAGACGGGGCAGGCACCGACAGATGACTCCTTCACTGTCATCACTCATCACGATGAGGAGGCAGTTGAAGATCGCGACGGTATGGTGCTTGTGAATGATCCAGAATACCCTTTTGGTTCTCTTAAGCGGCATGGGAAGCGGTTTATATCTCATTTCAAGCTCAAGAAGGTTCATAGTCCCCTGCTTGAGAATCTTGCACTAATCGATACTCCAGGGATGCTGGATAGTGTTGCTGAGAATGATCGCGGGTACAACTATCAAGAAGTCATTGGTGAGTTAGCAGGCATTGCTGATCTTATTTTGATTTTGTTCGATCCTCATAAAGCGGGAACGATTAGGGAAACCTATGAGAGTTTGCGGAGAACGATTCCCCAGTCGACCTATGAGGACCGCGTTTTGTTCGTCCTAAATAGGGTGGATGAGTGTGAAAATCTTAACGACCTGTTGAGAGTTTACGGCACTTTATGCTGGAATCTTTCCCAAATGACGGGACGGAAAGACATTCCGCATATTCATTTTTCTTACTCGCAAACCGAGCAAGATCTACCAGCATTTTTACCGATGTTGGGTAATCAGCGTGAAGATCTTAAGGCTAGTATTCTCGAGGCTCCAAAATACCGCCTCGATCATCTCTCGACCTTTATAGAAGACCACGGAGCGAAAATCGATCTCATGCTCAGTGCTCTTATGACGTTTCGCTTGAGGCAGAGAAAGCTTTTTGTAGGCTGGATGAGTTTCGGTTTTTTGCTTTCACTTGCGGCCGGCTTGCTCTCGTTTGTGTTTAGTTCTAACCTTAATATCGGAAATCAATTTGAAACCTTTGCGGCACCATTACTATCGGGAGCCATTGCCACTGCTGTAGCAGGACTCTGGTATATTATTGTGAAGTCGGCTGTTCTGCCTGGGTATCTTTCCCGCGCATTGAGTGAGCCCGATAAGCTCGTGACGTTACAGGATCAATTCCAGTCGGATCAATGGGATCGCACTAAAGATAAAGTGATGGCCTTTTTGAAATCAACAGAAGGCAAGTTTTCACTTTTCCAACTAGCCAAAGACCAAAAAGCCTTAAAAGATATTGGTGTCAAGGCCGCTCGCGACGTTCGTGAAGCTTTGGGCGAGTACAAAAATCTATAGTTGGGTTAGTCCTATAGGGCTTAACCCCAAATTTTCCATTAGCACTAATATTTATCAGTGAAGATAAGGTCTTCACTGATGCCTTTGTTGATCAAGAATCGATTGGCAGCCTCTATCATGCCCTTAGGTCCACAAAGAAAGTACTCATCCGCTTCTGGCTGCGACTTTAAGATATCCAGGACATTGCCTTGTTTGACTCCGATTAAGTCATCCTCAGAGGCGATAGGGTGAAAGTGAAACTGAGTGTATTCCCGCGCCAGCGATTGAAAGTCTTCAAGGTATGGGATGCCTAGCGCTGACTGACAGCCAAAAATCAAGGTAGTTGGTTTTTTAGTCTCTGGTAGGCGCCACTTGATCATCGAACGCAGTGGTGAGATACCCGAACCTCCTGCTAAAAAACTTGCAGTTTTGTCGGCCTTCGGAATTTCGAAGTTACCGGCCGGTTCTGAAATGTCTAGTGTCAAATCTTGGGTTTTTTGAGACAGAATCTTTTTGATAGTAGGATCTTCACTAACAATCGCACAAATTTCAATGAGTCCTTCATCGTTTGGAGAGGAAGCGATGGAATAAGGTTTTACGATGGTATCCGTGTATCTTAGCATCGTATATTGGCCTGGCATTTGCTTCAGCGGTTCCGGGCTTCGCAATTTTATTAGCGCGTATTGACCTTTATTTTCCAATTGTTCGACTTGGCAAGTGATAAATCTTTGTCCCAATTTGCTGTCTCTTATACTAAAAGTTATCAAGAAAAATTCTAGAAAAGCATGCTGTTTTCAAATCTGAAACTCAACATTACCTGGTTTTGGGATACTTTGTCATTCTCGGTTTTGATGCCCCAATAGAACTCTGGGGGTGTGTCAGTAAAATATGTCTCGCGTTGGACTACGGTTAAAACAAAAAATTCAGTGAGATATATATTTAACCCTCCAGCAAATCCTGCAATCGGAGACTGAAAAACTTCATTCTCGGCACGCCAGCCGGCAAGCCCTCCAAAACCAAGCAGAAAAGGTGAAAACTTATAAGCGCTGAAAGGAGTTATCCGCATGTGAAAGTCTCCCCCATAGGAAAGTTCCTCGCGGTTGGCTGCTTCTTTTTCCTCTTGTCGAAAGTATCGGATGTCCTGGCCAAACTGAAAGTAGGGGGATATATATTGCAAGAGTGTAACTCTACTTCCAAAACCTTTCGGTGTCATTTGTAGCGATAGTTGGGCTTCCCAGCGGGTATTAAGGGTAGTGCTGGGTTGATCGAAATCCATTTCGGGGTCGATGTCGGTTTGAGCCATAGCGCTTTGAAAACCCATAGCTAGCAGAAAGAGAGTAAATTTATGCATGGGGAAACCTTTCTTAAGAGAAAACAGCGTCTCAATAGGTCATTGTAGCGGTGGATTGAGTTTTTTTCGACACAAAACCACCGATCTGGTCGCCATGGCGACTTGCTTAGTAGCAATTTTCCCTTGCCTAAAGTATAACCGGCGACTGAACCGTACAATTTTGCTTGAAGGAGTATCATTTATGGCTGTACGAATCGGAATTAATGGATTTGGACGGATCGGACGCGTTGTCATGAGAGCCGCCTTACGTCAAAAAGATATAGAAATCGTTCACATCAATGATTTAACAGATACGAAGACTTTGGCCCATCTCTTAAAGTATGACTCTGTTCACGGTTCTCTGGACTCAGAGATCACCGCTAAAGAAGGTGCTATCACAGTAGATGGAAAAGATATCTCAATCTCAGCGATCCGTGACCCAAAAGAGCTACCTTGGGCCGACAAAAACGTAGACCTTGTGTTGGAGTGTACCGGAATTTTCACTAAGCGTGATGATGCCGAACGCCACATTGCAGCAGGAGCTCCTAAGGTTCTCATTTCTGCTCCGGCAAAAGGTGAGGATATTACAGTTGTCTATGGCGTTAACCACGAAGACCTAAAACCTGATCATAAAATCGTGTCAAACGGAAGTTGCACCACTAACTGCTTGGCTCCAGTAGCCAAAATCTTAGAGGATAACTGGGGTATTGCTTACGGCCAAATGACCACCATTCATGCCTATACTAACGATCAGCGGATACTTGACCTTCCTCATAAAGACTTACGTCGCGCGAGAGCAGCTGGCGTCAGCATGATACCCACTTCAACGGGTGCTGCGAAAGCGATAAGTCTCGTTCTCCCACAATTAGAGGGAAAACTGAATGGTATGGCAGTGCGAGTCCCTACGGCGAACGTTAGTTTGGTCGATTTGACAGTTCAACTGAACAAAGAAACGAGTGTAGACGAAATCAACGCCGCTCTAGCTGCTGCTGCCAACGGACCTTTGAAAGGTATCCTTGGCTATAGCGAGGAGCCACTGGTATCTGTGGATTATAATGGTGTCACAGCGTCATCTACCGTGGATAGCTTGAGTACGATGGTTTCTTCTGGCAAAATGGCAAAAGTTCTGTCTTGGTACGATAACGAGACAGGATTCAGCAATCGCATGCTGGATGTAGCCAGATTGATGGTAAGGTAATACAAACCGTCAGTCATTAACTGCTGTCCAAAAGTGCCATGCAGCTAGTCCTCTTCAATCAAGAGTCACAGCTGTCATGGGCCCTTTTGAGCACTCTTAAAAAAGGATCAGGCAAATTGGTAACTCTGACACGAAAAGAAGTTTTGGAGCAACTAGCAGATACAAAAGATCTGCGTTCGAAAGATATGAGGAAAGCAAACCTCATAAAGATCGATTTTTCGGGCTGTGATTTAAGGGAAGCAAACTTTTCTTATGCAAACCTGAAAGACGCTAGCTTTCGGGAAGCTGATCTTCGAGGTACGTCTCTTTGGAGTGCAAACTTAGAAGGCGCAGACTTCACGGGTGCTAATTTGGAAGATGCCGATTTAGATTATTCTAAACTTCGTGGTGCTGTGCTTTTCCGTGCGAACATTAGGCGAGCGTCTCTTCCCACCGAACTCATCCCTCGAGAAGATATCATGGCCTCCGTTGAAACGGGCTGCAAAGTCGGGGTCAAACGATTCTAAGTTTGCTCCCTTATGGAACTCAAGATCCTAAGTAATTGCGGAGCTTTTCCGCTTCGTCAGCTCCCTCTTGACCACTTATACTGCTCGAAATGCTAGAAACACTACTTGCAGCATCTTGCGTGCCGTCTTCACTCGAGTATCCGTTCAAACTGGATTCAGCTGCTACGATGTTAGCAATGATCGCTGCAGCTGCTTCAACGCTTAAGCTGCCTAGTTCATCGGCTGATAGAGTTCCGTCACCGTCCAGATCAATAGACTTGGTCCTCAGAGTCATTAGGGCTGTATAGTACATGGATTGTTTGAATCGATCTGCTGCTAGCGCTGAGGCGCTGGGAATCGATTCCATAAGAGTTAGGCATTCTTCCATTAAAGAAATCGTGGTTGCTGTAGGTTCAGGTACGGAATTAAAGAGACTAACGATGGTATTATCTGAACCGTTGTTCTCAGCCAGGGAAAGTGTAAGGCTGATGGTATCAACACCAGCTTTTTGGGCTTTTGCGGATGCAAGCAATGAGACCAGTTCGTAATTTGCAGGATCATCCTCGAGTGCTGCGTCGAGAATTTTTATCGCTTTGTCAGGGTTGTCTTCATCGAGAGCGACAGCAGCTAGTTCTCCAGGATTCTGATCATCAAATTGTTTGTATATGTTGGTTCCGCAACTCCAAAGAGATACTGCTAATCCAAATATCATGACCCACTTCATGTGTTTCTCTCCTTCAAAACCCAGACATGATCCGGATAAAAAATCTTTCGTCAGCTCGTGCACCAGCTTTATCCCCAACCTCTTGGGTTGTGATACCAACATCCATTCTAACTAGATATAGGTTTACGAAGAGCCCTGCGGTTGGATATCCTTGATTGACTCCTCCAGTGAAACCGAAGACGCTTGCGAAGCTGAGTTCTGAACCGATATGAATCTTCTTGAAGAAATTGGGTTCGATTTGATTTGTAAGGTCTCTGAAGTCGAAATTGAATTTCATACTGCTAAGGCGGGTTCCGATATCAAAGCCCAATCCAAAATTGATGAGTTGGGGAAGTTTGCGGCCCTTTCCATCTGTTTTATTGTTGATCAGGGAAAGTCCTCCAACGTTTTCTACGTGAAGTCCCATGGTTTTTTTTGATTTTTTGTTACCGAAATTCCAAAGCAGTCCAAAATCTCCTCCGAAGCCGGTATAGTCATTTTGTATTTCGTCGCTACTAAGTTGGTCTGAGAGATTCTCAGCGTCGACGACGTTAATATTTAATTCAGCGTGCGATTGCCTCAAATACTTAAGAGTCGTGCCTAACATTAAGCTGTCTTTAAAAAATGCCTCGGCAAAGCTGAATGTAAGGCCTGTTGTGGTTGTCGACTCCGCCTCAAGAATTTCTACCCCTCGATTTTCAGCAGATTTGTAAAGGAGTAGATTGTTCGTCGTGTTGGCTATCGCGCCAATTGCCGCTCTGCGAAAGACAATTCCGGTAAAATTGGTGACAGAAATGTGCTGGTTTTTGCCGACGTGCTCTCTTAAGCTCGCAATGGAACTATCATTTTCCACGGTGATTTTGCGGACCAAGTTCTTAGTATCACTAGAAAAAACTACTGAAGGAGACGCGAATACGGTTTCTTTGTAGATCCCCTTACCCTGAGCGAGCCCCGCTGGGTTGTAGAAAATAGCTTCGTGGTCGTCGGTATCTGCGACCCCTGTATCGCCTTTTCCAAGCGCATAAGGGCTCTTGTAAAGGCGATAAGACTCCAAAGAACCACCCATTAGAGTTGAGCTACCCATACTGAAAAGCGAGATTGTAATGAAGCACCTAAATTCGCGGATCATTTACCGACTTTCGTTTAATGTTCTCAAACACTAATCCTCGATCGGTCGAAATCCGGGTTTTGATAAGAAATCTTAGGAATAAACAATTATAGACTAGTAAATACGGTAAGTTGTAGAGACGACAGAGGGACCAATCCGGTCCCTCAGGCCATGCCACCTAAAGTGATTTGAATGTTTTGAATAGAAAAAAAGGATTTGTCAGTACATGCAGCAATTTGATTGCCATAATAACGGGAAAGGACACAAGAAACATGCAGTGGCAGAGCTTATCGTCTCTATTTTGTCATCTTCGATTGTCAGAGATTTGAGTAATCTCGAAAATTAACACCTTAACAAATATAAGGATTTTCCGGATGACACTGGTTAAATATAATTTAACCGTTTGATTGTCAATCTTACAAAAGACTTTTTTTGCTTTTAGCCAAAAATAGCAACAGAAAGGATGGCTGTACTTAATAGTTTCTAAGAATCTAAACTGTCCTCGGTCTTGACTGGCCCACCGTCCGAAGCCTTATCTGCTTTGATACTAGGGGTCAACGGCTCCCTAAGTAGCTCGTCTCTTAGGTCTCTTGCTGATTGACTTATTTCCGGAATATTTGCTTGAGCTAGAGATTGAAGATAGGTTGCGGTCCGATACATCAGGCCTACGAGATCACCTTCAGCAAATTTTTCGTGACAGACTTTCTTTCGAAGTTCAGCCCAAGAGGTACCCATCATCCATTCCTTTACCGCGTATCCAGCGGAAGGGTTGAACTCTCTTATGACGTAATAATCTCGGCGATTATTAGGCGGATCGTAGAGCTCTTCGAATAAATCAAGTGGGTAGTAGTCTTCTAACTCTTCTTCCAGTTTGTCGGCATCGAAGGGAAATCGATATTTACTGTGACAACCTGGTTCTTTGAATCTAGCGGTGCTAAGACAAGCCATGAGTTCTGCTGCTGCTAGCAAATTATCTTGCCTAATATCTCCCGTAACCAACATGGAAGCAAAAAGTAATCCCCCACCTTGAGGGAAATATCTTGCCTTTGCACCTACCTCGGAGAGTTTATCCAAGTTATTTAAACAGCCTAATCGATGTAGATGTAAGTGTAAGTGAAAAGTTCCAGCTGTTTCCTGAAGATAACGATCAGTTAGATTGTGACATTTGCTCTGACTCGGACAGCTTTCGCAAAGACTGCTCTCCTCGTCGGCATAGGCCGCTAGCTCATGGGCCGGAGAACTGCAGGGAATTGATGAGACCTTGAGCTTTTTTTTCAGGATTTCTGGTCTCATCAGCTGAAAACTTATTTTCCTGTTTTGAAAATGCAAAAAACTTTTTTCGTAGAATCTTTCAATATCCTTGAGGGAAAAATCTCTTCCTACGAGTCCTAGAAATGTAGTGGGGTCATTTTTTAGCCTAGAAAAGCAATCTTCTCGCTTTATTCTAGAAAACTTATAATAGGATTGAGCCGAAGGCCAGAGGCTAAAACCTACAGCATCACTGCCTCGACGTCCTGCTCTACCTAGCATTTGCAATACCTCGGATGACGAGTATTGAGTGAATCCATTTTCTCCTGGCCTACGGTAATCAGAGATAAGAGTGGATCGAACCGAAAAATTGATTCCTATAGAAAGTCCCATAGTAGCCACACAGAATCGTAGCTTTCCCCTTTTGACTAAAATCTCTACCGCTCTTCTACCCTGAGGCGCTATACCGGAATGATGATAACCAACACCATACATAATTAAACTTTTACGCAGGTTTGGTTTCATGAACTGTGTAACATTCTCAACTTCGCAATCGTTCTCAAGAGCGTCCACAATGATTTGAGAGTCTTCTTTATCGAGAGGTTGTAAGTGTTTGCAAAGCTCCTTCGAAAGATTCTCACAGGCTAATCGCTGACCAGCGTACATGATACATGGTACAAGGTTGAGCTCTGGTAAACTCGCTGCACGCCTAGCAATTTCATCGTGCTCAAGGGGAAAACGTCCGATTTTAACATTTTTTCGAGGATTAGCTTTTTCAACTTCATTAGCAAGTAACCAGCTTTCCTTATAAAACACAATGTTTTCCAGAGGGACTGGTCTTTTTGTTGTACGAACCAGGCGACAGGGCCTATGAGTTAGAGACTCAATCCATTTCGCAAATTGCTCAGCATTGTCTACTGATGCCGAAAGTAGGAGTAGCTGACAAGATTGGGGGCTCAGAATGATAGCCTCCTCCCAGGCGCTTCCTCTTCCACTGTCTTGCATGAAATGATATTCGTCGAATATTACAAGGGCGCGATCCAAATCTGGTTCGACACCAAGAAGAGAGTTTCGGTATGACTCTAGAGTAGCAACTACGATGGGGGCTTTGAGGTTCTCTTTGATGTCCCCTGTAGCAATACCAACATTTGTTTCGCCAAACATGTCGCTGAATTCTCGAAGTTTGTCGTTTGACAGACTTTTTACGGGAGAGGTATAGGCGGCGCGAAACTTCGGTTGTGAGATATTGAGTTTAAAAAACTCTTCAACGACGCGGGTTTTGCCTGCGGTGGTTGGGGCGTCTACGATCACGTTTTCGCCGTTTGTCAGCGCTTCTAATGCTTCTGCCTGCCAAGGGTCCATGGGTGGGTTGACAGGTCTTGGCATCGATTTGATCACTTCGCTTTCTTCGAGCCAGACCTTAAGCTTATCTTGAGTTTTAGCCATCATTGGAGTCAATTCTTCAGGAGTCTCGCGATCCCGTTCCTGTTGGCGCGAAGGTTTGCCTCTGCGCTTCTGAAACTTCGATTGATGTGCTTTTTTACCACGCTTGGATTTTCTTGGTCCTCTTGGAGGCGCACCCACGTTATTGACTCCTGTTCTTAATCATAGTGATTCTATGAGCGATTTTTTTATATAATTCAGACAGTTCTTGATCAGTATCGAGAATAAACTGGGCAGACTTAGCTTTTTCCTCAGTAGTCATTTGATTTGAGAGTCTTTTATCAACGTCATCAGAGTTGAAACCATCTCTCATCGCTAGCCTTGTTCTCTGAGTTTCAACGGAGCAAGTGACCAGCCAAGTTTCGACAAAAAGACTTTGTCTCTTGGTCTCGATGATTAATGCTGCTTCATAAAACCAAAGGGTCCTGTGTTTCGGAATGTCGTTCCGAATTAGAACTTTTTCGGACTCAATCTGAATTAAGGGATGTAATGTCTGCTCGACGAATTGTTTTTCTTGTTTGTCTGAAAAGATGATACTCGCTAATGCATGCCTATCGAGAGATTTGTCCTTTTGCAGGATCCTATCGCCGTATCGATTGACTAAAGAGTTAAGACCTACGCTACCGATAGCAACAGCTTCTCGTGCCATTTTGTCAGCGTCGATCACCAAGTAGCCCAGGTCGCTTAAATGACGACCAATAGTACTTTTCCCACAAGCAATTCCGCCTGTTAAGGCAATACCACAGGATTTGGCGATGTCAGAAAAGCTTGTGATGGGATGGCCTCTTTGAAATAATGTAAAGGCCTACCCTACCTGTATTGTCGATAAAAGTCGAAGTGTTTAGGTCCTTGCTATTTGAATTGAGCATCGAGGACTATTTCTCCGCTGTTTTTATTGAGAGTCACCACACGTTCAAATTTATCGTTTCTGTACCTGACAACCACCTTGTAAGTGCCTGGCTTTAACTCTAAAGGTGTCCTAAGTCTGGCTATGGGGCGATTGCTACGGTAGCGGGCGCCACCGATTTCTTCTATTGTTAGTTGAGACGGAATCTTATTGGTCTGAATCACCAGCTTTGATTGGTTTGCGCTTTTTACGAGCTTAAAATTAACATTAAGCTCTTCCGAGCTCTTCAATGAAATGCGTTTTTTTGAATCTTCGAACCCTGGTCGTTTTACCGTGATGGAATATGACCCTGGATCTAAAATGATTCCTCTTCGTCTAACGCTCGGATCGTTGCTAGTTCCAAAAAGTTGGCCATCGATATAAATGTCCCCTGCCGGTGCACTGGAAACTCGAATCCTACCCGGAGTATTTTTGACTGGCGTTTGTGGTTTCGGCACATCCTTAGGCTTAGAAGCGACTATTGTGGGACGAGTGTTTGGTTTGTCTGGTCTGGGCTTTGGACGCATTGTTTTAGGTCGTTGGCTATCGACGGATGCTCCGGATTTAGGCGACTTAGTGACTAATTTATTTTTTGGTCGAGTTTTTACGACAGTTTTTGGTTGCTGGGGTGGAGCCTCAACCTTGGTGATTTCCTTAGGCGGAATTGATACTTTAGGCTCTTCGGGTTTTACGTCATCTGGTGGAGCGGAAGCTTTTAATTGAGTCGTGGGAGAGGCCGCGATCTCAGGTTTTTTTCCGGAGTTGGCGACTGGTCTGTTTGTCCTCTTTTTGTCTTTTTTATCCGTTTCTGTCCATAGATCCTTTAGCGGTAGGGAGTTGTTTTTAAACCTAAAGAACCCGAAGATGGCGACACCAAAAACTAGCGAAGCAAGAGCTAAGTAAAGCCAAAATTTATCTTCGCTGTGGGACTGTGTTGAACGGAACTGGTTTGAAGAAGACCTAGATTTTCGTTTCTGATATGATCCATGTTTTCTGTTTTGTGTTTGAATTTTAGTATGGCGCTTACCCCCTGAGTTGGGATGATGCCTTGTCATCGAAGGGGGAACCGAATTTTTTTTACGACTCTTGGTCGATCGAACGCCACCAACCGGTTGGATGGTTGTACTTCCAGCCGAAGGTGGGCGTTTTTGCTGAGTTTTTGTACTGGGGCTTTGATTTGGGACCTTGGTAAGTACCGAAGGTGGTCGTGGAATCGTCGGAACTATTGGAGGAGCCGTACGAATCGACTTTTTTTGTTTACGAGAAACCCGACTGCGTATTTTTGATTTCTTTTTTAGAGAACCAAGAAACTGTTCCGGCTGTTTCATGAAAAAACGTAGACTTGTTACAGTGTCGGTTAAGCTATAGCTCTGAAGTAGCTTATCCATCTCGTAGGCGAAGCTTTTTACGTCTGCAAACCGATGATTTCGATCACCCTCCATTCCTTTTAGCAGAATTTCATTCAATCGATAGGGGATGTCAGCTATGATTTCGGGCGCCGGAATATACTTACCGATCATGATCTTGTTGATCACGTCAACAGTATTGGTGCCTATGTAAGGTAACACCCCGGTGATGATCTCGTAGAGAAGAATGTTGAGGCTGTAAATGTCCGTTCTTACATCGACCTTGATACCTTTGATTTGTTCGGGAGACATGTAGCTTGGAGAACCCATGAAGGTTCCCGTTTGGGTCGCATTCTGGTTTTGTGCCACCATTGCAATACCGAAGTCCATCAACTTTATGATGCCGGTATCGAGAACCATAATGTTTTCGGGTTTGATGTCGCGATGAACAATGCCGTTACTATGGACGATATCAAGAGCGAAGCAGATTTGTCTGGTTATTAGTGCTGCCACCATAGGTTCGAGTCTATTGCCGGGATATTTTTTGACAAATTCCGACAAATCCACTCCGTAAAGGATTTCTGTAACAATCCAAAGCTGATCTGAGTCGTCCCCAGAGAAGTCATAAACCTTAATAATATTAGGGTGATCAATATCTGCTATGGATTTGGCTTCAAGGTGAAACCTCTGGCGAATATCTTGATTCTTCGATAAGTGAGAGTGAAGAATTTTAACTGCTACCCTGCGATCGAGCTTTTCATCGATAGCGCTATAGACTGATGCCATGCCGCCTTCACCGATAAGGCCTTTAATTCTATAGCGATTTCCAATTAGCTGCATGCGCAAAATAGTAGTCCGAAAACAGGTGAAAATAGTGAGATTTCCCTCTATGAGTATCGGTAACTATTCGCTTTACTTGATGCAGCTTGTGGTCGTTTGTTGAGATTTAAAAGTCGTGAGGCATACTGTCTCGGTAAGATCTGAATTTCTGATTAGCAGAGTATAAAAGAAAATTAGTGATTTTTGTTGTGTAAATACAAGCATATGATTCGATTTGGCTAGCAAAACGACTTTTTTCCAGGCTTGTATATAGTAATTCTCCCCATATGGGGTGGAGGGCTTTCTCTCTGTCCTTTATCATGCGAGACGATTTTTTTTGGCTATTCTCGAGTTGAGTGACGATGTTACCGAGTGTTTCTTCAGTCTCTTCAATTTTTCTATCTAACTTTGATAGCCGATTATGATCACCAGTGTGATAGGTGCGACGTCTCTTCAAAGTCATAATCTTGCCTTGAAGTGTCGAGGCTTCCATATCAAGCTTGTCTTCTTCTTTGATCATTTCAAGGATTGTGGCAAGTTCGGGTTGAAGCTTTTCTAAGCGATCAAATTCCTCCTCCAATTCCTCGACAACGACCAAAGTTCTCCAGTTGAATAGCTCTTTGGACCGCATGATGTCCCCGTAAATGTGATCACCTGCATAAAGGATCTGATCTCCTTTTTGATTTGTTAATTTTTCGAACAGCTTTGCATTGCCGCCGTGATAGCTACCACCAAGTTTTAGTGAACCGCTATGCTGTTTCAAGAGACCACTATCTTCCATGACTTCATAGAATGGGTTGCTGCCGGTAAAGAAGTTTGGTTTCCCTGCTCCAACTATAGTGTACTCAAAATAATCCTGCCATCTTTGAAAGTCCTCAGATGCTTTTGGCAGTAGGTAACTCATGACTTTATCCGTGTAAGTCCAATCCGAATTTGTTAGAAGAAAGAGCTTTTTTCCACCCTCAATGAATTTCTTCAGCATTGGCTCGAGCTGTTTATCTTTGACGATATAATTTTCCATGTTAGTCATGACTTCGTCTTTGATACTGCCATCGCGATGAGATAGATCAATAAACTCTCTTAAGTCACGGTAAACATCACGAAAAGTCTTTTTTATTGAGCCTGGATTAAGGCGCATATAATCAACAATTTCGATGAATAGCTGAACTTCACTCAGGGCAAAAAAAGTATCGATTGATATAAAGGAATCTGCCTTATATCCTGATGAATTATAGAGATCATGCCTCGTGGATTTATCAAGTTTTTTATGGCCATGATAAGCGACTTTAACATATTTATGTCCATCGACCTTTAGCAGGTTGCCCCGGTCCATATCGACCAAGAGACCCCTAATGACGAAGTTTGGATCAAAACTTAGTGATGATAGCGATGCCGGATAACCTGCCTCAATAAACTTTTCTAGAGTTTTTCTGAACGCTAGGGACTCAAATTCCTCACGATGATAACGAGCTATCGTATGGTCCATATCAAACCCAATGGATTTAATCGAAGACATATTAAGTGATCTGTTTGTAAATATTCGGCTACTTTTCTTTATGAATGTCATGGCTACACCGGTGGGTTAGTTTTGAACAGGTTTATCGAATTGAAATCCGATTTGATAATAATATTTTCCCTTTAAATCTAGGAATTTTCGGTGATAAATCACCTGTCCGCTGACTTCGTTATATATTTCTCCGTTTACAAGGACTTTCATACCTAAGAATTTTGTGCCTGGATTATATAGCTTTGAAGCTGTAGGAGACTTAATGGAAATTCCCGTATTTGAGATATCAATGATAGGGCGTTTGATGACGGTTTCCCCATCATAGGGATTGACAACTTCAAGATAGACGTCGTCCTTTTGGTCAAAAAATACCCTTTTTGCTCCACGATTATCTTCTTTCATGGAAAGAGACGATAAAGGAAATACGATATTAACACCATCACTTTGAATTTCCTCTGTCTCGAGTCTGATCAATTGGGCTTGAATAAAGAAACGTTTTGCATCTAGAAATTCGGTTATTTTATCGATGGGTACATTATTTTCCAATGTCAATTTACCATTTTCCGAATCCTTTATTGTGGTTTGGAAAACAATATCTGTAGATTCAGCGGATAAAAAAACTGGAGTCGAACTAGACGCTATTTCTTGTAATACGGCAGTCATATCTTTTATTTCAGGCATTAGTATTCCCTTTTGATAGAAATAGAATCTGCAAAATCACCGAGGTAACGACCGATAACATCCGCCGAAGGAAACGCCAGAGTATACAAGAATAGTATTTCAGAGCGTTCTTCGTCATAAACCTTCAATTCGGGATTTTTGTGACTTTGATAGTAACCTTGTACTGTATATTTGTGTGTTTTTTCAGGCTGGTAAGACAATCCACCAATTAATTGAATACCGGTATCGGTTCGAGGGCAGGTTACACCGACTTCTGAAAACGATTGACCAAACTCACAGCTTCCGATTTTGATTTGATCGAATAAATAGGAATCCTGATAGTAGGCTAGTCCAGCTGTCAAGGTCCACTCGGAAAAGATATCGAAGCTTACCCGGGATGAGAAACCGGTTCTCTGGTACTCCTCCCAAAAATCGTTAGTTAAATACTGATAAGAATAAACGCGATTGTCCCAAAGAAGTTTATCTCCGAATAAGCTCCACTGATGTCCGATGGAGAAGCTAATAAATGGGTCTGTACTGCTTGAGAAGATTGCATAGGTCTGTCTAGAAAACTCACTTTGCTCGAGGTTGACGGTCTTATTCAGGTAAATGTAACTATACAGAGAGTGTTTTTGATCGATGTTCCAGCGGATCCAAGGAGTTAAATTGTTTGACTGAGAAATGGTAGTGACTTTTCTGACTTCTGGCCTTTCTGGAGCTGGATAAATCGAAGATCCTGACCTTAGTATTCGAAAATCCCCGTAAATTCCGGTTTCGATATTTTTGTTTACATTAGTCTTTAACTCCACATAAACTTTATGCTCGCGTTCCTGTAAATCTGGACGAAAGGGAAAGTAAGTAAAATCTGTAGGATCATCGAAATATACTTCAATTCTTTCGTTATTGGTAAACCATTGCTGAGTGTAGTTGTAGCCAACCATAGTTTCGATTTGATCGCTATAAAATGGGCCCAGACCAAATCCTGCTGCTAGCTGTAAATAAGTCTCTTCAAAACCGGCACCTGTTGCCACAACAGGTTCACCACGAAAAGCCGGGTTAGATCTTTTCCCCACCGTATAATCAAATCCAGTCTGAAAATACCAAAAGTGTGGACGTTCGGTGAATGATAGTCGGTGCTTTTGAAAAATTTCAGCTTTAAGCCGATTTCTTTGGGTCTCTTTGATGGGGGAGTAGACTCGTTTTGCTATGTTTCTTTCAGTTTCAATTAGCCTCTTTATAAAGGGGCTACGGGGAAAGTCTTTTTTGAACTGATTAATGGATTTTTTGGCTGCCGAAAAATCCCTTTTATCGTAATATATCCCTATCAGTTCGAGAGCTGCAAGGGACGACGACTTGTCTTTGACGGCTATTGAGTTTTTTAGGGCCTTTATCGCTAACTCCTCCTGATCGATAGCGTCATAAGCAATGCCCTGATAAAAGTAATTTAAGCTTTTACTTGCCAGCTTTTTTCGGACTTTTTTGAGTGCTTTTAATGCCTGTCTAGGCTGCCCATTATGATAATATGATGCCCCGAGGAGGTTCCATATAGGGTAGTCCTTTGGCTTCTTTCTTAGGTACTTCCGATAAAGGTTCAGCGCTTTCTTGTATTTTTTTGTTTCGAAGGCAGCGTTTGCCTGCTTCACCAAGGTAGCTTGGGCTAATATATGCTGCGGAGAAAACAGTAGTATTAAACACAAAATATTGATTAGACTGCGAGAGGTAATTGTTGGCTTAATATTTAGGGTCAGATTCATTGAATAGATCACACTCTCAGGCTGTTGCAGGAATCCATTTATCAGGGCCAAACGCCCACAAAACGTCAGTTGTGATAATGACAGGGCGTTTTAGTGATGGCAACCTAAAGATTACTCATCTGTTTGAAAAGATTGGCGGTGTGGGGCGGCTTTTTTCTGATGAGAGGATTTTTGAGATAGTCCGTGAGTTCAGGCCCGAAACTATTTTTGTCGATTGCCCTCTGACCGAGCCTCCCTGTGTATCTTGCGTAAGGCCAAAATGCCCAGGGGTTGATGGCTGCGAAGACTTGGGGGTGGCGTATATGCAGTATTTAGTTAACGACAGCAGCCGCAAAAGAAAAAGACCCATTAACCCTCAAACGCAGCGTTTATGGGATGTTAATCTTTGGTCGTTAGATCGGTATGCGTTACAAGAGCCTAGTTATAGTGCAAATATGGCGCCATTGGTGGCGCGCGCGAAGACTCTGCAAAGAAGACTTCGTAGTTTGGATGAAGCCTTGACACTTCGCGAAACTCATATTCCTCTAGCTTTGAAACATTTGAACGATCGATTGGGTGCAAACCAAGATGACGTTTTAGGTTACCGTTCCTTCGGCATTGGAAAAGGCTGTCGAGGCCGATTGGTCGAGCGATTTTTTGCCAATAAATGGGTTGATCTCAATCATTTGGACGAGTGTGCTAGCTCCGTGGAGAACTTTCACGCGTTCATAGCTGCATTTGTTGGCGCGTTAGATCTGGATAAAATGACGACTCAACCCCCTAATGCGCTTTTTAGCGAACAGGGGTGGGTTTGCCTTCCAAGTTTGCCATAAATCAATAAATTGTAAATAAAGCAGGAAGTTAAACGTCTGTTCGACTTCTTTGATGCATCGCTCCTAAGGATGAAGGGTTCCTCACCGATGACCTCTCCATGACATTGTAAGGAGTTGAGATTGCGCATCGTTGTTTATGGAAATACAAACATCGGACGTGTCCGTAAAAATAACCAAGACAGCATTTATGTAAGCTCGGAGCACGGCTTAGTTGTTGTTGCTGATGGTATTGGTGGGCGCAAAGGTGGAGAGATTGCTTCGAGTATGGCCGTAAACGGGATGAAAAATGCTTACCTGTCCTGTGAAAGTTTGCGACATGAAGAGGTGTCACCGTTTCTTATCAAAAGCATCGATTCGGTCAACAAGGCGATCATCAACCACGGAAAAAATAATGCTGACCTTGAGGGAATGGCAACCACATTAAACTGTATTCTTTATGTCGGCGAAAAAGCCTATATCTGCCACTTAGGTGATAGTCGAACTTATCTGTATTACCAGGGGCAAATGTGGCAGCTGACCTTCGATCACAATATCGAAAACTACGTGGAGCGTGGCTGGCTACCAGACGAGACGCTGATGAATAATCCAAAGCCTGGTGCGCTTGTTCGGGCATTAGGCTTGGCTGAAGAATGTGATGTAGATATCTATGAAATCAACCTTAGGCCGGGAGAGATTTTGTTGACCTGCTCTGATGGACTGACGGGAATGGTAAGTGATCATGAGATCCGGAAAATGATCCGTGCTAACACAAGTCAACTTCATAAATTACCAAACATTTTGATCGAGGCAGCTAATCGAAACGGTGGAGTCGATAACATCACGGTTGCGATTTCGGGAGTATTGAAGGACTAATGGCAGATAAGCTTTATCTAATTCGCGTTGATATGGAACGATTTATCGGTCCTGCAACCTTGCGTGAAGTAAGAGACGCTTATCGCCGCATGGAGTTTGGATTACAGGATGAAATTGCTTCCAGTAACAAACCATGGGTAGCTTTCGACGATCTCGAACGTATCAATCGCATATATCCTGAGCTCGCAAATCTAATTAAAAAAGAGATGCTTTCAGGTTGGGGCTCGACGGAACCGGAGTCAAAAGTAGGGTCACAAAGTGAAAGTCCTGAATCGAAAGTTAGAAAGTCGAAGGGATTATTTTTAAAGCTTGGTTTTGTGATCATGGGAGTTCTATTAGCTGGTGTGCTCGAGCTGCTATTTAAAGACTACAAATGGCAAGACATCTCCCACATGGTTCAAGACACAGCCTACGCGAGAGCCATATTTTATTTTGGTGATAAATACAACGCAAAATTTGAATCACATATGGATCGAAATCAAAAGTCGATAAGTAAATCCCTTAAGAAACGTGGCAAGGCCGCTTATTGGCTGCCCTATGTTCGTGCAGTTGCGTTTTCCCGAGATGGCACTTGGAAAGGAGTGAGTCAAAAAAAATTAAGAGGAAAAGATGCTGCCAATGCTCCACAGGACTGTAGTTTGGCGGCTTGGAAAAACCGATGGTCAAACAGCCAGGACAAATGGAAACCGTTTCTTGATGGAAAAATATTACCATCAGAAGACTGGGCGCGGCTACTGGTATGGGATGAAAACTGGGTCAAGCAACGAACTATAAATGATCAGTGGAAATGGCCTCTAAATTACTATGCGGCTTGTATGCGAATGGCACGGAAAGCGCTCCGTAAAACTGTTAAGCTAGAGGATAGTATAGAAGCAAAAATATTTGACTCACGTTTGAAATGGGCTATCAGTTTTGTCAATGACGAGGAATACGGTAATGAGTTTGAAATGTTCGGTGGACTTTGGTCATTATCGTGTATCGAAAGTACAGTCGACTCGGAGGAAATAAATAAATGCCTTGAAAACAAGGGGTTTAGTAAGAGTTGGAAAGATCTGTTAGATAGAAGAGTTAAACTAAGAAGAGCCAGGATTATATTAGCAAATTATTCTAAGCTATCAGAATCCAATCTAAAGAACCTCAAAAGTTCCATTGAAAAAATTGTTTTAAAGGATCCTTTCATCAAATTTGATTATCGCGAAGAGCTGAAGTTTTTCCAATTGCTGATTCAGCGTGGTGGAGATCAAGAGTCGCTGGAAAAAATGTTTCGAGAGAAAAAAGCTCCCCTGAAGTTTGAGTACTAGTACATGGCTTTGGAGCTATCCTACTTCAAAAGATTTGCTTTAGTTTCCTTTTCATGCTTGATCTTTTTTATAAACGAGCAAAACACGATCGCTCAAGCGAAAAGTAGCGAATCACAGTTTGAAAGTCCTCTTAAAACGGCAAAAAAATTAGTCAAAAAAAAACGATATCGAAAAGCGGAAAAAGTGTTAAGAAAAGTCATTGCTGAAGTGCCAGAAACGGAAGCCTATCTTCTCCTGGCAGAGTCACTGTTCTTTCAAAAAAAACGAAAAGAAGCTAGAGCTTTCTTTGACCGCGTGCCACCGCTGATGCTTTCAAACTCAAATGCCTATGCGTGGGGTATGACTTACCTTAGATTGAAAGATTGGGATAGGGCCATCATAGGGTTTAAAAAGGTTGGAAAAAAAAGCTCCTATCGAGGATTGGCGGCTTATTATCTCGGTTTTTGTTATTACAAGAAAAAGCAATGGTATACCGCAAAAAAATTTTTAAAAAAGGCGGATTTAAAACGTTTGCCATCAAAACTAAAGCGAAAACGTACTCAGTTGCTAAAAATGATTCAAACTAATCGAGATCGAGAGTTAGATAGATTAGTTTCTGGGAGTGGGACCGTCGAGTCAGATGATCCAGGAGAAGAGTTGAATGTGGACGCACTTTTATTACCTAAATTTTCTGTGGTCGAAGAGTCTAAGTCTAAACCAAAAAAATATCGTTTAAAGGGTCTGGCAACTTTGACCCAATTAAGTAGAAACCTTGAAAATCATGGCTTTGTCAATGATACCCTAGACGTTGGTCTAACGAAAGTATCGGGAGAATATACCGGTGTATTTAGGCCTTCTGCAATGAAGCACCTAACGCTTGGTCTTCAGGTAGGAGCGGGATATGCAAGCCTTAGGACGGCGTCAACCGTGGCCACTTTTATTACATTACAAGACACGACAGGGGTATTTGTTCAACAAGAGAATGTTAAAATCACAGAAGACTATTTTATAACCAAATTGAGGCCGTTTTTGAGCCTGCAGATATCCGAAAATCAAAAGCTTCAGGTGTCGCTAACCGGGCTTTTGCACATGTCTCAGAGAAGTCAATTTGGTGATTGGGGGTTTAACTCAGGAAAGGTTGGTTATTCTCTCCGACTATCTCAAGTTAGAGTGAAGGCAGATGTTGGTTTAAGAAATCAATTTGATGAACTACTTGATGCTACGGTAGATGAGACCGTTCTGGATTTAGCGGCATTTTTTCAATTCGACGATCTAGAGTTCTTTGTGAAGTCTAAGAATATTTCAAGACAGGGGGAGCTTTATATTAATCCATCTCCTCATAGGACGTTACTTCTAGGACCTTCTGTCAATGAAATAGATGGTTTTCAAAGCATTACTACATTTTTGATAGGCTCTGAAATCAGTTGGCAGCGATTTAACCTTGGACTTAGACTGAGTCAGATCAAGCGAGGTTCCGACGAAGAGTATATCCCAAGGCAAAATAGTACGGACCTCATCGATCGTCACGCAAAAAAAGTTTCCTCGGCAAAGGCTTTAGGTAAGGTCTCAATTTTCTCAGAATCATCCCTTTTTGGAAAAGTTGAATTATCTCAAGTCGGTACTTTTGTACAGGAGGTCGAAACAGTGGATGGGGCTCTTTCGGTATTTCAAACTGATGCCGATATTACGAGTTATTCGTTGGGGGCACTCTTTGCACCTTTTTCCTGGCTGAAACTTGAGGGTGTATTCTATTATACCGAGATCTCATATAGTCCCATAAATTTTCGAACTAGTGAAAATTTTTTGAAGTCGACTCCGGACGTCATTACTGGTTCGCGATTAAGGGCCTTATTCGGAATCGATTTTTGAGTGCTTATCATCCCTTATTTTTGTTTTAGACTCATATAACCACCGAGAAGATCATCGTGACCTTTGGCAAATATATATGAGTCTTTGAGAAAAATATCTGGTTGCAAAGGACCAGAAAAAGATCTGGTATTTTTGTTTGTTGCTATGATGACTGAGTTGCTTATGGTCGTACCCAACAAGTCTGCGATACCAGCACTTGGTTCGCCGACAGTCGTAACGACTCTTGCATCTGATGCTTTTAAAAGGGTGATAAGCTTTTCCGCGCCGCCCTTGGTACCACTATTTTGTAATATTGTTATAGGGCGGCCGTCTAGATTCGAATGAAACCTACTGAAGTCGGTAGATGACGGACAATAGCTATCTCTTAGGTCAATTATGATGGCCTCTGGCTTGTTGTTTTGACTCGTTATTCTACTAGTCAACGTCAGTAAGGGTTTGGAGCAATCAATCAAATGCAGGTAGATCCAAGAGCGCTTCTTTGCTTTATCGTGAATGGTGCGGGAGGAGGACTGGATGTAATCTGACACCATGGAATAATAGCTTTTGGTTGTAGCATCGTAAGATACTTTTTTTGCTAGGCTTGTTGGGTCAGACTGAATCTCTACCGTGTGATCACCCTTGTTGTTTGAGATTATTTTCGTGATCTTGTCGCCCCTCTGGATCGGAGTGGTAGATCTTAACGTTCTAGGGAGTACGTATTTGATGTAGTTTGCTGATCCCTTTTGCTCCACCACAAATATGCCCTTACCGTCAGGAACTTTGGCAGTCATCTGCCAATACCCCAGATCTGTGGGACGAAAAAACAAACTTGGCCCTATTTGTGATTGACGGAGTATAGCCCGTAGATTTAGGTCAACCGCCCTATCGGAGAGAGATTGGCTACTAGCTATCTGTTTGAGTCTTTCTATATTCTTTTTTCCGTCTAGTTTTAACTCTTGGGGTATCGAAGCCTCAAACTGACGAAAGACTGCGTCAATATATTCGGATGCTCGGACTGATGATGGTGCCAGAGTCAGAATAGAACTTATTAATGTCAAAAAACCTAGGAACGGTCTTTGAGATAATCCTGTCATGGTTTACTCCCATATGGAAGGAAAGTAAGTGCATTTTCCGTTTAGAAACATTAAGACCAATGTAACGGCATCACCTTAATGCCCTTTTTACTGGGAAACCAATGACAAACCGAATTGCGGAACAAAAACCGAATTTTGCCAAAGAGATGCTGAGAAATTCTAGCCTCTTCTACGGCGTCATGGTGGCACTAGGTCTCCTGACGATTCACTACCAGTACAACAATCTGGGCGGGCTTTTTGGGGCTGTTGCTCTTGAACTACCTTTTCTTGAAACAGTAATTGCTACTGGCTTAGCGTTTCTATGCTGCCTAGTGGCTCACTTTCTACTGTCCATGCAATTTGCTAGCTACCGAGCCTATCGGTCGATTATGACCCGGATTATCGGTAGGTTACCATTGTACTTAGGGTTGTATTTAGCCGTTTTGTCGGCCTTTGCGGAAGAGGTGTTGTTTCGCGCTGCTATCCAACCTCAGATGGGGCTGGTGCTCACGACCATACTATTTTCGTTAATTCATGCTGGACCGATGATTCGGCTCGGCCCTTGGACTCTCATGACAGTGATTGTTGGCATCTTATGTGGCTGGCTGTTTGATAGAACTGGGATACTATGGCCAAGCTTGTTCATCCATGCTGGTTTTAATATTTGCTCAATTGTTGCCCACAAGCTTTCCTATAATACACTTATCGCCTCGTCTGATAGCGGTAGTAGCGAACAATTGACGGAAAGAGATTAGCACATTGAATTTCAATCATCCCGAAATATGCTTGTTTCAGCCTGAAATCCCGCAAAACACGGGAAATATAGGACGATTGTCTGCGGCCACTGCCTGTCGTCTGCATCTAATTAAACCTTTTGGGTTCGATATGTCAGATAAAAATGTGCGGCGTCCGGGATTAGACTATTGGCCATTTCTCGACTTGGAGATCCATGATCACTTTGAGGACTTATATCAACGTCTAGAGGGAAGGGTCGCATTTTTCTCAAAATTTGCCACCAAGCCATACACTGAGATTCCAAGTGATACTCGTTTGTTGGTTTTTGGGCGTGAGACCTCAGGTTTTCCCGATTCCTTTCATCGAGATTATTCCGATCAGTTATATCAAATTCCCATGTTTCATAGTGGCGTTAGAAGCCTAAATCTCTCGAATGCTGTGGCGATTGTTGTATACGACCAGCTTCGTCAAAGAGGTCTTTTTTAGAAAGGAGTATCAAAAATGAGCTCATCTATGACCATTCCCAAGCAACCCTCCAAGGAAGTCCTTGAACGATATTTTGTACCTAGCTTGCTCGCTGCCAAAGCTTATGCGATTGACACACCAGATGTGGATATTAAACTCGACCAAAACGAGAGTCCGTGGGACTGGCCAGAAAACTTGAAGTCAGAAATCCTGAGTAAAGTCCTTAAGCACTCTTGGAATCGTTATCCGGAGGCTATGGGAGCTAAAGTCCAAAAAGCTTTGTCTGACTATGTGGGTGTGCCTGAGGATTGTTTGTTGACTAGCCCTGGAAGTAACGTGTTAATCCCCCTTATACTGGATGCGATGGGTAAACATAGCTCTGGTAAGGTTGTGATTGCTCGCCCAACCTTTGGGCTTTTCGAATTGCATTGCCAGTATGCTGGAATTTCCTATGAGCTCTGGCCGCTGAATGAAGATTTCGAATATGATATCGACTCGTTGCCAAATCTACCGAAGGGTTCATTGGTTATTTTTGCGAGCCCAAATAATCCAACGGGCACTGTATTGAGTAGTCAGTCGTTCGCTGAATTACTGAAATCAAACCCAGATTCCATGTTCCTAGCTGACGAAGCCTATTATGAGTTCAATGACGAGCCCTACCGAGAATTGCTGGCGGAATACGATAACGTCATGATCCTCCGAACTATGTCAAAGACAATGGCAGCCGCAGGTGTGCGCATTGGCTATCTCATGGGGGCATCCTCCATAATTGCCGAGCTCAAAAAACTACGCCTTCCCTTTATGCTTAATCACTTTGCATTGGAAGCAGCTGAAGCCGTGCTCTCAGATCCGAGGATGAGAGCTTTTGTCGATCAGAATATTACCAACGCGAAACAGGAAAGATCCAGGCTGGCGGAAGGTCTGTCCTCAATCAAAGGGCATGGTGACTCGTTCCGTGTCATTCCTTCAAAGGCGAATTTTTTATTGCTTCAGTGGCGTGATCAAAATGCTTGTAATCAGTTTTACCAGGAGTTGATTCGACACCGAATTCTCGTTAGAAATGTCAGTGGAGGCCCTGGTTTGTCAGGTTGTCTTCGCGTAAGTATTGGAAAAGATAATGAAAATACTAAATTTCTTGAAGCTTTCAGAATTATTGCTAGCGGAACATAACCTGGCGTAAAGTTCTCATAAAATACTCCGAAACCCAAGATAGCCGTGGAGGAGATATTTTATGGTTGAGATTCGAGACTTAATAAAAGAGTACCAGATCAAGTTTCCCAAGAACATTGATCAGAACAAAACTGTAGTGATTATCGAAGATCAAACTGATATGCGCATGATCATTGCTCATCACCTAGGGAAGCTTGGTTTCAAAACGGTCAAGCAATTCTCTCATGGATTGGAAGCCATCGAATGGCTACGTAACACCGAAGCTTCTATCTCTTTCACTATTTGTGATCACGAAATGCCTGTCATGAATGGATTTGACTTTCTGCAAGAGGTCAAGGCAGATATGAGTCTTCGTCGCGGACCCTTTGCTATCACCATTGATAATCCCAATCGCGAAAAGATCATGTTGGCGACAGAAAATGGCGTCGATGGTGTCCTTGTGAAACCATTTACCTTGAAGGATATCGTACCGAAGCTAAAACAAGCGTTTCAGGTTTATCACAACCCTAATAACCCCGAACTGCTGTACGAAGCAGCAAAAATAGCTTTTGCCTCTGGTGACACTGGGAAGGCGAAAGCGATTTACGAAGGCCTTTCGAAAGTCACTGAAAAAGCGGCGCGACCCATTGTCGGGTTAGCATGTATCGCTATTAAAGAGAAAAAAGACAGCGAGGCTGAAGCACTCTTCGCTCAGGCTAAGGAACGAAATCCTGCTTATGTCCACACTTTTGTCGAAAGAGGGACTTACTACGCAAGTAAAGGAGATGTGGCAAAAGCCGTAGACGAATTTAAGACAGCGATCGAATTATCGCCCCTTAACCCTGTTCGCTATGAAAAAGCCGCCGAATTGTTGTTCGAGTTAAAGCGCTATCCTGAAGCCATTGAATTGCTTAACATCGCTTTGGTCAAAGAGCTAAATTTTCCGAGCCTGCATCATCATTTGAGTCAAGGGTACTACAAGATCAAGGACTATAAAAAGGCGATCAAACATATTCGCTCGGCCCTCAATCAAGAACCAGAAAATGTTGCCTATCTAAATCAACTAGGTGTATCTTTAAAAGAAATTAATATGTTTGATGATGCACTTAAAGCCTATAACTCCGTGATTAAGCTGGAGCCAGATAATCGGGCAGCCCTGTACAACAAGGCAGTCCTATTGAAGGCTAAAGGGTCGATGCCTGAGGCGATCAAACTGCTTGAAAAGGTGGTCACAAAAATGCCAGATTTCAAAGAAGCAGCCAGTAAACTGGAAGAGTTTCGGAGTGCAAAACCTGAAGATAAAGCGAGTTAGCCTTGAAGCAAATACTTTTAATGAGACATGGTGAGGCAGAGCCTGCGGGTGGTCTTACTGACTTTAATCGAAAATTAACGCGATCAGGGATCCAACAAGTTCATGAGGTGGGAAAAAAGTTAGATCACTTAAGCCTTTTTCCCCAGGGTGTCTTGGTCAGCAACAGTGTAAGAACAGAAGAAACCTTTCATATTCTTAGAGACGAGTTCTTGCCACCTATCGATTATTTCCGATCACTTCAAAGTCTGTATCTTGCTGACTATAACGCAGTGATGAGCGAATTAGCAGAAGTTCCTCCCAACGTGGATTCTCTTTTGTTAATCGGCCATAATCCGGGTTGGAGCGAAATCGTTCAATCTCTATCCGGTAAGTCCTGTATGCTCGGAACCTCTCAGCTAGCAGTTTTGCTGCATTCTGGCGGTAGGGACTGGGTTGAAGCATTTGCTGACATTGGTATGTGGAGCTTTAGTCAAACACTTTAGTGAGGATCATTTTGCAAGGAAAGATCATAGCATCTATAGTTTTGCTTGTTGCCTGTCTAGCGATTTGGTTTACGTCCAGGCCTCCAAGTAATCAGAATGCAAAGAAGCCTTTACCATCTGATCCAGGGCCTGTGTCTAGTTCCCAAATGGAAAGCTCATCGAACGACGAAGGCAAAAACCTAAAAACTAACACCTTTAGTGAGCCTTCCCGAGCCGAACCTAAGGCCATGACGAAACCGAATATCGAGCGAGCTCGAACAAAGACCCTATCAAAAACGAAGGAGGGTCTGAAAACAACGGTTGCAGATCAAAATGAGTCAACGGCAATAAGGTGGAAGGCGCTAAGAGAGTTGGAAGTCAAGCATCCAGACAGTCTCCCAGGTGTGATCGAAAAGCTTCCCGCGAGCGACCCCCTAAGGCGACTTGTTGAATCCATTCGCCAAGTCAGGGAGCACTCGGAGTCTCAAGGTCTAAAAGAATGATTCAGTTTGCACGTGCTCTTTTTCAACGCCTTTGCTGGTCGTATGGTTGACCACCATGTCCATCATACTCTCAGGACCGCAGGTAAAAAATGTTTTGTTGCTGTAGTCGTTGCCTACGGCTTTGTCGAGCATTTCAGGGTCAGGTCGACCTTGCCAAAAGCCTTCGTTAGATCCATCTTCTCTAGTAAGTGTGGTAATAATCTCAATACCAGGAATATCTTTAATCTCTGTCAGAGTATCCCAGCAAATAAGATCGTTCTTGCTCCGATAAGCGACCAGTAATGTCATTTTCTTTGGTGATCCCTCTTGGCCAAGAGTGTTGGCGTACTCTCTCATCATACTGATAAACGGGGTCACACCGCTTCCCGCTCCGACCATAACGATGTGGTCGTGACAAGTTTCAGGGAAGTATGCGAACTTTCCTATAGGGCCTCGTGCTTTAAGTATATCTCCAACTTTTAACGAGTCACACATCCAGTTGCTTATCAGTCCTTTTTCTACCCGTTTGATGGTGCAAGCTGAGAACCCTTCTTCACAAGGGGAGCTGGACATTGTGTAAGATCTTACGACTGGCTTGTCAGAGACCCCATCATACCGGAATGTAAGGTATTGGCCGGCAATGTAGTCGAATGGTCTATCTCCATCATCGGCATCGGTAAAGAAAAACGTTTTAGTATCCCAGGTTTCTTCCACGATTTTATCGATTTTTAGATTCATCCAGCCTTTTTTTCGTCTCATTGGGGTAGTCATTCCGTGCCTCTTTCATTCCTAAATTTCGTGCCAATATAGCGGAAGCCTTATATGGCATCAAGTGTAATACTCATAATAACCAAATAATCAAGGGAATCAGTCGTCGTAGATACATGAATGTTTGATTAGTTTTGGAGATCGAGCAGAGGGTTAGGTTGTGTACAAAAGTTGTCTTCCCGCTTTTGGGTGCTGCTATTGACAGCATGTCTGCTGCTGTCAATAGGAAAGACTTTATGAGCTTTTTACAGGAACTAAGATCAACTTACCTCGCATAATTGTGTAGTGCCCAGGGAAGGTGCAGAAGTAGCTATAATCTTCGCCAGCTTTTAACTTATCTACGCTAAAGCTAATAGTGTCCTTTTCTCCTCCACCGACAACTTTGGTTGCGGCAATGACTCGTTTATCCCCTTTTTTGACATAGTCAGCGGTCGGTCCCGCAGCAATACCATCTTTGTTGACTCCCTCAATGTCGGATGTCTTACTTATCACCAAGTTGTGTCCCATGGCTACTTTGGGGAGTTTGCCGCTATGCTGAAGAGTGATCTCAACGGTTTTGCACTCTTTTTCGATTTTGATTTCTTTTATGTCGTATTGCATGGCGTCGCTGCCTTTAACCGTGAATTTGCAGGTTTTGGCATATGCATTAGCTGCGAAAAAAAACAAGGCGCTAGCAGCCAGAAGTCTAGTAAGAATTTTCATGAGTACCTCTTATTTAAATGAGTGACGAAATCGACACGATCGATCTCGCTTGTTACAGGATACTAGATATAACAATTTTGGCGTAAGTTACAATAAAATGCGTGATCTTTTCGGAGGCATTTACTAAAAATTTGAGATACTCAAGCTTTAGGATTGATAGTGTGTGTATTCGGCTGAATAGACAACTATTTGTGACGAGCCGGTTTTTTAGACTTTCTATAATATCTTTAGAATCGAGTTTAAAAACGTTTTGCCAGAAAAAGACTTCTTAGTTTAAGGCCTGGCTAAATAGATCAATAACAAGCTAAAGCACACAGATCTCTGATCGTGTGCTTTTTGCATTTGGAAGCTAACCCCTAAAAAAATTCTGGGCGTTCTCAAGGAATCATAGGAAACAAATCAAGCGGTAGTTCCACATTGATTAATGCTTTGGCCTTGGCGGTCAGAGGCATAGGTTCGTCAAATCTACTAACGAAATGAGCGAGCTCCCCACTATCGTAAAACCCGTTCCCATTTTCATCTAGAAACGCAAATATATAGTACGACGCGATAGCTAAGTCGTGAGTGACTAGTTCGGTTGCTCTTGCTTGTCCTTCAATGAGCATCCCGTTTGTTGATGTCTTAAAGGAGTACTCTGCTGTGGTCTCGATATCGGCTTCGGACAAAAGCTGTACAATAATGTTTCGATCCGAAGGAACGTAGAAGTCTTCCTCTGTCGAAATATTAAACCGAAACCGCGCATCTGTTTTGGGTTTTTGGTCGGGATCCATGAGTAGCTGGTCGATGGTGATGTGTATCGGGCTGTTATTTCCCCTTGGACGGACGACAACTCTTTCTGGGGCTGATAGAGCCCCATAGACACCTATGGCCGCATCAACTGGTTCCAGATCTTTTAGCCCCGCAGGTAGAGGTAAATCGTCCGTTTCTTTCAGGTAAGCGCGTAAGTAGTACTCACCTGGGTCTAGGTAGATCTCTTCACGATCCGTGGAAGTCGGCTTTGAAGCATCGAAGCCACTGATGCGAAATGAGCTTAAGGGGCTGCCGTAGAAATAGGGGTTGTCGTAGGCCTCGATCCATAAACTGGCACTTCTTCCTAAATCCTGATTCAAGTTATAGTGAACAAAAAGTCCCACGGCCTGACAATCTTCGGACTGGCAGTTTGGTTTCCATGAGTAGCTTTGTCCAGAGGAGTCGGCTTTATCGCCGCAGTAAGAGAACTGACTGTCGCCATCGCAGCGATCAAAATCGTAGACCGTCGAGCTTGGCCAGTAATAGACCGTCTCGTCGTACTCATCAGGACTATCATCGATAATAAATGCGCAACCGCTGGCAAAAACGGAAACAGCAAACAGTGGGGTTAAAAGTTGACTTAGTACCTTCACGGCAAACCTCCAAGAAATAAAATAATATCTGGGAGAACTGCGATATATGTGCCATTAAAAATTTTATGAGATTCCCTGTCTGACTTGCCCTCAGGAGTCTGCTCATAAACCAAGCAATCCTTGAAAAACACAAATGTTATTTCTAAGATACAGGTGGAACTCAGATGTAAATTACCTCATACCGTGCTAGATTAGGTATATTATAATGACGTAAATCAGAAGGCTAAGCTAAAAAGTAGCTGAAACTTCTATTTACTCGAGGTATCTGTAACGCTCACCTCCTCGCGGAGATCGAGCAGTCTAATTAGTCGTCAATCATGGAGTGACTCCCGAATGAAATCCGTCCGAACCCGTGTGATTTTAATTATCGCACTAGCTTTAGGGGCCATCTACTACGTTTCCCCCACCTTAGTATACTTTTCGTTGCCGAAGGAAATTCGGAATGATCAAAACGAATTAGCGAAGCATCTGCCTTCATGGCTACCGCAAAAGCACATTAAGCTCGGACTCGATTTGCAAGGCGGGGTTCAACTTGTTCTGGGTGTCGACACTGAGGCGGCTATCGATAACAAACTAGGCCGTATTGGTACTGAGATCACAAGATGGGCGAATGAGACCAAACCTCAAGTTAAAGAAGCCTATGCGATCAAAGGTGAGCAGACTTTAAGGGTCGTTTTGACTGATGATACAGATGTTGGAGACTTCAAGGTTGCTATGGCTGAAGAGTTCTCCGGTCTGGTGGAAGAGGACCGAGAGGGCAAACAATTAGACTTTGTCTACTCGGATACTCAATTGACGCGGATCAGGACAGCAGCTCTAGAGCAAGCTCAGAGGGTTGTTCGTAACCGTATCGATAAATGGGGTGTGTCCGAACCTTCGATTAATCGTCGTGCCGATGGCTCAATCTTGGTTCAACTTCCCGGATTTAAGGATCCGAGCAAAGCCCGCGAGCTCCTAGGACGCACGGCTCAGTTGAAGTTCAAAATGCTTGATGAAGAGTTTACAGGGTTCGACGGCATCATAGGATCCCTCCCAGAAAAAGTCACAGTTGAGCGAGGCGGCAATAATAACGTCGTAACGCTCGTATCTGAAGACAAAGATAAAATCCTAGAAATCACAAAAGGTTTATTACCCGAAGGTCGCGAGTTACTTTTTGAAGAGGTTGCTATCGCCGGCGGTAAGAAAACTCTTTACAAAGGAAAGGTCCTAAAGGCTGCGACAGAATTGAGCGGCGAGGATGTTCTCGATGCAAACGTAACTTACGACCCTAATTCCCTCGATCAAAGGCCTGCTGTATCATTGGATTTTACAGCCGTTGGTGGCAAGAGATTCAGCGACATTACAGGTGCCAATGTTGGCAATCGCATGGCGATCGTACTTGATGATGTCATTGTTTCCGACCCGGTAATTCAGGCCCGCATTAGTGGTGGTTCGGCTCAAATTACACTTGGCTCAGAGCAAGGTCGTGCCGAGGTTCAAGAAGATGCGACCCAGCTAGCTCTTATCTTGAGATCCGGTGCACTTCCTGCTCCCATCACCATCCTAGAGGAACGCCAAGTAGGGGCTACCTTGGGACCCGAGCTCGCCAATCAGGGTGTGTTCTCAGTACTTGCTGGTATTGCTTTAGTTCTTGTGTACGTGGTTGTCTATTATCGAAGGCCTGGAATGATTTCGGCGGTGGCCTTGGTATTGAATGGTATTTTTCTCATTGCGCTTATGGCCTCATTGGGATTCGCTTTAACTTTGCCAGGCTTTGCGGGCTTTGTCTTAACCCTCGGTATGGCTGTTGATGCCAATGTCTTGATCAACGAAAGGATTAGGCAGGAACTCAGAGAAGGACGTGTCGCATTAAAAGCTATTGAAAATGCTTTCAAGAAGGTGTTCTGGACGATTATCGATGCAAACGTAACGACTCTGATTGCGGCCTTCGTTCTGCTTGAATTCAACTCTTCAGGACCCATCAAAGGCTTTTCCGTATCATTGATCATCGGTCTCTTAGCCTCCATGTTTACGGCACTCTTTGTCACCAAATCGTTGTTTGAAGCCGTGCTATCACGCTCTAATATGACCGATAAGGCCATCAGAGCTTGGTTGGGCGGTAGTGCCAAAGAATACAAGCTTCCAAAAATTGACTTTTTAAAGTTTGGAAAGATAGCTTCCATTATCGGTGTTTCCATCGTTGGCTTGGTGTTCGTACTAGGCGCCACCAAAGGTTTTAACTGGTCAGTTGATTTTGCGGGCGGTACGGAACTCGAGATCCTTTTCGACCAGGAGATCGAAGCAAAAGAGGTTCGGGAGTCATTGGAAAACGCAGGGATTGCAGGCCCAACGCTTCAAGCGATAGGCTCGGAGAAAAAGCACTACCTTATCCGATTTGAGGGTGGTGCTGATGACGATTCAGCGAAGGCAGTGGAAGCGCTTCAGGAAGTTCGTAGTAGACTGTTGGCTGATTTATCAAGTTATGGAGCTGATCTCCAAAGAGTCGATTTTGTTGGCCCTGTCATCGGTCAGGAACTACGTCAGCAAGGTATTTTATCCGTCTTTTTCGCTATATTGGGTGTATTGTTTTACATCGGTATTCGGTTTGATATGCGTTTTGGTCCAGGAGCAGCCTACAAAATGATCCAAGATGTTTTTGTTATCTTGGCCTTTTACCTATTGTTCCAACGCTCCTTCGATCTCACGTCCGTTGCCGCCCTACTCACTGTCGTTGGTTACTCGGTTAACGATACTATTGTCATTTACGATCGTATTCGCGAAAACATTACAGCTAACCCGAGACGTTCGCTGACCGAAAACATCAATGTCTCTCTTAATGAGACCTTAGCGCGTACCATAAACACTTCTGTAACCACAGGGGCTGCTCTGCTTGGGATTTTGGTTTTCGGATCGTCACAGATTTGGAACTTTGCTGCTGCAATGACTCTTGGTGTTATCGCAGCGACGCTGTCATCTGCTTTTGTAGCGACGTCGTTTATCCTTTGGTCTGAAAAATGGCGCAAAAATCGCGCTAAGAAAGCTGTTTCGGCAACAGCTTAATCGAAAAAATTGATTAGATAGATCAAAACCGGCTAGACACTAGGAATAAAAAATAAAAAATTAAGGCAGGACCGCAAGGCGGTTCTGCCTTTAATATTTAGGAAAATCGAGTTCATGTTGACCAGAGCTAAAGAAGCTCCATGTCGGTAATGGAGTTTCCAGAAAGAGCATCCGAGTACTGGAAGTCTTTAGTTGGTATGACATCGTTGGTTCTCGTCGACGATTTGAACGTCCCTTGATAGACCTGACATTCGATGTAGTCAAAGACTTCTGGAAAAGGGTAGTGCTTACAAACCTGATCTTTTTGGGGGGCTTTGCTTTCTTTTTTCACAGGTTTCTTTGCCATTTTTTTGTTGGGGTCGATGCCCCCGTTTTCCTCGAGAAGGTTTTGTTTCATGACTAGGCCGCAAAGGCTTTTAAACTCGATAGACTTATTGTCTTTTGCAAGTTGACCATGACGAACTAGATGGGGACATCTTTTACAGAGCATCCTTAAGATCCTTCCCTGGTTAAGATTAAGACCACTAGAGCACCGCGCAATTGTTTACATTGCGATACCTACTCTCGCGTCCTTTGACATACATTTTTGGGGTTACGCTAATCATATGTGAAGCTTTGACAGGTTTCAATGGGAAATATCTAGATTAATTGAGAAAAAATATTTTAAGACTTAGGTAAAACAATTTTCTTTTGATGCAGTTTCAGGGTGTTATGGTCGGAAAAAAAGAAATATGTTACGCCTGAAAATTCTCCTAGACTGGGACAAAGGGCGCAGTGCACTTAAAGCTAGGGCCCTGAGCGGAATCATAAAACATGTTGTTAGCTTCTGACGGTCAATCTTTGTCAGACTATCGTAGGCAATCAGTAACTTGGCAAGAAGGAATACATGGAAAACAAAAACTTCGAAGAGATTTTTAATAAAACCGAAACAAAAATTAAATTAGATACCAATAGAGTTTCTCGGGCTTGGAAGAAGCTAGGCCTTTCGACTAAACGTAAAACTAATGTTCTCATTGGTGGGACTAATGGGAAAGGCAGCGTATCGGCTTTCCTATGGCTACTGCTGACCGAATGCAGTCACCTTTCATGGGGACTTTTCTCCTCGCCACACCTAATCTCTTTTTGTGAAAGGTTTTTCTCAGCCAATGGGATACCAAAGGAGACCGTAGTTGAAGAAGAGCTTGCTAAGATAAAGGCGGGTCTTGAGTCTGATTACGAAGACCTGACATTTTTCGAAGTTGCGACGTTGCTTGCATGGATGATGTTTGAAAAAGAGGGTTTGGGCGGACAAATTTTTGAAGTCGGACTCGGAGGACGACTTGACTCGACCAATATTGTCGATGCAGATGTGACCATTATTACCTCTATCTCCCGGGATCACGAAGCCTACCTAGGTTCTGATCTGAAGGGAATCCTCCTGGAGAAGCTTGGCATAACTAGACCTGGTGTACCGTTAATATGGGGCGACTCGGGCGAAATTAAACAAGAGCCCGAGACCTTGAGGTTTTTGGCGAGATACTGTGAAAATCGTGGCATACCTTTTTATGTTGTTACACTGGACGAAAAGGAATCCACCTCACATATATTGGGACAGACAGTTAAGCTGCCCGCGTTTTTACAAACTAGTCCTACCTATATAAAACGAAACTATGCCACGGCTCTATTAGCGTCTGCAGTCCTAAAACGGGTCCATCCTGGAATATTCAAGAACGAGATCGGCGACGACCAAAGCGACGTCTTGGTCTCGAAGCTTCCTCAACTACCACTTCCTCCAAGCCTAATAGGCCGATTTCAACGGGTATCATTTGATGGAGGTAGCGTCTTGCTGGACGTTTGCCACAATCCAAATGGCGTCGAAACAATGATAGAGGCCTTGCAGAAACTTCAAAAACCCTTCGTCGTAGCGCTTTCTATTTTGCGTGACAAATCCTACAAAGAAATGATTGACCTAGTTTCTCAACACGCTGCCGAAACGATCTACTTTGATATTGTACATGAACGGGCTCTTCCAGGTAAAAATCTTGCAACAGAGTTTTCGAATTTAACGTATGCTGATAGCTTTAGGTCTGCTATGAAATATATGGAGTCTAATTGGCATAAAAACGATGTTAACTGGATCGTATGTGGTTCGGTCGTCGCGGTGGGGAAAGTACTTGTTGAGCTCGAAAAACATCCCAATGACTTTACTTGTGAAGATTTGTTCCCTCTTTTACCTTCTGCAGACGGGGCCGTTGCTGAGTCAAGACATCGAGGAAGCGGCCTCAAGGATACTCGAGACATCCGAACCAATTGATCTCGGGCCGAAAAACTTAGAAGAAGAGGAAGATTTCGATGACTCCTCGGGTCTTTTGGAGTTAGGTGCCAAGTTTCTTTATGACTCGGAAACCTTTGGAGTTGACAAAGATTTGACTAAGGGTCTCTTCAAGGGCGATGTTGTGCTTATCGGCAATGGTTCAATCATTACTGCTGATGTTGTTGAATACAACAACGAAAAACAACAGCTGACTGCTAAGGGCCATGTGTTACTACTTAGCGCAAACCAAGTCTTTACCGGAAGTTCGATCATTCTCTACTGGGAAAAAGGCGAATTTGAAATTCAAGATGCTGTTATGGTCGCCAATGATCCTGAAACCGCCCAAAAAGTCGTATCGGATATTTTGGGGATGACTGCCGGAGAGCTTGCATTCGAAAGCGCTAAAAGTGCCCGTCTGACCCAAATTGAAGGCCGTAAAACCGAATTGCGACAAAATCTGATTGAGAATGGGGTGACAACTGAGACTCTCTCGGAAGATCAGGTAGAAACTTATACTCGTTTCCTTGAGCAGCAGAGTATTACAGAAAAAGCAAAGAACCCTCGCCTTGCCGAAATTGATGAACCAAAGAGGAGACGATTTCTAAAACGCAGGAAGTATTGGCTAAATTCTCGCAACGACCAGGGAATCACCGCCCTTAGACAAACCTACTATTTGAAACTCTCGGGCACAAAAATTTCTAAGACTAATAAGTATGATTATACAGCCTACGATGCAACATGGACTTCGTGTAAATGTGATGAGGGAGAGATTCCGCCTTTAAGTTTTCGATCAAATAAAATCGTCGCACGAGAGGAAGGGTATTTAGATTTCTCTCATCCGGTACTTTTGGTCAAAGGTGTGCCCGTATTATATATTCCTTTTCTTAGGGTCCCATTCAAGACCGAGCGACAGTCTGGTTTTCTCATGCCAGGTATTCAAACGGGTGATAAGAAAAATGGCTTTGTCTATAGTCAGCCTATCTATTTTGATTTTGCAGACAACTATGACGCAACGCTAAATGTGGATGTTTTTCAAAAACGTGGAACTAGATTCGCGTTAGAGAATCGATACGAAGCACGAGCAAATAGTGGGTTTCGTTTTAAGGTAGAGTCCATTCGCGATAGGACTTGGGTACAGGAGTCCAACAATTTAGTCATTATTCGAGATTATCATTTAGATCAAGATCGCTATTGTCGAAGTAAATTTCCCGATGCCACTGATGAAGAAATTGAGGCATGTAACCAATCGGTTGTTGATCATTTACTTGCTCCAAATAATAGTTGGCGGGGAAAAAGAGATTGGAACGGGAGGTTCTTTTTAACTCCTCGGCTCAGTTTTGTGACTAACGGAACTTCCTTGTCTGACCATAGATACATCGAAGATCTTTACTTACCCGAGGATTTGTCTACGGCTTTTTCAACTAGAGCTCAAGCTAACGCTTACTCTCCAGCAAAAGCGAAATTTAGTTACAACGAGTCCAACTATTACCTAGGGTTGAAATCTTCCTTAGGCGACCGAGCCGATGCGGATAAGCCATTTACTGGTCTTCAAATTTTGGGGCATCTTTCGTTTATGAGTCGATACTATAATATCAATCCAAATTTGTGGTTTGATATACCTATCTATATGGCATTTCAGGGAAATCGTTACGAGTTTCAGGACAACAAAGGGTTTGCTGAAAGTGACTCGGTTGAAAGCAAAAACATTGGTGCAGGTCAATGGCAGCAGGCTAAATCAAAGCTCATAGCCCCAGTTTTGCGTGAGGGTGTGGCGCGGGTGGACTTGTTTTCCGAAATAGAGGGACGATATATTGATCATAAAGGTTTGGAAACTAGTCGCAGTTCCATAAATAGCTGGCGCACTGGGTTTACTTTGAATTTGCCTATTGATGGACTAGGAGAGCTTCCTTCTTGGTTATCGTCGGAAGAGAGTGATAACGATAAAACAACTTATATTGAACACGTTATGAATTGGTGGATCACAGTCTCAACAAGACCGTCGGTTGCTCGAAGAGGCGACTACAGCAATCCTAACGAGAGTAATGTTCAACAGGTTTACTTTGCCACCGATAGAGCTACTTTGATATCAGACGACCGCGATGTTGATCCAAACGAAGCGATGATTCCTCACCAAAGGATCACATTTGGAAGTAGTCATAGTTGGAGCTTTTTTGATCGAAGCTGGGGTGTTATCCCGAGATCAATTTATGGTGGTGAACCCTCTGAGAGCTCTAGGGAATCAATTAAGGAACGAGCGCGGCGGGAACTATTAGAAAGCTTGGAACGACCACTCGAAGGCGATACCTCGTTTTTTGATACAGCTTCGAACGATTCTACCAATTGGTATTTCAATCGCTTTGTTCGTGAAGATACCAATAAGATAAGTCCTTTAAGCTTAACGATGCATATGACATATGATAACGAGCAAGAAAAGCTGAGAAGGAAGGTAATTGACAACAACAAGCAGCTCGAACAAGCTGCCAGTGCAGCTGGTAATCAAGAAGAGGCAGACACCATCCGTGAAGGAGTGGTTGGATATCCTAACCTACCTCGTAGTTGGACTGGCCCATATTTCAATCTAGGAATGAATTGGAATCGGTTTAATTTAACGACTTATATCGATTACGATATGTACCTTAGGACATCGTCGGTCGTTCGCTTTAATTTGACATTACCGTCATTTTATCAATCAGCCCTTGCTCTCGGTTATACTCTATCCAAAACTCCACAAGAGGTTTCGGAAGATATTTTTCTCTTCCGAAAAACCAAGGTTTCGCAGCTGAATTTTTCTACAGGGCTAATACCTTATATCTCTACAGGAATATCACTTCAGCAAAGAGAAGTTGAAGGCGTCGACCCACAGTATGCGACATCACTGAACCTAGCATATGTGGATAAATCAGGCTGTTGGGGGCTCAGGTTTATTAGAGAAAAAGACATTGCTGTCCCAGACGAAAGGGACGCGAGGTACGTCCTTCAGTTATCGATCATTTTCTTTGGTAACAGCAGGGGAGCCGATCTCTCACCAGCTCTCGAAAGAGAGCTACCAAGATTGACGTTTACAAACTAAACCATAAACAAAATTGATGAATCTATGTTCTATTCAGAGCATCGGATCGGTTAACGCCATTGCCTACATAGGTAATCGGTGTCTTCACCAATTCTTCCACGGTTTTCACATAGGTTTTTGCCGCTGATGGAAGCTCTTCGTAAGTCGTAATCCCTTCAGATATAGTCTCAGACCATCCTTCAATAGATTTATAGACGGGCTTGCATTGGGATAGAATTTGATGATCCCAAGGAAACTCATGGATCTCTCCCAGCGTTTCGTGCTGATAGTGGGTGGCAATTTTGATTTCATCAAATCCACTTAGGATATCGAGCTTGTTCAATATAATACCGTCCATTCCACTAACATCTGAACAGTACTTCAGGGCAACTGCATCTAGCCATCCGCAGCGTCTGGGGCGACCAGTAGTTGCGCCAAATTCATGTCCATTTTTGGCCATCATCTCTCCGTCCTTATCGAAGAGCTCTGTAGGAAAGGGGCCTTCTCCAACACGAGTCAAATAGGCTTTTGCGACGCCAATAATATTTTCAATGTATTTGGGTGCGAGTCCGATGCCAGCAATAGCTCCTCCTGCAGCGGTGGGGCTGGATGTAACAAACGGATAAGTTCCATGATCAATATCGAGAAGAGCGCCTTGGGCCCCTTCTAATAAAAGTTTTTTACCCGAGTGAACTTGTTTACGAAGGGCGGCTTCGGCATCGCAGACAAAGGGCGCAAGAAGCTTTGCTGATGAATGGAAAGTCTCCCATTCTGTTTTATGATCTGTAAAGTGTTGCTCAAACTCTGGATTCTGCTTTTTCATCATTTGAATCCACTGATCAAGTGAGGACTGATTCACATAATGTCCAAGGCGTATCCCTGTCCTATTCGATTTTTCCGCATAGGTTGGGCCTATCCCTCGTTTTGTGGTGCCAATCGGAGAGTCACTTTCTTTTTCCCGTTTTCCATCCAGATAGATATGCCATGGTGTTATGACATGGGCTCGGGCAGATAGCCAAAGTGACTTGGATGTGAGCTGGCAGTAGGGTTTCACTTTTTCAATTTCGGCAACGAGCTCACTAGGATTTACGACAACTCCTGCCGTCAAAGCGACTGCCTTGTTTTGAAAGATCCCACTAGGAATCTGGTGGAGGACGACCTTTTCTCCGTCCACATATAAGGTGTGTCCGGCGTTATTTCCTCCCTGATATCTGGCTACTATGTCCTTTTGAGAGGCGAGGATGTCAATCCACTTTCCTTTGCCCTCATCACCCCACTGCGCACCTACTAGGATCGTAACGTTACCCATGGATAGTCCTTATATCTTGATTGATAGAGAAAATATTTAGTTGTTGCCGTGGCTTTATGTATCCTAACTTTTATATCCTGTCCACTGGAAGTGAACGATGCATCATGATATACAGGGTCGAACAAGCTCTAGTTCGTCGTTTTTAGGGTTTCGAACTAGAATTTAGGCGAGTCACTCAACTCCCATCGAGCGATTGGGGCAAAGGAATCACATGATAACTGAAGATGCAAAATTACTGGCAGTGGGTGCCGTAGATGGTCGTTATTATCCGAAAACCAAACAGTTAGCAGCTTATTGGAGCGAGTCAGCCTTAATTTCATACAGGATTAAAGTGGAGGCTGCCTGGTTACTGCATTTGGCATCAACGGAGGTAATTGCTCAAGACATAGGGTTGAAAAATGAAACGAGAGCCAAACTTGAGGAACTTTATCGCAATCCTTCTAGTGAATCCTTCAAAACAGTAAAGTCTATAGAGGCTACCACAAACCATGACGTCAAGGCTGTCGAGTACTACATCCGAGACGAGTTAAAGGCTTCAGGTGCTTCGGATAAGGTTTTGGCATTTATCCACTTTGCCTGCACTTCGGAGGATATCAATAACCTCTCCTACTCTTTGATGCTTAGAGACTACAGAAACGAGGTTCTCTTACCTCAATGGCGTAAGATTCTCGATAGTCTCGATAAAATGGCTAATGAGCATGCCGAAACTCCGATCCTATCACGAACTCATGGCCAGACAGCCACACCATCGACCTTGGGCAAAGAGGTCTATGTGTTTTCCCACAGACTAGAGCGACAATGGCAGCAACTGAAAAATCTTCCTTTGCTAGGTAAAATAAATGGTGCTGTTGGGAACTATAATGCTCACCTGAGCGCTTATCCAAACATTGACTGGCCCCAACTGGCAAAAGAGTTTATTGAAGACCGTCTTGGTCTAGTTCAAAATCCCATTACGACTCAGATTGAAAATCACGATGCCATGATCGAATACTGCGATATAGTGAAACGATTCAATACTATCGCTATTGGTTTAGCTCGAGATTTCTGGTCCTATATCTCTATAGGCTATTTTACTCAGGTAACGAAGGCGGGAGAGGTTGGTTCTTCCACGATGCCACATAAAGTAAATCCTATAGATTTTGAAAATGCAGAAGGGAATTTTGGTATCAGCAATGGACTACTGGGACACCTCAGTGACAAACTGTTGATCTCTCGTTGGCAACGTGACTTGAGTGATTCAACTGTACAAAGATCCTTGGGAACGGTATTTGGGCACGCAACTATTGCCAATGAATCGCTATTGAAAGGTCTTGGAAAGGTTCAAGCAAATGTAGCAAGATTGGAAGAAGACCTTGCTTCAGCTTGGGAGGTTTTAGCCGAACCGATACAAACGGTCATGAGGAAAAAAGGTATTCATGATGCCTATGAGCGCTTGAAAACTGCGACACGTGGCCAAGCGGTGACCAAGGAAGCGCTTCTAGATTTGATTAATTCGGTAGAAGAGTTGGATTCCTCAGAAAAAGATTTGTTATTGAATATGACACCAGCTGTGTACACTGGATTGGCAGCTTCCCTGGTACGAAACGAACTGAGTAAAAAGCAGGCGCTAAAGCAAAGGGTATAGTATGAGAGTCACCGAAATTGCAGAAGTATTAAACATGGAGTTGGTGGCTCCTAAATCTACCAATTGGGATGTTGTCATTGAAAGTGTAGCTCCCATTGACCAAGCTAATCCGGGAACGATTACCTTTGTAACGAATGCAAAGTATGCCGAGTATTTGCAGCAATCTCAGGCGAGTGCGGTGATTTGCCAGAATCCCATAGAAGATCTCAATATCCCTCAACTTCTTCACAAAAATCCTCATCTTGGATTTGCAAAGGTCGCAAGTTTATTCCACCGCGCTGACCATGGACCCGTTGGAGTTAGCAAACAAGCAAATATCGCCGATAGCGCGACTCTTGGTGAAAATCTAACGATTTATCCCTTTGTCGTTATCAGTGAGCATGCTGAAATAGGTGCAGATGTGGTGATCTATCCAGGTGTGTTTATCGGACCCAAAGCCAAAGTTGGTTCGGGAACTGTGCTTCATCCAAATGTCTTCGTTGGTGAACGCTGTATTGTCGGTCGTAACAATATAATTCATGCGTCTACAGTGATCGGTGCGGACGGATTCGGCTTTACGCCCGATGGTGACTCGATATTCAAGATTCCTCAGACTGGAATTGTAGAAATTGGAGACAATGTTGAGCTCGGCGGGGCCTGTACTCTCGATAGGGCAACCATGGGTGCCACAAAGATCGGAGATGGCTGTAAGTTTGATAGCAAGGTTCATATAGGTCATAATGCCGAGACAGGAAGCCATACGATGATGTCCGCTCACACTTCATTAGCCGGAAGTGCAAAAGTTGGCAACTGGGTCTTGATAGGTGGGCATTCGGCAGTATCTGGTCATATTGAAGTTGGCGATAGAATGAAGATCGGTGCCATGACTGGCGTTATTAAAAGTTTCAAAAAAGAACAGACTCTAGTCGGCTTTCCTGCTGTTCCTGCCATGCAATGGAGGCGTGCCCATGTTCATGTGCAAAAGATCTCCGAATATGAAAAGCGGATTCGAAAACTTGAAGCGACTATCGAGGAGCTAAAAACATCGATTTTGGGTGATGCATTGAAATCACCGAAGGCTTAATTTTGAGGCAGGGTCGAGGCGTCAGAGGCGGCCCTCCAAAGGTCTTCATACTCTTCTGTTTCGAGGAGGTTGTTGGTAATAGGGCCATTCACAATCTTGGTGATAGATCCACTTTTTCCTGGAAATCCGACGACGAAGGAGACATCGCAAGTATTGGTGGGAGCAAAAACCGTCTTGGTATTGGTAGGATGAAATTTTCCAGAAATACGATCTCTTGCTAAAGTCTGATTCTGAACGCCTGGATAAAAAATGTCGCCATTATCTGCATCTGGAAAACAAACCATCCCATCAATAGAATAGATGTTTTCCAAGTCATAGGTCATTGCATCTTGATGACCGAAGAAGAACTGAGCAACTTCAGTTTCGCTATCGGAATCTGCATTGCTCTGGAGAATTGTCTTTAGTACCTGATTACGGGGGAATGATTCTATTCTAAGAGCTTGTATGGCAGATGTTTCGCCATAACGAATCTCCATATCTTGCCAAAATAGTCCTTTGCCAAAGGCTTCGGTTGATAGGGACTCGGCTCCAGCCGGAAGGTAGATTTCCGTATCGGCGGAGGGGACTGTGGCTTCGCGACTGCTAAAATTGATCCCACTACCTTGTGATTGATAGTTTGCCGAGAATAAAAGCGATGTTTCACTAAGACTGAATTGGGCTACTAAAAACCCCTTGTTGGTAGTTGTTTCGCTGTGATCGTGAGCATGTGTGAGGGTAAAATCCATACTTGATTCTGTGGCTTCGACTGTTCCTTTGCTGGAAACTCGGTATGCGACTTGACCACTGGATTCGCTAAGTTCAACTTCTAAAGTCAATTCCTCGAAATTTATACTGAGATTTTTAAATAGATTCAAATCGAAAGTCTCTAGTAGGTTGGTTGTTTCATTGAGCTCGGGTAGGGCGACTCGATTGACGCGAGCTAGACAACTCACCGCAGCCGTAATACCAATCCCGAATCTAAATCGTTCGAGTTTAGCGGAGCTACTTTTGTTCAATAGCTGAGCCCCACAGGCTTCTCCCTTATTGAAGTCTATATCAGCATGATCCCACCAAATACCCGAATACCCCTTTGGAATGATTCCCGGCTCAGTTGTGTCAGGATGAGCGTCATAGGTAATTTCTGGGCTAAAGCATGCTGCTTCCAAGGTTTGATCAAACTGATGCCTTAGAGGAATGGTTAGGGCACTAAGGCAAGTCTCCGCATCACTCGTCGCTAATGTCTTTTCAACTAGGGCCTTCCAGTCGGACGCATTAAGATCTCCAAGTGACTCAATGCTAGCCTCCGCAAAGGAACCTGCGAGAAGAGACCCAAGACTTAGGTCTGGAACGATTGGTTTGACACTAGTTTTGAGTACGTCCAAGTCACCATAGGATATGACGTTTTCTTGGCTGTAATCTTTTTCTACGGGTTCGTTGCCGCAGCTACTACCAAATGCCACTAGAAGTAGTAAGCAGATGTTTATCAAACTTTTGACCATAATTTCCTCAAAGTCATGAGCATTCATACTCAATAGTAAAGGGTCGGACAAAAGTCGTAAAAAATGAGAGGAAATACAGAGATTTATAGACCTAATTCTGCGAACTTCACTGTTTTTTAAATAGAATTAGTAGATTATTGGCAGGCATATTATGGACGGAATCCGTTGAAAAACCATGTTCTTGGGCAAGTTTTTGGACCTCCGTAAGATTACGAATGCCCCATGCGGGGTTTCTAGATCGTAAACTCTGATCGAAAGAAAGATTTGAGGGTGCGGTTTCGACCCCTTCCTGAATGAATGGTCCGTAAGTACATAGCGTTTTACCCTCAAGAAGAAGCCTGCCACTTAGCGTAAATAATCCTTTTGTTGCCTCCCAGGGACTAATATGAATCATGTTACTAACCAATATAAGGTCAGGTGAGATGCTCGGCCAGGTGTCAGGTTTCTCACAGTCGATGATTATAGGACTATTCACATTGGGCAGTTTCATGGTTGCTTTTTGCATATCAATCTGTGTGAAGTTGTCGTCGCTCATGTCACTTGGCTGCCACGTAATACTAGGGCTATGGCTAGCGAAGAATAAAGCATGTTGGCCTGTGCCACTAGCAATCTCAAGTGCAAGCTTGGCGTCAGAGATTTTGCCGGATAGAATGTCCCAAATCGGTGATTTGTTGCGTTCGGCAGCGGGGCTAAAGTTCAACGGATACCTCTATGCAAATCGTCTGGCTGTTTTTTCTACAAGTTCAAGATTAGTGGGCTTAAGGAGCCAACCATTTATTCCAAAAGACTTGGCTTTTTTAATAACTTCTGGCTCCGAAATTGTCGTGAGAACTATGATCGGAATCTCTTTCGTTTCTCTATTGTCTCTGAGGATTTTTAGGCCTTCGAACACGTTAGGTTCGAAAATCTTGATTTCAACAAAAGCGCAATATATGTCAGGGTTATTTTTTAGGGCAGCTTTGAGTTCCGTCACATTTCCAACGCCGATAGATTGGTATTTAGCGTGGTCTAAGCGCTTTTCTACGGCAACTCTACCGGTATCAGAACTATCGACGATTAATATTTTTTTGCCTTCTTTAACGGCCTTACCCAAGGATTTATCATGGCGCTCTTTCGGCCTTTCGTAGCCCAGATCCTCAGCCATTTTGTAGAAGGCATCGGCGGTAGCCTGGTCTTTCGGAACCGTCCCAATGCCCTGCTCGAATATACTAGCAGCCGTTAAAGCGGCAAAGCCGTCTCCTTGCTGAGCGGCCCTTTCATACCATTGTAGGGCCACGAGCATGTCTGAGTCGACGCCGCCTAAACCTAACTCGCTTAGTAGACCGAGAGCTTGTTGGGCACCAAGATCGCCTTTTTGAGCCTCATCGAGAAGGTCAGAAACTGGTTTTTTCGTGTAATCTGTCACAGTGATTTCCTTATAAGGGTTTTCAACCACAAACAATGAGTAACATCTGGCTAACGAATGGTTTCAGACTTGGAGCCAGCGACTCCACTCATTAGTGTACCTAAAAAGTGATGACAAGGCATTACTGCTGTTTCCGCCATAAGGATGCTTCCGGGAGACAAAACGGCATTACATCCCGTTTGACTTCCATTGGCAAGTACGGCGCCGAACTTCTTTAGGCCAGAACCGACTCGTTTTCCGGTATCGGGATCACAATATTTCACGAGAGATTTGTCCATTTTCAGGTTCGCTAACTTTGTACCTGCACCAAGATTGCAGTTATCACCTATTAAAGAGTCACCAACGTAGGCAAAGTGTCCGGCTTTTGCATTGCGACCAAAAACAGAACCCTTGACTTCAGTGGTATGACCGATAACTGAGCTGGCTCCCGCGTAGACAAAGCCTCTGATGAATGCGCTGTGCCTAACTTCAGCATCCTTGCCGATAAAGCATGGACCGACGATGTAGGCTCCCGGACCGATTTTTGCTCCTGCCGAAACATATACGGGGCCTTCCAACACCGCCTGAGGATGAACCTCACCTTTCACCACTGGGTCTTGGTCGCATCCCAGTTCGTTGAGATAGGCTGTTAGCCTCTCCTTCAAACCATTGCCGAGCAAATCGAAGGCATGATTTGTTTGAAAGTGGTCGATTGCTAAAATTCCCTCGGAATCGAAGCATATTTTGGGGTTTAGAGAGTCGCTCATGGGTGCTTCCTGTCGTGAACGGCAAATTCTGCCTAAAGGGTTGGTATTTTTTGCCGAATTTTCTCCTAGATGATGCCTTAGATGTTGGCATTCATAAAGGAAAAATGGGGACCGGTGATCAACACACCTAAGAAAGGGTACGTAAAGTATGGTAGACCTAAATGTGTTTAAGAAAAACGTCAAGGATTGGATTAGAGAGCATCCGGAAGGGACTCTGCAGGATTTGCGGGACTTCTGTGAAGACTCAATCCCAGCAGCACAGTACACATCCTATGAATGGTTGGTAGACCAAACAGTAGGGTGGTACAAGCATATCTTGACACATCGGGAAATATCTGACGAACAACTTCAGGTGGTTGACTAGGGGGTTTCCCTAGTTCTCATGAGTTCCATGCTTAATGCACTCATATTCGCTCTCATCTATAAAGTCGAGGACTTCTAAGTCGTCGAAACCTAAGTCCTTGATCCAGTCGATATTGAGCATCTCAGGAAGCGGAGAGACGACGTATGTACCGTCGTCTTTTTCGTAATATTCGTAGGCTTCTAGAATCCGGCCTTTTTTTGTAATCTGATAGTAGTGATAGCCGTCACCATTTACAAGATGGCCGTCCCGGGAATCTCCTGTCCAGTATTCCTTTGCAAAAACTACCTCTCCCTGCTCGACTTGACCTGTCGCCATAGAAACCTCCTACTGCTGGAATAACCCAGTCATAAGTGGTTTTTCGGTCGCTCTAAAGATTAGTTTAGAGAAACAAGAAAAAAATGCTATAAATCAATAAAAACGGCTATTTAGTTAAGTCCATAACCAAAGCGATCAAAGCGAAAAGACGGAAAAAACGAGCCATCTGAGGACTGCATGCTCCAGATCACGAACTGTGCTTTGCCTCGAACATAGTCTTTTGGCACTATTCCCCAGTCCCGTGAGTCTGTAGAGTTATCTCGGTTGTCACCCATGGCGAAATAAGAGCCCTCTGGAACCACGAACTCTCGTTGATTTCTAGGAAAATTCCTATAATTTGAAGCATTTAGAACATTTTTGTTCAGAATAACCCAGTGCTCATTACCTTTTAGGTTTTCCTTTTTGAGATTTTTGTTCGAGGGGGAATCTTGGATATCATCTAAAATGGAGCGGTCGTTGTTGTGATCAGCCATTTTTTGCAGCTCACCATTGAGATAGATCTGATTGTTTTGGACGCGGATGCGATCGCCAGGGATCCCTACAACCCTTTTGACGTAGTCTATCGATGGGTCTTTTGGGTAACGAAATACAATGATATCACCATGTTCAGGCTCTCCCCACTCAACCAGAGAGATATCTGTGAAAGGTATTTTAAAACCGTAGGAAAGCTTAAAGGCAAGAAGCCTATCCCCTACTTTGATGGTCGGCTCCATGGACGCTGTGGGAACATGATACGGTGAGGCGATTGACCAGCGAAAGCAAAGAACAAGTAAAACTAGAAAAAATAGTGACTTAAGGTTCTCTGGGCTCAAAAAGCCCGGTTTTTTGTTTTTTGCCATTTGTACTAAGCGCCTTTCTTTAGAGCCAGTCGATAACGAAGTTATTCTATTCCGACCGAGTTTAATGGAGCTGACCTGTTCTCTCAAGTGGTGAATCTTTTTTACCGATTCTGAGATTGAGGAGGCTGGCTCGTGTCAAAACTTAGAAAATATATAGTGTGTTGTCTATTATTTGTTAGTGATTGGGCCACAGCCTTTACGGCGGATCGCTTGCGTATGGAAGTGTTTCACGGCCCAGGCTATAAAGTCATTGTTACATACACCATACCTGGACTTAGAGAATTCCGAGAAGCTACGGTAACCTTTGCAACTAGAAAGGAAGCTGAAGCCTTTTATATTAACCTAGCTAGAGGGGCTGACTTTGATCCCACGGACCCGTATCGACTGACCTTCCCCCCAGCTAAAGATAAGCCCAATCCTTGGTAGCTCCCCCAAGGTAAGGTTATATTTTCACTTTTTGAATTCCGGTCTCGGAAACCATCCCACCGATCCTGCTAATGACATCACTGGCAAGTTCTGCTGCTATTTGGCCACATGTTTCTAGGGTTTGGTCATTATAGAAACCATAAAGAAAACCGGCTGCAAACATATCACCGGCCGCAGTCGTATCGACGACTTTGGTTTCTACGGCCTTAACTTTGACTCGCGTTTCTCCCTTGCCAATCAAAGCGCCCTCGGCCCCTAACTTAATAACGGCTATGGCACCCGTTTTGGCGATTTCGTCGCAGGCGTACTCAGGGCTGCCTTGATATAAGAGCTTGGCTTCTTCTTGATTGGCAAAGACAATGTCAGCATCGTTGTTAATGATCTCGATAAAGGCTTCCCGATTCAGATCAACAACAAAGGGGTCAGCGACGTCGAAACTGACGATGGTCTTATTGTCTTTTGCTGTTTTGATTCCTTGCTTAATGGCAGCAATTTGGCCTTCGCTTCCCCATTGATAACCGCAGAAATGAAATACCTTGGAATCTTTTATGACGTCATGAGGCACTAGGGATTCCGTAAACTTTACGGAGGCCCCTAGGTTGGTATTCATGGTACGCTCTCCGTCCGGAGTCACGAGAATAAAGCAGCTACCAGTAGCCGTGTCGTCAATTTTTTGTAGGTGGGCGTCGATTCCTAGGTCCTTCATTCTGGACTCTATTTTCGAGCCATGATCGTCTTGTCCGATCATTCCTGCAAAAGCTGTCTTTGCATCTAAAGATGCCAAAGTACGAATGGCATTAAGAGAGGAACCACCCAGTTCTTCAGTTTTTGATGCAGTAGAAAAGTAATGAAATACTTCAGCTTGTCGTTTATCGTCGACTAGATGCATGATTCCCTTTGTAAGCCCTAGTTTCCCAATGTCCTCTTCCTTTGCCTCGACCAGAATATCGACTAAAGCATTGCAGATCGACGAAACATCATATTTTTTCATTTTGGGGTGCTCCAAGTTTTTTCATAAAGGAAATTTGTACGCCGCGAAGGGAGGGCTGTCAACTGATCCGCTCAGATCTAACTAATTTTTGATGTGTTTCGGTCAGAAGAGATGTCGGCCAAAATGCTTGTGTTGAATCTTTGGGCATTTTGATGGAGTAGCTTGGCCCTGACAGCCTTAAGTTCGTCCAAATTGCTATCGAGGATAAATAAAAATCGTTTGTGAATCGTATGGCATATCATAAGTGCAGCTAAAAAAGGAATTAAGACCAGGTGAGGCCCAAAAAGACCAACGGCTTGGAGGCATAAAAATAGTAAAATACCGGCGATGGCGTTGCTGCGAGGCTTCGACCACAAATCTTGATTAGGGCGGCTTGTAGTAAGAATAAAATATAGAAACGTGGCAAAGGAAAAGCTAGCTAGTAACCAGCTTGCCGACGAAAACCAGCTTGCTGTAGTTTGGAGGAACATAAGGCAAAAAAAACTTGAGTTTGCAAACTTGTTCTGAGAACGGATTTGCTGGCATTCCTGTAGTTCAGAAACCCGTCCTTTTTTGAAAGACCAATACCACAGGACTGCCGTCATGACTAGCGCAGCGACTTGAGGGAATTTACTGTTTGCCAATAACTCCACTACGGTTCCTCAATGTTTTGTTGTCCTGATACTATATAAGGTTTGGAAGATAATGTCACTCTTCGATCTAAGCTGTTTGGCTGCTTTCTGCTTTGGGCAAGCTTCGGAAAATAATCAGGCCTTGTAGCTTGAGTGAACTGCTATGTCGTGTAGGAAGGTAGCATTTTATAGAATCTTGACCCTGGGAAATGACCGAAATAGCTTGTACTGGCAAATCTCTGAGAGCCTTAGTTAAAAAACTCGTTTGATTGGTTTGACCAGAAAATTTGCCATCTAATTGTAGTTCTATATAAGTCCCCTCAGAGCTAATCGTTAGAGATTCAACTTTAGAAAAAATAGCGTGTGTACTTTCGATCACTCCCGCCAAACATAAGGCGTAGTCCATTGGAATTTGCATGCTTCGACACCATGCGGATACAAAAGTGGTTGCATGCGATATCTGTTCGGGGTTTTCACAACTATGAGAATAAGCGCCCCAAAGTGATGGCTTTGCAGCCTCTAGATTAAGCATGCCTCCGTAGCATAGTTTTGATAATACCTGATAAAGCGCATTCGTTGCTACACAGTCATGTGGGTTTATCCAGATGTCAAGGTCGACCTCTGTGCTGTGGTCACGGATCTCAGTCCATAACTTGCTCGACTGAGCTTGGTACAATCGTGCTGTAAGAAACGTTTCGATCGTGGTGCTATGGTCAGACGTTTGATGGTCCTGATGGGAAATAAACAAATGGTGACAGGCTTCATGGAGCTTATCTAGTTCGCAGATATCCTCCGACTGGGCCGATGTAATGATTTTTGATTGCACCGATGCCTTTAAGCAAACCAATGTTTGCCTTAATGAGTCTCGAAATTGAATGAGACCTTCGTACCTCTTTTTCTTGCGAGGACTAGCCATGGGCATCCTAAATTACATCTATTTTCCTAGGCGTAATATCGGAGGATTCTTAGTAAAGTTGAAAGTCTGTTCGAATAATGCGCAGAAAAATAATTAACCAATTGATTTTATTGGTTATTCTTGGTCGGCTCGACGTTTTTCCAGTACTCCTGCCAGTAGCGGTATCCCGAATAAAGACTGAGTCCCAGTGCTAACCATAGTAAGCCCATACCCCAACCATATAGACTGGGTAAAGTACTCATAAGAAAACCAATCGAGAGATCTTGTACGCCCGTCTTCCATTTACCTAGCTGATTAACTGTGATGGAGAAATTTTGCTCTGTAGCTGCTAGGCGTAAACCGGAGATGGCCATCTCACGACATATCAGTGCGGTGGCCATCCATGCAGGAACAATACTAGCTCCGACCAGTAATATCAAAGCTGCAGTAACAAGAATCTTGTCAGAAATGGGATCAAGAACGGCTCCAAGTTTGGTTTCGGCGCCATATTTTCTAGCTAAATATCCATCAAAAAAATCTGTAATCGCCGCGAGCCCAAATATGATTGCGCATATGACCCTAAGGCTTGTGAACTGCCAGGGAAACAAGATAAGTAAAAGTGGTACAGCAATAATTCTCATCATGGTGAGCTTATTTGGCAGTCCTTGAAATTTTGAGGCAATCTGGACCTTTTGCATAAATTTGTAGCCTTTCTATGACTCGCAGTTGAGTAATGTCTTTTTAGGCTTGGCAGTGTGTATTGTCAAATGTAACGTTGGTCGCAGTCGCCGAAGGCAGTTGTTGTTTGTGGCGTATTAACGAATCGGGGAATGACATTTGGAAACAGATCATCTCATTATTGGTTCCGGAATAGCTGGCTTAATGCTAGCCCACAAAATTGGTCAAACCCAGTCTGTTGTAGTGATTGCAAAGGGTAGCTTATTTGATAACAATACTCGCTACGCTCAGGGTGGAATCGCGTCGGTTTTAAGCCCCGAAGACTCCTTTGAAGAGCATATTCGCGACACTGAGGTAGCAGGCGCAGGACTTTGCCATAAAGAAATTGTATCTTTAGTCGTCGAGAGTGGACCGCAGGCCATAGAAGAACTTATTGCTCTTGGAGTGGATTTCACTAAGCATCCGGAGTTATCTGATGACATTTATCATTTGACTAAAGAAGGCGGTCATTCTCAAAGGAGGGTCATCCACTCCAATGATTTGACTGGTGCTGAAGTGCTTAGAGCGTTAGTAGCTATCGTTAAAGCTAACCCGAATATAACAATTTTCGAAAATTGCTTTGCTATCGATTTACTGACGACTGACAAGTATCAGCCGAGTTTTGAAAGTAACAGATGTTTTGGAGCGTTCGTTTTACATGAAAAAGACAGCGAAGTTGTTTGTGTAAGAGCCGAAAAGACCTACGTCTGTGCAGGTGGTCACGGAAAGGCCTACTTATTCACATCAAATCCGGATGGCGCTACAGGTGACGGGCTTGCTATGGGATGGCGAGCAGGGTGCAAAGTGGCAAACCTGGAATTTATGCAGTTTCATCCTACCTGTCTGTACCACCCTGAGGCAAAAAACTTTTTGATTTCCGAAGCCGTTAGAGGTGAAGGAGCGATTCTAAAGGATCACCGTGGCGAAGAGTTTATGTCTCGTTATCATCCTTTAGCATCTTTGGCTCCTAGGGATATAGTCGCTAGGGCTATCGATCAAGAGCTCAAACAAAGCGGATCCCCACACCTTTATCTTGATGCCACAGGGATCGATGATCATAAATTAACTGAACATTTTCCTAATATCATGAAAACCTGTCAAAGATTTGGAATCGATATCAAAAAAGACATGATACCGATTGTACCAGCTGCCCATTATAGCTGTGGTGGTATTATGGTCGACTCCCATGGCCGGACGACAGTCAATGGTTTGTATGCCCTAGGTGAAGTCGCCTGTACAGGTTTGCATGGAGCGAATCGCTTGGCTTCAAATAGCCTTTTGGAAGCTTTGGTGTTTGCCGATAGGGTAGCTCGAATCGCAGTTTCTTCAGAGAACTCTACCCTCAAAGATCTTCCAACTCCCAAGTGGAACTCTGGTGACTCCAGCGTTCCCGACGAATTAGTAGTATTGACCCATACGTGGGACGAAATCCGAAGGTTGATGTGGAACTATGTAGGTATCGTTAGAACTGAAAAACGATTGCAACGAGCCTATGATAGGATCATTTCGATTCGAAAGGAACTCACTACCCTTTACTGGGATTATCAAGTAAATAGCAGTCTGCTAGAAGTAAGAAACCTTGCTGATGTGGCTTATTTGACAATTCGTTGTGCCAGGAGACGCAAGGAGTCTAGAGGGATTCACTACAATTTAGATTTCCCTCATTTGGTAAATGGAAGGCCTTTGGATACCATTATTTGGTAGCGTAATCTTGGGTTAATAGTTGAACCCATTTTTTCACTTCATGGAGAAGATCATCTCCAGTCAATGCAATATCTTCGAGGTTCTTGGCCTCGACGAGTTTCATCGTTTCCTTTCCTCCAGCTTGCTTCAGACCTAAGTCTTTTATAAGCGTTTTAACTAAATTTAGAGTCCTTTCGAGACTTTCGCTTTTGATGTCATCAGCTAGTTGCCCTAAGACCGATGCGATCTCCGGTAAAGCATACCCACTGCGATTATGAAATTCGCGAACCGCCTTTTCGAGACTATCATGACAAATCAAACCCTTACGAAGCATAAGGCAATAGGCGATAAAATACTGCTCAAACTGATTAATATAGTCAGTTATAGGAGGGTGTAGCGGTAAATAATGCTTAGGAGCTTGTCTAATGAGAATCAGTCTTATTCTCGAGTTTTTATTACGTTTGAGGGAAGACTTGAAGTCTTCTGCCACTTCTTTTTGTACTCCCCCAATGATGAGGTAGTCAAGGTATTGGGAGCTGTTTAGTTTTCCATCGAGATAAGCCGCAAGGCCAAAGTAGATGTAAGCATCAAACTCAGCATTATCTCCAATTAAAATAAACTCGCTGTTTTCGGGCGCCTCTTCGATGATATTGAGAGTTGTGGCTGTTTTGTATGCGACGTGATGACGCAATAAATCCAACCTTCCTTTGCGTATGTTATAAGCCTGATTTTTGAAAGAATCAGACGACCAATTCAGTCCGTCCAAACAAAGCTTTTCGTCCAATACTTTTCTCAACTGCGGTGGAGAGGCTGAGACAAAATGAAGCGGACGAGGCAGTAGGTTTTTTGAGGACTCCGGCATGGGCTCATAGGGATTTTCCCAACGGAGTAGTTTAAGAAATAGTGATGCGCCTGGAACAGTAATCTTGTCTTCTGGCTCCTCGAAAGCAATGCGCAGCATCTGCAATGTGCCGGTAATATTTGTTTCTAGGTAGGTTTTGTCAATGTCGCAGACTATGTGTAGAGGTTTATTTTGGGTATTTTCGAGAATTCTTGTATTAATCAACCTCCGAAAGTCGTAATTACCGAGTCCGGCACGAAAAGACCAAAATTTTTCCATGAAGCTGTCTTTCTAAATAGCTGCGTTGATCAGGGCTAAGCCAAGTTCGGCACCAATACCAGTTTGTGCTACGAGAGCCGTATTTGCTTGCATCAGAATGGTTGATTGTGTCATTTTTGCAATCTCTTCGGCATAGTCTGTGTCCTCGATTTTCGACTTAGCGGCAGAGATATTCTCTTCCATCACTTCGTTGACGTCAAGAGCTCGCTGAATTCTGGCCTGGATCGCCCCGAAGCTGGCTCTATGATTAGTCAATCGGTCTAGTGCTTGGTCAAATACTGTCGCATACTCATCATCTTCGGGCTCGATCAACTCCATGGCGTCATCGATCTCGATATAGTCCTCCGTGATGAGGTCGCTGGCGGTCTTGATGCCTAGGCCTGCTGTAGTCGCAACGATATCCTTTAAGTTATCAAAAACGATTTCGTTAATATCGCCACTATCATTATTTGCTAGTTCGGAATAGCTTGGATCACCGACTCTTAGTATTAGGGACTCTGGTGTCTTTTCGTTTTCTCCATTCATAAGTGGGATACTATTAAATTCTGTTGTACTTGCGATGCGATCAAGCTCTTTGTGTAGCGCTTCATACTCTATAAACAGGTACTTTCGTTCCTTGTCACTTACCGTTGTCGTGGCTGCTGCTGTGCCAATTTCCTTCATTCTTACTAAGATGTTAGATATTTCATTGAAACCTGAATCTGCCGTTTGGATGAGTGAAATAGCATCATTGATATTACGCTTTGCTGCTGCGGCACTTTTTAGTTTAAACTCTAAACCAGCAGCTAGGGCGCGATCAGAAGGTCTCGGCTCGCGACTTGTGAAAACTTTGCCCGAGCTCAGTTTTTCCAAAGAATTGGACCGCTCGCGAGTGGCCCTCATAAGGCGGTTGGAAAGTTTCTTCGCGTTGGGATTGATTCCGGACATATTTAAACCGCTGTGGAGTTTTTATTTCCGTCGCCTTTGGAACCGATATATACATCTTCTTCTGGTAGTTTTGAGACTATGGTAGAAGACTGATCCTCCGATACTTCTGAAGATGGCGGTGTTTGGTCGTCGATATCTTGATTGCGATCTTCGGATAATGATTGAACTTGTGCTGGCTGGTGATGAGTCGTCGTAAGAAGCCTGATAGATCGCGAGCTGCTTTTAAGCTTTTCTAAGTTAGTTAGTATAGCAATCTGATTTAGGTTGTTGATAGAAGGGGATTTGAAGCTGTCACGATATAGCTGATCGATAAACCCTTTAATTTGGTTTGATTTGTTCTCCCCAGATGATGCTTTGTTTTTGACGAGTGTCAAAGATGAATCTGTGATCGAAAAAAGTTTTTGGCAATGAGTGAGCTCATGAAATTGACGTGAAAGAAGTCTTGAAACACGGTCGGAGTAAACCGTCAATTGATTTCCTTCTGTATTCAAAGACGAAGCTAGTTCACTGTGTTCTGCCAACAATGTATAGAGTTTGCCAGAGATTTTACTCTTCTCACCATTGAGTTTTTCGATTTGTTTCAGCTCCATGAAATGATTATTGACATCTGTCAGCAGCGTATCTAGTCCGTTGACGGAGTGCCTCGCAAGGATAATGCTGTCTCTGTAGGACTGATCGACCTCACGAATGCGATTGTAGGAGTCCGATACGGCTTCGTTACTCTTTTCCAATAAACGCGAGGCATGATCAGCTTCGTCCTGAATGGTCTCAAGAAGGTCTGTAATCGATCGGGTTGCCGTACTGGATCTGGCAGCGAGGTTTCGAACTTCGCCGGCAACGACGGCGAACCCCTGGCCTTGCTCACCAGCTCGAGCAGCTTCTATAGAGGCGTTGAGTGCAAGCTGATTCGTCTGTTCCGCGATATCGTCAATAACATCGATAATATTGACGATGGCTTCGGCTCTTTGCGATAGTCCTTTGACCAGCTCTGCAGCTTTGTTCACATCCACCTTTGAAACGCTTACAGATTTTGACATAGCATCCAAGTTATTATAGCCGATCTTGGTATTCTCAAATAAACGGCCGAGATTAGTCGATACGTTTTCCGAGTGGTTTGAGTAAATTTTATTAAATTCCAGTGATTTCTGTAGACTATCAGAGACAGCGATCTGGGCTTTGCTGGCTTTTTCCGAAAGGGTTTTTATTTTTTCATGATGTTCCGTAACATCTCTCAGTTTTTTACCCATCATGCTCCATTCAATTCTCGTTGCTGTCGCGAAATGAGCATATTCTCCACATTTGACTGATAAATCGCCTAGCAGATTTTCCACCGAAGAAAATGACTGTTTGACATTATCGAGTTCATCATTGATGGCTCTCATATAGCCAGATAAATCGATGATATCGGATAGTTTTGCTTCCAGTTCGTTACGGTCTAATTCATGATGGCTCGTGGATTGCTCAGCTGAGTATAGGCTTTTGAGTTGATCTGCCGCGACGCTGATTTCACTGAGAGCGTGGTTTACCGGAGTTTCATGATCAACCTCAGTATTTCTGGGTAGGGTTACAGTCTGTCGTCGACTTTGAACTGTTCTGACAATGGCATTCGGGATACCGAGTAAATGTACGATTGTCATAGCGAACATGGCTAGGGTTAGGATAAGTGGATAATAGAGCGCTTCCGTAGAAACGATCTGGTGTTTTTCAAGACCTGCGTTCATTTGGTTGACTAGATTACCAAGGTCGCTGTTTTGCGTTTGTTCAATGTAGGCTCTGAGATCGGATTGAGCTGACAAAAAATCAGCCGTTTTATTCGAATCCCCAACGTTGATGAGAGTCATATCCAGCATGAGAACTACAACGATTGCGGAGCATAGAGCCATGACAACAAGCAGGCTTCTGGGTTGTCTGTATTCTTTCATCGATTTACCTAAACCTATAGTTTCACCTAAGAAGTAGTTCGGCTGTTTTTTGTTAATGTTTAGTTTGGCTTATCTTGGATTTATCGGGGGCAATCAGTGGATTTGACTCGTGACTGTGAATATTTCTCAGATAAATCCTGAAATTTGCAGGAGTATCAAATAAAGTGCCACAGTCGGTTGCGCAAGATCCTTAAGGGATTTTCATGATGACTGCAATAGGTTGAGGGGCAATAGGTTGGCGGAAATGACGATATGTTTCTGAGACTTTTTTTCTAGGTATAAACACCAATTCTTGAAAAATAGGTAACTCTACAGAGAAATATATTGTATTTTGTCTCCTTAACTGTTGCTAGATTTACGTATCACTAATGCTCGAGAAGGAGTCTACTTTGAAGATTTTTATGAACACATTATTAGGCGCGGCTTTGTTGGCTCTACCAGCAATGGGGTTTGCTGCAAAGATGGATGTTGATACGAAAAAAAGCTCCATTGGTTGGGTTGGTAAGAAAGTTACTGGTCAGCACAATGGTATCTTAAAGCTAAAGTCGGGTACCTTTAATCTGGCCGAAGGCAAAGGAACCTTTGTCATGGATATGAAGTCTATTGACACGAAAGATCTGTCAGGAGATACCAAAAAGAAGCTCGACGGTCATTTGAAATCCGACGACTTTTTCAACGTAAAGAAATATCCAGAAGCAAAATTTGTTTTAGAAAGTGTCAAGCCTGAGGGGGCTGCGAAAGATGGTAAACAAAAATACAAGATGACTGGCGAACTTACTATCAAAGGTATCGGTAAGAAGATTTCCTTCACTGGAGAGTATCAGGCAGCCAAAAAAATGCTCGCGGCCGATTTTAAAATCAATCGGACGGAGTGGGATATAAAATACAACTCAGGAAAGTTTTTTGATCCCGCAAAGCTTGCCGATAAATTGATATATGATGATATTGATATTCAATTGAGCCTAGTCGGCAAGTAAGCCTATAACTGTTTTGAGTTTGCTCCTTAATTCGTCTTGAATTAGGAGCTTTTTTTATGGTTCATTTTTATGCCTAGTATTGTTCAATTAAAATATATATTGAGTGTGGATAAACTGAAACACTTTGGTAAGGCTGCTGAAGAGTGTCATGTATCGCAGCCCAGTCTAAGTATTCAAATCCAAAAAGTGGAAGAGGAAATCGGCTTTCTACTTTTCGATCGACTTAAAAAACCAATCGTCGCCACTGAGAAAGGTTTTCATTTCATTGAACAGGCCAGGCGAGTGGTCGTCGAGCATGAAAAATTGATTGGAATATCGGCACAATTCGATGGAGAGATCAGTGGAACCTTTCATCTAGGGATTATTCCCACCATCATGCCCTACTTGTTGCCACTGTTTTTAAAGTCCTTTTCGGATCGATATCCCAAAGTGAAGTTGATCATCGATGAGCTTAAAACCCAGGATATTATAGATTTATTGAGAACTGATAGTCTAGATGCAGGTATCTTGGCCACCCCGCTCAAGGAGAAAGGTATTCGCGAAAGAAAGCTCTATTACGAACCTTTTATGGTATATGCCAATGAAGAAAGTCCCGTTCTAAAGTCCATAGAAGTTGAATTGGATAACCTATCGAGTAAAGATATTTGGCTTCTCGAGGATGGTCACTGCTTTCGCAATCAAATTACTCAATATTGCTCCATGAATCGTTCGGAAATGGTGTATCCGAATATTGTTTTTGAAGGTGGCAATCTAGAGACGCTTCGACAGCTAGTACGTTCGAGCCGAGGGTATACCTTGGTACCAAGCCTGTTCGTGGATCAATTATCAGTAGATGAACGAAACAAAAATATACGTCGACTGGCTTCTCCTATCCCAACTCGAGAGATCAGTTTGGTCTTTCAAAGGGATCAATGGAAAACTGATATCATCAAAGTCTTGATGACTTGTGTTCAAGAGTGCCTTCCCGAGTCGGTATTTGAAAAAGTTGGTTCTGACCATCAAATTATGGATATTGATAGTGTGTGATGTGTCCTCTGGTTCGGTTTGACGGGAACAGGCGTGATATTTCGTTCATTAAAAGACTAAGTTCGATGAGCACTCATACTCGTGATGCGAAACTACCCTTGCTAGAGATCTTTCAGCATCCTAATGTCGCATTTATGATGTCCCGTATGACCTAAAGCTTGGGACAATTGGCGAAAACCATATTTTTTGTAGAGTTGATTCGCTCGGCTAAGCTGGGCGACGGTTTCAAGATAGATGTGTTTGTAGCCATAGGATTTTGCCATAGAAAGACAGTGTTCTAACAGTGCGACTCCCATGCCTTGTCCATGAAAGCGGCGGTCTACGTACATTTTCTGCAGCTCGCATATGTTATCATCCTCGAGCCCTTTGACGCTTCCGACGCCGGCACCACCCATGGGCTTATTTTCTGTATTCACGTAGACCCAATAGTCAGAACGCGGTTTCGAGTAGGTTTGGAACAGATCTTCAAGTTCGGGGTCAACGAAGGAAAACCCTTCACCTGTAATGTTGAAATGACGCATGGTGTCTTGAATGATTTGCTTCATAACCTGATTGTCTGAGCTTTGTATAGGTCTTATCACGAGGAAACCATTTTTTAGGTAATAAAAAAGACGGCTAACGATAGCCGTCTCATTGGTTTGCCGTCAAGCTAAATTCAGCCTGCCTGACCGTTGTTTTTCCTTTTTTCTTCTGCTTCCCATTTGGCGAGTTCTTTATCGACGGATTGCTCGGCCAGAGCCTCCATGGGATCGCGATTTTCGTCAAAGTCCTCAAGATCTTCGGGAAGATCGTTGCAGTTGGAAATATTCCAAAGGATAACGAATGAGTTGTTGAGACGATTTACCGCCGAAACAAATATCTTTTGTGGTGATACCACTGTATTAAGTAAAGTACTGACGACTGAAAGAATAATGCCCACGATAGAAGTGCTCATTGAGAATGATACCTTCAGTAGAAAACCATCTAGGACTGCCTTTGATCCATCTAAGTCGGCGAAGTCCATTCCCCCAAGTTCAGGAAGAGCCTTCATGATTCCTAAGAACGTTCCAAAAATCCCACCTACAATAAAAATTCCTGGAAGGGTATTAAGTACGTCGTTGAAAAATGAAGCTGGAATTATCCCGAAGATTTTGTTGTATGAGGGATTCCCTTCTAGCAGGTGAATTGAGATCTCAGTGAAGTTTGGTTGGTTACTTTTTGTGTAACGTAGATTACGAAATTGTTTTAAAGAGTCTTTTACGAGTTTGGCCGTTCCCTGCTGGATTAAGAACATCCGATCCATAAGAGAGGCAACGTAGTCAGGTTTTCGTCTCATCATGATAGAACGAACGATGAAGAGCTCGTAGAATGTCTTTTCCATTAGTTTTTTGGAAGCAAGGAAAAACGAGATATCATGATGTCTATGATTGCCTTCCACGAAATTATCAATCCGTTTAGCGAATTCTTTAGCAAACCAATCACCTCGACTGATATTGAAGAAAATGATGATTCTGAAAGCGACCGCGACCAGGAAGGTCAAAACCATACACGGAATCAACAGGTCCGTCGCAAAGGCAACGAGCCATTCGATTAGGGTTTGAATTAATACCTGCACTGCTCTCTCCTATCGATCTTTAAGATCAAATTTGATGATAACTCGTTGCTGTTGATTACAATTAATTCGTCTACATAGCTCACGCCTGCTTAGCCCTGCATCAATCTCTTTTCCTTTGATGTTTTCTGCTAAGTAACTGCGGCCAGATACGTTGACCAAAGAAAGTAATCTCTTTTGGTTTTTGTATCTCATTTTATTGACGTCGAATATGTGTTCAAATATGGATTTTGCGCGTTGGTAACTAAGATCCAAGTTGTAGTTCACAGCGTCTCTGTCTGCTGCAGATAAACTCTGCGGATCAACAAACTTACCGCGGTAAGTAGGTGAAGCAAAACCGATAATTTCAACTGTTTCCACAAGGGGGGCGATTTTTTTATCTTCCAGTAGCTGCTTGGAATATATGGGAATAAATTTTCCGAGAGACCGAATCATCGACGGTTTTAGTTTAGAGCTACCAGTATCAAAGTAATCATCACCAAAGGTTAATGTCACGTCTCCCGTATTGGGATCTACCTTAGCTTCCACTCCTGCTCGCTCCAGAGCTCTTTTGAGGTTTCGCGCTAAATTCTTTCTTGCTTTCTCTCTGGCTTTGCTCTCTCTAGCAATCTTTGCCAGATCTTTCTTCTCGTCTTCCAAGGCATCGATGTATTTTTGATAACCCTCTTTTTCTTTTTGGTTTTTCGAAATAGCATCTTCAGCCTGAGCAATCTTCCCTTGGAGGGCATTGACCTTATTAGCGAGTTCTTTCTTAATACCTTCGGCCTTTGCTTTGTAGGCCTTCTGAGCCGCCTCTTTTTCCGCAGCTGTTGCTCGGGCAGATTTTAATTGACCTTCCAGTGCGCTCTTTTCAGCAGCCAATTTTTTTTCAAAATCTTCATTCAGAGAATCAATTTGACCTTGATACTTTGCCGTAGACTCCACAAGATCGCTCAGAAGCCTGTTTTTCTCCTGCTCGGTCATGGCAATAGTTTCGGAGGCTTGTTTCAGGTCAGATTTCAACCCTCTAAGTTCCTGAGTTGCCGAGGACAAAGTCCCCTCAAGATTATTTTTTTCCTTGTTCAACTTCGAAATTTGCTTCGATGTCTGGCTACGGAGTTGTTTTATCTTCTTAGCAAGCTTTGCTTCGTCTTGCTCTTTTTGCTTCAACTGCTGGATGCGCTGCTTTAATTTTGACTTCGCCTGCGAAATCTGAGCCTGAGTTTTGGCAAGTGAGGTTTTTTTGTCCTCGATTTCAAGGCGCATTTTAGCGACTTCTTTCTCACGCTGAGCTAATTGCTCTTTATTCTGCTCAATGGTCTTTGAGTATCTGGTAATTCTTTGGTCTCTAACAGCAATGGCCTTGTCTTTTTCGACAATTTCAGCCTCTACCTTTTTCAGAGATTGTCGTTTTTGCTTGATAACGTCGTCTTTGTCTTGAAGGTTGGCCTTAGCAAGCATATTAGCGTTAATTATGTTGCGAACCATCTGTTGATACCGATTGATGGCCTGTTCTTTTTGTTCGTTTTCGCTGGCTAGTTTGCGGAGCCTATTTTTTTCTTCTTCAGCTTCGTCCTCTAATAGATCTAGTTTGCTCATCAGCTCCTTATACATTTCCTGCTCTTGCTGAGTCGCATCCTTCTCCAGGTACTCATTTTTGAGTGAATTATAAACGCGATTTTGCTCTTTGTAGTCTTGAGCTTCCATAAGCATCTGCTGATATTCAAGCTTGTTTTTGATACTTTCCGTTCCGTTACGGAGGGAGCTCACCACATAGAGCAGAAGAAACACGATTGACATCATCATGAACAAGTCACTGTATGATGACCACAGGTTGTCGCTGTTGCCCGACTCGTCTAGTTTATGGTAATTCCAGCCCATTTTTCTCTCTGCGTTGTTAACGGGAGGGCTATCGGACGGATGATGAGAATCTTGATGGTCAATCTTAAGAAAATTTACCAAACATCTTCCCATAAAATCGAAAACTGTCAATGAACCTCAATGAAAACAGCGATATATACGAACTTGTTTAAGATAATGGGATTTGCATCCGAATCCTGGACTGAATCGGTTAGATAGGAATATCACGTAACTCAAGTTCGATCGAGGAGTATGGTTGTGCAAGGCGACGATCCAATCAAATATGAATCTGACGTTGATCCTGCGGAAGAAGTCGAATCTCAGGCCTCTCCTGCCGATTCGCGCATTAGTGCTGCTCAGGCTCGCAAGAGAGAAGCTGAGATGCAATTGCATCAGGCGAAGGTAGAATTTGAAATCGAGCAGTTATCTATCCAAAAAGGTATGGTGGATCAACAGTTAAAAGCCGTTGAAAATCAGGTAGCTCAAAGAAACGCTGAGCTCCAAGATATCAAAAACCAAATTGATACCTACGAGGAAACGATCTTCGAGAAACGCAAAGCCGTTGAGGCGGTGCGAGCAGAGTTAGAAGACGAAAAAAGAGGCATAGCTAGCTTAAGAAATTCTGTGGCCGATCAACGTGAGGATCTTCATCGGGTCGAAGCCGCCATTGATACAAAAGAATCCGAACTCCGAGAGGTTCAACAGAAGACCAATAGTCTTAAGAAGGAGATTGGCTCACACGAAGTCAAACTCGAGACCCTAACTAAACAGGTTGACGAAAAACGCGAATTGGTGGCCGACGAAGAAGAGCGTCTGTCTTCTATTATGCAAAAACAAGATGCCACTCAGGATGTCTATAATAGCTTGCTAAGACAGAATAGAGACTTGGAAGCAAAAATCAACCAAGTTCAGGCGAATATGGAAGAATTGATCTCTCAAAGTGAGGCAGATGCCGAACGGATCTTAGTCAAAGCCAATTCAAACGCAGACGAAATCAGACAGTCAGCCGAATCCGAAGCAGACTTTACGCGCAAAAATACGCTTGCCAAGGCCGAATCGGAGGCAAACGAAATCTTAGTGACTGCCCAGGTCGAAAGTCAGGCACTCATCGACGAAGCGAGAGGTGAGGCTAGTCAGCTATTGGAGGCTGGAAAAGAGGAATACCGGCAGATCAACCTGCAGGCTGAAAAGGCTGGTCAACAGATTAAGGAAGCGGCATCTGCGGAGTGTGACGCGGCGGTATCGGAAGCTAAGGCCAATGCGAAAAAAATTCTTGAGAAAAGTGAACAAGAATCAGCTGAATTACAGGCCCAGGTTCGACAGAGACTCGACCAGCTTGAAAAAGATGCTTACCAGGAGAAAGATCGGATCATTTCAGAGGCTGAAGCTACCCGCGAAGAAACGATACTGAACGCTAAAAAGCAAGAACAAAAAATCATCGAAGATGCGGAAATTCAATCAAAAGCTGTCTGGGATGAACTCAGTAATAAGCGGGACGCATTGGAAGAAGAAATCGGTGGTTTGAGCTCGACTCTCGAAGCGCGAAAGGCTGAGTTCAAAGCGAAACTAGATGATGAGCGTGCGGCATTCGAACAAAAAATGCATAGCGATCGAGCTAGTTTCGACGAAACCCTAAAGAACGAGAGGTTTGAGTTTGATGAAAATAAGGCACGTATGGAAAAAGCCTTTGCGGACGAAAAAGCCGGACTCCAAGCTGATCTCGATGAAAAGCGGTCGCTTGCCATGCAGCAGACTCAGGCTATGGTCAAAGAAGCAGAACAAGAACGACTCAAAATTGAACAACAAATCGAGGAACGAAGTCAAGCCCTCGAATTACAATTCAAAACTGAAAAAGAAAAGCACGAAAAAGAATTGCTGGAGCAGGCCGAAAAACTGACTGAAGAATGGAACCAGAAAGGCGAGAAAATTCAAAAGGACCTCGAAGGTAAGATGCATCAAAAGCATCTTGAGGCTCAAGCTCTACATGAGAAAACACAAAAAGAGATAGCAGCCGCAAGGACCCAAGCAGAAAAAGAATTAGTTCAGCAAAAATTAGATCATGAAAAAACTCTTGTGGATTGGGTGCAAAACGAAAAGATCGCGTTCCAGTCTGCTCAGGTGAGATACCGTGACCAAATATTAGATACAATGGTTGCCATGGTTCAATCGTCTCTTCGTGCACAGCTCGGTGAATCTGCCATTCCCAATCCTAACGAGCTTTTAGAAAAGGTTCGTTCGGCAGCTGAAGAGGCATTTCTGTCCGCTGAGCAGCAAGGTCAGGCCGTAAATAACAATCTCGGAGCACAGGGTGCTCAGGTTAAAGACGCTGGCTATTGGGTTCAATGGATGCTGGGGAATGGACTTAAGTTGGCCGCGGCCGCAGTAGTCATCGGGTTGGCCGGAGTTGGCTGGAAATACTATTCAGAGAATAAGAGTATGTCCGCGGCAAGTCATTTCGTGGCTGAACAGATGGAGAAAAATAAGAAAATTCCTTTTGAACCAGAGACGATTCAAAAGTTTCATCAGTCCTACACTGACAACGTTCTATACACGAAGGACTACACAAAACTCGAGATTGAAGGTAAATCGCGGGATGCGTGGAATGTGAGGCTCAATCGTTGGGCATTGCGTTCGTTAGATATGAGTAACGAAGCCGTAGTAAATTTTCTTGCCAAGGAGGTAGCTTTGACCAAGAAATTAGCTCAAATGAAAGATGATATCGATGGTAAGAATCCCGAAAAAGGTATCGAAAAGATGAGAGCCTTCGAGAAAAAATATCTGCCAAGGCTTGAAAAGATTCTTGGTGGTCCCGAACAATTCGAAAAGTTCTTTGCCTTCAAGCGACAGCAATTTGAAGCCCGATGGCAGCAATAGTGATTATCTATGGCAATATGTCGTATATAGTTTCCCCTTAAGTCTCTAGGCATGACACTATAACTCTGATAATATGAGTGACTCCTGTAAGCCGTGCTATTTTTGCTATTGAGAGTTGCTCCTATGTCGTCGTCCCAGAGGCTATTGAATCTGTTAAAAGAAAAGTTTGGTTTCGATCGATTCCGTGAGCATCAAGAGGAAGTTTGCATACACGTGTCGGAAGGCCATGATACTCTTCTGGTTATGCCAACAGGTGCTGGTAAGTCACTTTGTTTTCAATTGCCTGGCCTTGCCCTCGGTGGGACCACCCTTGTTATTTGCCCATTGATTGCTCTAATTGACGACCAAGTCGCGAAATTACAAGAGTTAGGGCTATCGGCAGCTTCTATTCACTCAGGTTGCAGTCGCGAGGACTCACGTATTGTCTGTCAGAAGTATCTGGCCGATCAACTGGACTATTTGTTTGTGGCTCCTGAGCGTCTCGCTTTGCCAGGATTCATTCAGTTATTGGCGAAAAAAAAACCGAGCCTTATTGCAATTGATGAAGCTCACTGTATATCTCAATGGGGTCATGATTTCCGACCCGATTATCGATTGCTAGGTGAGCGACTAGAAGAGCTTCGGTCCAGCGCTCCGATCATTGCATTGACGGCAACGGCGACGCCGCAAGTGCAGTCCGATATTGTCAAGCAACTGAGGATGACCGACGCGACTATATATGCCCACGGATTTCGTCGAACAAATATTGCCATTGAAAATATAGAGAGTAAAAAATCACAGAGATTAGCCATTGTAAAACAAGTTTTGGCCCAGCCTGATTCAAGGCCAGCAATTCTGTATTCTCCTACTAGGAAAATTGCCGAGGAGTTTGCAGAGCAGTTGGGTGACGAAGCCGAGGCTTATCATGCTGGTTTACCTCCGGAAAGACGGCAGGCAATTCAGAGTAGTTTTCTAGCCGGACACGTGGATATCATTGTTGCAACGGTGGCTTTTGGAATGGGTATTGATAAAGCCAATATTCGCAGTGTCATTCACGTTGGTTTTCCTAGTAGTGTCGAAGGCTATTATCAAGAGATTGGCCGCGCTGGTCGCGATGGAAAACCTAGCAAGGCTCTCATGCTATACTCCTATGCAGATATGAAAACACACGAATTTCTCTTCAAAAAAAGTTACCCCGAACAAAAGGATTTAACGAAGTTACTGAAGTCAATTCCTAAAGACGGTTGTTTGGTAGAATTGATGGAAACTCCCAATGATATCGATCTAAGGAATTCTTTGGAGAAGCTTTTAATTCATGGTGCCATCGAAAGTCACGGAGATATGATCGTGCCCACTGGACGTCCTTGGGTGGCCACTTACGAGGCTCAGAGGGAACATAGGCAGAATCAACTATACAATGTCATGACCTATGCAAAAAATTTCCAGACTTGTCGTATGCTTCAGCTCATGACGTACTTTGGTGATCCTGATGCTGATGGAGAGGGCTGCGGAAGATGTGATATCTGCACTGGGGAAAGCTCAACTTGTATAGAGAAGAGGCCTCTAACCCATCAAGAACAGATTTTAATTAGGAAGATTGCCGACGGACTTAAGTCGACACGATATGGTTCGAGCAAACCCAAGTTATTCAAAGCTACATTGGAGCCGCTTGGTCATTCGCGTGGAATATTTGATAGCCTACTAGAAGTTCTGATTAGAAATGGCTTTGCTAAAGTTGAGCCTAAATCGTTTGAAACAAATGAAGGTAGATCTATAACTTATGAGGCGGTTTTAGCAAAAAATACTCTACTTCAGGTCGATATCGAATCTCTTATGATTCAGGAACTTAATATTAAGGGTGCAAAAAAATCGACACGAAAATCAGAGCCTCTGACCAAGCGTTTGAAAAAGCAGACAAAATTTATTACGGATCATGTCGACGAAGAACTCTTTGAAAAACTCCGAGCCTGGCGATTGAAAGAGTCGAAACGGTCTAAGGTAGCTGCTTATGTTGTTTTGAGTAATAAAACTCTTTCGGCAATTGCAAGTTCAAGGCCTCGAAACGAGGATGATCTGCTAGATATCCCCGGTTTTGGTCCTAGGAAATCAGAAAAGTATGGTCGGCAACTGATAGATTTAGTTAATAACTCTTAAACATAGGTGCCCATTGGCCGCACTAACGGCGGCCAATGGAGCTATATGATAAACAGCCTTTCGGCTGGGAGGCTGAAGGATATCCTTCAGCGATTGAGAAAAAGTATCGTTATTGTAGTTTAACGAGTAGATTAGGTAAAGAGATCAGCCCCCTCCTGCAACACTATCCGTTGTCATCTCCTCCGTTATCAAAGTATACTATCTTGGAATGTCCTATTTTAAAGGTATTGGCATGTCGACTGAGCTAAATGTTTTAGTAATCTTTGCACACCCAGCGTTGCACAAATCTCGACTAAATAAACACTTAATTAAAATTTACTCTGAGATGGCTTCGGTTGAGTTTCGGGATTTATATGAGCTTTATCCTCGCTTTTTTATCGATGTTGAGGTCGAACAAAAGTATCTTTTGGAAAGTGATCTGATTATTTTTCATCACCCGTTTTATTGGTATAGCTCCCCACCAATACTTAAACATTGGCTCGACTTGGTTTTGCTTGACGGTTTTGCTTATGGTCAAAATGGGAGTAGTTTAGCAGGAAAGCATCTACTGTCAGTTCTAACAACAGGTGGGAGTCGGCAAAGCTACTCGGAAAGCGGTGAAAACCGTTATGAGATGGGGACTCTTTTACGACCGTTTGAACAGACGGCTCATCTATGTAAGATGAATTATCTTCCACCTTATGTGATTCACGGTGCAAACCGTATTTTAGAATCTGAGCAGGTCGAAAGCGAAAAAAGAAAACTTTTAGAAACGCTCCAAAAGATTCAAAAAAAATCCATGGACGATACCTGGCCAAAATCTTTGGACTATAACTATCTTCAAGACGCCTTAACGTAATTTTATTGGAGCGGTTGCCGTGGCAACAGAATGGAGGATGATACTTTGGAGCAGGCTGGGTTTTTATATTACGCTTTTATATATTTGATTGCCGGCGTAGTCGCTGTTCCCATAGCCAAGCGACTGGGGCTCGGATCAGTACTGGGTTACCTACTGGCCGGAGTCATCATCGGTCCCTTCGGTTTAAGTTTGATATCCGAAAATTTTTCGGCAGTTATGCATTTCGCTGAATTTGGTGTCGTCATGATGCTGTTTTTGGTGGGGCTTGAGCTACAGCCTTCCCTGCTTTGGAAGCTTAGAGGTCCCATTCTGGGAACAGGTGGAGCGCAAGTTTTAGTGACTTCCATTCTTGTGTTTGCGGTGAGTTTGGCTCTTGGGATGCCTACTCAGTATGCGATCGCTATCGGTTTAATCCTATCATTGTCATCGACAGCAATCGTTTTGCAAACCTTGGCCGAAAAAAATTGGATGAAACGTTCTGCAGGGCAATCGTCCTTTGCTGTTTTGTTATTCCAAGATATTGCTGTCATTCCGATGCTTGCCATTTTACCTCTACTTGCAATAGAAAGCGCGAGTAGCGCAGAGGGTGGTCATAGTATGTCTATCATTGCAGATTTGCATGGTGGGCTACAGGCGATTATTGTCATTTTATCGGTGGGTTCCATTATTGTTGGTGGTCGATATCTAGCGCGTCCATTGTTTCGGTTTATCGCACAAACTGGTTTAAGGGAGATCTTCACAGCAGCAGCTTTATTATTAGTCATCGGCATTGCGCTTTTGATGCAACTCGTGGGTTTGTCGCCAGCGCTAGGGGCCTTTGTTGCTGGTGTAGTTTTGGCGAATAATGAATATCGTCACGAGCTAGAGTCAGACATCGAGCCATTTAAAGGCCTTTTGCTTGGTTTGTTTTTTATTTCGGTAGGTGCTGGAATAGATTTCTCTCTCATTGTGAGTCAGCCGGGAATCATTATCGGATTAACCGTTTTATTGATGTTTGGCAAATTTGTTGTTTTGTATGTGGTCGGTAAAGTTTCCCGACTATCTAACTGTGAGAATTTGCTTTTTTCTCTAGCGCTGGCTCAGGCGGGGGAGTTCGCCTTCGTTCTATTTAGCTTTTCGCAGACAAATAACATTCTCCCAAAGGATATTATTGACACGCTGACGGTAGTGGTGGCCTTATCGATGTTAGCGACACCCTTGCTAATTATTCTCTATGATAAGGTCCTTGAACCCCTTATCCAAGGACGTCTTAGTAGCCAACCAGTGGATGATCATGACCCAATCGAGAATGATGAACCTGATGTGATTTTAGCTGGGTTTGGACGGTTTGGGACTGTCGTGGGGCGCTTACTCATGTTTCAGGGCTTCAAAGTTACAGTTTTGGATCATAACGCAGGTCAGATTGAAGCTTTGCGAAAATTTGGATTTAAGATCTTTTTTGGCGATGCCACACGTGTTGATTTGCTAGAAGCTGCTGGAGCATCCCATGCCAAGCTCTTGATTATTGGTTTGGATGGCAAGGAACAGATTAATAACTTGTTGGAGGCATTGGGTAAGCACTTTCCTAGGCTTCCTGTTGTCACAAGAGCTGTAGACCGTGATCATACCTACGAGCTTTTGAATAAGGGAATACCCATGGAGAATATATATCGCGAGCTATTTGGTGCATCTATGAGTGCTTCGGAGAGAGCGCTGCAGATCTTGGGATTTCGCAAGTACCGAGCTTATCAAACGGTTCAGTTATTCAGGCACCACGACATTAGAATATTGGAGGAGCTCCGTGCTCACAGGGGTGACCAAGAGTCCTATATAGCCCAGGTAAAGTATCACCGGCAACGTATCGAGGATTTACTACGGCAAGATGAAGGAGATTCTGTGGCATCCCATCCTGACGGGTGGGTAGAACGAGAACCAGTAAATAGTTAGTGGAACAAAGATTTACCTAGGAACGAATATCCTGTAGAAAGTGGTATCGAGAATTTACTGAGGACCTGTCATGAAAGGCATAGCTCTTCTGATTATTGCTCTCACGGGAGCCTTCACTTATGTTCAGGCTAGGGTCAAGAGTTCTCTAGCAGATATTTCTAGTGGAAAAGCAGGTATAAGTCAGATGACTGGGACCCTTGTGGCGAAGGTCGCCTCTACAAACATAGATCAGACCAGTCAGATTGAAGCGTATACCCAAGCTAGAAAGACGTCAAAAGATACAGGGTATGTGATAACTGAAGATTATAGGTATCAGGATGCTGTCCCATTGGAGAGCCCTCGAGCGAAGTCAATTGATTCAGGTCCAGCATGCCCTGAAAGACCAAGGCATGGATGTCGAGATTACGGGTCATTTAGACCAAAAAACTCGACTAGGATTGATTGAATTTAATTTGAAATATGATATTTCCGACCTTGATGTCATTTCGCGAAGAACTGAGATGAAAATGGGTGTTTTCCTTTAAACCTCTCAGGGAAATGATGTTTCAATCAGTGTTTTGAGTTCTTCAATCGTCATCGTACTTACCTTGAAGACTATGAAGTTTAGTGGACCACATCATGGTTAAAGATGTTCCGTACTAGAAATATAGGTCAACAGTAGTTTTAAATAAAAACTACCCTTTCTTTATAGTAGGAAAAACTGATCTATCTTAAATCTTCTAAAAACGTAAGGTTTTGAAAGAATCCTTATCATCACCGACAATTTTGCTAGACTCGTTGTATTGCTGGCCGATTAGTTTAGGAGGTCCACCATGAGTCATAGTTATGTTGAAAACGAACATGAACTAGTGAAGTCACGTGACTATTCTTTGTTTCAAGATTCTGTTACGGGAAAACGATTCTTGGATGTGATGGCGAAAAACTGGATTAAAGAAGGTATCTATTCGAGTCAGCTCGGATACTATCTGGGAGATCGTTGGTACACCTTTTAACCCTTCGTTCAGAGTTGAACATGAAAGTGCAATCTATCATCCTGCCAAACAATTCTATAAGCATCGACTGCTCTTGGACTCTCGCCGAGGTATCCCGATTCTTCACTAGCTTTGGTGTTCAATATCTGTCAATTTTAAAAGGTGGTGAGTTTTTTGGTGTGATTTCGCGATCAGACTTTAAGTCCTACTTAAAAGACTTAGACGAAACAGAGGCATCTCTAGATTCCCGATCAGTCAAATCCATAACGACAAAGCCCTTATTTTACTGTCATCCAGAAGATCAAGTTCAACAGATCTTTAGATCAATGACCCGAGGCGAGTATAACTTTCTTGGAGTCAAACGCTCAAAGTCAGTCATAGCCGTGATTCCATTCGCAACCATAAAAACTATTGCCCAATCATTATAGTTTTCTAAATAAGGTCTCAAGAATTCTTTACCGGCGGTGGCATGAATGGAATATTTTTTATCTTGAGACTTGAGTATCAATCATATAAACATTAGTAAATATGTAAAAAATTAGAATGCTATAAAATCCTTTCTTAGATATTGGAGGTAGCTTGGATCAAGGTCTCAAAAACTCTTTGAGCAACATGAAGTACCTCGTGACTGTTGATGACGACCCTCTTGTAAATGAAATAGTTGAAGCTTCCGTTGGCATGAAAAGCCTGTCCTTCGCAACAGCAAGTAGCTTGTTGACTGTCGAAGAGCACCTCGAGCCGGTGGGTATTTTTATTGATGTGCATCTGGATGATGACGAATCTGGTATCGAAGCGATTCCTCAGATTCAAAAAAGATGGCCCTATGCGCCTTTGATTGTCATTACTGGAGATAGAGACGACGCTGTAGTCGGTCAAGCGCTTGCGGCAGGTGCTCATGACTTTGTAACCAAACCGCTCAATCCAAGTGAATTGCTGGCTCGATTAAGTGCGAGACGTCAACAGCTCAAGGAACTGACGGACGATAGCAGTATAAGATTTCACGATTTTGCTCTTAACCTATTCAGCTGTCGCTTGTCTGGACCAACCGACGATGTCATGATTTCAAAGAAAGATATCTGCCTTCTGAAGGTCTTAGTTGAAAATGCAGAAGCAATTGTAACCTCGGTAATGCTAAAAGCCGAAGGTTGGGGCGGGATTGCCGTCAGCGATAGCACCTTACATCGAAAGCTACATGAAGTTAGAAAAATTTTGCGCAGTGTGGGAAGTGCGACAGAAATCAAATCCGTATACGGTCGAGGATTTGTTTTAAGAACTACCGATCACGAAGATCGCAAAGTTCTTTTCCAAGATTCCATATCAAAAATCACGTAATTAATGGAGGTTATCTTGTCCGAGGACATTCTTGATCACGAAATAATTTCGTCCCTTCGGACGATAGGTAAATCTAGCCCAAAAAAAGACTTCTTTGGTGATCTTTTGAAGATATTCGAGCGCCAAGGATACGATCTCATCGAAGGAATTCGTGAGGCAAATCAGCAAAAAAACCTAAACATGCTGTTTCACAGTGCCCATAAACTAAAGGGAAGTTCGAAATGTATCGGTGCAGCAAAGCTAACTAGTTATTGCAAAGAACTACAAAATCTCTCAGAAAATACAGAATATCCGTTGCAGCGATGTCTAGAATTGGAAGAATCGATTCTTGAGTCTTTTAGGTTGTCCCTAAAGGAACTAAAATCGATCCACCTCCAATAGAGACGGCATTGTTTGGCCGATCTCCTCGTTGCTTCGTCTAGTGTCCATCCTCATTGACCGTTAGTCAACTGTGGTGGAAACTATCCTTGCGCCTTGATCTCGGCCAAACAATGCCGTCTCTCTCGACGGGCCGATCTCCTCGTTGCTTCGTCTAGTGCCCATCCTCATTGACTGTTAGGCAACTGCGGTGGAAACTATCCTCGCGCCTTGATCTCGGCCAAACAATGCCGTCTCTCTCGACGGGCCGATCTCCTCGTTGCTTCGTCTGCTTTCGATCTCAATTGGGACCGAAAGTTTCACGATTAAGATTTTTTTTGCACTAAAACCAAAGGAATGCGTCCGGGCTTAACTCAAACAATGTCCACGAATCGTCGTATGCTTCCGTTTCTACGGCGATAGGAATGATTTCGCCGAGACTCACGTTTCTGAGTTGCTCCACAAAGCCGGCTTTTGCATAAGTCCTTAACTGGTCGTAGGCTACTAAACAAGGTTCGGCGTTATCGATATCACACGTAAGAGTTTCTCCTGGAAGAAAGGCTAAAAGCTCTTCAGAACTACCTCCCAATTGATTTCCAGTGATGGTTAGTTTGACGGAACCTCTTTCTTCTTCGGTAAGTTGACTTACTCCTCCCGCAAGGGTTAACGCGGTAGTACCATCGGCATTGTTTTCAATACTGATAGATCCACTTAGATTGGCTTTGTCTTCTTCGCTGGCAAACTCAAGTTTTATGGTTCCAGATATACTGGCTTGATAAGTTACCGCTGAGACAAAGCTATCACCGCAGAATTTACGACGTCTTTGGATAATGTCCTCATTTGAAAGATCTCGTTCCCCATCGTTGTCAGCATCGATTTCAAAACGCTTAAGGAAGGCTAGCGCAGAGGGTTCGGGGCTGATTTGCTCTTGATCTAGGGTAATAAACTCTGTTGTAGCTTTGGATATAAAACTTTGTGTAATTGACCTGGCATTCGATGCGCTTGTTTTCGAGTAGTTCACTGCTCCTGTTAGATCGAGATCGTTTTGTAGACCAAGACTGAGACTAAGATCAAAAGAAAGTGTTTTTGATAACGTCTCATAGCTGGCGTCGTTGAGAACTTCAAACGATGACTTGATAAAATTTGGAACTTGAGCCCTTCTTTCGTTGATACTTACGCCGTCAGTGATGCATGACTTTGAACGGAATTTATCCTCTAAACTATCATAAGGTAATCCTAGAGTTACTAACCCTAGCTCGGCTTCTTCTGAAGCTATAGTGTTTTTAAGTTTTGTTGCCGATTCTGGGCTGCCACAGGCACCAAAAGCAGCAGCTAAAACAAGTGCTGTTACGTGTTGGTTTAAAAGTTTCATTTTGACTCCCTTAATTTATTGTTATTAGAGTATTTCTAGCCGACCAACTAGATCACCATTGGATGTAAAAATCTCACCAGTTTCTGGATCGAAGGAAAAAATGAATCCCCAGATGGAAATTTCGTTTTGCTTTAGGTCAGCATTAAAAAATGTCGCGACATAGTCACGACCTAAGGCTTCGTTGAAACCTGCTGCTTTAAAGCCAACAGAAGAATCCGAATGCCTTTCATCCTCGCAACCTTTGGTTAGTTGAACACTGTTACTCGGGAACAAGCATTGCTGACGAGTGATTTTTTGAATGATATAGGTTGAGTGTGATTGAAGTTTCGCTGGAGCCGAAACACGACGCGGTCTTCTGCCAGGACGGCCTTTCTGAAGAACCACAATGGTTCGGTCATCTCCGACTCCCAAATCTGGAAGATCATCAAGGACAACCTTTAAGACATCACCTTTATCAATTGAACTGTACCAAGCACCGTAATTTAATGAAAGAATCTGGCTATCGTACTCTTGTAAAGAGATGGTTTGGCTTTGGCATTCTTCAGAGGATTTTGTTCTGCAGATTCTAATCGCAGACTCAAGGAGCACAGAGTTAGCAAAGGCCAAATCTTTGATATTTTGGATCGCTAGCTGCCTATCATTTGATAATTGATTCAACTTCAGAATCTCAGTTGCTGTTTGGTAGGAGTTTTTTTGTTGAGAAAGTTGCTCTCTATATTCTGAGACTTTCATGATTAAAGCGTCTCGTTCGAGGGAACTCACATCTTTCGGACTGAGATCGGCCAAGCTTTCGCCAAAATCTTCATAACTTAATGTACTGTATTGAATGGGAACTAGTCTGCCCGTCGAGGTGAGTTGATTAGGGAATTCTGTTTTTGCGTATTCTAATATTTCATTGAAAGCCTTTAGGCATGGCTCAATATCATTTAGTCTGCAGCTCAAATTCTCCGAGGGGAGGATAGATGATAGCAATTCTGGTTGACCCCCTATTTGGATTCCAGAGACTTCCACTAAGGTTCTTTCTTTTGCCTTTTCTTTGAGATTGCGAAGTCCGAAGCGTAGTCCAACAAAATTGAAGAATCCCGATAGTCCAGCGTCAACTCCTATTTTACCGCCTATAATTTTTTTATCGGACGCACTGGAATAGGTGTATTTTAGGGTGGCTACCAAAGAAGCGCCGTAGTCAATTCTTTGAATGAACTCGTCTCCGCACCATTGATAGACACTGTTCGGATAAGACTCAGCAAACTGCTTACCACTATTGGATAGGGCTAACATGTTAGGGTTTAGCTGTTCCGAAAGGCCCTGATGTCTTATGACAACGGTCTGGGTTGAGGAGAGTTCTGTTGACGAGTTCTCATCAGCAAACTCTATGGCTGGGCTAAGGGATACTGGACCAACGCCAAAAGATATTCCGATTTCGAGAGCAAGTTTTCTGCGAATTTCGTCACGGCTAAGATCTTTGTGATAGGTGACATCTGTTCTAGGAGTACCCGATTGGATGGTATTTCCTTGAACGCAGGGGTACCGAAATACTTTCTCCAAGCGTGAATCGTAGGCTTGGCCCAAGTTTGCGTGCCGTCCCTGGCTTGCGGAAAGCTCTGTATCGAGCTGAGAGTTTTCCTGTGGCTGCTGACAGGATGTTAACACCAAAAGTCCGCAAAGTAGCTGTGCTACTGGCTTATAGGATTTCATAAACGTCTCCCTACTGATATTGAACTTGTTGGCGTAACTTAGAAGTCTTAAGGCAATATGGCAATCACTATTTTTGTTAAAAATGAAAAAAAAATTGTGATTTATAATAAATAAACTGATCCAGATTCTTGGAAAGTACTTACGATTTGTGAGGATATTCTTAGATGACTGGATTCCTTGGGCTAACCCACATAGATTTTGAAAGACAGCGGTTTAAAGCGGGGTTTATTAATATTTTAGTTATCCTATTAACTTTAAAAAAGTGACTCCAAGCTGGTTGAAAATGTCAAAATTTACCTGATACTGCGAGCTATTAAAGTCTGTAGAATTTGGTGAATCTCAATTTTTGTTTAAATGCGAACTAGTTTTTCCTCCATTTCAGCAAGTTTTTACTTAAGTAATTCCCGAAAAAATAAATCTCTGGACTCATGAATTAATCTATAAATCCGAAACACAGAACATCAGTACGTATTAGAGGTGAATCATGGTTCGAGTTCTAATCGTAGACGACGATGATATTTTACTAGACAGTCTGTGTCGTGTGATGGAAAAACATGGCTACGAATCCGTTGGAGCAGCCACTGGCGCTGAAGCCATCGAGATTATCGAGAAAGAGCCCGTAGACGCAGTAATACTGGACTACATGCTACCTGATATCACAGGTGACAAGCTTGCATTAAAGATGGGACGTGATATTCCTTATGTGTTTCTTACGGGGATCGAAGAAGGATTACTGCGTGACGTTAATTTACAAGGCGCGGTTTTCAAAAAACCTCCTAACTATGAAATGATAGTAGCCTGTATCGATGATATGATCTCATTCAAAGAGGTATCCTAGCGTTACAAGCAAGCTGAGCTAATTGCTACACTTTGCTCGATATACCGATCGCTCTATTATAATAGACTAAAATTAATTTTTATGAATTTTTATTCATGTTATTTTAAACACGAATTTTTGATTCCATTTCACTTTGACAACTAGATTTTTTTTTAGTCTTGGACTACAAGGAAGGTGTAAGTCCAATTCTAAAAAATGAGGTGTAGGTATGAAAACGAGATTGTTGATTGCTGCAAGTTTCTTAGCGTTTCCCTTACTATCACAAGCCAACCCTGTCCCAGTTGATGCTCCTATTACTAAGATATTTGTTCCGCAAGGTTTCGATGATAATGATAACTCAGAAGTGGTCATTCATGGCGAGTTTCCCTCGAGCTGTTATAAAATTGGCTCTGTGAAAGCGGATATCGATGAAGAGTCTAAAGAGATTGCTGTTTCAGCTTCAGCACTTTTCTATCCAGACTCTGTTTGTATTCAGTCCGTGACACCCTTTATTCAAAGCGTAAATGTGGGTGTGCTAAAGGAAGGAACTTATAAGGCTAAGATGAAAGACAATGCAAAAGTAACTAGAGAGTTTTCTGTCAGTAGAAGGACGACGGAATCTCCAGACGACTTTCTTTATGCTCCTGTCGAAAATGCTTATTTAGAAGTGGATTATGCGACTGGCAAGCAATCTATAAAGCTCCAAGGGACATTCCCTTACCTGTTTATTGGCTGTATGGTCATTAAGGAAGTCAGAAGTTATCAGGCACCCTCTGATGTCCTTGTTGTACTCCCCATTGCAGAGATCGTAGATGGACCTCAGTGTGAAGCCCAGGGCGAAGATCCAAGCTTTCAATACACACAAGGTTTGAGCCAGCCTTTCTCAGGTGAAGGTCTTATGCATGTCCGGACTCTACATGGAAACTCTTTGAATCGATTCCTTCAAGTTCTACAGTAGAATCAACTCTTGACGTAAGTTGACTAGACCCGGTGAAGGCCGGGTTTTTTTGTTCAGATAATTGACTGGCCGGACAATTATTGTTACCGTTGCCCATAGAGAGTAGAGTCTTCTATAGGAATTCCCCATGACAAAAAAACTTTTGTGGTTTGCACTGGCGAGCCTAGGACTAGGCTGTGGAACTCAACAATCTTCTGATGTAAGCGATCTATCAGGGATAGTGGGAGTCGGAAAATACGAGGCCCTTCAAAATTCCAAAATACCTGAGTCCAGGAGCTACAAAGAGCTAGCCAAAGCAGTGGGCAAGCTTGATGGACAATGTACCGCATTTCACATTGGTCAGGGTTTGGTGGCGTCGGCAGGACATTGTTTTGAAGACGGGAAACCCGCTGGGACTCCTTGCCAAAGCCAGAAGGTCGTCTAGTCCGATGGCTCAACAAGTCAATGCATCCAGGTTCTTGATATCGCGTACAACGAGCAGTCTGATTATGCATTATTCGAGGTCGATCAGCCTCCTTTACAAAAACTAAATATAGAATCCCTTCGCAACCTAAGTGCTGAACAGGATCTCGTGATTTTAGGATACCCTAAGGAAAAACCGTTATACGTTTCTTATGATTGTCAGCTGAAGGATAGTAGTACTAGGGCTGAAGGGTTGCAGCATAACTGCGATACCCTAGCTGGTAACAGTGGTAGTCCAATTTTTAACCGTAGTACCCAGTCGGTGATAGGGATTCATAACGGTGGCGACGACTGGGAAAATTATGGGACTGAGACTTTAGATAGGGATTTTTTCACTGTAGCCGAAAACGTCATGGCACAGAGACTTTGGCAAACATCAGATCAGACGTCGAGCTTTGGCCCTTTTGGAGATAATCAAGATATCCTGTTGAGACATTTTTACTTTAACAATTCTAAACCTGACATCACTATTCGTATCGAAATGGATATCGAGGATGGTTATGATTTTATTATGATCCGGGATGGATCAAGAGGCATTCGAAGAATTACCGGAAAGATATTTGAAACTTTATCACTTACCACTCCCGCTACGATTTCCTTCAGTTCCGACTATGCAGGAAGTTCTAAAAGGGTAACGATTGAGCGGATAGATTGAGAGTTACCGAAATCCAAGATGGTCAACCTACATCCCTTGGAACCAAAATCTGACAATAATAGGCTCTCTACGAATGCGGTGAGGGAGTGTATCAGATACGCACTGAGTAAACCCGTCATCTTCGCTATAGCCCAGCTCTTTCAATAGTCGATCTAATGACTCACGATTCATAGGATTTTTCCTGCGTAGACTCGATGCGATACATAATTTCTCCTTTTTCTGGCGCGCATCATCGATTACAGTGCTTGGAGCCTCCGAAATAGTTAATGGGATGCTAGAAAATAATTACAATAATTTTAGCTAGATAGGTAGCTTTGAGACGATGGTAGTAAAAAGTTTTGCCAGTGATAATTATTCAGGCTGTCTGCCTGAGGTATTAGCATACCTTGCTGATGTCGTGAATGTTGGCCATGTTTCCTCTTATGGAGACGATAAGTTTACCGAGGAGGCCGTAGGGCTGCTACGCTCAGAACTAGGTCAGGACGTGGAGGTTACTTTTGTCAATAACGGAACGGCGGCCAATGTCATAGGAATTGATAGCTGTGTTCTGAAAACTAGCTCAATCATTGCTCCCGATACGTCTCACCTAAGCCTTCACGAATCCGGTGCTCCACATCGCCTGTTAGGATGTAAACTCTTACTAAGTCCCAACCAAAACGGAAAAATTTCACCAGCGCAGATTAAAAAGGCCTTTGATCTGGAGTCTAAGTGGGGACGGCACGCAACGGTTCCGAGGCTGGTTTCTATTGCTCAACCTACCGAATTTGGGACGAACTATTCCATCGAAGAGCTCTCAGAAATCGGACGGATTTGCAAACATCTTGGACTCTTGCTCCATATGGATGGTTGCCGACTTTACAATGCTGCGGTTGCCTTAGGAAGCAATTTGAAGGCATTAACATTCGATATTGGCGTTGATATCCTCAGTCTGGGGGGGACGAAAAATGGACTCATGTCAGCTGAAGCGATAGTCATGCGTAATAAGGATTTGGCCCCATTTTTACCCCATAGCGTCAAGCAATTGCTCAATCTACAATCCAAGCATCGATTTTTATCGGGTCAGTTTATTCCTTATCTGCGGGATCGTTTATGGGTAAAAGCTGCAAAGCAGGCAAACGAGATGGCGACTTACTTGAGCGAGCATTTGCAGAGCAATGACTTAGGAAATATCATTTACCCTGTTGAAACTAATCAGATTTTTGCTCGTATTCCATCACAGTTTGTCCCATCACTTCGGAAAAAATATGGTTTTTATACTTACGAAGAAAACCTAGACCAGGGCTGGGAGTTGGTCCGTCTTATCACTAGCTTCGACAGTAAAAAGTTTGAAATCGATAACTTTATCCCCTAATATTTGACACTTAGAACATCTTACCTAGTGAATTTTGCTAAAATACTAATAGCCCTTAATACTAGGTATGTATGCTTAAAATATTATTGATAGTCTTTTGTTCTGTTTCAGTGCAAGCATTCTCTGGGATGGCATCTGAGCTCGATATTAATTTGGCTGTTGATGCCGAGTACTATGAAGATGTATCGACGCAAATGACTTTAACCGATATTTTATCTCTTCCTTCCGAAACATTTTTAAAAAATTCTGTCGATTCTATCAACATTGGTACGAGCACTTCGGCATTGTGGTTTAAAATTGATATGTCTGGGTATATCTCCTCTTCGGTTTCTCATGGCGTCTTTTGGTTTCCGTCGGCTTATCTATCGCATGTCGAAGTTTATCTCCTTGATGCAGACAAAAACCTTATTCATCAACGTACTTGGGGGTTAAGTGGGGGAGTTTTAACTAATAATGATTTGGAAAGTTTTGCTCCTAACTTTTTAATTGGAAATTGGCCTCAGACAAACCAATTAGTCGGACGTGTGATTCATACGACCGGTACTGCTATCAAACCAATGCTAAGCACTGAGTCCGCATTTAAAGCAGCAACTAGCAGTCGTAGCCACCTCTATTGGTTTTATTTAGGTGTGGTTTCTGTATTACTTCTTTATAATTCATGCATTGCGATCATGACAAGGCGCTCGGATTATTGGTGCTATGTGGCCTACAGTCTTTGTACTCTTGTGGCCAATATCAATCTCGAATCGATGATCTATCCGTTCATCAAAAACTCCGATACAGCTCATTTGGTGCGAACTCTATTTTGGATCTTCGTCTCGCTTAATGTTGTATCCTGCCTGCAGTTTCAAAAACACTTTTGTGACATCAAAATACTGTCGCCTAGATTGACGCGAATCATAGACGCCTTTTCTTTGCTAGCGTTGTTACCAATTTTGATGGTGTTTTTCTCCCGCCCTCTTGCAGGAGCTCTCATCATGTCTCTCGTGGGCCTTTGGGCAGTGTTTGCACTTTGTGCTGGTGTTTTTACTGTCGTTAAGGGTAGTAAAGATGCTCCTTTATTCCTCATTGGTTTTGGCGTCTTTATTATTTTTGTTTTTGCAGAAGTTCTTAGATCAACGGGTATTCTAGATGCTCTTCCGATAAGTACCCTGTTAATCGGTTCGTTGATCGAAATCGTCATCTTTGCCATCTCTTTGGCGATCCGAGTGAAGCGTATTCAATCTGAAGCGTTACATCTCGAACAAGAAAGCCGTATGCAGCTTCAAGAGTTTAACGAGACGCTAGAGTCTAAAGTGATCGAACGAACCAAAGAAGTTAAAAATCTACTCCATTCTGTTCCTCAAGGTATATTTGTCTTGACTCCTGGAATACTCGTTAGGTCCGATTACTCAGACTACCTAGGGAAAATATTTTCTTTAGACAAAGTTGAGGAGGATTTTTTTCTGACGAGGATCATCGATAGTTGGCAGGCTACCGAAGAGAAACGAGAACAACTCAAAAACTTGTTGAATCACCTATTAGGAGGAGAGCATCTCGACTTTGTGATTAACCAACCAAACCTACCTATAGAGATGATCATCTCCTATCTGGAGCAAGATATCGTTATTGGTTTGACCTGGAGTCCAGTAGTGGCAAAAGATAAAGTTGCGGGCATTCTTGTCACGCTTGCCGATAATACTCAGAAGCGTCGCTTACAACGAGATAACTTGATACAAAAAAATCATTTACAAATCGTGTCAGAAATTGTTCGTGGATCCACAAACAGTGCTATAGACTTCTTTGTTCACGGAAGAAAACTAGTAACCAACATAGAGCGAGCCTACCAGAATGCATCGAAACAGGATCTTCAATTTTGGGTTCATAGTTTCAAAGGCGAGTCTAGAACCCTTGGCTTTGATCTTCTTTCCAATGAGCTTCATGTGTTGGAGGAACTCATCGGAAGGGTTGATGTGATTCGATCCCTTCGGAAAGACCTAGATAAGATGGTTTTAGTTTTTGAGCAGTATGGAGATATCGTCGAAAAAATTGGTTTTTCAAAGGATGGAAGCTACCTGAATGATAGTAGTCAACTGGTGCTAACTAAGCTTGCCTGCAGTTTGAATGAGTTTCATAAAGGAAATTTGTCGGAAGAATTGGTCCTGAAAACATTCGACTATGATTTAGTTAAGAATCAATGGACTTCGATACAGTATTTTATTCAGCAGCTTTCTGAAAAGTTTTCTAATGTAGCAAAAAGTGAAGGGTTAGCTTCAGGACGTATCGATTATCAAGGACCGTTTGGACTTATTCAATCAGAATTAAGCTTCCAACTAAAATCAATATTCATTCATATGATCCGAAATAGTATAGCCCACGGCTACCCAAATACTATTGCTAAATCAAAGGGAGCCATACTCAATTTAAATCTGACAGTAAGCTCGGATGGTATAGTTTGGAAGGTTTGGGATAACGGCGTCGGCCTTAACATTAGAAAAATTCGAGATGCTATATTACGTGAACATCCCGAATTCTCCGGACTCTCGTCTAGCGAATTGATGACAAAATTGATGGAATACGGTGGTTCGTCGAAGCCAGTGGGGAATCAATTGTCGGGACGTGGTCTTGCCATATCAGGAATAGCTAGGCTGATCCGATCACTTCGTGGGGAATTTCAGATTCTGCTTCATCCTTCTCATGAGTCTGAGGAATATATTCCGTTTGAGATAAAAATTGACCTTCCTTCCAGTGGTTTTTTCACAGTGGCAAATGCCGCAGGGAATAAAAGGCTTATATCCTAATCTAATTAGTTTCACAGATGCCTTGACTATCTTCAAATAGTCTCCTACAAGAAATTGTAGAAAAGCCTTCATTTATTCAGATTGGGCAAATATATGTGCATAGCCCTACTTGCGAAAGACATGTTTCCTGACTATCCCTTAGCGATTGCGCATAACCGCGATGAATTCTATCTTAGAGATAGTTCCTATGCAAAGTGGTGGGATACACCTCATATTTTAGCTGGTAAAGATGATCAGTCTGGAGGAACTTGGTTCGGCGTCCGCGACGATGGCTTTTTTGCGTTCGTCACGAACTACAGGAACCCTGAGCTTTTTAATGCTGATCTAGATTCCCGAGGTCAATTGCTACTCCGTATACTCGAACATACGGGTTCCATGAAGAATCTGGAAGCATCCCTTGCTAAAATAGCTAGGGATTATAACCATTTTAACGTGGTTTGTGGGAGTCACTCCGAACAGTGGTTTTTCTCGAGTAGAGCCTTAAACATGGATCCCATTTCCCATACTGCATGCGTCAGTAACGCTGACTTTGATACCCCTTGGCCGAAAGCAGAAAGGCTGAAGCGATTGGTCGGTGAAATTGATCAGAATTCCTTCGATCTCACCCATGATCTTCTATCTATCATGAAAGATGATAGGCTTGCAGGAGAATACGAGTTGCCTAGGACAGGAATCTCAAAGGAGCAGGAATTGGCCCTTAGTCCTATTTTTATTGAAACCAAACTTTACGGTACACGAACAACCACGGTGCTTTTGTTTCGTACCGATGGCTCGTTTCATTTTACAGAAGTGAATTATGCTCATCCAGGTCAGTTAGCATCACGCAATAGTTTCGATGTGCGCGTGAATTGATTTTTCCTAAACTCTAAAAGTTAATAGAGTAATACAACAAGACTGTTTTGGCTTCCGTTACGTAAGGAATCTGCTGTCAAATCTGATTGAGCGAGCTATGCTATCCCCTAATAAAAACCATCAGTGTTAGTGAGGGATGTGTCATGTCGGAGGCAAAAAGGAAGTATTCAAGCTTTTCAGAGTTTTATACGTTTTATCTGAGCGAGCATTCTAATCGAACCTGTCGTCGTCTACACTTTATTGGTAGTTTTTTGAGTCTTTGCTTGCTTTTTTACTCTATCATTACCAAACACTACAGTTTGATGTTTGTCATTCCTGTCATTGGTTATGGATTTGCTTGGGTCGGGCACTTTTTCTTCGAGAAAAACAAACCAGCTACCTTTACTTATCCCGTATACAGTTTTCTTGGCGACTGGATCATGTTCAAAGATATACTTACTCGAAAAATCTCATTTTGAGATCTTTCGAGACCTGTTTATTGGGATGTAGCTCATGTTACCGATTGATTTCTTAGTCGTCGCGACCTTCCAGATATAACAAGAGTTCGGCACGCCTTGTGTCGCTTAATGTATAGCGAGACTGGTCTGGTGGAGGCATCGTTTCATCTTCCAAATGCTGGACAAGAGTTTCCGAATCGATGATTTGATCTGTAGAATTGTGACAACCAGCAGCTAGGCATGAGGCTTCCATGATACCCAATGCGGTCTCTTCATTGATATCGCGGATGACAGGTGTTTCAGTTGAGTCGTTGTCTGGGTTTGTGTTGGGGTTTGAGGAGTCATCATCCTCTTTTTCTGTCGAGTCCACTGAATCGTCTTTGTTTGACTGCGCTGTTGCCGGCGCTGTTGTGGCGGCGGTTTCTGTTTTGCTTTCACAGGCGAGAACTGAAAAAAACAAACATAGGGACAATATCCTTGGAATCTTCATAATAGCTAAACCCTCGATTAAGACCGTGTCTTTTTGTTTTCGGATGGTTTGGGCTGAGCCTTTAAGGTTTTTCTGCAGCAAATTAACCCGCTTGCTAGTATGTGAGAGACTTGTCAAAGAGAATTTTCTATAACACGTGGCAGCACTGTGGTTAGTGTTTCCAGCTTAGCTTGTAATATGCTGTATTCAAAAGGAATTTTTACCTAGTCGAGGTTCTCGGTGAGATTGACTGAGGCAACAACAAGCACAAGGGTTTAGCCACCTATGACAAAAGACGACTTAATCGAATTAATCTAGCTATGATTTCAGTGATTTACGAGGATGAAGATGTTTTGCTGGTTAACAAGCCTAGTGGTTTGTTTGTACATGCCAGCAAACTCGACCGAACTGCAGGAGCTTCCTTACAGGAGCTACTAGAGTCTTCTCAACGCCAAAAACTTTACCCTGTTCATAGACTGGACAGACCCACAAGTGGATGCTTGATCTTTGCCAAATCCTCCTTAGCAACGAGCTATATCGCCAAGCAATTTCAACGCCGTACAGTAGCAAAATCTTACATTGCCCTAGCTAGAGGATGGCTCAAGCCTCAGTGCTGTGTAGCTCCCTTAAGTCGCGACAAAGGGGGTGAAAGAATACCAACAAAGACAGTGTTCGAACCCAAATTCCGGCTAGAGCTTCCGTATTCCCATGGAAGTTTTGACTCGCTTCGTCTTACATGCTTAGAAGCCTCACCTATCACTGGGCGGATGCATCAAATTAGACGCCACCTAAAGAGCCTTGGTCACCCTATTGTTGGAGATACTAAATATGGCCAGGGCCCGATCAATCGCTTGTTTCGCCAAGAACTAGAGGAATCACGTTTATTCCTCCATTGCGCATCCCTCCGATTTGAGCGTTTAGATGGTGTTACGGTTGAGGTCTCTGCTCGAACTCCTGCCTCTTTTTTGAAACTACAGACTTATCGCATATAAATCATCGTAGTATTCCGTTTGTCGACCGTGCTAGACTTATTTAAGACGTGTAAAGGAGCCACAATGGAACTGAATCCCCAAGATCTAATCGATCTGGCCAATACGAAGATGCCTTACGGAAAATACATGGGTAAAGCCCTGATAGATTTACCGGAGCCCTATGTGCTTTGGATCAACAATAACCAGCTACCCAAGGGGCGTTTAGGAGAGTTATTGGCTCAGTTATGTGCCATTAAGGTGAATGGACTAGAGCATCTGATTCAGCCTTTGAAAGGAAAGAGGCTTGCTAGTAGGCCTCTTGAAACAGGGCCATCTGCTGAAAAAGAAAAGCGAGCCGATTGAGGTTTTTCAAAGGCCTGACCTCCTATTTTATGACATTAAAATAGTCTTGTCTTTTTAACTGCTCAATAAGCATCTGAGAGGTCTCATCATGATACTTCGGCGAATACTTAATCGCCGAAGTATAAAACTGAGCGAGATTTTTAATCCCATACTCTTCTATCTTTTCTTTTATGCCAGGAATTTCCATATAACGCTTCCATCCGGACACTTCTTTTTCGGCGTAAAGCGTATCGATACGCCCCTTATCAAAGCCTTGATAGACTTCTTGATGGACAAGAGCATCCATGGGTAGACGAGATCTAGGAGTTGGGTCTTCGCCGGGAAATCCCAAGGCTATAGACGTAACGGGGAAGGTACCAGGAGGTAGATTAAAAAAAGAAATCAATTGGTCTGCGCTTGAAAGAGTGGTTCCTAAATAGCAAAGACCTAAGCCTTTCGATTCCGCAGCGAGAGATAAGCTTTGAGCTACGATGAGAGCATCAAAGGCCGCCACGAGAAACCCTTGGATTCCAGCAAAGTTGTCAACAGCACCTCTTTGCCTCAGCCAGGTTCTGGTTCGGTGTTGGTCGGCAATAAAGGTCAGAAGTACCGGAGCCTCTTCGATAAAACTTTGGTTTGCATGCATCTTACAAAGGGCTTTGCGTCGATCTAAGTCTCTAGACACAATAATAGAATAGGAGTTCAGATTCCCCGAAGAAGACGAGCCTTCAATAGCGCTTTGGAGTAACTCATTGAGTAGAGACTCTGAAATATCGCGATCTTGAAATTTTCTAATGGATCGATGAGACAATAGGGTGTCAATTACAGTCATGGTGGCTCCTGTTTCCTGTAGGTAAGGGTACAGTGACTGTTTAACGTGTTCATGGGACTTTGCAAAATACTTTTTTGTAAATAGGTCTCGAGTTGGGACCTTTTCAGCCCGATTTAGGTAAAATCCTCTGCATTGAGGGTATTGAGCTGCTCTTGCGTGAGCTTATCCGTATCAAGTTGTGCCAAGCGTTGGGCATGAGTTCGATAAGCTTTTTCCAAGCCGTTGCGAATATCGCGAGCATTTCCGAAAGAAGACTGATCTCTATTTTCGTCAACTTGTTTTACTAGAATATCTAGAGATTCAGGGGTGAGAGAAAAGCCTTCTTTTTTTGCCAATAAAACGGCGATATCTTTCAGCTGCTGCGAGCTATAGTCCCCAAAATTGATATGGATGGGGAAACGACTGGGTAGACCTGGATTGGAAGAAAGAAATGTTGCCATTTCATCGGGGTAGCCGGCAAGAATCACTAGAAATGATCCCCTATGATCTTCCATAAGCTTTAGGAGGGTATCGATAGCTTCTTGCCCGTAGGAGTCGTCCCCTTTGCCTCGAGCTAGGGTATAAGCTTCATCTAAAAAAAGTACGCCGCCAAGGGCCTGTTTAATCGTTTCTCGAGTTTTAACAGCCGTCTGCCCTAAGTACTCTCCCACAAGCCCGCTTCTATCAACCTCGACCAAATGACCAGAAGACAGAAAATCAATCTCGTGCAAGATCTCTCCTAGTAACCTAGCGACGGTGGTTTTACCGGTGCCGGGCCTTCCGGTAAAAACCATATGAATATTAGGTTTTTTACCAGAATGCTTTTGTCGCATAATGGAAATTTTCATATATTGAGCTAGTTTTTTGATCTCAGCTTTAACCTCATCAAGTCCTATCAGCTCGTCTAAGGAAGTAAAAGGATCTTTTTTGGTCTCTGGCTTATGATTTGCCATGACCTCCTCATAACTACCTTCATCGAAGGGGTCTTCTGTGACATCACTATATAGAATCTGATAGAGTTCTTCTGAACTAAGGGTTTTCAAGTTCTTTTTGGCCAAGCGCTGACTTTGCTGAAAAAAGACTCGATCCATAGTTTTATGAAAATCGTGCAAGTTTTGAAATCTTGGATCCTTGCGCTTTGCCTTAAGTTCGTTACGAATACAGTCTAGTGCTTCGTCCTCAACCTGGAACCCACCTTGGTCAAATACAGAGTCAATAGCGAGGTGTAACGAACTCAAATCTAAACGACTAAGTCCAATCATATGCCAGGAACCGTAGGCATCAGGTAAATGGAACTTCAGCTTTGCTTCAGAGAGATCGCTTGCCGTTACGATTAAGTCTAAACTTGCTTCGCAGGCCTCTTGAATGAAAATCTTAAATCCTTCTCCGGTTTTATCGTTAGTAAGAACCCTTTGTAAGTCCTCGATAACTACCGTTTTTTGATTTAATTCCGTTATGAGCTTTCCCAGCTCTTTGTGATTGTATTTTATAAAATCTGCAGCGGTTATGATTTGATAACTACGGCCATGCAACTCTTTTAAGCTGATGGCTATCCATTTGGCTATGGTGGATTTTCCAGACCCGGATTCTCCGTATATCGCGAGTCTTAGGGGGCTAAGTTTTTGCCCGCGCATCTGTTCAATCCGTTTATGATTTAACAGGGATTCAACAGTCTCTACTGCTTGATCCTGGCCCGCGATATCAGGTTTTACAAGCTGATCAGATTTTGATTGTGCCGAGGGCATCGTATCAGGCGACGGTGGTTGGGGCTGCTTTCTGACACTTTCCCCAAGTTTGGAAAGGGCAGACTGCCCAAATAGTGTAGAGAGAGCTTCATCCCAACTGTCTGTCATGATTATACCTCTGCATCAATAGTCAGATTAGGTTTATTGCGATTACCTTTTTCCATGCGTTGGATTTTATCTTCTGCATCTTTTGTTAAATCATTCATCTCTAAAATATTCTGAGCCATTTGCGGTAGGGCTTTAGAACGAAAACTAGAGATATCATCAAGCGCAGCATTAATATCGGCGAAGGCTCCTTTGAGAGTTTCCATATTGAGTGCCGTAGAAGATGCCTGTTTGTGGATTTCAGCGCCCTGAGTTTTTAGTCTTTTTGCCGTGTTGGCGATCAAATTATCCGTAGTTTTGGAAAGCGCGTTAACCTTGTCCAGTACGATCTTTTGGTTGTTCAAAGCTAGGGCTACGGTCACTGCAGTCTGTAGAGCCGACACCGTGACATTGAGAGCCCGATTAACACCACGAATGAGTTCCTTGTTGTTTCGGATGACAATTTCCATAGCCAGGACACCTTGCTGATTCACAGCTAATTGTTGCTGAAGATCTTGAATTCTCTGTCGAAGAGAAAACAAGATCTCTTCCTCTATAAACTTACGCCTAGGATCATCGGGACCTAGCTCACGCTCGAGTTTGTAGACAAGCTTGTTATCAATTTTTTGTCCCAAAATAATCGCTTTATCGAGCTTCTTCGTCATATCTCGCATGCGCACCTGATCTTCCTTCAAGGTGATATTGTCGCGTTCCAGCATGCCTCGACCGAGTTCTATTGATTTGATTATGGCAGCGATGACAGTCTGTGCACTTTCATATTTACTGAAGTATCGTTTGATGGGGCCACCGATACCTGGAAGGTAGCCTAAAATACGACTCAAAGCACCCTCGTCAAAATCAAATCGCGCTGGGTCAAGGTCTTCGACTTGTACCTTTAGGTCGATCAGGGCTTTGGCCACATCACCACCGTCTTCGCTCCGATGTTTGATCGTATTGAGTGGCTGTTGGAGCATAGCACTTTGCTTTGCCGCCTTCTTCTGGACCTCTAACGCCATGGACTCCACGGCGAACTTAATATCCTCTTGCCTATCATGATCGTCGATGTCAAACTCGGTGAGCTTAGCCACATGCTCGCTCGCTAAGTCTTCCAGTCGCTTCTCTTCCGCAGTAGCCTCGGCTGATTGCATTTGACCGTAGTCTAGGTCTTTTTTAATGTCTTCGCTGGCATCAATCGCCAATTCATTTCTTTGCTGATTCACTAGTTACCTCATAATTACTGATAAACAAGAATAATTAGTATCGTGTTGTCCGTTTTGCAAGTTCCTCAAGATCACTCATTGCGTGTTCGAGAGCTTGGTCAGAGCGGTTGGCGCCCACATTCATTTGAGCTATGGCAAGACTAGTTTTGTCTAGCATAGTCATGGCTTCTTCGTTTTGCGTCAGTATCTGGTTGATGAGATCTGTCTGGTTTTTCCTTAAAGACTTACGGTCGTTTAAGGTTGCGATCTCATTTTCATCTGCCTTTGTGAGCTCATTCAACTCGGATAGGGCCGTAAATCGCTGGTTGATGTAGTTAAAATCAATGGGTTTTATACTTTGCAGAGAGTGTATCACCTGAACCAAGTTATCGAGAATCGCCATATATACCTGTTCCGCGGTGCCTTGATAACGAGAAAAGGTAAGCTCACTAGTAGAAATTTTACTTTTAAGTATACCAACCAGGTTATCGTAGCGGATTTTAGATCTGGTGAATTGTTCGGTTCCTTGCTCGCAGAACTCTTTGAGTCCAGGCTCTTCTCGTAAATTAGTAAACTCTCTTGAGATAGTTTTGATGGTTTCCTCGCGATGATCATCTAGCATCTTCTGAAGCTTTTGAATATGCCTTGCAGCGAAAATATCCTTGCGAAATACGTAATTAACGATCCAAGAAAGAGCTGCTAATGAGATTCCTCCTATACCCACCAAGGCAGGTAGAGTACCTAAGCTAAATAAAAAGGATGCAGCACCTCCAAAAATTCCGACCGTGGCCAGTCCTAAGGTAAGCGGGTGCTGAAGGGTATCAGATAAGACGACCTTGTTGGTGGATTCTTTTGAAAAGTCTGGTGCTTTCATAGGGAATCAATAGACCTCTCGAGCTAGGTTGATTTCAACACGTGGTAATCGGTAGTTATAAGCACGGGACGATTCACCTGGTTTTTTTGCTAATGGTTTTGTCGAGCCTAATCCCACTGCCCGAATCCTCTCATTTTGAATACTCATCTGATTGACTAGGTGGTCGCGAACAGAATCCGCACGAGACTGGGATAGCGTGAGATTTGCCTGAGCATCACCTCGTGTTCCCGTATGACCGCGGACCACGATTCTAAAATTAGGATAATGACTAAGATTACTAGCGAGTTTTTTTATCTCTAATTTTCCCTCTTCGCTGATTTCAGATGTTCCACTTTGGAAGGTGATGGGACGTATCTTTAGTGACCCGATATCCGCTAAGTTGTCCCATTCCCGATCTGATAGCGAAGTGAATGTCACTCGATCTGTATCAGAACCGCTCTCTTTGACAAAAACTCCACCTCGGTATAGTTCCTCAACAAATTTTCGGTTCAAAATTATGTACGGATTTTCATCGGGTAAGGGATGAGATGAGATCTTTTTCGCGTTAGTGAGGATATCGACGGCGGAGTCTATGGTATCAACCAGATACTCTCGTGACAAAGCCTGGCTTGTGTTTTTAAGGCCGAACCATTTACTAGAATTGCTGCTTAACGTTTGCCAACTAACCCCTTCCATCATGGTTTTCACAGTCTCTTCATCTTCTTTCGTAGAGTTTTGGATTTCCTTGACGAGTTCACTTTGATTATCTCGATAAAATTTTAGAGTTCGGAAGTAGTTTCTTAGCAGAGTATTTACCGTATCCGGCTCTTTCTGAGCAAACTTACGTCCGACAATCAATACATCAACTATAAGTTTCTGTGTATCTTTTGAGGTTAGAATTGTTTGGTAACCCAGCGCCGTAGCGCGACTGACAAAGGGTTCCCATAATACAGCAACGTCAGCTTTTCCGCGTTTTAGGGAGTCAAAGGCATTTTCGGCCCCGTCGGTACGAATTTTTTTGTACTGCCCGGAAAGGATGGATGCCATATCGAAATGTACGGCAGTGGCGTGAAACAGATGTTCACTAGGTGAATCGGGAGTAAAAGCCACTTTGAGATTTTTAGCGGCCTTAAGATCTTCCAGGTTTTTGAATCGCGATTTATCGGCGACGATAGCATCTCCACCCTTAGATTCGTCGATCACAGATATAATGGTGCCAGGGAAATCATAATCTTTCGCATTGAGCAGGTAGGAATCCACAGTTCCTACAGCGAACTCTAAATCTCCCGAATCTAGTTTTCCATAACGACTTTGGTAGTTGGCCTTGTCGTCAATACACTTAATTAAATAGCCGTTATTTCGCATCCTTTTCTTGAAGTCTCGACTACAGAGTGGAACATAGCCAATCCAGCTATCAACCCCGATCCGAATCGTCTGTCGAATGTCACTGGCATCAGAGCTTTTGGTTTTTTGGTACTCTGCAATAAAAGGTTCGGCAGCCTTGTATCCGATCATCGCCACTAGGCCGATAATAACAATAGGGAGAAAAATTTTTAGACTCTTGTTCAACGACAATTACCTCATTCACCAAAGTCTGTATCGGTAAAGACTTCCGATTCGGCTAAGATGGACTCTAAGCTACTTACTAACTCAGAAGGGTTGTTGGCAGACTTATAAACTGTTTTATTAGGCTTATTGAGAGCGTGATTATCATCGATGCAAAAACCAATAGTTTGGACTATAATAGGCGTATTGTTGATCAGGTACTGGACGGCCTTGTTTGGTGAGTCATTGCGATCGGCTTCTCCATCGGTCACGATGATAAGATTGAACTCCCCATAACCTAACTGACTACGAGCCTGACCCTCTAGTTTAGCCTTACCTTGGCTTATCGCCGATCCTAAGGGGGTGCCACCGCCGACCTTTACCTCTGCTAGGGCACCATAAAATAAATCCCTATTATTGATGCCCAATGGAACAACTTCTTTGATACCGGTGCTATCGAATACGAGCATTCCCAGGTTGTCGTCTTCTGGTACACTCTTAGCGAAGGTTTGCAGAGCATTGACGGCAACGTCATATTTCGAGCGACCCTCGGCGCATTCACCCTCTTTCATGCTTCCGGAGCCATCGAGGATTATATAGTAATTCTTTGCTAGATGCCTATTTTCAGGCAAGACATCGAAGGGCTCTTGACTTGCTGGTGGCCAATTATAAACAGGACCAAGTTTATTCACAACCTCAGGCTTACTTTCCTTTGGCGCCTCGGGAGTGGACTTGGGAGTGCTTTCATTTTTTTTGGTACAGCCGATGGCACATGCGAGTGCAAAGGCATAAACACTATATTTCATACATTCACCGTAGTTTTAAATGGGACTAAATACATCTTCTTCTGCTTCAACTTGAATGATCTTAAATTCCACTCGCATGTTGTCTAACCATTGTTCCTTGGTTTTAGGAGCGCAGGGATCGCTTCCGCAAACACCACTAGCTGGTTTCGCAATTCCATGCCCCACGACGGCAAACTGGGTAGGGTCCAGGGTGATTTTTTGGGCAGCCGCGTAGGATATCAACGAGTCTCGAACCGAGTTTGCTCTGGTGAGGCTCAAGTTTTTGGCTGACTGCCGGATTCTCTGTAGTACGATATTGGACACCCCTTCCTTTTTCTTTTTGAGGTAACCCAACGGATCTGAATGACCCTCGATTGTGATGATGGCTCCACCGTAAGTACTAGCTAGATCAATGACCTTTTTAAAGTCCGTTGAGTACTGACTGGCCTGAAAGGTATTTTGATTGGGCTTAAAATAAACTTCAAAGGAGAACAAATTGTCATCACTCCCTCCACGCCTATTCTTTTTCTGCACGGCTTTAGCGACGGCTTCCTTATTGAATTTTCCTTTCGAGCTAGCCTGAACATTGATGATACCCTTCGAAAGATCTGCATAATTCCATTTGGCTTCTGAAAGATTAGATTGGCTCGTAGTCAAGCCAAGCGGACTGAGAGTTGACGTGATCTCCTGGTTGAGGCGACTAAAACGTCTGGGATAGTTAGCATCTTGAAAAAATACTTTATTTCCATTGAATCCGACAAAATATGCATCGGCGAGGAGGCCCTCAGTGTCGGCCACAGCCTTAGGGCTATCAAGTAGAATTTGGGCCGAGGCCGTCATCATCTTTTGATAGGAAGCTTTTTGGCTAGCTTTCTCCTTCACAGTTTTCTGCAACTGCTCTTGGGCTAATAGTAAGCCGTGCACAAGATCCCCCACCGCTTTCCGGTTTTTATTGAAGTAATCCGTTCTAACGGCATAAACATCAGCAATAATCCTATTTGCTGATTTAGTGGAAAGCAGAATTCTTGCACCTTTGACGGAATCCTCGGCACCCGTCCCAACGGTCCCATTGGATGTCAAAGCGAGGGCGTCAGGAATAATAACCATAGCAGCGTCAATTCCAGGCTCATAAAATGCTGCCATGGGACTGTTGTCGGTACCAGTGAGATCGGGTAGCCATTTAATTTTCACATCACTTAATTTTAGGCCGGCGTTGCTGAGCACCTTACCAAGGTAGTCCACATGGGGGCCGTATGCTTGAAGTGCGATGGTTTTTCCTCTTAAAGCCTTGGGCGAGGAAATTCCGGATTTTACCACAAGGGCGTCACCACCCTGTGACCAAGTGTGCTGGTAGATAACCTTGAGTTTGGTTCGCGGGTCCTTGTCCAACACCTTACTAGCCATATGTATCATCCCCAAGGTTCCACGAAGGTATGGGGATTCGCAAGACATAAAGGACTTGATCTGCGCTTTAAACTGATCTTCACGTTTTAGCTTGAAGGATAATTTCTTAGACGAAAAAATACTGCCTGAGCTCGTTGTCGTCTGGTTGCCGTTGGCAAGAATAGTAGCAATATCTCCCCCCCAAGTAATGATAGGCAGCTGGACAGTTTTTTTGCCTGGCAGTCTTTAACTTGAAGTTTTAGCGATTGGTCCAATGGAGGCGATGAAATATACTTGGCTGCAATGCCTAGATCATTGACGAAAAGCACAAGCATGACCCAAAAAACAGCTTTTATCATGAATACCTCTTTCATAAGTGACGCGGCTCGGTTTGTCATAAGCTTACCCTGCCTTTTACAACATATTGGCTAGCATTTACAAATGAAAACCAGTAATTTTTCGCTTTGATTTTACAGTATAGAAAGCTTTTATGAAAAGGAACAGGCTTTACTCCAGCTAAAGTCCTAATCCAAGAGATAAAAGTGCCTTGACGAGCAACGGCTTGCCTGGGACGTTTTGGCGTAATTTTTGGCGTCCTATTAGAGGTATCTGCGATCTCATGTTTTTAGTTGTAAGTCGAAATAGCTTGGTAGGGCAGGCACACATGTAAAGAGACCTCCCGATAAAGGAGGTCTCGCGACGTGTTGCTAAAAAAGAAGGGTCTCTTTTAGTTCCACGGTTTGAAGGCGTTGTCCGCATTCCGAAGAATCGGTCTGAGCTTGGGAACATGTCTTTCGATAACGCTAACCATCGAGGAGTCTTCCACCCAATCAAGGCCTTCTTGTGTATAAACTTCAGGACGATAATCGATGGTGAAGAACCGATCCGACATAAGACGTCTTGAGGCGTTGAGGATAAAGATTTGGAACGAGGTCTCTCCGAATCCAAATCCTTCTGGTCTTACAGACTCGGCAAAAGAGCCGACCATGAGATCAATTTGCTCGATATCATTATTGTAGACCTTTTTGAGCTTTCTCAAGAGGTTTTTGTCTTTTGTTAGGTCTTCAAACTTGCGGATAGGTTGCAGCTGAATGAGTCTCCTAAATTCGTTGTATCGAGGAACCCCACGCTCTCGGTCGCGGATGATATCCACAGCACCAAGATCGATATTTCCCATGAGAGGAATATCTATGTTCTGCAAAAATTTTGGGTAGTTTTGTAGAGTTAAGGCACCTGGGTTGGTGGTACCGAAGGAGTACCACATGTTCGTTTGGTCAAGTTCTGCCATCAAGTCTTCGGCATTTCCATCGCGCGTATCTCCAAGTGGAATCGAAGTTACAGGGCGACCCGTGCGGTAATCAAAGATGTCGACATTATCGCGCAACAGGGGATGCATGCGATACACCGCGGTAAATTCTTCAGTTAAGGTATAGGGAGTGCCATATAATGCGATCTCAGGCGCTCCCACTAAACCATTTAATGCTCGCTCAATTCCACCAAATTGGCTTTCAATGTTCTTTAAGGTATTTTTCTTACCTGTAACACCCTGGATTAATATATCGAGAAATCTAGAGTTGCGACTGACCTGCTTTAGGGTGTCTCGTAGTTTTGTTCGTTTTTCATCTCCTAAAACTCCATACCAATTTGAATTCATGGCTCTAATGAGAGCAGGATTGTCGAGGATCGCCGGAGTCCATTCGATGGTATGAATCTTTGCCATCAATGCTGCATTGATAAGACGGGCTTTGTCGTATAACTGCTGATCATTCCACTCGGGGTACTTGGATTTTAGCATATCTGCGATGGCATTATGCTCTTTGGCAAAGATTTGATGAAGCATGGAAAGGCCAACCCACCAGTTATCTGTGAAGCCAGTAATCGGTTGCCCCGTTAGAGAAGTGGGAAGATTTCCTGCTTCATCTAGCTTTAACTTTCCATCAACAAAACTACGAACTTTATTATTTGTGGCTTGATCGCTACCGTATATCTGGGATCCGTCCCACCAGTGAGTGTTGACATTTTTGTAGGTAGCCGGCGCACTTGGATCAGAGGTCACGTCTTTTCGGGTTCTCTTGATCTCTAGGCAGTCCGTTCCAAATGGATCATTGTCAGCGAGTGGTACTTGAATAGGATCAGCGTCATCATTAGGGCCATGACTAATCCAATCATGCGTCATAAATTGAATCCATGAAGCAGCCAGAAAGTTTAAGGTGGAAGCAGGTACAAACTCATCTCTGGTCAGAAGCTCAAGACTAATATCTCTAGGATTGGGTGTTAACAGTTCCTCACCCGTCTCACCGTAGGTGCTTTCTAGGGGAACGTTGCGACCAAATCGGATTCCGGCAGCACCCATTGCAGGGATATCTAGGTTATTACATGTTCCATCGATAGTCCTTGCAGTAAGTGTGGAATCGTCACAGTGAACGTCTTCAGGATAGCTGTCATTGGTCTCAAACATATTGTTATTGAGAAGGCTTTCTCTAGTAGAAGCTAAGATGACTAAAGATACCAAAACTCCAAAAACTGGAACAGCTTTTACCAATTTTGGCCATTGTATCCATACAGGTCTACCTATCATTTTTTTCTCCGTGTGTTTGGTTTCGTGTTTCTCGTTTATACTTACCGGCCAGTTGAAATTTGCATATATCAATCGCGTTTACAACGATGCATTTACTAGTTTGTGGAAACATCATTGCTTTCGTTATCAGAGTGAATATCGATAGTGATCTACTTGAAAAAGAATTAACCAATTAAAGAACATGTTTCTGATCTATTATAATAGGTCATAATCGTTTTTTTGTTTTTGGGAGAAGTTTTTTGCGAATTGTTTTGTGAGGCTGAAGAGCCTCACTTTGAATGGATTAGGTGTGGGATTGTAAAGCTGAAAAGATGTAATTTTAAATAATTACTTTTGAAACAACATGATTGTTCCCAGATCGGCATCTGCGGAAGTTTTTACATCACTGCTGTCGCTATCGATTAGAAAAAGTTCTCTGGTTGTGAAGCCAAGATTTTTTTGATTCACAACATCAATGAACATACCAATTTTTCCAGATAGTTCGTTATCACCGGAGCTAAGCTTGTCAAAAGAGTACAGAGATCTGATTGGGAATGTACGTCCTGCGCTCGTGTATCGTATGTCTTTAAACTCGTAGGTTCCTACTGAGCCATCTGTCAGGGTTAATAGCTCTTTTCCACCTTCGACTTTCGTCTGGGCAACGACATCACCGCCGATATACTGAAGTTTCCAAGGAGCTGAAATGAACTCGCGATCCCATGTGGACGTTGGTGTTTTATGGTCTTTTAAAAAAGTTTTAAAAGTAATCTGGTACGGTTCGCCATCATTTGCCGGTGTAATAACAGCTTGAAAGCCTCCCTTTGGTTTTCTTTGATGTCCTTTTCTTGGGCGTCGATCCTCTTTGATTTTAGTGATTTGGAGTTCACTGTAATCTATATCTAGAGCATTTGCAAAGATCAGCTGTCCATTAGAGTTCTTTGCTGGTAGCAGCTTATAATATCCATTACGCCAGCTAGGTGTCGCTTTGTAAAGCTTCACGCGGTCGGTGACGCGATTGATACCGTTCAAAATATTGCCAATCGGATTACTGCCAACGAGATCACGATATTCGATAAGCAAGACAAGATATTCGTCAGTGCTTCCAGGTAATGGAGTTGAAATTAGCCCAACATCTTTAGTTTTGGCTCCAGGCTGTACACTTCCTTTAAATCGACCCTCAAGGTCAACCTGGTAGTTTGCCTCAATGGGGTTACCACGTAGTGGTCTATTGTTGGCGAAGCTCGTGCTGCCAGCAAGTAAACCAGCTTGTAAAATTATTCCTGTTTTGATCAGAAAACTTAGATTCATCGATAACATCCTTAATTATGCGTTTAAAAAGTGCCGGTAACCGGGCCTTGTTAGCATGCCCATTGAGTCAGGCAAAACAGTTTTTACTCCTGTGTGCATATTTTTTGACCAGTTGGACAATTAAAAATAGGCCGCGTGACCAATTCTATTTTGGGTAACATTACTGGCAGTTATCATGCCAAATAGACTATAATTGCGGATTTTTAGTCAATATGCCGGTATTCTTGAGCCAATAGACGGTGGTCTTTCATTCCATAGACATAGACTAAATAAAAGCCGCTAGATAAGGGCGCTAGCTCGAATCAGATAGCATACAATTACTTGGTTTCAGGGCTTGGACTTTTGTCATCCGTTGCGTAGTGTAGGGCAAATTTGAATTGATGTAGGGAGAAAACAAATGGATCGTCGAGACTTTTTGAAGAAAGCCGGAGCAGGAGCAACGGTTGCCGCAACCGCTGGAGCGGGAAGCACGGCACATGCCTCCTTTGGTAGAGACTATGAAATTGTAAATCAACGAGCGTCGCGCAGTGGCCGCAAATTTGTTGAAGAGGACAAGTCTGTTCTCGTGGTTGGCGGAGGAGTCGCTGGCCTTACAGCTGCCTATGAGTTGTCGAAAAGGGGTTATCAAGTTCATATAAGAGAGGCAGCTCCTTATTTAGGGGGGCGTTTGCATACCCGTGAAGAAACTCTCAAAACGGGAACGTTTCAAGTAGAGCACGGCCTACATATGTGGTTTAAGCAATACTACAATTTCGAGCGTATCCTAAAGGAGTTAGGGGTTTGGCAAAGCTTTTTCCGTCCTTTTGAGGAAGTGTATTTTCAGTTTGATTCTTACAAAGATGAGGTTATTCGTAGTAAAGGACCTTACCCTCTGAACTTAGCTCGTATTGTCCTCGAATCACCAAACTTGAATCTACTTGATGCAGCTCAAACCTTCGGTGGCATCGTTGATGCGGTATTTTATAATCACGATACGGTGTACAAGAGATTTGATAAGGAATCCTTTGCCGATTTTGCAAAACGGACAAATATTAATCGTGACTTTTACAATGTTGTTATGGAGCCTGCCGCATCGGTCACGTTAAATGATATCGAAAAAATCTCTGCTGCCGAAATGTTAATGTACATGCACCTGTTCTTTATCGGTGATCCAGATGCTTTCAATCGTAAAGTAGCGACAGTGGATCATGGGACCGCAGTGATCAATCCTATGGCTAATGCTATCAGGATGGAAGGTGGAGAGATCAGCTTATCGTCTCCTGTATCGACGATGGAAATCACGGCAAGCGGCTCGGTGGTGACCTTGGACGATCAACGTGAATATGACTATCTTGTTTTAGCCTCTGATATTCCAGGATTGCGAAAAATTCTTCCGAATATGAGAGTACAGGGCGAGAGACTTCAGGATAGCTTAAACTCGGCAGTTAGTCATCTATCTCAGCTGAAATTAGCTCCTCCTTATCACGTCTTAAGGGTATGGCTTGACAAGTCAGTTGATAGTAACAGACCATTTTATGAGTCTGTGATCGAGACTCCAGAATCGAAACCGATGAACCTTATTTGCGATTTTGCTGCTCTTGAAATGGAGTCGCAAGCCTGGTGCGAGGAGAACGAAGGAGCGATTCTTGAGCTTCATCTTTATAACACACCTGAGTTTATCGAACTTAGCAAGGAAGACATTTGGGAGCAGACTAAGGATCTAGCATTTAAGGCCTATCCAGAGGTCGCAGGCGCGAATCTCCTAGATGCGAGTCTTGGGCGATTTGATAACTTTACATCAGTGGAGACCGGACAAGGTCTGATTCGCCCAAAATCAGATTTCATGTTTCGTCAAGGCTTTGAAAAGATATTTTTAGCCGGTGATTGGACTCATACCGACTATCCCACAGCATTGATGGAACGTGCCGCAGCATCAGGGATCGAAGCTGCTAACGGAATTCTTGTTCAAGACAGGGTCCGTCAGCAAGAAATCCGCTCAGCGTCCAAACGTGGGCCTGGACTATTGCCACGCTGGTAGACTGCAAAAAGCTATTGATATAAAAAGATAGCTCGTCATAAGGTAGTCTTTGGCGAGCTGTTCATTATATCAAGTTAAGCTTCTTACATGGCCGAGGACAAAATTCCACCTAATCATCGATATAATGATCTATCACAGCCTCTTCAACTATCGATGTTTCATCAGTGATAGAAATTCCTTGATGATATACATCACTGACTAAATCGAATATAAGATAACTCCAACCTAGCGGAGTAAGGTCGTTGGGACCCGAAGTGCAAATCAGCTCATTTCTGTCGTTTCTGAAACAGGGCCTAGCCGACTGATACTTTAAGGTGCCCCTAGGAAAGTAATCGCTAAGCTGTGGGTTTGTCTCAGCGTATTGGCTTAAAGAGCAGCCGTCGATGCAAACAGCACCAGTAGATGCCTTCCACTGGTTTTCGGCACGAATCGTTATGTCTCTTATAAATAAAACGGAATCGATAGAAAAAGATACTGACCCTAGGGTAAGTAATTTCGGAAGCAAGCATTGCTCTGAACCTGGTGATTCAGAGAGTAGTGTGGGATTGCGCGAAAGCTCTAAACATGAGACTTCGAGATCCGTATCGAGACTATCGTATACTGGATTCCCGCCATCCGGGCTGGAACAAGAAATCAGCAAAAAAATGTATAAAGCGATCCTTTTCATGCCACTATTATCGGAATCTTTTGTCAAAAAATTTAGCTAGTTACGTTAGATCTTTAAACTATTAGGGTTTATGATACTACTTTCAATCATTTTGATGACTTTTTCGGGAATCATCGTCTTCCAGTTGTTATCCTTCGTCTTTATGATGTCCCAAATATTCTCAGACTTAATGTGAAGAATGCTGGTGTCAGCATTACCGATGTCTTCGATTAAACCGCGACACACAAGAGATCGAAACAGATATTCTATGTGATCGGGGAGATCAATCGTACTACAGTTTGTTAAGTTTCCATTGCTTAGGCAGGGGTGTGTAAAAAGCCTAACATGTTTTTTGAATAGGCGCCCCATGGCTTCATAGATACCACCAGAGAGCTCATGGTAGTGCTCCTCTTTAAATATTTCTTTTAGAGTGTCAGCACCCATTGCAAAACCAATACTTTTATCGGTAAAAAGTGTCAGATATTGTGAAAGCTGATAAAAATAGGGGAACTTAGTAACAACAGTTTTATAGCCCAAAGAACCAATGAGTTTTTGCCTCAGTACAAAATTATCATAATCACCTTGAACTGTTTTTGCTGCGTTGTTTAAAGTTATCTCGCAGACAGGTAAAGCCTCATCTTCGGTGGAAGATTCAAACTGAGTCTTTGATTTGATCAGCATGTCTTCGCCAACTTTAGTAGGGGGAAAAAAACTTCCACGGGCAATCAATAGGTTTCTTTTATAAAAGCTCTCGCGAATACACTCGGGGTTTCCTTTTTCGTCAAATAATACCGCATTCGCAAGCCCCGCCTGAACTAGCCGAATGTTCAGCGACACGTTTCTATTTGCATACTCTGGTGTGTTGAGATGAACCTTATCGATTTGAATACCAGAACTGTCTAGGTCGTCTCCCAGGCTCGCGATAAAAGCCTCCTCATCATCTAATAGGTAATTGCAGGCATAGAGGATATTTGTTCCTAGGCGGCCAATAGAAAGTTTCTGCTCTTCTAGAGATTTTGCGAAAAGAAAAAAATGAACAATAAATCGGTATGCTGGTCCACCTGGATCCTTTTCAAATTGGCAACCAATCCAGCCATGTCCTGGTGCGGCGGAATCCCTCCGTTTTGTTGCAACAGTATCTGCGAGAGCAAATAATTTTGTATCGGGGCGCTTGCTGCGAAGCCTTTCCATAAGTAGAGAATACTCATGATCAAGCATCTTTTCTAGTCGGCTTTTCACTACATAACGCCCGCAGTCTTCTTTACCGTAAATTGCGTCTGACACTGTCATATCATAGGCTGACATAGTTTTTGCGAGAGTTCCAGACGTGTTGCCGGCATTAAAAAAAACATTGGCGATTTCTTGGCCAGCACCGATTTCAGCGATGGTTCCATAAATACTTTTGTCATGGTTAATAAATTGAGCTTTTTCGTAGGCCGATGATTTCTTTTGATGCATATGAATTATCCTAAAGACTTGGTTTCTCGGATGTTTGAATCGCAGTTTGGGTATAAAACTAGCCGTTAGCCAAAGCTTAATCTCAAGCCATGACAGCATTTTTATAAATGTTAATAGATTTTCTTGCAATCTGTTTGCTCGTTGAAACGACCAAATCTAGGCTCCAAACCCTAAAATTACTTAAGAACTATTGATAGTCTGGTGAAACGACAAATCTTACCTATTAAGAATGACATATTAGTGCCTTAGCACCTCGTTGCCAGTAGACTCTCTAATCGTATTTTAAAGGGGGTATCTAGAGTTTCCGATACGAAGAAGCAATAGGTTTGCGATATCAAGCGATTGGTGCTCAATTCAAAAAATTATTAGGTTCCCTAGCCATTAAATTTGGCTTCGGTATCAGTTTGTTTGCTCTTAGCTCCAACGCCAATGGATCGCAGATATTTGAAGTGACTAGCAGCGATCAGATGAGTTTGGAGCAGCTTAAAAAGCAATATCCCAAGGTCGCTGCAAAGGCCATGGAACTGCGCAAAGAACACTGGTTTTCACCTGACGCTTTCAGATTTAAGATTTGGCACGTTACTAATCTTACGAACGAGGCGCAGGTGTTAAAGGTGAAGAATAGCATCTCATTTTTGACTCGTGCTTACACGCTCCGGTCTGCTTCAATTAGTAGTATCTACGAAGATGGCTCGTCCATGAAACTTGATTTTAAGGAACCTATGGGTCAGAGACAGATCTTTCGTCGTAACCTTGGAGCCAATGAGACTATTACAATGATCTTTGAGGCCCTACGTGGCCCTTTAGAAAGATTAGAGGTCATCGAAGACGATAGTTTTCTCTCTTCAGATGAATCGATTCACCTTCAATATATTTTTCTTGGGATAGTGATTAGCCTTTTCCTTTACAATCTTTTTATCTTGACCATGCTCAGAGAGAAAATCTATGCCTATTATCTTTTAGTTCTGTTATGCCAGCATATTATTCATCGGTTGTTTACGTTTGGTCTGTTAAATGATGTCATGGAAGACTTGTCGGCTTATTTATTCTTCCTTGCAACAGCTGGTATGGCCTATTTTAACAGTCGATTTATCTGTGAATTTTTAGGATTAAAGCGCTATTCACCCATGTTTAGCAGAATGATAAGCATGGTAGCTATATTCACGGCGACATCCGTTTCGTTTCCATTAATATTTTTTTCTGGACATGTGTCAGACCCTTTGGATTTGACCTATTACAGTAGATATATTTCCCACTGGGGATTTGGTGCTCTTTGCCTACTTGGTTTAGGGGCTATGATCCAAGCAGCGTTTATCCGACGAAAAATATATGGTGCGATACTATTGCTTTCTTGGACTCCTATTATTGCAGCTGGGGTCTATTGGGTTTTGGCTGCTACTAAGTACATCCCCTGGGATTTTTTAGCGAATCATGGCCTCACAATAGCTTCGGCTTTGGAGGGGTTATTGCTATCTCTCGCACTCGCTTACCGACATAAAATAGTTGAAGATGAAATGCATCGCTCGCAGGCACAACAAGCACGTGTCGATGCGGAGATGGCATTAGCCTCAAAAATCCAGACGTCGTTATTAGCAATCGATCGTGACATCGATGGATTTGATATTGCGACAAGTTATACACCGGCTGAAAAAACTGGAGGAGATTGGATTGGGCACTACCATGATGCGCAACGAGGGATATGTTTTATTGCCTGTGCAGATGTCGTAGGTCATGGGTTTCCTGCAGCATTAGTTACTGGAGTTGCAACAGGTTCAATTGAGGTGATACTCAATCAATATCTCAATCAAAATACTAAATATGATCCAGAGGAGGTCATTCGAACTGTCTTTGACCAAGTTCATAAGTCTGTATTACGGGCGAGTAAAAGTGTAGACTGTGCCATGACCATGGCGCTTTTGGCGATAGATACAAAGAGCGGTGACCTTTGGTATGGCAATGCAGCTCATTGTCCGATAGCATTGATTAACGAATCGGGTGTAAAAAGCCTGCTCGCTAAGGGGCCTATTTTGGGAATCGAAGGACAAAATACTCCGTTCACGATCCTGCGCAGACGTTTAGAAAAGAAAGATGCCATACTTTTGTATACAGACGGGCTTTTCGAAAATGAAGGACCACAGGGCAAAACCCTCTCCCGCCGCATATTTAGAAAGCATGTTGGGACACTATATAAGAAATCTAGTCAGGAGATCCTTCAGGAGATTTTGACCGCTGCCTCAAATGTTTGGCAGGATGCAAAGCCAGAAGACGATACCTCGATATGCATCTATAAATGGATCGCTTAATCTATACTGACACGGAAAATTTCGTCAAAATAAATGATACGTCGATAATCTATCGGATTCCAGGTCCATGCCATGGTATATGCGAGTACTTCGCTAGTTTCATTTGGCTTGCGAAACACGGTTACATACCAATCTCGTGTTCTTACAGAAAGATCCACAGTATTGGCAGGAAGCAAAAATTCCAAAATCTGATTGTCTACATCGTTATAATTGGTCGGTTCGCTATGAATATAAATGCCTTCCACGGTAAATTGGCTTTGATTTTCAAAGACAACATCTATTGGTAGCTCGTTAGTAGTTCCATCCTCAAGTCCTTCTCCTGTGCAGGCGCCAATAAAAAAGAAAATCGCAAAAAGGTACCTATTTCGCCACATCAAGCTTATCCTCCCGTAAAAAATAGCTAAAAGAAAATCCAAAGCTAAAGGTGGTATATTGGATTTCATTTAAAAATAGCCGTCGCCTTTCGAAGGTATTTTGTTCCTCGTTATATGAGGCTGAGCCCCTGAACTCAAGGTTGCTAGGCATGCTAATCTTGGGGTAATAGGCAACTTATATATGAGCTCCCAATGCGAGTTTCTGCTTAGGAAAGTTTATATACCCATTTCCCTCGAATCGAAATCCAGAAAGAAACTGAAAAGACGACCGTTCGACTTCCATGGTTTGAAATTCGACCTTGTTGCGAAAATAATCGATAGATGAAACCCATGCTCCTCCGTCAAAGGAGAAGAAGGATTTATCAACTTGCTCCTTTAACTTGAAGTGAGTCGAGTATCCTGCGCCTATTAGTAGTCCAATCCTTTCAATGGTGAGGATATAGCTGTTCTTAAATTGTTCTATAGTTTGTTCCGTACGAGGATCTGAAATAACCACAGGAATATCTACGCTCGTTTCGGTATCGATTAAGGGAATATTACTCTCAAAGTCTTTGATCGTTAGCCTTTGCCGAGAAAGGGACGGTGAGAATGACCAATAGAAACCATTGGGTGGAAGGTTACGAATTCTGAGCTCCCACAGTTGAGCCTGATTTGAGCCTGATGCGACATCGTAGGAGCCTGTTTCATCTTCGGCTCGGCTTTTGACTATGGCTGAACCGCTAAGTAATCCCAAATGAAGAGCCATATAGTTATAACTTTCATCATATATTGATGGCTCCTTGGTGTTTTGGAGCGGGGGCATTTCCTCCGATTCCGTATCCTCAGACTCTGGCGCAGGCTCGTGAACTGAGTCGCTTACGTCTTGTATTACAGTTCCTTCGGGAAATAACTTTTCCGGATCCAGTGGAGATAAGTTTTCTGCTTCTCCACGAATCAAGGTATTGCCCTCGGGGTCATAAATACGAAGTCTGGGTGGTTGAGCCACTTGTCTTGTTCTTACGTTTCGATAGTTTTTCCAGCTAAGTAGGGGTTCTGTATCGCCCAAGATGCGATTGAGATTCTCCTCCGCATTGTATTCTAGTTTGCGCACATGATTTGCATTCGTTGTGAAATAAAGCCAGCAAGCACCTCCATAGAAAAAGGCGGTCAGGCCGCAGGCAAAGGGAAACCAGCCTCTCTCAAACGTCTCTTCATATAAATACCGGTATGGACCTACTTCTTCTTTACCGTTTTCTATGTAAAAATCTTCTATGTATTGAAGCCGATAGCTTTGGCAAGAACTCAAAAAGAGTGTAAAAAAAAGTGAAAAGGCAATATATGGCTTCTTCATAGTGACTTTACATCCTTTGAATGGGTTTTGTAAGATTGTATAGAGTTTTCATTTAGGAGAAAAGCAGCAAGTGACTCATAAAGCCTCGAAGGTATTCGAGGCAGACTCTACAGGGTGGTACTGCGATCCCAATTAGAATTCAAGCAAAGATGACCACTGAACCAGTCCACAAGACCGATGCCAAGAACGCGGCCAAACTCGCCTGAGGGATTTGAGTTTTAACATGGTCCATGAGATCGCAGCCTGTGCACATAGAGGATAGAATAGTCGTGTCTGAGATGGGGGAGCACTGGTCACCAAAGACACTCCCATCCATTACGGCGGCGAAACAAATAGTCATAAAGAATTCAGGGTGCTCTAACCCCTGGGACTGAGCCACAGCCCAGGCTAATGGCATAGCAAGAGGGAAGGCGACAGCATAGGTTCCCCAACTCGTCCCTGTGGAGAAAGCGGTGATGATAGTAATGATTTGAAGGACAACAGGGAGACTCCAGTATGGCAGACTACTGCCGAGTAATTCGATAAGGTAAGCTCCACCGCCAGTTTCCTGTGAGATTCCCCCGATTGTAATGGCTAAAACTAAAATAACCGAGCCTAAGACGACTCCTTTCATGCCATGGGTCATACCATCAATAACGTCCTTTAGTTTCATTCCTTTTGCCATAGCCATAATTATACTAGTGATGAGGGCTGCTGCGAATGACCAGCGGACCTCAGGAGACCCATAGACAAGAAATGTTCCAATAGCCATGATTATCAGGACAGCTAGAGGCACTAGGAAGTCAGATACATGAGAGCGATAGGATGTTGGTCTTATATCCTCACTCAACTCTTTTGCGGAAAGAGGTTCAGCTCCAGGGCGATCGAGTTGTCCCGTACTGCGGGATCGTTCCATAGCTTCCTTGAGTCTTTTGCCCATAAATGGCGATTTTTCAATAGAAAGAAGGAAGGTGAAGCATACGGCTAAGATTGCATAAAAACAAAAAGGAACGCTGCTGAAGAAAAATGAGATACGATCTGATTCAGTCGCTAAAAAACTTACGCCACCGACAAAAATAAATGACTGAATATAGCCTGGCCATGCGTTAAAGGCTAACTGTGAAGCAATAGGTGAAGCTGTGGAGTCGACGACATAGCTGAGCTCTTCATGGGATACATGATGCTTATCTGCAAGGGGTTTAACGGTTGTTCCTACTAGCACAGTACTTACCGTCCCACCCTGAAAAAAAAGGATACCAAGGCACCAAGCCACGAGTTTTGCACTGCGTGGACCCCGAACAAAATGAGTTGCCATAAACTCTGCAAAAGCTTGAGCGGCTCCAGTCTTAGCCCAAACTCCCAGTAATCCTCCTAAGAGCCATAAATAAAGCAGAAGTACTCCGGCAGTACTTTTAGACATCATGCTCTCAAGAAGCACGTCCTCTGTTATATTGTATTTTCCTAGAATAAAAGCTCCGGCAATAATACCACCAAAGAGTGCGGTCATGGGCTCTTTAACAAACCAACAGAGGAGAATGGCGACAAAGGCAGGATAAAGAGACCAGATACCAAAATGTTTTTGGAGATGAATACGCTGAAATCTGATTTGACTGTCCGATTCTTCTAGCTGAATAAACTCTTCTTCCATAGAAGGTACATTTAAAGCTAGTTCAATTTTCTCTGCAGGCGGTGCGGTTTTATATTGGCTCTGCCATGAAATCAGTTGGGAGTCTTGTGCTTGAACGACGTCAATAGGCTTTAACTCCCCCCGATAGATGTAGGCGAAAGAATCCTCTGATACCTTCTGCACATCGATGGTATTGCGTTCTAATACATAAGTTGGCGAGATAAAGTTTCCGACCAAAAGGCTTATAAGTATGGCTAATAGGGTGATCCAAAAGCTTTTTTTCTGTAGGAAAGATTTCGACATGAGCGCTCCAAAGGAAACGATGACAAAAGGACTTTGGTTGAAATTTTTTCTACCCTAGCACAAAGGCGTTGAAATCCACAATTAATAGGACCAGTTTCTAATTTGCCTGCTGCCGAAGGGCAGGAGTCGAAATCGTTTGAGACCCTTCTAAGGATAATACTATGCTACGGAATAGTGAGATATGTTTCTCTTCCCAATGATGACTCCGATCATTATACAAATGATTGGCTGAGTTATTGACGATAACAACTTCGGCATCCGGGTCGATATAGATGAATTGATTGTAGACTCCTCGTGCCATAAACTCATCATCTGATTGACCGGGGATCCACCACTGATATCCGTAGCCAAAATCTGTACTACGGCCAGTATTCCTTCGATCTGGCATAATGTGCGGGGCGTCCGGTGTCACGGAAGCTGTATACCAGTCCTGAGGAATAATCTGTCTTCCTTGCCAAACTCCACCATTAGCAAATAGCTGACCAAATTTTGCGTAGTCGCGCATCGTTGCGTTAAGTCCACCTAAGGCTAGTTCCATCCCTTGATTATCGGTAATCCAATAAGCATCATGCTCCATACCTAAGGGTTCCCATAGTTTTTCCTGCAAGTAATCGGTAAGGCTCATACCCGTTGCTCTAGTTAGAATCATTCCTAAGACTTGTGTGTTGATGCTCACATAGTGTAGCTTTTGCCCTGGATCAGAATGTTTTTTGAGACTTGCAGAAAAATCGTCAAGGGATGCACCCAAAGCGATGGTTCTTCCAAAGCGATTGATATCTGAAAAAAAGTCTCCATAGTCCTCATTAAACCCAACGCCTGTAGCCATTTGTAGGACGTCCTTGATTATGATTCCGTCATAGCCGGTGTTTTTGAGCTCTGGTACGTAGTCTGTCACGAGATCGTCGACACTCTTAATACTGCCTTCTTCCATCGCAATTCCAAAAAGGGCAGAAACAAAAGACTTAGCTACTGACCAAGAAATGTGGCGATTTGATTCGCTGTGGCCTAGAAAATAGCGCTCGTAAACTATGTCTCCACTCTTTAGAACGAGGATTCCAGTTGTTCTATTGTCTCGAAAAAAGTCTTCTGTATCTAAGTTCTCTCCACGAAATGCAAAAGATACAGGAATATCCTTTGTCTCCGTTGCAAATCGATAGGGTTGGCTGCTTGCCTTGACAGTGGAATAATTAAGGAAGTCTTTCATATCGAGAAAGTTTCCGACAATATTTTCCTTATCAAAGAGAGTGACAACTCGGTATAGTCTATTTAGTACGGAGTAATTTATTGCGACTAATACAGTTAGAAGGAGAAGCGAACCTACTATAATCTTTCTTAAATTTGTTTTCAGCAAAATCGGGTCCTCTTCGTGAATTGATAGTCGAGATTTGATGGGGCCATGTTAAAAAATTTCAGGAAAAATAACTACTATTAAAATGACGGGTAAGGAGTATCCCTTGCCAAATATTTCACCGAGACGACTCAAAGCTACGAACAAAATATGGTATAAGCTTCGGCTGGTTTAGATACAATTCAGTGCCGCTAGTCGAGTTGACAAAATTCACAAAAAGTATGAAAACCAATTAGCGGCAACATGATAGATTAAACCAGAAGCATTGTGACGCTCGTAGGGGTAGTCTCAGGTTTGGGTCATTGAAAAGGAATAATCGAGGATGGAAGCAATTATCGTGATCGTAGGGTTTTTAGGCGTGGGCAAGACGACTCTTTTGCAACGTTTGGCACAATCCTATGAGGAGGCGAACTGGTCTCCACAAATTATAATCAATGATTACCAAAACGCGGTACTTGATGCCCAGAGGTTTCGTAGCATTTTGGATTCTTCGCGGATTCAGGCTTTAAGCGGATCCTGTATCTGCTGCAGTGGTCTAACCGAGTTAAGGGCTCAGATGAATTCGATACCACCACGAGATAAGGGCATTACCTTTATTGAAGCGAATGGTACGTCCGATGCGGTTGCCTTAGCTGAATTTTTGGGAGTTGGTATCAAAGACCAGTTTTCTCCCCCTGTACAATTATCCATTGTGGATGTGCGCTATTGGCAAAGACGGGGTCAGCACAACGAGTTGGAGGCTAATCAGGTTCAGGTGTCTTCGTTGATACTATTGAACCATACTGAGACCGTCGACCAAGCAAGGATCGACCAAGTAAAAAAAGATCTCAACTACCTAAACCCCAGTGCAAAGATTGAGTACATGTCAGATTTTGCAGAATTTGAGGTTCCTAACCTTGCCAAGTCAGATAATACACCTGGAAAGATGGAGCATTTGACCTCGCACTGGTCATCGTGTTCCGTTGATCTGCCAGATCAGGTTTCATCGGCAGGACTATCGAAAGTTTTAGATGACTTACCTAGTGGGATTCTAAGAGTCAAAGGGTGCACTCGATTAGATGAAGACGAAGGCTACTCTTACTTCGAGAAGATCCCTTCGGGTGAAGCAATTGTCCGTCCTTATACGGGTAAACTTGTCTCGGGACCTAAACTCTTAGTTGTCGGTCCCGGCAGTGATCCTGCGGTACTACAAGGTCTTGTCGGGCGACATCTCTAATGAATATGGGGATTAAATATCTCCTTGATAACCACTCTAGCTCCTCGTTTGACAAAGGAAACTGCAAACAATCCTATTAAGATGAATGTCGCTAAAATCTTCCACCATTCGTTATGCTCATGAGGGTCAACACCGACTCCAGACAAATCCAAATCAATGGTGGCGTTGAGAAGATACCCCAGTCCTATACTGATGACAAAAGCTCCGAAACCCAAGGCAAAAGCGACTTTCTTCCCATGAAGCTTGCTGACGATTCCGAATGTTGTGATGTTAGTGGCTGGTCCCGTGATCAAGAATGCCAGCGCTGCTCCCCCAGACGCACCATTAGCGAGGAAAATGGCAACTAACGGGGTTGCGCCTGAGGCACAGACATACATAGGGAGCCCCAAGAGACCAAACATGAGAACCTCTAAGGGATGACCCTGCCACTCAGCATACATCTCTTGAAGCCAAGGAGATAAGGCAGCTGCCAATATAATTCCAAAGGCTATCCAGGGGCTGGTATGATCGACCAGCACGACAAACCCTTCTCTTATTCCCCGCTTAAGTTTCTCTATAGTGCTTAGTTTTTGCAGTCCCTGATCATCTATTCGGCCAAAGATTTCTGATTCGTGGCTTTGTGCTTGCGTTTTATCTATGAGCTTACCGATGACGACACCTAGAATTAGAGCTACGATCACAGCACCTACAAGGCGAACAATAGTCATAGGCAGACCCAACAAAGGAATCGATAGCAGCATGGCATCAATCCCAATCTCCGGTGTAGCGACTAAAAAGGCGATAGCACCCGCAGGGGGAATGCCTCGCCGGATCAAAGACTGGTATAAAGGGACGACTCCGCATGAGCAAATGGGAAGCGGAAGGCCGAATAACATACCCTTCAGTGCCTGTAAAACCGAGCTTCCTGAGAACAACCATTTGATATATGAGTCTTTCAGGTAAGCTGTAGCTAGGCCTCCGATCACATAGGCAAAAACAAGTGCCGGAGCACTGTCTACTAATAATTGCCAGCCAGTCTCAAAAAATTGCTGCATGGCTGGGGGGATAAAGCTGTGCTCGTGGGCATGTCCGTGCTCGTGATGATGATGGACGTCAAACTTGAGCATTAAAACGATAAATAGGATGGCAAGAAGGTTGCCGATACCTTCATATAAACCAAGGCCGCCGTTATCGTGACTATGACTATGATCGTGACTATGACTATGATCGTGACTATGACTATGATCGTGACTATGACTATGATCGTGATGTGAGCACATGATGGTAGAGCCAGTTCTTGTAAAAACACTGTGCATAATGAATCCGGCTAGAAAGGCATTTGCGTATCCGAAGTCGGAAGTGGTCATACTATCCACAAGAGAGCCCGACGAAACGTAGCCGAATACTGTAGCAATAATGATGGCAAGGTAGCTAAAAATAGCGGCTCGGCTGCCAAAACCATCTTTTAGTAATAGCCAGATGGCGATCCCGACAGGAATTCTGTGGAGAATGATTCCCATGGCTAAATGTGAGTTGATACTATGTTCGGAAATCGCCAGGCCGAGACCGTCTAGAATCGCATGAATCGATAGACCGAAGATCGCCAAGGCAACCGTTAGTTTTTTGGCTCCCTCGCTCGTCCATTTTTTTTCTATGATGAACGAGCCAACTAATCCGAGGGCAGCAATCATAAGAGCCTGAAATCCTAGCTGTTCCATAGAGTGGGGGAGGATTTCCCCGAACACGATCCAGCCAATAGCAATAAACAGGAAGCCATCTAATATGCTCGAAAACTTGGGTCGGCGGGTAACTATATTGTATAAAAAAGGACCGACGACGAGGGCTAAAATACTTAACGCTAGTGCAGGCATTGGCAACTAACCTTTCTGGGCTAATGAAAGCTACGTGAGCAAGGCTTCTTAAGCATGTTTAATTGACATTGTAATTTGCTATCGATTCTGTGAACTTGCAAAGATTTAGCACGAGATCCTCTTGTAATGCAATCAAACGCGGCAAATTGCCAGATTTAAAAGGCTTAGCCTCCGATTATAGTAAACTATTCTGTGGGCTTAAGTGCAAATATTTGCGTTTGACAAGATTTCGGCTATGACGCTAAATTAGCACCTTGAAAGGCTTCAGCTTTTCAGGCTTGAGCACAGTTCGATTAGGATTGCCCAAAGCATGCATCTATTTACAAAAGTCTTCATTAGTTTGCCACAATCGTTCCGTCTACTCTTTATTTTAAGCTCGAGTGTTTGTTTACTTTGGGTTTTGACCAATAGTTACGATCAAGCCTTTGGCTCTTCAGATATTCCGATGAAACCATCGATAACCATCGTCTATCAAAAAGACTGTCTCAGCTGTAGAAAGCTATTTGGGGAGATTCCCTGCCTTCGAAAGCTTGGATGGAATATAGAATTGATAGGAGTTGGGTCCGATAAGCTAGCCCTAATGCAGGAGGCAAGAAGAGTTTCGGAGCTTCCGCCGAAGATTATTTCATTCAAAGAGGCTAGCGCAATGGGGATACGAGGAACCCCTTCCATACTTGTGGGGAAAAGCCCATCTCGTCCTAATAGCCTGATTTCTGGATATTATTCTTGCCAAGACTTAAAGCGCCGTATCACTCCTTAGTGAAGGGGTTGACGTTTTTTCTTTGTTAAAGGTCTAGTCAGATTATGGAGTGCTCTAATTTCAAATGACTTTTTGGTCATCTAGCCGTGCGTATGTATTCTGGCCTCAAAATCTTTATTGCAAATACTTGCAATTAGAGATAGTGTCACATTAGAAATAACTTTAGATGATGATGTCTGTGGTGGATCGTGGTTTCACGATTCACTGATTTTCTATGTCTGTTATCCAAATATAACTAAGGGCTGATCGATATGTCGATCAACCCAAATTCGTTAGATGTATTTTTGGTTGGTATTTAGTTTTCTGAAGTCCTTGATAGACTACTGGTATTGCTTTGAAATCGTATCATCGATCGTGGCAACCGCATCATGTGCATGAAGGCTTTCATGATGAGCGACGCTCACTTTGATTTGATCAATTTTCGGATAGTCTAATAACGCTTTGTGGAAAATCTTTGCTGCATCTTCAACAAACATGAGATTTGTCCCACATATGCGTGCGAACTCCTGTTCGTCTGGGCGCTTAACCGCAGTTTGTACTGGAGTTTTAATAGCGCTCTCGAGGTAATCGATTAGGTGTGGGATGTTTAGCTCTTTCCCCATGTTTAGGTCGAAACTTAGCTCGGCAGTAGATCTTTGTCCGTGTGGAATAGCAGAGATTGAAGATTCCTTCCCGAGCCATCGCATGAAATCGTCTTTAGTTGGTTGTGCTTTGTCTTCAAAGTCCTTTTGGAATGTCTCCTGAATCGCTTGTCTCGCTAAACTTGCGGAACAAGGGCAAAAACTTCCATAAGTGATCTCGACGGAAAGCCTGTGAGTGAATACGCCGTGCTCGTTAGCGTGGCTTTTTAAGGTTATGGGATAAAGGCGCCAGCCTGCTAAACCTGTAGTCAGAGAAGGTCGTTTGATGGGCCAATTGAATCGTAAGGTCAAAGAGCTGCAACTACTAATTTCACCATGAGATTCCTTAAAATCACTTAGAATATCTTCAATTAACATTGTCGAAAGGGGTTCTGATTCTAAGGATCGGGTCAAGTGTAGATACAAGCGCGACATATGAATGCCCTTGGTAGCACCATCAATGGTATTGACGGTGGCCTTAGCATCTGCAAATTGAGTTTGGTGCCCTAGCTCACCCAAATCGATGTTAATGGGTACAGCAATTTCATCCATTCCCGATTCGTCTAATCCCCTAGACGTTAAGTTACTTTTCATAAGACTCGACACGTCATCCAATTCCTTAACGGGAGGTATTGATTGGTATGAGCTTCTGCTCTGTTGTTCTATATCTATGTGTTTCATAATATCCTCAGTTCGTTCAAATTGGAATTAAATTTAGCCTACTAACCTTTTAGACAATTAATCCCAAACAATCATTGCAAACAACTGTTGCGTCACCTATTGCCAAATAGGAAACGGGTCCTCTAATGTCTTCCAATCGTTAGGAAAAGGGTGATAGTTAGGAGTTTCTACTAGGCAGTCGTCGAGCTCAGCTTGAATGGATTCTTGGTCCATTTTGATACCAATGATCACAATTTCCTGCATCCGATCACCAAGGACTGGATGCCATATGGCGTCCAATTCGTTAAGCTCTTCTAGGCTCAATCCTTCTTTGCCATCTGGTTCCGATGCGATCCAATGACCATTGGGGTTGAGTTGACATGATCGGCTTGCAAGTGAAAGCAGACAAGAATCATCGGGTCTGGTTGCTAGCCATATAAAGCCCTTTGCTCGGATAATGCCGAGATCCCAGGAATGTTCCAAAAACTTCATTAGTTTTTGCGGGTGAAAAGGAGCTCTCGCTCTGTAAACGAAGCTAGAGATTCCATATTCTTCAGTCTCTGGGGTATGGGAACCACGGATTTCCTGCATCCATCCTGGATTTTGCGAAGCATTTTCGAAGTTGAAAATTCCAGTACCGAGGATTTTTTTGGGATCGACTTTTCCGTATTCCATGTATTCGATTTTTGCTGCTGGATTGATCTTGCGAATCATGCTCTTGATGGTGCCTAGGTCTTCGGCGGAGACCAGATCTTTTTTGTTTATTAAGATAACGTCGGCAAACTCAACTTGATCAATCAAAAGGTCGACTATGTTCCTTTCGTCTGTTTCGTCCAAGGCTAGTCCACGTTCTTCCAGGTCATCGGCATCCTTATAATCTAACAGGAAGTTATAAGCGTCGACCACAGTGACCATGGTATCCAATCTAGCCACATCACTAAGACTACTACCGTCTTCTTCCACGAAAGCAAAGGTTTCTGCCACCGGTAATGGCTCGGAAATTCCAGTTGATTCGATCAAAAGGTAGTCAAACCGTTTTTGTTCGGCAAGCTTCGCAACTTCTAGCAGCAGGTCTTCTCTTAAAGTGCAGCAGATACAGCCGTTACTCATTTCTACTAGGCTCTCCTCAGTGCGGCTTAGACTTGAGGAGATTGTGGACCCGTCGATGTTGACTTCACTCATATCGTTAACGATGACAGCGATTTTGTATCCATGCTCACTCGTCAGGATGTGGTTGAGTAAAGTCGTTTTTCCAGCCCCCAAAAAACCGGATAGTACGGTTACAGGTAGCATATGAGATTCCTTTCTATGTAGGTTCAGTCTGAATCTATTTTTCGTCTAAGAGAGCTACTTGATTTTTGAGTAAGAGTATTTTCCTACTCTATAGCGGTCAGCGTCGAAGGTATTTCGGAAATCGATCGGGACCTCCTTTTTCCTGTGGAATCTACTTTCTTGCCTGTGTTTGACCGATTGGCCTTTTTGCTCTCAATTAGCCATTCTGTTTGTTCCAGGTGGGTTTTTAGCATCTCAGCAACATCTATGACACATTTTTCGAATAGATGCAAATACTTGCAATATCGATGACTATGTTTTACTGCAACAATTACAACGTAAGTACCTGGGAAGATGGGGCTAACCCCAGGCTATGGTTTTTAGTTTAGTTTGGCGGGCAAATCAATCACAATCTGCAGTTAGTAGCAGGGGATTGGTTCTGTCGTATGACATGTTTTTTTATTCTGATGTTTCAGTTATATCGAATACTTGAAGATGTGAATAAATTAATACTTGAATATTTATTCAAATATGCCGATAACCAGTAAGGAGGTGGCGGAATTGAAAGACATTTCTTCAATTGCCAGTATGTTCAAGGCTCTAGGCGATGAGGGCAGACTTCAGCTGATTCTGGAGTTAAGGAGCGGGGAACAATCGGTGACATCGTTAGCCGAAGTCACTGGTTCGGATACTAGTTTGGTATCACACAGGCTCAAGGCTTTGTTTATCGCCGGGCTGGTGGATAAAAGACGGAAGGGTCAACAGATCTTTTACTGCATTAGGGATGAGCATGTTGCCAACATTATTATTAATGCTGTGGACCATGCCTCTGAATGCGATTAATTCATATAAGGGGTTTTTCTATGAGTAACATGAAGTGTGCCTGTTCAGATTGTTTGTGTATCGTTGACACGTCAACTGCTAAGGAAACAAATGGAAAATTCTATTGCAGTGACGAGTGTGCTAATCACACTGGTAAAGGGTGCGGGCACAAGGGATGCGATTGCAAAGGTGCTTAGGCCTTAGGCTCTTCGAAAGTCAAGAGTCGCCATTTCTGGGTGACGTTGCCGTTGCCCAGGCACTTCTAAAAGAAGTCAGCTCGGAAAAACAATCGCGTTTCACCAAGCGTAGGGTTCACGGCCGGAGAGCGATGGACCAGGCCTTTTGATGAAGGGTGACCAGAGCCCTTTAACCAAGCTACCTGCCCCTCTTGGAGCTCCTGCAGATACACATCGGGTTTAGCGATAGGTTTTTTGCCGCCTTTTCCCAAGTTTTTGTGAATAGTATCTTCCTTCCTTAGCCATTGGGTTCCTTTCCCCTTCATGGTGACAAGAAAGCGAAGTTTTAGATTGTCTACATGAAAAAGAGGACACATCTGATCGTCGATTCTCTTTATTACTAGTCTGATATTTTTAGTAGACATGATTTCGTTGGTCTTTTCCACAAAACCAAAATACGGTTGAATGAGTTCTTTTGTTACATCGTCAAGGGACGACTTTAGTTTCTTAAGATCAGGGCCTTCAACCACGACACTGGTGTGTATGTCTAGCCAACGCTTTTGCAGCTCTACGTCAGGTGTTGCCATGCGAAATGCTGCTAGGCCTAGATCTTTATCGCTGCTGTAAAAAATCGGTAGGTCGTCAGCTGAATAAACCAACATAACGTCCTCCGGAACGGAGTCGTTTCTGTGTGTCTCAATCCCTGGCGCATCCAGCTTGCCATCCGAATACATGCCTATCCCTTTTTGATATCTTTAATAAATTACAGCTAAATGCAAATACTTGCAACTTAAAATTCAACGGCCTAGTCAGGATATCCCAGCTAAACCGCAGCACAGAACTGTACTTGAAGGTTTCGCTGGGAATTACGCAATGTAGCAGGCATGGATTATTTAGGATCCTGGATTAGTTTACTTTTTCTAAGTCCGTACAGCGATCGTTATGATAATGGTCCACATGCAACCACCTAATGGTGACCTGAGTCATACTATCTAGCGATCCAAGCTCGTCGAGGTTATAGCGGAAAAAGCCATCATCACCCTCAGAGTTGGCCGGTACTTCTAAGTAGTCTTTTTCTTCGACTACTTCATTAAGGTTGACGGCGTAAGCTTTGTGAGACGCGCCACCATGATTGAAGCTTGAGCGAAGGTAGTACAGCGGTAAGTCTAGAGCAGGATCTGTATTAACCGCCATTAGATAGACGTAGCATGAAGTATCTGGCTCGCCAAAAGCTTCTTTGACGGGATCAATACCTTTCCAGGTCACTAAGTTTGACTCGGAAGCATCAACAGAGTCGATCTCGTCTAAACTCTCCAGGCCAGGAGCTAGTTGTAGGGTAGATTCTTCAACATCGCGTAGTGCGAGCGAATTACAAACGTTGACATCGAAATGATCCTTATGCCACCACTTGATTATGACATTAGCAATATTTTCCACAGATAGTGCGGCGTCTACTTTAAACGAGACAGAAATCTCACCGGGATCGGTCGCATTGCGTCCAATAAGCCTAACTTCTTTACCGTCTACTCTTTCGAAGTCGGAAGGTATCGTCGTGACAAAGAAAGGGTGGCCATCGCCATTGTGACTAAACGAACTCCGAAGGATGAGTTGCGTACGTCCTTGTTGATCGGTAGTTTGTCCTATTACATAAATACTACAGCTCGCTAAATCAGGATCTTGACCATCGAAGATCATAAGACTTCCTGTTTCTGGATCGATAGCATCAACTTCGTCCCAACTGGAGAAGTTTGAAGGCACGGGGCCCAAATTAAAATCCTCTGGAATTGGCACGATCACAGGAGCCTCTTGCTCTTGATTATCTTGGGTTCCATTTTCTGGGTTAGTTGAACTCGATGAGTCAGAACCACAGCCAGTAAGAACGAGTAATAGGGGTAAAATCAATTTTCTCATGGGTTCTCCTTTTCCATTGCAATCGCCATTTTGATCCTATATACGAACTCAAATAGTAATGCAAATATTTGCAGCTAGAAAAAATTGCCAAACAGGAGAATACTATGAAACTTCGTCATAATATGTTGGTGGCGCTTGGCCTTGGCCTAATACCTGCAGTCGCACTTGCGAATGCGGCAGAAGATAGCTTAGACATCGAAATCATAGAAGAAGAGTGCAATCAAGGTGATGGCGACGATCACGGGCACGATGATGACCACGATCATGGCAGCGATGATGATCACGGACACGATGATGACGATGACCACGACCATGATGACGATGACCACGACCATGATGACGACCACGACCATGGTGGCGAGTTTGACTTTGACCGTTATCAACTGGTCCTTGCCGGAACTGACCTTGCCGGGGAAGCTTGCTACCTAGGTGTCCTTAGTCCAGCAGTTATTGACGAAACAAATTTATTTTACATGGTTGAGACTAGTTTTAGTCACGAAGGTGTGGGTGCTGGAACTCTTGCTGTCAGCTACGACGTAGCTTCCAGTCGATTAAAGGGAATCAGCGAAAATGGCAATATCTCTTTCAATCCGTCAGAGGCTGGCCAAACGATCTCTGAAGCCTTGAGCTATGCCGTAACGTTTGATCACGAAGGACATGTTGATCGCGGATTCTGCCAGGGGCTAGAAATCTATGAGCATGATCACGACGAAGATGATCACGATCATAGCCACTGAAACAAATTTAGCCCTTAGGATACTATAGATGCAAAATAGAAACATGAGAGTGGGGCAACTCACTCTCAGGTTCTTGTTCCTATCAGGGCTTGCTCTCTCAGAGGTTGCGATCTCTGAGACTGATCAAGCCACAGATCAAAACCGAAACCAGCAGTCCTCTACCGAAGAATCTAACTCCCCCTCTGAGACCATCGAAGTGGTTGGGCAGCGTATTCGAAGCTTTAGCAAAGATTTAAAAGCTTCTGATTTGTCCAAAACAGAAACCCTAGATGGCGACAGCCTACAGCGCTTCGGAGCCCAGACTTTGGCCGATGCGATAAGTCAAGCAAGGGGTGTGGATACGCAGCTATTCTGTGCCAATTGCGGCGCAAAGCGTATCACCATTAACGGTCTACGGGGAGAGCATACCACCGTACTGATCGATGGATTTCCCCTTCATTCAACGGTCTCTTCATTCTACGGATTAGATGCTGTTCCTATTATTGGTATCGAACGGATCGAAGTCAATCGTGGATCGGGTAGTTCTCTGATCGTGCCTGAGTCTATCGGTGGATCGATCAACCTTATCACAAGAGATCCCCTGCGTAACGGACTTGAAGTGAATGGCAGTTGGGGTAGTCATGGGTCTAGACAAACTAGTGTAATCGCAAGCGGAGTTGATGACGACACTGGTATCATGGTTATGTTTGATGATAGTCTGAGTCCTTTTTGGGATGAAGATGACAATAAAATAGCTGAGACCCCAACAAGAAAAAGTCAGTCACTAACCTTTAAGATTTTGGAAAAAGTCACCGATAACTGGAATCTAAATCTGAGATACAGTGAATCCAAACTCTTGCTTCTGGGGGGGAATGTTGAAAACTTCGAACCTCAGACTTACAGTCCCATCCAAGCTCAGCCTGAAGACTTTGTTGGCGGTAATGTTCGCAATGATTATATCGGTGACATAGCTCGTATTTCAGAGCGTATCCGCTTAAGTAGAAAAGAATGGGCAGCGGCCAGTCAATATTTCATTGGTGACGACATTGAGGTGAATTTGCGGCTTTCGCAAACAGTTCAACACCAAGATGGTATATATTCCCACGCTTTTGATTATAACAACCGGGATGAAATCCAGTTTGTGGGTTTGGAAACGCGCTGGTTGACGGATGGAAATCATCTTTTGACCTTTGGATTAGAGCGTAAGCAACATAAAATGGAGTCATCGTCACAGGCCTTATTCGTCGACCGCGATCCAGCTCTCGATCCCGATAGCTTTGAGTTTGATAGTACAGCCTTTTATGTCATGGATCGATGGCAAGTAAACCAAGCTCTAAGATTAGGCTTAGCCCTGCGGTTTGATCAAATCGATGTGGAATGGTTGTACCTTGATCAGAAAATTGACGAGCTTGTGGTAGCGCCAAGGTTCCTGGCAAACTACGAGCACAGTGAGCATATGTCTTCCCGTTTGACTTTAGGAATTGGTTACCGACCACCTCTAACTTTGTTTGAGTCTCAGCACGGAAGTAGTCACGACGGGTTTGTTGTGGCTATTGATAAAATCGAAAAATCCCAGTCGGCTGTCTACAGCTTCAGTTTGAATTATCCCTCATGGTTTTCGACGTGGAGCGCACACTGGACTAGAATCAGCAACATGGCTTACGCCATAGATCGCATCTCTACGCAGCAGCCACTATTGTTCGTTAACTCTGAAGACGACTACGATATTTATGTCGCCGACTGGTATTTTGGTGGAAAATACCATCTATTAGATGGCGGGGAGTGGCAAGTTGGAGTCGAGAGTTTTCATTACAGCGATGACTATGCTGACAAACTACCGACGGCGGCCAACGAATTTCGTATTGTCGGCGACTTTAGTCAAAAATCCCTAATTGGTATGACGTCATTGCAAGCTGTATATGTCGGTGCTCGTGATCTTAGTCGCTATGGATATGATGAGCACTTCAACGAGTATAATCTTGATATCACTAGCAGTAGCTTTAATCAGGTCTCCGATCCGAAAAAGGTGAAGGTACCCGATTATGTCTTGCTGCACCTTAAGCATCAGATTCAAGTCAATCGTGATTATACCCTGGGATTTAGGGTGAATAACCTGACTAACTTTACTCAGGCCTCTGTCGATGACACGCCAGCCACCTGGCACTGGCATGAGACTCATGGTCATTTTGATAATTTCCACACTTGGGGGCCTAATCAGGGTCGCGAGTATTTCATAGAAATTGGTGGAAAGTGGTAACGATTTAAAGCCTAGGCCTTGGCAACAGCCTTGGCCTTTTTATCTTAAATACTGGCGTCTACATTCACGAGCAGCTCTATAAACCTAGCTCTGTCTATTTATATAGTAAAAACAGCAGTTTAATATGTTTCCTCAAAACTTCCTATGCTGAAGAATCGAAAGCATAGTCTTTACCGTTCCGGTTGAAAGCTGACGATTTCCGGCTGATAGACTCTCTGGCTGTCAAAAACCGCTAGAGAATTTACATCATTGCTAACAAACAATCGAAAGCACAGTGAAAGGAAACAGTAATGATGTTTAATAAAATTCTTGGGATCGCGTTATTAATCGCCTCTAGCCAAGCTATAGGACAATGGTGTCATGATGAAAGAATAGCCACTGATGGTAGCTCTGTTAGACTAGACTACACAGTTGCTGACTTTTTCAGCCGATTTACTGGTCAGATCAAGGTGAGAGAAGCGACATGGATCAATTTAAAAAATGAATCCATCTCTCCAGATGCTGCGGTTCAATTTGTGTTTTTACGATATTTTGGTAGAGCTCCTGAAGGAAACTTAACTCATACCTATATCCTTGATGCGGAGTATGCTACTGATACTCAAGAGTTTTATGCAGCGGCACCGGCAAACACACCAATTATCTCAGAACAGTTTCCATCAAACCGTTACTATAACGAAGTTGCAGTGGTAGTCGACGGAGAATGGCTCAAGACGACAAGGAATCCAAATAGCTCAAACTTCCTGTTTGATGCGACAGCATTTGCCGATAACGGATTTTGTGTTAATCCGTACTAATTGAGGTAAAATATCCGTATCTACGTGGCAGCCTAAAGCTACCTTAGGCTGCTATGTTTTCTTTTGTATTTAATCTGTGAGTCAGAGGTATTCAATAGACCAAAATCACCAAAAGGAGTTGTATGTATGAGAGTTTTAGTCGTGGATGATGAGGCTCACGCAAGGCAATCCGTGATTGATTTGCTCCAACAATACTCCTCTGCGATAGATATAGTGGAAGCTTGCGATGGTGTAGAAGCAGTAGAAATCATTGCAAAGGAAGAGCCTGATTTAGTCATACTTGATGTTGAAATGCCTGCTGTTAGCGGATTTGATGTACTAAGACAGTTTCCAAATCGGTCCTTTGATGTGATTTTTGTAACAGCATATAGCGAGTTTGCTGTTGAGGCTTTTGAGCAAAGTGCTTGTGACTATATTATGAAGCCTCTTAGGCAACAGAGATTTAACCTCGCAATGGAAAAGCATCGCCGAAGAAGAGGTGATCTGAGCTCTTTGAATCGCCAGTTAATTGCTTCTGGAATCTATATGGATTCCTTCTTTATTAAAATTGGATCCAAAGCCAACCATATATTTACCCGTGATATCCCTTGGATCGAAGCCAGCCAAGGAGGGACTGATATCCATCTATCAGATAGAAGCTATGGCTCAGATTTTTCATTAGCACTATTTGAAGAGCAACTAGACCCCAGAGTATTTTTCCGAGTTCGCCGTAATATCATCGTGAATCGGAAATTCATCGAACGGATTACCTTTGGGTATCCTATCATTCTCCATCTGTACGATGGGACTGAAATTAGGGTTGCTAAAGATAGACGGTCAAGGGTGCGGCAGTGGCTCGAATCCACTAACTAGTGACGGTCTTATTAACACGATCTCGGCGTTTCCTCGTCAGAAAATCATCCTCATTTACGATTTGTAAACTGCGGTGATTTTCTTCCTCGTGCCTTTATCTTGTGACGATTAGTTCATCGTTATGGTTTGAATTCTATGTAGCGATGTCGCAGGAGGACAACGGAAAACTCATGCCCTTGTTTTTGAATAAGCGGTAAGTGGTCGATTGTCTGTCCGCTCTCAATCATTTCGATGAGTTCAAAGACTTTCTGAACAGCGACTTTTTTATCCTTGATTAAAGTCATGGCTTGACTACCCTTTTGAACCCGGTTGATAGCGTCTTTTTCGCCATCCATCCCGGTAACAGGAACTCTATGTGGTGCGTTTAGAAGCTCCAGTGCTTCAATGACTCCCGATGCGAGAGCATCATTTGGAGAAAGCACTCCCGCGATATTACCATTCGCGAGAGACCATGCCTCAAACATAGCTTTTTGAGCTTGGGCTGGACTCCAGTCCTCGATTTCTCTTTGTAGAATGACTTGATAGTGCCCCGCTTTAATCTGGGGTGAAAGGTAAGACATGGCACCATCAAAATAATCTTGGGCATTGCGGTCGGTCTTGGGTCCTTTTAGGACAACAAGATTTCCCTGCTTTACTGTCTGGCTAAGAAATCGTCCCTGAACTTTACCCGCGTGCAAGGTATCATAGCCAATGAATATTTTTACTGGTGGGCAGTTAAGCCAGCGATCATAGGCGATAACATATAGATTTGGGTATTTTTTGAGTTGCTGGCACATGGCTTCGTGATCATGAGGGGCAATGACTAAATAGTGACATGAATTAGCTACCAATCGATCCAACTGTGCCGATTGCTCTTCGGTCCGATTACTGCTGATATCCAGATAAAGCTCGACCTCTTTCCTGCGTTGCCCTTCCTCTAGGAAATGATTCCGATCGTTTTGCCAAGTTTCTTCGCGTTGGGTTGGAAGTAAGACACAAACTCTTGGTTTGCTCTCTGCTATAGCCGGTGATAATTCGCAGAAAATAGTGACAAAAACTAAAAAGACTATTCGCATGTGCATGTTACTTTCCTTGCTTTAGCTCTAATATGGCTGAGGTAAATCCATTCTGATCTTTAGTTAGAGAAAAATGGGCTTTTTCTTTACCGTATAAAAGCTGCCAACGACGTAGGGTATTTTTAAGTCCGACACCAAAGGCTATTTCCTGTGTCAAGGGAACCCCACTGTTTCTCACCAAAAGTCTCGAGAGGGTACCTTGTTGTTCAGTTGAGATTTCAATAAATCCTCCGTTGCGGCTTGGAGCTATTCCATGTTTGATACAGTTTTCAACCAAATTGAAAACCGATAATGGCGGCACGGCTACAAAAGATATATTGTTGTCCGAAGGTATGTTGAAACTAAGACGTTCCCCGAACCGTTGTTTTTGGATTTTTAGGTAACCTCTCACGATGGCGAGTTCGGCAGATAGGCTGTGAGATCGTTGCTCTGACGACTGGAGTATTCCGTGATATAGATCGGAAAGATCTAGCAGTGTTGTCTCAGCTTCCTGGGGCTGTTTTTTCATACTTTGTGCAATCATACTGAGAGAGTTAAAAAGGAAGTGCGGTTGCAACTGACTTCGTAGTGTTGCCATCTCATTCTCTACGGTTTTGCGTCGGAGGACCTCTTCTCGCTTTGCGCTTTCTGCCAATCTCTGCAGAGTTTGCTGCAGGTTGCTAGCTAAAAAATTAAATCCATTGGCCAACTCGGTAAGCTCTTGCTCTTCGGGTACGGCGACTCGTACGGAGTAGTCACCTTGACGAAGGGATTGAGTCCCGATGGTCAGATCTTCTAGAGACGTCAAAGACTGAGCAACATAGTTACTTGCCCCTAGTGAAACCAGCCAGGTTCCTATGACAAATACAACAATTAAGATAAGCATCCATGTAAAGATCATCATCCACAAATCCTCTTGATCACTCAACAGTCGCAGGCTTAATCCGTAGGGTATGTGGTTCGTTCCTATCATGGCGTTTAAAAATGATGTCTCCATAGGTCTACCAAGAAAGAATAGCTCTTTGTTATCGACTTTAAATTCGATCTTAAATTTATTGGAATGGCTATTTTGTAGGGATTGAAAAATCTGCTTGGTCCATCGAGACTGTTTATAGACCTGTGTACCCAGGGCTAAGTAAGCAGTAATGCGATTACCTTCATAAACTGGGATGCAGATTATGATAATAAGGATTCGATTTTCCGGCCCCCCCCCACTTGAAAGCGAAATATGCGGCTGTCTTTTTCATTGTTTTGAGGCCAAGGATAAGACTCTAAATTCGATATAATCGTAGCAATATAGTCCTCCTTAGCGGAGGCGAGCACCAATCGTCTTCGGGCATCAATCCATGGTTTGACGTCTCCTTTTTCTGTGATACGAAAGGCCCAGCCCAAATCAAAATCGTACTCTTCAATGAGTTTCGTAAGTTTGTCGACGTCATCGAAAGGGAAAGGAGAGCTGGGGACTATCCAATTGGAAGCTAGTTGTTTGGCCCGGGGCTCCAAAAGTCCAAGCTTAAATCTGAGGCGATTGGATTCGTCTACAAATGATCTTTCAAGTGCTTTTTGATCGTTGCTAATCAGGTAAGTGAAAGATATCGAACCGAGTATCATGAGAATCAAAGCAAGAAATAAACCTACTAATACTGCTATGCGACGGGACAACTTGGATTTTAGAGTGAGAGTGGTCACAGATCTTCCTGTCTGTACGAAGTTGCCGTCTGACCTGTTTAACGTTTCTGTAGCTCGTCATTCAATGATGACGGCAAACAGGTAACTTGTCTAGACTTTGCCTCGATTGGGACTGCTGTGTATACTTCTTTTCGTCACGTTTAGAGTTCCTTCTTTTCGAAACCATTGGATTAAGTCCATGTGTTTGTCGATTTTTCAATGGACCCGGACTAGGTGCTGCGCACTTGATGATGCAATAAAACAAAAGAGTGGGTTTCGGTCAGATCTCGTTTCCTTTGAGTTTTGTCTAGAAAATCTTTGGAATCATATGGTATCTTAGGCCACTGCGAGGGAATGTTTTGGCGTATTTACTCAGAAAATGTATTAGTCTCGTTTGCTTGATATGCTTCTCGAGCCTTCAGTGCAATATTGCCATGGCTTTGGTGTCCGCCTGCAAGTGCGCGGAACGCTCGCAAGGGCATGCCCACTGCGATGACATGCATGAAGAGGCTGAGCAATCGGGGCAAAGTCGCGTGATGCTTTGTCAGTGCATAAAATCCGATCAAGCAGCTCTAAATCATTCAGGAGCTTTGGTCCCTCTGGTTTTATTTGGGGAAATAGAACAAAATGTCCGTTCGGTTACCTTGCCAATGCCAACTCAGTATTCTGGGCAGCGCTATGAGATCTTTATAGGTTTCGATCCCCCTTACCCACGTGCCTCCTAGGGTTTTCTCTGAACAAAATTTCAATGTTTTTTACGAATGGATTTCCGACTTTCATTTTGAAGGCAGAAGTGACTCCGTTTGAACGAGAAGTCTGATCTGTGTCTACTTTATTCATCGGAGATCATGCCTAAGCCTATTTCATAAGGGGTGACATATGAGACAATTTGGCTTTCTTTTTATCATGCTTTTGACAGTTGCGTCTATCGGCTGTGACGGCGATAGTTCTACGAATACATCAGGTCCCGTGTCGTCGGAAGTTTCGATTCAATTTCAGGCTGTTGCTGGAGACGTGGATATTAGCTGTGACGCGACGCTGACCGGTTTGGGCACAACCGCGGTTTCGGCAAGTTTGGCAGATTTTAGATTTTTTGTTCATGATATCGCACTTATTGATGCCGCAGGACAGGAAATAGCCCTTACCTTAGAGGAAAATGACTGGCAATCGTCTGATATAGCCTTGTTAGACTTTCAGAATAAAACTGATAGTTGCACGGGTGAGACAAAAGACACTCATACCGCTGTAACTGGTACGGTTGCAGCAAATCTTTCTGACATTGCTGGCATTACGTTTAAGTTGGGTATCCCGGCTGAATTAAATCATAGTGATCAGGCAGCTGCGGTATCCCCCCTAAATATCACCAGCATGTTTTGGACCTGGAATGCTGGCTACAAATTCATAAGGGCTGACGTTGCTCCCGAAGGAGGGCTTACTAGGCCCGACGATGCCGAATTTTCGGGTAGCACATTCAATTTGCACCTAGGGAGCACTGGATGTTCAGGTGACGCAACCCAAGGTGAGGCGGTAGAGTGCACCAATAAAAATCTAACTCAAATTTCCTTCGCGAGCTTTGACTCTACTTCACAGGCTATAAAGCTCGATTATGCTGATATCGTGAAGGCCCAAAACTTAAGTCAAGATTTGGGCGGAGCTCCAGGTTGTATGTCAGGTACGACGGATCCAGAGTGTTCGTCAATATTTACCACACTAGGTTTGGATCTAGCTACCGGAGCGGTCGCTGCTACGTCTGCCAGTGCCTTCACTGTTGTTGATCAATAAGACTGAGAGTATACCCCTATGCTGATAAAGTTTGTGATAGCGGTTATTGTCGTCCTAAGTCTTGGACTTGGAGGTTGCCTTGAAAAAAGTGAAACAAGAGTTGACGGGGCCTCTACTGGTGGTGATGGTTTTGCTTGGGGGCTGACGGAATCGATCCCTTTTCCCCAGGTCCCAGAGGACAACCCGATGTCGGAAGAAAAGTTTCAGCTGGGTCGGCATCTATTCTATGATGTGCGTTTGTCTGGTAATGGGACCCAGAGCTGCGCCTCCTGCCACCAACAAAGCCTAGCTTTTAGTGACGGGTTGGCATTAGCCATCGGCTCGACAGGTGAAGTGCATCCCAGGAACAGTCAGCCTCTTGTAAACATAGCTTATAACTCAAGCCTTACCTGGGCAAATTCTAGTTTGCGTCACCTCGAACAGCAGATTTTAATCCCATTGTTTGGTGAAAATCCCGTCGAGCAAGGCCTGAATGATGATAATATAGAAGAGGTATTGCAAATACTTCGCAATGATTCCGAGTACTCTAGTCTCTTTCTGGCGGCATTTCCCGATGCTCAAACTCTGTTTACCGTTGAACAAATTGTTGATGCGCTTTCGATTTTTGTCAGGGGGTTGATTTCTTTTAATAGTCCCTATGATCGTTTCTTAGCAGGTGAGACAGATGCAATATCGGCTTCAGCTATCAGAGGTCGCGATCTTTTTTTTAGTGAACGTCTCGAATGTTTTCACTGTCACGGTGGGTACAACTTTTCTGATTCCACCTTTGACGAAACTATGGCTTTTATTGAGATGCCTTTTCATAACACCGGTCTATTTAATATTGATGGTAAGGGATCATACCCAAGTGACAATAGAGGTTTGATGGATGTCACGAATAACGCTGATGATATGGGGCGTTTCCGTGCCGTGACCTTAAGAAATATTGAAGTTACAGCGCCCTATATGCACGACGGGACGATGGCCAGTCTCGAAGAGGTGCTGGAATTTTATAGTGCTGGAGGGCGCAATGTTACCTCTGGGCCTAATTCTGGTGATGGCCGTGCGAGCCCATTAAAATCTGGCTTTGTCACTGGTTTTGACATCTCGGATGCAGAGAAGCAGGATGTCCTCTCTTTCTTACGTAGTTTAACGGATAACGAGTTTCTTCAGAATCCACGCTTTGCTAATCCCTGGGAGTAGTTAGATTGTTGTTAAAGAGTTTAGTTTTATGTTTTGTTTTGATGTCCAGCAGGGCTTTTTCCCATGGGGTCGAGGGGGCAGGTGCCTTGAAGGAAGGCCTATCCTACGCGGTGGTTGCAGACTTTCATCTTAGATCAGCAAGTCAAGGTCCCAGTGACTCGGTTTGGAGTATTCCCGGCTTTTTAATGGGTGGCGAAGCGACTCCCATGGGAAAGGGGTTAAATATTGGAGAGGGAAGTCTTTCCACAGTTTATAAGCTTGGTGATATGTTTACCACAGCTAGACTCGAACAGCACGGCAATGCTCGTGGGGTCGAATTGTCAAACTTGTCTCTTGGTTATTTCTTGACTGATAGTCTTTATTTTGAATTGGGACAGCTTACCAGTCTTGCAGCGACTTATCAAAGACGAAGCCCGTTTCAGGACTCTCACGTTTCCATTCCTGTTGTATACGATGTTTTTTGGGGGCGGCATTATACTGATAGAGGGTTGCGATTTGTTTGGCAAGGAGCCTCTGCTAGCTGCGGTGTTGAACTATGGACGGGAGATCGTTTCCCGGCTGCACAAAATGACGAGGGTAACGGAGCTGGAGATATCTTTTGTCACATGGGCTTAACCCATGATTCATGGGAGTTTTTAGGCGAAGCCTTTGTCTTCGTTGGTGACAGTGATCGTAGGCAGGATGATCGGTATGAAGGTGGACATAGTCACGGAGTGCAGACAGAAGATATTCCTCAGAGCTTTTTTACCGGTACAGTAGAAGTCTTTGGAGTCAGCGCACAGCCCAAGTATAAACTGAATCAAAACTATCATTTTGGGGTGCATGCCGAGATACAACAACTGCAGATGGAAGGCGATTTGCTATTGGATACAAGGCAAACTGAGATCGAATCAAAACTCCAAAGTCTTTGGGTAGAATCGTTTTTCCAGTTTGATCAAACAACTTTCAGTCTTAGATACCAACATTTGCGTTATAAAAATGATTTATTTGGCAACGGTGCTGAGCCCATTACGGAAGCTTTGGGCATTGGTGGGGTTGGCGACCCTATCCGCCGATCGATTGCCCTGCGTCATTCGTTTGATAAGAATTTGCAGGCGAAACTTGAGTGGCAAGACAATAGTGCAGCTTTTTACCGAGAAGAAGTGGTTTTGCTAGGGATCTCTTGGAAGTATTTAGGACACATTGAAGCTCCCTTATAAAGGTATTTAACCAATAAAAAAACAAGGAGGTGGCACCTAAATATTCAATCAAACATAAGGTTAGTGCTGTTTGTAGTTTTTTAATAGTTGATTTTAATAAGAAATCTAAGGAGTTTATGATGAAAACCATACCAGCTGTCTGTCTCGCTCTTCTAATGGCATCTTGCGGCAATAACTCGGACAGTCAAGATCCGAAAAATATCGAAACAACGGAAACAGAAACTGGCATTGAAGGTACCGATAATTCTGAAAACCCTAATCTGTCGGAAGTGACTCCTTCGGATACCACTGTCACATCGGAACCTAGGCTTGTCACGCTAACGTTTCAGCCTAAAATCGATGGAGAAACCGTTGCCTGCTCTACCATTGCTGACTCTACATTTGCTAGCAATATTAGGTTTTTTGTCTCAAATTTACAATTGATTGGCACCTCGGCTCCTGTGGTTGTCGATCTAGTTTTGGAATCAGATTACAGCAATCTTCAGTATCTGGACGAGACCGGCAATAGCCTGGCCTTGATTAAACTGGTAGATCAATCATGTGAGGATGAGGAAGCCCAGATTTCTAGCATGGCGACGATTACTTTTGAAACTGATATTGCTGATCTTACTGGCCTGAGTTTTAACCTTGGTCTTCCATATCAGCCATTTGCCAGCGAGTTGTCAAGTGTACCGGCTCCTATGGCTCCAAGTGATATGGGATGGATGTGGTCACATTTTCCTGCCAATATCCAAATGGATCTTCGCAGTAGCGGTGGTGTCAACAAAACATTTAATCAGCTCATCAGTGCTACAAAGAATGAGATCAGTTTAGATCTAACTGCCGAGACCGGAGCTACCGAAATCGTGATCGATTTGAATCTTGACAAGATGTTTGACAGCAGTGCCGACGAGTTTGTCGAGGGAATGGAATCGGCGTGCTTTAATCAGACAAATCTACCTACTGATGCGTCTCCCACCTGTTTGGGGGCAGCGAAAGCTCTTGGTTTCACAGGTACGCAAACCGTTTTCTCCGTAAGTAATTAGTAAGTAAAATGGGTGATAGATTGAAACAATTGTGTCTGGTTGTTAGCTTCGTTATGGTTTTTGTGGTATCCGCCTGTAAAGGTGAGGATGATGCGACTACGAGTCAACAAATACTGCGAGATCAGGTCTGGAGTCATATTCAGTTCACAGAGTCTGAGGCTAGCTATAAGGAAAGGCTATCACCCTCTCTACTTGCATTGCATACAAGTAACAGCAATGTTCTGCAAAATAAAATCCCGGAAAACTATCCTGAGCCGTACCTCCCCTATGGACAATTAGTCGATCGGAACATAGACCCTGGCCTGGCTTATCAGCCCTTCTTGTCCCAAGAACTTATAGAGCTGGGGGAACGGCTATTTTTTGATCCCGTTTTGTCTTTCAGCCCGAGCCCCGACCGGGACGGGACTGTATCTTGCTCAAGTTGTCATGCGATGGATAAGGCCTTCTCTGATGACAGATCTCTTTCCGTAGGGATTGAAGGCGATAAAACCCGACATAACTCTCCGAGTCTGATTAATGTCGGCTATCAGTCAAATTTAACCTGGTCCCCTCTGTTCCTTCCTATTCTGGAGAAACAGGCAGAAATTCCACTTTTTGGAGATGACCCGATAGAAATGGGTTTGAGGGGAAAGGAATTAGTTTTACAAGAGCGGTTACGCGACAGTGCAGAAGACTACGACAGTCTTTTTTCCGCGGCGTTTCCTCAGCAGGAACTACTGTGGCTTGATGCTCCATTATTTAATTATGATGCCATTACACTGGCGTTAGGCGCTTATCAACGCAGTTTGATCCAGTTTGATAGTCCATTCGATCAGTGGCTTGTTGGAGATGATGGAGCTTTAACGGAGACGCAAAGAATGGGACTGGAGTTATTCTTTGGCTTTAGGCAACTAGAAAGTGGCGTGAGCATGAACTGTAGCGATTGTCATGCCGGTTTTATGCTGAGTGATTCCTTTCAATATGTAAGGGGGGATGAATTTTACTGGAATCAGGAGTTCTATATATCCGACCTCTCTGGACCGGATGGCTTCAAAGCACCGAGTTTAAGACAGATATCTCTGACAGCGCCTTATGGAGCTTTTGGGAATATGCTAGACCTTTCGCAAGTGATCGAGTTCTATGCCAGTGGAAAACGTCATAATCTTGACGGTTTTGTCGTGGACGATAGGGAAAAACAGTTGTTAGAAAGCTTTCTAGAGGCTCTGTAGGTGCGGAGCTACTCCATTAGCTACAGTGATATTTAGGGACTCGATTCACACCTAGTCCTTTTTTTCTGTCAGGTGAAGAGAGAGGCTTATGCGAGTAGAGAAGCGATCTTGTGATCGCTCGGCTATTTATAGCTTCCGAAATTACAAAATGATCCCCCGTCTATTCTGTAATCTAGGCGGACAAAAGTTTCCCTTGTCATAGAGCTTGTTTCGTAACGCCATTTTTCGATGGCCTTGATGGAGGCCTTGTCAAAAACTCCTTTTGGGTAGGCATCGATCACCTTAATCTGGTCTGTGGTTCCGTCTGGTAAAACCTTAAAAGCGACGATGTTGGTCCCCTCTATTCTTTTCATGGCAGCTTGTTTGGGCATACTGGGATTGATCCTGCGGACTGGAATCGGGTCTGGTAAATCGCTAGATTCATAGCCCAAATCCTTTGGTTGAGACACTCGATAGATCGAGAACTTTGATTTGGGGTCATGAAGGACCGCATCCACTTTACCTGTTTTCCGATAGATATAAACAATGCGCCCATTTTTTTCGGGAATGTCTGTGTTGAATGTCCATCGTTTTACGGCCTCTAAGCTATATTTTTCGAGTTCACTGTTTGAGCTGTCAGTAAGCTTAGCTTCCATCACCTTGCCTTCAGCATCGACTTTAAAGTCCACTTGGTGAAAAACACAGTTGACGCTGAATAGTTTTTTGCTTGGTTTAATAGCAAAGTCTGACCATTGGAAATCCACATAATACTGAGATGTTGGGACTAGTGTTTGATTGTGAGAGAAGACTTTTATTGGTGTTTTAGTTGTCGCGCAGGATGAGGTGATCAGTACTATGCCTAATAAAGCTGTATGTTTCATGTTTGGTCCTTAGGTTTGGATTTTTATCGGTCTGTCTATCGACATGTATTTCTATCAGTCAATTTAACAGTGTATTTAGCATAGCTCTTCACCATTGCAAGCTAGTTTTTAGTGGTTTTGACTATAGTTGCTTTGCTGTGTGGATTATTTGCTAAGCCTTCTATGGAGTGATGGAACCACTGTAGGCGTAGAGAGACAGGATGAAGCATAACAGATGAATAGTTCTTAAGGAAGCATTAATTGCAAATATATGCAATTGGACTGACTATGTTCCGATGGTTTCAGCAGCTCGCAAGAGTCTGATTGGCGAAACATCCTACCAAAAGTTCAGAAAGGGAAATTATGAATGTAAAACGCGCTTTGCTTGGAATGACCTCGTTGGCGTTGTCTGGAATGGCCTTTGGTCACTTTCCAGATAACGATGCACATCTGTACGATAGTCTTGCTTTAAGGACTGGCATAACGGAAGCCGATTTCAATGAGGCGATTGATGCGGTGGAAGCCTTTTATCGTCCACTGTATTCTGAAGCCTATGGAGCTAGGCTTAGGATTAATCGTTTCTGGTCCAACAGTACCGTAAATGCCAGTGCTAGTAAATCTGGTAGCACGTGGACGGTGAATATGTACGGGGGGCTTGCTCGCCGGGCAGAAGTGACGAAGGATGGTTTTTCCATGGTGCTTTGTCATGAAGTCGGTCATCACGTGGGTGGTTATCCCTATTACTCAGGTAGGTGGGCTGCTGCCGAAGGGCAAGCTGATTATTTCACTACGCTGACTTGTGCTCGAGAGCTTTGGCGAGACGACATTGAGCTTAACGCCAGCTTCCGAGAAACTGCTGACGAATTCGCCAAAGATCTATGTGATCAGGTATGGGCTGTAGAAGATGACCAAAATCTTTGCTATCGGGCGATGATGGCAGGAAAGTCTTTGGGCGATCTATTGTCCAATCTAGGAGGCACGGAAGCTAACTTTGATACGCCCGACCCCAATATCGTGAGTAGAACGGCTACTCGTCATCCCGTGGGACAATGTCGCCTGGACACCTATATGGCCGGCGCTCTTTGTACTAAAGACTGGGAACCATCTCTCATCCCAGGAATCGAAGGGCGGAATACTGTTGCCTCAGAAGAGCGAACCCTTCCCTATTCTTGTATGAGAAGCCAAGGCTTTGAGGGTTATACTGAAGGTGCAAGGCCTACTTGTTGGTTCAAAGCCGTCATTAACTAAAGTCACTGAGAAAAGATCCCCCCATTGAGGGGGGCTAATGGCTCAACCCAACGGGATTATTGAGTTGAGATAGAGTCGAAGGATTTGCCTTGCTGCCTTAGGGCAATTTCGAACTGATCGGTAATCTCCTGCATTTTTCCCCATTGCGGAAATGGATCAGTATAGTGACGCCAACTCGCTTTGTTTTCGATTTCTTCTGCGGTAAGCTGAGCCTGATCTAACCTAAGTTTCAGCTGCTCTTCATCAAAATTACAGCCGATGAATACCAACTCGTTGCGACGATCGCCGAAGGTTTCATCCCAAATATTCAGTAACCAATCATAGAATTCTTTGTTTGATTCTGGAGGGCGCTTTTCGGGTGGTATCGAAGCCCACCAGATTCCAGCTTTTTCACAGGACAGCCGTTTTCCTGCTAAAGACATAAGGATAGAGATGGCGGGCTGACTTGCGAGCCAGAAAAATCCTTTTGCTCGGATCACACCTTCCAATAACTCCTCGTCGGCAAACAGCTCTGCGAGTCTTTCGGGGTGGAAGGGTTTTCGTGTTTGGTAGGAAATGCTTTTGACCCCGTACTCATCAAGCTCAGATAGCTCCTCGCCACGCAGAACTTTAAGCCAGCCAGGCGATTGCTGAGCTTTTTCCAGGCTAAACCGACCAGTGTTGAGGACTTCGGCTACGGGCACATCAGCGTTGATAGACCTTATGATATTGGCGTCCGTGTTGAGGCCACGGATGATGCCTTCAATACGGCGTTGGTCTTCCTGATCAATAAGGTCAATCTTGTTTAACAAAATCACATCGGCAAATTCGATTTGTTCGTTGATGAGGTTGACCAGCATACGGCTGTCGTCATCCCCCAGAGCCATGTCTTTATCTCTGAGGCTGGAATGGCTATTCCAGTACTCCTCAAAAGTACTACAGTCTACTACTGTGACCATAGTATCTAAGCGCGCGTGGTGAGATAGGCTTTTTCCATCCTCAGCCTCGAATTCGAAGGTTTCCGCAACGGGCTGTGGTTCAGAGATCCCGGTGGACTCGATGAGTAGGTAATCAAAGTTCTTCGATTTTGCCAGAGCCTCAACTTCAGTGAGTAGGTCTTCTCTCAGGGTGCAACATATACAACCGTTCGACATTTCCACAAGCTTTTCATCGGTCCTTCTTAGTTCCATCCCTTTGCTGGCAACTAAATTGGCGTCGATATTGATTTCACTCATATCGTTGACGATGACCGCGACTTTCAGTCCCTCTTGGTTGGTGAGTATGTGATTCATTAGAGTTGTCTTGCCTGACCCTAAAAAGCCAGATAGGACGGAAACCGGTAAGCGATCATCATTGGCTATTGCCTTGTCACCCATGAAAGAACTCCTTTCAGCCAAGCTCCTTAGCGGCTTGCTCAAACCATGATACTACTTGGGAAAGATGCTGATCTCCATACATCTTTTTGAACTGCGATGCGTAGTGAGAGGACCCTTCTTTAAGATCCTTTAGTCTTTCCTGACAAAAAGCGGATGTTATTTTGATCTGGCAACGCACTTCGATGCATTCCCGCCACTCTGAATAGGTCGTCGGTACAAGATTCATAGTATGTCCTTATTGCAAATAGTTGCGTTTAAAATATTAGTGGTATACCCTCGGTTGTCAAGACGTTTCATTGAATTCAACATCCTTCGGCCATGCACTTTTATCGTCGATCGCGAAATACTCTATTTGACTGGGAAGGCATCAGACAATGAGGTGTTCCTTTTCAGATTTTAATGGGTGTATTTACTTGTTAATTGCTGATACGCCATATTATATCTCTCTAGTAACGAGTCATAATCCCACTGATGTTTAATTGATCCGATTTCAGCGGTCTCATTATATAAAAAAAATTAGTAAATACAGAATATTAGAATATAAAGCTCCAGGATATATTGGCTAAACCGAGATGGTTTTGTCATGTAATAATTTCTTTGAGTTTACGAATGAAAAAACTGATCAAACTGACAGTATTTAGTGTATTAGCATTTTTACTCCCTGTAGAGGTTTGTCTCGCAAACGATATCCAGAAACAGATTGAAGGGATGAAGAAGCGAGAGTCTAAACTGGGTAAGAAATTGGCGAAAGTATCTGGATTTGACAATAAAATCGCCTTAAAAATACCCTCCAAAGCAAAGATTAAAACGGAACAATCACAAGGATTTTTCCAGTTTCCCGTTAGTATTGGGTCTGATCTTCCAGTCACCTGTCAGGTGTATGAATCACCCGTGAGCCTTGGATCTTTTTTGCAGCAGATTTACGGAAACTTGGAAAAGCAGAAGTTTCAAAAATCTCTGCCGCAGAATACTGAAGTGTTCAAGGTAGGAGATAAAAATGCATTAAGATTTTCCTTCGAATACGTAACCCCAAAAAAACAGCTGGGATCAATGAAGGTGGCTTATGGAGTCATTGGCCTAGATGCAAGAATGATATGCTTTCACGATGAGTTGGGTTATCAAAAAACTTTCGATAAGTTATTCAAACGGATTTTAAAGGGTACTTCGTTGAAAGAAGACTTTGAGTTGGTACGAAGTGACCTTTACAAAACAGAGGTTAATGGGCTGGCAGTTGGATTTTCTTTGATGAGCTTTTACAAAGGGGCAAATGGTACCCTAGTCGAGGCAAGTACCGGGTTTAATCAGTTTCCTCGATCAAAAACAGATGTGATGATGCAGGCTTCTAATTCAGCAAAAATCTTTCACGAAAATAAACTTATTCAGGGAATCTTTGCAGCGGATCAAGGAGGGATGAATACTCATCAAATCGATTTAAGTGTGGATGATAAAGGTGCCTACCTGATTAAAGGTACCTATCAAGGCGAGCCTGTGAACAAAACACTAAAGTCTAAGGAGCCGATACAGCCGGAGACCCTTAGAGCTAGTATCATAAAGACACTAAAAAAGCCAAAGGTGTTTTACGATTATTCTCCTGAAATAGATCCTGTCGCAGTGATTAAGTATCAAGTGAAACCTAAGGGGAAAAAGCAATTCGAAGCGCAACTTGATAAAGTCAAGTTTAACGTAAAAATTCAAAATAATGGCTTTATGGATTCCATGAATATGAAAATGGGCTCTGCGACGTTTACTCAAACACTGGTGAGCCGTGATTAAATACATTAGCTTTTTTCTTCAAATTTTATGTCTTAGTACCTCTGGAGTAGCCGAGGAATCAATTTTTCTTGGGAGTATTCCTATGAAGATCATAAAAGATAAGTCCTCTCGGGTGGAGATAAAACTAAATGATCCATTTCTTGTTGCCGGGCTCTGGAAAAAAATGGGTTTTAAATATGAGCAGAAAGCGGGTAGTCTGACTTATTTTCTCGGTCAAAAAGTAGGCAAGTTTCCTTTTGCAACAAAGGCTCAACCGTCAACGTTTTTGGTGAATTATGAGTCTACTGAAGTGAAGGGATATCTTAAAGGTCTACCAAAATTCAGAAACTCATCAAATGTCGAAGGCTATCTGCATAAGCATTTTAAGAAGTCCTATTCCTACGGTTTTTTAAGGGCTAGCGAAGTGGTCGAGGCTAATCAGGGTGATTGCACTGAGCACTCAGTCCTGTTTAGTGCCATCAATCGCAACCGAGGTGTACCCACCCGCATCATTCATGGTATCTTTGTTGATCTAAAAACGAGAAAAGCCTTTGGTCATGCATGGAATATGGCATATGAAAATGGTAAGTGGGCAGTCTTTGATGCAGCCTTGGGAGCTTATGCAAAAAACGGGTTCTATCTCCCTCTCCTTTATATCGATCGCGAGGATATGGGCTACAAACGACCTCTCACTATGGATACGTTTGCGACCCTCCCGTCAGAAATTATTCTTTATCAGTAGCCAGGACTTGGCTTAAAGCATTATCGAGTACTTGATCTATGTTGAGCTCGATGTTTCTGAAGATTTTAGGCCTCCAACCAAGGGATCTAAGAAAGTAGACTAATCTTCTTGCAATGTTGGAATGACAACTGGCTTTCCAAAATCGTCAAGCGCTACCATAGTAAACTGGCCTGATGTGCAAAGTGCCCGATCACCAGTCCTGAGGTCCTCACCTATGAGATCCACTGTGACTTTTAGTGAGGTGTTACCAACCTCTTTTACCTTGGCTAGGACCTCAACCAATTGACCAGTCTTTATCGGATTTTTAAAGTCGGTTTTGTCGGAGGATACGGTTACCATATTCCGTCGCGCATACCGCGATGCCACCATAAAAGCTGCCTTATCCATGATAGATAAGGCTTCTCCACCAAATAAGGTTCCGTAGTGATTGGTCTGAGAGGGAAATACCATCTCATACATAGTTAGGGATTTTTGTGTTTTGACTTTTTCCATGAGTGTTTCCTTGTTTAAAAGCATGGTCGACTGTTGGGACGATAAATACCTTAGGCAGTGAACACACAAACAGCTTTCAAATTCTTCCCTCAAGAAGCGGACTAAATGATTAGAAAGCTCAATTTCAATGCATTCACATTGGCCAATATTTCCCACCTTACAAATAAAAACGCGCTCGCATAGGGAGCAATGATCCGGAAGATATTTCATTTGAACATGCTAAAACAGGGAATCGTGGATAAAAAGACATAGAATAGACTTACGGATCGTTCCGTAGACATAGATACCTCCTCGGGTGTTGATCTCAGCTTAGGAAAGGATCTGGCTTCGCCTTGGCGGCTACACAGTTGCGGGACAGCACCGGAGTCTCACCGGTTTCACTTACCTAAGCCCAAAAACTCGCAGTCTATCCTATAGGTAAAATTCATGGTTGAAAACCATAAAGAGTTGGAGGGTTATGTTTCAGCGAGCGCCTTGCCATCGGAACAAGCTAACGAGTCCTGCCAGTCCTGCCATCATAAGGACGATGACGGAGATGGTGGGAAGACTAGGAAAAATAAGACTTGTAATGAATCCGGTGGGTACTCCACATAAGACTAGCAATGAGACCGAGATGAGGTGCATCCGGATGTTGGATATATCCCAAGATCGGACGAGCACTGTCGGTAAGAACAGTAATGCAAGAGTTCCGACGAATCCCAAGGTTTGGATACAAATACAGATATAAGCTAGTATAGAAAACTCAAATATCAAACGCTTTGGTCTTGAAGTCTTATCCTGAATAAACCCAAAAAAAGCATAGTCGAAAGTCTCGCGAGAATAGGTTTTCCAGCGTTTCATATAAGCCGCACCCAGTAATAATGTCCCCAGTCCTAGAACTTCTAGGGTGTGTATGCTGACAGTCGTGAAATTGCCGAAGAATACGCGACTAAATTGTTGCTCCAAAGCGGGAAATAGGCGGCTGATGAGAGAATTGAGAGACATCAAGCAGATAAAAATGGCAACAAAAATGGTATTGCGAGACTCTCCCATGGATTGATTGATCCTACTTAGAATGATGCTCAAAAGGCCAGTTAGAATCAGAGCCGTCGTACTTGGAACTAAAGAGTGCCCTTCCACGCTTGAGTGCAGAGCCTCTTCCCCACCTAAGACCATGATGCTCAAAAGGCCTAAAAGGACTCCGGTTAGTGCGCCCTGAGATAGACAAAAGACTTGGAGAGACTGATCGCGGCCGGCCAGCTGACTCCCTAGTTGCGCTAGAAGGACGCCAGAAACAGTGGCAGCCACAATAGAAATCCAGTAGAGGTTGAGCAAAATCAGAAGGTCTTCCAACAGGAACTCCTCTATAGGGGTATGATATCGAGTAGTTTGGGGTTAAAGGCATCGATCAGCATTTGCTGCTCTTCCCCATGGGCAATGATCATCAGACTAGGCAATCCCGGTGCTTCGAAATAGTCTCCGATACGCTTTAATACCTGACTCGTGTAATTGCCATCCAAATGATTAAAGGGTTCGTCCAGTAACAGAAGCTGAGGATGAGTCAATAGAGACCGGCTGATCAATGATCTCTGACGCTCACCGCCACTTGCCGAATTCCATTTTCGCTTGGCTAGTTCTGCATCAACTAATCCGAGACTGATCATAGCCTCCGAAGAAATTCCCGTGCCTAAGGTTACGACATCGCCAATACTGTAAGGCAGGTGGGAGCTAATATTATGGCTTTGAGCCTGATACATACAGCGATCATCGGAAACCAGACGATTTAATGTGCCAGAGTAATTCTGGCTAAGACCAGCAATGGCTCGCATTAAGGTAGTTTTTCCCGCTCCATTGGGGCCTTGGACTAAGACGACTTCGCCCTCATTAAGGCATAAATCCACCGGTTTAAATAGTGGACGTCGGTCGATTAGGATCTGGAAGTCCTTTAGTTCAAGGACTGGCTTTGGCTGTCCGGGGGAGTTTTTCAATGATTTTTTCCACCAGGCTCTGCTGCAAAAGTAGAGGGTTTTTAATAGCATCGCGACCTGGTTGAGCCATATCGCTATGAACAATAACAGGGATGTTAGCAATACTGCCAAACTTTTCAACAACTGATCTGCCGTTGTGGGGGACGGCTAAAACCATAGCTACGCTGGCTTTACGAGCTTTCAATGCTTTAGAAGCCACGGCTCCCGCCGAAGGAGCAACTCCAGGTGTATCCTCCACATTGCCAAAGAGTTTGAAGCCGTAAGACTCGAAAAAGTAGGTAAAGTTGCCATGATATTGCGCCAAGGTGGGGAGCGTCTCGCCAAAATGATTGTTTAACTTAGCCTTCAGGTCTTTGTGTTTAGCGCTAAGTTTAGCCTTCAATCCTTCAAGATTACTTTGGAGTCGTTGGATCCCTTTGGCATCTAGATTAGCAGCAAAATGGGCTGCCATGGTATCAGCGGCATCAGCCAGTCTTGGCAAGCTCGCGTAGTAGTGCGGGTTTCCTTCGGGGTGAACATCACCCATACTACGGTCAACCGGGCCCTTTGGTTTTTCTAGAGTCTCAATCGAGGCTCCAACATCGCAGTAGCCGTCTCTTCCCGGCTGAATCTTTTGATTGGCTGTTTTTTCGATAACCTTTGGAGCCCAGCCGATCTCAAGGGAAACGCCGACGAAGCAAAAAACATCGGCCTTTGCCGCGGCTAGAATAAAGCTTGGTACGGCATCAACGGCGTGAGCATCTTCGTAGCCGTTAAGTAAAATGGTAACGTTGCCATCGTTTTGTAATAGTTCGGAGGCTAACCAACCGATGTCTGGAGTCGTAGCGACCACGTTTAGGGGCCTCGCATAGGAGCTACTAGCAAAGACAGTGGCAGTTATTAAGAGTATCCATAAAGAAACGCGACGCAATGTTCTGTCTCCTTTAAAAATCATGACTAGGATGAGCGCCTAGTATAAATGCTGTTTGCATAATAAACTGGCTCGTTTTCTCTAGGTCTCGGCCTTCTTGATCACGTTGGTTGTGATAGTACGCGATCCCTAATTTGGCAAATTCGCTGCTGAAGTACAGAAGGTTAATCTCATAGCCGCTTCGCTCATTATCAAGATCGGTTGAGGTCACAGTACTGTAGTCGTACCGAGCGCCCACGGCGAGTGTCTTGCTAAAATAGTGCTGGAGATAGGCATAGGCACCGATCACTTCGTCTGTCGTTCCCGCTAAAGTCAGCTCGCGCTTCCATAGCTCCGCTTGAAACAGCCAGCTTAGCTTACCGAGATTGCGGACTTTGCTTGTGAGATCGAGTCCATAGAGCTGCATCTTTTCTTTTACAGCGCTAGTACGGCCAACATAATTCAATCCGATTTGAGTCGGTATGCCTGTCACTTCGTTGTAAGTGACAACGCGAGTATAGTGTGTCGGTGTTTTGGGGAGCTCGTCTTCGACATGACTGTGGCCGAAGTCGCGTCCATTGGTAACCCCAACAGTGACATCTAAGTAAAATGGTGCTGGTACGAGGGCGGAAATTTCCAAACCCGTATCGATGATCCCTTCGTTTGAGCCAAACAATTCTCTTTGTAGAATGGTCGGGGTGATAAAGGGCCAATCATGCTGATGAATCTGATTGATGCGACCAACACCAAGGAAGTACTGACCTGCCTTGAATCGAAATCCTTCGAGTAGTTTTACCGAGCTAATATAGGCTTCATGAACCTCTGGCTCACCAAAGGCCTGGCTTCCCTCGGGGTGAGCGGCAAAACTCAAAACTCCGTCAAACCTAGAGTCGATGGGGCCGTAGAAGGTAAATTCCGCCGAGCGCAGTTTGAAGGACTCTTTTGATTGATATCGGACGGAGGATGTTTCCTCACCAATAGGAAACGAACCTACAAGATCCACGGCTACACTGGTTTTTAACCCTCCTTGGTCAGCCATTGCTGATTGGCCAAGGCCTAGGGACATCATAACCCCTAGCGACATAAGTCGCAGGGGTGACTTAAGAATCGAGAACTTCATAGTATGCTGTCTCACTCATCTTCTTCTTCTGCAACTTCATCAGCTCCGACTGTGAAAGCAGTAATAGTGGCGTTTTGGAAGTTTAAACCGGTGAATGTTCCTGCTCCGAAAATACCGTCCGTTTCTTCGCCTGGTTCAGCTGTCGTTGGGAATGCGTCGCCAACCCAAGCGATGACATGAGACCCGTTATCCTCGCCGTTGTGAACCTCGATGCTGAAGGTAAAGGCTGCCGACGGGTCGACTGTCTCGTTAAACTCTGTCATAGTTCCAGAGGTCCCGTCTGCTTTTGTGTAGTTGACTGCAAAACTACCGTCGGCTGTTCGTCCGAGAGTTACGATCTGTCCGCCGCTTAGGTCGGACTCGGAAAAGCTATGTAGAGCCACGAAACTATCGTTGCCTTCACTGAGATCGACCGTAAAAAGAAAGTTTGTTTTCTCGGTACGGGCCGTTACAAGGCTGTCTGCGAAGCTTAGCGTTCCCGTGCCTGATATAGAATCCGTAGCAACCGTAGGGGTCCCTGTGACGACGGTATAGGATTTGTCAAAGACGCTTGCGCCTGCAGCTGGCGTATCATCGTCATCATCACCGCAGCCAGTCACGAATGCAGCCGTAAGACCAAGTACAGCAAGTTTGTTAAAATTCTTCATATAGCTATCTCCCTTCTTCGATATCGATACAAAAAACAACTGTTTCCTAAATAACAGTCGAAATAGATTTTTATAGGAGTCCGTAGTTTCGTTAGATCTTTGCTCTTATCTATATGGTACTCACCAGCGTTTATAATCGAAGTGTTTGTATCAGATCTGGCGTTTCCTTGATTGCCATGGCTTCGACTCTACACCTCATCGCGGCTTAATGCAAATCTTTGCAATTAGAAGCCCTACCGATCGTCATGCCGAAATATGTGGCTCTTCCCTGTGCTGTCTTACGCTGTACCATTTGATAATAGTGAGTTCTATGGTTACGAATTCTAAGGTTTATTCTGGGAAATAGGACAATGCATAATCAACAAAATGTTTTAGGGTCAGATCTCCAACTTTGCTGCCAAAATCCTATCACAGGATTTTTTCGGGATGGCTACTGCCGCACAAACGAGCAGGACCTTGGGATCCACACAGTCTGCGCGATAGTGACTCAAGAGTTTCTCACATACTCAAAACAACGAGGCAACGACCTGATGACTGCGAGACCTGAGTTTGACTTTCCGGGACTTAAGGCAGGGGATAAGTGGTGCCTTTGTGCGAGCCGTTGGCTGGAGGCTGAGAAGGCAGGAGTCGCACCGGCTGTTGTTTTGGAGTCGACTCATCACCGGACTTTAGATGTGGTTGACCTGGAAACACTGAATCGATACGCCTATCGCGAGGCTTTGGTTCACTGAAGACGTGTTAAAAAGCCATAGCCTTGCTAACGAAGGCTATGGCGGCGAGTGTGTGAGACTGAGTTTAGGCTAGTCGTTGTCACCGGCAGCCGTAGCAGGGACTTTAACACCTAAGATGCTGGCGAACTCAGTTTTTAAGTCGTCGGTGACTGCCTTGATCTTGGCGACCAGCTGACAAAGGCCCGAATCAGCGTTTTGCGCGGCGGCACAAAAAGAGTCTTGATTGGCAATTTGCTTTGCAGCGGCATCTTCGTTCTCAAGGATAGTGACAGCGATAGCCTTGGCGCTTTCGATTTTCTCGGTAAAGTTAGCGACAAACTGAAGGCCATCCTTTTTGGCAAATAGCACGTTTAATCCAGGAGCGAGCTTTCTTTGCTCGGCTAGTGGCTTGCTGGGGTCTATAGGAAACCCTTCAAGAACCGACTGGAAGCCAATAAGATTGTTGTAAACAGCTTGGATGCTAGTGCCGCTCAATTCATGCTCAAGGCTAGCGACGCAGGCTTCCGATGCGCAAGGGGCCGAGAGACCGAGGGGAACAAGAAGCTTGGCATCCTTGGTTTTTTTATCGAGATAGAAAAGTGTATCCGTCAATCGATTGATCTCAGCCTTAATATCTAAGTCTTCACTAGAAAGTGCGACTAGAGCGCCGTTTTCTTCTTTCCAGCTATTGAGGATAAGCTTGTTTTGAACCAAGAGATCATCAATCAGTAGGCGTTGATAGCGGCAGCGATTTTCGATACGCTCGTTGACCGGTAGGGCGTTCCAACCTTGGGTTTGGGGAACAGCGGCGGTACAGGCGTGGGTTAGGTCATCATCGAAAATCAGATACTCAAGAGCGTCAAGGCCCTTGCGATTGAAGCTTTGGGCGAGAGCATAATCCTGTGCTTCGGATTTAACCACTTCACGATCGATCCGACAAAAGTTTGTCTGGGGCCAAGAGTAGATTTCGAAGCGAAGGGTATCGTTGTTTTTCGCCATGGGTCCCCAGGTAAAGGTATCAAGTCGTTGAAAGGTTGCGATGGCTGTTTTCCATGATTCCTTCAAGTCGACTAGGTCAGCTTCATCTTGCGACTGACAATAAGTATCAATATTTGTCTTCATAGCCTCAAGTTGCTCAGAAAACAATTCATGAGTTGGGATCGAAACATTCTTGGCTAGGCCAACTAAAACATCCCTTTCTTCAAATTCTGTCAAGCGGCTTAGATCGAAAGCGACGTCTTCAATAATATCGCCGCCGGGGACCTCGTCAGGATTGACCACAGGTGGCTCTGTGCCATCGGTTTCCACCTCTTCGCCATTGCCGTTAGTATCTGTAGGATTGGAATCATCTGAGCTCGAGCTATCATCGCAAGCTAGCATGGTTACCATAGCAAAAATAGCGAGGGATTGAGTCAAAAGTCGTTTCATGATGTTGCCCTTTGGGTTAGAGGGTAGCGCCTGCTACCCGATTGTTGATTACCAGTTTGCTGCGATCTCAGCGTCGAAACCGTAGGCGTCCCGTAGGATATCGCGGGCCTCAAGCAGTTGCTCACGATAAACTCTAAGTGCCTCAGCGTCTTGTGGAAGGACTGGCTGATCACCCATAAGTTCATGAACTCTTATAAAGCTTTCTGTACTTAATATTGAGTTAGGGTTGAATTGAAAGTTTAATCCGTAACCTTTCATCTCACTCCAAAATTTTGCTAATAGAGTAAATGAGTAATCGCTGGTTCCGTAAGTTTCGGTGGAGGATAGGTAACTGTTGATGTAATGGATCACAGTAGCGCCGATAGATTTTTCCCAGTCAGCAATAGCTAGTTGTGCCTGCTCGACAGCAAGAGCTCTGTAACCTTCTGGTTTTTCGGCGATCAGTCTACGGCCTTCGAGGAAGTAGGTCATGATCGAAGTCGTAAAGTCTGTTTGGCCATTGGCGCCTAAATCCCGTTTTGCAGCAGATTTTGCTAGAGGGAAGTTGACTTCGCTGTTTAGGCTGATGGAGCCGTTGGCATCAGTATCGATAGAAAGGCCTTTTGCGATTTCGTTGTCAGTATAGGCAAGGAAATCACGGGCTGCACCGAAGTAACCAAAGGCTTCATCCCAGTGATGCTCGAGTGCGGTGTAAGCAACCCCTGGTTTTGACGGCATATCGTTTTGTGCATTAAGGCCTTTGCTAGCACCAAGATCCGTGGACAGGTAGTCGCGAGTCGCCTGGGAGTACGAAAGTGCCCCATGCAAAAACTTTTGTAGCATCTGAGAGTAATCCACTCCGTTTGGCAACACGTAGGCATTGCTTACTCTTTGGCCGTCTAATCCATCATCAGCAATGAATGGATCGCTTTCTACGGCGCGATTGGCAAGGACAGCAAACATGGCTTGGACAAGATCTTCGGGCTCTACAAATGTATCGGCTTTACCGTCGGCATCTACGGAAAGCAGGTCGATACCTTCTAGTGAGGCACCCCAGCCAAGGAGTTTACCATTAGCTAATGGATTGTCGTTGCCGGCAATCTTTCCGAGGATGTCTTTGTTACCTTCAAATATCTCTTCGTATGTGGTGCCCTCAGTAAGTCCTACACTGCTACCGTCAACAGCCTTTGCGCTGAATCCGATTGATGAAAAGCCGTTGATAGCACCTGGAGCGTCAATCTCTAAGTCGTATTGATATGCGAAGTAGCTGTTTAGAGCTGCTACTAGATCAGACTCTGCACCATTGTAACCACCAGCTTCGAGAGTTTTTACAAACTTCGTAAGGTCATTGATGAGCACCTGGCGAAAGGTTTGGCCTGTATAATTCACTGAGTCCTGTGCAGAGAACTGAGACGGGAATGAGTAAAGGCTAGGAGTCTCGGCATGAGCTGCCGAAGCGCCTAGTAGACTGGCTGATAAGAAAAGTGGCTTTATGACTGAATAAGCTTGTTTGTTTTTCATGGTTGTCCTCGTTGATATAGTTAATATTGAGAATGATTATCACTATTGCTGATAAAAGCAACCCCCTTTAACAAACTTTCACGATTTTTGTTGCAGTGGATGGGTAAAATTACGCCATTCATGAATGTGTAAACTAAGTGGCTCATCTTCATAGATCAGCTCTTTTAACCAACGGCAGTCTATTTGTAGGAGTGATGAGGTATTTAAATACCTATAGCTGTAGTGTATAGCCTATAAATTTAAGTCATCTTTGCTTAAAATTTTTTAGAAGGTTGAGGCGAAGTGTGGGATCGTTGCGACTTTGCTGCTACGTTTACCTTTCTTTTTGTTTACTCGAAATGTTAGGTTCGGATGCTTGCGCTAACCTAACAAATCGGGGGTGGGTCAACCACCCCTCTTCTGGATGTAACCTAGATACGTCCCGTCAACACGAAGTCAATGGCGTAGAGTCCAGTGGTGCAGACTGGGTTGACCTCACTATCGTCTAACAGGGCAGCAACATGATAGCGTCCCCATTCGGCGAAGCGAAATTTAGCCGCGACCTCGTCGAGATCAGCCTTTCCTAGTTGACAGTCGATGGAAGCATCCTCCAGGGAGTAAGCGACGGATTGGGTAAGCTCTGCAAAACCCAGTTCGTCGGCAATAACTAGAGCTTCGTAATTACAGACATTACCATCTTGAACGAAAGTCGCATCCAGCTTTGCTGCATTTCGTGCGTTGTTGGTAATCAGTCCGGTAAAGTTCACGTCAAATTCGTTAAAGTTATCGGGTCGAGTGGTCTGCTCTGTATTAGTACAAATAAAACCATTAGAGTCCCACTGCCATGTGGCATTCGGAAGCTCTAGTTCGGCACCATTGAGGGCTGCCGCTGACAATAAAATACTGGTAGACAAAAGAGCTTTAGAAATCATAACTGTTCTCCAAAATTTAGTGTAAATTGCATACATGTATAGAACCTAATTTCTATACATGGCAATAGGATTCGAAATCATACCTTGCATCTGTAGCTTTTCCACAGGTTCATCTAAATCAATCATCTGCCTGTGGTTTTGTATTTGAAGTCGATTTAAGCAAGATAGCTTAAAGCGTTCTGTAAAGAGGTCATAGGTTTTAAATTTTTCCTTTAAATGAGGATGATCATCTTGATAGGATTTTATAAATATTGCGACTTCGGCCCAAAATTTGTGGGCACTGAAGTCAGCCTTTGACTCTAGAATTTCGGCCATAAAACGAAAAAAATCATCAAAAATATCGATAAAAATAGACAGAAGTTTAACATCTTCGGGAACCTCGACGAACATGCGCCTAAGATTTTCTGGGAGTTCCACCTCTTTGGATAAGACTGCTGCTTCTTCAGTAATATCTTTTAGTAGCATTTTGATAGGGATCTCATCTTCTAATACGAGAATAATATTTTCCCCGTGAGGCATAAAGACGAGATCGTACTCATAAAAACAATGCAGCAAAGGTCCTAAATAGGCAGCAAAGTAGGATTGCAGCCATTCCGTAGTAGATAAGCCAGAGGCAGCAATCAATTCTACTAGGAATGATTGATCGTTATCATCGATATGGAGCAGGGCTGCCATAGTCATCACCCTTTGATGATCCTTGGCAACGCTCATAGGGCTCTCTCTCCAGAGGCTTGCCAGCATTTTATTATAGTCGTTATGAGGGCCAAATTCTTCAAAATAGGGGTTCACGTAACTGGCTGAGGCAATCTCACCAAGCATCCGGAACCCAGATTTTTTGATGTAAGGGTCTTTGTATAATACCTCAGCTAACCAATTAGCCATAACTGGAGCCGTCCCTAAGTAATACAAAGGCAAGCCTCTCATAAAACCCATATTTAAAATAGAAAGGGCTGATTTGGTGTAGAATTTTTGCGGATTGCTGACATTATACATCGTCCTCACAGACTGTTGAGCTAGGTACTCGTCAGGACTGTATCCGAGACAAATCAGATCACCGGAAGCAATTTCCGAAGCAAAGACTGTGGCTAACTTGTTAAACCATTGCCAAGGATGGATGGGTATAAAGATATAATCAGACGGATCCGAGCCCTGACTCTCGATGACATCATGAAAGGTTTTGATAGTTTCATCATCAAGTTCCTGAGCAATCAATTTTTCATAGGGTAGGTCGTCTGTAGCGGCATATACGGCTTTTTTCTTATGTCCAGCAAGCCACATCATGGCAAAGGTATTGCCAACCTCAGGCGCAAACGCTCGATAATCGCCCGCATCAAAGCCTATCCTTCCATTGTTAGCCACAAAGCATGGGTGACCTTCTGTCATCGACTGTTCGATAGTCTGAAAGTCCGCTTCTCGAGCTAAGTAGGTAGCATTGGGATTCCCTTTTTGCATCTTGAATACCGAGCCATTGAGCGTACTCATAATCTCCTCGAGGTAGTTAGGTAACTGCTCATCTGAGATCTTGAGCTGGGCTCGAAATTCTTTGATAAAGGCGATAATATCTAGATCCTCTCCCGTTGTCTTCTTAATGCTGTCTTTATCGATTAGGAGATGATCAAGGGGGAGGTTTTTGGCTAAAAATGTATAGGCAACGGCATCGTTTGCTGAGACCATATACTCATTCCAGGAATCCTGTTTACTGCCGATAAGTTTAGGTTCTAGTAATCTCTCATGGGAAAATTCGCATATTGCCTTGCGTATCAGATGCTGATTCGCCCGTTGCCACCTGTCTTTTTCTAAATGTATGACAGACTGCTTTGGTGAGACCGCATTATCGACTGAATTCATATAGCACCTATTTTCTAAAGTTTTAGCGATTCTTGTTTTAATAAAAGTTTCTTTTTCTATGTATAGAAGTCTCGCGGTCTTGTTGGATAACTCGATGATCCGGTCTGCCTGAAAGCCAAGTCTTTCGCAAAGTGTAATCATTTTTTTATTACGAATATCCGGCTCGACAATAATCCGATTCACATCACTATGGCTAAATAAGAAATCTAAAATAGAGTTTAAAAGAATTGTCGTGAAATTTTTTATCGACTTTGCACCAGGTGGTGCCACGATAAGATGGAGGCCAAGATCTCCCGATTTGTAATCGTAAAGCTCTTTGATCTCATCAAAGTTGGGATCATAGCGTTCTAAAATAAAAACAGGATGGCTCGAGATCTCACCGACAAAAACCGAATAGTTTTTACGACGGAGCAAAGAATGATACTCTTCCCTTACTTTATCCAGCGTAGCTCCCTGGAGCCCCCAGAAAATTGCGTAGTCTCGATTCACCCAGTTATGCAAAAAAACACTGTCAATGCTATTATCGTAGGGACGAATTGTCAGTGAATGTTGACTGAGATCTAGCTCACTTGAATTCATCTTAATGCTTCCATTCCATTCATTAGTTCGTATCAAAGGCTAATCTCTGGCTCTTTTGCTTCTTTCGTAAACGCTTCTGCCGCGCCTGCCGCCTGGTAAACCAAAGGTAGATACCTGATATGGAGAGAACTAGAGGTGTGATTCCCACGAGGCTCCATAGAATTTTAGAAATTAAGCCACCAAAGTTTCCAAAATGGAGGCGTCGAAAGGAATCTGTAAGTAAAGATAAGAACGACATCTCACGGATATCCCATTTATCTTTGAAAGCTCCCGTTTCGGGATTGAAATTGATTCCACTGGCATAATTACTGGTAAATAGTCCCACATCAGGAACCTTGCCATAAAGAGTGATGGACATATCAGGTTCGTAAGGCAAAACAAAATAGGTGGTCTCGAATCCGTCTATGTGCTCACTACCGGAGTTGACGATAGTATCTAAGGATAAATCTTGGCTATGCATTGGTTGATCAAACACATGGGCTTCATGATCATGGGAGTGCTCGAAGATATCGTGCACGATCATCTCGATATTAAAGTAGACACCAGTCATACCAACTACCAAAAGTACTGGAGACGCGAATATACCCACCATCTTATGTAGATCGCTAAAGGCCACAGCGAGCCGCTTGTTGAGACGTAGAGTAAACAGATTCTTCCAAAATCGCCGATGCAATATGATTCCCGTGACACCCAAAATACAGAGCAGTATACCTACTATCAGCGTGATCACAATTCCTGCGCCGTGAAGTAGCAGCTGGTAATGGAGCTCTAATAACCAGTCGGTAAGATCACTCGATAATAGGGTTGGCGTCCCTAAAAATTCGCCAGAGTATGGATTGACCTGTAATCTATACCATTCTGCTGTTTTTTTCTTAATCAGGTACATAGAGTCAGGACGCTCACCGTCGTCAAAGACCTCCCAGCTAGCCAGGAGAAAGTCTGGAAACTTAGATTGAGCCCTGGCGCTCATCTCATCTAAGGTGATTCGCGATCCTGGTGTTTCTTGAATACTGTATTTCTCAGGCATCAAAAACTGATCGATTTCAATCTTAAACACAAGAATACTGCCAGTGACGCAGATCACGATGAGTGGTAAAAATGCGATCAATGCGAGTTTTGAATGCACGCGAAAAGCCGAAAACTTCATGACTCTGTACCTTAAAAAACTGGGGATAGGTTTTTGCTATAACTCTATCCCATTGACGTTGGCTTGCCTTTTAGTTAAAGGCCTTATCTTTCTCTAAAACGAATACCTAAGATTGGATGTGATGGTTCGTCTTTGAGCATAAAAACAATCCCCTCGTGAAAGGCATGTTGATGACACGGTCTCGTCCTCGGCGTTGTTGACGTTAACGCTGACATCGAACTGTCCGATTTGATACCCGGCCATGAGATCAATCATGTCATAAGGTTCTGTTTCAAATGGGGCAGCAAGAATACTGCCATCAGGACCAGTGACGGGTTGAGAGAGTCCGTTTGAGGTGCGGTTGATAAAGCGATACCCCGCACCCACGCGAAAACCCTTGCCTAAGGTCTGTGGCCAGTAACTTGTCCAGATGGAGTACATCTCTTTTGGGGTAGAAGATAATGCTGCCCCGAGCTCAAAGGGGTTGGTGGTTTCGGTAATTTCAGAGTTGTTTGTTGAGTAATTGGCATACACATCTACATGTGTAAACTCTAACTGCGCCTCGACTTCTATGCCGTTGATCTCCACCTCTCCTGTTTGGACTAACCCACCAGGATCGACGACACTGGGGTCTAGAGCAGAGTCTAAGGGTAGCGGGCCTGTTCGATTTTCCTCTCGGATTTCATGATAATTGGCAGTGATGAGATGCTTTGATCCCGTAGGCTGAAATTTGATACCGTATTCTGTTTGCTCACCTCGTTTAGGCTTTAAGACCTCTCCGAAGGCATCTTTTCCAATCACTGGGTCAAAGGACTGACCGTAGCTGACATAGCTAGAGAATCCGTTTTCAAAAACATACATCAGTGCCAACCGACTCGTGGTCTCGGAGTCAGTCGCTTCATCGTCACCATCAACTTTTGAAGCGGTTTGATCAAAGCGTAGCGATCCCGTGGCAATCCAACCATCGCCGAAATAAAGTGTATCCTGGAGGTAGAGACCTTCCTGAGTGAGCGTCGTTGCAGGATTATCAATTATCTCAATAGGGTCAGGAATTTCGCCGTAGGTAGGGTTGAAGATATTAAACTGCCCTCCAGTTCCAACTCCATTATCATCATCAATGGTGGCTCTTTGAACGTCGAGTCCTACCACTAGTTTGTGATCGATAGGACCGGTTGAGAAAAATCCTCGTACGCGACTATCTGCGGTCAAGGCATTGGCGGAAGCTCTGCTCTCATAGCTTAGGCGATTGATTGTTTCACCATCTGGATTAAGGACCGGAGGCCAACCGTACATGGTTCTGTAGTTTACTTCGCTCTCCGAGTATCTGGCTGCTGCAGCTACAAGCCAGTCATCATTGATGGTATGATCGATAAGGGTGGTCAATGCCCTTTGGTTTGCATTGTATCGATCCCAGCCCGGCTCGCTTACAAACCGTTCGCTTGGGAACTGCCCATTTGGGGAGTCGATTGCGGATCCTTGTAAAGGAAAGAACTGGACGCTACTTCCCGTCTCGGTTCTTTGGCCATTGACTAGTAGGGTTATACTGGTGTCATCAGTCGGCTCCCAGGTAATGGAAGGAGTGATTTGGTAATTATTGTCTTTGACAAAGTCCGTCTGTGAATCGCTTTCTCTGACTTGTCCCAGGACGCGGTAGCTGAGGTTAGCAGCTGTCGTAATACCACCTAGATCGACGGAAAGCTGCTGCCTATTATAAGTGCCAGACTGCAACCACACCTCGTTTTTATGATTGGGCTGTGGAATCTTACTCACCATATTTACCACCCCACCGGTAGTGCCTGCTCCATAAAGCACAGCGTTGGGACCCTTGAGGATTTCAATCTGCTGAAGATTGTAGGGGACTGGTCGAGTATTGTTATAGTTGCCGAATAACAAACGCAATCCATCTAAATACTGGACAGGTTCTACCCCACGGATCGTAGACCAATCCCCTCTGGTGTCGTTTCCAAAGGGGCCATTGTAGACACCTGAGACGTAACCTAGGGCTGATTGAATGGTCTCGGCGCCGATCATCTGCATCCTTTTTTCCGTCAGAATAGAAACGGACATGGGAGACTCTAGCACCGGAGCACCGTCTTTGGTTCCAGCAACGTCGTCAAACTGATTCAGCTTGTTTCCCTGGATGGTAATTTTTTCGATACTCTTCGTGTCATCTGACGCATTCTCGATAGCTATCTCTTCCGTTTGACTGTCCTCTTGAGCTAACAGTGTTGCGCTGAGCATGGTTGATAGACTTAGACTCAAGTAGCTTAGCTTTTTACGAGACATAAATGTCTCAGATTGATGCAAATGATTCATATTCTCTCCTTATTTAGGCTTATTTCTCAGTATCTTTGGATCAGTTTCGCACTAGGGCTAGATCATAAAATTGTTTGTTTCAATTTGTCTTTTAAGGCCCGTGCTTAAAATCTCCTTGTTTGCTTTGGTGTCGATGTTACGAAACTTGGCTATGGGGTTCTTCAATGTACCCTGAAACTCAAGACTACCGGCGATGTCATCGAGTTGGACCATCTGCTGATTGTTTTTCAGCTGTAAACGATTAAGGCACTGTCGACGAAAGGACTTGGTAAACAGGTCAAAGCGTTTAAATTTATGTTCGAGATGAGGATGCTCACTTTGGTAATCGTGTACACTTTCAGCAACAGTCTGCCAAAATTCGTCTCTTGCTATGATTTCGTTCTTATCCAGAATCTGGGCCATATAACGAAAAAACCCTGCGAACAAATCGGCAAGTATCCATAAGATGATGACATCATCGTCGAAAGTCCCTTTGATTCGTGCGACCGAATCGGGGACCATAACAGTAGGATCAAAGAGGCAAACCTCCTCACCAATCTCTTTGAGAAACACCCTCTCAACCAAGCCGTCTTCACAGGAAAGGATGATGTTTTCCCCATGAGGCATAAATACTAGGCTATGCTGATAGAAACAGTGAAGAATAGGCTGAAGAAATGCCGTCATATAGCTCTCTAGCCATCGTTTTGGTGATGCGTTGGAGGTCTCAATTAGTTTGGGTAAGAGTGTATCACCCTCAGGTCCCTCATATAGTAGTGCAGCCATGGTCATCAGCTGTGCATGCGGCGAAGACTTGGCGACCGGGCTCTCGCGCCATAGAGCGGCTAGCATCTTGTTGTGTATGCCTGTTTTATCAATATTGCCAAAGAGGTAAGGGCTCTTAAAGCCAACGGATGCAATCTCGCGAAGTGGGCAGAACTCGCGGTCCTGCAAATAGGAATCATTTGTAACGATGTCATAGACCCAGTCATTGATGGCAGGAGTCACTGCCATATATTCTGCTGATAGCCCTCTTACAAAGCCCATATTTAGGATCGAAAGGGCAAATTTCATGTAATGGCGACGTTGCTGGCTGGTGTTAAATAAAGTTCGGATGGATTGCTGCGCCGCATATAGATCCTGACTTTCGCCCAGATAAACCAGTCTGTTTTGGGCGATATCGCTCGCAAATACCGTTCGTATCTTCTCTTCCCACTGCCAAGGATGAACGGGAATCAAAGTATAGTCATTGAGATCAAGTCTTATACTTTTCATTTTGAAACGGAACTCGGCTAAAAGTGTGAGATCGAACTCGTCATTCAGTAGTTGAGCATAGTCGGTTGCCCGCGAGTGGGCGAAACTGGTAAATTCATTGTGTCCTGCGAGCCATACGACGTTAATGGGACAGGCTGTTTCTGGAGCGTATTTTAGATAGTCACTTTGGCTAAATCCAATCCTACCATTATTGGCGGCGAATGAGGGATGACCCTCCATCATATGATGTTCTAAGGTCTGAAAGTCGGCCTTTATCAGGTCATCGGAATCTAGATGCTTGTGACAGTGCTTATAGTAACTACTTATGAGTGTACTGCTAATCTCTTCCAAATATACGGGTAGGATGCTTTTACTCAGACCTAGGGTTTCCTGAAATTCAACGATCCACCTAACGGCGTCCAGGTCAGTTGATTTTCGATTTTCGAATCTATGGATAGAATCTAACGCAATGTCCCAGTGATCTAATTCTAAGATCTTAGCTTTGAAGCGATAGAACCCATGTTGCTGTGTCGACTCTGATTTCATGGGGATATCGATACGATAGGTCCCGATTCCGTCCTCAGTAGATTCGAGTTTGGGTTGGATGATGAGCTCATGGGAAAACTCGGTCAAAAATTTGCGAATAAGCTTGCGGTTAACGAGCGACCAGATTTCCCTACTAGCAAATGCCAGTTCCCCCGGTTTGAAAGAATCTGAGCTCAACTGCTTGGAGTAGGCTTGGTATGCCTGCTGAAATGCGGTACGCTCACAAAATCCTAGGTAAGCCTGCTTAGGCCCAATAGATATTTGCTTGAGATGCTGAAAACCAACTTTACGATTAAGCTTATGGATCTTATGATTTCTAACGTCGGGCTCAACAACGATACGTTTCGCGTTTTCGTGCTCGAATATAAATGACATAATGCAATGAAACACTGCCAGAGTAAAATCTTTTTGTGGCGCTTTTTCAGGAGGAGCGATCAAGATATGCATTCCAAGATCACCCTCCAATACCTCGTAGTGCTTGCCAACAGCATCAGACTCCGGAGAGTAGCACTCGAGGATAAAAGCTGGCTTGTTCTTGTGAAAGCCAATATAGGGCTTGGTATGATCCGAGTTTACCAATGACTTATAAAAACTAGCGACCTCTTCGATCGGTTTTCCAATAAGCCCCCAAAAGCTAGCATAGTCTTTCTGGACCCATGGATAAAAAATCTTAACATCTGAGTCGACATCCATGGGCCGTAGAGACAGCTCGCCTAATCTTGGATGGTGAAGGCAGAAATACTCTTTGTTATATTGCATGGTTTTGACTGTCCTTTTCAAATCGAGCTATCCTTACGATTAAGAAATCATAGTGTCTTGTTTTGCCGTCATAATCCTGGCTGGAGTTTCTGCATCTTGGTCGACCTTGGTGAACCAATAAAACAGAATGCCTGAAAGGATGTAGCCAGCTAGAGCAATATAGAATATCTGAATTAGTTCGAGATTTTCCACTAAGTGTCCCACAGCAAGAGATGCGATTAAAACTCCGATATTCTGAAACAAGTGGAGCTTGCTAAAATCGTGACCATAGGAGTCTTTTCGGCTAAATTGAAACATGAGGACCTCAAGTTTCACAGCAATTTGAAACATGCCAACGCCGTATATACAGCGCCCAATTAAGACGATGGCTACCTGTTCGGTGGATTGTAGGAACAGTCCGATCACACTTACCAAAAACGCTAACATGATGCTTCTATTTATCGTTTCGTGATCTGCTCGATAATGATTGTATATAAGGCCTGCTAATGCCATCCAACCAGGAATGGAAAACACAAGACCAGAGAAAATGGCGTTATCGATGTCTGAAATAGCTTCCCAATACAACGTGAAAAATGGGCGAATGAGAAACAAACTTAAGTAAAAGATCAGGGAAATAAAGCAAATTCTTAAGATTTGAGTATGTGAGGTGTTGAAAAAGACGTCATAGGCCCATCGCATAGGTTGGAAACCTGAGGTATGGCTTACGGTAACCACCTCGGAGTCGTCTGGATGGAAAGGAAAGCGATACTGTTTGATGAGGTACAAACAAATGATTACTTGAATCGCATCCCCTGCTGCCATGATGAGGAAAAAATCATTGGTGGTAAAATGCTCAAGAATATAGCCTCCGATGAGAGCTCCACCAATTCCTCCAAAGTGCATCAAGACTGAGAACAAGCCCACCATACCTAGGTGTTTATCTTTTTCTTCAAGTCTCATTACGAAGGGATAAATCAATAGGTAGCTTGCCTTAAATACCAGCATCAATTGGGAGTAAACCCAAAATTCGACGAGATTTGTAGCAAAATAGCAGGCAATCCCGAGCACCATAGAGACTAGCTGAGTCATCACCCAAAGGTGAGTTTCATGAACCCGCTTTGCCACTTTCGCCCAAATCGGGAAAGTGATCATAACAGTAAAACAGCAGGCTGCGATATAATAGCCGACATGGGAGGCGTCATCCATCGTAAAGCGTTCGCTAAAGAACATGGGATAAAATGGTAGAATCATCGTATCGCAGATAACAGAGATAACTGTCAGAAGAATAAGAGACGTTTTTAAACTCATAGCGATAATCCGTCTCGAAAGATAGCCTGTTTGTTTTGCTGGAAAACAGGGTCCTTCACGCTATGAGCTTGGGGCTCCGGAACCCCAAAGGTTTGAAAAGCGATGGATTTTTCGATTGGGTAGTGCTCGATACCTGTGATTTCCTTTATAAGGATAGAATTACGGTAACAAGCCATCCCTAAATCTGGTGTTACAAATCCATGGGTATGTAGCTCAGCATTTTGTACAAAAATATCCGTTCCTCGATGATCGATGGCATAGTTGCGGTGGACAGCAAATCGATTTTTGTCATCCCAGCGGATGTGATCCTTTAGTGTATCGAGGAATCGTGGTATCCGATAGGAATAGCCTGTGGCAAAAATCGTCGAGTTCGTGTACCAGTCGAAATCTTTCTTCAGTTCTCTGTGGAAGAATTTTAGCCGCGTATCCTTTCCTTTTTCGAAGTCTTTTAGCTCGCAATTGGTCAAAAGATTGACTTTTTGCTTGTGCTGCAGATTTTTTGTATAGAGCAGATCAAAGATGGAGTTGATAAGCTCGATATTAATTCCTTTGTATAAGTTTTTTTGATTTGAGATTAGTCCATCTCTGGTTTCACTATCGAGTCCATAAAAGTAGTCGACATATTCGGGAGATGTCATCTCTAGGGTCAATTTTGAATAGTCAAGAGGGAAGAATCTAGGTGATCTTGTGATCCAATTGAGCTGGTAATCGAACTGATCGATATCCTGGAGCAAATCGTAAAAAATTTCCGCCGCACTCTGTCCGCTGCCAATCACAGTGATGGATTCTTGTTGTTGCGTGATTTCCTTTTGCTTTAAATACTCTCCAGAATGAAAGCATGTATGAATATCGATGTCCTTGACACAGGCAGGAAACACTGGAGATGGTCCTGTTCCTAACACAATTTTTTTGGCCAAGAGTTCTTGCGTTTCAGGCGAGTGTTTCTTTTTGACTTTAACTTTGTAGGTTTGACTATCTTCAGAATAGGTGATTTCAGTTACCCGAGTATTAAAGTCTATGGTATCTAGCTGATCGATTGCCCAACGGCAGTATTGATTGTACTCGTCACGCTCGATGAAAAAACTCTCGCGGATATAATAGCTGTAGAGCTTTCCTTTCTCTTTGAGATAGTTCAGAAAGCTAAGAGGATGATCCGGTGCTGCAAGAGTGACAAGATCTGCCATAAATGGTGTTTGTAATGTCACCCCTTCGATCATCATACCTGGGTGCCAGTCAAAGCCTGATCGCTGTTCGATAAATATTCCGTTGAGATTGGGTAGGTCCTTGGTCAAGCAGGCAAGGCCTAAATTGAAGGGGCCAAGGCCAACTGCTATAAAATCATATACGTCGTTACTATTCATGAGCTTTTCGTCCTATGAGTGTCGCATGTCAATTTTTTGTTTAGTCAACAACATCCAACCAATGCGCTGAATTTGCTTTAAGACAAAAGCAATATCTTCTGGTTGAGTCTCTGGATTAAGTAAGGTGAATTTAAGGTAGTTTCGTCCTCGAAACTTTGTCCCTGCCACCATTGCTTGGCCAGACTTATAGATTTCCTGACGAATGTTCTTATTGATGTCGTCAAGTAGCTCGTCTTTTACATGGGGCGGTTTGAAGCGGAAAACGAGGGTGCTGATTTCTGGTTTGTGAATGATATCGAGGTCGGCTTCATTTTTGATAGCCTTGTAACCGATCTGAGCATTAGACATGGCTTTTTCAAAGTATTGACCAATGGTCTTTTTTCCCATGATCCTTAGTGTTAGCCACATTTTTAGGGCATCAAAGCGTCTTGTGGTCTGCAAACTCTTGTTAACCGAATTTGGGATGCCTGCGTTCTTGTCGCTTAGTGGATTGAGGTAGTCAGCATGATGAGTGGCCGGTGATAGAGTATTGTGATCTTTAACGAAAAACGCACTGCAGCTCACAGGTTGAAAAAATGACTTATGATAGTCAACAGTGACAGAATCAGACAGTTCAATTCCGTTCAGCAGGTGTCGGTGTTTTTCGCTGGCTAGTAAACCGCAACCGTAAGCCGCGTCCGTATGAAGCCAGATCCCATGTGTACGACAAACTTCGGCAATCGACGAGATGGGGTCGACGCTACCGAAGTCGGTAGTTCCTGCGGTTGCTACGACAGCGATAGGATGTTCACCTTCGTCAATAGACTGCTGTATTAACCGTTTCAGCTCTCGGGCCCGCATGCGTAAATTAGAATCGACAGGTACAGAAATCACTGACTGGTGGCCTAGGCCAAGAATCGCCGCCGATTTTTGTACACTGAAATGGCTAACCTCTGAGGTGAAAATTCTAAACTTAGTAAACTGCTCAGGAAGACCTTGTGTGGAGACATCATGGTTTAGATGGCGTTTAGCGTAGTGGTCTCTAGCCAGCAACATACCCATTAAGTTGGACTGCGTCCCTCCACTGGTAAACACCCCGTCTGCTTCGCTAGAAAATCCAATCTCTTTTGCCGTCCAATTGATGACAGCCTGTTCGATTAATGTTGCTCCAATACTCTGGTCCCAGGTATCGACAGAGGTATTGATAGAAGAGATGATAGATTCCGCGAGCAGTGCCGGGTATACCACCGGACAATTTAGATGAGCGACGTAGGTCGGTTGGTGGAAGTAGATCGTATCGTCGGCATATATTTGTCTAAGCTCTTCTAGAGTTCCGGAGATCGTGGTTAACGGTTGATCTAAATCGATGTTTTGAAACTTCTGCTTTGCACTCTCTAGACTCGTTCCCGTCGATGGCCCACTAGATCTAACAAGGGAGTCAGATACAAACTGTGTGCCCTCATTCATGATGTCTAGATATTCGTCTAAGTTTTCACGGTTGAATAGAAACGAAAGATCGGAAAACACCTTTTTTAACTGTGGTTTCGATAGCCTAGACTTTTCTCCGATGAGACTATTTAGCATAGTAAGGAATCCATTATTGATGGGTATAAACACATAATGATAATGATTATCATAATTACGTGGGGGGAATCTCTCCTTTTTGTCTTTGTTTGTCAAGAGCTAGCGTGATGAAAAATGATAATCGTGTCGCTGGGCCAAAACATACGATTTCTGGAACATAGATGGGTTGGATATATCTAAATAGCTGAAACTAATGTTTTTATTGGACCTTGTTGCCAAAAGTTCCTTGGTATGTCCATATTCAAATCCAAAGGGACTACGTGTCCTAACTATCGAAAATTTATATGATGTGACAATTTTTACGAATTTAGATTTATTTTTTTGATAATGATGCCGATAATCATTATCATGATTGGAGGAAGGAATATCGATGAAAAAATCAAATGGTCAGATCAGTTTAGATGACGTGAAGCACCTTTTTTACGATTACGGCCACATGCTGTTCGTAGACGAAGCTACGAATGGCGAAGGGCACAAAGCTAGAAAGGGGAAGATAAGCGTCCGCAAGCGCTGTAAAAACTGCAAGTGTAAAGGATAGTTCATACTTTGGTTTGTCGTTAAGACAAATTTCCTGTCAAAAAAATCTCGTTCCCACCAAGGAATTCTCAGTAGATCTGTTCCCGTCATGCCAGAATTCCTTGGTTTTTTTCAAGTTCGCTGGGTTCAAGATATCGACCAAACAAAAACAGAATCAAAAAATAATAATGATATTGATTTTCAATATCAATAATGTAAGATCGTTCCAGATTTAATAACTCAGCGTGAGGTAAAAGCATGGAAGATCTAGAGGTTGTTCATTGGGAAAGATCGATACTTGAATACAACCGCATCTTTCGTGAAGGCGATTTGGCCGCTGCTTTGGAAGGTTATAAAAAGCTGTTTCAAATTGCGAAAGATCAGATTGATTGGTTCCAAGACTTTGGTGATCCGCAAAACCTAGATGGCTTTTACACAGCTATAGATCGTTTGATTGTGTCGAGTCACAATATTGCCGATTGTCATGAGGCTCGTAAAAAGGGGTCCCAAACAGTCTATTATTTGAACTACCCTTTGACGTTAACCCGTAAAATTCTTGAATCCAATCGACTTCCCGAGGAAGCGCAGAGCTTTCTTCTCAAACGATTTCAGTTTTGCCACGTGACATACCTCACCTATTTGAAGTCGTGTCGCTGTGATCTGATTCCTAAAATCGATTTACCAGGCTTAGATACGAGCGTTAGTTCATCTGAGTTCCATTAACCCCTAGCGAGGATACATATGAGATTTATTGCTATTTTGAGTCTCGGTTTATTGCCTAACACCGGTTTTGCTCACTCGAGTTTGTCCCATTTGTCGTTTTTGACAGCAAGCGACTGGATTTGGCATATGCTGACAAGCCTTCATCATCTTCCATCTGCCATTTTCGGGATCCTGCTGGTTGCCTGTGCTGTCTATATATTGAAAGCAAGGAAGACAAAACATGTTATCTAAACTGATAAACTCTATTGAATCATCGATACCTGCGGTTGCCGCTCACTGTGATATCCCCTGCAAAATCTATGATCCTTATTCTGCCCAGATCGCGGCGCTTTCGGTAGTGCGTATGCTTGATCTCATGAATGAACTAAATGCTAAGAACGGTAACGACTTAACGTCGCAGAATACTATGACTAGGTATATTGCTGAAAAAGAGAAGCAAGCTACAATTTGTAAGGAGGAGATTCGGATTATATGGGGAGATTATTTTAAGAAGCCTCAAATTGATAGCTTTCCTGTTATTCATGAACTAACGCATAACTTGATGATGGCAGCCTCTGCTGCCAAACAAGGAGCTGAACGAGATAATGGGATCAAGCTTGTCAGTCTCGTCAATGATTTTGCTGAGATATTTTGGCAAACTAAGAAAATTGATACAAAAAAGGCGATATGTCCCTATCCGCCTTCCCTTGAAATCGTGTATCCGAGCTTATAGCTCAATGTTCAAGCTCTACAGAGTCGAGGGCAAGAGTTTAGAGCCAAAAATCACTGAAACCGACCTGCTCCTAGGTATTCGACCGGTGATTTTTGGCTCTTTTTCACTTCCTAAGGCGAAAAAAGGCGACATTATTGTTTTTAAGAAACCTGGTTATCCAAAGATGGTTAAGGAGGTGAGTATGGTATCCGTCGACCAATATGTGGTGATAGGGTTTCATGACGATAGCATTGATAGTCGTCATTTTGGGGTGGTTTACCGCTCCGAGGTTTGCACGCGGATTGTTTGGATTATCCGCGGGGCTTTATTCAAACGACTAAGGCAAGGTTTGTTACGGAAGACTTCTGATCAGTGAAATCGGGCCTGTTCTAAGAGGCCTTCTTATCATTTGCCTTTGTCTTGGCAAAATAGCTTTTAATAATCGACTTAACCTGATTTTGAATCTCTGATGGTTTCAATTTATCCGACCTATCTGCCAAGCTAAAAAGCTGCTGCCACATAGCCTTGTCGTCTACTTTGGCTCGTAGTTGGATAAACTTGTAGTCTTTGAAAGACTGTTCCCAAAACTCTCGTACCGTGGACCAAACGAACTTGGTCTTGTCCCAGTATTCTTTTCCTTTGGTAGTATCAAAGTCTGTGATGGCACGATATCGATTCAGTCCGAACTCCCGAGCTAGGTAATGCTTGTCACCTGTTTCGCTGAGTTTGACTTTGGCGTTATCTTGCTCGTGAATCCAACCACTATCAAGGATCGTTATGCGATGGTCCCCCTCAAGAATATTATAATCGTTCCGAACAGAAAACTCCCGTCGCGGTAGTGGGCGCCAAGTAGGATCACTTTGCCAGTAGGAGACACTACTTTCATGAGTCCACGAACCCATAACTTGATAACGGGGAGAGTCATCAACTTGGTAGACTTTCTGTAACCAGCGACCTTTTCTCTTCTCTGCAGAAATATCTTGGCTTTCGAAACGGTTCATACCAGTGTAGTGAGACTTTACAGATTCCTCGTATAGCCAATCTTGACGCCAATGCTTCATCACCATTGGGCCCTGGAGTTTTCCGTTGACAAGAAACGACATGATCAGAATGTGTTGTAGGGAAATAAAATTTTCTTCGTTGGCTATTGGAAAAATCCATTCAGTGCCCCAGGACTGATACGGCTTGAGCAGTTTGTAGTCTGATTTTAAGCCCGTGGTTTCGAAAAACTCAAAGGATGCTTTGAAATCTCCCGCCATGGCAAGAATCGCGGCTCTGTCCTTAGCTTTTTTATTTTTCTTTTGGATTTTAGTGAGATTTTGCCAGCCTGGATGCACTTTTGCGAACTTAGGTGCTGGGCCTGTGGTCGTGCCACCCCTCGGTTTCTGATTTTCAAATCCTTTAAAGAATGACCAATAGCTCTCAAAAGACTTTTGCTGTGTACTCTGACTAGCGCAAGACGTTAGGAAAACGAGCCACAGTAGATGCAAGTACCTCATAGAATACGTCTCCTTTTTGAATCGAGTTTAGTAGGGGTGATCCCAAACTGCATGGCAATCCTGTCTTAAAAACTTAGCAGGTTTTGTGTTTTCGATCACATCGAAAGTCACACGACTGTTAAACTCGGGATCGCAGTCTTTCTGGTATTGTAGGTAATAATGCAGGCAGCGATCGTAGCGTTTTTGCAACTCTTGGTAGGTTGATACGTACACATCATAGCGATTCATCACCTCACCGACAAATTGAAGCGGCTTAAAATAGTAGTGGGTCATGGGGCCCGGACGCTTCTCAGATTTGTTGACATCTGCTAGGTTTTGGCAGGTGACCCAATAACGGTCGACATACTTTACCTTGCAGATATCGCAAACCTTTCCTACGTGGTCCTTGTTCTGGTCTAGCTCGGCAAGGAGAGATTCATATATACGGCGTGCTTCGCTAAACTGGCCTCTGGAAAATCGCGAATTGGCATCAATCGTTCGCTGCTCCCAGTTCATCTTATCAATGATATTAGACACTTGCTTCCCCCCTCGATGGTATAGCTATTTATGTTTCAGTAAATATCAAATGATAATGATTTTCAAGATCATTTTTTAACGATACTAATAGACTGGATTAGTACTAAGTGATAGAAGATTCCGAAATGACATGACCTTAAGAAAGATTATTTCATTTTGACTAAAGTTCGACAGTGAATTTACCGAATAGATATTGAAAATCGTTATCAGTATCATATAAATACTTTTAGAGGACCAGTTCAATGAAGCGCAACCAGATTTTTGCCATTTTGTATTCTATGTTCATCTGCACCTTTTTAGCTTCCTGTGAAAAGGAAAGTGGAGGTACCAGTGAAACCACTAAGGATCCATGCCTTGAAAATCCATCCGCAGAAGGCTGCCAAACGACTTCGGACAACAACGATTTGGACGGAACAGAAAAAACAGATACGGGCTGTGCAGAGGCTACATTATCGTGGCAGAATGAAACCGGTCTCATTTGTGAGCACACTGTGGCGACAGGGGCTCATGCCGACACGTTGTCTTTGATAGATAAAGAGCCTCCTTACGTAGGTCAGGCTAACATTAGTTGTGAGTCTGGTACATGGGTTGTAAGTCCCGTGTCTTGTTTGGATGCTCCCCAAGGGACGCAAAACGTCTCGTTGAGTCTGACAGCCAATGGTACGTCTCGATTTTTTGAGTACTTTTCTGATGCCTTTGCGCAAATCGATCAATCATTCAATGGCAGCGATGTGTTGGATGGCTTTTTTCAGATCTCTCAGCTTCCGGCCATTCAGCAGGGACCGGGAACGGGTGCCGACGTATTCCCTATGGAAGGAGACTGGAAAGATGTCTTCGATCTAAGTATCGATTTAACGGGAACTAGCGGTATTGGTGAAGAAACAGCAAGTGTTATCGGCCTGGTGGGAGATCTCGATGTCTTTGTGCAGGGCTCATCCACAGTTTTGGCTAGCCCTTATACCACGACCCTGTCGGAAATCGCCGGGGAAGTAAAGCTATTAGATGGGGTTGTTGTAGGTATCATGAATCTGAATGCTACAGCGACATTTACTTGGGATACCTCTGGGTTTAACGGCTTTAATGGGTTGGGGGATACCCTTAGCTTCTCAGGTCCTTTTGTTGTTGAAGAAAATGGCGGCTTCTCCATTAATGTTGGTGACGAAAACCCCGTTATTGGAGGAAATTTTGTCACTTGGGAGCTTGCCGGACGCGTAAATGGGCTGACCCAACCCTAATTGGTTACCCTCGGGCTGAAACCTGGTCACACTGTAATAGAGTCTTTGATGATTGCACATCTTAAAAATCTAATCAGGCCGATTTACTTTCGGCTTTATCATCTTTTTGGGTACCCGGGCATTGTATTGCACAGAGCTACGATTCGAGACATCGTTCAGGAGTACAACCAAGTCTATACCTACGTCGTCAGTAAGCCTGCGGGCTTGACGTTTACAGCCGGACAATACGTACACCTAGTGGCTCCTCGCAGTATTATTGATCAAAACAGTGTTAGACACATGTCGATTGCTAGTGGGCCCGAGGAGGACTGTCTAAGATTTACTATGGATTTGTCCTCAAACTCAAAGTTTAAGAAGAAGTTCGCAACAGCTAGAGTTGGTGATCAGATAGGAATCCATTCGGTGAAGGGTCATTTCTCTGTCGATAAGAAGGAGGCAGAGGATCGTGCTCTAGTCTTTATCGCCGGCGGCATCGGCATAACGCCTATTAGGAGTATTGTTTCGGATCTTAATACTGTGCCTTGGAGGCTGATTTACGCAGGTAAAGGCTACTGCTACAGGGATTTTTGGAATCACACTGGGAATCTGAAAAAAATAAAGTTTACCAATCGGGAGACCGTCCTGGAGGCCTTACAAAATGTGATTGATACTAGCCCGAAAGACTCTCTCTACTATCTTTGTGGATCATCAGAGTTCGTCGCCACTATTCGTGGTTTCTTGGCCAACAATCGCATCGAGGATCATCAGGTCATCCTCGAAAATTTCGGCGATATTTAAAAACGGAAGGGTTAGGTATTTGGAGCAGTTCGAAAGAAAGAGTTTATTTAAGCTAACTTATCCCTTATTCCTGTATTCCGCTTTGTCGATTGCCGTCACCTTTGTCGATCAAATACTGCTATCCAATTATTCGGAAAATTTGGCAGCGGCCGTCAGTCTTGCAAATCAAATACTTGGCGTTGCCTATGACGTCTCTGGACTTTTCGCTGTAGGCGCGTTGGTCATCATGTCTCAATATTTGGGACGAAATGAGGTCGAAAAAGCTAAATCTGTAGCCATCGCGTCGATACAGGCAAGCTTTCTTTTATGCCTTTTGATTGCTGCGGTACTCATGATTGGGGCATCATATTTTGCTGATATGGTGGGTGCCCCATCCGAGATACGATCTGATGTCATCATCTATGTTCATATTATTGCACTGGCCATGATATTTAATGGGGCTATTGTATCTTGCACTGCTGCCCTGAGGGGGTTTGGTCATACACTATCTATTTTTGTGCTGGGTATTCTAGCTAATGTTCTATATCTCGTATTAGAGTACGGATTGATATATGGGAAATTTGGGTTTCCCGAGCTCGGTGTTTATGGGGCGGCCCTTTCGACTTTAATTGTTCGTATCGGAATGATTGGCTTCCTCCTCTTCGTTTTAAGCTATTACGTAAAAATTAACATCTTTCAGAGGGTCTCTGACTTCCTTCCAAGCCTGAAAAAAATCACCAAGCTTTCCTACCCTAGTGTAGGTGAAGGTATGGCTTATAACATCTATCAACTTGTTATGGTTTCATTAATTTCTGTTTTGGGAACCGGTGCGGTTCTCGTGAGATCGTATTCGTTGACCATCGGTTCTCTGCTATCGACTATCCATTATGTGATTGCTCAAGGTAACGAGATTTTGATTGGATACGACTGTGGGGCCAAAGACAGCGAAGCCGCTTACAGGAGGGCTATAAAGACGTCTTTGATCACGGCAGGTGTCTCCGTCGTCCTGTCTATCGTTCTTTATGTCTTCTCCGATACTCTTGTGGGATTGTTTACCGATCAATTGGATATTAAAGCGGGAGTGAGTGATATCCTCTTCGTTGCCATATTTATCGCTCCCATGAATGCCATCAATCAGATATTTTTTACCTCATTGAAAGCCACGGGAGACGTTAACCGCCCGGTCCTGTGGAATCTCTCTCTTACCTTTGCCCTTGCTTTGCCACTAGGTTTTTTGTTTGTTAGGCATTTTGAGCTAGGTGTTGTTGGCCTGTGGTATGTCTATCTGATTGAGGAAACAGTCAAAGCGGGAGTCCTGTCAGTACTGTGGTTTAGAAAAAATTGGATCCGTTACTTTCCTTTAGATTCTGCTAACTAATCATCGCATTTTACTGCCAGAATAGATTGGAAAATGAATCTTGTCACATATTAAACTTGAAAATAGACAACTATTATGAGAATGATTCTTAATATCGTTAAGAAAAGGAGACAGTGATCCATGCGTAATATCTTTCTGAGTCTGAGTTTAGTTTTGCTAGCAAGCTCTGCTTTGGCAAAACCCATCGACACCAAGCCTTATTCGAAGAAGCTGAAAGAAACTCTGACTCAAATCGAAATGAAAAAGTCACTGAAGGATATTAGTAAGCAAAGTGGCGAACTAGTAAGCATGTCCAAACCAATTTTGACAGCGTTTAAAAAGGTTCAGCCTGAATGTAGCGCTTATATCGATACTGTTCTTAAGGTTGCCGATACGATGACGTCTATGCCCTTAGACAAAATCGAAAGTGATTATCATGCGGATAAGGCTTTGCCAAAGGCTCCAAGTATTTGTCATCACGCAAAAGACATGCTTGTACATCCCGCAACTGTCGTTGCTCTTGAAAAAGCAAATGCAAAAAACAAAGACGCGAAAGTCTATCAGAAAATGCTAGCGGAGCTCGTTGAGCTTGCCAGCCACGTGCAGGTGGTTGAGGTCAAACTCGCTTCAAAATAGTACCTAATTTTAAAGTAATGGGATCATCGAATCTAGATTTTGATTCGGTGATTTTGCGCGTCTTCTGCTTTCCTCCTTTGACTCATGTTTCACAACATACTCGTCCGTGGTTTATGATCTTTTAATCAAGTAATGGATTGAAATTTTTATTTTCAAATCTATAGTGAAACTCATCTTTAAAAGATTTTTTTAATCCCTATCGTTGCTTGAACCTTGGAGTTTGTTGCGTATGAAGCCATTTTTGACGATTTTAATAACATCTTCGATCTTTATGTTTTCCCAAAAGCTGTGGTCCCAATCCCAGCCACCGTCTCCTCCAACTCCGCCGACTCCACCAAATCCTCCACAACCAGTCCCACCTGATGATGACTCAAATGAAGGGCTGACTGGTATTGAAGTTTACATGAAAGAATGTGCCGTCTGTCATGGCGACAAAGGTGAGGGAACCCCAAGAGGTTATCGAATACAATTCCCTACAAGAGACTTTGCTACGTATATCACTCGCAGAGGGAGAACAGGGAACCCCTACTTTACGATTCCGATGCCAGCCTACGACCGTAAGCTAGTATCGGACAAACAACTAAGAGAAATGTGGGATTACCTGCATGACCAAGAGAGACCTCAAACAGGCAAACAGCTTTATGAGACCTTTTGTGCAAACTGTCATGGCTTAGACGGTCGTGGGGGTCTATCTAGAGAATCAGTCCTAGGAGAGCTTGACGAACTCTGGGAGGCGATTAGAGAGGGAGAGGGCTACAACAATTATTGGTCTAGGCGTGGTTATATGCCTCGCTGGAATTCACGTGAGATCTCAAATCGTGAGATTCGTTTGATGACTCGGTATCTCTACAGTATTGGAGGAGGTTATGACGATGATGACGATGACTACGATGATGATGACGATTAATTAATTTTTTGGGAGACGAAAATGAAAGTGTTACTCATTTCCTTAGGCCTAAGCTCAGTAGTCATGGCAAACACTGTTGCCGACGCCGATCTTAATCTTTGGCAGATCACTTACCGCGCAGAGACCTCGTTTGCCGATGGCTATACCATCGAGGGTCAAAGCAACAGTTTTGAAGGAAGTTTTCAGTACGATGGAACCGATCTATTTTCCATTGAAGGGGTTGTGGATCCAAAGTCCCTTTCCTCCGGTATTAGCAGTCGAGACAAATCCATTGTCAAAATTATCTTTACCGACGAAGAGGGAAATGTCCCGACGCTCGCCTTCGAAAGCGAGGAAGTGCGTGGTTGTGAGGATGTCGAAGAGTTTAGAGTCTGTGATGTAGCAGGACGGTTTAAGGTCAGAAACGAATGGCAGCCGATGGATCTAAAAATTAATCTATCAGAGTACGGTAACCAAACTTGGGTGAATGTATCAGGTGAAGTTAGTCTAGCGCAGTACGATTTTTATGAAAGAGCAGATGCTCAGATTAAAGTCGTGGATAAAGTCACCTTCGTCGTTGATTTGCTGAGTGACGAAGCAATGGAGTAGACTTTTTGGGCTGCCTTTGGGGGCAGCCTTTACCGATGCTCTGAAGCTGTGCCCATATTCGTTGGATCTTAATGGGTTGCCTTGCTTACCTTGGCATCTTTGTTAACCTGTAAAGACTTATTTTTGACCCGTGGATACTTGTTTACAAAGTTAGACATCTGCTTGTCAATGTAAGCCTCTCTTTGCATGCTGAAATCCTTTTCTAGTTTTTCGTTTAATCTGTTAAATAGTAAATCGTCTTGTTGAGCCCTCTTCACACCATAGCAAGGGCACGAAAACATAAAAACCAGTAAGACAGAAGATACTAAAGCTACCATGAGAACTCCCTGTTCATTCTAACGACCTCCTTGTTGAATGCTAGTTACATGCTATGCATCGAAGTTGGTAAACTCCGATGAGAATTATTTTTTTGAAAAAAGACCCTATTGGTGATTAGAGCTTTATTTCGGCTGCAAATACGTCGGCGCTTTTTCTTTTTCGCCAATCCAAGGGTGCAAATAATCTCTTTATGCTCGAAGGAAGGGTTCCCTCGTCTCTGAGTACCAGCTGCTGTAGAACGAATATTTCGTGTATTGTCACGTCCGAACACCTCAACATGATAATGATTCTCATTTTCAATATTTAAAGTATAGTTAAGACTCGTTAATCTGTCAATCCTCTCAGGCCTCAATTTAAGCCATCGGAATTTTGTATTAAGTTAATAAAAACAAATGTTTAAGAATATATGAAGGTTCTGGATATGTTCCTATGTGTTTCGTATCCCAGCCTTTTGCTTTTCAAAAAAAACGAAAATGACACTTGATTTTATTTTTAATAATGATAATCATTATCAAAAGAACGCGAGAACTTGGAGTCGGTAATGAAAACTCTTTTAACTATAGTCCTGTCGATGACACTGAACTGGTGGAGTCCGGGTCAAGCCAAAGCCGAACCAGCTCCGGTTTCCCTTAGTCAGTTTGAGCCAGGAAATTTCTGGGTCTGGCGTTACGAAGATGCAAAAGGCAACCTCAACTCTTATGAGCGCTATCGTGTGTTGGAAACATCAGGTAGCCAGATCACGTTCCTTATGGAAACAAAGTTTCCTGGTGAAAGAAGTTTCAAGTCTCATCATCGGTTAAGTGTGGATCTGAGAGCTTGCCTTCAAGCTCACATAGATCCAAGTCGCGCTGCTCGATGGTCACTCACTGAGTTTTCCTATTGGTATAACGATTCATGGGTGTCTACGGGAAATGGCCGTAACGTTCAGGCTTTCGAAGAGAAGTTTAGTTGTCAGCAGACTTTAGATCGTAAGAAAATCCAGTATATTTATGAGGAGTTGCAAATCGATGGTGAGTTTGGCGAGTCTTCCTGGGTCTTCCGTAATCAAACCCGATTCCCCAAAGCTGGACAGTTTGACTCATGGTATATAAAAGATCATGACACATTGAACGGTGTTGCCGCTTTTAAAGTCTTTAACCCAGATCGCCCGAAGCAGCTTTATCGCTTCTATCTCGACTCTTGGGGGAATTTGAAGAGGGGTTTTTAGCTCTTTTTGCTCGATGAAATGCTGATGTTCAGATGATGATTTATAGGAGTCTCTCATGATAAAAACGATGCTCAGTGGATTGATTGGTGTCATTACTTACTCTGGATTAGGTTTATCTGCTCCGCAACCTCTCGTTAGGGATATTGGTGTAGTGGGTCTCTACTCTCATGATGTGTTTTCGTGGGACAGGGATGAGGAAGTGAATACAGAAAACGGTCGGCTGGATCTGTCCACTATATTTGATTATGACGATGGTAAGCGCTTAAGACGAGGCGGGGATCCCAAAAACTCCGGCAATGCGCCTGTCTATTCCATCACTATGCAGCTTGTGGATTTTTACAAGGAAAAGCTACGTACACTACCTGGTGATCGCCAAACTCGAGAGATCAATGCTAGAAAAGAAACCGTCGCCCTCTTCCATAAATGGGTCCGAGAATCTTTCGCTAGACTGACCGGTCTTGAGTTCCCTACCGAAGCGATAGATGAGGCGGTCACTAATAGTGAGCAGGCGACTATGCGTGCCATGCACGATATTCTTCCTGGTAGAATAGATTTGAAACGTCGATTTGCTCTGGTAAAAAGCTTTCGTGTGACCGACTGGAAATTTAATCGTCTGCGCTTAAATGAAGACGAGCTTAATCAACCGATTCCTACATTTGATGGTGCTTATGCGCCGGAGTACCGCGATATTTCCATCCCGTTTACAAATGTAAACATTGATCTCAGAAAAGTAGATAAAGACTTTGTCGAGACCTTTTCAGGTTACGATTTTGAATTGATGCAAGAAGAGTTGCAGCTACTTGGCAGCGACCAGATTCGCTTCAATGACCTCAGCTTTAGTGCGGATTTAATCCTTATGCTGAAAAAATCACTATGCTCTAACAATAACCCATGGATGCCAGTCACCAGTTGCATCTAAATCGTTGGCTTCAAGGGTGAGTCGATACTGATATTTCAGCCGACTCACCCTTTTTCCATCAATTCCTCCACCGACAAATGTTGTTTTTCGTTCCCCAAATAGCCGCCCTATATCCTCACAAGATTTTGCGAACTCAGCTAAAGTTTTCCTCCCATCGATCCGATAATGATAATGATTATCAACATTGGAGGAATGTTTTGACCAAGTCCCAGATCATTAACTACTTTCGTGTTCTACCCTCTTCTTCGAAAAAAAATAGGTTATTGTCTGGGGTTAGGTCGAACTCTCAGGATGAATCCTCCGTCAAAAATCGGGACCATCCATAGGGGGACAATCATGGCAAAGACGACGAATATACTTGTGAAGGCACTGTATGTGGCAGCGGGCAGTTTAAGCGACGACGACAGTATTTATCAGTGGGGGCATATGGGGCAGTGCAATGTCGGGCATCTTGTCCAAGCTATGACAGGCCTGACAGATAGCGAAATTGTAGAGACTGCTGATGAGCAGTTTGAGGAATGGAGCGAGCACGCGAGACTGTACTGTATAGGTACAGGTCGTAGACTTGACGATATATTTGATACTCTGAAAACCTATAATTTCAGTACTGAAGATGTCATTCACTTAGAGAATTTAAGCGATCGCCGTGTACTGAAGAATCTTCCTGGAGGATTTCGCTATCTATCTCGAAATCAAAGGGAGGATGTCGCAAGCTATATGTTGAGTCTTGCCGATTTATTAGCAAAAGCAGCGTGAAGGAGTGGACCAACTACTACCTGTTGTTGGTCTTCCTCGATTAAGCCTAGTACTAGCGCAATCTCCACTTTATATAGTAGGGATTGCGCTTTTTTTGGACTAGATTTCACCAACGTAAACGAAGTCGAAGCCTACTCTCGTTGCATTCGGTCCGCAAATACTAGCTGCCTCGTCGTTTCTGACGAAAATCGTGAGATGATAAGGATCGTCTCCCCAGCGCTCGAAGGTACCACCAGCAAAATAAGTATCTAAATACTCTTTGCCGGCGCTACAGTCACTCTCTCCTTCGGTTGCAAAGGCTGCCGAATCAAACTGAGTGATAGTTCTAAAAAGTGGGTTGACGCGGTAAAGCCCTTCGTAAACACAGGTAGTTTCGCCTTCAGTGAAGCTACTGCTAATCTTTGCGGCAAGCTGAGAACTATTCGTTGAGATTTCCCCAAGCTCAACGCCCAGTGCTTCAAGACTCTCTGGTAGCGCCACATCATCACCAAAAGCTTCGCATTTGACTCCCTCCGAACCCCAGATATATCTCTCTCCAGGAAGTTCTAACCCGTTGCCGAAGGATGCTACGCTCATACTTGACAAAAAGATGACAGACAGACTTTTTTTAAATACCATAATCTCTCCTTAACATGAAAAAAATACCAGTAGGTGCGGTGACACACTCCCCCTACTAGCAACACTGAAACTTAGTGAAACTCATATAGAATTGTTTGCATGATACTAATCGAACCAGGATGGAGGGTTGGATTCCATGCCGGATCGTGAAAACATGCGATCCATCTTTTCTACCTTTGACACATCCCATGCTTCTAGATTCTGATTGAAGCTACCTGCGTTAAAAAACATATAGCGCATATCGGTAACGTTTTCTGTGTTCCATTGGCCAATATCTTGGTTGAAGTCAGATGTGCCATTAAACATGTTACTCATATCTGTGACTTTGCTGGTATCCCACTGACTGAGGTCTTGATTAAAGGCTTTTGCCCCCGCAAACATACGTTTCATATTGGTCACGTCTGACACGTCCCAACCAGTGACATCAATCTTAGCAAAACCCGCATCGATGTCTTCGATAACATCTTTGTAAAGATTGGAGGCATCGGCGAAGCCTAATTTGATGGTCTTGGGGACTGCATTTAGACCTAGAGTATTTTTGAGGTCATCTCGCGAACTAATCACTAATACGTCTGATCCATCGGGTCCACCTTCTGGTTCGTCCTCAGGTTTGGTTGTGTCTTCTTCCTCTGTGTTATCGGAATTATCATTATTGTCGTTGTCATTGTTAGTATCACCGTTAGTATCGGCAGGATCGGTGAGTCCGATACCATCTTCAGAACTACTATCGCTATCGCAAGCATGGTTAGTGATCAAAAGTAAACAAAGCAAAAGTCTTAACATTCAGTTTCTCCCAACTGCAAAAAATTCTCGAAAGCAAAAGGCCTAATTTTCATAGAAGTGTCCAGTAAACGTATTCATGTTCGCTCAACAGATTAAGAAATAGAAACAGCGAACCGAAGGCGTGGCCAGACATGATTTTGATTATCATTATCGTAATACGTCACGCAAGTGATTTTTCCGAAGTCAGTCATGATTTTTCGATGCCTTCAGGTTTTGCTTGGGTATGATGAAAAAATCTAATGATTTAGGGAATGTTGGTAGCCTGTGGAGCTTCTCAAGTATGTCGATTGTACTTGCTTTAGGAAATCATCCTTGACAAATCGTCGTTTAACGGACAGTGTGCTTCCGACCAAGATGATAATGATTATCACTTTAATTACATGAATCAAAGCGACAACTGCCTAACTCAGCATCCTGCGGTCTCAGCAAACTTGTTCCCGAGCTAGGTTAAAGTGCCTAAGTGAGGAGGTCTACAAATGGAAGCATCACGAATTTTAGCATTAGATATTGCCCGCGGCTTAGCTGTGTTTGGAATGGTGATTGTTCATACTCTATGGATGTATGCTGATAAAGAAACTCAATTTAACTCGATGCTGGGGACCGTAGTCCATTTTCTAGGTCAAGAGGCGGTGGCATTTTTGATGTCCATGGGCATCTCACTCGCCTTGTCTAGCCGGCAATTGGTATCGACAACCATCAAGCGCGGTGCCTTGTTGGTCATCGCTGGGTACGTTTTGAATATCTTAAAATTTATCGTCCCAATCGCCGTCTTTGGTACGATGCCAGAGGCGTTTATCAATGCTTATGGTTGGCAGTCTCCCCTCAATGCCAGCCAGTATTTATATCTAATTTTAACAGGTGATATCTTACAGATGGCGGGCATCTCACTTTTTGTGATTGCGGCTTTGCGATACTTTGAAGTCGGAAAATGGTGGATTTTTGCTGTTGCCCTTGTTGTCATTGGGCTAAGTTCGGAGTTGCGAGGCTTGCAGCCCGGGATCAAAGGCCTAAATTACGTCGCTGATCTGTTTTTTGCTGAGAACTACAATGTATATTTTCCAGTTTTTCCTTGGATGGGGATGATACTAACTGGGTTTGCCTTAGGAAAATGGTTCAAGGAGCTTGATAGCAACCTTCTCTCTTTATTCAAAGTTACATGGATCCCTTCGGTTATCCTTTTGTTGTTGAGTAGTTTTGCTGTTTATCAGAATAGCTCATACCATTTTAATGATTATTTTCACCTTGGACCGGCAGGTACCCTTCTTATTATGGCGGGCAACTGGCTTTTCTTTATGTTTCTTTATTATATTGCTGATTCTATGAATCATCATTTACGCTATTTTCTCGTTTACTGTAGCCAAAACGTGACGACTATTTATGTGATCCAGTGGACGGCTATTTGTTGGATCATGGGTATCGTTGGCTTTCAAACTCTGAATACCTACGAGACTATGGCTATGATGGTAGTTAATGTTATTGTGACCTTTAGTCTGCAAGCTTTGCTCGATAAATTTGTTTTGAGCAAAGCTAGGCTCAAGAAGAAATCTTCGGCGACTCAAGTAACCCGCAAAGCTACAGCTGTTTCGCACTCATAAACGCGGGCTTTTTAGTATTTTGGCCGGATGCAGTATTGGTAGATGCAGCATCCGGCTTTTTTTTATAAAACTTACTTACCCTTCCTAATACTGCTTCGAATCCCTTTGTCGAATCTTAACCGAATTAAGTTTGACTCAACTGAAAAATGATATTAGAAATCAATATCATTAAAGCTCATTGATTCATTTAACGAGGAGAAAAAAATGTTAATCAAAGCAATTGTCGCCTTGAGTCTTACGGGAACTCTATTAGCATCAAGTCAAGAATCTAAAATTGATACGCGGGATAGTCAGGAAAAAGAACTGACTATTGATATGTTACAGGAAGGTGGCAACGTCATCTATTTCCGTCATGCAAAAACGGAAAGAGATTACGCTGATCAGGTTTCGGCTGATCCCAACAACTGTGCAACTCAAAGGGTGTTGAGCGAAGAGGGTTGGAATGATGCCTTAAGAATTGGCGAGGCGTTTAGACGTTTGGCCATTCCTGTAGGTGATGTTCTGTCTAGCCAGTACTGCCGTGCTTGGAAAACAGCAAGTTTGGCTTTCGGAAAGTATGCAAAGAACGCAGATTTCAACTTCCTTCCATTTGAAGACTACACGCCTGAGCAAGTTGAGCTTATGAGAGAGCGAGTGGGACCTTATCTTATTCAATCTCCAGAAGCAGGACTAAACACGATCATCGTTGCTCACGACGATCCGTTCGAGGCTGTTACAGGAATCTATCCCGAGCCTCAAGGAATTGGATTCGTGCTAAGGCCAGACGGCAATGGTGGATTCAAAATCTTGGGATCTGTCGCTCCAAGCGAATGGGGTCAATTCTAGTCTTCTGCTCTGACTAAGAATTCCAGCGAGATCAAAACAAAAGGCTTTCCCTGTAGTTGATTTTGGTCTCGCCTTGCCTAAGAGACGCCGATACTTCGCGTATCTAAAATCTCTAAGCCTCAGAATTGCCATTCACCACAAATCCTTGATACCCTATAGCAGTAATTTCCCTTTTGACGGAATTTCCCTTTGCAAGTTTCTGTATTATGATGAGTGGATTCCTCGTAGGGATGTATCAACAATCTTCTGACGCAAGGTATTGAGTATGAAATCAAGCATTGAAATTTTGGTTTGTCGGAAGTCATCATGCAAGAAAAAAAATAGCAGTAAAATTTTTGATTTGATTTCAGAGGAGATCGAAGCCCAAGGTTTAAGAAAGAAAATTTCTGTCAAGAAAACTGGATGTCTGAAATACTGTAGTAATGCCCCAAACATCAAAATAATGCCTGACCAAATCATACATAGTAAATTCAAAAGAAAACAAGTAGAGAATCTTATTACAATGCTGGGCAAGGACATAAAATCAAAAAAATCAAAGAACTCGGCTTAGTCGTTTGCATTGGGTGAAATACTTTTTTGCTCCCGATATTAATTGGTTTTACATGGAAGGAAGACTCGAAAACCGCTTATTGCGACAAAACCAGTCGCTGCGATAGACAGAAGAATAAGCATGTCACTTCCAAATGTTTCCCAAATTAAGCCGGCAGTAAAAAGCCCAATAGCGCTGCATATGGCGTAAAGAAAGTAGAACAGTCCAAAGCTTGAACCTTTATCGACCGCTAGCTCGCCTATGATAGTCCTAATGGAAGTGATGGCAATGGAATCGAAAAGGCCAAACAATAGAAACGCAAAAAGTAAGTGGTACCACTGCGAGCCGAGTAGGACTGACATCCCAAAGACACCCGAGAGGCACGCGACTAGCAGTGCTATGCGACTGCCAAATTTGTCGATGAAGCTACCGATTTTTGCAGTTATCAAAACCTGCGACGCTCTCATAACTATAAGGAAGATGAGTATTGTTGAGACGGAATAGCCTAGCTCATTGGCCTTCAGGAGATAAAAAGCTTCCTGTGCCATGACGATTGAAAGTAGACAAAAAATCACAACGGGTCCTTTAATGCTTGGCTCTATATGAAACTTGAACCCTCTCTTTGAGGACTTTTGCCCTGCTGATTTAACGTCTTCGACCTTTACTGCCAGAATCACCATAGCAATGAGTCCGGGGACTAGACTAAAAAGAAAAAGGTTTCGAAAGGTACTTTCGGTCTCACTAAAAATGTATAAAACAAGGGCCGTAATAACCAGGCCAGAAAATTCTCCGATTAAATCTAACGTTTTATGTAGACCAAAGGTCTTTCCTTTCTTTTTCTTAACACTAGATTGACTTAATAGCTTATCTTTTGGTGCCGCACGAATAGCTTTTCCAAAACGCTCACCCGATCGAATGATAGCAACAGTTTGCCAATGATAAGAAAAAAATAGGAGCGGTTTGCAAAGGGCTGATATACCATAACCCACTAATAGAAATAGTTTATTTTTATCGTGTTTATCGCTTAGAAATCCGCCCCAGTACCTCAGCGCATAGGAAACAAAACTTGTTATGGCCAATAGGGCCGCAATATTTTCTACGTCCTCTTTCAAAACAATTACTAAAAATAATGGGAGTGTGGGATGAACCATGGCGCTGGCCATGTCTGTAAAGAGGCTTACAAGACCCAGGTTCACAACATTTTTGTTATGTTTACCTTCTAATTCTTTACCTCTAGACATATAAATTTCCCTGGGATTCAACAGACTGAGTTAGCTAACTAACTCATTCAAATGGGTTTAACCTTGGTTTTCATGTATCAACCTGATTCCGTAGCGAATTTTAGTAACACCTTAGTACATAAGGAAATCCTGCTATATCGAGGTTTTATCATTAGTCATTACAATCTTTAACTTACCTATTTTTCCATAATTATACCTTTAAATATATATGTTTTGTGCTAAATAGACCTCTTAGACATGCCTCTTTAACACAAGACATGAGGCCCAAACTTTATCGATTCGTTAGGAGAAGTGATGAAAATAATACTATTAGCTGCTGTTCTAGCTTTAGCAGGGTTTGCATGCTCTGATAGCTCTGATGACAATACCGATCCATCCGAAACAGAACAGTCAAATAATGAGGGAGACAATGTAACTGTTGATCCAAAAGATGGTGAAAAAAAAGAAACTGAGGCCGAAAACTTGGATCAGAGTGAAGGCAAGCAAAAAGAAGAGCAGCTACCCGACGACCTCAACGGCAACACCGAACGAAAACCATTTGGGGAAGCGATAAAAAATACAGGGATGATTGCCCTTAAGGGAACCGAAGCAACTGGATATGCTTCATTGTCGAATTTTCAGAATGAGGAATCGTGTACTCCAAGTTCAGAAAATAAGGCGTTTCCTTATCCTTGTTACGAGCTAGATGACGGTACCGCTGGTTCCGGTAAGTATATCATTGCTGAACCTCTGAGTGCTGCCTCTGAGTTTGTTGAAGAAAGCACTCATACGATACTTAACAGAGATAGAATTGAGACGGATGATGATTTTGCGGAATTTAGTCTCGGCAGTATATCTTACGATCAGTCATTGATTACAGGTGAAGGAAGCGAAAACATTAGTGTTTCAGACCTAGAGCTAGATATCGTAGCACCTGAGCTAGATCCATTTACTTCCGAAAGAAATATTCGATTTCGCAATGAGTTTGCCTGGTCTTATAGTATTATTGCAAAAAATATTAAAGGCGAGGGTTTAACCTTCTCCGAAGGTCTCCTAACTAGTATAGACATTAGCGCTGACCTGGTTGTCGATGTACTACTTTTTGCTCAAATGAGTAATAAGTTTGTTTTTGATACAGCTTCGGGCAGTCTTGAGCAAGAACAATCACTGATTATCGATGATGCAAATATCCGTTTTCAATTTGACCAAACTGCGGATGCTCAAACCTTTCTCGGCTCTGTGACAGATGTACGTGTTAGCATTACCAGAGCAGGGACGATAACTCCTTAGTAGATTTGAAACGTCAGTAAAACAAAGTCGTCATCTGAGATTAGATGACGACCGTGTTGTAAAAAGCTTAGGGGGTAGGAGTCGTAAACTTTCGTTTCCCTAATTCAGCATCGAGCATAAAAAGACCCGTTGTATCGTCTTTAATGAGTCTTAATTTTTGTAGTATTGTATTGGCTGTAGCTTCTTCTTCTACCTGCTCTGCCACAAACCATTGGAGAAAGTTATGGGTTGCGTGATCCTTAGTCTTCAATGCAACGTCAACTAGTTCGTTAATGCCTTTTGTGACTTCGATCTCGTGGGCAAGGGTATCTTCGAATACTTTTAACGGAGACTCCCATTGATTCTCAGGAGCAGCTATAGACTGAAGAATAACACGGCCGCCTCTTCCATTAATAAAGTCAAAAAACTTTTCTGCGTGAGACATTTCTTCTTGGGCTTGGATCTTCATCCATTGGGCAAGTCCGTTAAGGTCGATTGACGCAAAGTAAGCGCTCATCGAAATATACAGGTAAGATGAGTATAGTTCTCGATTCACATGATTATTCAACGATTCATTAAGTTTTTCATCGATCATTAGGGTACTCTCCTTATGAGTAAGATATATTAGATATGAGTGTCATAATTCTTGGATTTGTTTGATAGCCACGACGGAGTTGGTAACACCTAGTTCTAGGCTTATCAATAGATAAATAGTGGCAAGGTAGCTTACTCCTTGGAATTTAGATTTTACTCGATTTTCCGATCTATGACTATCCTTCGATTTTGCTATTTTCCTCACTTTGAATGACTGCTTTAATACCCTTAAATTATAGAAATAAAGACAGTTTCTGACTCACATCAGGTGTTTAGTAAGTGATTCGAAAGCCTCTTTTTAGTCTATTTAGATTTGTTGCGGGAAACTTTGAAAAGTAGTGTTTGAAAATGAGAGCGATTTTCAATATCGTAAATGAATTGGACCTTAGTTACGCTCGTCCATCGGTTTTCGTCTGTAAAAAACGAGCCCGATTTTGCATGACAAAAAGGTTAGTTAAAGGGCGTCAATCTAAATATGATTTACCAAGGAGACAGATTTGTATCTAACTCGCTTTAGAAAGCGACTCTTACTTCTAGCTTTCTTATATTCTTATTATTCATATGCAAATGGAAGCGTGTTTGATTTAGCTTTGGCTCAAGAAAGCTCGGTTGAACGCGAAAACGACCTAGATAACACAGTCTCGGATAAGAAGAAAGCAACCGAGACCATAACGATCATTGGAAGTCGATTGGGTGAGTCAAGACAGGGGCATTACAACAGTACCTCAGTTATGGAAGGCTCTGAGTTGGAAGACTTAGCGATTCAAGACATACGAGAAGCGCTATCGATGCAAGGTAATGTTTTTGTCGCGCCGAGTAATAATGGGAACAACGGAATATCTGTACGGGGTATCAACTCCGAAGGCCTAGGGGAGCCGGGAGGGACACCAAGGCCACTAATGAATTTGATCATTGATGGAGCGTCTCAATCAATCGAGGGTATCAGGCGCGGACAACGAGGTAATTGGGATGTCGAGCAGATGGATGTGGCCAGAGGTCCTCAGTCGGCAACTGAAGGCAGAAACTCGCTAGCTGGAGCGGTATCGATTAAAACTTTTGATCCCACGGATTTTTTTGAAGCTAAGGCAAGACTAAGATTTAGCGAAAATACGAGTCATGATGGAGCTGTGATGGTTTCTGGCCCTGTGACCGATAGTCTGAGCTTACGCCTTTCTGCCGAGACTTTCGAAGAAGAGAAGGGTATCGACTATTCAAATCCAGATTTTGAATTCCTGGATGACGATAGCTATCAGAACATCAGGGGTAAACTTTTATTCGAGCCTTCGAGCATACCAGATCTTTCTGTAAAGTTGACCATATCGGATACCATAGATAATCCTGGCGTGACAGCTGTTAGCGGACCTAATTTTTTCGAACGAAAATTTGATGTTTTGTCGACTTCGGCAGAAACTCGAGAAAACGAACTTAGGAATTATATTGGAGAAGTCAATTATGAATTGGCGCCGGGGCTTCAGCTCACGAGTATTACGACGCAGATTGAGACAGACGCGCTTATCGAAGGTGTAGGATTTATTGGAGACGGTGCCTATATCCGCGATGAAACTCGAGCCGATTTGGATCGTAGTCAGGAACTTCGCATAAACTTCATCGCTTTTGATGGCCTATTGAAAGGTGTTTCTGGACTCTATTTTGGTCAATTTACCAATGAGCGCGAGTCCTACATAGCCGCTGGTGATAGCGTAGTGCAGCAGTTGACGTCAAATCGTGATGAATCCAGTCTCGCGATATATGGGCAAATGAAATTTCAGATAGTGTCATCCTGGACTCTAATGCTGGGAATGCGATATTCCGTGGATCAGACTGATTCGGAATTTGATGATGACTTGGAGAATAGTATAGTTACGAGTACCTACGAATCAAACCATAGCTTGCCTACAGGATCGATCGCCTATCGATTCAATCCAAATCTTTCCGTCGCATTCACCTACGGCCGAGGTTATCGTGGTGGGTTTCAAGATGGTGATAGAAGGATTGATTCTGAAACTCTTCATAGTTACGAAATTGCGTTTCGCTCTAAATGGTTAAAAAATCGACTGACAGCTAATTCCAACATCTTTTACTACGATTGGCGTGATCAACAAATCACTGTTCCTGTAGGGCCAACAGGATTAGGGTTTACAGAAAACGCTGGTAAGTCAGATGTGGTTGGTGCAGAAGTCGACTTGAGGTATCAGCTCAATGTGACAAACTCCATAGGAGCGTCGCTAGGGTACCTGAAAACTAGACTTATCGATTATCGTAGCGACCTCATTGAGATAGACTTTAGTGGCAATGAGTTTCCAGAGGCTCCACGGTATTCAAGCTCGCTATGGTATGTTTCCCGTTTTACAGATTCTTGGTTTTTCTCTGCAGATATGCGGTCACGTTCACAGTCTTATGCAACATCTGATCTGGCAAATCGATCCGAGATAAAGGTTCCAGAATATACCCTTGTCAATTCTCGCGTCGGATATGAGAGTACGAATGTTTCTTTTTATTTGAAGATCGCAAACCTCTTAGATCGTAAGTATCTGACTGGGAGGGATGTTCGTAATGGAGCATATGTCGGCGATAGGCGAAATATTAGCGTGACACTTCAATGGAACACTGATTAGAGTTAATGCTGCATATTGAAAACTACACATATATTAGCTTTCCTAAAAAAATAATGAATTTGTTTTTATTCAGCAGGATTATAATGGGTTCACCAGCATCTTTTGGTCGATCAGATGGGCAAATGATACTCTTGGAAAGCTTATCGTTCCTCTGTCCGATGTCAGTCTAAAAGATGATGAAAGTCGCGATGCCTATGGCTTTGCAAAAGAGCGCTTAAGGATCGAGCCGAGTCAGATATATCGACAAGCGATTGGAGATATAATGATCGAAATAAGAAGCTCCAACTAAGTTCTGTCAGGAAACTCCTTATTCTTTGTCGGTTTGTGAAAAATAAACCCTCATGGATGCGAATACACTCCGGTTTGTTTTTCACCCCCTACTGCCTATTTTCCTGGATCAAAGGATGAGCTGTAGTTTATGACTAAGGGATTAGTACAATGTCTGGTAAGGTGGTGCCTGTCTCAAATCCAAAGAGTCCATTGCCAAGTTGTCCAAATGAGTTGAGTCCCCAAGTAAAAATTTCACCTTCTTTATTGATCGCTATTGAATGGGCAAGACCGGTTGAGATATCTGATATCTCAGAAATAGAAATCAAGTTGGGTTCGTCAGTATCTGCCTCCAACCCGGCGCTACCGGTCCCTAATTGGCCATTAAAGTTTTGGCCCCAGGAAAAGACCTCTCCAGATCGGCTTAATCCAAAACTAAAGTTCCCAGAGGCCTCAATGGAAGCGATTCTAGGGAGACTTTCTATTAGAATCGGTTGATTCCGATCATTTAGATCGCCGAGCCCTAATTGTCCCGACGCATTAAGTCCCCAACTATACGCATCGCCGTTACTTGCAATGGCGAGTGAATGGCCGCGTCCAGCTGCAACAGAAATAATTTTTGGGATACCTATAACCTTCAATGGTGTATAAGTCGTCTCAGTTGGCTGTGCAAGCTGACCAAAGCGATTATCACCCCAGCTGAAGACATCCCCCTCTTTGGTGATTGCTAAAGAAAATGATCCGCCAGCTGCTATTGATACGATTTCTGGTAGAGATGTTATCTTTATAGGTACCGAGGAAGTTGGTTCGATGGAATTGATCCCAAGCTGGCCAAAACGATTGCTACCCCAAGCCCAGATGAAACCTTCACTATCAAGTGCTAAAGTATGACGTTGGCCCGTTGCGATAGATACTATTTGGGGTAAGCCATCAACCCTCATCGCTTGATCTGAAGGGCCTGGTCTTCCTAATTGGTTTTCCCTATTCCGGCCCCAGGTCCAGGTTGCGCCATCCTTATCGAGAGCAACCGTATGGCTTAGACTTGCTGAAACAGACACGATTGGTTGATTGAAAGATAGCTCCGTTGGCGTTAGGGCTGGATCTCCAGAAGGTAGTCCAAGCTGACCTAGGTTGTTACGACCCCATACGAGCAGTTTGCTTGGGTCTTGCGAATTAATGGTTAGAGAATGCGATCCACCAGCAGCGGTTTTTGAACCAAAGTAAAGAGATTTGTTAGTTATGGACTTATTACCTAATTTATCATAAACCTGGAAAGTCCATGAGTTTATGCCGGGTATTAAAGTCAAAGGTATAGTGATTTCAACTTCGGAGTTGATCACCAAGCTAATCTCCTTGAACTCCCCCAAGTGATTTTGTATCACGATTTTTTCGACACCCGCTTCATCCTTAAAAACTCCTCGAGCATCAATGGTTCGGTTTTTCCAAAAATCTCGAGCTGGTAATTCAATTTGGACTTCTGGGCCAAGAGTATCACATTGTTGCCATTCATCTAAATTCTGAAACTGAGGACGGACATTCTCTATGCTTTGAGAGTAGCTCATCTTGGTTGAGCTTAATGCTATATAGGAGGTTAGGAGTGGAATGATAAGATCATATTTCATAGAAGGGCTCCAATATGAGATGATTAATTTGTCTTCTATTCCATGGTAAAGTCCTTTTTATGCGCCTTTATTCGTGTAGCATGATCAATAAGGAATTCCAGCATGTTTCGATATATTAAGGATTATTTAATAATCAGATACTTACTTGGGACTAGAATCTCAATTATTTATCCGATAAATCCTTTGGGTATGGCGTCGATTAGTGACCGCGTGTACGTCCTTTTCGGGTTGGAGTAGATTTCATTATAGTCTGCTAACTCGACCAATTTTCCCTGGTTTAGTACTGCAATCTCGTCAGAAATAAATTTTACTACAGATAGATCATGCGAGATGAAAATATAGGTGAGTTTGTATTCCTCTTGCAGATCTAGGAGCAAATTGAGGACTGAGGCCTGGACGGAAACATCTAAGGCTGACACAGACTCATCACAAATGATAAGCTCAGGATTCAGACTAAGCGCGCGCGCTATACCCACTCGTTGTCGTTGACCTCCGGAAAATTCATGAGGGTAGCGATATAAATGAGATTTAGGTAATTCGACCCGATCCAGAAGACGTATAGCTTCCTCTTTGATTTCTCTGGAATTCAGGTTCTGATTGCTGATTCTCAAAGGTTCAGTGATGATATCACCTACAGTCATCCTTGGATTCAAGGATGAATAAGGGTCTTGAAAAACCATTTGTATATATTTACGAATAGGCTGCATGGTATTTTGATCAAGATTTGTTATCTCTTGACCTTTAAAAAAAATCTTTCCACCTGTTGGTTCGTATAATTTGATAATTGTGCGTCCAAGCGTTGTTTTGCCGGATCCACTTTCACCAACTAAACCTAGTGTTTGGCCCTTACGTACCTTAAAATTGACATCGTCTACGGCCTTCAAGTATTTTTGTGTTTTGCGAAAAATACCTGATTTAATCGGAAAATGAGTACTAAGATTTTTAACCTCTAGAATAATTTCCGATTGACTAATGTTCTTTGCTCTTTTGAAGGAATCAATACTTGGTGACTCGGTATTGTGTTGTGTTACATCAGTATTATCTTCGCGAAAATCATTGACTGTTAGCAGGCGTCGAGGATTATTGTCTAATGCTGGTCTACAGGCTAACAAGCCTTTGGTATACGAGTTATTAGGGTTTTTGAAAATCTGTTCCGTTTGTCCTGACTCCACTAAATTGCCACGATACATGACGAGTATTTCGTCGGCAATCTCTCCAATGACAGCTAAATCATGAGTAATAAATAGTATACTCATTTGATATTCATTTTTGAGCTCCTGCATCAGATCAAGGACCTGCTTTTGAATCGTGACGTCTAACGCGGTAGTTGGTTCATCGGCAATCAGGAGGTCGGGCTCGCAAGATAGAGCGATAGCTATCATGATGCGTTGTAGCTGCCCACCAGAAAACTGATGAGGGAAGTCTAAGATCTTTTGCGTTGGACGGGGAATTCCAACCTTTTTCATAAGCTCAATGGCTTTGTCATAGGCATTTTTTTTACTGATTCTTTGATGCAGTCGAATAGCCTCAATCAGTTGATCCCCTACTGTGAATACTGGATTAAGTGCTGTCATGGGGTCCTGGAATATCATTGCGATTCGGTTTCCGCGTATAGACCTCATGTTTTTATTCGACAGGCAGAGAAGGTTTTGTTCATCGAAAGAAATCGTACCTGAAGAGACTTGGGAGATTTGTGCTGGTAGTAAACCCATTATGGCCAGAGCTGTGACAGATTTTCCTGATCCTGATTCACCTACTAGGCCAAAAGTCTTTCCTTTCGGAATATCGAAGGAAATTTGGTTTACAACTCTCGACACACCTCTTTCATGTCTAAAGTCTATAGATAGATCTTTAATTGATAACACAGGTTTCATTTCAAATTTTCTCAAAAATTAAGATGGTTTTTGATTCCTATAGCCTTCGATAACCCTTAAATGATCGGTATTCTGGCTTTTATCGTAGGACGGGTGCTGAGATTTAATTTTTTTGATCACCTGGTCACATACGTACAGCAAATCACAAATTTCACCTGGATCGAGACTTAGATTGAATTTCCCAATCGTGAGTTTACCTTCTCCCTCCGGGCTTATTGAAAGGCTGACTGGTTCAGAGCTACAAGAAATATTCATGGTTTAACCTAAAGAAAACACTGAGCAATTAATGATAATGATTATCAATATCATATATTACAGGTAAGATCTTCAAAAATCGAGCTAAAACAGTAAAGGTAAGAGAATTAAAAAATTAAACAATTCAGGCTGTTAAGGGAATTTCTCAAGAATTTTGCATACATACCAATAATAATAATGATAATCGTTATCATTATTTTGCTAGGGATAACGATTGGAGTTTTTTGGGACATGTATTTAGAGGGGAAATGAAATGGGAGAAAAGATTAAATTTGCGAATCCAAAGTTCATTGAGTCTCTTAAGGGACTCGTTGAGACCTTAAAGTCTGGATCCGGATACAACTGGTACTTTATGCAAGATTGCATCGTTGGTCATTTAGTTAAGGACGCCATCGGTAGGGAACTTTTTAGTGAACTATTAGAAACCTTAGACCAGCGAGGTAGCACGTGGACAAGAATAATATTTAAATTGAGTCGTTCAAGTCATCTCTCGTTAGGTGAGTTTGCACTATTGAAAATTCTTAAAGACTGGGACATAGATCACCGTGATATCTATCTTCTGGAAAACCTGGGTTTTCATCCACATACTCTGGATAAAAGGTGTAAGAAGGACGTTATCGTCTATTTTGATGATTTATTGAAAATACACGAAGAATCTCGTATGGATTATGATAACGTCATCAGCGTCTGCTTTAACCAGAGTCTAAAGCTCAAAGATAACTTCATCGAAGCAATATAGCTTGTCTCGGTTTTTTGGTAGGAAATGGAGGAAATATGAAAACGAAATTACTGGTTTTACTAAGTATCGTCTTGTTTGCGAGCTGTGCGGCATTGATGGGTTTGATTGGAGTATTGGTGCAGCGGGATCTGATTCGGACACCGCAAGAGGTCGCGGCTAAACCACTAACCCTACCTACCTTTGGTCGGTGGATGACCTTAGCGGAGTCACGTACTAGCTATCGCGGTGGCACAATACCAGGTCCAGAAGTTGAGTTCGACACTGAACAGAATGATTTTTGGCGGCAGCGGATAGCATCGAAGGATAAAAAGCAGCAAGATCGATTGGCTATTCTTTCTATGTCGGGGGCTTATCGTTCGACGTTTGAGTTTATGGAAACCGTGAGCTTTGGAGGTAATGATTTACTTGATACTCCTTATCGAAGCTGGGGTACGGAATATATTTATGTCGTTGATAATGAAGAAAACTTCATTAGTCTACAGCATGTAATGGTGATGTTTTTTCCTCATGGAAAAAAACTTGTCGGGCCTATTGTTATGAAACACTGGCGTCAAGAGTGGCGTTACGAGCCTGATTTTGCTACCTTTTACAAAGGTCATGGTTTGTTCGAAAGGAAGCCGGTAAGTGCCAAGGGTAAGTGGTTGCAAGTAGTCTTTCAGGTAGACGATTCTCCAAGGTATGCAAATCTTGGTGCTTGGGAGCATTCTCCGAGCGTATCTGAGTGGTCAGGAGAGAGATCTGATCGACCTCTACCGCGTCGCGAGTATAGCGTCAGGTCCGATTATCATATGCTTAGTGGGACCAATCGTCATATCGTTACGAGGGCTGGTTGGACACATGAGCAGTCCAATCTGAAAGCCGTTGTGGATTCTGAGAGTAATAAAATAACAGATTATCTGGCAAGAGAAGTAGGGGTTAATCGCTATCAAAGAATTAAGGATTTCGATTTCTCTGAAGGTGATAAGTACTGGAAAGCTTCTCAGGGTTTTTGGTCTGATGTCCGTGATTACTGGCAGAGGACTTTGGATGAAAATAGAAGTTTTGTCGTCTACAAGCAGGTTAACCAAAAGAAAATGTACGAAGAGCTTTTTGGCTATGCAGATAAGCTTTATCGTGGTGAGTTAAACTACTCCAAAAAAGACTCGAAGAGCTTTATTAAAGGCACTGTCGACAGCTTTATTGTTTTGGAGCCTAAGTTAACTAAGCATACTTGGCAACCTTCAGATGAAACTTCTGAAGTATTAGAAGCATCAATAGCAAATTAATGGATATACTATTAAAATTAGAATTTTTTGAAGGCTGGTGTAATTATAAAATTTGTTAGCTTGCCGTAAATGCTTGAATATTTTTCCATTTTATGGAGTACTAAGGTTATAAAAATTCAATAAAATCTTAGATATCGCAGGATGTAGGGGGTGGAAAATATGGAGCAACACGCTATGCCTCGTAAACTTATCTCGAGACGAAGTTTAATTGGTAAGACTGCTGCAGCCTCAGCATTTGTTATCGCAGGCTGTAAGACAATTGGTCAACGTAACAGCGCTAGTGCTGTCAAGGTCGCGCCAGTAAACCCCGGCGTTCCAAAGCGCATGCCTTGGAGCGAACTGTCGCCGGACGATCGAAAAGCATTCATAGATGCTGTCTTGGACATGAATAAGCAGCGGATAACTCCCCAAGGATCTTTTACTGCTGATGAAGTTGGTGATGGTCTCGTGAGCCGTTGGCGGGCGCAGGCTCAAACTCACGAGCTTTTTTGTGATCATGGAACCTGGCGATTCCTTCCGTGGCATAGAGCTTATCTTTACTACTTTGAAAAATATCTTAGGAAAGTGATCCGTGATGACTTTCGCTTACCTTATTGGCGCTGGGATGTGGACACAAATCTACCAAAAGAATTTTTAGATGAATCGATATCCAATGAGTTACAGCTCACACCGAGGAGGGGCACAACTATAGCGCTACCGGGAGAAGGAAGACTATCAGAAACATGGTGGCAAGGCGTCCCTGGCGACATATCTTCGTCACCTGATTTTGATTCGATTGGTGGAGATCGATTTTCCAATGGTCTCATCGAGAGTCCGTCTCATAATCAAGTTCATGTCAGGGTTGGAGGTCTCATGGGGCGAGTTCCTGCCGCCGCTAGAGATCCTCTATTTTGGCTTCATCATTGCAATATCGATCGGCTCTGGTCCGTTTGGATGGACGCAGCCATCGTGCGAGGGTTTTCTCGAACATTGTTTCCATCGGAAGATATAGAGCCCTGGTTGACCGAAAGCTATACGAATCACTTTATAGACTCCGATGATAAAGTTGTATCGGGATCTACAAGGGAATCTCTATTTACTGAGACTATGGAATACAACTACGATACCATGACGAGTACCTGGGAGGTAAGCGATATACCGCCGAACCTACCAACTTTAGAAGATGAAGTTGATGTTGAGGAGATTGTTGATGAGCCTCTGGAAGAGGATTTGTCACTTGGTTTGATCAATTCAAATCAAACTATCAAGCCGCGAGGCTTAAGTATTGGTTTCAAAATTCCTCAAAATATCGTTTCTTCGTCAAGTCCACTTTTGAGTCTCAGACTCAAAATTCTTGGACTAAAAAAACCCAAGCTGTCAGGTACATCCTACCGTCTTAGTCTACAGCTAGGAAATAGACGTCTTGACCTCCCAAGTATCGCATTTTTTCCTGGTGACCACGATCATCATAAAAAGGCCGTACCCTTTGCTGTAGCACTCAATAAGTATATGAGTGTTATCAAGGCAGGTAGTACAGAGAGTTTGAAGCTGATAGTTCATCCAGAAAATGAAAGGGGAGAATACGTAAGTTTTGCTGAGGCCGTTGATGGATTCACTACCAATAAGAATGCCTATCGAGTGACCATGAAAGCGGTTTATCGGACTTAGGGTGCTTACCGATCCTTATTGAATTCTCAAAACCGATGATATTTGTCTTTGTGCTGGAAAAACCCAGTTCCAGCCTCAATCCCCAAGAATAAAGGCCATAACAAGCAGTAAATTGATCAACAAGATCAAAAGGAGCAAATACTTGGACCAATGCATCATCTTGCGTATTTCAGCCAATATAAAGCGATGCAAAAGTATCTTTCAACGCCCAGGACCATAAAGCTCTTAGCATCAAATTCGAATAGACTTTTAAGCTTAATCTTATCGCCTTTGAGTTTTGGCCTACCGCGCTTTTTCTTTTGGACAGGTGGAACCGGTAAGTTTGCACAGGTGTTATGTTTTACTCGACAAACTAGATGGCTGTTGGCTTTTTGCAAAGGGTCAACCAGTGTTTAGGAGCTAAAGTTCGCATCAGCAACAATAACCGCTGGAATTCTCGCGTACTGACGTACCTTGCAAAGAAAAATAGACAATTTTGTATGTAGGTCTGATTAGAGCGACTGTAGCTGTCTGGGCCATCGTAAGTCTGAGCGATGATAAGCACGGCCGCTAATTTTTTCAGTGGTGACGTGACATAAAGAAAACCGATTGTAGATAGTAGCCCATAATATGGCTGGCCTAGGCATTGCCCTGTGAGTCTTGATGCAAAAGCTTAACCGTGGACATCTTCTTTCCTTCCTTGTCGATTTTGATACCATCTGCAATGAAAAGCAGATAACCATCGGTGTTAGTCGGCAAAAAAAGTTTTGAGCACATTTTTAACTGATTAATTTAGTTCCTTTGTTAAGCGCTTCTGGAAAGGTGTCTTCGGAGAGTTTTGTCCGAAATCTTCAAACCTAATATTTTCTATCCAATCAAACTCTACCAGTAACCTCCGTTAACTCAATTTATGGCGGCGGGCCTAAAAAGCTTGTTGACCATATTTTACAAAAAAGAATTTCTACGACACTTGACGTACGACAGTCGTCGTAGTAACTTAGCATGGTCGCGTTCAAAGTGGAGCAGATCATGGATACTCATATTAAAGTTACTGACCTCGAATTGACGGTTCTTCAAGGAATTTGGTTGGCAGATAATGATGCAACGGTTCAGGCTGTTGTTGATGGATGGGCAGAACGGCCAAAGCCGGGATACACGACCATTCTTAAGACACTGCAAAAAATGGAAAAAAAGGGAGTTGTTGGGCATAGGCAGGAGGGTAAGAAATACTATTATCATGCCCTTGTGACGCGCGACCAGGTAACTCATACTCGCTTGGGGACACTAATTGAGAGAGTTTTTTCTGGCGATTCGTTTTCATTCGCCCAACATTTTATTAAATCCAGTCAGTTTAGTGCGGATGAGCTCGCCGATTTAAAGCAGTTAATTGCAGAAAAAGAGAGGGAGGAGCAACCATGACGTTTTACGAAATTCTGTCGACGAGTTATTCGACTTATCTCGCAGCACAACTGGCATTGTTACCCTTGATTCTGCTCTATTGTGTCTTAAGAATAGACTCTTCTAGTCTATTATTTATCCACCGTATTCATAAGTCGATTATAGTTTTCACCCTTAGTCTTCCTTTTTTACTGATGGGATACACCAAATTCCAAAGTTTATCTTTTGACGGATCAGTTCAGGGATTGACCTCCATTGGAGTCATAGACAATACATTAGAGTCTTCACCTAAAGCATTGGCTGACTCAATGAGCTCCTTCTCTTCACAAAACCTAGATCATTATCCTATGATTTCAGATTTTATGTACTATGTTGCTGATCTGGTCGGTTTTCTCTCAATCTGTGGCTTACTGGTCTTTTTATTTAGATGGCTGTTGCAAGAGGCAAGCAGAAAGCAATATTTCAGTTCGGGACGTGTATCTTTGATCTCTGATAACATTCAACTAATCGTCTCACCATTAGTGAGAGCGCCGTTTGTCTTGGGTCTCGCTAGGAAACAAATCTTTATACCCTTTGATTTGGATGAAGAGACGAGGCCTATTGTATTAGCCCACGAGTTGAACCATATCAGATTAAATCACCATTTCTGGGCGTTTCTTGAAGTTTTACTGCGGCATCTATTTTGGTTCAATCCGGTGGTTTTTCTACTTGGACGTCGGGGGAGAATCTTACGAGAGCTCGAGTGTGATCTGGCATCCATTGACCATGTGAATAAGTTTTCTTATAGCAAAGCATTGATTAAGTCTGCCGAAAGAGTAAGTAGAGCGAACAAAGGTCTTCTTAGCCACAGCTGGATGGATAAAGAAACATTGAAATATAGAATTGAATACGTCTTGGGCCGTTTGAATCCAAAAACGTCATTCTTTGCAAAAATTGGCCTGGCATTGTCGTTAGTCTTAGGGATGTGGATTGTTTGGTTCGTAGCTAGCGTAAATGATGATTTGCTGAAGTCTGAGATTTTGACAAGAGTTGAGTTGGAAACGCGACAGCTATCTGAAGATAGATCGACAGTCAATTTTGCAGCAATCCCCGCCCACCTGATTCAGTGTTTAATGGTACATCAGGATCGAGGTTTTTTCGATCATGATGGGCTTAGTGGTAGAGGAATAGCTAGAGCCCTTGCGACCAACTTTGGGTCATGGTTGAATGGAGGGGAATTCTTACAGTCTGGTGGGTCAACTATCACCCAGCAGTTGGCAAAGTCGTTTCTAAAAAATCAGGAGAAAAACTTTGATCGTAAGTTAAAAGAACTAAAAATATCCAGAGTTCTTGAAGACCACTACTCGAAGCAGCAGATTATCGAAATGTACCTTAATCGAGTATATTTTGGTAATGGGTCCTGGGGACTGGCAGAAGCCTCTCGAAAGTATTTTGATAAGGAATACCAAAATCTGAAGTTAAGTGAGTCAGCGATGCTAATACCGTTTCTTGATGCACCGGTGAAATACAATCTGATACAGAATAGAGAACTAGCAAAGGAACGACAAATACGTCTCTTAGCGAGATTAAAGGGAGAATGATCCTAGCTATTGATCATAGCATTATTTTTTTGAGACTCTTCTCGTGGATCATGTGCAATCTTATATGCTTATTGGATTTGCTGGAAAAACCAGTTCCAATCCCCGTACACTAAGCGACTTTGTATTTCTGTTATTGCATATGATTAAGTTCACATTTGAACATTGTGGCTATAGCTGTGATGTGCACTTAAAGCTGCTCATCTGAATACACAGAGTAAAAAGTCATCGCTCCCATCAAGAGGGAAGCCAAAATAGCTGGTAGCAATAGATTCAGATGTAGTTTACTGCCGAGGCATTGGCTTTTGAGAATTTAAGTCTAAGTGGTTTTTGCCTACAATTTCGTTCTCGAGTCAATTTCTATCCAAATAGAACTCATGGCATCAGAGCATATAGAAATAAATTCACCGAATCCTTTCATAGAATACTTTGTTCAAATATAAAATTAGTCGCTATTTTCATGAGATATCGCAGCCACAATAAAATTGAAACCTATCCTAATTTTTTTTTGAAGAATCGCTATTTTTTTGAAACATAAATTGAATGACTACGTCTAACCAAATGCTAGGTGGAGATTAGGTATAATTTCCTGCAGCTTTAAGGGATGAGCTTAACTAGATCTAGAGAATTCATTTACAGAGGCTTTGTTTTGGCAATCGGAATCATTGACATTGAGTATGCACTTGGAACTGAAGTCTGTATGACTGAAGACTACTCTAGAAATCAAAAACTTGATTCAGAGATTCATGATAATTTGATAAGAAATGCTTCAAAGACTTACTACTCTGCAAGGAATGAAGATGTTTTTGCTTTAGGTAAGAAATCTATAAATGCGATTATTTCTCGCAACAATATTGATCCAAAGAGTATTGCCTATGTTATCTATTGTCACACATCTCAAGCCAATATATTGCCACCCCCTTTTTCAGTTGTTAGTCATCTCCAAAATTGCTGTCAATTGCACCATGCTTCAAGTTTTTCTATTAGCCAACAGAACTGTGTTTCACCTATTCACGCTATTAAAATTGTTGAAAACCTACTACAAAACAAACCTAATGATAAAAAAGCAATGATTGTCACAATGGATAAGATTCTACTGGAAGACCTCCGACGTATTGGCGATAGTGGAATTCAAAGTGATGGTGCTTCTGTCATTTTACTAGGGAAAGCAGAGACTTTAAACAATCAAATATTGGGCTGTTATACCTACAATGACAAAAATATGATCGTTGGAATAACAGAAGGTCGTGATTACGAAGAAAACCCCAATTATCTCTGGCATTGTACATCTGTAATGAGAAAGAGTTTAAAAGCTGCGCAGATTCAACCGCAAGAACTTCAAACAGTGTGTCCACAGAATACCCATCGACCATCTTGGGAGGTGCTGCTTTCATCTATGAAGATACCTATGGATCGTTTGCATATACAGGGTCTTGATCAAATCGGTCATGCTCTTGGTTCTGATGTTGCTATCAACCTAAAAAACTCTAAGTCACTTTTTAGAAAAGGCCATCATCTGGTTTTTTCGAGTGGAATTGGGGGGTGCTTTGGTGCCTTTGTACTTGCTGTCAATGAAGTTGTAAAAAAGGGGTAAAATCGTGGATCTAAAAAAAATAAATGATGTTCTGTTGGTTCCTTATGCAAAGCATCATGTCCCTCTTGTTAAAGAATGGTTAAGTCGTGATTCGATTACGAAATGGCTTGATATGGGTCATGGTAAACAAAAGCTTAATGATTTAGAGCTTAGAAATTTTATTATAAATCCCAACAATAAGATTTTTTTGTATGGACCTTCTGAAGACTGTCTTGTAGGGCTAATGTGCTTAAATGGAATCACTCATAAAATGGGTTTAGGAGAAGTTTGGGGATTAAGAGGAGCACCCGGAGGAACAAGAGATTTAACTACGTTTGCCTTTTTGAAAGTGATCGCTACGGGATTTCTAGAGTTTGACCGAAAAGTGATTAGTACTTGGGTAGCTGAACCTAATAGGCTTTCCCATCGTGTTCACGAAAACTGTGGATTTAAGCCCACAGGAAGGCTCAGAGATGCTCATCTATTAGATGGCAAACGGTGTGATCGGGTTTTGTATGATATAACATACAGTGAGTTTGAAGAAAGATATCCGTTAGTCTCCAGTATTCTTGGACATCGATTCGATCCAAAGGCCAATATCATATGAAAAAGCCTATTGGAATAATAGACGCTGAGTACTTTCTTCCCGGTGATGCCATCGACATCTCTACCTGGGGTAGGGTTCATGGGGTCGAGCAAAAGAGAATTGAAGCTCTAAAGCGGAACGGATGTCGGTATTTCTATGATGGGACTGATTATTCTGACAGTTCTCTGGTTAACGAATCTGTAGCAAGGCTATGGAAAAAGCTACCTAAGTCAATCAAAGTAGAAGAGATTGGTCTGATAGTTCATGCTCGTACTCAGGTCTTCAGTATTCCTGCTCCACCGATATCGATCTTGCAAAATCTCAAGAATACATTTCAATTTCAACCTGATTTTGATATGTCTATTTGTCAATTAGCATGCGCATCAGTCTATAAAGCCATGGAAATTGGTATACGATACTTAGAAAATCCGGATGCTAGACCGTATGTTCTCGTTGTTACCTCCGATAGAGTTTTTGGTTCTGCATCTCACAGAATTCGACAAAGTGGTGGTATACAGTCTGATGGAGCTGCAGCGGTTCTATTAGGGCGAAAGTTTTTAAAGTCTATCTTAGTTGCCCCAAAATTCTATTTTGATAGTAGATTACATCGAGGACCACTATATGAGGATAATTCGAAACTAATCGCTCAAACTTGTTGGCGCGATAGTGCAAATTTAATTAAAGAATATTTGGATCTTCATCCGTCTATCGATAAAGAAAGACTAAAAGTATTACCAATAAATGCTGATCTTACTCTTTGGAAAATCATTTTAAAAACGCTTAAAATGCCGGAAAGCCAACTTTTTTCGGAGAATATCTACCGAAGAGGTCACGCTTGCTCAAACGACTTTATTATAAATCTGTCAGATATTGGATTAGCTAATCTCGAAAAGGGTAATCCTGTTCTTTCTTTTGGACAGTCAAATCTTGGTGTTCAAGGGTGCCTCGTCAATTTACCAAAAACCGGAAAATTTTGTGAGGTTAAACGTGAAGGCTGAAATCAACCTAGCAATAGTACATAATGAAAGTAGAAGTCCTTCAAAAATTGGTAATAATCCTGCCACTATTCACTATCCGTATTTATTTGAAGAGGCAGGAAAGTTCTCAAGGCCTTCTGATATAGAATGTAATCCTAAAACAATGAATAGCTCTAAGAATTACGATATAGGCGATGAACTGTTTAAGGATTTAGAAAAGGCGAGCCAAAATCTGCCTATAGATAAGGATATAAGGCATATACATAGTCAGTATACGGTAATAGACAGATTTCTGAGTTCTCGTTGTCTTGGAATACATCATACTTTGAAGCTGGAGAGTGATACTCTTTGTGTTGATCAGTGCGGGACGGTTGGTCTTGGTAGAAGTTTACAGCTTGTGAATTCATGTTACAAAAATGATAAGGCTGTATTGCTTACTTGTGCAGATCAATGGTTAGAGCCATATCAAAGAAACATTTCAGATACTGTTGGTTATTGTGATTCCTATGGATACCTACTCTTGAACCGCTCTGAATTGGATCAAAAGAGATATCCCGTAATCCGTAGAGTACATCGTTTTTCACATTCAGACATGTCTGAACCCGAAGGGTATCATAAGTTATTTAATGATTTTGGTTGTTGGCTTTCAAACTTGTTGAAATATGAATGCCAAGACGTTCAAGTTATCATCGGAGATCCGTATCAATCAGATTACCTAGGGAAGATTTACGATAAATTCGATAAAGAGTCTGAAGTCATACCGCCTAGAAAAGGTCATGAAGGTACGGTAGCGACATTGGCGTCAATTCAAGAGTTTATATCGCTAAAGTCGGATAAGAGAAAGTCATTGATCTGGAGTTTGAGTTTATCTGGTGAAGGCTATGCTTTTGTAATCGAAAAACCTAAGGAAATATAAATAATGTCACATATTTTAATTTTACTTCGAGGCGAATCACGGAACTACCGACATGCGGACGGAACCCCCATTTTCGCCTCTCTTAAAGCTAAAGTTTCGATCTTTACTGACGGTAAGAACGAATCAATATTGAATGAGCTTGAGGGCGATTGTAGTGGACAAAAAATAAAATGGCGAAATCCGGCTGATATCTTGGAATTTGCAAAAGAGATCCATGATCAAAATCCCTTGACTGCGATTGCAGCATTTGGTGAAGAAGATGTTGAACTAGCGGCGTATCTACGAAACGAACTTGCGATTGAGGGTACGACAATAGATACCGCAAAAAACTTTAGAAATAAAGTGACGATGAAAAAGCACTTAATTGGATCTGAGTCTTTCCGGATACCCAACTTTAAAGACGACTTTGATGCAAGTGACATAAAGAGCTATTTGGATAAATATGGGAAAATTGTCATCAAGCCCAAGGATGGTCTAGGTTCTAAAGGTGTTCAAATAGTCTCTAATTTTGGCGAAATTGAAGACTGGCTAAGTACAGAATCATCATTATCAGATTACGAGTTAGAGGAGTTTATTGAAGGCACACTATATCATGTAAATTCGGTAGTCCGTGATGGTACTGTAGTGTTCACATCATCCGCTCCCTATGTACCGGAAATGGGCAATATAGATTTTAGCGAAGGACGACCCTTTGTCTCAATAATAGAAACTGATAGTTCAATTCAAGAACGACTCAATAGTGTTGCCAGTGAAGTAGTGAAAAAACTTGGTTTTCTTAAAGGTGTCATCCATCTTGAGGTCTTTTTGACTCCGGAAGGTAATTATGTGTTCTGCGAAGTGGGCGCCCGGATTGGTGGTGGTGGAATCGTAAATCTCATTGAAGTTGCGACGGGAATCCACCTTGGCAGAGAGTTGCTGAATGCTGAACTGAATATTCCGTTGAATATAAAAGTTAATGACAAAAATAGGTTTGAAACTGTACATGGTTTAATAGGATTACGTAATCATATCTTCGGTATGTATACAGGTATACCGTCTTGTGAAAATTTTGAAAAAAAATGGATCCACAGATCCGAGTTTTTGATTTCAAATGGTGATACAGCTCTTCCGGCTTCTCACTGTACAGACTACTTGGCTTTTTTTATTGTCTCCGGACCGGACTATGAACAAGCATTAGAACGAATTCTAATGATTAATAATATCTATAAAAATCTATTAACCATCGAACCTTTATAAGAAAGGAGAGCTATGATGCTAGCAAAAGAAATGACGCAAGAAAGAGTTGGTGTGCAGCTAAGAGGAATTCTTCGAGATGTACTGAATTTGGATGAATCGATCACGATTAGTAGCGAAACAAATTTATTTGATATCGGTTTGGTGTCTATTAATGTTGTCGAACTACTTTCAAATATCGAAGAGTCATTCGATTTTACCGTTGAGATTGAGGATGTATCTCCAGAGCTTTTTACTAGTTTTGGTGCCTTGGATGACTTCGTCAAAGGAAAGATATAGTGGATAATGGCTTTGTCATTGGATTGGTTGACTCCTCTGTCGTGAGTCCACAAAATATCGGTTTTATAGAGGATTGGAACACAGATTGTTTGAGAGAACTTTCAGAATCTCCGGCAGGGTCTTATACCGATATTGTGAATATGGTTTTTTCTCAGTTACCAGAGATGAATGTTAAAAAATGCCTTGAAATCACCGCTGATGAAGGTGGCGATAAAGAATTTAGGAAATTTTTAGCTGAAAGCCAATATGATTTAGCGCTGGAGAGTTTGAACCGTTTACCAAAGATACAGACGGAGTGTTCAACTTTGGTCTTTAGTCATAGTTCTATAGAACAGGCTGTATTTGGTTCGAATGCAACACGATTAGCTGTTGCGAAAAAATGGCAAAAGGCTCAGTACTATTCTCTATCACAGCAATGTAACTTAAGTCTCTTTCATGCTTTGGAAATCATTAACGAAACTTTCAAAAATGAAAACTGCCAAGATTCAAACGCTGTTTTCTGCTCTGCAGAAAAATGGGTAAAGCCATATCCACGAAAGTTTAGTCACCTAGATTCGTTTTCTGATGGAGCTTGTAGTCTTCGTATTTCTAGTGATCCGAACTCTCCAGTAAACCTAGGTGGCCTCTATTTTGAGACTGGGGATACATTATTGACTTTGGAAAAAGGAAGGCCTCAATGGAATATGAGTATGGCAGAGAGAGTTTTTAAATCAGCTTTTAAAAACTGCATACATTCGCTTTTTCGTAACGATGTGTCAGATTTGAAAGTTATGATTTCAGTGCCTTCTAGTGTTTTGAAAGACAGGATTATTCGAGACATAAAATCGGATGTAGCAAGTCTAAAATCTGACAGGGATGGATATTTTGGGTCTGCTGATGCTGCATTATTGGTACATGATTTAATCACAGATATTAAGTTTGGAAGAAATGGTAATAAAAAGCAGAGCTACCTATTATGTGCAATGAACCCTTGCGGTAACTTTGGGGCGGCTCTTTTATCTTCAGGAAAGGAATGATAATGGCAGATATAAATTTAATTGATAAGGAATATAGGATTATTGCTGATGATTCAAATTTGACGTCTAGCAAGTTTTCCGATTGTTTCCTTAAAGAAGTTCAGTTTAAAGACTCTAATTTTTTAAGTAGTTCTTTTGAGGAATGTGCCTTTAAGAATACTCAATTTAAAAAAGTAGATCTTTCTGGAGTTTCAATCTCCGATTGTAACCTTCAAGGTATGACAATTGAAGGTATAGCTATAACCGAATTAATTGAAGCTTATAAAGCAAAGCTGGGATAGTGAAAATCATGTTTGATCATACTTATTCAGAGGATCTCGATAGCATAAAACGGCAGTTTTCTACCGAGGGATCAATATTAGACAATATCCTGCATCATCTACCAAAATATGTAGACTCGGCAGATAAAAAAGCAGAGTTAGACGATACTATGTGGGGAGATTTTGATCTAGGCTTTTTGAATAGAATGAATATTCCACTTAACCTGGGTGGGCTTGACATCGCAGCGAAAGCCTATTCAAGGGTATTGATTTTCGAAGAAATGGGACGGATTGGCCCAGGAATATGCATTTCACTTCCAGGGCCAGGTCTGTCTATGCCCCCAGTTTTTTCTTTGGGTACTTTAAGCCAGCAAAAAAAGTTTGTTGATGATTTTTTTACTGAAGTTGAACCTGTTTGGGGTGCCTTCGCTATAACTGAGCCCTCTTGTGGATCTGATGCCACGGCGATTCAATGCCGAATACAGAAAAACAATGATGAATATGTGCTTGATGGTGAAAAATGCTTTGTAACTAACGGCTCGCGAGCCAAAAAACTAGTCGTGTTCGCGAGCGTTGCTCCAGATAAAGGACGTTTTGGAATAAGAGCCTTCGTTGTAGATACAACGCTGCCAGGTGTAACCATCGACCGAGTAGAGAATATGATGGGTCTTAGGCCTAGTCAGTTGACTAACTTCTCATTTACAGGTGTTCGTTTACGATCTGAAGATATGCTGGGTCATACAGGTAAAAGAGGTCCATTAATTGATGCATTTGCGGGAGCTCAAGGTGCATGGGATTATATGCGCCCCTGTCTAGCTGGTGTTATTAATGGGAGTTCCCTTGCGGCAATTATAAAAGCAGAATCGTTTATCGAGGGAGATGATCATAACCTAACAAGTAACAAGAAAATTGTACTAAAAAATAAAATAGCAAAGTGGAAGTATCAGCTTTCAGCTGCGAGATTGCTTACATTTAAAGCTGCGCATAAGTACGATCGTGGAAATTCTTGTTCGCTAGAGGCCTCTATGGCTAAAGCCGCAAGTTCGACACTATCGATGGAAATAGCACATACCTTATATGATTACTTATATTGTAGCGCCATAGGGAAAGATAGTTTTTGGGAGCGGTCCTACCGTGATGCCAAAGCCTTTGACATTCTGGAAGGTACTGGCGATATGCAAAGAATCATGGTCTCACAGTTATACCAATCTCAAGTAGCTAGAAGGTAAATAAACTATATTAATGAGAATTGATAAGAATCATCAATTTATGATTGATCAATTAGATGAGATATTAAGTAAGTCTGGCTCGATTTGGATCGAAGGAATAAAAAACCAAAAGGGGTCAGAAGTTCTAATGTCGAAACTAATGGCAATGGAACTACCAACTTGTTTTGAAATGATAGAGGATGAGCAAGGTCCCCAGGATTTTTCTTTCACTCTGTATCAGATCTCAAAGGCAATAGCTCAAATTGATATTTCAATCGCCTATAATGTATTGAGTCAGTTGATTTTGAATTACTTTTTTTCAGAAAATGAAGTGAACAAGTCGCTGGGCTTTGTTTGCAGAGATGGCTTTCTAAGTAGTGGGACTAGATCTGGTGAACGTATCCATTTGATTGAGCTTTGTTCTGGTAGTGAGCAAGTTAATTTTGGGACTAATGTAAACGATGATTGTGAAACCTATCCTGTTATGAAATCGAGTGGACTATTTCTTTCTACCAATAAAGATCTTGAGCTGCAGTCATTCGATAGTCGAAAAGTGGGAAAACTTCGAAAATACATAAAAAGTATCCTGTTTGGAATACTTAGCGGGATTTCATACGATATACTTGTAGAAGCATTTAAGTATAGTAAAGTGCGGACATCTGCAGGGAAAGCAATAGTACATCATCAGGCCATCGCTCTTAGGCTTGGTAATATAGCAATTGACTATGAATCGTTAGACTCTTTGATGAAATCAGTCTTACAAAATTCTGACAGTCAGATTGATACGTCTGCTTTGCTCGAAACCTTGAGCCTCTATTCTCATAATATTTGTAAAGAGGCTGTGCAAGTCGCGGGGGGGCATGGGTATGTCGATGGACTTCCTCTGAAACGACTTTATGAGTCTTCGAAAGGCTATATTGCTTTTCTTTTGATGGTTTATCCGGGAGAAAATAATGCAGCAAGTTAATTTGCTCCATGAGCTTCTCGACTACCAGATATCTTTGAATCCCGAGAAAGTAGCTGTTCGAAGTCATTCGAATACTGTCAATTATCAGGATCTAGGAAAGAAATCTGACTTTATTGCTCGTCAGTTGAATAGTATGGGGTATTCTGCCGGGGACCGGATCGGTCTATTTTTACCGAAAAGCGTAGATTTTATCGCAACGGTTTTTGCTGCTAGTCGTTTAGGTCTTACTTTTATACCCATAAATCCTATTCTAAAACCTCAACAGGTTAGACAAATATGCGAGGATAGTGAAGCTGTCGCTATTGTGACATCGAAAAGTAAGGCTGAAGTCCTTGGAAGTAGGTTTCTAGAAAATTCTGATCAATTAAATATACTTATTATAAGTGATCAAAATCTTACTATAGATGGAAAAGCATTAGTTGATACACCCATACATTCTTCGAATTCTATAGATCCAGAGCATCTTGCTGCACTTTTCTACACGTCTGGATCAACAGGGAAGCCAAAAGGAGTCATGTTGTGTCATCAAAACATTGTTATAGGTGCAAAGAGTGTTGCAACCTATTTGGAAAATAATGAAGATGATCGCATATTGGCTGTGCTTCCTTTCTCGTTTGATGCTGGTTTCTCGCAGATTACGACTTCTGTCTGGGCGGGACCAGAAATTGTTTTATTTGATTTTTTAACTGGATCTCAATTAGTTTCGGCTCTCATTAAATACAGGATAACTGGCATTACAGCTGTGCCTCCGATATATATGGCCCTTGCGACATCTGATTTAGAAAGCAAAGAATTTTCTCATTTAAGGTATTTCGCCAATACAGGTGGGAAGATGCCATTAGCAACACTAAATAAGTTGAGACAAAGTCTGCCAAAGGCAAAGCCATTTCTGATGTATGGGCTAACTGAAGCTTTTCGTTCGACTTATCTAGAACCGACTGAGATTGGAAGGATACCCGAGTCTATTGGTAAAGCTATACCAAATGTTGAGATCCTAGTGGTAAATGCAAAGAATGAAGTTTGTCAGCCGAATGAGCCTGGTCAGCTCGTGCATCGGGGGCCACTTGTTGCATTAGGATATTGGAATAATAAGGCTAAGACGGAAGAACGATTTAGAGATCTTTCATCCATCAAGGGATTTGAGTCTGCAAAAGAAAAAGTTGTTTTTTCCGGTGATCAGGTAATCCGTGATAAAGATGGATTTCTATTTTTTATGGCACGCCTCGATGGAATGATCAAAACGTCAGGTTATCGAGTTTCTCCTGAAGAGGTCGAGGAGATCATTTATCAATTTAATGGCATACAAGAAGTTGTTGCAGTTGGCGTCAATGACGAGTTACTTGGGCAACACATCGAGGTGATTTGTCATGTAAGATCTGAGAATCTTACGGACAAATATCTCGATAGATTAAAAAAACATTGCCGTGATAATCTTCCAGGCTATATGAATCCGAAAAAATTCTATTTCTCTGAAGAACCACTACCAAAAAACGCGAATAGTAAAATAGATCGTTCCCTAATTGGGCGAATGCCATTGGAGACTTTTGCATGACTAGACTACTTGAAAGCGGCTTAGACCTTTTTGAAGAAGATAATCAGATGAATTTTAAGGGTATTAATCTGAAGTATCATCTCGACCGATTTTCGAATCCTTCGTACGTCTTTTATCGCGATATGATAAAAAATCGTATGGCGTCTCTAAAGGAAAATTTAGATAGCGCAATTAAAATAAACTACGCAATAAAATCAAACCCTAATCCTCATGTAGTTGAATTGATGTCAAGTCTAGCTGATGGATTTGATCTAGCCTCTAAGCTCGAACTCAACCTGGCACTAAATACAGGGATTGATCCAGACAACGTATCGTTTGCAGGCCCTGGCAAATCACGCGAAGAGCTGCGGACGGCCGTATCTGTTGGGGTAACAGTAAACGTAGAGAGTCTAAGAGAGCTCGATATCCTTCGCGAGACTGGAGAGTTATTGGGTATCAAACCTGCTGTTGCTCTAAGAATTAACGTACCCTTTGAAACCAAGGGTTTTGGTCTGAAGATGGGTGGAACCCCTAGACAATTTGGCATTGACTGGGAACAAGTACCAGGTGCTGTGGATAAAATAAAGTCTTTCGATTTCCACTTTAAAGGACTTCATTTATTTTCTGGATCACAAAATCTCGACACCCAGGCAATTGTAGATGCTCAAAAAAAATCCTACGAGCTTGCGATCAAATTTACAGACGAACATATATTGCCGATGAAGAAGATTAACCTTGGTGGAGGTCTGGGGATTCCTTACTATCCAAATGATAAATCTCTTAAAACTGATATCATAAAGGAAAATTTAAATAATATTGCAGATTGGTCTAAAAAAGACTTTGATCACTCACAAGTAGCATTGGAGCTAGGTCGCTATCTTGTAGGAGAAGCTGGTATCTATGCCTGCGAAGTAATCGACATAAAAAAATCCGGTGGAATTGATTTTGCAATTACGAATGGTGGATTACATCACCATTTACTAGCGACAGGAAACTTCGGTCAGGTCATTAAAAGAAATTTTCCTATCCGGGTACTTGGGAAAACATCGTCTCCTGAACCCTATAGGTTGACTGGACTGCTTTGTACCCCTTTAGATCAATTTGCGTCAAAAATTATGCTACCAAAATTAGAACCAGGCGATAAAATTATTATTTTTCAGTCGGGTGCTTACGGAAAGACCTCTAGTCCTAGCGGCTTCCTTAGTCATCCGGAAGTTAATGAGATTTTATTGTAGGGGTATTTATGTTCTTAGATAGTGCGAGGCATATCGTAGATCTCGGAAAGCAATCATTGTGGTTGACTCTGGTTCAACTTGCTCCCTTTATTCTGGGATTCGTCATGCACAGACTAATTGGTCCACTCGATACGTATAGCGCATTTGGACTTTTAGATAAAATCGCCTTCGCTGCGATTCTCGGGGGGACGGGCTTAATGCAGGCATTGTTTTTTTTCGCCGGTGATGGGATCGGGCGAAAAGACATTGATGCCTATCAGAGTAGTATGGCAAACGGTCTCTTTGTGTCGGTTTTGATTTCTTTCTTGCTGTCTCTAACAATATTTTTTACTGGCGAAATTCTAATTGCAATTGGAGTAGATGAATCTATTTACTCCATGGTGAAGGAGCTGTCCCCATATGTAGCGGTACTGATCATACCTAGTATTCTTTTGTCGCCGCTAAAGATACATTTAATCCTGCAGAATAAATCTCATTTGCTTTCGGTTTTATTTAGCTTTGGATCAATAGTAGGAATCATCGCTTGTATGTATTTAGTCGAAACCCTAAATGTAAGTGATTACGACATGACGAAAAGTATATTGCTATGCGTCGCTTCCGTAAATGCCATTGTTTTGATTGTGTCATACTTTCTTGGATTAAATACATCCTTCCCGCTACCTAATTTAAAAGGCTTCTTAAACAGAATATCCCGATCTAAGGTGGTGGGTTTGTTTGCTCTCGGTTGGCCAATTAGCGGTGTAATTCTCATAGAGAATTTTGCGATACTTCTATCGCTGCTTATCATTGGTAGATATTGGCCTGAAGTACTCTCGATTCATACGGTAGTTCTTCTTTGGATAAGTATTGGTTTACTTGCAAGCCTTGGTATTTCTCAAGCTATAGTACAAAAGGTCAGTGTTCTATGGTCTGAGGGTCAAAAAATTGAAAGTAGAAAATATTGTATTGCAGCTACAATATTAACTTTTATGTTTTCTGGATTACTAGTTCTCTTGTTTTCAGTATTCCCCAATGAACTTGTAGGAGTATTCTATAGACCCGATCCTACTAATAAACAAATCATAGGACATATGGGCCAATCGATGATTCAAGCAGGTGTGTTGTGCGGTCTACAAAGTTTCATCGTAGTTTTTGCTTCGATGCTTAGGGGAATTGGACAAACACGGGCTCCTCTGTTCCAAGCCCTTATCGGTTACGGTATTTTTGGAGGTCTCAGTCAGTATCTGTTTGCATTTTATCTAGATCAAGGTGTCTTAGGCCTTTGGTTTGGAATGAATTTAGGTTTTGCTATCACAGCCTTAGTTATCTTTCGAAAAGTTATTAAGGAAATGGATTTATTTAGACTAACTGGTCATTTAAAGGAGAAGACTAATGTTTAAAAGGATTTTATATTCATTCACAACTATTTGTTTTATAAGTAGTGCCCCAATATTCGCTAGCTCAAAACACTGTAAAAACAGCTTAACTCTGGAAAATGAGCTTGTGGAAACCAGTGTTAACGCCTTTAAAAAAGACATTAACCCTAATGGGTTGGCGTACCTAGAAAAGAATATTGATAGTTTGAGGTCAGGGTACAAAAAATTTAAATGTCCCCTTTACCAAAGCTATCTAGGTGTCATCATAGGTATGAAAAATGCCTTTGTTAAAGACGAAAAGTTACTTGCTAAAAATTTTAAGGAATCCAGAGGATTGTTAGAAAGAAGCCTCAGCAAAACTAAGCGAGGTAACAATGAACTTTACTATCTTATTAGCTTAAAAAACATTGCGCGATCATATTCTTACCTACCTAAACATCTTGACGTCTATCGCTCTAAGGCCAAAGAATCGTTAGACAAAGCAAAAGATATTCGAACTAGGCTTTTGTCAAAAAATGAAAATAAAGAAGTTTTAGCATTGCTTGGCGAATCTTTGAAACGTTCAAACGACAGATTAAGTAGGTAGTATCATGAATTTATCCTTCGAAAATCTCAAAAAATCATACCAGTTGGGTGATAAGTCGTATCTTGCATTAAAAGGCATATCCACAACCTTTAGTGAGCCTGGCTTAGTCTCATTAATGGGACCTAGTGGTTCAGGAAAATCGACCCTACTTCACTGTTTAGGACTGATTGATAGTGCTGATGAAGGTATCATTCATTTCGAAGGAAAGCGGATTGATAACCTTTCAGACGATCAAAAAAGTAAATTTAGATTAGTGTCTTTTGGTTTTGTTTTTCAGTCATATCATCTGATTCCGACTCTTAGTGTCATTGAGAATGTTGCACTACCTGCTGTTTACAAAAGTCGTAACCTAAAAAAGAGTTATGAGATGGCTGATTCATTGCTTCAGCGTGTTGGACTAGAAGAGTTTAAAAAACGTCGTATCAATCAGCTTAGTGGTGGGCAGAGACAGAGGGTAGCAATAGCCAGAGCTCTTGTAAATCAGCCAAAGATTATTTTCGCTGATGAACCGACTGCCAATCTTGACTCTAAGACGTCAGAGGCAGTTCTAGATATGTTTCAAGATATTATAAAAGAACAAAAAATAATGGCACTGATTTCTACACATGATAATGCGGTCGCAAAGAGATCAGATCATATTATCTCAATGTTAGATGGTCAATTAGAGGGTATGGTATGATCTATAAATTTTTAATCAAAATGGCTTTCTTAAATCTATTACGATCTCCAAAAAGAAGCTTTATCACAATTCTTTCCATCGGTATCAGTGTACTTGGATCACTGTTATTCTATGGATACATGCAGTATACCTATTGGGGTTTGAGTGAAAATTTTTCCAGATCAGGTAACGGACATATACAAATAGCCAAAGTTAATTGGTTTGATAGTAGTACACCTGAGAAAGAAAGAGGATCCGTAGAGATTCTTAAGAAAATTGAAAATGATATTCTAGAAAACAAAGAACTTAGTGAACTGATACAAGGTATGTCGTTGAAGAGGAAATTTTCGGGAGTCATCGGAACGGGCGATAGTAGTACGGTTTTTGTTGCTGAAGGGGTAGATCCTGAGGGACACTTAGCATTGAGCAGTTGGACTCCGGTAAATATTGGGGAAAATATCCTTGAAGAAGAACCTTTCGGTGTGGTGATTGGAAAACGAATGGCTGAGCGCTTAGAGCTTAGTCTTGGTGATTATGCTTCACTCTTAGTGTCGACAGATGACGGTAGAATGAATGCAATAGACGTGTCTATATTAGGATTATTGGAATCACGATCTAAAGAGTCAGAAGCAGTAAGACTAATTATACCCTTTGGAACAGCTCAGGATTCTTTACAATCCGAGCAAGCGGATTATTTGGCAATCTCACTCAATGAGACGGATGATACTGAAAAAGTTCTTTCAGAAATCAATTTTCTAGTTTCTAATTATAGCGGTTATGCAGCTAAACCATGGCACGAAGTTGCTGACTTCTATTTAGGAGTAAAAAACCTAAACGACAGGCTATTTATCGTATTTCTTTCGATCCTTTTGTTGGTTTCAGTTCTAGCAATGTCTAATACTCTTTATATGTCGATTATGGAGAGGCATGATGAAATTGGTATTTTGCGTTCGATTGGAATTTTGCGAGGATTTATCTCGTCTCTATTCGTCCAAGAGACTTTCCTACTATCAATTGTGGGGGCTTTCATCGGTGCTACATTTGCGTTATCCATAGGCGGTGTTATCGATCTTATGGGTGGTATCCCTATGCCTCCACCGCCTGGAGCGAGTAAAGGATATAATCTAAAATTATTTATAGATTGGCATGGAGTTCTTATCGTGATGTTGGTGGCTATCATTAGTTCAGCTTTAGCTTGTATTTTTCCCATAAGGTCTGCTGGAAAGACAAAGATTATAGATCTTTTGTTAAAAACAGCGTTTTTCCTATTCATTTTTACCCCCTATGTTGCTCAAAGCTCAACCTCAGATTTAAAGGGAGATGGTAGTCAGGTTCTTTCTACAATAAACAGCAGTTTTCCTTATCCAAAAGACAAGTCGTTTTTAGCAGAGGTAGAGTTTCTTAATATTGTCGATGGAAAAGAAAAGAAACGGGTGGTCTATCGATCGATTTCACAAGATTATAAAAAAATAGCTGTCGCGGTCTCTGACCCAAAGGGGCAAAGGATGGCTGTTCTTAGGACAGAAAAGGGCGTGTGGATTCAAAAGGAAGGGGGACGTTTACCTTTGCGAATTTCACCTGCCGGGAGACTAGTTGGAGAAGCATCTATTGGCGACGTCTTGGATGTCAGATTCAATGGTCGTGATTATGAAATAACCCAAATGAATAGCAAATCAGGAATTATCACACTCGATTTGAAAGGCGTTAGTAAGGATGCGAGTTATGGCACTATTCAGTTGCTTTACGATTCCAAGCAACGCAGACTCAAAAAAATTAGATATCACACGATCTCTGGAAAAATCATCAAAATAGGCGAACCTATTTATAAAGATGACGATGATTTGATCGATGGATTGAATGTCATAGATGCGATTAATAGTTCAAATCAAACAAAAGTAACGTTTCTTGGTGTGAAGGTTATAGAAGCGAATCCTGATAGCTTTTTTTCTCGCGGAAAACTGAATCGTTCAACCAAGAAAATTATCAAGGAATCGCTGTAAATGATTATGCTGCGGCTAAGTCTTATTTTTATGATCATGTCGACAAATATCTATGCGGTATGGAATGGCGCAGAAGTCGAGTTATACCCCAATATCGAAGCGTCTAGTCGTCATTGGCGGACCGTAGTAGACGAAGTTCCCAATTCTGAAGACTATTTATCGATAGGTGTAAAAGCAAATATTGACCTAGATCTTTGGCGAATTATTTTAGATCATCGTAGTTCCTGCGTTTCAACTATTGGAGTCGAGAGTAAAAATATCTGCGAAACTGATCTGATTGAAGGTTTCATAAACTTAGAGACTGACTATTGGAACGCGATACTTGGACGTTATTCATATAGGATAGGTACGGCAGTCTCCACAAACCCTTCGAACCCCATAAGGGCGGGCATGCGTAATGAACAAGGTCCATTTGCAATTGAGAAGGGCGCAGATCTTTTTCAATTATCCCGTTTTTTAAATGACGATATTTCACTAGGTTTTCTAACAGTATATGAAAAGGGCCAGAATGAGTTAGTTCCTTACATCACGGTAGACTATAGCGGTGAATATGTTCAAAGTCGTTTCATACTGGGATCAGATTTTTATGGACAAAGCATGAGTGCTACACCTTTTGATTCGCTAGTCTTGTATCTAGACTACAATATTCATAGAGGCAAGAAAGAGGACTCGTATTTCAGTGATGGAGTTTTTGGCAGTCGAATCAGTATTCCTTTTTTACCCATGACTTTATCTCTCGAATATATTCGAAATGCACATGGATTGGCAAATGGAGAGACTGACGACCATCTTTACGACTTAGATATCGGTATGGGCTCAGTAGTAACATCGGAACGATATGACTACTATAATCATAAAAAACCAGGATCTGAAGACAACTTTAGCTGGGGAGCGAATCAATGGCTAAGTCGAGATTTGATTTTTATGAATATCGTCACACATTTTCAAAGTAATTGGGCCCCTATCTTGAGGGGATTTTATTCCTTGAGTGATAGTAGTTCATTATTGATCATGGGAACCCAGTTTGTTCATCAACAAGATGGAAATCAGTTCTCATTGTCTGTCGAAAACGAATCCTATCGTGGTGATAGACATAGTGAGTACGGTTGGGTTGCGAGTACAATTTTAAGGTATTCTACAAAGCTAACTGTAGGCGTAACATTCTGATCGTTCCAAAAGCCAATTAGTCACCTAACAAAAATGCTAGAATAAGAAGTAGATTGGTTGTAAGAATCAGAATAAGAATATACTTCGACCAATGCATCCTTTTGCGAACTTCGGGAGCTATATTTATATACCGATGTATGCCATAAATATTTGGCAAAATGGGAATGATAAAGCTCAATAAAGTGACTCCCGCGAGAAATCGGTAGCTTAGTCGTGCTTTGTTTGAGGCCTCGGTTGAGGGGTTGATATCGTCTTGATGGAGTTCTTGATCATCTTCACTATAGACGTCATTTAATAGAGACTCTGCTTTGTCAAAATCTGATCGTTTGACCAATAGACTAGAGCCAAGAGTTTCATTTAGGTCGAGTCGTTGACCGCCTAAGTTGTCCGACAAAATAGAGCAAAATATCCCATGAGCCAAAAGTTTGGCCTTAGCGATCTCTGCTTCACTGCCATCATAGTAGCTTTTTACTTTAATCAAATCACTTTCTGAGCTCATCGGTACCTTCCTTCGGCGCAACTGTGAACGGATATTTTTGGTCAGACTATGTCGGTATTCTGATCAAAAACTAGTTTCCATTGCGAGTGGATTCTTTGAAAATGTAGAGATAGCCAATAGGTCTTTTGATAGGGGCTACCTTTTTCATCTAAGTCATCATAGTGAACCTTTAGTAGTGCCAGTCCGGTGTTTTCGCATTGTTTGGCGTCAACAATATCGAAGGCTATGGACCAGTCTGGATCGCCGAACCAGGCTTGGTGTAGTTTGATAATCTCGTCGTAGCCTTTGATCTCTTTGCCATTCAAAAGTATGACGCGGACATCATCGTTTTCGTGCACAGTATTTTTATAGGTATCGAGATCTCTCTGTTTGATGGCTTCTAGATGGACTGCGAGCGCTTCTTTAAATTCCATGGCTAATCCCTACAATTATCACATAAATCGGCAAGTTGAGTTACATCTCTTACCCTAACTGTCTAGGGTCTATAGTAGACTAAGTCTTGTGAGAGTTCAGCTAGCTGGCTGTTTTTTTAAGAAATATATTTTCATGTGCCTGGATTTGAGTTCGAGATAGGCTCAGCAAAGCGTTGGAGACGCCTGATAGGAGTCTCCAACGTAAGATCTGATCTTAGTTAAGGATAGTATTGGCAATGTCTGATGTTAGCGTAGAGATGTCGCCGCCAGAATGGCCTGATCTGGAGTTGGACATGATAGATATCACTAGGCCGTTGTCTCGGTAAATCCGCAGGTAGGTGCGCGAGCCTGTCCAAGACCCGTTGTGCTCAACCACCCGACGACTGTCACGGGTTCTGACGACCCATCCAAGACCGTAGGAATTCACTGTTGAACTTCGGGCCCATAAACGGTCGTCCCGAGCGGTTTTGTTCATAATGTCCCCCTTCAATAGCTTCCATCCAAAACGTGACAACTCGATAGGACTAGCTTCCATACCGCCTCCAAGGACTTTCCAAGAGTTGTTGCTATAACTTGATGGGTTGTTGTTATTCCCGTAGGGTATCGCTCTCTCATAGTTATTGGGTAATTGTGAAGAGGAAAACTGCACTCGTATCCCCAGGTCGTAAGGCGAAAAAAGCTCATTGTTTAATAAGTTCTTAATGGATCGACCTGTGGCTCCTTCGAGGGCTGCTGCAAGGACGGTGAAGGCTGGAGTCGAATAGTTGCTGTCATCGCCTATATCGCAGTCGTCAAGAAGATCCACGTCCCAGATATTTTGCGTCGCTGCTAACGCCGTGGAGTAGTGATTCGTCTGATTTGGAATTAAATCGTAGTGACCCATGCAAGATCGATGACTGAGTAGTTCTTCTAGGGTGTGGTTATGATGATTGGGTAGATTGTTGATATAGGTGTCAGTGCGGTTACCGAGGTCAAGTGAGAATCGCTTGCCGCTACGAAGCCTTTGCTCATGCTCTAGTTTTGCCGCTAAAGTACCCCCAATCGCCTTGGCCACTGATGCTGTAAGGTATACGGTCTCAGAATGAGCTGCTTTATTTTTAGCTATGTCGGCAAAGCCGAAGCCTCGTTTATATAGATGACTGCCGTTTCTGATAACTGCTACCGATATTCCTGGTAGATTATGCTCGGAGCGATAATCTTTGATCAGAGTATCTAATTCTGATTTTTTACTATAGCGAAGCCGCGAGCTATTTTCGACCCAAATCCCGCTGTAGAGGTTGCCGTGGCGCTCGAAATCCACAAGGCGATAGCCCTCGTCTCGGTACTGGCGCCAAAGATTAGCAAAACTTGTTTCGTTTCTATTGGTTAGTACTTGGTGTCTGTAACCAGGCTTTTTTTCCCATATGGCAGCATACTTTTTGCCATTAGCGGTATCATAAGATTCAAAATCCACCACCATGAAGCCGTTTTCAGCCTTTTTATTCACTTCTTCTTGATACTCGCTCCGACTCAAATTACGCAGCTGTATCCACGGTTTATTTTGAGTATTTTTGTACCAAATAGCAGAATACTTAACGCTACCATTATGAAAATAGGCCTCCATATCGACCAGACGAAATCCATTGCTAGATTTTTCCTGAAAGATTGCGCCGTATTCCTGTCCGCTTAGGTTTCGATGAGACGACCAGCCTAGACCTTCTTTGTTTTCGACCCAGATCCCAGCATAGAGGATTTGCGAGCCTTTTTTGTAGGTAGTCAGATCAAGAGGTCGATATCCCTTGGATTTATAGTCTTGCCAAAGCTCATTGTAGCGACGACTCGTCAAATCTCTATGTTCGGCCCATTTTCTACCATCTTTATTTTCGCGCCAAACCATGGAGTAACGAAGGCTACTACCGACCTGATATGCATCGATATCTATCATCATGTAGCCTTGACTCTTGTAAGTCTGGAACGCCGAAGAGAATTGCTGGCTTGTCAGATCCCGTCTTGAAGCCCAGTCGAGATTTTTTTGATCCTTAAGAATTGTACCCTGAGATAGAGTGCTTGGACCAAGGAGTGCCGCAAGCGTTACAGATTGTACCCAAAATTTTTTTGGGACGTGAAAACTTATCATTTTTGACCTCTCTATTTGAAATAAATTGTTAAAGGAGTAACAGCTACTGCCCATACCCAAACCATAAAGGCAAAAGCGGGTTTTAATCAAGGTAGGGCAATGGATTGGTGTGGGCGACAGAGTCCACAGTCCCAAGAAATATCCTAAGATTGTATAAGACGGGAGATGACGATGAAAAAGCCACTTATTTTTGATTTTAGTTGCCCTGCCGAGTTTCTGAGTGCCTATCACCAATATAAGCAGCAGACAAGACCCTATTGGTCCCTGCGCCTTTGGTCTCGCAAGCTCAATTTTAAAGATGTTTCTACGTTATGTAAGATCATAAAAGGCGAACGAAAAATTGGCAATCATGCTTTACAAAAGTTTATCGATTTCTTTAAGTTTTCGGCAACGGAAAAGGTCTATTTTGAAAAAATCATAGGATTGTCCCATATAGTAAAACCCTCAGAAATCAACTACCAATGCCTTTTCTCATGTAAAAAACATAGAACCTACCTTCAGAGTATTGCGAGCCATATCGGAAGGACCTTAGTCTTACCTGATTGCGTCATTTATCTCAAAGGCGATGACGGCCTTCATCAGATGGCGGCTTATGGAAAAAAGCTTTGCGACACGCATTCGATTTTAGATCCCATTGTGATACCCATCGGCGAGGGAGTGGTTGGCTTTACTCTCAGGAACAAAACAAGTGAAATTGTAGAGGATACGCGCTTTGATCGAAGGTATATTCCCGATGTTGGCGGAGGACTGTCGGAAATTTCAGTTCCCATACTTTTTGATGGTAAGTCTATAGGGGTCATTGATTGTGAGGCTCCTTTGACCTCTTACTTTGATCATAGACATCGGGATTCTCTGATAGGTCTTTCGCAAATGATTGCACTCTATGCGGATGCTATTCTCTAACAAGATAAACTATCGGAAAGCCTTAGTGGGATGGACGGAGAGGTAATCGTCAGAATTAAATAAACTTAAGAGAGGATGTGAAAAAAATAACTGCAAAGATCATCATAGGAATCCTTTATTTGGTGGCTGATTCATGATAGTTCTTGGCATCCTTTCATTTAGATATGGATTGTGCGATGAATTGTACGAGATATGTTGTATTAGGCCCTCTCTTGATGACGGTATGTCTAGGTTTGGATGCCTGGGGTTCAGAATCGAAAGCGATATCAGGTGCCCTCGATCTCCTTAAGCTGGGACCGGGGTATAGTACTAGTTGTCAAGACTATTTAGAACTGACTAACGATCATAAGTTGGATTTAATCCGTAACGTCAACTCGCAAGGACTCAAACATCGTATCATCAAGCATTTAAGTCTGAATATACCACTGCAGTGTCGATTAAGTTCTGATGTTACGTTTGAAACCATTAGTAGTCTAGCTAGAGAGTTTCCCAAGCTGACATACGATGTGATCAGAAATAGTCGATACCAGCAGCAATGGGAAGACTATGGAACGCTGATGAAACCTGAAGCTCGCCATGATTTTCTCGAGGTCTTTCAGATTGAAAAGGCGATCAGCTCAAAAAAGTGTCGTAGGCAGATTCCGGCAACTGAGTGTATAGGACTACTTCTAACTGAGGCCTGGAGCCATCCGTCAAAAGCTAGAACTTATCCAGATCTGAGTGAGCTGCTGAAGACCATATCTAACCCTAATCAAATAAACACGATTCCCGATTGGTCCATAGCATCTGAAAATATCGTGTCTGTCCTAAATCTTTTGACTAAGCGTTTAGTGCGGTCTAGTCCTATAGATAAGCTTGAATTTATCCAGCAGAATCAGCATAGCCTACGGCACGTGACTAAGCATAATCTTGCGCCGTTCTCGCAGCAAACAGAGCTGATATGTGGCAGCTTACGCGATGTCTTTAAACTTAGGGCCAGTAGTCCCTTCCTAATCAGTCAAATAGAGGCGATTGCTTTTGCGCAGACCGTTTTTTGCTCGAAGGCTAGTCTGGTGCACGAAACTCAGAATTATTTGCTGGATGCCATTTCCCTCGGAGAAAACCCTGCCAAAGATCGTAAAATGAATCAGATAATTGACAGGAATGCCTTTGGTATCGATTTTGATGCTGAGTCCCGATCAGCTTTACTACAAAAAACCATAGCTAGTGGCATCAATCGAAGGCTTGAGAGTCAGGTTTTGCTATTTCAAAATGCTATTGAATACGGTTCCTATTCCAATACCCGTCTACTTTCTAGGCTTCTTGGCGAGAGGCAAGAGTTTTATCGCTACCTTCTTGCACATCAAAGTGATATCCATCGTCCCATGGCTGATATAAGGCGCTTAAGGGAGTTAAGTACTCGTATGTCACAGGAGATGGAGTCATTCTTTTTCGTGAAAGAGGCCATTCATAATCAGTTTGGTCCTGGTATCAAGAGTCTAGTGAGGGAATACAGGAACAAACATCTCTTATCATTTTCTGCTGAGTTTACAAAAAGCTATGATGAGCTCGAAGCGCTGTTGGCTGAGTTATTTACCGAAGCAAAAAATCAAGCCTTAATGGTGTCTAACGCTAGATCGTCTCAATGCTGTGAGGGTTTGTTGGGATTATTGGATGGTAGCGAAGAGTTGGGGCAAAGAATTGACGACATGGAGGCCAATTGGGAAACGATGGCAACCCAGCAGAATTCTGATCACCTAACAAATAATTATCAGGACTACTTTACCTTGCATCAGAACCTATTGAAGCAAATTGGGCTCCACTCGCCCGAAACAATTATGGCCAAAATTCCCGACTTTGATGATCGCCTCCTATCTCATCTGAATCGATTGTTTGGTCTAAATGCTGATTCCTTTGAGAGCTTTTCGGATGCTCTAAGGCATATGTATCAGAGAGAAAGCATTCCCTTTCAATGGTTGCTTGCGGCAAAGGCTTATCGAGCAAAACTGGGGAATGATGAGCTTAAATTTCAACTATTTAACAGGGCTAGATTCTTAGTAAGTCCTATCATTGAGAACGAACTTAGACATATAGGTATTCATTACCTGGCAAAGTTCTTCGAGAAAGAACGTTCTGGAATTCGTATTTTAAATAAAGGTATAAGTCGCGGATTAGTCACCTTCGTGGATGCCTCCGATCTTAAGCGTCATGCTTACCATACCCAACAGATTTTAGTCACCAATGGAATGCCAAACAACTTAGGTACTGTAGCAGCTTTAGTGACTACAGTACCCCAGCCGATCGGATCTCATATTGATTTAAGAACGAAAGAGAACGGTATCCCTAATGCCTACATCAATGATGCTTATAAACGGTTAAAAGTGTGGGATGGCAAATGGATACGCTTAGATTTGACGCAAGG